>NZ_CP056775.1:2145000-3420000 GCF_016894445.1 Dyadobacter sandarakinus
CCCCCGCTTCCAGATCGGGGAAAGCCTGCTACCGTGCTGCATGGAACATCTGGACGAAGCAGGATTGCTGGACGCAGTCCGCGAGCGTCATTTTCAGAAAAAGACCGGCGCAGCATTTGTGAAGGGCGACAAGCATTGCGAGTTTTTCTTTTCCGACCAGTTTACCGAGGGCTGGACCTGGACCTGGCAGGTTAAACGTGCGGATTTTGACAACACCCTTGCAGAAGCAACAAAGGCAAAAGGCGTGGATGTAAATTTTGAGTGTGAAGTGACCCGTGTAACATGTAGCGCGGATCAGCAGCACCTTGAGTACGTGGATCAGGATGGTCAGTCGCATAGCATTACGTCGCGCTTTATTATCGATTCAAGCGGGTACGGGCGGGTGCTGCCGCGGCTTTTTGATCTGAGCAAACCTTCCGCATTCTCCCCCAGAGGCGCAATTTTCTCCCATTTGGAAGATAGTAACCGAACCGAAATAGCGGGCAGCAATATTTTTGTGCATTCCTTCGACAACAACCGGTCATGGATCTGGGCCATTCCATTTTCAGATGGTTCCACCTCCGTGGGCATTGTCAGCGACAAGGAAAAAATCATGGAGCTGGCAGAAGAAGGCGGTGCCGGGTACAAGGACTTTATCCGCAACTTCGAAGACCTGCACGGCCGGTTCCGCCAGTCAGAGTTCAGGTTTGAGCCCAGGCATATACTGGGGTACTCCATTGGTGTGACGAAAATGTTCGGGGAAGGATTTGTGCTCTCCGGCAACAGTACTGAGTTTCTGGATCCCATTTTCTCATCGGGCGTAACATTTGCGACGGCTTCCGGACTGTTGTCTGCCAAAATGACCCACAAGCACCTGAGTGGTCAGCCGGTGGACTGGACCAGGGAGTATGAAGAGGTAATTCAGCGTGGAATCGACGTTTTCAGGAGCTATGTTACAGGCTGGTACAGTGGTGATTTCCAGACCATTATTTTTGCAGATGATATTAATAAAGATATCAAAAAGCAGATATGCTCGGTACTTGCCGGATATGTGTGGGACCAGTCAAACCCATTTGTTAAAAAACATAACACCATACTGCCGACACTCGCAAAAGTAGTCCGCATGAACCAGCGTACCCTGGCAGCTGAGAGCGGCAGCTAGGATGCACTCAGCAGGATGAGCCCGTGCTGTATTCCTTTGTAATGGTTGTAAATCAGAATATTACGCGGAACATTCGCATTTCTGGTGGCCAGTATAGCGGAAGCTGGTGCGGGCTTTCCTTTGAACAGCTGTATCGCCAGCCACGTAGCCCAGGCCGAAGACGTAGGATAGTCTCCGACCAGATTTTTGTAGGTATAAAGTTTACTGTTTTCAAAGAACTGCGCGCTCAGTCCTGTATAAAGTCCGTCTGTACGCACATCGCCGCTCAGCCCTAAAAGAACGGTATCAATGTCGCTCACTTTCAGGGCATTTCTTTCTAACATTTCGGTGAGCATAGGGGCGATATCATTGCCTGGCAGATAACTCGTTTGGTAAACATCCCTGATCCTCCCCAAAGACGCAGTACCAGCCTCACTGCGCAAAATAAACATGGTGGCACCTTCACCATTCACAGATCCGGGCGTGCCGGTCGCCAGCAGCGTTTCGGAATTATATTGACCTTTTTTAAAAGTTCCGGCCAGAAAATCAATGTTGTGATTGTAATCCGAGATTTCCTCCACGCTTCCAACCAGCAGGTGGCGGACGTTTTTGTCTTCTTCAAATAACATCAGCGCGTCCACCAAAGCCGCCTCAAATGCAAGTCCTTTGTGCACGTGGGTTGCATTGTAGCCCGTCTTTTTCCCCATCATGGCAAGGTTCCCTGCGATTGCATTGGGGGTACTTTGCACAAAGTTGGTGGGAGTAAGCGTACCTTCATCATAATCGACAATCTGATTCAGGAATTTGAGGCAGTCTTCGAGCCCTCCGTTGGCAGTAGCAAGGATGATACCGTCGGGATCCCACTTTTGTACCAGCGGCAGCCCGGTCCCTACGCCCATTCTTACTGCTTTGCCCATCCGCCGGAGCAAGCCGGCCGGTATCAGCGGACCATAGCCTGGCTCGATAGCCTCATAGCGGTCACCTGCATAGATTTTGATATCTCCTTCAAAGATTCCGTTATCAAAAGTTCGCTGGGGAGATATGCAGGCGAGGTCAATAATGTACATGTTGGATTTAATAAAATTCAGAGCGTGTCCCCGTCAGCATCCGACATGAACTTCCGGAGTACCGCGCTATATACTTCTGTTTGCCGCTTCATTTCAGCTTCATCCCACCCGAGCTCAGCGCCCATCACTGCGGCTACCTTCGGCAGGCTTAGCAATGTTTCTTCCCAATCCACGATCTCAAGACGGATACGGCGGGCCAGGAAGTCACGCAGGGTAACTGCCATTTCGTGCCGGGCACAATAGGCTGCTTCGGCCAGGATAAAGGGATATAAGGCTGATACTCTGCTTTTCAGGTTCGGATCCTGCTTGATCAGCGCTGCCACGTCCTGCGCACGGCTGCCATATTTCTGAGCCAGATGCCGGGCAATGTCTTCTTCCAGGTTATGCGTATCGCGTATTTGCTTCCAGGTATCTGCATCAAAATTTTCGGCCCCTGCCAGGATGTGCTTGTCGGTTGTGCATGCATTCTTTTTGGAAAAATTTACCTCAGCCTCATCAATGGTATCCTTGGCCATCAGGCGGTAAGTAGTCCATTTTCCTCCGAGCAGGCTCAGCAATCCTGATTTTTCATCAACCTCAATTTCGTGATCCCGTAGCAGGGTTTTGGTTGATTTGGATGGATCAGCTGCCAGCAGCGGACGCAAGCCGCCAAAACCGGATTTCACTTCCCCGATGCTGATCTTGTGTTCGAGGTAAGGATTGAGGGTATCTAACAGGTACTTTTTTTCGGTCACATTCAGGGATGGCTCCATGCTGTTGCCATCGGTTTCAGTATCCGTTGTCCCGATCATCAATGCGCCTTCAAATGGGA
Source organism: Dyadobacter sandarakinus (assembly GCF_016894445.1). Taxonomy (NCBI): domain Bacteria; kingdom Pseudomonadati; phylum Bacteroidota; class Cytophagia; order Cytophagales; family Spirosomataceae; genus Dyadobacter; species Dyadobacter sandarakinus. Next base: position 2,147,999 of record NZ_CP056775.1, read on the forward strand.
TTGCAAATACAACGCGCCCGTCAGCTGTTTTGGGGATAAGCATGGCATGATCACTTTGCAGTAATTTCCATGGCAGTACCGCATGAACTCCTTTGCTGGGCCTGATGCGCTCGGGCAGTGCAGGATTGGCCATCAGCCTGACCATGTCTGAGAACGGGCCAGTACAGTTGATCACCAGTTTTGCCCGAACTTCCAGGCTGGCGGCCGTTAGCAGGTCCACCATGCGCACGCTGTTTATCCTGCCTGTTTGGTCAAAACCGAACCCTCTTACTTCCATATAGTTGGCCACTGCTGTGCCGGCTTCGGCAGCCGATTGTACCAGTGCCAGACAGTACCGCGCATCGTCCAGCTGACCATCATAGTACAGTACGCCGCTATGCAGCTTCTTCCGGTTCAGGGTGGGAATGCGGGCGAGTACCTGCTCCTTGGTGAGCCACTGACTCTTGGGCAGGGTATCGTCTACGGCAAACCGGTCGTAAATACGTAGTCCGATTGAAAAGTAAAGTCCTTCAAACCAGGAGCTTACTGGTGTGACCAGCGGCAATGGTCTTGCAAGGTGAGGCGCATTCCTGAGTACGGTATGGCGCTCTTCCAGTCCGTGACGTACTTGCCGCAACTGTGCAAAATCAAACTTTTTGAAAGCTTGTTCAAGGTAGCGAACCCCGCCGTGAATAAGCTTGGTGGATTTGGAAGAAGTCTCGGAAGCAAAGTCCTGCCGGTCGATCAGCGCAACCTTATAGCCACGGAGGGCGGCATCCAGCGCGCATCCTGCCCCACTTGCTCCCGCCCCGATAATGCATATATCAAACTCTTCAGTTTTTAATCTTTCAACAGACGTGGTGCGGTTCATTAGCTCAGGAAATCGGTCAGTAACTTCACTTACCTGAGCAAAAGTACAAAGATGATATCTAAAACGGTTTGTAAAGGCATGTTTCTGTGGTACAGAAATTGTTGAACATAGAGTCTAAGGTCAGGATCATCCTTGTCCGCATGAATATCAACCAACATAACAACTATGGGCTTATTATCATTTTTAAGAGGGTCGGGTGAAAAGGTTTTCAAGAAAGAAGAAGCCGCACCTACTCCGGAAACAGAACCACTGCGCGCCAGCGCACTCCTGGCACACGTTAAAGCCATCGGGCTGCCTTATAACAACCTCACGGTGAAGACCTCCGGTGACAAGGTCACGCTGGTTGGCGAGGTAGCCAAACAGGAAGATGCCGAGAAGATCGCACTGGTAGTAGGGAATGTTGAAGGTGTTTCATCCGTAGATAACCAGCTCAAAGTAGCCACACCAGCTCCCGCCGCAACCTACCATACTGTTGAAAAAGGCGATACATTGTCCAAGATTGCCCAGACAGTTTATGGCGATATGATGAAATATCCTGTGATTTTTGAAGCAAATAAACCGATGCTGAGCGATCCGGATAAAATATATCCCGGCCAGGTACTCCGAATTCCGGCACAGTAACTTGTATAATTTTGCAGCAGGCAACTGCCTGAAGCAAAAAAGGCAGCCTTTCGGGCTGCCTTTTTTCATTCTTGAGAATGCTTAGTCTTCTGCTGCAATTACATTGAGGGAAATTTTGTGCTTCACCTCTTTGTGCAGGTCGATGGTAGCTGAATAAGTACCTATAGACTTCACATCATCAACAGTAATTTTCTTACGGTCAATGTCAAAACCTTTCGCTTTCAGAATATCTGCTACCTGCGTATTCGTAACACGGCCGAAAATACGTCCGCTTTCCCCTACTACAGTTTTGATATCGATGGTCAGGTCGCCGATGGCTGCGGCAGTATCTTCTGCATCTTTTTTCAGCTTTTCAGCTTTGTGCGATGCCTGGCGTACGTTTTCCGCAACAATTTTACGGTTCGTAGGATTGGCCAGCAATGCAAATCCCTGAGGGATCAGATAATTACGACCATAACCGGCCTTCACAGTCACAATATCATTTTTGTAACCTACGCCCGCTATGTCTGTTAAAAGTATGATTTCCATTGTTTGTAGCTCTTTCTTTATTATTTCAATTGATCGGCAACAAATGGCAGAAGCGCCAAGTGACGTGCTCTTTTAACGGCCTGGGATACTTTGCGCTGATATTTCAGGCTGGTACCTGTAAGGCGGCGGGGAAGGATTTTTCCTTGCTCGTTGATAAGTTTAAGAAGGAAGTCCGGATTTTTGTAATCAATATATTTGATGCCTGCTTTCTTAAAACGGCAATATTTTTTGCGGTTAATGTTCTTTTCAACCGGCTCGTTTACGAGTGACATAGTTTATGCGTTTTCGGTTTTTGATTCAGCTGTATCTTCTTTCTTCCTGCCAACAAGTCCTTTGCGTTTCTTCTCGTTGTAAGCCAGCGCGTGCTTGTCAAGGGCAATGGTCATAAAGCGCAGAATGCGCTCGTCACGGCGGAATTCAGTTTCCAGAACGTCCACTACGTTTCCTTCGGCTGCGGTGTACTCAACCACATGGTAGAAACCGGAGTTTTTCTTTTGAATGGGGTAGGCCAGCTTACGCAATCCCCAGCTTTCTTCATGTACAATCGACCCGCCATTGGCAGTGATGATTGTCGTGAATTTTTCAACGGCGTCCTTTGCCTGGGCCTCAGACAAAATGGGAGTTAGAATGAACACCGTTTCATATTGCTTAGACATACGGTAATTGATTAAAATTGTTTTGTATAATAAAAAACCCTCACTTGGCTGTTATACCAAAATGAGGGTGCAAAAATAAGCTTTACCATTTGATTTTCCAAGCTCCGGCGGCTTTACCTGAACATTGCGTTTACTTAACCGTAAACTCGCCCTGCCCGATCTTGAAGCCTTCGCTGTAAACCTCAATGGAATATTTGCCGTCTTTCAGCGGAATACCGCCCCGCCCGTAAAAAATATCGACGGATTGTCCGCTGTTGTTGAAGAGCACAGTCTGCTTGGAACTGTAAATCAGCTCCTGTCCTTCAAAAACAAACGAACCTGAGCCCGTTGCCATATCCGACAGTACCGCGCCGTCAGGATCCAGGATCCGGAGGTACATTTCCTTCTCGTCCTGCTTGGCAACTGCATTCTCGCCGAGCTTGAAGTTTACCCTAAGCCTGTCAATGCGCTTGGCCCGGTACTTGCCGCCCTCCCGCTCCTTGCCTTTGGAGGATATGGCATTCACCGTCAGGCTCTCGGCACGCAACGCGGATGCAATGTTGACCTTGTCGGTAAGCTCTTTATTCAGTACGGAATAGTTGGTGATAGAATCATTCAGCTGGTTGCGCTCGCTTTCCAGGCCTGTTACCTGCTGGCTCAATGCTTCATTGCGTGACGTAGCCAGACCAAGCTGCTGCCTGAGTTGGTTGATTTCACCATCTTTTTCAGCCAGTACAGTCTCGTAGTTGCGGATTTTCCGGTTGTAGGCCGCCGCTGTGGCTGCACTCGCATTTTGAAGATCTTTCTTGTCTTTTTCCAGTTGTGCTTTCAATGCAACAAGCGAATCCACATCTCCGCCCAGCTTCTGTATCTCTGCAATTTTAGCATCCAGCTCGACGGAAATAGAGTCCAGCTTGGTTTTAATGGAGAGTACTTCTTCCGTTTTGGCAGTAATGATTTCGTCCTTCGCCCGGTTCTCCTGTTTCTCGTGGTATATAAAATAAACAAGCACCAAATTAAGCAGGACCAACACAGCCAGCGCGGCCCATAAGAGTGTCTTCCTGTCCTGCTTTTGTTCCTGGTTGTAGTCCATAAACAAGGTTTAAGTTGAATTTAGTTGGTAAAAGAAGTATGTTTTTTTCAATTTTGAAACATGTCCCTTCCTATTTAGCAGAAGCAGGCCTGGTATTTTTATTTTGATGTTTTTTAAGACTAAACGCTTTACAATCCCCCATGCCTTCGATTGCCGACAACATTGAGAAAATACAATCGCAACTGAAAAACGGGACCCGCCTCGTCGCGGTTACCAAGACCAAACCAGTCGAGATGCTTTTGGAAGCCTATCAGGCTGGCAGCACCATCTTTGGTGAAAACAAGGTCCAGGAAATGGCCGCGAAGCAGGAGGTCCTGCCCAAAGACATCGAGTGGCACATGATTGGTCACCTGCAAACCAACAAGGTTAAATACATGGCGCCCTTTGTATCCCTGGTGCACTCCGTGGACAGTCTGAAGCTGCTCAAAGAAATTCACAAGGAAGGCCTGAAAAACAACCGGGTAATCGACTGCCTATTGCAGATATTTATTGCATCCGAGGAAACCAAATTCGGACTTTCCGCGGACGAGGCGCAGGAAATACTCACATCCGCCGATCTCGCGCAGCTCCCGCATGTTCGCATTGCCGGACTGATGGGCATGGCTTCCAACACGGACCAGGAGGATCAGATCAGGCAGGAGTTCCGCGGGCTTAAACAACTATTTGAAGCCTTCAGGCAGTACGAAAATGATCAGGTACAAATGCGTGAGCTTTCCATGGGGATGAGCGGCGACTTTCAGATTGCCATGGAAGAAGGCAGCACGCTCGTACGGGTGGGCAGTGCCATTTTCGGGTCGCGATAGTGTACAATCAGCTGCGTGACGTATTATTCACCAGGCGATTGTCGAGTACAGCGGCTATTTTTTCCTTTACAAATTCAAATGGAAGCGCTGCACACGGCACGCCGGGTTGGCGCACAAAGACGGCATTCTCCTGACGGCCGTAACTTCCGCAATAAGGATTGTAAGTCGGAAATTCGTTCAGCGATCCCATTAATATAATCCCGAAAACCCCCGATGCATTCGCCAGGTGGGATGGACCGCTGTCCAGTCCTGCAAACAATTCGGCACGGCGGATCACTTCGGCTGTTTCGGGTATTGAGAGTTTTCCGCACAGGTTGATGTACCCGGGAGCTGTAATTTCGAGATTGCTGCTCAGGCCTACTTCAACGACGCTGCACTCATAGTGGAGCAGCAGCCAGTCTATCAGCTGCTCCCAGCGCTCATGCGGCCAGTCTTTCGGCGCATAGTTCGACCGGCAATGCACCACGATAAACCTTTCGGGCAATCCAAGCGCATTTACCCGTGACCGGTGCTTGTCCAGCAGGTATAAACGCGGTTGATCATCCGCGGGAAAGGTACTTCTTTCAGGGATCAGGTCGCCCGTCTGCGCGAACACTTCGAGCAGGTTGCCATAGTTAAAGTAATTATGTATGTTAATATGGCGCCCCACAGCCACGGGATTATCAACAAAAACCTGACATACCGGACAATGATTGTTATTGCTAAACTGTAATTCGTGCACCTGGTCAAAGATGCCTGTTTTCAGAAGGGTCTGCCGCTGCGTCACACAAAACTCTGCAAATACCTCATCAATCGACGGGTTGGCGCTGACCAGCTCCCTGAAAGCCGGTTTAACAAACCATACAATATAGCTGTCGGGGTACAAGGTGCGTAGGTAGCGGGAAATGGGTTCAGCAGTAACAATATCGCCAAAGTGTTCCGTACGGATTACTGCCACAAGCTTCTTTTTGCCACCTGTCCTCCACTTGACAAGCTGGAAGTGCAGCCAGGCCATGTAGCCAAGTCCATGTGCCTTGAGAATGTGCGTGTATTTGTGGTAGCGATGCGTCCAAAGCTGAACGAAGCGGGTCGGCGTCATTGTAAAATCGTCTTTTGCGTGCAACCTGAGCATTTTATACGTTGTGCCGGTCGCCCGCAAGTTAACAAATTTGAATCATGATGTTGGTTGCGCCACGGGCCGGCACTAACTTTACCCTCTTCCATTTAACAGATGTTGTATGAAATTTATGATTCAGGCGGGCGGAATTTTAGGTGCCCTGGCCGTAGCACTCGGGGCTTTCGGGGCACACGCATTGAAAGGTATGCTTGAAGTCTCAGGTCGCACGGATACTTTTGAAACTGCCGTCAAATACCAGTTTTACCACGCGCTGGCGATGGTACTGGTGGGATTGCTGATGCAGCGTGCGGGCGATGATGCGATCCGTCTGCTGGGCTGGTCGGGCAATGCATTTGCTGTCGGCGTCATCATATTTTCAGGCTCACTATATGCCATCTGCTTCACAGGCATCACCAAATTCGGCGCCACCGCGCCGATTGGCGGCCTGGCACTGATTGCTGGCTGGGTGTTGCTGATTCTGGCGGCGGGGAGAGGGGTTTAGTTTTGAATGATTGAATGACTGAATGACTGAATGATTCAGTTTTGAGTTAGTGAATGAGTGAGGGAGTGAGTGGATTTTTAATTTTGAATGATTGAATGATTGAATGATTCAGTTTTGAGTTAGTGAATGAGCGAGTGAGTGAGTGGTTTTTGATTTTGAATGACTAATTGCGTAAATTTTGAATAAGTGAATGACTACGTTTAGATGACAGTCTTTCGAATGTTTGATTTCTAAATGAGCGTGTTCTGAATGAATGTGCTTTGAATGTTTGAATCCTGAACTTTTAAGTCTTGAACGATTGAATAATACCTCTTTTTATGATTTCTCAAAAGTTCAATGAGCAAATTTGTAAATACATAAAGAAGATTCCATCGAACCATCCAGATTGAATTACCTACTCAGTCATTCATTTACTTAAAACCAAGTCATTCAGTCATTCAGTCATTCAGTCATTCAGTCATTCAATCATTCAAAATTACACACTCACTCACTCCCTCACTCCCTCACTAACTCAAAACTAATTCATTCAATCATTCAGTCATTCAAAACTAGACCCACTCACTAACTCACTAACTCCAAACTCAGTCATTCAATCATTCAATCATTCAAAACTCCACCCCTATCCCCGCGAAAGCGTAAAGGGCCTTTGCGCGTCGATTTTCAGGAAAATGAAGAGGAGGATGGAGAATGACCAGAGCGATGATCCTCCGTAACTGAAGAATGGCAGCGGGATACCGATTACGGGCATCAGCCCGATGGTCATGCCCACATTGACCATGAAGTGAAAGAAAATAATTCCGGCCACACAGTAGCCATATACCCGCGCGAAGCGGCTCCGCTGTCGCTCAGCCAGGATCACCAGCCTGGCAATCAGTGTGATAAATAGCACAACCACGACGGTAGTACCCAAAAAGCCGTGCTCCTCTCCCACTGTGCAGAAAATGAAGTCCGTACTTTGCTCAGGCACAAAGTCGAATTTCGTTTGCGTACCCTGCAGGAACCCTTTCCCTGTAAATCCTCCCGACCCGATCGCAATTTTGGACTGGATCACATTCCACCCGTTCCCACGCGGGTCCGAGTCGGGATCCAGGAGTACCATAATGCGGCCACGCTGGTGTTTCTGCAACACATTATTCATGAAGAAATCAACCCCGAACACAATCCCGATCATCATCACTGCCCCGGCAATGGTAGCCCACAAGCCGCCCCGCCTGCGCGTCATTACAGGCATTAGCCAGATCACGAGCCCCGCAATCACCAGGATCGCACCCACGATGTACCATTTGACAAAAAGCAGCGTAATGATGAGCAATGCCGCCATAACCATGCCGATGGCCGGAATGAAACCCGGCATACCTTCCCGGTACAGCACAATCGCGAAGGAGGCGAATACCAGCATGGAACCGGTTTCATTGGACAGCAAAATGAGGACAGCAGGTAGGGCAATGATCCCGATGATGGGATAGTAATCTTTGAGCTTTCGGGTCAGGCTGATGGCCGGGTCGCTGAGGTATTTGGATATCGCCAGACTGATTGCCAGCTTGGAAAACTCCGCAGGTTGGAGTGAAAATGTTCCTATCTTGATCCAGGAACGCGATCCATTGATGTTGGATCCTGCAAATAGCACAACCACGAGCAGGAATATGACAATCGCGTAAATAATGAAGGAAAAAGTTTCGTAAAACTTGTAGTCGATCACCAAAATGCAAATAATCAGCAGCGCAGCCGTACCGATCCACATCAGCTGCTTGCCGGCGTTGTTCCCCAGGTCAAACATGCTGGTGTGCGTCTCGGGATTGTAAACAGCCGCGTAGATGTTGATCCACCCGATCAGCAGACAGCAGATATAGATGAGCAGTACTACCCAGTCAACGTTCTTGGTAATCGGCTTGTTTTCGGCCATGATTTGATTGGATTATTGCTTTTTAGGCAGCAGTGGTTTTTTGATCACGTCGGATGACTTCACGGTGGCAGTGTCTTTGAGCGCCGCCTTTTGCTGGCCCGTCAGGACTACCTTGTTCATGAGGTTGGCTTTCAGCATGCTTTCTTCCAGCCCTTTGTTGGTGATTTTGCCCGTCAGGTACTTTTCTATCACCAGGGTGGCGATGGGCGCAGCGGCTGAGCCACCCGCTCCTGCATTTTCCACAAAAACAGCAATCGCGATCTTGGGATCTTCCACCGGGGCAAATGCAATGAAAATAGAAGAATCGTCGCCTTTTTTATTCTGCGAGGTACCCGTTTTACCAGCGATATTGATGCCTTCCACCCGTGAGCGGCGGGCAGTACCACCCTCCACGGCACCGATCATTCCCTCAATCACAGGTCCGAAATGTTCGGGCCTTACATCCGTTTCGTGCCGTACAAGGTACTCCGGATTGGTCCGGTGCTTATCGCCAATGCTGTGGATGATGTGAGGCGTGTAGTAGTAACCTTTGTTTGCAATAATTGCCGCTACATTTGCCATTTTCAGCGGCGTGATCAGCAGCTCGCCTTCGCCAATGCTGAGGGAGTAAATGTTTGAAAACTTCCAGCGGTACTCTCCATAGAAGCGGTCATAGTATTTTTTATCAGGCAAATTCCCGCGGTACTCACTGGGCAGGTCAATGCCCAGCCGCTGTCCTATCCCGAACTTGCTGACGCGGTCATGCCACTCGTCGAGGCCGGCCGCGGATGCCTTGAATGTGTTTTTGATATCATTGTTGTAAATCATCCTGCGGAACACATTGTAAAAATACGGGTTACAGGAGTGCATAACACCCAATGCCACGGTGCCGGTACCCGGGTGATTGTGGCACCCCACCGGAGCGCCCGCATGCGAAAATCCGGTATTGGGCGTAATGACCCCTTCGTCCAGCCCGATCAGTGCCTGTATCAGCTTGAAGGTAGAACCCGGCCGGTAACTTGCCATAATAGGCCTGTTGATCAAGGGTTTGTACGGATTTCGTGCGAGTGCCGCATAGTTTTTCGAAAAATAACGGCTTGCCAGGATTTTGGGATCGTAGGTCGGGGCGGATACCATTGCAATGATCTGCCCGTCTTTCGGGTCAATGGCTACCACGCTCCCTACCTTGTTGACCATCAAACTATCGGCATACTGCTGCACGTCCAGGTCAATGCCCGAATACAGGTTTTCTCCGGCGACGGCCATGGTATCCAGCTCTCCGCCTTTCCAGGGACCTTTGTACACACCATTTACATTCTGCATGACAAACTTCGTCCCGCGCTTGCCCCTGAGCTCCTGCTCGTAAATCTTTTCAATACCACTCTGCCCGATGTAGTCGCTCTGCCGGTAGTAAGGTTCCTCCTGCTTTTCGAGCTGGGTCTTAGTAATCTCACTCACATAGCCCAGCGTATTGGCGAGCGTAGGTGCCGTGTAGGTGCGCAGGGAGCTTTTTGCAAATTCGAAACCCGAATAATCGACCATAATATCCTGAATGGATGCGAAGTCTTCCTTTGAAAGCTGCCTCAGGAAAATGGAAGGTTTGGCCCGGCTGTATGCACTCGCTACGGCCATGAGGCTGTCAAAATCCCGCCGCTCGATCCCGAGTACCCTGCAAAAACGAAGCGTATCGTCCACCCGGGCCTTGTAGGGCGTCACCAGGAGGTCATACACCGGAGTATTATATACGATGAGCTTTCCTTTCCGATCGTAGATCTGACCGCGGAAAGGTATTTCAATAACACGCTTGATGGAATTGCTGGAAGAAACGATGGAGTAGCTCTCATCGAGCACCTGAAGGTAGAAAAGTCGCAGCAAGTAAATAATTCCAACAATGGCGAAAAAGCCTATAATCACAAAGCGACGATTCTCAAGCATTCTGCACTAACAGATTCTGTTTTCCAAATATCCTACGAAGTTCGCCAGTTCCAAAGACTTATCAAAGCCCTTTATTCGCCTTTGGCAGGTACAAGGATCACGTTTTCCTTTTCAATGATCACAGCACCTTCGGGCAGGCCTTTTGGCTTCCTGACAAACTTGCGGGGCGTGTAAATGACCGGGCAAAGGGTATCGTTCCGCCTCTTGGAATACCAGGCTGCGAGCTCGGCAGCGCGCTCGATTACCAGGGCAGGCATGTTCTTTCCTGGCTGATTTTTAACCACCACATGAGAGCCGGTAACATCCTTTGCATGGAGCCAGAGATCGTCTTTGTGGGCATACTGGCGTGTGAGCAGGTCATTGTTTTTCGCATTCCGCCCGATCAGGATCGTGTAGCCCATGAAGTCCACCTTTTTAAACAGCTCCTGGGTCGTTTCGGGCACTTTGGCCTGGTTGAGCTGGTTGGTTTTGATATAGGTACGAAGCTCACGCAGCGAAACAATAGTCTCAATATGTGCCAAATGATCTTCGAGTGCCGCTTTTTCCAATTCCCGCGCAGACAGGCTATCGTTCAGTCTGCTAATTTCGATTTTTTCGTTCTTGGCTTTGCGGTAGTATGCTTCCGCGTTCTTTTGGGGCGAAAGGTCTTTTTTGAGCTTGATCCTGATGGGCTGATCGCGGTAGAAATCGAAGACCTCCACCTCCGTTACCCGGGCCGGAATCGCATGCATATGCGCCATGATCAGGTTGCCGATCTCATCGTTCTTCACTGCAGATTCCAGACTTACGAGCTTCTCAAATGTATTTTCAAGATAGTTGGCAGTCTGCTGAATGCGCTTTTTCAACAACCGGACGATTTCGGCTTTTTCTTTTTCAATGCCGGTCAGCCTGATGTGGGCCAGGTAAAAAGCATTGAGTGCTGCCACCGGATCCTCAAAAACGGAGATCACCTCACCGGTTTCAAACAAGGTCAGTGCTGGCAACCCTGCTACCCTGGTTACATAATAGGGAGGATTTTCGATTTCGCTGATAAATCTTTGCACGACCTGCCAGCGCATATGAGGGCCTGATGTTGCCAGTAATGCATCCAGGTGTGCATTGGCCAGCTTGCCCAGCGTGGGATACAACTTCCGGTAATCATAGCCGGCACTTTCAAATGCTTCCTCAGACTGGTCGATTTTCCGGTTGAGACTGGTGGCACTGAGCTCCCAGTCGAGCGCGAGACGGTTGCTGAAAAGCTGTGTTACTTTTCCTTCCGTATCCAGCGCGAGCAGGTTGGATCGGTTTCCAAAAAGCTTAAAGACCAATGCAGTATGATCCTCAAAATCTACATGGATGGCACGCTCATTTTCAAAAATATTGATATTGGTAACAGCTTTACCTTGAAATTCATTGAACAGATTGACGCTGTTCTTCCGGGCACGCTCGAATTTTTCAGGAAAACTGAGGCACGAAAAGTCGGCATGCAGTACCGCCTTGATCAGGGATTGGCTGCCGTCTTCCAAACTTTGAAAAACAAGTACAATCTCATCCTTCTCCTGACTAAATGCTTCTTCCAGCACCTTCCCGGCCAGCATTTCATGCATGCGAGGAGCAAGCTGCTTTAAAAAATGATAATTCTGATGCACTGGATTTCCTGGGTAATTTGGTCAAAAGTAGAGAGAATAGCTTGAAAAAAAGAGAAGCTTTCCCGACCACAGGAAAGCTTCTTCAGTAATACTACTACACTTGAAATCTTAATGCGCTGCCGATGTGTCCACTTTTCCTTTTCCGCTCCGGGTCCAGAGTACAAAAGGTACACAGATCAGGAACATGACACCCAGGTACAGAAACACATCCATATAAGACATGACCAGCGCCTGCTTCGAAACTGAAAAATCGAGCATTTTGTAGCCGCTTTGCAATGCCACATCCGGCGACATTCCTTTTGACATAAATGTGCGCTGCAACCCTTCCACACGCTGCTGAACAATCGGATTGTTTACATCCAGACTGCTGACAAGGTCGTTGCGGTGCAGCATGTTGCGCCGGGCAATGAAGGTGGTGATCACCGCCACGCCAAACGATCCGCCCAGCTGCCGCATCATCCCTGTAAATGCAGCACCTTCGCCAATTTCCCGCCCTTTCAGAGTAGACAGGGCAAGCGTGGTAATCGGCACAAACAACAAACCAAGGCCAATCCCGCGCACAATCAGCATGTTAAAAAATGCATCCTTGCCAGTATCCGGCGTAAGAATAAGGTAACCCCAATAACTATACACGAAGAAGAGTACCATCCCAATGGATACGAGGTACTGCTGCTTAACACCGCGCTGCAGAAGCTGACCCACAATCGGCATCATCATGGCGGTTACAATTGCGGCAGGTACCATCAGCATACCCGACTGGGTGGCTGTCCAGCCAAGCGTGGCCTGGGTGTACAGCGGGATGATAAACGTAGATCCATACAGCCCGAATCCCAGAATGAAGGATAAAATGGTTCCCACTCGCAAGTTCCCGTTGGAAAGTACCCGCAGGTTTACAATCGGGCTTTTGTAGGTAAGCTCGCGCCAGATGAAGAAAAAGAAGCCGAGTACGGTCAGGACCGAGCAGATCACGATGATCTCATCATTAAACCAGTCTTCCTCCTGCCCTTTTTCCAAAACATATTGCAGTGATCCTACAGCAACCGCCAGGAAAATAATTCCCCACCAGTCAATTTCGTTCGCCGCTTTTTTCTCAGCATATTTTGGACTTCTTACAAACTCGATCGTCAGCAGGGCTGCAATGATACCCAGCGGAATGTTGATGTAAAAAATGTAAGGCCAGCTGTAATTATCCACGATGTAACCACCCAGCGGCGGTCCCAGCGTAGGACCTACAATCACGCCCAATCCATAAATTGCCTGTGCGATCCCGCGTTTTTCGGGCGGGTAACTTTCAGTAATTAGCGTTTGTGCGGTTACGAGCAGCGCGCCGCCGCCGCAACCCTGCAGGAACCGGAAAAATACCAGTTCCCAGATGTTGTCTGAATTTCCGCAAAGGAAAGACGAAACTGTAAAGATGATGATCGACGCAGCGAAGTAGTTGCGGCGCCCGAACTGCTGGGACAGCCAGCTTGTCATTGGTACAATAATCACATTTCCAATGGCATAGGCCGTGATCACCCAGCTTACTTCCGACAGCGTGCCCCCCAGGTTCCCCCGCATATCGTTGAGGGCGACGTTCACGATCGTCGTGTCGACAATTTCCAGCAGGGCGCAGAGCACCGCGGTGATCGTGATGATGACCCGCCGGAAACCGTATTCGACCAGTGATTCTTGTGCTACCATTATGATAGGGTTGAAATCCTAAAAACTTAGTTTAATTCAACGTCCACGAACACGTTCATGCCCGGACGAAGCTGCGCAAGGCGCTGGTCGTTTGCCTGCGTAAATTCAATGCGTACCGGCAGGCGTTGTACCACCTTCACAAAGTTACCGCTGGCGTTATCAGGAGGCAGCAGGGCAAACCGTGCACCGGTGGCAGGAGAGAAAGACGCCACTCTGGCTTCAAACTCGTGGTCAGGAAATGCGTCCACATGTACTTTCACTACCTGGCCCAGCTTCATTTTTGTTAATTGGGTCTCCTTGAAGTTGGCTACTACCCAGGGGGCATCGTTGGTGATGATGCTGAACAGCGACTGGCCGGCCTGCAGGTACTGACCCACCTGTGCATTCACTTTGGAAACATGACCGTTTGCAGGTGATGTAATTACGGTGTAGGAAAGGTTCAGTTTTGCATTATCGATATCTGCCTGGCGTGCTTTGATGTTGGCATTGGCCACACTCGACTGCTCCGAAGTAGCACGGGTTTGCTTGCCGGCAGCCTTGTACTGACGCTCGGCAGCATCTTTTTGTGCCTGCAGTACAGCCAGTTGGCGTTCTGCAGTCTGCTTGGCGGCCGAAGCCTGTTCAAACTCCTGCTGTGTGATGGAATGGTCCTTGATCAGGTTTTCATACCGTGCAAAGTCCTGGCTGGTCCTCCACACATTCACTTTCGCCTGCTCAATCTGCGCATTCACGATGGCCACATTGGCCTCGTAGGTAATGCCGCTTGCCTGGGATGCTGTTGTGGTCGCATTGGCAAACTGCAGACTACCCTGTGAGCCGGCCAGTGCTGCTTTGGCTTGTTCAAGGCGGATCAGCTGATCGCGATTGTCAAGTACAATAAGCGTATCGCCTTTCTTCACGGGCTGGTTATCTTTCACCCTGATTTCGGTCACATAGCCCGAAATACGTGGAATAACAGGACTGATGTTCGCATCTACCTGGGCGTCGTCCGTTTCTTCGTGGTGCTGGCCGTGGTTGTATTTGTTAAATCCCCATGTTCCGCCTACGAGTATGAGCAGTCCGAGGATAATGATAAAACGGCGGTTGGTTTTTTTAGGTGCTGCCTCCTCGGTGGCTGGTGCTTGTCTGGTCTCCATATCTTAAAGAGTCGAAATAATTTAGCTGGTTAATTACTGGTTGATGATGCCTGCGGTTTGTTCCAGTCTTTTGTATGCTACCACAGCGTCCGCGCGGGCAGCCTCGAAATTGATCCTGGATTGTACCTGTGCTACGTCGGCGTCGAGCAGGTCCGTGGTGGTTACAAGACTGTTATCATATTTATTCTTGGTGATACGATAATTCTCATTGGCCTGCTCCACTGCCTTGGCATACACCTCTATTTTTCTTTTGCTTAACACATAATTGTAATAGGCGGTGTTCACTTCGAGGTGGATCCGGTCGAGCAGGATTTGTTCGTTCGTTCTGAGCTGGTATGCCTGCGTTTTGGCCCGCTCGATCTTTGCTCCCGATTTCCAGAAGGCGCCGATGTCGTATCGCAGTCCAATGCCGGCGTTCATTGCATTGGGAATGACAGCCACTCCCGGAATATTCAGTGCGACATAGCCGGCCGTCAGTGCAAAACTGGGATAAAGGTCGGCTTTGGCTACATGTATATTAGCATCGGCAGCTTTCTGGCGCAGACCATTTGCTGCCACATCCTGGCGGTGTGCGAGTGCCGTTTGCTCCCATTCATTTGCATTGCCTGCTTCTTTAAGCGCCATAAAACTGGCAGAGTCCGCCTGCAACACAGTGGTTTCGGGCAAACCGAGCAGCAGGTTCATGTTGATGGTGGTTACTTTCAGCTGGTTTTCCGCGTCGAGCAGTGCCAGTTCCACATTGGATTCCTGAAGTTTGGCCTTCATCAGGTCATTGCGCGCCAGCATACCATTCTTTTCACGGTTGGTAAAATCCTCCACCCGCTGCTTCTCACGCGCAAGGTTTTCTGTAACCAGGTCTACTGCCGTTTTGGCTTTGTACAGGTTGCTGTATGCCATGACCGTATTCTGAATAACTGCCTGCCGGTCGGTTTCAATGTCCAGCTTGGCGGCCTGTTCCAGGTACTTGGCCGATTCGAGGCCATATTTAAACCTGAACCCGGAAAAAAGCGGAAGTGATGCACTCGCCATGCCGTACATGGCCTGGTGTACTTTCAGGTCGGTGGCGCTCGTACCCGAGCTGTCATTACCGCTTTGCGGCATTTTCAGACTGATATTGGGTGTGTTCAGCCGCAGGTACGAACCCGATACGCTCAGGCTGGGCAGCTGATTTTCCCGGATCTCACGGATATTCTGGCCTGCCAGGTCAATGTTGCTCTGGCTGATTTTAAGTTGTTTGCTGTTGCTGAGGCTCAGACTGACCGCCTCTTCAAGCGATAATGTCCGGTTTTCCTGTGCATGGGAGGCTTGTCCCAGCGCAACGAGCAGGCCCGCGGCGACAAGGGTACGAAACCTAATTTTCAACGTGGTGTTCATTAGTTACTGTCGATTTGAATAGATTTTTAAGGTGCTGGCTCAACTTGCGTTTCAGGTGTGCCCTGAATTCCAGATGGTCCATATGTTCAAGGTTGTGTATGATTCTGTAAAAATCCTGCGTAGCGATCGCCTGGTTGACAGTACCATATAAGGTGGTCATCATCAGGCTCAGGTCAAGGCCGCTGCGGAACACACCTGCATGCTGCCCCTCTTCCACCAGCTTTTTCATCAGTTCCATATTCCGGAGCTTAAAGCCCATTACTTTCTCCGATATGACCTCCGAGCGCTCCGAAGTAAGCTGTACCCGCATCATTATCTTGTGAAAGCATTCCTTTTCAACCAACCGCTCCACCACGGCATCTATCATGATATTGATCTTCTGCAATGGTGCCAGCTCCTCATTCATCACGAGACTTTCCAGCTGCGATCGGGATTCGTCGGTCCGGCTTTCAAAAAGCGCATCGATCAGCTTTTCCTTTGATCCGAAATAATAAGAGATCATCGACACATTCACATCTGCCTCGTGTGCGATATCCCTTACCGAAGTACCTGCAAAACCCCTCTCGGCGAAGAGTTTTTCGGCTACTTCCAGGATCTGACTTTTTTTCGGGTTGTTATCCATATTGCGCCGCAAGCTGCTTTAAACAAGGTTTTTCGCTTACGCTGTCACAAAGATAAAGGCAGCAGGAAACAAAATCAAACGATCGTTTGATTTTAACAAACAATCGTTTGATTAGTTTCAGAATTTATTCGATAAGTACCATTAAAATTTTTTAATCTCAGGATTAAAAAATCGGCAACTTATTTGATCCTGTTGGGATTTTCGCTTACAAAAGCGTTCCAGCCACCTTTCTTGGATTTTGCAGATTTTCCGGTGGCGGGTGCAGCGGGCGCATTGGCGTGGTAGTGATGACAGATAGCGATCGCGATGCCGTCGGTAGCGTCCATAAATTCGCGGCTCAGTTCCATGTGCAGGATCTGCTCCAGCATAAAAGCAACCTGCTCTTTGGAAGCATTCCCATTTCCGGTCACCGACTGTTTTACTTTCTTGGGAGAATATTCTACGATGGGGATATTGCGGGAAAGTGCAGCAGCCATAGACACGCCCTGCGCACGGCCCAGTTTCAGCATCGACTGCGCATTTTTTCCGTAAAAAGGGTCTTCAATCGCCATTTCATCGGGTAAATAGTCATCGATGAGCTGGATCATGCGTTCAAAGATTTTCTTTAGTTTGAGCTCGTGAGTGGTATATTTGCTCAGATGAATCACACCATACTGGATGAGGGAAATCTGTTGTCCCTTAACCGAAATCACACCATAACCCATCACCTGCGTGCCGGGATCTACGCCAATAATCACCTTTTCGGTAGGCTCTGCCTGCGGTTTTATCATGGTGCAAGATAGGCAACTCTCGATACTGAAAGAAAAAATAACTACCCGGAACTTGCTCCGGGCGGGAAAGCTGGCCGTCACATTCCTGATCCTCATTTACATCTTTAATACGTTCAGAAATGAGCAGAAAGGTGTCGCCGACATTGGCCGCGTACTTGCCGGCATACTGACGGGCACACATCTTCCCATTTTCGGCGCTATGCTCCTGCTGGTACCCGTCAACTGGTCACTCGAAAGCCTTAAATGGCAGCTGCTGGCATCCAAAATAGTCAGGATCAGCTTTACAGATGCGCTCAAAGGCACGCTCACCGGTCTGGCCGTGGGTGTGGCTGCGCCGGCCCAGCTGGGTGACACCATCGGCCGCATTGCAGCCCTCAAATCCCCGGACCGCATGCAAGCCCTGGGCGCAGCCATTGTTTCAAACGGAATCCAGTTTTATGCATCGGTTTGCTTTGGTACCATCGCCTGGTTCAACCTGCGGCATACGCTCGGCCTCCATGCAATCACTGCCAGGCTCATCGCCCTGCTACTTATTTTGATCTTATTGGTCGGTGTTCTCGTGGCAACTTTCCGGACGCGCATTGTCACCTGGCAACCCAAAATGGATCTCTTAAAAAAAATACAAACCTATCTTTCCATTGCGGGCCGGTACTCCGGCAGCGAACTCGGCATTGCATTCGGCTTGGGTTTGTGCCGGTACTTCGTGTTTGTATTTCAATTTGTACTCGCCCTCACGCTCTTCGACTTCCCGGTACCTGTCATGGAGCTGATCAGTTGTGTGGCGCTCATATTTCTATCAAAAACCGTCATCCCCGCCGTCAATGTGCTGGGCGACCTGGGCTTGCGGGAATTCACTGCACTGGTGGTGTTCAGTCAGTACCAGCTGCCCGCCGAAGAGCTGATTGCGGCAACCTTCCTGGTATGGATCGTGAATGTGCTCGGACCCATTATCACGGGCCTTGTTCTGATCTGGAAAAATAAATGGAAGTATATCGGCCAGGATCAATAAGGTATGATGACGCAGCTTTTGTTCATGCCCGCACTTGAATGGACCATCCTGGCTGTCCTCGGCAGCTATGCGGCGTTTACAGCAGGTCTTTTTGTCTTTTGGACAAAAATAAAAAAACCGGCTCCTTCTCTCCCGTCTGCCGACCTGACGATTTCCGTTGTCATACCGGTGCGGAATGAAGCAGCAAACATTGGCTTCCTCCTGGCTGACCTGGATGCCCAAACCCTGCCCAAATCGCAATATGAGGTCTTTATCATGGATGATGGCTCCACGGATACGACCGCTGAGATCGTCAGCCGGTTCGCATCCGGCACAGCTACACGCATTCACCTGGTGCCGCTCACCCCTGCCCCAACCGCTTCACCCAAGAAGCGGGCAATAGAAACCGCCATAGGCATGTCCGAAAGCGACCTTATCGTCACAACCGACGGGGATTGCCGTGTCGAGCCGGGATGGCTCGCAGCCATCGCATCAGCCAGGAAGGCTTCGGGTGCCAGGCTGATCAGCGGACCGGTCACCTTCACCAGCGAACACCTGCTGACCGACCATCTGCAAACCGTTGAATTTGCCAGCCTGGTAGGCAGTGGAGCGTGCTCAATACAGGCAGGCTATCCGTCCATGTGCAATGGTGCAAACCTTGCCTATGATCGCACCGTCTTCATGGAAGTGGGTGGCTTTGATGGGGTAAGGCATATTGCCTCGGGTGACGACGAGTTCCTGATGCACAAGGTAGCAGCCCGCTTTCCCGGACAAATTCATTTTCTCAAATCCCAGGACGCAATTGTAAAAACAGCACCGCACCGCAGCTGGAAGGCATTTTTCAGGCAGCGAAAACGCTGGGCCAGTAAATGGAAGCATTACAAAAGCCGGACACCCCTGGTACTGGCACTTTTCATTTTTACCTGTAACTTTTCACTGCTTGCGGGCTGTGCCCTGTCCCTGGCCGGCCTGGTAAGTCCGTCTGCATTGGTGTGGATGCTCCTCCTGAAATGCCTGCCCGAGTGGTTGTTCCTGGGCAGCGTACTCATTTTCCTTAAAAAACCTGCATCAGCCCTTCTTATTCCGCTCACGCAGGTCTTTTATCCCCTGTATGTATGCTTCTTCGGGCTGGCCGCACAGAATCCTACGTACGAGTGGAAGGGCCGTAAGCTGGTTTGACCATATACCAAAAAAAATACCAGCGAAGCCGCCGGTACTTTTAAGTTCCACATAACGCTATAAGATCAACTAACTATCGTTTCAGGATTTTGGAGGTGTGTTTTCCTTCCTGATTGATGACGTTTACGATATAAATTCCCTGGGCAAATGCCTGCACGTTCACTTTCACTTCGGTTTCGTTCAGGCCTGGTGTCAGCTGGTACATCTGCTTGCCTGCCAGGTTGTATATTTCAAGTTTTTGTACCGGCGAGTAGCTTTTCACATTCATCTCATCCTGTGTAGGGTTTGGATAGAAGTCTATCGCAAGCCTTGCGTCGCACTTTCCTGCCTCTACGCTGCGGATGGTGCTGTACTCAAAGGAGTCGTCCTCATCCACCTGCTGCAACCGGTAATAGTAATAGCGGGCCGGTGCACTTTCCGCGGTATACGGACTATCCGTAAAAGCGTAGGTCTTTTTGTTTTTATCAAAGTCAACTGTTGCCAGTTGGGTGAAGTGAATCGCATCTGCCGATCGTTCTACCACGAAGTGTGAGAAACCCTTGGCTTCGCTCACAGTCCATTGCAGCTTTACATTGCAGCTTTCATTTTCGGCTGTGAAGCTTGCCAGCTTGACCGGCAGCGGCGCAGCGGGCGGAGGTGTGGTATAGCACCCGTTGGACGATGCAGGGTATGTAATGTCCATGGTCTGGTAAACGCCTACTGTCACGCGAATCCGGGCTCCCTGGTTGCAAAGTGAAGCATAGCGATCGTCCACCTGCATCCATTTGCCATTTTGTTTCTCCCAGCCCGGCCAGGCTACGCCCTTTCCGTTTTCATCAACCGAGGCACCGGGGAACAGCATACTGCCTGTCAGTGGCTGGCTGTTATCTTCCTGCACAACCTTTCCTTCTGCATTGATCCACTCGATTTTGGCAGTTTGTCCATTTGTGTCGAAGTTTCCTGCCACTTCGTAATCCAGGTATGGTGCATTGGAGGCGCATTTTGAATTAGCCTTCACGGTGATTTGTTTTTGAACCGGCTCAGGGATCGAAGGCAGGAATGGCCAGAAGTGTATCTCGTCACGGTTATGCCTGAACGTTTTTGCAATCACCTGGCCATTGATGTTGCCGTTATTTTCCTTGATGAGGTCAGCTTGCGGTGCGAAGATCGTCCCGCTGATCTGTGCATTTCCGCCGAGGGTTAATGTACCAACCGCATCCGGGAAGTTGTAAATTACATAGCTGCCCTGCGGGTCAGACAATCCGCCGAATCCCGGGAAACTAACCGTGCTGCTGCCCGTAGTAGCCTTGTAAGCAGGCACATCCACGATATTTACGATCAATCCAAAAGCTCCTGAGTAGTTTGTTTGCCCCAGTTGCGGGCCCGAGGGAATCCCTTCAATGTTGGAGTTCCCGATCCGGCTCCAGACTGCCGCTGATACCGTCAGCACATTGATTTTGTTGGGATCAACAATGATCTTGGGATTGTTGCCGATCACGGAAGGATCCAGGTAAGGACCAACCGGTGCATTCGGCATTATATTGCCATTCTGGTCGCGGATGGCGAGGTTATCTGCCATTTCCCTCAGCTGGTCTGAGCGGCGGATGAAGGTAGTGAAGGCTCCGTCGATATCGATCTGGTTGTCGCCTGTACCAAATATATTGTCACAAACAGGATTCACATTTTCGCTCACTGCTGGCGAGAAGCTGTTCACATTTGCATTGATCGTGATATTGGGCGAATCCCAGTATTGCCGGCCATTTTCCGTAATGCGGATCGTGGATGCCGCACCATTGTTATCCCTGTACCAGACTTTAAGGTTGCTGGCTGAGCCGTCAGCGGGCGAGCACTGGCCGATCTTTACATAATTTTCACCATTAATGGTAAGACTTCCGTTGTTCAGCTTTACGCCGCCACGGACCGCGAGAGCAATAGAAGCATTGTTTACGAAGAACGCTCCATGCTGTTTGTTGAAGCTGATCTGGTATTGGTTGGTGGTCACATTTCCACCGATGGCAATGGGTCCTTCCGTTTCGCTGGAAGTCAGCGTGGCATCTCCCTGGATGAATACATTGAAACGACCGGCTGCCGAAGTAGGGCTTTGCGCTTGTGCCATGTTATTGACAGTCAGCACGAATAAAGAGAGGAGCGTTAGTGATAAACTTTTGACGAACATCTGATAGAGTCGGGTTGTGATTACTCTACGAAAGTATGTCCGTCCTGAAAACCTGTAATTATTTTTGTGACAAGCCCAGGGTTAGCTGGGGTAATACTAACTTTTCCAGTGGTTATAAAACTAAGTAAATTGTACTATCCAAATACTATACTATGATGATCAGAAAATAAATTTCCATGGCTAATAGAACTGAGTGGTATTATCTAAGTATATATTCTACAAATGGACTTATTCAGAAGCATTTGCACAACCTTTTGCTGGTTTAATCCCGCCTTTTATCACCTTCCGGACTTATTCACGGCGCAATCCTGAATATAATTTTTCCGGGGCGACAACCGGGAAAACTGGGGTGAATACCGGAGAATGCCGGGAGACCTACAACTATTTTGAAGTTTGCTGACCTTTTATTTCGGTGATTTCGGTTTTCATTTCCTGCAGCATCTTCATCAGCTGCTGCATATCCGTTTGCGGATCGGGGAGTGCTTTACTGTGAAAGCTGTAATATTCCCACAGCTCAATCACCTCCGTAATAGGTACTGTGTAGGCAAAGTACTGCTTGTTGAAGGACTGCAGGAGCAAAGTACCATCCTTATTGATCGTCACCTGCTTGAAAACAAAATCCTGCTCCCCTTTCAGGATTACAATGCAGGGAGTACCGGCTTTCAGCTTGGTCCAGTCCTGTACATAGCGGGTAATGATGTCGGCACCCTCGGGCACGGGCAGCATGGAATCACCTACCGTGGGGAACATCCGGAAAGTACCATTCTTGGGCACCGTAGGAAAGTTGAAGCGCGGGAGCTTGGCCAGAAAGTCAGGATCCGCATAGCCCGACCGGTAACCTGCCTTGGCCTGCACCGGCACGTACTCGATATTCTCCACATCGTCCCTGTCGACCGTAATGGCTAGAACGCGGATCTGACTGCCTTTCATAAACAGCTCACTCCCCTGTTCCAGGTCTTTGATCTTTTGTTCGGAAAGCCGGGTCAGGTCAATCTTAAGCAGACTATCAATGCTCATCCGGAAATACTCAGAGAAATTGATCATATCATCGATCGTCGGATTGGCTGTGCGGCCACTCTCGTGCGCATTCAGCTTCACCCGGCTGATACCCAGTTTTTCGGCCAAAGCCTCCTGGCTCAGCCGCTGTCGTATACGTAAATACTTAATGTTAACCGACCAATAGATTTCCTGAGTTGACATGGGAGTATGATATTTTTAAAATCAATCTTGCGATACTTTCAATATCAAAATTACAGGCCGGTTTCAATTTTCCTAGCATTTTCTTGAAAAATAATTTTGTTTAACTATTTTTGAAAAAACCTAAACAAAATGTCATCGTACTCCATCCGTGACCTCGAACGCATCAGCAACCAGAAAGCCCACACCATCCGGATCTGGGAGCAGCGCTATGGCTTGCTGGAACCCGACCGGACAGACACCAACATCCGTAACTACAATGATGATCAGCTTAAAAAGCTGCTGAATGTATGCAGCCTCCTGAAACGCGGCATGAAGATTTCGCACATCAGCAAGCTCAGCAAGGAGGAAATGGCGTGTGAAATTGAGAAGATGATCCATGAGGAAGCACCTGCTGCGGAGCAGTTCAGGCTGCTCACGGACGAGGCGCTGATTGCCGTGAGCACCTATGATACGGCCAAGTTTGAAGACGTGTTTTCAGATGCTGCGGAGCGTTTTGGGATCAGGGCCACGTACGAGGGACTTTTATACCCGCTCCTGGTGCGAGCGGGGCTTATGTGGGTCAAAGATGATATACTTCCCGCTCAGGAACATTTTTTGTCTAACTTAATACGGCAAAAGCTTTTCAGCGCCATTGACCAGCTTCCAGCGGCACAAGGCACCCAAACGTGGGTATTGTTCCTGCACGAAGAAGAAGATCATGAGATCGGGCTCCTGTTTGCATGCTACCTGATCCGCGAGCGGGGCCACAAGGCAGTATATCTTGGAGCAAGAGTACCTTTTGAAAACCTTGCCCATGTAGTAAGTCAGGTTAAACCTACGCACTTGTATTCATTCATTGTCCGGAACCATCAGATGGGTACCATCCCATCCTGGCTCGACAAACTTTCTACGGATTTCCCGGGAGTAGAAGTATGTATTTCGGGAAGTCTGGCTGAGGACCGGGCTGATAATATTCATCATATTAAAGATATCGGTACCCTCGCCGGCATCATCGACCTGCATGCGTAACAACAGTTTTCATATACTCAAAAAGCCGGCGGAAGTTGCTGTGATCGGCGCCGGCTTTGCGGGTATGACCGCCGCGGCCGTCATGGCAAAGAGCGGTGCCAAAGTGACCGTCTTTGAAAAGAATGAGGGCATCGGGGGACGTGCGCGCATTTTCGGAGCAGAAGGCTTCACTTTTGATATGGGCCCGAGCTGGTACTGGATGCCCGACGTGTATGAGCGGTTTTTCAACCTTTTCGGTGAGGATGTATCCGATTATTACGAGCTCAAAAAACTGGATCCGGGCTTTGCCGTCATATTCGGCAAGAACGAGGTATGGGATATTCCTGCTGATTTTGAACAAACCTGCGACTTGTTTGAGCAGACTGAGCCGGGCGCAGGCGACAAGCTCCGGAAGTTTATTGCCGAGGGTGAGCTGAAGTACCGCGTAGGTATGGGCGATCTGGTATACAAGCCCGGACACTCGATGATGGAGTTCATGAGCCTGGGACTACTCCGCGATGCGCTGAAAATCCAGCTTTTTACCTCATTCAGCCAGCATGCACGCAAGTATTTTAAAGATCCCCGCCTGCTGTCGATCATTGAATTCCCGGTACTTTTTCTCGGAGCCATGCCTAAGGATACGCCTGCATTGTATAGCCTGATGAACTTTTCAGGACTGAAACAAGGCACTTTTTACCCGATGGGCGGGTTCGGGCGGGTCGCATCTGCCTTCCAGAAACTGGCCGAGCAGTCGGGGGTTGAGTTTCGTACCATGGAGCAGATCAGTAAGCTTGAAACGCAATCGGGCCATGTAACCGGGCTGATTTCCAATGACCGGCACATTGCCACGGACGCTGTCGTAGGCAGTGCGGACTACCATCATATCGAACAAAAACTGCTTGATCCCGAAAACAGATCCTATGATGAGCAGTATTGGGAAACACGCACTTTTGCGCCTTCCTGTATGCTGTTTTATTTAGGGGTAAATAAAAAAATAGAAAAGCTCAGACACCACAACCTGTTTTTTGACGAAGATTTTGAAGGCCATGCTATCGACATTTACAAGCATAAGAAGTGGCCCGAAAAACCCCTCTTTTACGTATGTTGCCCCTCACGTACAGACCCCTCCGTAGCACCTGACGGCCAGGAAAATCTGTTTGTGCTGATGCCGATCGCCATCGGTCTGGACGATGTGGAAGCGACCCGCGAAAGCTATTACCATATGCTGATGGGCAGACTTGAAGCGTTTGCAGGAGAAGATGTCCGCGGTCACGTGGTATTCCGGCAAAGCTACTGCACCTCCGATTTTATCAAAGATTACAATGCCTACAAAGGCAATGCCTACGGGCTTGCCAATACCCTTCTGCAAACCGCCATTTTCAAGCCGAAGCTCAGGAGCAAAAAGCTGGACAACCTGTTTTATGCAGGGCAGCTGACGGTACCCGGGCCCGGCGTGCCTCCCTCCATCATTTCAGGACAAATCGCAGCAAACGAACTACTAAAATTCCTAAACAGGTAAGCAATGAAGGCAC
This sequence comes from Dyadobacter sandarakinus, assembly GCF_016894445.1. Classification (NCBI taxonomy): domain Bacteria; kingdom Pseudomonadati; phylum Bacteroidota; class Cytophagia; order Cytophagales; family Spirosomataceae; genus Dyadobacter; species Dyadobacter sandarakinus. Next base: position 2,173,198 of record NZ_CP056775.1, read on the forward strand.
TTTTTGACAGTTTATCAACCTCCTGCAGCAAAACCACGACACAGCTTTACAGTACCTCATTTTCGCTCGGCATCTACTTTTTAAAAAGTAAGTTTCACCACCCTATTTATGGCATTTACGGGTTTGTAAGGTTGGCAGACGAGATCGTGGACAGCTTCCACGGCTACCGGCAGCAGGAGTTAATGGAGCAGATCAGGCGGGAAACCGAGCAGGCAATTGCCAACAAAATCAGCATTAACCCCATTCTCAACAGCTACCAGCATGTGGTGCACAAGTACAAAATTGAATGGGAACTGACCGACACGTTTCTGAAAAGCATGGAGATGGACCTGCTTCACAAAGATCACACGCCTGATTCCTACAAGGAGTACATACTCGGTTCGGCGGAAGTGGTGGGACTGATGTGCCTGCGGGTATTCAGCGAAGGGAACGAAGCGCTTTATGCAGAACTGAAACCTTACGCCATGAAGCTGGGATCGGCCTTTCAGAAGGTCAACTTCCTCCGCGATCTCAAGGCCGACTACCAGACACTGGGACGCACCTACTTTCCGGGCGTTAATTTCAGCCAGTTTTCCGCCAGGGAAAAAGAGCTGATTCAGCAGGAGATTGAGGACGACTTCGAGGAGGCTCTGGTGGGGATCAGAAAATTGCCAGCGGGGTCGAGACGAGGCGTATACCTGGCTTATTACTATTATAAAAAACTTTTCCTGAGAATCAAGGAAACGCCGGCGGAAAAGGTAATGAACGCCCGCATCCGTATTCCGGACTATGACAAGTTCGGGATGATGTTCCGGTGTTTGGTAAGGCACCAGTTTGATCTTTTATAACGTTTTTTGGTTATAATGTCATCTGATGTTTTTTCAAAACCCTGCATTATGTCTGACCAGGTAGTACTAGTGAATGAAGAAGACGAGGCGATCGGGCTGATGCCCAAGCTGGAAGCCCATCAGAAAGGAGTCCTGCACCGCGCCTTCTCTGTATTTGTTTTTAATTCAAAAGGTGAAATGCTGCTGCAAAGAAGGGCTTTCGGCAAGTATCATTCGGAAGGACTCTGGTCCAATACGTGTTGCAGCCACCCGCTGGACGGCGAAACCACCTACCTCGGCGCCGTGCGCCGGCTGCGTGAGGAAATGGGCATTACTGCTGAACTGAATTTTCTTTTTACTTTTCAATACAGGGCGTCGCTGGAAAACGGACTCACGGAGCACGAGCTCGATCATGTTTTCTGGGGTGTTACAGACGACCTGCCGGAGCTGAATCCCGAGGAAGCTTCGGATTTCAGGTATCTGACGACCAGTGAGATCCGTGCTGACGTAGCTGCAAATCCCGGCGCTTACACCGAATGGTTTAAGATTTGTCTCTCAGAGGTGCTGGACAAAATCCCCCTGCCCTGAACATCAACCTGCTTTAAAATATCATTAAATGGAAACCTGGATCATTAACACAGCGATTGTACTGGCCGCATTCGTGGGTATGGAAGTTGTAGCCTGGCTGGCACACAAGTACCTGATGCATGGCGCACTTTGGTTTTTGCATCACGACCATCACCAGCGCGACGACGGTGATTTCTTTGAAAAAAACGACTACTTTTTCGTGCTTTTCGCCATTCCGGGCATCCTGGCCCTACTTTCTGGCCTGCGCGGCGGTGTCAATCCGCTTTTCTGGATAGGCCTGGGGATTACCTTGTATGGTTTTACGTACTTCCTGGTACACGACATTTTTATTCACCAGCGCTTCAAAATGTTTCGCAAGACGGAATCAGTATACCTGAAAGCCATACGCCGCGCGCACAAGATGCACCACAAGCACCTCGGCAAGCACGACGGCGAATGCTTCGGAATGTTGTGGGTGCCGCTTAAATATTTCAGGGAAGCCCGTAACAATGCCGCGCGATGAACTACCTGTATCTGCTGGTGGACCTCGGCGCCATAATTGTACCGCTTATTTTCTCGTTCCACCCAAAAATCAAACTGTATCAGCAATGGGGTGCCATATGGCCCGCCATATTCCTCACGGCAGCACCCTTCATTATCTGGGACAGCTTTTTTACGAAAATCGGCGTGTGGGGCTTCAATCCGAAGTACCTGTGCGGCATTTACCTGTTCAACCTTCCTATCGAGGAAATTCTGTTCTTCATCTGCATTCCGTATGCCTGCATGTTCACCTACTACGTTTTCAGAAACTGGAAGGGAGTTGATTATAAGATAAGATCAGAGAAACCAGTGACGGCATTGTTCCTGCTTGTTTCGCTGGCGGGCGTCGTTGTTTTCAGGGACAGATGGTACACCTTGTATGCGCTGGCAGGTTTGTTTGTATTCCTGGGCTTCCTTCACTTTGTGTATAAATGCCGCTGGCTGAGCCTTTTTTACTTCTCCCACATGTTCTTGCTGGTGCCCTTCTTTATTGTCAATGGTATCCTTACCGGAACCGGGCTCGATGAACCCGTGGTATGGTACAACAATGCAGAAAACGTGGGGGTCCGGCTTTTTACAATCCCCGTGGAGGATGTTTTCTATGGCATGTTTATGCTCCTGATGAATGCATTTATTTTCGAAATACGGCTGCCGCCTAAGACAACAGACAAAACGCTAGAACCGGTCGCCATGCGTAAGTGAGATCAGCTTGCGCGTGAGTGCGGGCGAGTTGGCCAGGAGCCGCAACGACCAGTCTGTGAGGGTACTTTTTCCAAAAAGATTTTGCAGATACATGCCCGCTGCGATGCGGCTGCTGAATGCGCCTTTCCATGCCCGCTCATACAAGGCAGCAACTTCCACGCCATTCTTCTGGTTTTTGAAAAAAACAGCCAGAGACTCGGCGAGCAGCATAGAGGCACGCATGGCCATGCTCATGCCATTGCCGCAAAGCGGTGTAATACAACCGGCCGCATCCCCCAGCCGCAACATCCCTCCCGATGCAGTACTGCGGTAGCTAAAATGCACATTGCTGATCACCATCGGTTCGGGAAAGAGGAAGTCTGAATTTTGGAAGTAGTACTTCAAACGCGGATTTTTGAATAAAACCTGCTCCTCCATCTCAGGGATATGCCTGCCATGTCGCGCCAGGTTTGCTGCGGTTGTAAGATAGCACAGGCAGTAGCGGTCGCCATCCACTTTGGAAATGCCGCAGTATCCATCCTGAAAGTTGTGCAGCTCAATGCGGTCCGCAGCCAGGTCGGTGCGGATGTGATATTTTACACCGATGTAGTTGGTACGCTCCCGGCGGGAATCCCCGACAAAGGCCGGGGTATATTTCCCGAAGCTGCCACAAACCACGCGCGAGCAGAATGTACCCGCAGACGTCTTAGTCTCGTAACCTTGTGAATCGGATCCCTCCACAGCGGATACCCTGCAATTTTCCAGTACTACTACGCCCCTGTCCTTTGCCAGCCTGCTCAGGGTATCATCCAGGGTAAAGCGGCTGATGCCGAAACCTCCGGATACCAGGGGAGCATGCAGCATAAAGCCTTTTTGAGAACTCACACCAAGCTTTGTAATCCGGGGTAAATTCATGTCCCGCAGTGGAACGCCCAGTCGTTCCAGGAAATCCCAGCTTTCCATGCTGATGTACTCCCCGCAAACCCTGTGAAAAGGATAGGATTTTTGCTCAAACAAAACAACATGCAAACCCTGCCCGGCCAGCTGTATGCTGAGACACAGTCCCGCAAGTCCGCCACCGACAATTGCGCAGTCGTACTGTTCAGAGCTCTTTTCCATACACAATTACTTCATGCCTGAATGCCCATTTGTTCTTCACGGTAAAGTTTTTTGCACCTGCTGCATGAAGGAGCTCTTTCCATTCACGCTTTTTAAAGCCGCGCAGCACTGAGAGGGGCGCATCATTTTTCACAAGGTATGATTTTGAAAAAAGCCGGGTCAGCCACTGAATGGAATAATAGGCCAGCGGGTTCCTTTCCAGGTCATTGATGACGAGCGTAGCACGGTGGTCCAGAGCAAAGCGGACCAGCTCTGCAAGCTGAGTATCAGACAAATGATGGCAGAACAGGGAGGCGTGGATAATATCAATCTTCGGCAGGTGAAGGTACAGGCTCCGGTAATCATCACAGATCAGGCTGATTTCCCGCACAGCAATGTTTTTTCGGGCGTAATCAATGCAGACAGGCTTGATGTCAATGCCATGCAGTTGAAGCTGATACCCGCTTTTTTGTTTCCAGTCGTAAATCCGTTTCAACGTATCCCCTCCCCCGCAACCAATATCGGCCAAAATGCAGGTTTGAGTTTTGTCGAGCACTTTTTTCAGGGCAGCAAATGAAATTCGGTATCCGCCGAGCCAATGGTTAATTAAGTCGAGTTCACGGACGTTCCGGTACAAGTCGCCAGCGGGGATATTTTCCTCGTCCAGGAGCTCTTTACGGTGGCTCCTTTGGTTAAACATACCGAAGGCGCATGGTTTCGATGCTCAGCCCGGGTCCGAAAGCCGCCGCAAAAATGCGCTCGGAAAGGTGTTCAGGTTTTGCCTTTTCCAGCAGATCTTTCAACACGAACAGGACGGTTGGTGACGACATGTTACCATAGTTCCTGAGCACATTGTAGGTGGGTGCCAGGGCGCATTTATCAAGGTCAAGTGCGAGCGCAAAATCATCAATAATACGCTTGCCGCCCGGGTGCACGGCCCAGTGCCGGAAATCTTCGGCCCGCACGCCTACTGCATGGAGCATGGGCCGGATATTGTCGCGGATCAGGTCCGGTACATAGGATGACAGGTTCATGATAAAACCCGTCTCCGACAATCCCCACGCCATATCTGTATATCCCTGGTGCAGCAGCATCGCGTCGAAAGCATCAATCTCGACATGGTGGGCATACCGGGTTTCGGGTTGTGAAGTCACGATTACTGCCGCAGCTCCATCCGCAAAAAGCAGGTTAGACAGCAGGTAGTCGTCATTGAATTTCTTCTGAAAATGAATGGAGCATAGTTCGGTGCACACGATCAGTACCCTTGCCTGCGGGTGGCTCCGGCAGATGGCGTCGGCATTCTTCAATGCCAAAATTGCCGCATTACAGCCCATGAAGTTGATACTGCTCCGCTGGATGGTGGGGTTCAGGCCGAGCTCCCGCACAAGCTCGATATCCAGTCCCGGCGCAAACAAGCCTGTGCAGGTAACCGTGATCAGGTGCGTCACCGTGTTTTTCCGGCCTTCAAATCCCTCAATTTTGCCGACAGCATCCATCGACAACCGCGTAGCGTGCCGTCGGTAATATTCCATCCGCTGACTTAATGTAGGTTCGGGAAGCAGGTCGGTGCTGTTGCTGAAAAATTCAAAATCACCTGCACGTTTTCCAAAATCACCAATTACCGAGTAGCGATTTTCTATGCCTGTCTTGCCGGCCACAATCCTGATTTTTCTTTTTTCCAGCGGATCGCTGGTGGCGGCAGAGTAAAAGGCAGCAAGCTCCTCCTGCGAAATACAATGGGCGGGCACTGCCGTTTCAATGACTGATATATAACTCAAAGGATTGCGGGTGATAAAAATTAAAACTAAAAAACAACCATTCATACAAACCGCGGCAATCCAGTTCATGCGCATGGTATTCCTGAAATTGGCGTGAGCATTGTCCTTCCAAACCAGGTAAAACCAGTAGCCGAAATAAGCTACAATCGGAAAAAAGAATACCTGTATGATATAAAAAATCATTCCAAGTTCCCGCGCACGGAAATACATGAAATAAAACAAGTTACATAACACAAACATGATCGCCGTGAACACGAAAGTACCTGTATAACCAAGCTTGTAACTGATCGTCACCACGCCGTCACGCAGGTCTTGCCGGTGCTGGTACACCTGGGTGAGCGGGTAAGCGCCGGCGATCTGAAACGAGCACGCAGCCAGGATCATCATGTTTTCGCGGGTAAGCGGGAGCGCACTGCCCGACACACCCGCAACAGACAGGTAGTAGGTAAATGCACCCTGAAAAAACACCACGACCAGAAAACCCGCTACCGGATACTTTTTCAGCCTGATCTGCCTCGAACTGTATGCGCGCGAAGCAGCAATGTACAGCACAATGCAGCCGGCGAATACCACATTTACGAAAATAAGCGCCAGAAAGGTTGCGGCCAGGTCAAGAAAAATCGTGAGGTAAAAAAGCCAGACTGTCGGCTGAGGCGGTCGTTCCAGCCCGCCAATGCTCTCTTCATCCCGGTCTACGTAGCTGTTGTAACCGTTGCTCGACGGATATACCAGCAGGTGAATGATCAGGAAAGCGGCCAGTGCCTGCCTGTGCACCACAATTTCGGCCTGACTGTATGCAAGCAGAAATAGAGGGAGCAGGAAAAATGAGAAAGGGATCCTCAACAACCTTACGGTATCCCGTACCGGCAGGCTCATCGGTATAATCCTTTCAGGTCGTTCTCAAACAAAGTATACGGATCATTGTAAAACTTTACAAAATCGGGCGCACTGACCTGATCGGGAAAGGGTGCGTAGTAGTGGGTAGGACTTTTGGTGTCATTCCGCCAGACGAGCACGTAACAAAGATCCAGCTTTTCAGCTTTGAGCGTTTTCAGGAGCGTTTCGGTCCACCAGATGGGATTGGGAATACTTTCGAGACCTGTTTCCGTAAATGCGGCCAGCTTGCCGGCTTTCCGTGCATAGCCGGATACTATTTTCAGTTTTTTCAACCCTGCATCCAGATCATACTTTCCGTCCCGCCCGAAGTCGCCGTAATTGTCCATTCCCACCATATCAACCCACTCGTCACCCGGATACCGTTCCAGGAAATCAGCTTCCGAACGAAACTTGTTGTCGGGAGAAAACGCGTAAATGAAGTTATGTACATCCAGACTGTCGCGCAGGTATGAAACCGTAAACCGCCAGACGGAAATAAAATCTTCTCGCGATGTGTGTCCCTTGCCCCACCAGAACCAGTCGCCGTCAAACTCATGATAAGGCCTGAAAATCATGGGAGCGAGTGTCCCGTCTTTGGCCCTGACCGACTTTGCAAAGTCGCCTACCGTTTTCAGGATCTGCTTATACTGCGTATGGTGCGACCCACCGGGTTTGATGAGGGCCATGGATGCACTGGAAACCGAATCTTTCCAGTAAAATCCGCCGCCCGAGGCAGGATTGGAAAAGTGCCAGGCAACTGTGGTCAGCCCGCCACGCTCATAAGTATCCACTACATTATTACGCAGTCCCTCCGCGTAGGCAGGAATGGCATCCGCCGGCCTGCCCGACAGTCCGCTGAAATCAACCCCGATCACCGCCGGGTGCGACCCTGTAACCGATTTTACATCCGAGCGGTCGTGCTCGCCCGACCAGCCGTGCCCATATTCGGTAGCATGCTGGTGGCCAAACAGTACGCCTGTACGTGCGAGCGCACCCAGGTTCCTGTACAGGTTCCGGGTCTGAAGGGTGGCTTTTTTGTCGATTTGTCCCAGGACATTACCCGAAAGGATCAGCAGGAGCAGCAGTAAATGATTTTTCATCGGATCAGAAAAACGTTGACAAACTGAGTTGTTCCCAAATAAATGAAGTTATGGGCGTTTTTTTCTATAAACAGAAAAAGAAAACCTCAGAGAGATCGCCCGGCGCCTGAGCAAAATCAAATGAATGAATAAAATTCAGAGATTTACTTAACGGACTGCATATTATTCGGGATATCGCTTACTTTGCAGAATGATAAGCGGAACTGATATTTTTCTGGATAAAACAGACCTGGCAATCCTGAGACTCATGCAGGCGAATGCACGCATTACTAATGCCGACCTCGCCCGTGAGCTTGATATGGCACCGTCGGCTGTGCTGGAACGTGTCAAAAAGCTGGAACAGCGCGATGTAATCCTGCAATATACGGCCCGCCTCAACCCCGCAGCGGTCAACCAGAAACTGCTCGCATTCATTTCTATCAAATCGTCGGAGGGAATGGGGAGCAACCACACTGCCCTGGAACTTGCCAAAGTGCCTGAGGTACAGGAAGTGCATCATATTGCAGGGGAAGACTGCTACCTTGTAAAAGTACGCACTGCCGACTCTGCCTCACTGATGGCATTGATGCGGATGACACTTTCCCGTATCCCCAATATCATATCTACCCGTACCACGATCGTGCTGGAAACCGTGAAAGAAGAACAACAATTAGTCATACCGGAAAAATAAAGATGATGCAGACACCAGGCAAAGCTCCTTCGTCCCTGTTAGTTGTGCTGGCATTTGCCACCGTTTACATTGTTTGGGGATCCACCTACTTTTTCATTCAGCGTGCGCTTGCCGGCATGCCGCCCTTTTTCCTTGGCAGTTTCCGGTTTATGGTAGCCGGAATGATCATGATGACGTGGAGCCTGCTGCAAAAGGAAAAACTGTTTGACTGGGCTGCAATGAAGCCTGCAATCATCACGGGTTTGCTTTTACTATTTGTGGGGAATGGGGTTGTGATCTGGGTCGAACAGTTCCTGCCAAGTGCAATGGTGGCAATTATGGTTTCGTCCGCTCCGATCTGGTTTGTAGTGCTCGACAAGCCGAAATGGTCTGAGAACCTGAACAATAAAACCTCCATCTTCGGGCTGCTGATCGGGTTTGCGGGTGTGATCCTGCTTTTCAGTGAAAAGATCATGATCTCCATGTCTTCGCTCAACAGTTCCCGCGACCTGTTTGCATTGGGGCTGGTGGTACTTGGCTCAATGTCCTGGGCGGGCGGTTCGCTGTATTCCAAATACAATGCGGTGTCGCCCTCGGCAACCGTAAATTCTACCTGGCAGATGCTGACTGCCGGGATCGCATTTATGCCCGGTGTCATTTTTTCCGGAGAGCTGAGTAGCCTGGACCTAGGGAAAATTCCTGCCGATGTATGGCTTGCGACTGCCTACCTGGTCACATTCGGATCCATTGCAGGATTAAGTGCCTACGTGTGGCTGCTCAAAGTACAGCCTGCTACCAAAGTGAGTACCTATGCGTATGTAAACCCGGTTGTAGCGGTAATGCTGGGTATTTTCTTTGCAAAAGAATCCATATCACGGATCCAGATCATCGGACTGATGATCATTCTTGGAAGCGTGCTCCTTATTAATCTACACAAATACAGAAAGCCCAAAACACTTACACCCGTGGTGTAGATCGTGCATGCCCGGCACCCGAAGCGCCGGGCTGCGCCTGCTTAGTACCTGGTTACTTTTTCAACCCGGGAAATATCCTGGTTGCGTTTGATAAGCCTGACAATCTGATCGAAGTCGAGGATGTTAGCCACCTCCACGGATATCGTACCGACAAAGTCTCGGCCTTTGCTGATGAGGTTGAGGTGCTGGATTTTGGCACCGTTTACAGACTCTACTGTGGTGGTAATGTTGTAAAGGCTCAAACCATTTCTGTAAATGACCCTGAGCAAAAAAATGTCCTTCATACGCGTTGTTTGTTAATGGCTAAAAATAAAACAGCTACTCCCTTGCGGGTCACATCATGCGCACTCCTTGGTTACTCCGGTGGTTGGATGTTGAGATTTATCCATAGAATTAGGTTGGGGCACCTTATCAGGTTTACAGGTTGCCAGAAGATCGTAGAGCCTAACCTCTCCCTTCGTTCTTGATAAATCTAGTAATTCGATAGACAAAGATGATATATTGAACTGAAATTTACAAGTTTGCGTAAAAAAAAATTGAAGTGTCTGGAAGATAGCCGAGAAAAATCCCCAGGAGCGTAAGTACAGCCTGATTATGAGCGGGAACAATGAATATGCCCCTTACGGGTTGCATGAACGCAATGCATTCTCCCATAAGCAGCTGCACACCGGCATGCACCCTGGTTACAGGTGCAATACCGGTGTGCATTCCTCAATTCCAGCCAGTCATGGCAGCAAAGGTGCCATCGTTTTTCATCCGGCTGAACCGGCCAAACCAATCACTGTGCGGTGAGGGGATACCCTTTTTTCAGCAGGCCAGCCAGTTCTTTGAGCGTAGCTGTGTACTTGTCACTTTTGTACAGATTGGTAAATTCGTCGGGGTCGCTGCCGTGATCGTATAGTTCGATGCCGGCGCGGCCTTCATCCCACTCGGTGTAGCGATAGTGCTCCGTACGCACGCTGCGACCGAAAATATTGCCGCGCCGCACCTGCGTGTAGGCAGGCTTGTCCCAGGCTGCAGCCGGGTTTTTCAGTAATGGGGTAAGGCTGTAACCCTGCAGTTTTTGTCCCGGATCAAGCCCGCAAAGCTCTGAGAGTGTGGGGTAAATGTCAAGCAACTCCACGGTCCGCGACGAAGATTTTCCCCTGGTACCACCCGGTACTGAGAAGATCAGCGGAACCCGGGCCGAATTTTCAAAAAGGCTCTGCTTCATCCACTGTCCGTGCTGGCCTACGTTGTAGCCGTGGTCACTCCAGAGGACAATAATTGTCTTGTCTGTCAGTTTGAGCCTGTCGAGCTCGTCGAGCACCCGCCCTACCTGCGCGTCCATAAAGGTGATCGTGGCATAATATGCGTGCAGCGCCTCTTTCCGCTGGTCAACCGATAATCCCCAATTCGCAGGCTTGGTAAAAAGCGCAGCTTCGGGAATGTCGTCCAGGTCGCCCTCCTTTTCAGGTGCAAGCGGCACTTTGCTTTCTTCGTACATATCAAAATACTTTTTGGGCGCTACATACGGCGAGTGCGGCCGGTAAAATCCCACTGCCAGGAAAAACGGTTCATCCTTCTTTTCATTCAGGATCCGGATGGCTTCGCTGGCCACCTTTCCGTCGGTTTGCTCCTCATCCGTACCTTCGGTAGCCCGCCATGCCAGCGCACTGCCCAGCCCGCGATCGGGTGTCAGGTTTTTAATCAATGCTTCTTCATCCTTGTCGCGGCCGCGCGGATTTACACGGCGGTGCCACGAAAGGGTATCATCCAGCCCATCCGTACCGATCTGTCCCGGAACACCATAGTGGTATATTTTACCAACCCTTGCACTGTAATAATTGTTGTTCTTAAACAATTGCGGCAGCGTCACAATGTCGGGCAGGTTCTGCCGGAAGTGGGTCTGCAGTTCGTAAATGCGCGTAACATCCGGCCGTTGGCCCGTAAGCAGGGAAGAGCGGCTCGGACTGCAAAGCGGAAACTGCGTATAAGCCTTGTCGAACCTGACCCCGCGTCTGGCCAGCCGGTCTATATTGGGCGACTTGACGAATGTATTACCGTAACATCCCAGGTCGTTGTTTAGATCGTCCACGGCAATAAACAACACATTGTACTGCTGCTTTGCCTTTTTAGGACCGTCTCCGGCGTAGCTTTCAGGAGCCGGGCATTGCGCCAGCAAAAGGGCCAGTGCCCCGGCAAGGGCGTATTTTCTCTTCATCATTACAGTTGATTAACCATTGTTCCTTTTCATAAAACAACTAACCTGATCGTGCCTGGAAGGTTTTCATTTTCCGGCTTTGGCCTTTTCATAGTCGTAAAACCACTTGAACGTTTTATCATAATCCTCTGCTCCTACCCGCTTGTACCACGACTCGTACTGCTCCACCATTTTTTTTGCTATTGCAGGTTGTTTGTCAAACTGGTCATTGAGCTCGGTGCGGTCTTTTTCAATGTCATAAAGCTGCCATTTTTCGGTTTTCTCGGCTACCAGCTTCCATTTGCCATCCAGGATCGCGCGGTTGTTTTCGTGCTCCCAGAAAATGGGAGCTTTGCGGGTGATCGGCTTACCGGTGAATGCAGGTTTCAGGCTCGCGCCTTCGAGCGGCTGAATGTTGTTTCCGTCGAAAGTTTCCGGGTATTTTGCACCGCCCAGGTCTACCAGCGTAGCCATGATATCAACAATATGCGCAGGCTCTTTTTCGAACTTTCCATTCCGTGCCGCAGGAATTCCGTTGGGCCATAAAACGATGCCCGGAGAGGAAATACCGCCCTCGTGCGTGTGGTGCTTGTAAGCCCAGAAAGGCGTGCAGGCGGCCTCAGCCCATCCCTGTCCCAGAAACACATTTGATTTTGCATCGCCCGGTTTGTCGCCGTCGTACTTTCCCTCAATCCCGGGCTCGGCATTGCCGCCATTGTCCGATACAAACAGGATGACCGTGTCGTCAAACACACCCCTTTTTTTGAGACCGGCAACCAGGTCACCTATGCTTTTATCCAGGCGATAGATGACTGCTGCATAAATAGCCATCATATCATCATACTGCTTTTTCTCAGCATCGCTCAGACTTTCCCACCGGGGAATATTCGGGTTTCTGGGCGGAAGTTTCCAGGATGGATCAATCAAACCCAGTTTCAGCTGCTTCTGGTAGCGCTCCTGCCGCAGTTGCTCGTAACCTTTCAGGTATTTGCCCCTGAATCTTGCAATATCTTCCTCCGGTGCCTGCAATGGAAAATGGGGTGCATTGTGGGCCAGATAGAGCATAAACGGCTTTTTCTCGGTCACTGCCTCGTCAATGAAACGCAGCCCGAAATCTGTCCAGAGATCCGTCGTGTACCAGTCTTTTGGCACCTTATCGTAGTTGGTCGTCACTTCCTCACCATTCAGAAAAAGCTTGGCATTCTGACCTTCGGCATAGTAAAAACCACCAGCAGGTGCATTCAGCGAGCGTTTGAAGCCGCGGTTCCACGGGTACACGCCATGTTGGTGACCAACGTGCCACTTGCCCGTCATCGCTGTAAAGTATCCGGCACCATTCATCACTTCCGCAATTGTCACCACATGGTGGTTCAATTGTCCGCGGTAGCTTGGGTGGTCGGCACCTTTATCGTCCATCATGTGCCCGATCCCGGCCTGGTGGGCATATACACCCGTGAGCAGGGTCGCCCGGGTGGGGCAGCACCGGGCGGTATTGTAGAAGTTTGTAAAACGTACTCCGCCTTTGGCCAGCGCGTCCAGATTGGGAGTTGGTATTTCGCTCCCATAACAACCGAGATCTGCATAGCCGAGGTCGTCGGCAAGGATCACAATGATATTGGGTTTCTTCTGGGCCAGCGCCGGGGTGAGTGCCGGCAGGAAGAGGAAGAATGCAAGTCTGAGGTAATTTGTAATCATTTTTTGTCGGATTTAGTCTCGTCACTTGGTTAGTGTAGCTTGGGGACAGCCTGGTACCGGCAGGTTCGTCCGCAATGGTGCGTGCGGATGCATGGGGGTTTTGTTTTTGCAGGCTGCAAAGGCTTTTTAACGTGGTATCTGCAGATAACAGACTTGCAATAACCCGCGTGGAATGGCATGGCGGAAGTTACCGCCATGACATATACGCCAGGAAATAATCAGGATTTGCGTCTTATTTAACCGCAGCAAACTTTTCAAGCTTTTGCTTTTCGTCTGCGAGGCGTTTGGGCTCACCTTTCAGGTAGCCAAACTGGTGAAGGTCCTTATCGGCATGGTCTGCCACCCAAAGCAGAAACTTCTTAGCCTCAGGATTGGAGTTTTGTTTTGCAATAGAAAAATGAAGGTACTCGACCGGCACGTTCCTGATCTTGTCAGCTTCTACTGCGGCAATTACCTGATCCAGGTTATCCAGTGCTTTTTCTTCTTTCGATACCCGGCCGTTTCCATCCAGGTCAACCGGTATAATGGTCAGCCCCTCCACCGGCCGGCGGGTTTGCAGGTCGTAAGCCAGGCCGGGTGTGGTATAGCTTACGCCGGTTTCATCTTTTAAAAGTGCCTTAATCAGGTGCTCATCGGCTCCTGCAATGGTTTTTCCTTTGATGTTCTGCTGCACATACCCGAAGTAGCGTGCAAACGTCAGCGGGGCACCGGCCTTTTGCAAACGCGTATAGATCGTGTAGTTGGATGGCAGTGTTTTATCTTTCTCAGCATAAATGTCGTGAAAGTAAATTTGCTTGTAAGTCTTCTCATTCAGCCCTTTATCCGCATATTCCTTGGCAAACTCCGACTTGGCATTGGCGATCGGCAGCAGGGCGTACCTGCCCACGGAGATGTACTCGCGGGTTTCCCTGACTTCCTTTTCCTGCTCATAGGCTTCAATCAGCAGGTCGTATTTTGCAGGGTCGGTGATGGTTCGCGTTTCAATGCGCAGGTTGGCCTGCGGATTTTCAGCCTTATAATCCCTGATCCACTTTTCAACCAGCGGATAGGCGAAGCGAACGCCGGTGATCACTACTTCATTGGGTGATTCCTGGGCAAATGTCTGGTTAAAAACAAGCAGCGCCGCAGCCGCAAGTATTGCTTTTACACTTTTCATGATGTTGTTTTAGCTATGAATGATAAGGCCGGAGTGAGGCCGGTTAGAGGTAATAAATTCAGGCAGGACTTCCGTCAGAAACAACAACTGGCCGGACTCAGGGATGAAAAAGAAGCGACCACCATAGTTGCACCAATGCAGTTCGAAGAATAAGTATTCATCGTTATCATTATTAAAACGGTTATGAAAATGATTATTTCTGCTGGTGGTTAACAGATATAATCTACTAGTTTGATAGACAAAGTAAGTTTAAAGAAATTGGAATTGCAACCCGGAACAGCAAAAAATACCCAATGCTTTTACCTCAGCTGCTTGGTCAATGCATTCAATTCATCTTCTGTGGGCGTTGCGGAAGGAATGCCGGCGGGCGGAACATCCATACCGGCTGTCCAGACGATGGCATTCAATACGAGCCGGCGATAGTTATCGTTCCCCCAGTTTTTATGAAAATGCCCGCCTGTAAACCCAAATCCCCTTCCCCGCCCCGGCCGGTCAAATGCCCATGCCAGTGTTTGCGGTTTTTTATCTTCGAGGACATCCTTTCTCACCCCTGCATTGTTGGAATGTGTCCCGTCCGGGCGGTTCAATGTTTCGGCTGGCGGCACGGCAGCCAGCACCGGGGTTATGCCACTTTTAGAAGTAGGAAAACGAAGATGATAGTACCATTCATCCTGTATGGAAAATGGCTGAACACCCCGGGTAACCGGATGATCGGGCAAGGTTTTGAACTCCGCCACCCAGCTGGGGTTCACCGACCAGTTGATCTCAAAGTACCCGCCGATCCACGATAACATATGGTTGCCCTGCGTACCTTCGGGCACCTCCAGTGCAAAATGCAGCACAGCCAGACCTACGCCTTTTTTCACCAGTTTATCTATATGCGCGGCATGCTTCATCAACAGCTGATCTCCTCCACCGTCTGCATAAATGACAATGGCGTCAGCCTTGTCCAGCACCGTGGTGTCCTGCGGCCAGGCATTGCGTAACACCGCCGCATGGATGCCGTGACCGTACGCATTGAGGGCAGCTGCCAGCAGTGTACAACCTCCGTTATGCTCATGCTCGCCTTTTCCATGACTATCAGGACCGGCAATGAATACGATCTGGCGGGTCTTCGCTTCTTCCTGCTTTTTACCAGGTTCCTGTGCGAGGGTTTGATATGCCAGCAGCAGGCATGCGATACTGACTTTCAGCGTCTTGTTCATATTCATTTCGGTTTACAGCGATTGTGCCGGTTTAATCTCTGAACCTCAGATGCATAAAAACCACGCCATCCTACTCTTTGGCAAACCGGAACGTGCCGGCATCTTCTCCGTGGCTGCCCGTGAGGTGGAGCAGGTAAATACCGGGCTTCAGGCCGTCTGTTTTTATTTCGACCTGATCTTTCCAAATCACTTCCTGTGCGCGCTGCATAACTCCTTTTCCATCAAGAATCCGCATCCTGAAATTGCCCTGTCCCTTCGGCAAACCTTTAACAAAAAGCGTGTTTTTTACAGGATTCGGGAAAACTGAAATGGCACTCACCCGGGGCACGCAGCCTGCGTGCATACGCGAATGATAGACTTTCCCATCCTTATCGGTTTCTTTAACTCGATAGTACCTGTCACCATCGCCCGCACGTGCATCGTCATAAGTATAGAACTGCTGTCCAGAGCCGGCGGCCTCCAATGCCGCCAATGAAGTCCATGCAAGCCCGTCGTTACTGACTTGCACTTCAAAAATGCCAGTATTTGCTTTGTTTTCCGTTTTCCAGGTCAGGTGTGCATTTCCATTCAAGCATTGGACCTCAAAACTGCTGAATACCAGGGGCAACGATTCCGACATTTTGGTTACGGTGTTATTAGCACTCAGGAGCCACACTTCCGGATCAAAAACAACCTCATCCGCCACAAAACCCAGCACCTGCTTGAACAGCTGCCCGCTCGCCGTATGGTCGAGTACTACCAGCTTTTGCTCGCCTGATACCGTGTTGCGGAACAGCAGCGGCACCGGCAGCCGGAAAAACCCTACGCTGGGATGGGACGTGGTTTGGCTCAGGCGTATTTCCACCGCATTACCTGCCGGATACCACTCCACCTGGTACGACGGGTAGCCCTGGCCATTAAACCATTGATCAAAAAAGTAATCAAGATCCCTCCCCGAGGCCAATTCGAGGTGTGCCTGCAGATCGCTGGTGGCAGCATAACCATAAGCCAGCGCGGGATCATTCAGGTATTGCGTCAACCCGTTGTAAAATGCATTATCACCCAAAATCCAGCGAAGCATATACAGCAGGTAGGAGCCTTTGAAGTAGCTTAGGCGGTTGCTGAAGATCCGCGAAGTGCTGGTTACATCATCCACCCGCACCGATCCGCCGGGCAGTGCAGTGATCTGGTTGACGCGTGCCTGACGATTGGCTGCGGCATCAGCAGGGTATTTGTTTTCATGGTAAATACTTGCCATATAAGTTGCAAAACCCTCATGAAGCCACACATCCTCCCAACTCCTGCATGTTACTTTATTGCCAAACCACTGATGCGCCAGCTCATGGGTGACCAGGCCCTCGCTCATATTATTCATAAAAGAACAGGTCTGATGCTCCATCCCGCCATTCCAGCCAAACTGTACATGGCCGTACTTTTCATTTTTGAACGGATAATCCCCGATCAGCCCGCCGTAAAAAGTCATGGCATCCAGCGCATCCTGTACACCCGCCGTAAATGCCGGCTCGCTTTCGGGATAGTAGAATGTTTGTACCGGCACGCTCATGCCTCCAACATCCACAAGGCTGGCAGTAATCCGGTAGTTGGTCACGGCCATGCACACGAGGTAGCTGGCGATTGGGTAGCGGTGCTGCCAGTGGGTGATGAGCTCGCCGCCGCCTGCCGGCAGTTCGGAGCGGAGCATACCATTGCTGACCGCCTTGTAAGCAGCCGGGTGAGTAATAAAAACATCGACAGAGTCGGCCTTATCGTCCAGGTCGTTTTTGCACGGCCACCAGTCGCGGCTGCCAAATGGCTCGCTCAGCGTCCAGAGTACAGGCATTGGCGACGGAGCCGCTCCGTGCTGAGCAGTCACAAACGATCCGAGGCCTGCCGCTGGCGGTATACCTTCATATACAATGCGGACAGAATCAGTACTGCCGGCCGGCAATGTACCGGGAAAGTCGATCTGTAATGCCTGAGCGCTGTGTGTAAATGCGAGCGCCATACCATCGTGCGAAACGGAGTTAACGGTCAGCTCGTTCGCCAGGTCAAGCGTGATGGAGCTGGCAGGTGTTTTCATGGTAAAGTAAACGGTAACCGCTCCCGAAATGTAACGGATAGCAGGATCAACCTTCCACTCACACCGGTAATAGGTTACATCAAAATTGTCGGAAGCCGCAGTGCGCAGAGCCCGGTGCATACTTTCTGCGCGGGCTTCATAGCTTTTTTGCTCCTGCGCAGCGATATCTTCCTGCAACATACCGGAAGAATCCTGTGCATGCGCACCCAGGAAATGAAAGAGAAGGAGCAGCAGTATAAATAGTCTCATCAGCGAAGCAGTTTAGTCTGAGGAAGTTATTCAAACTTTCTTCAAACTTCCACGCCTCACAGCCAGCTTCTGCGTGAAAGATGGACTGTAATTTTCCGGGTACGTTTTGATCGTACCAAGGTCTAGTATGATCTATTTTACGGCAATTTTGTTTGCCGCGGACCTGTTTTTCCTCGTTTGCAGATCAGTGCAATTTTTATTGCGCATTAATACTACATCAAAGAAATTTATCATTTACATTCGTGAAGGCAATACTCCCTGACTTGATCTGTAATGGAATACCCTTTTAACAGCATCAACACTATGGAAATTGGATCCATTAAAGCGGTACACATTTATGTACATGACGAACACTTTGTCACCGCCGAACTCGAACTGAACATCAAGGGTGTAAATTACGCGTTCGGCGGCGAGCGGGTTTTCAGGAGTGGCTATCACGGTGGGGATCGCTGTGATGCGCCCTACCTGGGCAGATTTTTATTCCGGTGTATGCAGGTTTGCAAGGCTGATAGCTGGGACCTGCTGAAGAATCAGAAAGTACTCGCCCACACCGAAGACGGGCAGGTAGTTGCCATTGCAGATGTTTCAGGAAACAACTGGTTCAATCCGCGGTTGGAATTTGAATTGATGGACCAGGAAAAACACGGGTTGACCGGTCAGCCGAGCGTAACCAGGTAATCGCCCTCGGCCCCGCCGTCTTTGATCGCAAATTCAAGCTCTTCCTTTTTATTTACCCTGAGGTAATTCTCTACCGCAAGTGTCGCATCATTTTCAGACTCAGCACCTTTAATGTGCAGTGTAACACCGGCTTCTACCTTTCCGTTTGGATCCTGATTATCTACTTGTGGCATGGTATGATATGTTTTAGTTTCCCCTGTATCAGTCAAAATTGTGCCAGCAGGAAGCACAAATGCCTTTTTTCAACAAACCTTAACGGAAGAATATCTGTACAAAACTTACGGAACACGGTGTAGTTGGTTATATTCGTTGATCCTGAAATGTCAACGTTGTTCCTAAACCTGTCTCCGAGCATGCGCCGGAAAGCCCGTAACTACCTTAGCTGCAAGCTTCTCTTCCTTATTTTAATCCATGTGGCCAATGCTATGCCTCCTCAGTCCGGCGGTAAGCCGTGGCTGGCAGCGTACAATGAATCCCAGGAATATGACGGCATTTATGTAGTTAAGAAAGTGGATGTTCCCTGCCGGTCTTACCAGACTTACCTGGTTGATGGCGCCGGGCGCAAGCTGACTCCCGCCTACCGCGACATCGGGCCCTTTGCCGACGGACTTGCCGAGTTTGTTCCCCAGGAACCGGATGCAGCCGGACGGGGAATGCATGGCTTTATTAACCGGAAAGGAGAAGTCGTCATTCCGCCCAAATACGTGGCTACCGACCGTTTTTACAAAGGAAAAACCTGGGTGATTTATGTCAAAGGCAAACAATACGGGATATCCTACCTCGATACGTCCGGAAAAATCATACACGAAGTTCCCGTTGAACAATATCCTGACGATTTCCTGATTACCAAGGCGAATGTTGATCACGTGTGCAGCCACGATTGCCGCGAGGATGTGATCTGGTGGAGGGATGGCGATCTTTTCCTGCTCAACTGGAATTTCAGCAGGTATAATGAGAAAGAAATTCAGGGTTCCAAGGGCATTTACCACTTCAACTACAAAGGAAAATACGGGATCATTGATAAGCATATGATCCTGCGGGTGCCGGTGGCACTGGATGGCATTGATCCTACATACAAGTACTCCGGTCAGGGCATGGAGCGTGTGCAGTACGGTAACAAATTCGGTTACGTAAGTCCGTACACCGGCGACCTGATCGTTCCTTTTCAGTTTGAAGAAACGCGCAAGCCTACGAATGGGTTATTTTGGGTAAAAAAGAATGGAAAGTGGGGTTGTATAGACAAAACGGGCAAGGTAAGGATCAACTTCCTGTATGACGAAGCTACGGGCTTTACCGCCGAGGACCGCTCCGCGGTAGCCATCAATGGTAAGTTCGGGCACATTGATAAGTCAGGAAAAATCCGCACACCGCTGAAATATGACTTTGCCTCCTACTACAACAATGGCGTATCGATGGTGCGAGTTGATGATAAATACGGCTACATCGATACTACCGGGCATTTTGTAACCGGGGTAATCTACGATGAGGCGCTGCCTTTTGACCAAAAAACCACAACCGCAGAACGTTCGTGGCTGCGGTTCAGGCTGTCACTGGACGGAAGCGAGCAATTTGCCGGATTTTCTTACAAGCTTAATGCAGTGCTGATCCTTATCGGTCTGCTGGTTTTTGTCAGGCTGAACAGTTTTCTGTTCAGGTACTTTCAGCGCTTCCGGAATGCACGTTCTCCGCGCAGGTAGCGGATCACCGGATACCAAAAAAGGCAGCCCAGAGGCTGCCTTTTCTATTATATGCTTACCAGAAATTACTTCTTGTTGGGAGGTAAAGTCGGGCTGCTTGTCGATGTACCCGGGGTCAAAGTTCCACCTGAGGTAGTATTTGGTTGACCAGTTGTCGAACCTGCGCTGTTTGGTACAGTCGGCTGAGCTCCTGTTCCGGTATTTGGGGTTGTAGTGCTCGATGGCGTTGTCGTTCCATTGTTGTCATTCATCGGGCTGCTTGGCTGGGTTGTGCTTCCCGGCAGTGTTGACGAACGGTTCATGCCTGGCTCTGTTGCCGGACGTGTTGTTGACTCTGGAAGCGTATTCGATGGCGTGGTAGTCGACGAGTTCGGCGTCATGGTCGAAGGCGAGGTACGTGGTGTGGTACCTGGCTGGCTTGCACCCGGCAATGTGGATGGCTGTACTGTACTTCCCGGTACGGTAGACGGCTGTGTAGTACTACGTTGTGTGCCCGCAGGCTGTGTAGTAGCACCTGGCGCGGTACTGGACGGCGAAGAAGCAGGCGTAGATGTCTGAGCAAAAGCAGCACCTGCACCGAACAATGTCAGCGCTAATGCCATGATGTTCATTTTTAAGGTTTTCATAACAATTATTCTTTAGTTGTTGATTTGAATTTTCTCACTTATGCAGAGTGTTTCTTAAACAACCGTGCCAACACTGCATCAGCTGGCGTGATGCAAATTGATTTTTGTTTCGAATCGCCTCCTGCGCCAGGCTTTAATGCCTCGTTTTTTCATGAAAAAAAAATGCGTCGTTTTCTGCTGGGATTGAATATGGAAAAGTCTCTGGAAAACTTAATCAGCAAGCGTCGGCAAGGCAGATCAGCAAAGCGAGTGCTGTGGAAAACACCCGCATTTCACTGGCTCCACATCTAATACCAATACCAGATTACAAAAAGAGATCTACCAGATCCAACCACATCAAACAGAAGCTCCCAGCCATCGATTGGGCAAAAAGATAAGGTAGTAAAACGCGGATGTCAGCGGCTTTTTTGTTCTGACTCTTCTTTGTTTAAAGCTTGCTTCACCTTCGCCGGAAATGTTTCCTATGCCCCAGCTACAATACTTTCAAAAGCTTTTTCTCAAAAAAAATACATTGGTAATACTTGCAGCGGCGGCTTTCACCGGCATGGTTGCGAATCAATTGCGTGATGAAGACGGACGGACGTGGAGCATTTACAAGGCCGATGCGCATAGTACCAGTTCCTCCCCGCTCAGCCAGATCAATGTTTCCAATGTACAAAGCCTGAAACCTGCGTGGGCTTTTTCCATCAACGATATGAAGTCGGGTGCGAGGCCTGGAAGCAGTGAATGTAACCCGATCATTGTGGATGGTGTCATGTATGCTACTTCTGCCAAACATTGGGTGTACGCGGTCAATGCAGCTACGGGCAAGCAGCTTTGGGCCTTCGATCCATTTGACGGGGCCGAGGGCGGCGGTGTAAGCCGGGGCGTTACTTACTGGGAAAGCGGCACCGACAGGCGTATCCTGGTTACCGGTGGTGATAACCTGTTTGCCCTGGATGCAGCAACAGGCAGGCCGGTCCCGGAGTTTGGGAAAAATGGGCGTGTAAGCATGAACATAGGATTGCGCGATGATCCCGCCACGATTTCAGTAATCCCCACCTCGCCCGGAATTGTGTACAAAGATCTGGTGATCATGGGAGCGGAAGTATCTGAACTATATGGCGCACAGCCGGGCTACATCCGGGCTTATAACTGCCGCACAGGCAAGCTGGTGTGGACGTTCCATACCATTCCCCTGCCCGGCGAGCCTGGTTACGAAACCTGGCCGGAGGGTGCATACAAATATGCCGGAGGTGCCAATGACTGGGCCGGAATGAGCGTGGATGCAGCCCGTGGCATGGTGTTCCTGGCGACGGGCTCCCCTACTTACGACTACTATGGCGCCGACCGGAAGGGACAGAATCTGTTTGGCAACAGTGTGGTAGCACTGGATGCTGCTACGGGACATTATAAATGGCACTTTCAAACAGTGCACCACGACCTCTGGGACTATGACTTGCCCGCGCCTCCCAACCTGGTGACTGTGGAGCGGGAAGGCAAAAAAGTAGATGCCGTAGCCCAGGTAACCAAGCATGGGTTCATCTTTGTTTTTGACAGGGAAACTGGCAAGCCTTTGTTCCCGATCGAGGAGCGGAAAGTTCCGGCGTCGCATATTCCGGGGGAAGAAGCCTGGCCTACACAACCTTTTCCCCTTGCTCCCAAGCCCTTTGCACGTCAGTACATGTCTGAAAAAGACCTGACACACTTTACAGATGCGGGTCATGATACGCTCGTGAAACGCTACCGCTCCCTCCGCTATGAAGGGTTGTTTACACCTCCCGACCTCAAAGGCACACTCATGCTGCCGGGTTCACGCGGCGGAGCGGAATGGGGCGGCGCAGCTTACGATCCGGCAAGCGGCATGCTCTTCGTCCGGTCCAATGAATCGCCTGAAATAGAGTCCATGAAAAAGGTGGATGCAGATGAGGAAGCCGGGAATATGTCGGTATGGCAGCAAGGAAAATCGTTGTATATGACCTACTGCGTGGCTTGTCATGGCAAAGACAAAAACGGGGATGAACCTACCTATCCTTCACTCATCGGGCTGCGCAGCCGTATGACGCGGGAAGCAGCTTTGGACAAGATCAGGAAAGGCGGCGGGAAAATGCCTGCATTTGCCAGTGTGGTCAAAGGGAAGGAAAAGGCGATCATGGCATTTTTGTTTGAAAGGGAGCAGCAAAGCAGCAGCGCTGTAACCAAGTTCGAAAACGGCAGGACGCGTGAGGGAGCAGCCAAATACCTGAACCTCACAGCCTATGGCTACTTCCGGGACCACGAAGGGAACCCTGCCCTTACGCCGCCCTGGGGAAGACTCAGTGCCATAAACCTCACGACGGGCGACTATGCCTGGCAGATACCACTGGGAAATGATGAGAAAAGGCAGCTGAAAGGCGCAGACGAAACCGGCCAGGAAGGCTCGGCCGGGCCAATGGTCACGGCAGGCGGTCTCCTTTTCATTTCGGGGACCAATGACCGCCAGCTGCGAGCATTTGACAAAAAAACGGGAAAACTGCTCTGGAAAACAACTTTGCCGGCTGTCGCCAATGCTACGGCCTGCACCTATATGGCTGGCAACAAACAGTACGTGGCCGTATCGGTGGGCGGTACCAAGGAGAATCCCTCGGGTTCAATCATGGCATTTGCCCTCCCGTAGCTGCTGCGTCCATCCGGGGGTTGATGATTAACATGCTGCCAGCTGTAAGCTGCCTGTTTTAAAACACAATTAAAATGCTAACTTTACTTTCCTATTTATAGTAGTATTATAAAAGTTAGTGATAAATGAGCATATTTAACAACAACTCTCAGCGAAAGCCTTCTATGGCAGAATGTAATGCGCGCCTGAATGCGGTCGGAGATGCGCTTTATGTCATAGGCGGAAAATGGATGCTCCGGATCATTATTGCACTCTCGGAAGGCAACAGGCGCTTCAACGACATCCAGCGTGCCGTGCCCGGCATTTCGCCCCGGGTGCTTTCCAATGAACTCAAAAATATGGAACTGAATGGGTTTGTGAGGCGCAATGTGTACACAGACATCCCGGTCGTGATTGAATACGAACTCACAGCGTACAGCGCTACGCTCGACAATGTACTTACTTCCTTGATGGATTGGGGCCAGATGCACCGCGAACGTATCCGGCACGAAGCCCTGGCCCATTCCTGATCAGCCATGACATTGCTGCAGAATAGACGAAACCTTCTCATCCAGCGGAGGTCTGAGATCAGTCAGCAGCCACCAGATATGGAGACGGGCATTGGCGTTCAGCAACATATGGATGATCGCCAGGTGTTCATCCTTTAAGCCATTGTGGCTGGTGGCCCAGAGTGTCTGGTCCAGCACGGTCCCTCCCACTTCATTGTGCGCTTCCAGCGGGGCTTTGTGCCTGAGCAGCAAACGAACCAGCTCGCTGTGGCCACAGGTGGCAGCCCAATGCAAGGCTGTCCAGCCCCGGTGGTCTTTGGAAGCAATACCAACTCCTTTCTGTATCAGCAGGTCCACCACCCCGATGCGGTTGTTCATTGCAGCCCATACAAATGCCAGTGCGGCATTTGCCTCCGCAGTATTATCCACAGTAAGCCAGATTGCCTGCACGCACTGCATGCCATGATCCAGGTTTTTATTTTTATCAAAGTAGGAATCCACGGCATCTATATACCCGAGCCCTGCCGCAGTGACTATATTGACCGCGCGCGCCCCTCTGGCAGCCAGGATTTCGGCCGTATTCGGATACCCCGATGACAAGGCAAGCAACAGCGGTGAACCATCCTGCCGGATTCCCTCAATGGCAGCACCATAGTCCAGCAGCAAGGTCGTAAGTTCGCCCTGCACACCCGCTCTTCCGTGATGTGCACTTGACACGAGGAGTTCCAGCGGCGTGCCCGGCCCGTTTCCGTAAGCGTGTAACATGGCATCCGGCTCGGAGCCCATTTCAAGAAGCATCCTGCCGATTTCCCCTGCATTGGGCGGCACAAGCTGCCGGAACTCCTCCACGCCATTTGCCGTGATGTAGTGCAGCAAAGTAGCATGATGAGCCCTGCCCGACCGGGCTTTTACAATGCGCGGGGCAGCCGCCAGTACTTTTCTGAGCGTACTGGTATCACCTTTCACAATCGCATCGGCACCGCGCTCAAACAGGCTTGTGACACTAGCCGGGTCGCCTAGTGCGTGTAAATGGTTGTCGAAATGCTGCCAGTCTTCAAAACCGTGTTCCCTGGCCAGGATCAGCCTTGCATCGTGCATGTCGAAATTAGCACCAGCCTTGCCGAGGTTTTTCAGCTGGGTCGGATTGGGATGGTATTTCTGAATATAGAGGATGGTCTCTCCGTCAGCGGAGCGGCAAGCTTCCAGGAGCTGCCGCGCCAGCTCGTGGTAGAATGCGGGGGTGGGCTCTTCCACGAGTGGAAGTGCGGTGGTTGTGTTCATGATGGTATAATTTGTGGATGGGCATAGGGATTTATTTTAAATTAAAACTTCACCGGAAGCAATCCTCTTTGTCTGCTTCCGGCAATGGAATAAGATACAAAAAATGTGTGAAATCGAGTATCGCAAAGTACCTGCATTGCGGCCTCTGCCCTACTCCGTATCAACTCCCCGGAACCACCGGTATCCATAAGCTTCCAGTGTAATGGTATGCTGGTTGTCCGTGTTCACCTCGCTCTGGATGTTGTTCATCAGGTCGGTGAGCTTTACGGCTTTGGCGTGCTCTTTGGCAACTACCAGTTCAAGCGCTTTTTCGCTGAAATTATGCCATATCAGCAAACGCTTGTTTTTATAACTGTAACGCATACCCAGCACTTCCTTAAGGCCCGTATCAAGGATTTCCCAGGTGCCGTAACCGATCTCCGGACACTCCTTCCGAAGCCGGATCAGTGAAGTCATCCAGTTGAGCAGCGAGCCGGGCTCCCTGCGCTGATTTTCAACATTGACATGCACGTAGGCATAATAACCATCTTCCACAACCGGATTAATCAGCTTTTCAGCTTTTGAAAAACCTGCATTTTTTTCGGCCGACCATTGCATAGGTGTCCTGATGGAGCCTCTTTCGGGCAGGCTCAGGTCGTCGCCCATCCCGATTTCATCGCCATAGCGGATCACGGGCGTGCCTGGAAGTGAAAACATCAGGCTGTATGCAAGCTCGGTTTGCTGCCGGCTGCCGAGCATGGGCGAAAGCCTGCGGCGGATACCCCGGTCATACAGCTGCATTTCCTTCTCGGGACCAAACCGCGCAAATACCTTCTGCCGGTCTTCGTCCGAGAGCCTGCCCAGGTCGAGCTCATCATGGTTTCTGAGAAAATGCGCCCACTGACTCGTGGGAGCAATTTCCCGGGTTGCTTCTAGCGCACTGATCAGCGCCGTGGTATCTGCCGTGGCGAGTGCCAGGAATGCATTCTGGTTTACAAAAAAATTGAACATCAGATGGATGCCGTCACCATCCTCGCCAAAAAACTGTTTGCTTTCGTCGGGCAGTACATTCGCCTCACCGAGCAGCACGGCATCCCCCTTCCGCCACTGCAGAAAACGGCGCATTTCTTTCAGATATTCAAAATGCAGGGGTTGTTCCTTTCCGTCCTGCCGGGCCGATTCGAGAATGAACGGTACCGCATCTACGCGAAAGCCGGCAATGCCCAGTTCGAGCCAGTAGCCCATGATCTTGGCAATTTCTTCCCTTACCTCAGGATTGTCGGTGTTTAAGTCGGGCTGGAATTCGTAGAAGCGGTGAAAATAATACGCACCCGTTTTCTTATCCTGCGTCCAGGTCGCTTTCTGAACACCCGGGAATACCATTCCCTTGTTCCAGTTCGCAGGCCGCTTATCGGACCAGATGTACCAGCTGCGTTTGGGGTTCTCCTTCGACGACCGTGATTCTTCAAACCACCGGTGCTCGTCTGAAGTGTGATTTACGACAAGATCAATGATCACCTTAATGCCCAGCTTACGCGCCTTATGCATAAAATCGACGAAGTCGCCGCTGGATCCATGCCGCGGATCAACGCCATAGAAGTCACTGATATCATAACCGTTGTCACGGTTGGGTGTCGGCTGGAAGGGTGCGAGCCAGATGGTATCCAGCCCAAGCGCATGCAGGTAGTCGAGCCTGTCACATAAACCCAGGAAATCTCCGGTACCGTCATTGTTCCCATCCATGAATGTTTCCAGATCAAGGCTGTAAATAACGGCGTTCTTGTACCAAAGGTCTTCCATCATAATTTTACGGTATGTTAAGGTTAGATTACCATACCGTTAAAAAACCAATGCCATAGACCGGCGGCCTATGGCATTGTCAATGAAGGAAGATTCCGGATCAGCTTCCCGGCTGCTGCAATGTACTGATGGCAATGCGGTTCCAGGCATTGATGGTCACGATGGCCATGATGATCTGCGCCAGATAAACTTCTCCGAAAGTACTTTCCGCTTGTTGGTACAAAGCACTGTCAATGCCTTTGTTATGGATTAATGTAACGGCTTCGGTGAGAGCCAGAATTAGTTTTTCTTCCTCGGTAAATACATTGACTTCCTTCCAAGCATTCAGCAAAACAATCCGCTCCGGCTTCTCCCCTGCCTTCACGGCGTCTTTGTAATGCATATCGAGGCAGTAAGCGCAGCCATTTACCTGGGATGCCCGCAGTTTGATGAGCTCTTTATGCGTTTTGCTCAGCACGCCGGTCTGCAGGTAGCCTTCCAGTCCTAACATTGCTTTAAATGCCTGTGGTTGAAGCGCCTGCATGTTAAATCGAGTTTCCATCTTTTTTGTTTTTGTATGTTTTTGAAAATCAGAACAGGACTATAAACTGCCTGTACGTCGTTCACACGAACAATACAAAAGTGACCATTGCGGGACCAAAAAAACTTAAACTGGTTTAAGAACGCTTTTTACGTAATTCGCTCAGGTACTCGGGGGTAAACCCCAGGAAAGAAGCCAGCAGGTACTGGGGGATGCGCTGGGTAAATTGCGGATAACTGCTTGCAAAGCGGCGGTACATTTCCTCTCTGGACAAATCGTGCTGGTATTTCAGCCGCACCTGCGAGGCACCGTAAGCACGCTGATAAATCAGTCGGAAATACCTTTCCAGCTGCGGGAAGCGCGCGAGCAGCAGTTCGTGCCGGGCAGCACTGATTGCCAGCAGCTCAGATTTCTCCAATGCCTGGATCGTAAACTCGGAACATTGCTGCGTGGGAAAAGCTGAAAAATCGGTCAGCCACCAGCCTTCAATGGCAAACTGGATTGTTTGTTCGGCCCCGCGCTCGCTGAGGTGAAAAAGCCTGATACATCCCTCTGCGACGAAGTACAGATCCGGGCTTGTTTCGCCGGCCCTCGCCAAAATGTATTTCTTACGGGCTGTCACGGGTTCAAAAAACGAAAGTATCTCCGCTTCTTCTTCGGGAGCCAGCTCCACCATGCGGCGTATATGGTCGATCAGTGGGTGCGGCATAGGCTGTTTTTCGGTATTCAGGAAAGATTTATGGCAGACTTATCCTGCGAGGCCGGGGAAGGCTCAATGCTCCGGCCGGCATTGAACCTGTCTTTGAACCTGAGAAAATACGACTCAAAATAATGGTAGCTCAATACGCTGAATACAAGTACAAAGCCCAGAAATGGCAGCAGATACCAGCGCGACAAGCCATAACGTGCTTCATAATACTGAAAAAATACCTTATAAAATATCCAGTGATAAATGTAAATCCCATAGGAGTACTTACCCAGAAACCGCAGGGCTAATGTTGAAAATACCGCATTGACAAACCTGCCGGTCTTTCCCGTATCAAATACCATGGCGATAATACCCGCAAAACAAAGCGCAAGAAGTGTGTAGCCGCCGCGTACGAAATAGACGTTCCGGAAGTGGAGGTAACCCGTGGAGCATGCGATCCAGAGTATGATCACCGAAGCCACCGCAAACACCGGCAGCACGAGCCGGTTGAGCACCTGCGAACGGGTGCGGATCAGGATGGCAAGCATACCGCCGATTGCCAGGGCATCCACCCGTGCCAGTGTAAAAACATAACTGAAATCGCTATCGGCATGCGCATTCCGGATGCCAAGACTTGTGCAAACCAGCAATGCACAAGCCAGAAGTAACTGACCGTTGCTGAGAGAATATACCACAAATGGCCACACCAGGTAAAACTGCTCTTCCACAGCCAGCGACCAGAAATGATTCATGATGTCGGTCACTCCCCAGCCGTTGTAGGCGAAATACAGATTCTGCGTAAAAGTGAAAAAGTACCCGGCACTTTGGAGATGCGCAGGATTGAAAGCGGGATGATGTCGGGTAACTGCCGGAATTTGCAGCAGTCCGAAGAAGATGATAATGGTAAGATAGTAGAGCGGGAAAATGCGGAGTGCCCGCTTTGCAAAAAAATTTCCGAAGTAATTTTCCTGTCCCCTGGTATCAGTCAGAATGCCGGTAATGAGAAAGCCCGAAAGGACAAAAAACAGGTCGACGCCTATCCAGCCGAAATCAGTCAGACTTCTGAAAGGTTCGGGAAGGGTGTTTTCAAAACAGTGAAAGATAACCACCAGCACCACAGCAGCTCCCCGGATACCATCCAGGGAACTGTTATGTCCTCTCTTGTAAATTATATGCATGTAACACGTTTACCGCGAAATCGAATTGTTTCGAAAAGAAGATTATCAATTTTTAGCAGGAATTACCGGTAGATAATTGAAATCAACCGTTAATGTCCGCCAATCAAAAATAGATAACCCTTACTTCGTTTCAAAACGGAGCGGTTCCTGAGTTACTCCCGAGCTTGCATCTTGTCAGGGAACTTCCTTAGTATACAGGTTGAATGCCAGCAAATGCTTGCGGAACATGTCCTCATATTGTTTGCCGGCAGCCTTCTGTCCTGCACCATAGCATTCCCTGGCAAGTGTCTGCAGAATGTAGAGATCTTTGCTGACGTTGCGATTGCCGCCATTTTCATGTACCCAGCTCAGGTTTTCGTCTGCACGCAGGGCCATCGTCCGTGCGGAGTCGAGCGCCTTTTTATTTTCGCCCACATCAAAAAACATCCCCACAAACCCTGCCGAGAACTGGTCATAGGGAATGGTGTCATCGGGCATGACGCGCATGGCTTTATCGAGCACATTGCGGGCCTTGTCCATTTGTTTTTCTGCGATCAGCTGGCCTGCAAGCCGCAAAAATGAGATTCGTGCCGTTGCCACCGGCGAGCCGAGGTATGTGTCATCATAGTATGTTTTTGCATTGTTCATGTCGCGCCAGAAGGTCTTATGCATCATGTTGTCGTACATAATGTCCGAGTTCACGTATCCGTCTTCGGCTCCCTCCACCTTCACGGGCAGCAGGCGGTATGCATAACCTTCGAGCTGCATATACTCCTTCAAGCCCAGGTGATGCGACGAACCCATGGTTGATGAGAAGTAAATCGGGCGCTTCCAGTTATTGCTTGCGATGATGTCCAGCATGACCAGGTCCGATTTAAAAAGATCCTTATTGCCGATGTTCCAGCTCATAGAATCGGTCAGGAACGGCTCGAAATCCTTTTTTACAATGTGCATTCTGCGTACCGCGGCTGTATCGACGGGCAGGAACATCGTGGATGACGGCAGTATGGACGTTGTTTCGCCATTGCTCAGCGGTACCCTGATCGCCTTGTTGTTCTGCCGGACGAGATCAAGGTATTCGTTGAGGTTAACTCCTTTCCTGACGGACGCTACTTCGTAAAAAGGGATGTAGTCATTTTGCCCATTGATATAATTACCCGTATCCAGGGAAAGCGGCAGCGCATCCGAATCATTGATTTTGCGCCTGAGCTGCTCAATGTACCAGTCGATCCCGATGAAGGTCTGCACACAAACACGCACATCCTTCCTGAACCCTTCGACTTCCTGCACGTACCAGAGTGGAAAAGTATCATTGTCGCCACCCGTAAACAGGATTGCATGGGGTGCGCAGGAGTTGAGCAGGTTGCGCGCAAAATCGACCGAGTGGTAGCGGTTGCTCCTGTCGTGATTGTCCCACCCTCTGATCCCCATCCATGCAGGTACCGCCAGGCCCAATGCAGCCACGATGCCCGTACGGATGTTCTGATCGCGTACGATCCTTTGCGCCGCATGGCTCATGGCCATGATCCCGAGTCCGATCCAGATGCAGAAAATGTAAAACGAACCCACATAGATGTAATCCCGCTCACGCGGCTCCACAGGGGGCGAATTCAGGTAAAAGGCCAGCGCAATGCCTGTGAGCACAAACAGCAGGACGAGCACGAGCAGGTCTTTTTTTCTTTTTGTATACATAAAAACGGCCCCTGCAATGCCCAGTAAAAGGGGCAGCATAAAGAGGTTGTCATGCGCGCGGTTGGACTGTATGGATGATGGGAATGTGCGGAATGCATCCCACGGGAGCAGCACTCCCGCACCTTCCCGGTCACTTTCACGCCCCACAAAGTTCCAGAGGAAGTAGCGCCAGTACATGTGCCCCAGCTGGTGCGAGAACAGGTAAGTCAGGTTATGCCGCATCGTGGGCGTTTGTCCTTCGCGGAGGCCGGTGATCTGCCGGTACAGTTCGGGATGCCCCGGCTGGGAGCTGTACAGCCGCGGCAGCAGCATATGGCTGCCCGGCTCATACTCGTACTCGGGCCGACGGTCCGTAACAACATACCTGCCGTCCCGGCGCGTATACACGGGCGTACCCTGCCGGCTAGCCGTAAGGCGGGAGGTAAATTGTGGTCCGTACAGCAACGGACGGCTTTCATACTGCTCACGTTTGAGGTAAGAAACAAACCGCAGCACATCGCTTGGATTATTTTCATTGATAGGCGGATTGTAGCCGGAACGCACCAGGACCATGAGGTACGAGCCGTAACCCGTCAATACAAATGCCAGCGAGAGCAGTGCCGTATTGAGGATTACTTTCTGTTTTTTATGCGAATAAATGATAGCCGATGTAAGTGCTGCGAAAAAGAGGACCGAGAAGAAAATTACACCGGAATTATAGGGCAAACCCAAACTGTTTACGAAAAACACTTCAAAGCTGCCCGCCAGGCCCGGCAAACCGGGAATGATGCCGGCATTGATCATCGCCAGAATCAGCAATCCTGTCACAAATGCCGCGAATCCGCCAAAGACAGTAGGCTTCGGAAATTTCCTGAAATAATAAACCAGCGACAAGGCAGGGATCGTAACGAGGTTGAGCAGGTGCACGCCAATGGAAAGTCCCACCAGGTAGGCAATGAGGATCAGCCAGCGGTTGGCCTGTGCGGGATCGTTTATGCGCTCCCATCTGAACACAGCCCAGATCACGATTGCCGTGAAAAACGAAGACATGGCGTACACTTCTGCCTCGCCGGCCGAAAACCAGAAGGAGTCGGACCATGCATAGGCAAGCGCGCCCGCAGCACCGCAGCCGATCACCAGCATGGACTGTGCTTTGCTCCAACTATTTTGGGGTTTGTCAACGAGCTTGCCCGCCAGCATCGTAATGGTCCAGAACAGGAAGAGCACCGTGAATGCGCTGCTCAGCACAGAGAGCATATTGACCCAGTAAGCAACCTTTGTAACGTCGCCCAGCGCGAGAAGTGAAAAGAGCCTGCCGATCAGCAGAAAAAAAGGAGCGCCAGGCGGATGAGGCACCTGCAATTTGAATGCACAGGCAATGAATTCGCCGCAGTCCCAGAAGCTGGCGGTGCGCTCCATGGTGGTGACGTAGGTTGTAAACGCAACCGCAAACACGCCCCAGCCCGCAAAGGTGTTCCACTTGTTAAACTGTACCATGCCGTGATGTAGTGTTGGAGAAGTTAAAGAACCTGGCCGATCCCCGGAATCAGGCGGACCGGCCAGGTCAAAACTATCCATACTGCATTGAACAGCAGGTACTAAGGATCTTAAAAAACGTTAATGCAAACAGGCAGAAAGCCGGTTTTAACTTTCTTTAACACGGAAACCCAGGCGGGAGCAGGAACTATGCCCGGCGCGTAAATGCAGCCGGGGCTAATAGGGTCATTTGGGTAAGCCAGCTTACTGGCGAACACCGGTGGATGGTAGCGGTAATAAATTATTCAGGACTGCAAACCGGCTGTTCAGGCCTACCGGCTGCTTATTGTTAGGTCACGGATGGAAGAAAATCAGGACATCCGCATTGGGTACTTACTTTTCAAAGACAGGAAGGGGTACGCTGGCATTGGTTACGCTTAGCTCTTTTTGAGCACTTTGCTTAATTTCTTCTGTGATTTTTTTACTTCACCCGGCACAAAGTCACCACTGATCCACCTCACAAAATTCTTTGATTGTACCTGATACACCTGCGCAGACAGCGGTTTCAACTCTGATCTTTCGATCTCTGAAAGGTAGTCTGCGAGCAACCTGTTGATTTCTTCCAAATACTTGATTTGAGTTTTCATTTAGGAGTTCGGAGCTTAAATATTTGAAATTAATTCTAACGCACTAACTAGAATTCTAATAACTATTGTTACAAGTATACTTTAACATATAAAGCTAGTCCATGTTTTTGTGGTAAGACGGGCAAATTGCTGGGTGTAACTGACTGCAAACGGGTCAGCTGAGATGGTATAGGTAGTTCAGAAAAGCGCTAGACCTAGTTTGAAGAAACCTGTCCCACTAGCACTACCAGCCCAAAAAAGCTCGATTTGGGCCTGTTTTGCGCTTGTAACCATTCATATACGCGCTACAAACCTCACCCGGAATCGCCCCTTTCGCACTCGGATACAACCCACATCCGTCAGGCTACGCCAACCTTTCCGCCCCGGTACAGTTGCTGTTTTTCACAGTTCAGGCAGCAAGTGGAACAGTTCGCCCAGGCTTCGCTGCCCTGACAGGCACACTGGTATTACCTTGCATCCTGTTGAAGCACTCAGCGCCGGAACCAACCCATGCACGGTGTCCGTCATCCGTATTATCAACGAAAAAATCTGTTAGCTATGATAAAGAAGTATGCGATTTATGCCGGCATCAGTGCATTGCTGATGCTGGCCGCCTGCTCGCCTCATCCCGAGACTCCGGCCAGGCCCGGTGTGGCCGAAGGTGATACCACCGGAAAGCTGCCTGTCCGGTATGTTTACGACGAATTTGCGCATAAGCTGGTGCATGTGCAGGTATGCAACCAGATCTGAGTGCGCATGCGAACCCATTTTTACAGGATTACAAATTCCACCCGGCGGTTCTTCTTTTTGTTTTCTTCGGAATCGTTGGGCGCCATGGGGTCACGCGGGCCACGGCCGGCAACTTTAAGCCTTTTTCCCTGGATTCCCTTTCCGGTCAGGTAAGCTATTACCGCCTCGCACCGGTTTTTCGACAATCGTACATTGGCATTGAAGTCGCCGGTATTATCCGTATAGCCACGGATTTCTATGCGCATTCCGGGATGTTCTTTCAGGAGATCTGCAAGGCGGTTAAGTTCTTCAAACGACTCGGGGCGAAGGTCCGGACTGCTCTGATTGAAATAAATATGATTGAGCCGCACAGCTTCTCCTTTTTTGATTTCGCTGAAGTTCCGGGTTGTGGGTGCACTCCTAATGTCCTGAGTGGGTTTGGCGCGGCTGCCATCCTGCACAAGGCGATCAGGTATCAAGAAAAGGTCAACGCTGGTCCTGCCGTCCCGCAGCGATTGACCGGCATCAAATGTAAACTGGGCCATTTCGAAATCACCTGCAACTGCATTGACCAGGTACACCTTACCCGAATCAAGCCGTACGCGGGCTTTTCCCGGCCCGGACTGTAACGGTAAGAAGTCTTTTCTCCCCTCCTGCACAATCGTAATCCGGGCATTGCGGATCGGGGCTTTGGTTTGTACAGATAAAATATTGAAATCAAAGTCACGGGCATGCGGGATGGGATCTGCCTGCACCTGGCTTGTACCCTGAGCGAGGCTTGCAGCATGCCCGGCAACCAGGAGAACGCCAAGCAGTACTGCCTGCCGAAGCTTACTGAAATGTTCCCTAAGTTCTGAAACCAACATGCTCATAAGTCCTGCCTCGTCATGCAAAAAGATTTTCGTAGTGCCTGGATCCCACCAAAATACCGCCACTTTCGGCATAAAAGGTATCATCCGTAAGGTATACACCATTTTGGGTCTTCGTCCAGGTTGCTGAGGCTCTTGGGTGGTAGGTCATGAGGCGGTCCCAGTTTTTGTAATACTGATGTCCATTGGTCTCCTGCAAGCCAACGTTCATACCGGGAAAAGGTTGCAGACGTGCGGCCACATTTTTGTTCCAGTCTACCAGGACAGGATTTACGGTCAGGTCGGCGCAAAAGCAGGGTACTTTCTTTTCGTAGGCAAGCTGCGTAATCTTCATGGTCATACTGAGGGTTTTGGCGATCGCTTTTACCGCAATAGCGGAGTAGCCCAGCTCCATGCGGTGAGCGGCATCTTCCACGGTATGCGCGCTTTCGTCAGCGGCTACCCGCACGCCCAGGTCACCCACATAAGCCTCATTACTTTCCTCAAAGGGTTCCTCTATGACGGCAATCTGGTCGAATGCGCCGATTTTCATGGCATGGTCCAGAAACCGCAGCAGGGTTTCCTTCTTCTCATACCGGCCGTTCGCATCAAAATAGTATGGGATTTTACCGGTAGCGGTATGAGGTGTTTCAAAATGCCCGACTGCCTTGTGCACTGCAGTGAGAAATGCCATGTCTTTCTCAATCATTTCCTGCTGCGTGCCTGGTGCGCCGGTTTTTAGCTTCATGATAAAATAACCTTCCTCTGCCGCCTGCCTGATGCGCTCAGCCGTG
Source organism: Dyadobacter sandarakinus (assembly GCF_016894445.1). NCBI lineage: Bacteria > Pseudomonadati > Bacteroidota > Cytophagia > Cytophagales > Spirosomataceae > Dyadobacter > Dyadobacter sandarakinus. The sequence goes on from NZ_CP056775.1 coordinate 2,208,506, forward strand.
GTCCCCACACTGAACGAAGGAATGCTCGCAACCTTGCTATGCCGGTAGGACAATCCGGGCCGGTAAGCCTCCGGGATCATTTCATTGAAAGTCCGGATGTTATTCTCCGCTGCAAAAAGCTGCCACACTGCATTGTCAACACACACGAGCGCATTGAGGGCGAAGGTTTTCCGGAGGTCGGGATTGCCGGTGATCTTTTTTCCATAGGACAGTACTTCCGGCAGCAGGTCATCGAGCAATCGCACCGGATCGGTGAAGGTTGTGCCTTTGACAAGCTGCAGAGCGTGCTCACTCATGGCGTACATCAATGCATTGCCGGCACTTTCGGAATGGGCTGCAAAAACGCTGGCGTCCGACCATAATACACCCTGGGTACCCAATCCTACTTTCCGCAAGCCACTGTCTGATTCGAGCATGGCTGCAGTTTGCCAGCTGTCGGTAATCGCGCTGCCTTTGAAGCGGTAGGGATGCAGGGGCTCGCGCTCGAAATTGGAACTTACCTGCGTGATACTGATCTTTTTCATGGATATTGTTTTTGCCGAGCTACCGTTCCACACTGCTGGCATTGCCGCCGTCAACAGCGCTGCGTCGCGCAGAAAAGCCCGCCTGGAAATGGATAGTGGCATAGGATTAGGTAGGTTGGTTTACATACAAAGACGCCATTTCCTATTTATAACCTCCCGGCAACCTCAAACATGCTTCCATTGATCCGTACAGAACATCCCTGCGTAAGTATTTCCGTATTCATCAACTTAACGAAAACCATGTACACCCGAAAAACGAACTTCAACCGCTCTGTGATAGCAGGCTTATTTGCAGCGCCTGCCATGATCGCACTGCTCACACTGTCGTCCTGCGGATCCTCTTCCAGCAATGGCTCCAACAAAGATTCGCTCACTGCAGATTCGGATACAACTTCCACACTGAAAGACATAAAGCCCGCGGGTGAAGCCCCGGCCTGGGCACCCGACATGAAGCCACAAATGCAGGCTGTCATCGAAAAACTGGCCAGCTACAAAGATGCGCCTATTCCGGGTCTGACAGCCATGGAAGCCCGTAAGAACCATACGCCTACCGACGCGGTAAAAGACCTCGCAAAGGAAAATCAGGTTCCCATGCCCGCACCAATGGTCGATACTGTCGGCAGGAACATTCCCGTAAAAGGTGACAGTATTCATGCGCGTATTTACACGCCAACAACAGGAACTGCTCCTTTTCCCGTGATCGTGTACTACCATGGAGGTGGATTTGTGATCGCGGATCTGGATGTGTATGATGCGTCAGCTAAAGGTCTGGCCGAGCAGACGGGCGCAATTGTCGTGTCGGTAGCTTACCGGCTTGCACCTGAGCACAAGTTCCCGACAGCCCATGACGATGCATATGCGGCTTATGCGTGGGTTGTCAAAAATGCGATTGCGCTGAAAGGTGACCCGAAAAGGATCGCGGTCGCCGGCGAAAGTGCCGGGGGGAATCTGGCTGCCAATGTAAGCATGATGGCACGCGATAAAAAGGAAACACTGCCGGTGCACCAACTGCTGGTGTACCCGGTGGCAGGCTCGGACATGAATACTGAATCGTACAGGAAGTATGCGGCAGCCAAGCCGCTGGACAAGCCGATGATGGAATGGTTTGTAAAAAATTACCTGAAAAATATGGGTGAAGCGAAAGATCCGCGTATCAATCTCGTAGGTGCGAATCTGAAAGGTCTGCCGCCTACCACCATTGTACTTGCTGAGATCGACCCGCTTGAAAAAGACGGTGAAATACTGGGTGAAAAACTGAAAGCGGCGGGTGTAAAAGTGAATTCAAAAACTTATTCGGGAGTAACCCATGAGTTTTTTGGCATGTCGCTGGTGGTACCGGAATCCAAAGATGCGCTGGCATTTGCAGCTGACGAACTGAAGAATGCCTTCAAAAAGTAAGTACCGGAAAAGCGAAGTCGTAGTAACCCTGGTATGGAATCATACCAGGGTTTATTTTTTACAAAAAATCATACAACAAGCGCCACCAGCCTGTCGATCAATTCGGCTTGCTTTTCATTGATCCTGGTCTTTGCCTCTGCTACTGAAAACCAGACCGCTTTGTCTACTTCCGGGTATGTCTCCACTTTGCCGGACTTCGGCGGCCAGGCAAGCTCAAAGGTATTGCTGACGATGGCATCTGCATCCAGGTCACCTTCCACCGCCCATGCCTGGATCACCTTTCCGCCTTTTTGCCTGATCGTACCCAGTGGCAGGAACGTACCCGTCACCGGAGAGCCGATTTCTTCTTCAAACTCACGCTGTGCTGCGGCCAATGCTTCTTCGCTGTCGTCATACTCACCTTTCGGGATTGTCCAGCTACCCAGGTCTTTTTTCACAAAAAAAGGTCCTCCCGGATGCACCAGAAGGACTTCCAATTCATTATTTGTCTTTCTATACAAAAGAATTCCTGCACTTTGCCGCGGCATCGCTTTTTGTTTTAATGCTTTTTAAAAGGAATCAACTCCCGCAATCCTGCATCGCGCAGGTACAATCCCGCCCACACCAGTATGCCCAAAACCAGCGCAAAATACAAAGACTGGCCAGCCATGATCATTACGGCGATCGCTCCCCCCAAATAACCGGTTATCAGAATTGCACCCAATATGGACGTTCTGGGAATGATATAGAGGATTGTACTGATCAGCAATGCAATGCCAATACCCTGTACAGCATCGGCAGGCCAGCCCAGCGCAACCGAACCTTCCATGGAATGCGACTCTTTAATTACCTTCATCACAGCGTCAAAAAGCAGAAAAAGGGCGCATAAGCCACTAATAACCCGGCCTGCAATCACACTTTTTGTCGCTTTCATTTTGGGTTCTGAATACATCATTGTCGTTTCCATAGAATAACCGGTTAGCTGTTTAGGTATAAACTGATGATTCAAAATTACGGCTGTTTTGAATCAGTGACAGCGGGTAAATACGGCAATGAAAGGGGGCAAATGCGACATTTATCCAATGCCGCTAAACCGTCTGAATAAAGTCTGCCATTTTCTTCAACCCTGCACTGTCCGGGAGTGTACCGGTTCCTGCTTCCAGATTATCGGTAAGGTGCTTCACGTCGGAAGTTCCCGGGATGACGCAGGTTACAGCCGGATTGCCAATGATGTATTTGAGGAAAAATTGCGCCCAGCTTTTGATACCGTAATCCGCTGCCCAGCCCGGCAGCTCTTTCCCTTTTACCGCCCTGAAAAGAGCACCCTGCTCAAAAGGTTCATTGATAAGGACAGCTACCTTGCGCTCGGCAGCAGCGTGCAGGAGACTTCTCTCGGCATTCCGCGAGCGTAAGGAGTAGTTAAACTGGACAAAATCAATCTGTTCCGACCGGATAATTTGTTCAAGCCGGGAATGGGCTGAATCGGTGTAATGTGTAATTCCGATGTAGCGAACCTTGCCTTGTTCCTTCCAGTCTTTTAGTGTCTTGAGATGTGTCTGCCAATCCTGAAGGTTGTGTACCTGGATGAGGTCGAGCTTCGTCCTGCCCATTTTGCGCATGGAGTCGTTCATCTGGTCAATGCCTGCCTGCTTCCCGGTAGTCCATACCTTGGTAGCAAAAAAGAAGTCATTGTTGATGCCCAAGTCCCGGGTCAGATCGCCGATCACCTGCTCGGCCCGGCCGTACATGGGAGATGAATCGATGACTTTGCCGCCCAATGCTTTCATTTTCACCAGTACATCTTTGAGCCCGGACGCCTCGGTACCCGAAGGGGCCACATCAAACTGCTGCCAGGATCCCAGGCCCACCACAGGCAGCTTTTCACCGGTTGAAGGAATAGCTCTCTGTATCATTGGTTTGTCGGGATGATGGGTTTGTGCCAGAAGCAATGCGGGTGAAAACACGGCGGCTCCTCCGGCCACTCCCATGGTTTTCAAAACATCTCTTCTGGAAAAAATATGCCTCATGATCTGGTAACAGGATTTATAACAAGGTTGTCTGCCAAGTTACAAATAAAAAAGAAGCCGGATCAACGACCCGGCTTCTCACTTGTGACTCAGATTTAGTTTGGTCTTAGAGTTTTTCTATGGCCAGCTGTACCTTATAGTCGTCCAGGCGGGGTGACTGCGATGTCTCGGGATAAGGAAGAACGCTGCTTACTTTCAGCAGGTACTTCTGAGCACCGAGTACAAACGTCTGGCTGTCAGTCTTCGCATCCCCTTTGAAGTTAACCACCACCTCCGCTTCGTTACTGCCTTCCGACACGTCGAAAAGCAACTTTGCATCTCCTGCCTGAATGCAGACCACATTTTTGGGACAGCGACTGTCTGAAACATCTTTCAGATCTACTTTAAGGTCGGCACCCGGCACTGCAACTGCCGTCCGCGTCCGGTAAGGCACGCTGGTAGTCTGGTACTCGGCTTGTTGCACAACCTGATCCTCTTTTTCACAGGCTATGGCACAAATGGCCATTGCGGCGAGTAATACTATTTTTTTCATGCTAATGTGAATGTTAAATACAGCTTATAGAAACTGCCTTCCTGCAAAAGGTTGTAACATTCCAATATTTTTTATGTTTCGCTGCGCGTGCCACGGTACCATTCCACAAACTTGCGCCGGAAGGCAAGGCCCAGCGCAAGTACAAGCGGCAGGAGCAGTAAAGAGAGCAGCAGAACTCCGTAAAAAGCCGAAAAATGAGCAGTATCCGATTTCATAGGTGGAGGTGGATTAATGAACGATCTGGCGGAAATTAAACATCGGGCATTACCACCACCAATCCGATGAGCTGCCGGCAGAAATGAAAAAACGTCCGGTTCATGACCATAAAAAAACGCCGGGACTTGCCCGGCGTTCCGCTGTTTCAGTATTTGTAAAAGTCTCTACCCTACTTTTTCTTGAATTCAAGATACTCCTCGGTGGAGGCATTACTTGCCGTATTGGTCAGTTTAAGGGTAATGTTGATTTGCGGGATACCGCTGCCGTTCACGATCTTGGTAGCGACACCTTCCACCTTTTGCCTGAGCAGCACACCATTGTCCTGCTCTACATCCACGGTTTCATTAATGGTAAATGTATCTGCAGTGGACGGTACGACGTTCACCAGGGTATATTTCTGATTGAGGGTCAGGACGGTGCCCGCCGCAGTTACCTTTACTACTTTGGTGTAAACAATGCCAAGCTGATTTTTGACAAGCGGAGTCACCACCCAGTCGTGGTTGATGGTTGTCGGGCCGTCTATGGTGGTTGTCCAGTAGTTTCCTGTAAACTCCGGCGCAAAATCGAACTCGGGGGTAACCGCCTCATCGTCATGCTTGCAAGCGCCCATAAAAATAACCAGACAAAAGAAAATCAACTTTTTCATACTACTGCGTTCGTGTAATTGTTTGATGATATTGATGAATGTGTTCACAATAACGGTAACGTAACGTGAACCGCATAACATTAAGTGAAAATGATGATGCAAACTTTTTCTACTTGCTAAACCTCCTTGCCAAAAGGCAGCCGCGCAAGGTCAACATTCCCTCCGGACAAGATAATCCCCACATTTTTTCCCGTGAATGCCTCCCTGTTTTTTAGCAATGCAGCCAGTGCTACGGCGCCCGAAGGTTCGACCACAAGCTTCATCCGCTCCCACAGATACTGCATGGCGGCAATGATCTCCGTATCGGAAACAGTAAAAATATCAGCTACATGCTCCCGGATCAAAGGCAGGGTTTTGTCACCGAGATAGGTCAACAGGCCATCCGCAATGGTTTTTACGTAGGGAGCCCTTTCTATTTTACCCGAACGAAATGAAAGCACGGCATCGGCAGCGCCCTCGGGTTCCCCTGCGTAAACCCGGGTTCCGGGTGAAAAGTAATGTGCGCTAAGGCCCGTACCGCTCAGGAGCCCGCCCCCTCCTACCGGTGCAAAAATGGCATCCAGCCGTACGCCTGCATCGCTGATCAGCTCCGCAGCAGCCGTCGCTTGTCCCGCAATTACTTCGTAGTTGTTGAAAGGGTGTATGAATGTGGCGCCGGTACGGGCGATTACTTCCTGCACATTCCGCTCACGCTCCTCCGGTGTATTCATGCAGAAAATAATTTCCGCTCCATAATCCTTTACTGCGCTGATCTTTACCTGAGGCGAGTTCTCGGGCATCACAATGTAGGCTTTGGCACCAACCTTTGCCGCGGCAAATGCAATGGCCTGGGCGTGGTTGCCCGACGAATGCGTGGTTACCCCATTCCTCAACTGTTCCTTCGTCAGCGAGAGAATGGCATTGAGCCCGCCCCGTGCTTTGAACGCGCCGATTTTCTGCAGGTTTTCGGGCTTGAAGTACAGGTTTGTACCGGACAGGTTGTTCAGGAATGCAGAAGTAAGCACCGGGGTACGATGAATGTACGGTGCAATGAGCATGTGAGCAGCTTCGATCGTCTGCCGGGTCGGTACATTTTGTAACATGGCCTCGTGTTGGTTCACGGAAAATAACTAAAAACTGTGAAAACAAAGAAGCCCGCTTTGCAGCGGGCTTCCCAAATGAACTTATGATCTTTTCTTACTTACCTGCGTTGGGTGTATACAGGTTAAAGAACTGATCCAGCTTCGGCGTAATGATAATTTCAGTACGACGGTTCAGGCTTCTGTTTGGAGCCGAATCGTTGGGCACTTTGGGTAAATACTCACCACGACCGCCGGCGATCATACGTACCGGCTCAACACCATACTTGTTCTGCAGGGTACGCGCAACCGCAGTAGCACGCAATACGCTAAGATCCCAGTTGTCGGAAACTTTGTCGGTAGCAATAGGTACATTGTCGGTATGTCCCTCGATGAGGATTTCGATTTCCTTGTAGTCGTTCAGAATTTTTGCCACTTTGCTCAGTACGGTCTCAGCTTTGCTGTTGATCATAGAGCTTCCGGAGCGGAAAAGCATTTTGTCGGACAGGGAAACATACACCACGCCTTTTTTCACTTCTACCTGTACGTCTTCGTCGCTTACATCAGCCAGTGACCGTTTCAGGTTAAGTACCAGAGCCATGTTGAGCGAATCCTTGCGCTGAATGCTCTGGTTCAGGTCGCGGATCTGTGCGCCCTGCACGTCCATCATCGCCAGTGACTTCTTGATGCTTTCAGATCCTTCCTTGCTGATCACAGAAAGGTCCGACATACGGTCAAGCAGGTTATTATTGTTTTTCTTCAAAAACTCGACCTGATCTTCCAGCTCTTTCAACTTGGCGTTTTTGCTGGTAAGCTCATCATTTTTTGATTTCAGGTCATTGTTGAGGCTCGCTGTCCTGCTATCGCAATCGTTAAGATCCGCACGTGCCTTGTCCAGCTGAATCTGGATTTCGTTAGCCTGTTTCTGCGCCGTAAGCAGCTTTTTCTTACTTGCACATGAGCCGAGTACAAAAAGCATTGCAACGGCTAAAAGCGTCTTCTTCATAATCAAGGGTTGTTAAAAAAATAAGTAATAAATAAAACAAGTTACACTGATAAACAAAATATCGCGCCAGAGGGAACCAAACGTCCCGCTCTTTTGAAAGTGCAAAAGTACAAAAAAAGGAAAACCGCCTGCGGCGATCTTCCTTTTTTGTAACAATATTTAAGTAACTACTACTAAGCTAGTAAGGCAATGCCCAGAACGGGTTGCGGTGTGCTTTCATGCTGTCCTGGATGTGCGAGAACACCAGACTATCGTATTGCTTGTTCGTAATCTTCTTGCCCTTCAGCTTTTTAGATACGTCCAGTTCCGCTGCCGGTACCGGGCGCATTTTCAGCTCGGTGGCGCTCACAGTGATGTCGCCGTCGTTGATTTCCAGTTCCAGGATCATTCCCGGCAGACCGGTGTACAGCTCCGGACCGGCAGTCAGCGCGATATCGTTGGCAAACCAGGCTGTGATCTTCTGGCTTTTGATGGTATCCTCGGTCACCGCCATCATGCACATATGCCCGGCAACTTCCTTGATCTTGTTCATGATCTTCCAGCTGGGCACCCTGATAGAATCTTCCACGATGTAAGTCTTGCCGATCATCTGGATAATGTCCGTCTTCGTACCGTTTTCGAGGTTGCGGTAAATGCGGTAGTCTTCCCGGTTCCAGGAATAGCCGCCTTCATTTTCTTCCTTCTTTTTGTAGGTATAAAAACTCTGCTTCTCATTGAAAAGCAGCGTCATTTTCTCCTTGTACTCGTCGTCGTTGCCCCAGGTTTGCTTCATCCGGTCCTTTTCCTCATTGCTGAGATAGGTCAGGCGGGAGTAAATGCGTGTCCAGTGGAAAACTTTTTCGTAGGTAACTTCTCCTTCCAGCTGCTGGGCCGCTGCTGGGATCACGGCCGTGCAGATCAGGATGAGGATTTTAATTGCTTTCATGGTCATGGAATTAATAAGTTAAAAGAAACCGCCGTTACGCTTCACTGATGCCGACATACCGCGCATGTTGTAAGTAAATGTCAGCATAAAGTACCGCGACAAGGTCGATACGCGCCGCTCGGTGTAGAAGTTCTGGTTGGTAAACTGTGAGATGCCTAAGTTTTTCTTGAACACGTCGTAAGCCGTCAGGCGGATCTCTCCTTTCTTGTTTTTCAGGATGAGCTTGTACACCGATAGATTCAGGATCGGCTGTTTCTGGTTAAAGCCGAACTGATTGTTTTTATACGTACGGAAGTTCAGCCGCGCATTGAAAAATATCTCCTTCGGCATTTTCACGTTCAGATCTGCATTGTAGTTCGAGTTGATAATCGTCTGATCCTGGTTCGTGTTAATGGAATATTTGGTATCGTTGATATTCCAGTTGGCATTCGTATACAGTGTAAATGCATCGCTTGGCGTAAAATCCAGCCGGGCTCCCAGGTTGTACCCTTTGGTATCGGTTTCGTTTTTAACCTCATTGACATACGCAATGCTGTTGCTGAAATTAAGTCCCACGTTACCGCCGACGGTCAGTTTGGTTTTAATCACCGGCAGCCCCGCCCCGAAGTAACCTCCATAGCTGTCACTGCCCGACACGTTCATGGGTTTGGTAGTTGTCACAAGCGTTTCTGTATCAATGGAGCGGTTGTACACAATCTGGTTTTCATTATAGTTGTAGTAAACATTCCCATAAAAGCTCGTGAACGATGCCGGGTTAAACATCTGGTAGCCTCCGTAGAAATTGTGTGTCGAGGACGGCAGCAAATCCGGGTTACCCTCGGTAATGTAAAGCGGATTGCTGTTATCGACAATGGGCTGCAGGTCAGTAATCGATGGTTCCCGAACCGAAAGGCCGTATTCGGCATAAAGGTAGCGGTTGTTTTTGAGGTCGTAGTTCAGGCCTACATTGGGTACCAGACTGAAAAACGTGCGGTTGATGCGCGTGAAGTTGCCCGCCGCCTGATCGGTTGCAAATTTCCCTTTGAGGTCAAACTGCAAACCGGCCACGCCTACCGAGAGATTTAGTCCGTTGTGCGAGTAACGGACGCTGGTACCAAGACGGTTGTAGGTAAAATCATTGGAGTAATACCGCGTTAAAAAGGTATTTACTTTCTCTACAGTCCCTTCGGTATCAAACACATCGCGGTCCACCTTATCCTTGCGCAGGCTGTAATTATAGAAGGTCTCCCAGGTAAACTTTTTCGCAAACGGCTCTACAAACGAAAGACTCCCCTTGAAGTTACCCCGGTCGCTCTGGGTCTGGTTCAGCTGGTTGATCACGCTGTTGCGTGCCGAATCCTGGTTGAAAACATTGACCGAGTTCAGGCGACGGTCCTCATCGGCATTGTTGAGGTTGTAAGAAAGGCTTACCGCAAAGTTACGGCCCTTTTTCTTGCCCGATTTATGGCGGTACATGAGCAGGTTGGCCATCGCAAATGAGTTGTAGTCGCTAAAATTGTTCACAGTGGCAGAATTCACAGGTACGTTTTCGCCCCGCACTGAGCTTTGCACGGCCTCGTACCGCGTGTCACCCAGGTTAATGCGCGAGTTGCTGATGAGTACAATGCTGTTCAGCGAGTCAATTTCCTTTTCAAACCGCAGGGCCGGGCGGTGGTTGCCGGCAAATCCCTGCGTAAAATTGTTGTCGCGGGTAATGTACGAATCGTTGGAAAGGAAGTTCTGGGTGGTCGACTGCACGCCTACCCGCGAATTGGTTTGCGTATAGAAATAGCTGGTGCTCAGCTTTGTTTTCTTCGTATCGTAGTTGTAATTGAGTCCGCCTGCCCAGTTCTTGGTAAAACCTTCGGCCGGGTTGTTGCCCCAGTTTGGTGACAATGCAATGTCGTCGCCTCCATAGTACCGCCCGCTGCTGAACCCAAAATCGCCGTCGTCCCAGTTAAACGACTGGCTGCCTTTGAAGTCCTGATAATCGTTCCGCGCTACCCCCGACTGGTTGGTATTGTTCCCAAAGCCCAGCAATGCAAACTGCTGCTTATCGTTGAACCGGTTGTAACTCACCTTACCTTCCACCCGCGACTCGTTTCCTACACCTGCCACTGCCTTTCCGAAACCGCCTTTTTTGTGGCTGTCCTTCAATTCCAGGTTCAGCGTTTTTTCGCGCTTGCCGTCGTCGATTCCGGTTGCTTTTGCCTGCTCTGTTTTTCCGTTGAAAACCTGAACTTTATTAATGGCTTCGGCGGGAAGGTTTTTGGTGGCCATCTTGGGATCGTCACCGAAAAACCGCTTACCATCCACGGTTACACGTTTGATCTCCTCACCCTGGGCGCGGATGTTTCCGTCAGCATCCACCTGCACGCCCGGCAGCTTGCGGAGCAGATCCTCCACGGATGAGCCCGGCGGTACTTTAAATGCCCTCGCATCAAACTCTACCGTATCGCCCCGGATACTGAGGGGCGCCCGGGCGGTCTTGATGACTACCTCGTACAATTCCTTTTGCAGCACCTTCATTTTAAGTTTGCCAAGATCGGTGACCTCGCCATCTTTGGGGTTCACATCTTCCTGGTACGGAATAAACCCTACGTAAGAAATTTTCAGCAGGTACGATACCCTTTTCAGGTTCCGGAACTCGAAGGTCCCGTCCTTGCTCGCCCGCCCGAAGTTAACAAGCGACGAATCTTTGGGTAAAAGCAGCATCACAGTTGCTTCGGGAAGGATAGCGCCGGCACTGTCCGCAACGACTCCTCTCAGGGTAAACCGCCCGCCTGTCTGCGCAAGCGCCGAGAGACAGAGGAGGCTCAGAAAAAGTGGAAGTAGGATTTTTTTCAAAGGTTGGCTGAAATTAGGTGAGTAAAAGATTGAGGTACTGGGTAACAGGCGTATGTATCAGGCTTGATCTCCATGTATCCGGATGTAAGAAATCAGTTTCATGGGGCATTTAACTGCAATCAGGAATTATTTAACGTTATTTAAGACTTGTAACTTAAAAGCACCTTAGTTAGTATATATAAGTAACTTTTACTTGCAAATTTGAAGGTGAACTTATTTAACGGTAAAAACAGCATATCAGGGAGCTTAAAATGAACCAGGAAAAATGCGGAATATCGGCTTGATCTCAGACACCCACGGCTATCTGGACGAAAGGGTATTCAACCACTTTGCCTTGTGCGACGAGATCTGGCACGCGGGCGATATCGGCTCAACCGAGATTATCGACCAGCTCGAAAGCTTCAAGCCTGTACGGATGGTGTGGGGCAACATTGACTCGCGCGAGGTACGTGCGCGGGTACCCGAGCATCAGCGCTTCGAGATTGAAGGGTTCAGGGTATGGATTACGCACATCGGCGGCGCACCGCCCCGCTACAATCCGCTGGTCATGCCCGAGCTGCGCAGTCAGACGCCCGACATTTTTGTATGCGGCCACTCGCATATCCTGCGCGTGATCCGCGACCAGCCTCTCAACAACATGCTGTACATGAACCCCGGTGCCGCCGGCCGGGAGGGATTTCACAAGATGCGTACTTTGCTGCGCTTTAACCTGCACGAAGGTATTATCAGCCAGATGGAAGTAGTGGAGCTGGGCAGGCGTGGTCAGCTGAGCTGACCTCAGAAAGTAACCTTTACCTTGTGCAGCTTACCGGCACGCAGGAATTCTGCATCTACCTGATCGCCCTTTTCGTGGTGCCCGAGGATTTCCATGTAATCGTAAATGTCTGAAATTTCTTTGCCCGCCAGCCTGGTAATGACATCCCCGGCTTGTATGCCCGCTTGCTCCGCAGGCCTCGCCTTGGAAACATCGTCGATCCTGAGGCCCTTCCCGGTGTAACTGTAATCGGGCATGACGCCCATGGTTACCTTGAAGCTGCTGGCGGTAGCATTGGCATGGGGGTTGGAAGTTGTCACAAACTCAGGCTCAGCAGCTTCCTTGTCCAGCTGTTCAACCAGCTTTGCAATCAAGCTGAGAATCCGCGCCTCGCCTTCATAGTTGATCTTGTCCGGATCATCGGAAACCTTGTGATAGTCGGCGTGACCTCCTGTGAAAAACTGAACTACAGGTATATTTTTGAGGTAAAAAGAGGTATGGTCAGAAGCGCCGACGCCTGACGAATCTACGGTATATTTCAGCCGATATTCCTGTGCCAGTCCGGGGATCAGCCTGCCCCATGCCGCACTCGTACCCCACCCTGATACGATCAGGGATTTTTCATTTGAAAGCCGCCCGATCATGTCCATATTGATCATGCTGGAAACTGAGCTGAGCGGTACGGTTGGTTTTTCGGTAAAATACTTGGAGCCGAGCAGCCCGAGCTCCTCGCCCGAGAATGCAATGAAGAGCAGGTTGTGTTTTTCGCGGATGCTGTTTTTGGCAAAATACCGGGCCAGTTCAATCAGGCCTGCGGCACCGGAAGCATTGTCGTCCGCACCATTGTGGATCTTGTTTCTGCTGTCGGGTGAAAGCGAGCTGCCCTGGTAGCCTTTGCCCAGGTGGTCATAATGCGCACCGATTACGATGGTTTTTGCACCTCCGTTATCCAGGTAGCCCACCACATTCCGGGCAGTCTGGGTATGCGGCACACCTTCCACCGCGAAGGTGACCTGGAAAGGCTGAAAGAAAGTCCCCTGATCACCCGCGGGCTTGATCCCGAGTTCGACGAATTCATTTGCAATGTAATTGGCTGCTCTGATTTCGCCCAGGCTGGCCGTACCCCTACCTTCCAGTTCGTCCGAAGCAAGGTACTCAATGTGTTTGCGCAGGTCTGCAACCGGAAATTGCTGGGCATTGGAAACTTTGCCTCCAATAAGAATCGAAATCAGAATCAGGTACTTCATGGACAAACCGGTTTAAAAGCGCATTTAAACAATTACAACTGCTCACGGATGTCTACAAGAAACTTCCTGACCCGCATCAAACGCTGGATGAGCAGCTGATTTTCCTCTTTCCTCCGCATTTGTTCGCGTGCCCCTTTAATGGTCCGCCCCTGCTTGTCGCGCTGGTGCATGATCTTGCGGATGATTTCAATGTCGCGCTCGGTGTACCTGCGCCGGTTGCGGCTATCACGCTTGGGATTGAGCTGCGGGAATTTCTTTTCCCAGAACCTTAATGCCGACGGTTCGCAACCAACCATTTCAGCTACTTCGTTGGTGTCGTAATATAATTTAGTACTGGGCTCCATAAACCGGAAAGTGATAATGACAAATATAATAAGTCACCAGCTAAACCCTGTTTTCTGCCAGACTTTTGATCTTTGTTAATGATTTTTCTGCGATTTCCACAGAGGCGTCAAAGTATTCCTGTCCGTTCACCAAAACGCCGAAATCTCCGATTTCGAGACTTAGCAGCGTACCCTTATCTTCCTGCGACAGCCGGTAGGTGTAGGCAATATCGTATGCCGCAGCAGGCTTTTCCCATTTTTGTTCATAGAAGGAAAGCCGCAAAAGCTCGTAAGGCTCCGCATTTGTAACAGTTAACTTCGACATTCCCGTCCATTCAATTACCCGGCCTTCTTCCAGGTAAAAATCGTCGAAGTCCTGCGGCAGGTTATCCCACTGACGGATGTACTTGGGAGCGACCAGTACTTCCCATACCTTGGACAAAGGGGCTTCCACAGAAATCGTGCTCTTTACAACCAGAGAAGAATCATTCATGACTTACGCGTTTGATACATTCCGGTTAGTTTAAAAATTATGCCCTGCCGGCTCCTCCCTGCGCACCAATGATCAGAAACAGGTGAAGCAATCACAGATTTCAAACTTTGAACTACATTTACCCTACTCAACCAGTTCCGATAACATTTGAATACCTATACAAAGCCAGCGGCAGGACAGCAGCTGCTCCTTACTCCCAAAATTGAAAGCATTCAGGTTTTGCGGGGTATTGCTGCGCTGCTCGTGACCATTTACCACCTGAAAGACATTACCCGGAACGACGATCCGTTCAAGGCAGAACTTGATTTCCTTTTTAATTCCGGTGCAGCGGGCGTGAGTCTTTTCTTTCTGATCAGTGGCTTCATTATGGTTTATACCACGCGTGGTTCTTCGTCAAGAAAGGCTGCGACCTGGTATTTTCTGGTCAGAAGGCTCGTCCGGATCTGGCCTGTCTATGCGATTATCACACTGGCGTACTACTATCTGGTGCACAGGTTCCAGGCACCGCCGGGCGCAATCAACATGCTTTTGCGGAGTCTCGCCTTTTATCCCGCCGCGGCTGTTGATCCACCATTTTACGGATATGCAACCTTATCTATCGGGTGGAGCCTCAACTATGAAATCTACTTTTACGCCCTTGTCGGCATCTGCATGCTTTTCGGCCGGGCGCGCTGGTATGTCTTTTTCGCTTGGAGCATGCTCACGCTCATCGCATTGCCGGCATACCTGGGCTTTTTCACCTTACAGCCGCATCTGGTACCCGACTACGGGCATGATTACGTCAATCTGATTACAAACCCGGTGATATGGAACTTCGTGGCGGGAGTGGTTGTCGGGCTCGTGTACTGCCAGCCGGGTCTGCAGCATTTCATGATTCAGCTGTTTTCCCGCAAGTGGCTGTTTGCTGCCTGTATTTCACTGGGAACGTGGCAGTATCTTTCCGGGTTTTTCGGCGGCCTGGGAATTTTGCAATGGGGTGCAGGCTCGCTGCTGGTTCTTTGCGCGTGCCTTTTTCATTATGCAGGAAAAAACACGCGCTTGCCGGGCGCTCTGGTCTGGGTGGGAGATGTATCTTTCTCCATCTACCTTCTGCATTTACCCGTACTGGTTACGTTCACGCTGATTTTTCAAAAGCTGGGTTACCCTATATACAGTTCAGGTACGGCATTCCTGCTGCTTACCACAGCCGTAACGCTTATTGCAGCCCATTTTTCGCACGAGTACCTGGAAGTAAAACTATCTGCCTACCTGAAAAAACACCTCATTGCCCGCAGCTAAGGCAGTACCAGATCTTCCTGCGTTGTGTAATTCCGGATGGTGAGCTGGCGGTAATCTTTACCCCATAAACGCTTCATGAACATGGCATACCGATTGGCTACATACTCATTCGAGTAGCTGAGCTGGTGGCCGGTCTCAGGCTGGAAGTTGAGCTCGTAAGGTACCGCCAGTTTTTTCAGCTCCTGCGAAACCGGCCTTGCGCCCTCGGAAGTGAGGTAAAAGGGACAGAAAAACAGATTGCCTTTTTCATAGGGAAGTATGTCGTCGCCGGTTCTCTGAAAGAAAACGGTCGGTTTTACATTATCAGGCTTGATATAGCTTGTTTTAAAAACGCCGTAACCCAGGTAGGTCAGCAAAGCCCGCACACTGAATGCTTTTCCATTGGGATCGGGATCGAGCCGCCCGAGCGTGTTGATAATCCCGGTTTGGAGCGATTCAAAATCAATTTCTTTCATGTAAGCCAGCGCGGAAACGGTAATGGCACCGGCACTGCTGCCCGCCAGGATCATCTGGCCGCGGTCAATGCCGTATGCTTCCGATTTGCCTGCAAAAAAATGCAAAGCGGCGTAGGTATCCTGCACCGCCCGGTATACTGCCTGAACCACTTCCATGGTATTGCCACCGCATGGATTAGCCTCACTACCACCATTGAAACCTAAACGGTAGTTAATACACGCAACCGCATAACCCTTGCGGGCCAGGTACCGGGCCTTCCCCAGCTCATTGACCTGATCTCCAAACAGAAAAGCCCCCTCGTGCACCATCAGCACAAAGGGGCGGTACTGCATGGTGTCCATTTCGGGGGCCACAAAAGTGTAGCTCATGGTCACAGGGCTCCCGATAAAATCGTTTGCCTGGCGAAAGGTCCCTGTAATAACTTTCAATGCACTGTCCGCAAACACATATCCGCTTCCAAACCGTGCTGATGCAGCGAGTACTTCGTCAGGATTGACGGCCATGGCCGTATCCCTGGCGACGGAATCGGGCGTAATTACGACGGGGTCAGGCGCTTTTGCAGGCTTACAACTGCCTGACCAGAGCATAGCCAGCCCGAGAACCGGCATGATCCAGTGGGAAAGTTTTTGCATTAAACGTCGGCTTCCTGTCTGATGCTGGATTCCAGCCGGCTTACATAGGAAGTTACGAATGCGTAAATGACGATTCCGGAGATAACTCCGATGGCGATGATCTTTTTCATTGGATTATGTATTCAGGTTCAACATCGGCTGTATCAGCCAAAGCAGCAGCAATAAAAAAAGAATACCAACTCATAATGCCGTCTCGTATTACCCAGCTCCAGACACGCTTACTGGTATAATATTTTTAGCACACGGCAAAAAAGCACACAACCATAAAACAGCATCATCATGGAAGTCATCATTTTTCTCAAAGCAATCGGAAACCTGCTGCTCACGGCTATATTATGCCTTGCACTGCTGATATCGTGCTTTTTTTCGATGGCAACCTACCTTGTCAAGAGGCTGGGCCCCGGCATTGCGGTACGCATGCCGGTTTTGTTCAGGCGCAAGGCACAGTGAAAGGGTGACCTACCTGCTTCCTCAGGAAAGCAAATTCTGCCTGAGGAGGAATTCCAGCTGACCATTCACATCCGTCAGTTTTTCAATCAGCTCCTTGTTCTGTTCGCGCAGATGAAAAATCTCGTATGCATTTTTGATAATGATCCTGAGCTGCTGCTCGTCCCAGGGTTTATTAAGATAGTAGTATATATGCCCCTTATTAACTGCATCAATCACCGCAGTAATATCTGTATACCCGGTCAAAAGTATTCTTACAGGATCCTCAAACTCTTTCAGGACTTCTATTAGAAAATCTACCCCGGTCATCTCGGGCATTCTTTGATCGGTAATGATCACATGTACTATATTGTTTCTCAACAATTCGAGTCCCTCTCGTCCCGATGTAGCAACAAGAATGTTGTAATCCCGCCTGAATGCGGCCTTGAACGAGTTAAGATTATTGATCTCGTCATCGACATAGAGAACGTTAATCTTTCCTTTGCTATCCATTTTGCAAAATTTCTATACTTTATTACAGCGCCTTCAAACTTTGTTGTTAAAGAAACGAAGTATTTTATAATATTATACTATTAATTCTATGCCTCCGTGAACATACCTATGTTTTTCTTCATATTTTTATAAAAAGTTGTATGAATATAGTCAGAGGCACAAAAATTTCTTTGTTACTGTTTAAATATTTTGTCGGTGGCGCTACCGTTGGTAGTTTTACCAAAATTAATTCGCAATTTGTGCAATAATTACATACACTGTGCATTGTAGGCTATCCAAAGTTTTGTCGGATCAGGAAGATTCGTAATCTTTCGTCAAAATTTGTGACTATCAGTGATTTGTACCTCTTGATTTTGGTCAGAACGTGAGGTATCCCTCTCAATATTAACGCAATGAATCAGGAATCAGAAATTAGTAAAGTTTTCAAACCCACTGTTATTTCGAAGGAACTGTACAAAAACGCGGCTGATTTTGAAACGATTTTCAGGGAGTACCAGGGCGCAGTAGTTCTGGATTTTCTTGAATCACAAAAAAAGGAGCTTTTCAAAATCAGGAATCCGGCAGCGCGACTTACAGCCAGCCAGTTAGACGAAATATACCAGTCGTGGGCAGCCGGCAAGCACGTAGAACTGGAAGGTACCTGGGTATACTACCCATGGTCGAACCGGATGCTGCACATCCTTGATGAACACGAGTTTACCGAGCTCAGAACCAGCCGCAACCAGTACAAGATCACGCCGGCAGAGCAAGCCGCACTCGCAGGTAAAACCATCGGGATCATAGGTCTTTCGGTAGGCAATGCCGTCGCGCTTAGCATTGCCACGGAGCGTGTCTGCGGCCGGCTCAAACTGGCGGACTTCGACACCATCGAGCTCAGCAACCTGAACCGCATCAAAACCGGCATCCATAATATAGGGATCAATAAATGTGTGGTTACTGCGAGAGAAATCGCCGAAATTGATCCCTATCTCCACATTGAATGCTTTACAGAAGGTATTACGTCTGACAACATCCACGACTTTCTGCTGGGCAACGCCCGGCTCGACATTCTGGTGGACGAATGTGACGACCTGGAAGTGAAGATCCTCTGCAGGCAGGTAGCCAAAAGTTTGTCGGTCCCGGTCGTTATGGAAACCAGTGACCGTGGCATGGTGGATGTTGAGCGCTTTGATCTTGATCCGTCCAGGCCCATCCTGCACGGAATACTAAATAATATACCGGAAGAAAAGCTGCGGAATATCGCTCCGGCAGATCGCTTTTCACTCGTTCTGAAAATCATTGACGCGCCCAATACCTCGCGCCGCGGCCGATTGTCGCTCCTCGAAGTAGGGCAAAGCATTGGCACCTGGCCGCAGCTCGCCAGCGCGGTAACCCTGGGCGGCGGTGTTGTCGGAGATGTTTGCCGCAGAATTTTGCTCGGCCACTTCTCTGCATCCGGGAGGTATTACGTTGATCTTGAGCAAATTGTTGGCGACCCGGTTCCGGCGCCGGCGTTTGATCCGGTCAATCCTCACCCGGCTTTCGACCTGCAAAAAGCCGTGCGTATAGCCGATTCGTTATCTGTTAACCGTGGGGTTACATTGCCGGAAGACACGCTGCGGCAAATTGTGGAAGCCGGTTGCGGCGCACATCCCGGTGGTACCGAAAAGGCCTGGAAGTGGGTTTTCCGAAACGGGTACCTGATGTTGTTTCACGACCGCCGGCAATCGTTTTCATTTGCCAACCACCAGGATATTGCTGCCATGCTTGCATTTGGGGCCGCGTGCGAAAATATAGGATCAACAGGCAAAAAGCTGGGTTATGAAGCAATAACCCAGCTTTTTCCGTATCATGAAGCCCCGGAACTCGTAGCAGCTATCCGGTTTCAGGAAATGGATCGTACGGTAAACCCTGAATCCGGTACCACCGAGATTGCGGAAAATACCTCTGAACAAGCCATACTAAATGCTTTGAAGGCAGAACTTGAAAATGACGGCAAGGTGCAGGTCGGATTGCTGAACGATCCGGGTACAATTACAAAGGTTGCTGAAATTGTAAGTGAGTGTGAACTTGTCACGCAGCTCAACCCCTGGGGACATCATGACTTTTTCAGGCGTGGAAACTCCCCTGCCGGCCAGCCTGGTGCACCAGCTGCAAAAGCCAGTCCGGTGCGCCAGATGGCGCTCGGCATGCTGCGGGACCACAAGGTGGCCGACACCATGCGCAGCATCGGCGGCGGTAAGCTGCTTGTTCAGACCCGGACAGCCGAACTTGCGGGAGATGGTTCCATAGCCGTTATTTCGGTTAACGAACCGGGGCGTGAAGGTGCATTCAGGGCCGGAGCCGCAGCTCAGAAACTAACCGGAGCCCTGGCCCGTTATGGTCTTTCAGCAGAGCCGCTTTTATCCCCTACCTACTTGTTCGCACGGCTGGAAACAGGCGACGGACTTGACCAGCAGGAAATACAAAGGCTTTTACCCCTTGAAAATACATATAAGCAAATCATTGTTTCTGACGCTAAACCATCAGATACTTTTCTTTTTAAAATTGCAAAAACAGAATCGTCAGAGGCCAAGATAAACCACCTTCCACTGGATGAAGTTTTGTTCTTAGTAAACGAAGAGATTTAATGATAGCCAAAATCAGAGCTTATAAATCTCCTGACGACATTGAGACCAGTCTAAGATATATCGATGGGCACAGGAAAGTCCTGGAAGCTTACGGTGTGAAACAGGTCACATCTGCCAATCACGACTGGCTTTATGATGAAGACACGTACGTCATCATCGTGGAATCGGAAAACGGTGACAAGATTTACGGCGGCGGAAGGATACAACTCCGGAGCGAGCAGATGAACCTGCCGATGGAGGGTGCGATTTTTAAGAAAGACCAGCGGATCGTCGAATATATGCAGGGGCTGGGCAACCATCGCATTGCGGAGTTCTGCGGCTTGTTCAACTCGAAAGAGGTGGCTGGCTTTGGGATCGGGAGTATTTTCCTTGGCAGGATCGGCGTGGCCATTACTGCGCAGATTGCCGTGGACAACCTCCTGGCGCTATGCTCGCCGCCTACCCTCCGGCAGTGCCTGCGGCTTGGGTTTGAGATCATTACTGATCTGGGTAACAACGGGGTTTTTTACTATCCGAAGGAAGGCCTAGTGGCAACAGCGATCATTATTAAGGACCTGGGTGGCCTGCCCCTGGCAAAGGAAGAGGAGAAAGAACGTATTTTCAGCCTCCGCGACGAACCTGTACAGCATGCTTTTGACAACGGCCCAAAAGGTGATATTTCCATTTACTATAATCTGGACATTAAGATTTAGCGCCATCTATGAAACTGCTCAGACCGCTCCTTTTCATCGCACTCGTCCTGGCATCGGGCCGGACCTTCGGTGATACAGTGCATTTCTCGGGAGGATCGATGGTAATCGGGAAATATCTGGAAATTTTTGAGGACCCCTCCGGACGTCTTACGGATCAGCAGGTACTCAGCCAGAACAATTTTACCCGGAGCGAAGGTGATGTTCCCAATAAGAGCCTGACGCAATCTACCTTCTGGATCCGGTTCTCGGTTGACAATGCGGCACCCAGCCCGCTGCTTTACCTTGAACTTGCACACTCTTTCATACACAATGCCCAGCTTTTCAGGGTGGATGCGGGCGGGACAACCTTACTCCGCAAGTTCCGGCAGCGGGATACCTTCGAGGTCAGGGACATAAAGCACCAGAACCTGGTTTTCCGCCTCAACATACCCAAAGGCAGCACGGTAACTTACCTGATGCGCGTTAAAGGGCTCAATCAGGTGATCCTGCCAATGATTGTACGCGATCAGTCGAGCTTTTTCGATGCTTCCCAGCTCAATGAAACCATCAACGGGATCTTCGCCGGTATCATCATCGTGATGGTGCTTTATAACATGTTCATTTTCTTCTCGGTCGGCGACCGCAGCTACCTTTTCTACGTGCTGTATGTACTTTGCGTGGGATTGGCGCAGATGGCGCTCTCGGGGTATGCATTCAAGTACCTGTGGCCGATGCACCCGGGATTTGATGCAATATCGTCCATGTGGTTCTCAGCCCTGGCAGGTATTTTTGCAATGTTTTTTGTGAAAAATTTTCTTCAGCTCGAAGAAAAGTGGCCTGCCGGCGTGCGCATTACCTACGTGATCATGGCACTCTATGCCTCAGCCGGCCTGCTCAGTATAGCCGGACTGGAAATGCTGAGTTTCAGGGCAGTGGATGCTTCGGGTGGTCTGGGTGCCGTGGGCTTGTTCGTGATTGGTCTCAGACTGTCGCGCGAAGGATATCGCCCGGCCAGACTTTTTCTGCTGGCCTGGTCTTTGTTTTTGCTCGGGCTGTTCCTGATGGTGCTGCGTAACTTTAACATACTACCTTATAATACGCTCACTACCTACACCATGCAGCTGGGCTCGATCCTTGAAATTGTCCTGCTGTCCATAGCGCTGGCAGACAAGATCAATGCATTGAAAAAAGAAAAGGAGCTGTCGCAGGAACAGGCACTGCGTATTTCTCTTGAGAATGAAAAAATTATCATGGAACAAAACATTGTACTCGAACGCAATGTGCTGGAACGCACCACCGAGCTGCGGAAAGCAAACAGCGAGCTGAGTGTAACCCTCACCAAGCTCAAAGACACGCAGACCCAGCTCATCGATTCTGAGAAAATGGCATCCCTGGGTCAGCTTACGGCGGGTATCGCCCACGAAATCAATAACCCGATCAACTTTGTGAGCTCCAACATCAAACCGCTCCGCCGCGATATTGACGATGTGCTCGAAATCCTCAGTTCCTACGATGAGCTGCACAGCATTGCTTCGGTGGACGAGCTGCAGTCCAAGATGAAAGAAATTGACCGCCTGAAAGAAGACCTTGACCTGGAATACGTGAAAACCGAGCTTGGAACACTGCTGAAAGGAATGGAAGATGGCGCTCACCGCACGGTTGAGATCGTGAAAGGACTTAAAATATTCTCCCGCCTGGACGAGGCTGACCTGAATGTAGTGAATGTAAATGAAGGGATTGAATCCACGCTGATCATTCTGAATTACCAGATTGGCAACAGCATTAAGCTGGTGAAAGAGCTGGGTGCCATCCCGAGTATCGAGTGTTTTGCTGGCAAGCTGAACCAGGTTTTCATGAACATTCTCACGAACTCCATTTACGCCCTGCAAAAAGAAAAGCAGGATGGGAAAACCCCGACCATCTGGGTCAGGTCGTGGCTGAACGACACGGATCACGTAGCTATTTCCATCCGCGACAATGGGCCGGGCATGCCGCCGGAGGTACGCGCCAAAATTTTTGAACCTTTTTTTACAACAAAACAAGTAGGTGATGGTACCGGACTTGGTCTTTCTATCGTATTTAAGATAATAGACGTCCATAAGGGTACCATCCAGGTCAACACCGAAGTGGGACAAGGGACCGAATTTTTAATTACACTTCCTGTTAAACATCAAAAACAGCTAAGCCCGGTAGCCTATGAGTGAAAAAGCTATTACTATTCTGTATATAGATGACGAGGAGCACAATCTGCACTCCTTTAAAGCATCCTTCCGCAAGCAATACGACATTACCATCACGCCTTCAGTCCTGGAAGCCGAAGAGTTGCTTGAAAAGAAAGACTTCTGCATTGTACTGGCAGATCAGCGCATGCCGATCATGACGGGTGTGCAGTTCTTTGAGAAGATCCGGACCAAATACCCCAAGCCGATCCGCATCCTCATTACCGGCCACACGGATATCAGTGCGGCCATCGATGCGATTAACAAGGGCGAGGTGTTCAGGTTCATCGATAAGCCCTGGGATTACCAGTACGTGGAAACGGCCATTTCTCAGGCTTATGACATCTACAAGACAAGGGAGGACCTCAAACAGCGCAACATGGACCTTCAAAAGGCCAATGAAGAGCTGGACAAGTTTGTATACAGCGCCTCCCACGACCTGCGCGCACCGCTGATGTCGGTACTCGGCATTGTAAACCTTGCATTGCTGGAAGACGACGTAAAGTCACAAAATGAGTACCTGGACCTGATCAGGCAGTCGGTTAAGAAGCTCGACACCTTTATCATCAACATCATTGATTACTACAAAAACGCGCGGGGCGTACCGGTCATCACCAACATCAGCTTCGAGGAGCTGGTCACGGAGGTGCAGGCTACGATCCAGTACCTGCCCGAATTTGGTAATCTGCGGATGGTGACCGAGATAGATCAGGAAGGCATTTTCCAGTCTGACCTGATGAAGCTGCGGATCATTTTCAATAACCTCATCAACAACGCAGTCAAATTTCAGGACAAGACCAAGGCGGATCCTTACGTACACCTGACGATCAAAGCGACTACCGAGCACGCCAGGATCATTGTGCGGGACAACGGACTGGGTATCAAGGAAAACGATCTGGACAAGATATTCAGAATGTTTTACCGCGCGGGGGCCACAAACAGCGGGTCGGGTATCGGGCTATACATCGTGCATGAAGCCATTGCAAAGCTGGCAGGTGAAATTAACGTAACATCAAAAATCGGAGAAGGAAGTACATTCGAAATAAACATACCCTCGATACACAAATAGATTGGCATGACTCCGCTCCTACATTTCTGTCTGATAGACGACAGTGCATTTGACCTGTTTATATACGAGAAAATGCTCCTGAAAAGCGGTATTACAGCCTCGGTCAAAACGTTTAACTCAGCCAGGGAGGCATTGAAACATCTGGTGACGGCAGGCGAAAACCTGCCGGACACCGTTATTTTGCTCGATCTGCAGATGCCGGATATGAATGGTTTCGAATTTATAGAAGAATTTGACCAGGCACCTGAACTAGTTAAGCAGAAAATTAAAATATTTATGCTTTCGTCTACCATCGACACCCGCGATATTGAAAAGGCAAAAGCCAGCCCGCATATCATTGACCTGCTTTCGAAGCCCCTCGAAATCCCGTTTCTTTGCCAAAAATTAGGCATTTAACTGCTTGCCTGACAATAGTTTATATTGATGAGAGCCTGATCTCCCAAATATCCGATTGCCCCCTCCTACGCTACAACTACCCAAGTTGTCCCAAAACTGTACATTCTGGAATCCATTTGGCAGCTTTCAGGCAACTTCGCAAAGTGCCATTTTTGATTTTATATAAAATTTCAAATTATACCTGGTATAAAACTTATTTTTTGCTTGAATTTTATAAGTTTAGGTACGACTTTATTGGTAAATGTTGCATCGGTATTGATCAATCGTCAATAAGGCAATATGAAAACAGACAGCAGTACATTATCCGAAATCCTTAAGTTGCATGCACAGTACGTTAAAGAAGTAGAGTTCAGCGGGATTAAGCCCCTTTCCATCGAGATCTACAAAACCAACTCCAATAATTTTGTTCGCTGGATACAGGACGAATTCAGTCCGGGCAGCAAGAGGAAAAAGGAGATACTCAGCTAGTCACACACATCGATTTATACTCAACGTTTAAAAACATTAAACTACCAGCATCATTTCTGAGTGCTGGTAGTTTTTTTATTACAGATGTTGTTTATAAGTTTGGTAACCATCGAATGTAACTACCATGATATTCAGCATTGTCAATTTTCTCAAAGGCCGGTTCAGCAAGGAAGCGATTGACGAGGCCAAGTCCAGCGACAAACGCATGTCGCGGCAGGATGCACTTCGCCAGATGCGGGACCTTGCTTCCAAGCGCACCGACAAAAAGAGCTGATCAGCAACCCTGCCCGTAATAGGCATCTTTCCCGTGCTTGCGGAAATAATGCTTGTCGCACAGACTTTGCTTGATTGCCGTCGCGGCCGGATTGAGCTGCAGGGTAAGGTATGCCATTTTAGCAATTTCTTCCAGAACAACCGAATTGTACACCGCCTTGGCCGGATCTTTACCCCAGGTAAACGGACCATGGCAGGCTACCAGTACCATTTCCACCTCCTCCGGGTTGAGTGATCCCCTGCTGAACAAGTCCAGGATCTGATGGCCCGTTTCGGTCTCATAATCACGCAGGATCATCTCGTCCGACATCACATCCGTTACCGGCACGGCTACGGTCAGGTGATCGGCGTGGGTGGTACCCAGGTTAGGAATGGGCAAAAGTGCCTGCGCCCATGCTACGGCGTACGTGGAATGCGTATGACAAACCCCGCCAATGCCTGCGAAGCTCCTGTACAACAATGCATGCGTTTTGGTATCCGATGAGGGACGCATGGTACCTTCCACCACCACGTTATTAAGGTCGAGCACGACAATATCCTCAACCCGCAGCCTGTGGTACGGAACACCGCTGGGCTTGATCGCCATCACCCCCGCAGCCCTGTCAACACCACTCACATTCCCGAAGGTCGCAATTGCAAGCTGCTCGCGCGGTATTTCCATATTGGCCTCATAAACAGCCTCTTTCAGGTAAGTATAGTTCGACATTTTTCTTTCATTAACGATAATACGCTTCACTCCATCGCAGCTCATTTTTCAGCTGGCGCAAGGTTGTATCCTTGTCTATCACCACCAGCTCGGTACCCGTCATTTCCGCAAACATCTCGATATGCTCCACGCTGAGGTTCTGGCTGTACACGGTATGATGTGCTCCACCCGCATAAATCCACGCTGCGCAGCCGGTATGCATGTCGGGCTGAGGTTTCCAGAGAACACGTGCAACGGGCAGCTTCGGTAATGCATGCGGCGCTTCCACAGCTTCCACTTCATTCACCAGCAGCCTGAACCGGTTGCCCAGGTCAACCAGCGAGACGTTAATTGCCGGGCCCGCAGATGCATTGAAAACGAGCCGTACGGGATCTTCTTTTCCGCCTATGCCGAGCGGATGCACTTCACATGAGGGTTTGTCGCGGGCGATAGTCGGGCAAATTTCAAGCATGTGTGCGCCCAGCACGAGGTTTTCACCCGGACTGAAATGATAGGTATAATCCTCCATAAACGAATTTCCCCCTGGCATTCCGCTGGCCATGACCTTCAAGGCCCTCACCATGGCGGCTGTCTTCCAGTCGCCTTCGCCGGCGTAGCCGAAGCCCGCTGCCATCATCCGCTGCGAACCTATGCCCGGCAGCTGCTTCATGCCATGCAGATCTTCAAATGTGTTGGTATAGCCTTTAAAATTTCCGTTTTCAAGAAAATGACGCAGTCCCAGCTCAATCCTGGCGGCATCAGTCAGTGAGGTATGCTGCGCTCCTCCTTCTTTCAATGCATCGGCCAGTGCGTACAATTCACCATAGGCAGCTGCCAGCGCCGCAACTTCGTTGTCGGGAACCGCATTGATCACCTGTACCAGGTCACCTACTGCATAGGTATTGACAGAAAACCCAAAGGCCAGCTCGGCGGCCACCTTATCACCTTCCGTCACGGCTACTTCCCGCATATTATCCCCGAACCGCGCAATACGTGCGCCTTTCAGGTCGTGGCGTGCTGCTGCCACCCGCACCCACCGGTCGATATCGGCAACTACCCGCGTATCCTGCCAGTGCCCGACTACTACTTTCCGGTTCAGCTTCATGCGGGTCATCATAAAGCCAAACTCCCGGTCGCCGTGCGCCGATTGGTTGAGGTTCATGAAGTCCATGTCAATCTCCGACCAGGGAATTTCACTGTTGAACTGGGTATGCAGGTGCAGCAGGGGTTTTTGTAAGGCCTGCAAGCCTCTGATCCACATTTTAGCGGGAGAAAAAGTATGCATCCATGCAATAACCCCTATGCATTGACTGCTGTTGCTGGCCTGCTGCAGTACCTCATATATTTCGTCCGGTGTTTTAACGACCGGCCTGAATACAATCCGCACGGGAATGTCCGGATGCTGGTCGAGGAAGTTACTGATCGTGCGTGAATGTCCGTCTACCTGCCGGAGCGTGTCTTCTCCATACAGGTGCTGGCTGCCAGTAACAAACCAGACTTCAAATTGTTTCAGATCTATCATTCGGTGGATGAGTGAGAATAAAATTGTAAAGGGTTCAGGCCAGGTCGCCGACAATGCCCGCGACAGCTTCTCCTGTAATATTTTCCAGTCTTTGTAAAAAATCGTTTTCCATAAAATGCCCTGCTGCAAGGTACCTGCCATACAGCACCCTGTAAACAGCCGATTGCTCCGGCCGGGGCTCATACACGGTATCAAAGCCGCCGCTCATCGCCTCCTGGGCCTCGGGCAACGTTGCATGTACCCCCGAGGCCACCGCCGCAAACATGGCCGCACCCAGTGCACAGGCCTGCTCAGACGACGCAACTTTAATGGGCATGTCCAGCACATCCGCGAGCGTTTGCATGACGAAGGCCGACTTTTTAGCTACGCCACCGATCGCGATCACCTGGTGAATAGGTACTCCCTCGCTCCGGAAACGCTCAACAATGCTTTTTGAGCCAAATGCAGTAGCTTCCACCAATGCTTTAAACATCCGAGCACTGTCGCTGCCCAGGTTCAGACCAAGAATCCCACCTTTGAGCGTATGACTTGCATCCGGTGTACGCCTTCCGTTAAACCAGTCGATCGCCACGGGATCCTGCACGGTTACGGGCAGAAGCGCCGCCTGCCGTGCCAGATGCGGGATGAGCTCAGCAGCGAGCGAAGCAGCAGCTTCGTCACCCAAAATCTCTTTGACAGGTACCGTAATCAAGCGGGCAAACCACGCATAAATATCACCAAAGCCCGATTGTCCGGCTTCCATGCCCAGCATGCCCGGCACAATGGAACCGTCTACCTGTCCGCAAATGCCGCGTACCAGCAGGTTCTCTACTTCTTCATTGGGGGCAATGAGCATATCGCAGGTAGAAGTACCCACCACCTTGCAAAGTGAATACGGCTCGATCAGGGCGCCTACC
Organism: Dyadobacter sandarakinus; assembly: GCF_016894445.1. NCBI lineage: Bacteria > Pseudomonadati > Bacteroidota > Cytophagia > Cytophagales > Spirosomataceae > Dyadobacter > Dyadobacter sandarakinus. The sequence continues at coordinate 2,236,573 of NZ_CP056775.1, forward strand.
GCACCCATGTGTGCATCAAATGCGCCCACCCCGATCACTACATTCGCAGGAAGTCCCAGCTTTTCAGCCCACATTGCCGAGATGGTACCCATCGCATGATCCGAAGTTTCGGTTTCTGAGAACAACCTTTCACGCAGACCGTCGAGCACCGGATCCAGGTGCGCAAAGAATTCATTGGAAGGCAGGCCTTCAAAATCCTGGTGCCACAATGCCTTGTGACCGGCAGCACAGCGGGAGCGTTTCAGCGTTAGCGGATCGGTATTCCCGGTCAGCACCGCCGAGATCCAGTCGCAATGCTCCACCCAGGAAAAAGCTTTTTCACGCACGGCAGCATCTGTCCGCAGCGTGTGCAGGATTTTTGCCCAAAACCACTCCGACGAATAAATACCTCCTACGTACCGGGTGTAATCCGTAGACCACTCACGCGCCAGGCGGTTAATCTCGCCGGCTTCTGCATTGGCCGTGTGGTCTTTCCAGAGGATGAACATACCATTCGGGTTTCCGGCAAATTCGGGCAGCAATGCCAGCGCAGTTCCTTCCCGGTCTACCGCCACGGGCGTAGACCCCGTCGTATCCACGGATATTCCTTTTACAGCATGCCGCACCTCGTCCCCGGCCTGGTCCAATGCCCTTGTGACCGCACTTTCCATGGCCTCGAGATAGTCCAGCGGGTGCTGCCTGAACATAGATACCGACGGATCGCAGTAAAGTCCCTTTTTCCATCGCTCATACTCCTGCACGGCCGTGCCCGCCTGCTTGCCGGTATGTGCATTCACGACCAGTGCCCGCACGGAGTCGGTACCGAAGTCAATCCCAATTACATAATGCTCCTCCATGAATACTCAGGGTTTAGGTTGAGGAATGATCTCATCAAATTTAATTTAGCAGCTAACAAATATAATTCATTTTATTTTTGGTGTAACATTGACACAATTAAGTCTGCTCACAACCAAACATTGTCATGGCTGTAAAGGTGACTGAAATGCAGGCTCTTTCCCCTATGCCTGCTTCATTGAATCGGGCATGAAGTTCCAGAAGGAGTGAAATTTCTCCTTGTACCGGATGCTGTCCAGCCGGTATAATGTTGCTTTTTTAGTAGCTCCGTTATTATTTTTTTGTCCCGTATCGATCAGCAGCCCGGTCGAGAGCAGCTTGCGGCTGAAATTGCGGCGGTCGATGGGTATGTTGTAGATCGCCTCATACAGTTTCTGCAACTGCGGGATGGTAAATCGTTCAGGCAGCAGCTCAAACCCGATTGGGTGCAGGGCAGCCTTGTATTTCAGGTGTTCAATAGCGAGCCGCACCATTTCCTCATGGTCAAAAATGAGCCTGGGCCTGCATTCCAGGGAAATCCAGGAAGCATTATGGGATTTTACAGCTTCGGTATCATGGTCTTCAATCTGTATCAATGCAAAAAAAACCACTGATACGGTACGTTGCACAGGATCACGCACCACACACCCGAAGGTTTCAAGCTGCTCTACGTAGATGTCTTTCAAACCGGTGAGATTGTACAGGATCCGGCTGGCACCTTCGGACAGCCCCTCCTCTTTGTCCAGAAAACCTCCCATCAGCGACCACTTGCCTTTTTCGGGTTCAAAGTTTCTTTTGATCAGCAGTAGCTTGATATCCTTTCCGTCAAATCCGAAAATGATGCAGTCAATAGCCACCAGGATTGACGGCTCGGGATAGTTGTGCATAAACTTTTTTGCTTGTAGAGGTAAAGTACCATCCATATACCGGTACGTAACCGACTTTACGCAAAATTCCGGAATGATGATCCTGTTTAAGGTTAAATTTTTATTAAGAAAGTAAAAAAAAGAGTCAGAATACTTAATCAGACTGAACGACCTAAAAATAAATTTTCGCCCGATTTTTGTGAGTCCAGCCCGCTCCGCGGGTCCCGAACTGTTTAGGCCATCTTCGTTATGAACGACTTTTACGCAAACTGTTCCGATGAAAATATCCTTCTGCTGGTCAGGGAGCACCAGGATGAGTCTGCCTTTGCCGAGTTGTACAAGCGCTATTTTCCGGAGCTCTTCAACTACGTTTACAGCAAGGTCAATGACCGTTTTTCGGCACAGGAAGTTGTGCAGGAGCTATTTGTATCCATCTGGCAGCAACGTGCGGATACCCTGGTGGGCAACTGTCGTGTGTTTCTTTTTTCGGCGGCCAAAAAGCGGATCATTTCCTTCTACCGCTGCGAGTTTACGCGACGCCGCCACTACGACCAATGGGCTTTTGACAGTACGGCATTGGCTTCGGGCGAGGCCGACGAGCAGGTAATCGCCGACGACCTCAGTCAGAACTTCGAGCGGGCACTCCGCCTGCTGCCCCCCAAATGCCAGGAAGTGTTTGTGCTCAGCCGGCGGGGTCTTTCCAATAAGCAGATCGCCGGCCAGCTCGCGATTTCTGATAAGACCGTGGAGCAGCATATTTCCAAAGCCCTGCGCATTCTGAGGTCCCGGCTGAGGGAACACATGATCTACATGCTGCTGTTTTTTCATTTCTGCTGATTTTTTTTTACAACCACTAAGGGTACTCCCTCCGGCCTGCGACTTCGAAGCTGAAAAGACTTCCTACGCATGCAGCAACCTGGCATATCTCCCGAACTACTCGATAAGTACCTGGCAGGACAACGTTCTGGTATTGAAAAAAAACAGGTGGAAGCCTGGTATGCGTCGCTTACCGGTGAAGCCGACTTTCTGGGCACATTGCCTCCGGAAGAGCAGCAGCATCTACAGGAAAATACCTTTGAGCATATCCTCTCGGAAATACGTGAGACGGATGAAAAACCTCACCGCAAGCTTCGCTGGGGCTGGCTCACGGGCATTGCGGCTTCCATTGCGCTGGTAACAGGCATTTACTTTTTTCAGAAACACGCAGACAACAACGCTGACATCTCGGCAATTCAGCTGCACCCGGCAGCGCCAGCCGAAACCCGGCGGTTTGTCAATGCAGAGCGCCGCATTGTGACCTTTGTCCTCCCCGACAGCAGTACCGTGCAGCTGCATCCGGGTGCCGAGATCGTTTATCCCAGAGCATTTTCCGGAAACCAGCGTAGGGTGACGTTTTCAGGCGAAGGTTTTTTTGATATCAAAAAGGATAAATCCCGTCCATTCCTGATCAGCAGCGGCGAGATGATGATCCGCGTACTGGGTACGAGCTTCAATGTAAAAGCAGTACGCGCGCAAAAAACTTTCCAGATTGACGTAGTGACGGGGAGCGTACAGGTTACGGCACCCGACCCAGGCGAACGTGCACAGCAGGTGACGCTGAAACCCCAGGAACAAGCGCTTTTTGAAACAGCATCGCGCAAACTGACGGCCAAAATCATGCAGGAACAGGCACGCAGGGAAATTTACCAGCCCGTTTCCATTGATTTTGAAGAAACACCCCTCAGGCAGGTGGTGGATCAGCTGCAAAAACGATTTAACATCCGTATCGAGCTGGCAGAGCCCAAACTGGCCTCCTGCACGCTTACCGCCCGCTTTGATGCCGACCCGCTGCCCATCATACTCGAAATGGTATGTACATCGCTTGATGCCACCTATGCGATTGCAGGTTCGATTGTGACGATCAGCGGGGCCGGTTGTGAATAAAACCTAACCTGAAAACATGCCGACAGCCTCACTCCCACCCTGAAAACGAAAGACCGGAAGTGTACCACCACTCCCGGCCAAGCTCGCGATCCCCGGCGCCGTACCACCGGCATCCGGATGATCTGAAATCCAACAGTGCTCAACCATCAGACAATCAAAATTATGCAAAAATCAGTACCTGACAAGCCTGTAAACTGGCGAAAAATCATGCGCATCGGATTGCTTCAATGGGTTCTGGCCTCTCTGCTTGCGGGCGGGAGCTATGCGAAGGAAAGCGCCGCCCAATCCATCCTGAGCAAGGATATGTCGCTTACGCTCAGAAACGTATCTCTGAAAGAGGCCCTGGACGAGATCCAGGACCAGGTAAGTGCACGCTTTGTGTACAGCAGCCGTGTTTCGCTCAAAGAACATGTAAGCATTGAGGTAAAACATCAGAAGCTCGGCAAGGTGCTCGACCAGCTGCTGACACCCAATGGAATCAGCTTCCGCCTTATCAATGACCAAATTGTGCTTGCCAGAACCAGAACCGGCAAGGAAGAAGCAGTGATACTGGACCTTGAAACAAGGCTCCATAACTATGTGCTCCCGGTTGACATTGCGGTAAAAGGGACAGTATCATCAGCGGACGGACAGGGTACGCTCCCGGGCGTAAGTGTGGTACTGAAAGGCAGCAACCAGGGTACGACCACGGACACCGACGGCAAGTTTACCCTCACGGTGCCTAATGTGGAATCCATACTGGTTTTCAGCTTTGTAGGGTATGCGTCGCAGGAGGTAGTGGTAGGCAACCGCACCCAGGTCGACATCAGCCTGCAACCAGATAATAAAGCGCTTTCCGAAGTGGTAGTAGTGGGTTATGGTACGCAAAAAAGGGTAAACCTGACCGGCGCCGTGAGCCAGGTACAAGCCAAAGATCTCGAAAACAGGCCCCTGAACAACATGTCGCAGATTCTGCAGGGCATGGTGCCTAACCTGAACATCACGTTCAGTACGGGCCAGCCAGGTTCGAGCGGGAGTCTCAATGTGCGGGGCGAAACCTCCATCAACGGCGGCGGGCCGCTCGTGCTGATCGACGGGGTTCCGGGCGATATCAACCGGATCAATCCGGGCGATGTAGAGTCTGTTTCGGTATTGAAAGATGCGGCGGCTTCGGCCATATACGGAGCCCGGGGCGCATTCGGGGTCATTCTGGTGACTACAAAAACAGCCAAGTCGGGCAAGACCAGCGTATCTTACAGCAACAACTTTGGCTGGTCTACCCCGACGGTCAGCACCGACTTCCTGACCAACGGGTATGAGCATACGATGCTTAATGATGAGGCATTCAAACGCGCTACGGGCAATACCTATACCCGCTACTCGGAAGAGGATTATGCCGAGCTCGAAGCGCGCCGCTATGACAAAACAGAAAACCCGGCCAGGCCGTGGACGGTTGTTAAGAATGTGAATGGCAAAGACATTTACAACTATTATGGCAATTACGACTGGTGGAATACGATTTTCAACATGTCGCAACCATCCATGCAGCACAACCTGAACCTGTCCGGCGGAACCGAAAAAGTGAACTACTTCCTCTCGGGCTCGATGTTTCAGAAGGATGGTATCATGCGTCTCAATACCGACCGCTACAATTCCTACACCCTGCGGAGCAAGATCAATGCACAGCTCACGCCCTGGCTGAAGGTGAGCAATAATACCCAGTACTTCGATTCGAGATACAAATATCCGGGACTTGAAGGAGGCGCGAATGCCAACTTTGTGGCGATTACCGTGCATGCACTGCCAGCCTATGCACCCCGCAACCCGGACGGGACCGCAACTTACAACACGTTGAAAAACAACTATTCCATTGGTGACGGACTGTTCGCCAACCTGCTCAAAGGTGTTGCCGGTGGTGAAAAGAAAATTCACGAGCTGACGACGATCAATACCGTTACCCTTGATTTTACCAAAAACTGGAACCTGGTCGCCAATCACTCCTACTCGTTCTATATCGCTGATGACTGGTACCGCGCTGCGGTAGCCCAATACTCCATTCAGCCGGGCATTCTGACGTCGGTACCCAACTACAATACGGACCAGCTGAAAAGGACCTTCTGGTTTGATCCCATGAATGTGGTCAATGTTTTTACCTCGTACAATCAGACCTTCGGCAAGCATTACCTGTCGGGAACGCTGGGGATGAACTCGGAAAGCAAGAAGCACCAACGGCTCTATGGCGCGCGGAAAAACCTGCTGTCAGAAAGTCTGAATGACCTGGAACTGGGTACGGGCGAGCAGCTGACAGAGGGCGGCTCCTACCAGTACTCACTTTTCGGTGCATTTTTCCGCCTCAATTATGACTACATGGGCAAATACCTGGTCGAAGTAAACGGACGCTACGATGGTACTTCCCGTTTTGGAGAAGGCAGGCGCTATGGTTTCTTCCCGTCTGTTTCGGCCGGCTGGCGGATCAGTGAGGAAAAGTTTTTTGAGCCGGTAAAGGGTGCCGTGAACAACCTTAAAATACGCGCTTCCTATGGTACGCTCGGCAACCAGCTGCCGCCCAACAACAACTCGGCGAGCTACTATCCGTACATTTCGTCCATGCCCACATCCCTGTCGTCGTGGATCACGAATGGCCAGAAGCTCAATTACGTCAACAGCCCCAACCCCATTTCGCCCAACCTGACGTGGGAAAAAGCGACTACTTCGAATGTGGGTCTGGATGCCGATTTCTTTAAAAGCAGGCTGAACCTTTCGGTGGATGCATACATTCGAAAAACCACCGACATGCTGATCCCGGGCAAGGTGCTGCCAGCCGTGTACGGCGCAACCGTGCCGACAGAAAATGCAGGCGACCTGCAGACAAAAGGGTTTGAGCTGTCCCTGTCCTGGCGCAATCAGACCAAGCTGGCGGGCAGGATATTCTCCTACAATGCATCCTTTATCGTATCGGATTACAAATCGAAGATCACCCGGTATGACAACCCGAACAAGATCCTGTCCAACCGCTACGTAGGCCAGCGGATCGGTGAAATGTGGGGCTACTCCATTGACGGTATGTTCAAAACCAATGAGGAGGCCCAGGCATACACCATCGATCAGACGATCGTCAACAAGCAGCGCCTGAGTGCTCCGGGCGACTGGAGCAAGCTGCAGGCGGGCGACCTCAAATTCCTTGACCTCAACGGGGATGGCAAAATCAGCGAAGGTGCCAATACCCTGGCCGACCATGGCGATCTGAAAATCATCGGAAACAGCAGCCCGCGCTTTCGCTACGGTATCAACCTGGGCGCTTCGTGGAACGGTTTCGATATTTCAGCACTGGCACAGGGTATCCTGCGCAGGCACTGGTATCCCGGCTCCAATGCGGATAAATTCTGGGGACCTTACTCCCGGCCTTACTACTCTTTTATTCCGAGGGAGTTTGAAAAGGATGTCTGGACCCCCGAAAACCAGGATGCCTACTTCCCGCTGCTGAGAGGCTACACAGCCCTGAACGGCGGTGGCGACCTGCAGGCGCGCAATGACCGCTACATCCAGAACATTGGTTACCTGAGACTGAAAAACGTCGTGATCGGTTATACGATCCCGCCGGCGATCACCAAAAAAGTACGGATTCCCAATGCAAGGGTGTATGTGAGCGGTGAAAACCTGCTGACTTACACGCCGCTGCGCTCCAAGTACATTGATCCCGAGCAATTTGACGGTGATGCCACCAACGGCCGTACCTACCCGCTTTCCAAAACATTCTCTGCCGGCCTGAGCATTAATTTCTGATAACAGCCGGCTCATTTATCCCAGACGATCATGAAAAAATTCCTGATAACCATTGTTGCGCTGGCCCTCGGACTGGTATCCTGTGACCTGGACCAGCTTCCTATGGACGCGATTTCACCCGAGACATTTTTCAAAACCGAAAACGACCTGCTGCTTTATACCAACTCGCTGTACAACATGCTGCCGGATGCAGAGGATGTGTATAATGAAGATGCGGATAATGTGGTAAAAAATGCATTGCGCGATGAACTGCAGGGTACGCGCATTGTTCCCACGAGTGGCGGCGGCTGGTCCTGGACCAACCTGCGGAACATCAACTACTTCCTCGCCAATTCGGGAAAATGCCCGGACAAGGCGGCGGTAGCCCGCTACAATGGTCTGGCCCGCTTCTTCCGGGCGTATTTCTATTTCGGGATGGTCAAAAGGTTTGGTGACGTACCCTGGTACACTTCCACGATCGAGATCACGGACGAGCAGTTGCTGACCAAGGCCCGCGATCCGCGTACGCTCGTGATGGATTCGGTGATGGCTGACCTGGACTATGCGATTGCAAACCTGGCAACCGGCCGTCAGGTGAACACCGTCACTAAATGGACTGCGCTGGCATTGAAGTCGCGCGTGGGCTTGTATGAGGGTACTTTTCGTAAATACCATACGGAATTCAACCTGCCCGACGCCGACCGTTTCCTCGATGCCTGCATCGCCGCCTCGGAGGACCTGATAAAAAATAGTGGGTACACGATCTACAAAGCCACACCCGAAACCGCGTATTTAAGACTTTTTGCGTCCGACAATGCCATCGCAGACGAGATCATCCTTGCGCGTGATTTCAGCGACGAGTTGCAGGTTTATCACAACCTTAACTACTACACCATGACAGCCTCCTACGGCAAACCCGGTCTGGAAAAGAAGCTGGTAAACAGCTACCTGATGAAGGATGGCACCCCGTTCACAAATGTAAAAGGGTACGAAACCATGCAGTTTTTCGAGGAGGTCCAAAACCGCGACCCGCGCCTTACACAAACCATCCGCACGCCGGGCTATACCCGCATTGGTGAAACAACCCCACTGGTACCCGAGTTTGGTGCAACCAGCACGGGATACCAGCTGATCAAGTTTGTGTCCGAGCCCAAATGGGACACCTTCAACAAGGATATTACTGACATGCCGATTTTCCGCTACGCCGAGGTACTGCTGAACTATGCCGAAGCCAAAGCCGAAAAAGGCACGCTGACCCAGGTAGACCTGGAACTGTCCACCGGACTTACCCGCGGCCGGGTAGGCATGCCCAACATTGATATGGCGAATGCCAATGCCAAACCCGATCCCTACCAGGCGGAGATGTACACCCACGTGACGGGCAAAAATGCAGGCGTGATTCTGGAAATCCGGCGTGAGCGCCGCATTGAACTGGTCATGGAAAACTTCTTCCGCTGGGACGATATTATCCGCTGGAAAGAGGGACAGGCCCTGACCAGACAGTTCAAAGGCATGTACTTTCCCGGTCCGGGCAGCTATGACCTCGACAAGAATGGAAAAGTTGACCTGGTGATTTACGAAGGCACCAAACCCAACATCGCCGGTGCACAACTCCTGAAACTGGGAAGCGAAATCCTGCTTGAAAATGGCAGCAAAGGAGGGAACATGGTGATCAATGGTCACATTACCAAGAAGTTCGACGAGAACAAGGACTACCTTTATCCGATCCCCAGGCAAGAGCGGCTTTTGAATACCAACCTTACCCAGAACCCCAACTGGGAATAGTAAATCCTGATTATTCCTAAACCTTTAACCCATATGCTTTCAGACAGAAGGTCATTCTTAGAGAAAATGTCGCAGATCGGGGCACTCAGCCTGCTGCCGCTGTCTGCCTCGCAGGCCGCTGCGGGTGCAGCCGAAGAGAAAAACCACTTTGTGGCGGGTCCCTACCTTCAGAACCTCGGCCCGAATGAAGTAACGATCATGTGGATCACGCACAAAAACGCTTTCAGCTGGCTGGAATACGGTGCGGGTACTTACACCAGCAAACGTGAATTCGGGTATTCCAACGGATTGATCGAGGCCAACAACCGGATCAATAAAATTACTCTCACAGACCTGAAACCCGGCACCGAGCACAAATACAAGATCGTATCCACGGATGTACTCGGCTACAAAGGCTCCAAGGTGGAATTCGGCGAAACGATATCGAGTGCGATGTTCGGGTTTAAAACGCCTGCTGAAAATGAGGACGAGTTCAAAATGGTGGTATTCAATGATATTCACGACCGTCCGCAGATCATTCCGCAGCTGCTTTACCGGCACGGCTACACAGGCAATACCCGCGACTATGACTTCGTGGTGTTCAATGGCGATTGTTTTGACTGGGTCACGGAAGAGCAGCAGATGGTCGATCACCTGATCAAACCTTGTGTGGACATTTTTGCTACGGAATTCCCTTTTATCCTTACGCAGGGTAACCACGAATGCCGCGGGAGCTTTTCGCGCCACATTTCCGGCTACTACGCGTATCCTGAAAACAAATACTATTACGCATTTACCCGCGGTCCGGTACGGTTTGTGGTGCTGGATTCGGGTGAGGATAAAACCGACGACAGCGTGGAGTACGGCGGGCTGTCGGCATTTGACCGCTACCGGGAAGCACAGGGCAAATGGCTGGAAAAAGAGGTACAGTCCGCTGATTTCAAAAATGCCGATTTCAGAATTGTACTGATCCATATTTCGCCCTATCATTCGGGCGACTGGCACGGACCGATGCATTGTCAGCAGGTATTCGGGCCCATTTTAAATAAAGCAAAGATCGACCTGCAGCTTTCCGGACACACGCATCGCTACATGACCCACGAACCCGATACCACCCATAACTACCCGATCATGATCGGGGGCGGTCCGCTGGAAGGCAAGCGTACCCTGATCAAGCTACATGCGACCCGCAAGCAGCTCGACGTGAAGATGATCCGGGACGATGGTGAAGTCGTAGGGAAGTTCCTGCTGCCGAAAAAAGGGAAAGCCTGACAAAAGATTTTTTGTCGAACCGGGAGGCCCCATGCGGGTCTCCTCTATTTTTGTACGAATCAAATTCCACATCATGAAAAGACTGCTCTTAGTATGTATGCTGCTGGTTGTCGCAGCAGGCACCTCATTTTCCCAGAACAACGTCCTCACGGTCGCATCTTACAACCTGCGCTACAATACGCCCAATGATGGTGTCAATGCCTGGCCAAACCGGAAAGAAATGGTAAAAGGCCTTGTCCGTTTTCACGACTTCGACATCTTTGGTGTGCAGGAAGCGCTGGTGGGCCAATTGAAGGATGTGGCGGAACTGACGGACTATGCCTACTACGGAAAAGGGCGGGACGACGGAAAGGAAGGCGGCGAGCATTCGGCCATATTTTACAAAAAAAGCCGCTTTAAGCTGCTGAAATCAGGTGACTTCTGGCTGAGCGAAACGCCTGACGTACCCGGCAAGGGCTGGGATGCAACCTGCTGTAACCGCATTTGTTCGTGGGGACAGTTCCAGGACCAGACGACTAAAAAGACCTTTTATTTTTTCAATGTACATTTTGACCACCAGGGCAAAGAGGCACGCCGGCAGTCGGGACATTTAATGGTTAAAAAAATCAGTGAAATCGCCGGAAAGTCAAACGTAATCCTCACCGGTGACTTCAACTCTACCCCTGAGACCGAGCAGATCCAGACCATCCGAACCATCCTGAACGATACGCATGAAGTAACGAAAGACAAACCTTACGGACCGGAAGGAACCTTCAACAGTTTCAAGTTTGATGCAAAAATGGAGAACCGCATCGACTATATTTTTACCGGCAAAAATATCGACGTGCTGAAATATGGTGTCCTGACCGACGCTCTGGAGCAGCGCTACCCTTCCGATCACCAGCCTGTGGTTGTGAAGGCAGTACTCAAATAATCGTATGGCCGGGGCACCTGCTCCGGCTGCTTTTTTCGTTACCTTCGGGAACCTGCCTACTGAAAAGCTGCTCCATGACGCGAACGTCCGTTGTCGTATTCCTTTTTGTTCTTTTTACCAGACTGGCCGCTGCTCAGGCCGTCACCATCCGTATCAAAGCCCCTAAAAAGCTGAATGAGCGGAAGGCGCTGCTCCTGACACGGGAGAAGGAATTTGCGGCTGTGGTGCATTCCATTCAGCTCGGCTACGATACCACGCACCTTCAGATGGACCGCAGCCTGCTCCCCGACCTGTACCAGTTTCAGGTTTCCGGATTAAAAGGCACCCTGACGTTTTTCTTTGAGTCGGGGACAGAGATCAGGCTGGATACCGGGGATGTTGCCCGGTCCGCAGTGTCGCATTCCAAAAGCAACCTCGACTGGGTGGCTTACCGCGACAGCATTCAGCGGCCGGCAGACAAGCGCCTTCGGGAACTGGTACTGGAAGAAAACCTGGCCCGGAAAATCGGGAACCTGGACAGTGCCCGCGCCTGGGTAGCCCGGCAGGAAGCCTCCCGCATTGACATGCTGAACAAGACCACAGCATTTATTGCCGCCCACCCTGCTTCCTACGTGAGTTTGTATTTGCTCAAAAATTACTGGTATGCACTCAAAACCAGGGGATTGTTTGAGCAGCTCGACCCCGCTATGGCGCATCACCGCACTTATCGCCTCCTGAAAGAAAAGAACAAGGCCGTAGCCAGGAAGTAACTCCTGTAATTTCTGATTTAATGCATGTCCCAAAGATCAGTACATGCTGCGGCAGCTGATCAGGGTGATGTTGAAAAAACCGTCACCAATGCACTCAGGACGCAATCAAAGCTCGTCGATATATTTCTGGCCGCCCAGGTACCGCATCTGCCGGACGATCTGGTTGGTTCGTTTGTTGACGTATGCAGACGGATTTTTGATGGAAAACCGGATGGGATTGGGCAGCACTGCCGCAATGCGTGCAGCTTCGTGCCTGCTCAGCTTTTTTGCTGATTTATTATAGTACCGGAGTGATGCCGCCTCTACGCCAAAGGTCATTTTACCCATTTCCGCTACATTCAGATATACTTCCAGAATGCGTTCCTTGTCCCAGATCAGCTCGATGAGGATCGTAAAATAGGCTTCAAGACCTTTACGGACGAGGCTGCGGCCGTGCCATAAAAAAACATTCTTGGCAACCTGCTGCGATATGGTGCTGGCACCCCGCGCCCGCTTGCGCTTTTCTTTCACCGCATTGTAAATCTGATTGAAATCAAATCCCCAGTGCTTGGGAAAGTTCTGGTCTTCGGAGGCTACCACCGCCAGGGCTACCTCCTTCGATATGTTCTCGTAGGGTTCCCAATCATGAAAAAGCTCGGAGTCCTCCCCATCCACAAGCGCTTCAACCTTCCGGGAAAGCATGTAGGGCGTAACCCAGACCGGTAAAAATTTCAGAATAAAAACCCAGACAACGGAAAGTACAGTGAAAAACAGCAGGAAGCGGAGCAAAATAAATTGCAGACGGCGGAACATAAAAATTTTTTACTACTAAAACAGTAACCAAACAACAGTAACAGCGTACAAAGAACAGAACTAATCAGGTCTGGACAAAGAAAACCGGTACCATTATTACTACATGCACTTTTCGTTGATTATGAATGAAAATATCCTGAGCTACATCTGGCAATTTCAATATTTTGATGCCAGAAATCTCGCTACCGAGGACAAGCAGGCACTTTCCATCCTGCGGACAGGATTCCGGAACCGGAATGCGGGCCCCGATTTCCTCGAAGCCCGGCTGATGATCGCGGGCGTTCAATGGATTGGCAGCGTCGAAATCCATGTAAGATCTTCGGACTGGTACCAGCATGCACACGACACGAACGACGCCTACGAAGGCGTGGTGTTGCATGTGGTTTGGGAAGATGACGGCCCGGTATCACGCCGCGACGGCACCCTGCTCCCCTGCCTGGCCCTGAAAAAGATTGCAGATGCGGGAATGATCGACAGGTACCGGCAATTGCAGGATGACGAAGAGGTAATTCCCTGTCACCGGTCATTTGGTAAAATCGGCATGATCCACAAGTATGCCATGCTCGACAGGGTGCTGCTGGAACGTCTGGATCGGAAGGCTTCAGAAGTAATGCAGCTGTACCACCAGGCGCGGCAGGACTGGGACACGACGGCTTATCAGTGGATCGGCAAGCATTATGGTTTTAAGCTGAACGATCCGGTATTTCTGCGGCTTACGGAAGCAGTTCCCTGGAAGGTTGTCCGAAAGCACCGGCACAACCTGTTGCAGGTGGAGTCGCTGCTTTTCGGAGGCAGCGGCATGCTCATGCCGGAGTACCAGGACGATTACTGCCGGCAGCTTTTGCGGGAATTCGGTTATTTGAAAAGTAAGTACCGGCTCACGCATGCGATCCAAATGCATGAATGGAAGTTTGCAAGATTACGCCCTGCCGGGTTCCCGACCGTGCGGCTGGCGCAGTTTGCCCGGCTGATCTGCAGTGAACCCAACCTTTTTTCGATGGTAGTCAATGCACCCTCCCACGCTGGTCTGCAAAGCCGGCTGGCAGAGCAGCAATCGGATTACTGGACGAGCCACTATGTGTTTGAAAAAACAGCCTCAGGGAAAGTACCCGCGATGGGCAAAGGCGCAGTCAGCATGCTGATCATCAATGCAATGGTGCCGCTGCTGGTCGCTTACGCCAGACAAAAGCAGCAAAGTAATATGCTGGACCGGGCCATGGACTGGCTGTCACAGATTGCAGCGGAGGACAACTACATCATCCGGCAGTGGGCCGACCTCGACATGCAGGTAAAAACGGCAGCTGACAGCCAGGCGCTCATCGAGTGGCACCATCACTACTGTGTCCCGAAGCGCTGCCTTGAATGTACGGTTGGGGCAGCACTGGTACGCAATGCCTAGCCTTTCACTAGATTGACACCCGTCAGCAGAAATACGGTACCTACCAGAAAAGGAACAACTGACTCCCATTTGGAGACGGTAAGACCCAGTACGGGCTTGTCTGAGAGGAAAGCAATGCAGGCAAAGAGGAGTACTACAATGCCCAGGATTGTGAGCAATGCGCCAAAGAAACGTTTGAACTGAGAATTATCCATCGGGTGACTTGTGAAAAACAAATATGGACAAAAAAAGTCAAACTACGCGTGTGAGGCCCATTTTCTCACCTTCCTGCACCATAAATGCAAAGGCAGGATCGTACTCGTTCGGGATAATACCTTCGAGGATAGCTTCGCGAATGGTTTCTTTAATTACGCCCACTTCGCGCCCGGGTTTCAAGCCAAAAGCCTCCATGATCAGCTCACCGGTAATCACGGGCTGGAAGTTCCTCAGCTTGTCACGCTCTTCGAGGTCTTTGAGCTTCTGCTCCACCAGGTCGAAGTTGGCCAGGAAGCGTTTTACCTTATCCGGATTTTTAGAGGTGATATCCGCCCGGCAAAGCTTCATCAGCGCCTCAATGTCCTCACCAGCTTCCACCAGCAGCCGGCGCATGGCCGAATCCGTGATTTGTTCCCTGGATAATACGATCGGACGGAGGTGCAACCTCACAAGTTTTTTCACAAACCGCATTTTCTCGTTAAGCGGGAGCTTCATCCGCCTGAAAATGGCAGGTACCATGCGCGCGCCTATTTCTTCATGGTTATGGAAAGACCAGCCCACTTTCCGGTCGAACTTTTTGGTGGCGGGCTTGGCGATATCGTGCAGGATAGCCGCCCAGCGGAGCCACAGGTCATCGGTATGCTCGGATACATTGTCGAGTACCTGTAACGTATGATAGAAATTATCTTTATGTCCTTTACCATCAATGGTTTCGACACCGAGCAACTCAATGAGTTCAGGGAAGATGATAGCCAGCAGTCCGGAATGATAAAGGAGCTTGAAGCCGTAAGAGGGTGTTCTGGAGAGAATGATCTTGTTCAGTTCCTCGGAAATCCGCTCATAGGAAACAATGCTGATCCGGTCTTTCATGCGGGTGATGGCATCAAAGGTATCCGGCTCAATGTCAAAGTTCAGCTGGGCTGCAAAGCGGACCGCCCGCATCATGCGCAGGGGATCATCCGAAAAGGTAATTTCGGGGTCAAGCGGTGTGCGGATGATTTTTTTCCGGAGGTCCCTGGTACCGTCAAATGGATCAACCAGGTCGCCAAAGTTGGCGGGGTTCAGGCTGATACCCATCGCATTAATGGTAAAGTCACGCCTGTTCTGATCGTCACTCAATGTGCCGTCCTCCACAGCCGGCTTACGGGAGTCGGCCCGGTACGACTCCTTCCGGGCGCCCACAAACTCCACTTCCAGCTCACCCTGGCGAAGTTGTGCGGTACCAAAATTTTTGTAAACACTTACAAAAACATCCGGCCCCAGCTCGCTGGCTACCAGCTCGGCAAGCTCAATCCCGCTGCCAATGGAAACAATATCAATGTCCTTGCTGCTCCTTTTGAGAATAAGATCCCTGACAAACCCTCCTATCACATACGCTTCCACCCCCAGCTCTGCCGCTGCTTTCGCCACGACTCCAAAAACAGGATAATCTGATAACTGCTCTTTGAAATTCATGCGGCAAAGGTAGAAATTTCTTGTTTTTGGACCGGGCTTGCAGCCGTTGAGGTTAAATATTCATTCCTCCACTAGACGAAAAACTGATTCTACCGGCTCAGCTCATAGTCCGCTACAAGGGTATTAACAGACAAATGCAGGCGGGCAGAAAGGTTGCGGATCATTTCAACCGTCAGCTTCCGCTTGCGGTTCAGTACCTCCGACACCCGGTTCTTACCTCCCAATGCGTCCACCAGATCAGCCTGTTTCAGATGCAGCTCTTCCATTCTGACCTTGATGGCTTCAATCGGATCGGGTGAGTCAATGGCATAATGTTCCTGCTCATAGGCATCTATAATCAAAGCAAGCACGTCAGCCTCATCGCTCTCGTCAGATCCCGCCGGCGTGTCAAAAATCACCTCCATACGTGCCAGTGCAGCCTGATAATCCTCTTCTGTTTTGATCAGCTTCATGTTCAAATTGTGTTTGCGTTAATTCTGTCATACTCTTTGTGAGTACCGGTAAAGCGAACAAAAATCCATTGCTTTTCGAAATTAATCCGGGCTACAAGCCGGTGCGAATTACCCCTGACATTAAAAACAACACGGCCGCTTCGCAGAATACTTGCATTTGCAAAGGTTTCCTTCACATCTGCCGGTGACTTCCAGTCTGCTTTCAATGTAGTTTCATACCATATTTTAAGGTATTGTTCAAGATCAGGATGTTGCTCCCAATAAGATCGCAATGCTCCTTTTACAAAAATTCGCTGCATGGCTAAAAACAAAGTTGCTAAAAAAAATAAAGTTCCCAAAAAGGGAACCTCTTTTATTTAGACGCAACGAAATGCAAAAGTAACGGACCGCAAACCTCTTACGAATTCACCATGAAAAATGCGGTGCGGGGAAAACGATTAAACAGTTCGTCTTTCAGGTCTTTGCTGATCGGCAGCGAGCCCACGGCCTGAGACATACATTGAAGCCAGGCAATGGCATCGTCTTCGGTAATGGTATGCGGCAGGTGCCGGGCACGCATTCGGGGGTGACCGTAAACGTCGGAATACAGCTCCGGTCCGCCCAGAAACTGCGTCAGAAAGAGGCGCTGCTTTGTTTTGATAAGCTCCTTGTCGCTTTTAAAAAGTCTTGAAATCAGTTCATGCTCAAACACAAGATCGTAAAAGCAGTCTGTGAGCTGGCGAAGGGCTTCATCACCTCCTATGCGTTCGTATAAAGATTCTTCCTGCATTTTTTAACGGAATATTTTCTGTTTATAGCCCGCAGCAAGTAGCCCGCGCGGCGATTTACTTCTTAAATTGTTACCTGAACAACTCCTATTCAGATGAAACAGTTTCTGCTGGTACTGCTGTGCTGCCTGCATGCACCGCATGATGTTTTTTCACAAACATTGCTCCCCCTTTTGCAGGTAAAAAAAGGGGAAAGATACATTTCCACTTTTAACGAAAAACCATTTTTCTGGCTGGGCGATACGGCTTGGGAGCTGTTGCACAGGCTGACGCTGGATGAAGCCAGGACCTACCTGGAAGATCGCAGTAAAAAGGGCTTCAACGTGGTACTTGCAGTTGCCAATGCGGAGTTTGAGGGAATGCGGGTACCCAACCGGAATGGCGACCTGGCAATGAATGATTATAATCCTGCAAAACCCAATGAGCGGTATTTCCTGCACGTCGACAGTGTAGTTACCCTGGCAGCACAGCTGGGAATTTACATTGCGCTTCTGCCCACCTGGGGCGACAAGCTCAGCAAAAAGTGGGATCCGGGACCAGAAATATTTACGCCGGAAAATGCGGCCGCATATGGAGCCTACCTGGCCGGGCGATACCGGAATCAGAACATCATCTGGGTACTTGGCGGTGACCGCGATCCTGAAAATGAGCAGCATCTGGCCATTATACAAGCCATGGCAAGCGGAATCAGGAAGGTTGCGGGCAGCTCGCAGCTGATCACTTACCACCCTACCGGCGCAAGCCACTCTTCCAGGTATTTTCATGATGCGGATTGGCTGGATTTTAACATCTTCCAGTCCGGGCACAGCATCAGGCACCAGAAAAATTACAAGATGGTTAGGAAAGATTACGGGAAAAATCCGCCCAGGCCAACCCTTGATGCCGAACCCAGGTATGAAAACCACCCTGTAAACTGGAAGCCCGAGCTGGGCTACTTCAACGATTTCGATGTGCGGCAGGCTGCTTGGTGGGCGTTTTTGTCGGGAGCAGCAGGCCACACTTACGGCTGCCATGATGTGTGGCAAATGTATGACAATACCCGTAACAAGCCCATGGGCTTCGCACGTACCAACTGGCAGGTTGCGATGGATTTGCCAGGTGCTACACACATGGGCTTCCTTAAAAAGTTAGCGGAATCGTATTCATGGCAAAAGCTTGTACCCGCTCAGCAACTGATCCTGAACACCAATCCGGAAGATGCCGGCTACCAGGTCGCCGCATGCTCCGCGGACAAAGATTTTGCATTCATTTACTCGCCCTATGGCCACGGGGTCACAGTTGATCTTGGCGTTTTCAATGCGGCCGAGTTGGCCGTGTATTGGTACAATCCGCGTGACGGATCGTCTTTGCTGATCGGCAAAAAGCAAAATCGCGGGACTGTCACTTTCCAGCCGGACATAGCCGGGCCCGAAACAGACTGGGTGCTTGTGATTGCGGATGCTAAAAATTCGCAGCCCGGTACAACAGTGAAAAAGTAATCAGTTTTCAAACCGGAGATGCTTCACAGAAGCGCCCGAGCGGGCCAATTCCAGCAGGGCTTCCACGCCAATGTCCAGGTGCGTTTTGACGTAATTTGTCGTCACTATCTTATCACTTTCCTCGGTTTTGACTCCCTCAGGCACCAATGGATTGTCGGATACCAGCAACAATGCGCCGTGCGGAATGGAATTGGCGAAACCTACAATGAAAATCGTGGCCGTTTCCATATCGATGGCGATGGCACGGATCGCTCGGAGGTACTCCTTGAAACTGTCATCGTGCTCCCAGATACGCCGGTTGGTGGTATACACCGTACCCGTCCAGTAGTCTTTTTTGTGCTTGGCAATACTTGCCGACACCGTACTCTGCAGGCGAAAGGAAGGTAGTGCCGGAATTTCAGCAGGCATGTAATCGTCGCTGGTACCTTCACCCCGGATCGCCGCAATGGGGAGGATCAGGTCGCCTACCTGTGTTTTTTTCAAACCGCCGCATTTACCCAGAAACAATACGGCTTTGGGCCGGATCGCCGACAGGAGGTCCATCACGGTTGCGGCCATCGGGCTGCCCATGCCGAAATTGACGATGGTAATATCTTTGGCAGTTGCGGTTTGCATGGCACGCCCGTGGCCTTTCACATCTACCCCGAACATCTCCGCAAACATGGTCACGTAGTTCCCGAAGTTGGTAAGCAGGATATAATTACCAAACTCTTCCACCGCCGTTCCGGTGTAGCGCGGCAGCCAGTTTTCGACGATTTGTTCCTTCGTAGTCATGAAATAAACAGGTTAATTGGCCGAAGCTGTGATGATGTGTATCTTCGTTCATGGAATCTCTGAACCTTCCCGAGTTTGCCTATAAAGTTAAGCAGGTTAACGGGAAACCGCATATTTTCGACATTATACGCCGCAAATTCGTAACACTCACACCCGAAGAATGGGTCCGCCAGCACTTCATCCACCTGCTGATTACCCATTATGGTTACCCTAAATCCCTCTTTGCCGTAGAAACCGGCATGCACTATCATACGCTTGCCAAACGGACCGATATTATGGTGCTTGCCGGCAATGCCCTGCCCTTTTTGCTGGTCGAATGCAAGGCGCCTTTCGTCAAGATCGGTGAAGCCACATTTGCCCAGATCAGCCGCTACCATTTCACGTTACAGCCGCAATATCTTGCCGTCACCAACGGCATGAGCCACTACTGCTTCAAAGCCGTGAACGGACAGATTCACTTTCTGGATGATTTTCCTTTTTATCGGGAGGAGAATTAGGGAATGGCTTTCGGCTTTCGGCTGTCGGCTTTCGGGTGTTTTTGATAAAAAACAAAAAAGGCTGTCCTTGCGGGAAGGACAGCCTTTGTATAGGAAGATGATGCCGGATTATCAGGCGATTATTTTCCTGCTACCAGCTTTACGTCGATGGTAAAGTCGTCGTGGATCATTTTGTCACCCAGGTTTTCAAAAAACGACTTCGAGTTGTATTTGATGTCGTATTTGGAACGGTCAACCGTGATGGTACCCGTTGCTTCCGCACCGTTTGCTGTATTTTTCACAGTTACGGGGAAAGTCACAGGCTTGGTAATGCCTTTGATCGTCAGGTCTCCGGTTACATCGTATACGCCGGCCGTTTTTGGAGTTGCTTTGGTCACCACGAACGTTGCAGTCGGGTGTTTTTCAACCGAAAAGAAATCTTCGGATTTCAGGTGACCGATCAGTTTTGCATTGTATTCCTTATCTGTAAGGTCGGTGCACGTAATGCTGTTCAGGTCTGCAGTGAATTTACCGCCTGTTAGTTTGTTGCCGTCCATGACAATGGTACCTTCTTTCAGGGCGATTTTGCCGGTATGCTCACCAGTTACTTTTTTGCCCAGCCAGGTGAGCTCACTTTTAGAGGTATTTACTTTGAGGTTGGTAGCCTTGCCTTTATCGTCTGCTGATGCAGCGCCGGATACAAAAAGTGCAACCGCCAGAGCAGCAACAAAGGATTTCACTGATTTCACTGTAGTTTTCATCTTAAATTGAATTGATTGTTTTATTGAGTTAAAAAATATGGGTTAATGCTCACGAAGCTGGTCGAGTATGTCGCTCATCCGGTTGGCATCCTCCTCTGAAAGGATGTTGAAACGGTTCTCCCAGGCTGCTACCGGCGGATCGAGCTTTTCGAGCAGGCTCAATCCTTCCTGTGTAATGACCACGTCTACTGCCCGGCGGTCATTGGCGCAGGAAGTACGCTCGGCCAGGCCTTTTGCCAGCAGCTTATCCACCAGCCGGGAAGTATTGGAGCTCTTGTCCAGCATGCGCTCGGTGATCTCGCTTACCTTGATCGGATTGGACTGCTGGCCTCTTAAAATCCGCAGTACATTATATTGCTGACCGGAAATATCATGTTCCCTGAAAATTTCCGATTGCTTATATTCGAGCCATTTGCAGGTATACACAAAATTGATCGCCAGACGCTGAAACGGGCTTCGAAATTTTTTCTGTTTGATATCAGTTTCTATGGACATGGTATTGATGCTAAAATATACCGATGTATGTACATTTAATGTTATAACATCAATTGGATCCGGAATGGTTCATTGCTGGTGAAAATATTTTACGAATCTCTGCCAACTTGCTTTCTGCTGCTTTTTTTTAGGTCAATGATTACTTTAAACAAACCACTTGTACTCGCCTCAAACTCGCCCAGGCGCCGCCAGCTGCTTTCGGAGGCTGGATTTACGTTCCGTACCGAGGTGCTCCCCACTGATGAGCACTTTCCTGGCAGTCTGCCGCCGGGCGATGTGGCTGCCTATATTGCCGCCCGGAAAGCGGAGGCATTCCGGGGATTGTACCCGGAGGCGCTCATCCTGACCGCCGACACCGTGGTACTTGCAGACAGCCATGTCCTGGGCAAGCCTGCTGATGAAGCAGACGCAGCGCGGATGCTCGGCATGCTCTCGGGGAGCCGGCATGAAGTAGTCACAGCAGTCAGCCTGCTTGCCGGCGACCGCATCGAAACGGTATCTGACGTGGCTGCTGTTTTCTTCCGGGAACTGTCCGATGCTGAAATATCTTACTATATTGAGCGCTACAAGCCCTTTGACAAGGCAGGCTCCTACGGTATCCAGGAGTGGATCGGCATGACGGGCATTACCCGTATTGAGGGGTCTTTTTACACCATCATGGGCCTGCCGGTACATACGGTTTACCAAATGTTAAAACCTTACTTTTCCGCTCCGGCCTAGCAGTACCGGCACACTACTTTCATGACAGCCTCCCGTTCCCGATTTGTGCCCCGTGTGTGTTACGAAATCTTCGTGCGCTCTTTCTGTGATTCCAACGAAGACGGGATCGGCGATCTGCCCGGGATTATCTCGCGCCTCGACTACCTGGCTGATCTTGGGATTGAGGCGATATGGCTTACGCCGGTTCATCCCTCGCCGAGCTACCACAAATACGATGTGACCGACTATTATGCCATTGAGCCGGAGTTTGGCACAATGGACGATTTCCGGACGCTGCTGCATGAGGCCCACGCCCGCGGGATCCACATTTATCTCGACCTGATTATCAATCATACCAGCACGCTCCATCCCTGGTTTTCGGAGGCGCGCAAGGGGACTGAAAATGCATTCCGCAACTTTTACTGGTGGATGACACCGGCCCTCATTGAAGAGCTGGGCATTTCCGTGAGGGAGACCTCCGACGACTCGCAGGTTGTATACCCCTGGCACGACAATCCGCAGGATCCTGAAAAGTACTACGGTTTGTTTTTCAAAGGCATGCCCGACCTTAATTTCCACTCGGCCGAGCTGAGAAGGGAGCTTGAAAAAATCATCAGCTTCTGGCTCAATGATATTGGTGTGGACGGCTTCCGCCTGGATGCGGCCAGGCACATTTTCCCGGATTGGGAAAAAGATCTCAGTGCCAGGTTCTGGGAATATTTTGCAGGCATCATCCGGGCAACCCGGCCCGGGGCATTTACGGTGGCCGAAGTGTGGGCGGAAAATGACGAGGTAGCTCCTTACTTCCGGTACCTGGATGCTACTTTTCACTTCGAACTCAGCTTTTTATTGCAGCGCGTCCTGATCCAGGAACACGATGAAATGCTCATTGAACGCCTGCTCGACAGCTACCGCCTTTTTGAAAAGTATAATCCCCTGTTTATTGATGCGATCATGCTCACCAATCACGACCAGGATCGGATCGGCAGTGTTGTGCAGAATAGTCAGGCCAAGATCAAGCTGGCCGCCAGTATACTGCTCACTTTGCCGGGCCAGCCGTACATTTATTATGGTGAAGAAATCGGCATGCTGGGTACCAAGCCCGATCCATACATCCGGGAGCCGTTTATCTGGACGGAGCAGGAGCATGATCCCGAAAAGACGCACTGGATTGACGCGCAATTTTCGACGGCACATACCGTAGTGCCCCTTTCCGTGCAGGCACAGGACCCGCAATCGGTGTATTATCATTATAAAACATTGATTCACCTGCGTAAGCAAGAGCCTGCCCTGCACCAGATTTTTGCACCCAACCTGCAAAGGATCTGCCTGCACGACGATCAGCTACTGGCCTACCTTCGCCCCCATCCCGAGCGAGCGGTTGTAATCATCCACAATCTCTCCGGGTATACCAAACCGCTCATAATCCCTGGCCACCTGCAGGCTTTTTCCACAATCCTTTTTTCTACGGACCCTGACCATCAGGGAATACTAGCACATGCCGAACTGGCACCCTATGCCTCGCTCATTCTGGCAGTACGCCCCTGAGTGACCGTCAGAGTAGGTATGGCTGCCATGTCCGCTTTTCAGATAAAAACGAAACTTATGAGACCCATCCGGCTTGGTATACTCCTGCTCCTCTTTTTTCCCGCAGCACTTTTTGCTCAGAAAACGTATCCCACCATGGGGCAGGTTGTTTATGAGGATGCGTCTTTTGAAAAACTACTGCCCAAAACCTCCCGCGTGGAAGTGATTGCCACGGGGTTCCAATGGTGTGAAGGACCAGCGTGGGTGAAAAATGGCGGATACCTGCTCTTCTCGGACGTACCGGAAAACAAGGTTTATAAATGGGATGAAAAATCAGGTCTTTCGGTTTTCCTGCAACCTTCGGGTTATACCGGGCGCGGCGTGTACAGCGATGAGCCGGGCAGTAACGGATTGCTGATCGATAAGCTGGGAAGATTGGTCTCGTGCGAGCACGGCGACCGGCGTATTTCGGCCATGCCGCTGGAAAAAGGTGGTAAGATAACCCTTGCCGGCAATTTCGAGGGAAAACGTTTTAACAGTCCCAATGATGTGGAAGAACACCCGGTTTCGGGCTTGTTGTACTTCACCGATCCGCCTTACGGATTGAGCAAAAAGCAGGATGATACCTCGCGCGAGATGAAGGAATTCGGCGTATACCGCATTGAAGCCGATGGCAGGGTAACCCGGCAGATCGCAGACCTCACGCGACCCAATGGTCTTGCATTCTCTCCCGATGGAAAGACATTGTACATAGCTCAGTCGGATCCGGAAAAAGCGGTTATTATGGCTTATCCCCTCGATGCAAAGGGAAATGCTGGTGCTGGCAGGCTGGTTTATGACGCGACGCCTCTAGTAAAGGCAGGCAAACAAGGCTTGCCGGACGGCCTGAAAGTAGACCGTGACGGTAACCTATGGTCGTCAGGACCCGGCGGATTACTGGTCCTGACCCCCGGCGGAAAATTACTTGGCCGGATCGAAATGGGTGCGCTCACTTCCAATTGTGCATGGGGCGACGACGGCTCCACCCTGTACCTCACCGTGGACGACTACGTATGCAGGATCAAAACCGCCACCAAAGGTGCCGGCTGGTAGGCTTACTTGTTGCGCTGCATACTTTTCAGCAAGTCCTCCACCTCACTTTTCACCGAAGCCCAGTTGTACTTTCCATTCCGGTAGATGCGGGTATAGGCACGGTAGAGCACAAGGCGGTCATCCGTAATTCGGTCAAGCTGACCGGCGATCGTTGACTTTCCGGATTTGTTTGCTGATTTGTATTCATCCAGCAGCAGGTCGTAACGTTTATCCAGAATGTCGATCTCAAACAATATGTCATCCCCCAGCTTATCCATTTCATCATACTGAGCTGCAAGGCGCTCCCCCGAGGCTGAATAATCCTGAGTACCCGAAGTGCGGTCGGCAGGCCGGCGGTCGTAGTCGCGCTGATAGGCATCCCGGTCATCCCGGGAAGTGCGGCTGTACCTGTCCGACCGGTAATTATCCGAGTAGGTGCCATTCCGCTGGTCGTAGCGGCGTTGCAGGGTTTGCGAGCACGAGAGCGCCGAGGCGGCAAGTATGCAAAGCAGGGCGAGGGTTTTTAGTGAGAAATTCATCAGAAGTTGTGTCTGAGCCCAATGCTCAGATTGGGGTTAAAGTAAAAGAACTTGGGAATAAATTCGAGGTAGCCCCCTCCTTCCACAAAGAAGGAAGCCGGCTTGTTGGCAAAGAAGAACTCCAACCCGGCAGTACCGGAAGGGCCAAGCGAAACATTGGTGGTATATACGGCCTTGATATCGCGGTTGGGATAGTACCGCCGCGAATTGACCTGCAGCCCCGGTCCTGCATACACGGTCATACGCTCGTTGAGTAGAGGCACATACCAGAGGTAAGTCGCGTTCACAGATACCCCTACGCTTCCCAGATCGTCATTGCTCACTTTATAGTTGTCTTTGCTTTTAAACAGACCTATGTACGTTCCCACAGACAGGTCAAGTGCATTGCGGTCGCCGTACTTGCGAATGCTGACCCCGATGGGCTCCCCTACTTCAAACCCGACGGCCCAGGTTTCGGGTTGGGCATAGGCTGAGAGGCCCGATAGTACAGCTGCGGCGATAAGGATCAGTTTTTTCATAAAATGGTTTTAAGCGAATAAGGAAGCCAGGCTGCCTTTCCGGCACGGTTTAAAAAAACAGTGCCATCCATATACGTTGTTTCATGAAAAAAGGCGGAAAACATGCGGGCGGAGAGAATCAGATACCGGCCCCAGCGCTCACTATCTCATTCCTTGTCTCATGACGGAATTAGGCCCGCAGCTTTGGTTCAGGATCATTTTCTTTCTAATATTGGGGCTGCATTCGCGTAGCATTTTCAACGATATCTCACACCGGTGGCCTTAAAGAAGGATAAGATTTTCAACTCCAAAGACCTTATTGCGTATTTTCTTGTTGCCGGTACTGGTGCTGTGATTCAGTTGGTTTCGAGTAGTTTGATTCAGGATTGGTTCGGAATTTCATGGAGCGATTCCATTATTCCGTCCTATATGGTAGGCTTTGTGGTCGGGTTTGTACTAACCAAGCTTTTTGCATTTGATGCCCGCCGCAGCAACCAGACAAGGCGTGAAATGATCAAGTTCTTTATGGTAGCGCTAATTTCGCTAGGGGTTACCAAGATCTTTACAGTAGGCTCGTTCGAGCTGGCGACCAGTTACTTTGGTCTGGGGATTTATGAAGTTAAAATTCCCTTTGCTAAAAAAGCGGTGAATGTTACCGAAATGGGCTCGTACCTGGTAGGTATGGGTTTCAGCTTTGTCAGCAATTATATTCTGCACAAAACCTTTACATTCAAAAGCACTGGCTTTTACAACCGCCTCAAAATCCTGATCCGGTAAGCTCAGAGCCGCTCCACAATTACGGCTGACGCGCCTCCGCCTCCATTACAGATCGTTGCCAGGCCGTACCTGCCGCGCTTTTGTTCCAACACCGATAGTAATGTGGTGATAATGCGCGCTCCCGAGGCGCCCAGCGGATGCCCGAGCGATACGGCACCTCCAAACAAATTGACGCGGTCGGCCGTGAGATCAAGTGCCTGCATGTAGGCGAGTACTATAACGGCAAATGCCTCATTGACCTCAAAAACATCCATATCTGCAAGCGTGAGACCTGCTTTTGCAAGCACCTTTTGTGTAGCAAGAACAGGAGTGGTTGTAAACCAGGCCGGCGCCTGCTCAGCATCCGCATAGGCCACAATGCGCGCCAGAGGCTGGACGCCGGCATTCAATGCTGCATTCCTGCCTGCCAGTATCAATGCTGCCGCGCCATCGTTGATGGTCGATGCATTGGCAGCCGTAATAGTACCAGATGGAGAAAATACAGGTTTCAGAAGCGGAATTTTCTCGAACTTGACTTTCTTGTATTCTTCGTCTTCGGTAATGCGCAGGGGCTCGCCTCCCCTGGCCTGTGGCACTTCCACCGGAACAATTTCACGATCAAAAAACCCGCTTTGTGTAGCCAGGGCGCTTCTCTGATAGGAAGTGATGGCAAACTCGTCCTGCTGCTCACGGGTAATGGAATACTTTTCAGCAGTTTTGTCGCCGCATACGCCCATCCCTACCTGATCGTACACGTCCGTAAGACCATCTTTCAGCAAACCGTCGACCAGCTCACCATTACCGTAAGCATAGCCGTTACGTGCTTTGGGCAGGTAATAGGGAATTTGTGACATGCTCTCCATACCACCCGCCACGACCACGCCTGCATCGCCCAGCTGAATGGCCTGGGCTCCCAATATCACGGCTTTCATTCCCGAGGCACATACCTTGTTGACCGTCGTACAAATCACGTTTTCAGACAGGCCGGCATACAGGGCAGCCTGGCGCGCAGGCGCCTGACCCAGGTTGGCGGACACTACGTTGCCCATGAACACCTCGTCAACAAGGCCATGATCAATCTGTGATTTCTGAAGCGCACCGGTGATGGCGGTTGCGCCAAGCCTGGCTGCATGTACAGTAGCGAGGCTACCACCGAAACTGCCGATCGGGGTACGGGCTGCGGAGAGGATAAAAACTTCTTCTTTCATAAATAAGGCCGGCCACAAAATGTGGACCGGATCAGCATGCTGTAAGAGCCCGTGGCTTTAAAGGTCGCCGGAGCTGTCGGGCAAATCGTCGTACTCACCCTTCCAGGCATAAAACCCGAAAATAACCAGGCCAGCGCAAATCGGAATGAAGATCAGGATGATGATCGACCACTGCAGCGCGGTATTCGTACGGGCGAAGCCGGCTGCTGCCGCCGAAATCTTGTCATTTGCCTGAATAAATAAAAACAGAATGATGACCGGACCCAGTATCATCCACAATAATCCAAGAAGCTTTTTTAAACCTTTCATTTTTTAAATCGTGTTTAATCGGTAACAGTTCTGTCAATACGGTTGTCGATGTACACTGCCCCGATGACCAGCGACAATGCAGCTATCCCGATCGGGTACCACAATCCTGATAATGGCGTGGAACCGCTGAACGATGACACCAGCGTGGCAATAAATGGCACCAGTCCGCCAAAAACACCATTGCCGATGTGGTACGGCAGCGACATGGATGTATACCGGATCTGGGTTGGGAAAAGCTCTACGAGGAATGCCGCAATCGGACCGTAAACCATGGTAACCAGCAGGACCTGGAAGAAAACCAGTGCAATGACCATCAGGTAGGTAGAACCGGAAAGTGTAATATCCCGGATCTGGGTCTGCGGCGCCGGTACGGGTGCCAGCACATCGTCCGTAATGGTGACAATGCCCGATTCCTTGTAAGTCATTCCGTTACGGAGTGTTTTGGTGACAGTAGTGGTAATGAGTGAGTCCTTCGTATCCTTGATCAAAACGCGCTCAACCACCGGCTCGGAAGTACTCAGCAACTGGGTGGCCTCCATTTCCCTTACATTGGTGGCATCAAGAAAGTACTGATAAATGGGCCGGTAAAAAAGCACACCAAGCGCCATACCCGTCAGCATAATCCATTTCCTGCCTACCTTATCGCTCCATGACCCGAAGATCACGAAAAAAGGAGTGGCAAAAAGGATTGCCCAAAGCAGAATGTAGCGCGATTCGTTGAAGTCGAGCTTGCAGGTATTTTCAAGAAATGACTGTGCATAAAACTGGCCGGTATACCATACCACACCCTGCCCCATCGTAGCACCGAAAAGTGCCAGCAATACCATTTTGAAATTCGCGCGTTTCTGAAAACTTTCTTTGAGCGGGTTGGCCGAGACTTTGCCCTCGGCTTTCAGCTTGGTAAAAACAGGCGACTCGTGCATTTTCATGCGGATGTAAATGGATACACCCACGAGCAGGATCGAAACCAGGAATGGGATACGCCACCCCCAGTCTGCAAAAGTGCCGGCCCCGAGTAAATTCTTGGTCAGTACAATTACACCGAGTGAAAGAAAAAGGCCCAGCGTGGCGGTAGTCTGGATCCAGCTGGTGTAGTAGCCACGCTTGCCTGCCGGTGCATGCTCGGCAACATAGGTAGCGGCACCTCCGTATTCTCCGCCGAGGGCAAGGCCTTGTACAAGCCTCAGGATCAGTACCAGTATAGGCGCGGCATACCCGATGCTGGAATAAGAAGGAATCAGTCCGATCAGAAAAGTGGAGCCGCCCATCAGTACGAGCGTGAGGAGGAAAGTATATTTCCGCCCGATCAGATCGCCCAGCCGGCCAAATACCAGCGCCCCGAACGGCCTGACAATGAATCCTGCCGCAAAAATGGCAAGGGTGTTGATCAATGCGGATGCACCTGCATCACTCGGAAAGAGCTGCTGACCGATGATGACGGCCAGGCTGCCGAAAATGTAGAAATCGTACCATTCAATGAGCGTACCGAGCGAGGATGCTGAAATAACCTGGGTAATGCTTTGTGCAGCTTTGTTTTCGGTGGGAAGCATTTGCGGGAGAAAGAAATCAGAACATTTTTGCTGAATAAGGCAAAAGACGGACTGCATTACTCATTCCTGCAAGCAAAAAGCCCCACGGCTTGTACCGCAGGGCTTTTAAAAAAACATCGTGTGATTACCGGATTCAGAAATCGTCTTCCTCGTCGTCTTCGTCCAGAAACTCCTCGTCTTTGAACACAGTAGGCTCTGCAACGTCAGTCACATCCTCGTCGAACTCGTCATTAACGCTTTCGTCAAGATCCTCGTCGAGGTCTTCGTCTTCATCCTCTTCATCATCTTCTTTGGAGACCAGATCTGGATCATCGGCTACTGAGCGGGTCTGCTGCGTATTCTGAGGATAATCAGGAAATACGGGCGGTTCAATGATCGGTTTGCTGGTATCCAGGATCGCGGGTTCTCCTCTTTCACGTGCCATGATAATATCAGTTTAAGGTTTTGAACTCTGTTTGCCCAAATGTAATAAATAATCATTCCAAACCGCCTAAACTAAGATTTAAGTGCGCGCGACCTGTGGAAAGCAGCCCGCTTTCTTTTGGTAAAATGTAAAAAGCTGATGAAATTGCCGGCACACGGAACCAGCCGCAGGGTAACTGTGGCTGCCGCCGACTTTCACATCCTAATCCCTGTAACATGCTCAGAACATTCCTGCTGTTGCTGCTCTCGGCAGCACTGGCGCACGCCCATCCCGACTCTACCCTGATTATCAGTAAAACGACTGACTTTACCATCAATGGTGAGGGAACGGCATCCAACTGGTCTGCTGCCAGATGGTTTGACATCACTGTACAAAAAGGCCCCCGCCAGCCCGCACCCGGCCGGCAGTTTACGACCAGAGTAAAGGTGATGTACTCCGGAAAAGGCATGTATTTTCTTTTTGATTGTGCCGACAAAAAACTCACAGCGACCATCATGGAAGATTATGGGGCATTGTACAACGAGGATGTCGTAGAGGTTTTTCTATGGCCTGATACGGCGGTACCCATTTACCTGGAATACGAAGTTTCGCCGCTGAACTACGAACTGCCTATTCTGGTACCCAATATCAACGGCCGTGCCCAAGGCTGGAAGCCCTGGAACTACAATGACCGCAACAGGGTACAGCACCAGACCAGTGTGCAGGGAGGACAAAAAAAGAGCATGGCGGCAGTAGATGGCTGGAAAGCCGAATTTTTTATACCCTATGCCCTGATGAACCCGATTGTAGGTCCCGCGCCCGTTTCAGGGACCAAATGGAGGGGCAACTTTTATCGCATCGATTACGACTCGGACCCGGCTTATTATTCGTGGCAAAAAACCGGGGGCAGCTTTCACGAGTTCAACAAGTTCGGCACGCTCATTTTTGAGTGACATGCCGCATCCATGATTTACTATATTTTACCACATGAAAAAAAGCGTCTTATCATTCATTTTCCTGCTGATTGCAGCCATGGGTTTTGCACAAAAACAAAAAGAAATCCTGTACGTGGGCACCTACACCCAAAAAGGGGAAGGTATTTATGTGTACGAGTTTGACCGCAGTAACCTTTCCTGGAAAGAACTTCAGGTACTGACGAACAAAAACAGCCCTTCGTTTCTTGAATTTCATCCCAGCAAAAAATTCATGTACTCGGCCAATGAAGGCAACAACACGGTATCGAGCTACACCATCGACCAGGCTACCGGCAAGCTGGCAGACCTGAACAGCAAGCCCGCACTCGGCCGCGGGCCCTGCCACGTGAGTGTGGACCCGAAAGGCCGGTTCCTGTACGTATCCAACTATGGCAGCGGTCAGCTGGGCGTGTACCTCCTCAATCCCGATGGCACGATCGGAGCAGTAGCGGACTCCATCCAGGACAAAGGCGGCCCCGGCCAGAAGCCGCACATGCACTCGGTTGTCCCCTCTGCAGACGGCAAGTACATTTATGCTTCGGACCTGGGCATTGACAAGATCATGATTTACTCCGTAGACCAGAAAACCGGAAAGCTCAGCCCGGCGGGTGTGCCTTATGTTGAGGTAAAGAAAGGCGACGGACCGCGCCACTTCGCCATCCATCCGAGCGGCAATTTCGGGTATTCGGCCTGTGAGCTGGGGTCGGTAGTCAATGCATTTAAAATCGTGAAAAACACCGGCGCGCTTGTCCCCCTTGAACGCGTAACCATGCTTCCGGAAGATTTCACGGGCAAAAGCTACGCCGCCGACATCCATTTTTCGCCGGACGGGAAGTTTCTGTATGCCTCCAATCGCGGACATGAAAGTCTGGCCATCTACGCGATAGATGCCCAGACCGGCAAAATGACGATCGCCGGTCATGCCGATACCCATGGCAAGCACCCGCGCAACTTTTTGGTCGATGCCAAAGGTGAGCTCGTGGTAGTAACCAACCGCGATAACGACAATGTGGTTTTTTTCAAAAGGAATGCAGCCGACGGACAGCTCACCTACACCGGTAAGGAAATCAGCATCCCTACTCCGGTTTGCGTGAAGCAACTATTTTTGAAGTAAACCCATTAAAAATTCGGTTTACAAAATCGTGGCAGCAGCTGTACGGCTGCTGCCACGCTGCTTTATCCCCGCTCAAAACCGGCTCTGAAAGCGGCCATTTATTAACTGCTCTTGCTTTCAACATCCCACCCCGGAATAAAAAACCCCATATCGCGTCATTTACCAAACTTTGTTTTTTAGTTTCGTTAAATGAAAAAAATTCCGTGGGCAAAAAGAGTATTAAAAACTATTTCCTGCATCCTTTATCTATCACATCATTCAGATCTACTATTATGATCAAGCGCAGAGATTTACTTAAACATTTGTCCACCTTCCCCCTCGTAGGCGGGTTTATAGGACAGGGTACCGTGCTCGAAACAGCAGCGAAACAGCCTGTCCGCAATATTGCCAAAGAACTGGGCATCCGTACTTTTATTAATGCTGCGGGTACCTACACGTTTATGACCGGCTCACTGATGCAGGACGAGGTGGTGGAAACCATCCAGGGCGCTTCAAAGGACTTTATGATCCTGGACGAGGTGCAAACCAAAGCCGGAGAAAAAATCGCTGCGCTCTGCCATGCCGAAGCAGCGGTTGTCACTGCAGGCTGCTTTTCGGCGCTGACCCTTGGCCTGGCCGGCGTGCTGACAGGCATGGACCAGAAAAAGGTGGAGGCGCTGCCGCACCTGGAAGGTACCGGCATGAAATCGGAAGTGATTATCCAGAAAGGACACGAGATCGGTTACTCGCACGCCCTGACGAATGCAGGCGTGAAGATCGTGTTTGTAGAAACCCTGGAAGAGCTTGAAAAGGCGATCAATGAGAAAACGGCTATGCTCTGGTTCCTGAACATCCAGTCGGACAAGGGCCAGATCAAGCATGAAAAATGGATCGAGATCGGCAAGAAAAACGGGATCCCTACCATGATCGATATGGCTGCGGACGTTCCGCCGGTTGAAAACCTATGGAGATTCAACGATATGGGCTTTGACCTGGTCTGTGTTTCGGGCGGAAAAGCCATGCGCGGACCTCAGAGCGCGGGTATCCTGATGGGTAAAAAACATTTGATCGAGGCTGCAAGGCTGAGCATGCCTCCCCGTGGCTCGACGATCGGACGAGGTATGAAAGTGAACAAGGAAGAAATCCTGGGCATGTACGTGGCGCTTGATAATTTTATCAAAATGGACCACAAAAAGGAATGGAAAACCTGGGAAGACCGCATTAACCACATCGCTTCGGCGGCCAAGAGCGTGGGCGGTGTGACTACCAGTGTGAGCGTTCCGGAGCTCGGCAACCATACGCCTACCCTCAAAGTATCGTGGGACCCGGCCAAGGTGAGCCTGCCCGTGAAAGTACTGCAGGAGTCGCTGCGGAATGGAAATCCGTCCATCGAGATCATGCCGGCCGAAAATAATTCGCTTACCATTACCGCCTGGATGATGAAATCAGGAGAAGAAAAAATCGTTGCAACCCGCCTGAAAGAAGAATTGTCCAAAGCAGTCGTTTAGACATAAAGTACCGGCTTTTCCTGAACCCCTATTTAGTTACCAGTAATGAAAATTAAATTTCTGATTACCCTGAGTCTCCTCAGCGTCAGCTTCTTCAGCGTCCAGGCTCAGACTTACAGCATTCTTATCAAGGGAGGCACCGTCATTGACCCGAAAAATAACCTCAATCAGGTGATGGATGTAGGGATTTTTGAGGGTAAAATCAAGAAAGTAGCCAAGGACATAGACCCGAAAGAAGCCCGCCAGGTGGTGGATGCCAAGGGTATGTATGTGACGCCCGGCCTGATTGACATCCACGGACACGTCTTTTTTGGAACGCAGGTAAACCATTACCTGAGTAACAGCTTCACGGCATTGCCGCCCGACGGCTTTACTTTCCGTGTGGGTGTAACGACCATCGTGGATGCGGGAGGAGCAGGCTGGACGAATTTTGACGACTTTAAGAACAATGTAATCTTCCATTCCAAAACCCGCGTGTTGTCTTTTATGAACATCGTGGGCAAAGGCATGAGCGGCGACCGCTTTGAGCAGGATACCACCGATATGGATCCTGGCCTGGCGGCTGCGGTGGCATTAAAGAACAAGAATGATGTGGTGGGCTTCAAGGTAGCGCACTTTATGGGTCCCGACTGGAAGCCCGTTGACAATGCAGTAAAAGCGGGTGAACTTGCAGGCATGCCGGTGATGGTGGACTTTGGTGGCAGCACGCCTCCCCTGCCGCTGGCCGACCTCTTCATGAAACACCTCCGTCCTGGCGATATTTTCACGCATGCCTACACCCTGCTGGAAGGCAATGTACGCGAAACCATTGTGGATGAGGCGACCGGGAAAGTAAAGCCATTTACCCTCGAAGCACGTAAGAAAGGAATTATATTCGATGTGGGTTACGGGGGCGCAAGCTTCAACTACTCACAGGCAATACCGGCTTTGAAGCAGGGCTTTTTTCCAAATACCATCAGTACCGACCTGCATACGGGCAGCATGAACGGCTCCATGAAGGATATGCTGAGCATCATGTCTAAGTTTTACAACATGGGCATGGACCTGCCTGCGGTGATCAGGGCAAGTACGTGGGAGCCGGCCAGGGTAATCAAGCGGGAAATGCTGGGTCATATTTCCGAGAATGCCATCGCCGACGTTGCAATCTTTTCCATGCGTAAGGGTAACTTCGGCTTTTATGACAAAACCGGGTATAAAGTAGAAGGAAAGGAAAAGCTCGAATGCGAAATGACCATCATGGGCGGAAAAATTGTCTACGACCTGAATGGGATTGCCAGGCCGATTTACTTGAAGTAAGGGGGAATTTTGAATGACCGAATGATTGAATGATTGAATGGTGAGTTAGCGAGTGAGTGAGTTAGCGAGTGAGCAACTACCAACCTTTGTCACCCTGAGCGGAGTCGAAGGGAGATGCGGCCACAACCAACCTTGTCACCCTGAGCGCACCGGTCCGCCGGCCGGTCGAAGGGAGATGCGGCCACAACCAACCTTGTCACCCTGAGCGCACCGGTCCGCCGGCCGGTCGAAGGGAGATGCGGCCACAACTAACCTTTGTCACCCTGAGCGCACCGGTTCGCCGGCCGGTCGAAGGGAGATGCGGCCACAAACAAATCCTTTGTCACCCTGAGCGGAGTCGAAGGGCAGATGCGGCAGGTACAGTGTCCTTCTTCCTATTGAAGCTGCAAATGTTTGAAATACGAAAGCATTTTATCTTTCCTTCGATCACCCGAAAGCCCGCTGCACTCATGGCAGCATATAAGGCCCTACCAGACATTTTGAACCGTCAATGACCAAAACTGATATTAAACCTAAACCTCTATGTTCAAAATAAGTAATAAATGGTCCACGCTTTTGATCCTTTGTGCGCTGGGTTTTACATCTGATTATCGGGAGGATCCTTTCAATACCAAAAACGGCGGACTGTTCCTGCCGGAAGGATTTGAAGCAAC
This sequence comes from Dyadobacter sandarakinus, assembly GCF_016894445.1. Classification (NCBI taxonomy): domain Bacteria; kingdom Pseudomonadati; phylum Bacteroidota; class Cytophagia; order Cytophagales; family Spirosomataceae; genus Dyadobacter; species Dyadobacter sandarakinus. Next base: position 2,271,741 of record NZ_CP056775.1, read on the forward strand.
CGTGGTCGTGGACAGCCTTCCCGGCCGGGCGCGCCATATTGCTGTGAATGACAATGGCGATATTTATGTAAAAGCCCGTTTTGCGGATAAAGGCGAGTCGGTGATTGCGTTGCGTGATACCAACAAGGACGGACGTGCCGATATCATCAAGACCTTTGGCGGTGCCGCTAAGGAGCGAGCCTATGGTACGGCCATGCGCATTTACAATGGATACCTTTATTTCAGTTCCGAACTCGTGGTATATCGCTACAAGCTGACGCCCGGCGACCTGGTACCGCAAAGTAAGGAGGAGGTCATTCTCACCGACGACCATGCGCATGGTATGCACGAGCACATTGCAAAGCCTGTCACTTTTGATGATAAGGGTAATATGTATGTGCCTTTCGGTGCCAACTCCAATGCCTGCCAGGAGCAAAACCGCACGCCGGGCTCCAAGGGTATGGACCCCTGCTCGATCCTTGAAGATCATGGCGGTATCTGGAAATTCGATGCCAATAAACAGGGGCAGCTGCAGAAGGATGGAGTGAAGTTTGCGACCGGCCTCCGCAGCGTGGTAGGCATGGACTGGAACTTTGAAGATAACAACCTGTATGCATTGCAGCACGGCCGTGATGACCTGCTGCGCCTCTGGCCGCAGCTTTATAACGGCTGGCAGAGCGCTATGCTTCCTTCCGAAGAGTTTTTGCGTGTAAAACAAGGCTCGGATGCGGGGTGGCCTTACTGCTACTACGACCAGATGCTGAAACAAAAGGTGCTGAACCCTGAGTACGGCGGTGACGGCAAGATTGTAGGCCGCTGCGGAGTTTATGAAAAACCGATCATAGGCTTTCCGGGACACTGGGCTCCGAATGACCTGCTTTTTTATCGCGGTAATCAGCTGCCTGAGCACTATAAAAACGGTGCATTTATCGCATTTCACGGTTCCACCAACCGCGCGCCATATCCGCAGTCGAGCTACTTTATCGGGTTTGTACCATTTAAAAACGGCCAGGTAGCAGGCGAGTATGAGGTTTTTGCAGATGGTTTTACAGGAATTGATCCGGTTGTGAATGTCAGTGACGCCGTGTACCGTCCGATGGGCATCGCCATGGGACCGGATGGCTCTATTTACATTGCAGAAACGGAAAAAGGCAAGATCTGGAAGGTGACTTACAAAGGCAGCAAGGCGAAGTTTAACAAAGCTGCACTCGCGAAAATGGAGAAGAGGAAGCTCCTCTCGCACATCCGCACGCCGGACATTGTTAAAGATAACCTGGATAAAGACAAACCTGTGGCTGGCGGCAAGGTTTACAGTGTGTACTGCACGGCCTGCCACCAGCGGAATGGCATGGGCGACTCGCAGCGTTTTCCGCCGCTCGGAGGTTCGGAATGGGTCACGGGCGACAAGGACAGGCTCATAAAAGTACTTCTGAAAGGACTGGAAGGCCCGATAGAAGTCAAAGGACAGTCATACAACAATGTAATGCCCCAGCATAGCTTTCTGAAAGATGAAGAGATTTCCGAGGTGCTTACCCATATCAGGAGTAACTTCGGCAACAACGCCGGCCCCGTCACTACCGAGGAAGTTGCTAAGCTCCGCGGCTCGGAGGGTACTACGAATTGATGCTTTTCTCCTTCCAGCCCCGTTTAAGCGGATATTACTCTCCGGCAAATTGAGTATTCCTTTAAGTGGGCTGGAGGGAGAATGGCAAATAGGTTTCAATCACTTTTATTTTTTCCCGAATGCCTGTAACCAAACTCTTTTTTGCGGGACTGCTCGTTGGTTCCGGCTTGCTGCTGGCTTCATTCATGCCGTCTTCTCCCCACAACTTTATGCAGCAGGAACGCTGGAAAGCGCCGGCCTGGGCCGATACGCTGAAAAGTCCCTACCATGAAGAGCCGCTTACCCTGGCGCAGGGTGAAGAACTATTTACATTGTACTGTGCTTCCTGCCACGGCGACGGCGGTTATGGTGATGGTGCTGCCGGTGGCGCATTGGGGCAAAAACCTGCCAACTTCCACGATACGCTGGTGAAAAGCCAGACGGACGGCGCACTGTTCTGGAAACTCTCCAACGGGCGTGGGAACATGCCTCCTTTCAAGGACGTGTTTACCGATGAGCAGCGCTGGCAGCTGGTCGCTTACGTGCGGCATCTAGGCAAAACAGAATAAATCCTGAACCTACCGATCATGTTACCGAACAACCCATTTTTAAAAGCCGGATACACGGCCATTTTTTCGCTCGCACTATCCGTGAGTGCAATGGCTCAGCAGCGTGAAGTGACCACCAAAACGCCTGTCGCACTGCGTGACGATATTCAGATCGAGGAGTACATGAAAGTAGAACCCGAGGCCGTGCGCATCATCCGCCACCCGGTCACCGGCGAAATCTACTACACGACTTTCTTTGGGGATGTATTAAAAATTGTGATGGAAGACGGCAAGCCGGTCAGCAAAAAACTGCTGTCGGTGGAAGACCACGGTATTCCCCGCCTGCAGGGTGCGGCATTTCACGGCAATACCCTCTTCCTGGCAGGGAATGTCAGCGTAAACAACAATAAGGGCAACAAAGGCCGGATGGTACGCTATGAAATGAACACCGGTGCCGAAAAGCCCCTGATGACGGTCGTGTTCAATACCGTGGAATACGGCGCCAATAAGACGACGTTTGATCATGGCTGGAATGCACTGGAGATCAGTCTGGACGGCAAGTACATTTTTGTCAATACAGGTGCCCGTACCGACCACGGCGAGGTGCAGGATAATGATAACAATTACCCGAATGCACGTGACAACGGGTTGACAGCAAATATTTTTCGCTTCCCAATCCAGGCCAAAGACCTGCTGCTTGGCACAGACGCAGCCAAGCTGAAAGCCGACGGCTACCTCTATGCCGAGGGTATCCGGAATGCATACGACATGGCGTTTGACCCGAAAGGAAACCTGTTTGCCGTATCCAACTCCGGCGATTATGATCATCCCGAAGACATGTTCTGGGTGCGCAAGGGGCACCATTATGGGTTTCCATGGGTGATGGGCGGCATTGAAACCCCCCAGCAGTATCCCGACTACCAGCCCGATCCCGAAAAAGATCCTTTCCTGAGCAAGTTTGCATTTGCCTGGCTGATGAAGTACTTTCATAATGATCCCGATTTCCCGAAAAGACCGGCCGGGGTGACATTCACCCCATCCGTCCAGAATATGGGTCCTGACGCCAATGAGTACCGTGACCGGAAAACCGGGATAGTAATGGATGGTGACACCACCGGCGTAACCGTGGGAACTTTCAATGCACATTCCTCTCCGCTGGGATTGTTTTTTGACAACAATAAAGCATTGGGTAAAGACCTGACCGGAGATGGATTTGTGATTCGCTATACCGGCGGGCCGAGAAATGGCGTGACTAATCCAAGTCCGCTGCGCCGGCAGGGAAGAGACCTCCTCCACCTTGAACTCGCCTATGATAAGGCTGCCGACAATTACAAAGTAAAAACCACCCGCATCATTGACGGCTTTACGTCTCCTACCGATGCATTACTCGTTGACAATACGCTGTATATCATTGAGTACGGCGGAAAGCAGGGAGGCAACAAAGCTGGTGGAAGCATCTGGAAGATTACCATGCCGGCTGCGGATAAGATTGCGAAAAAGAGCAAAAAGAGTACCAAATAACCAATCAGTAATAACTTAAAAACAACATCATGTCAGAAAGAAGATCCATTCTTAAAAGACTGTTTGCCTCTGTGGCCGGGGTAGCAGGTATTGGGGCAGCATCCAAAGTAAAAGCTGAGGCTGCACCCGTGAAAGAAGTTGGTGAAGTGACTATGTACCAGGACGTACCCCTGTTTTCAGGACATACTAAGTTCAATAATCTGGTGTTTGTGGCTGGTAAAGGTGCGCACTTCGAGGGCGACATCACCGCTCACACCAAGCACGTGCTCGACGAACTGGAAAAAGAGCTGATCAAAGCCGGATCTTCCATGGAGAAAGTACTGAAATGCAGTGTTTTTCTGCACGACCTGAACGATTACAAAGCCATGAACGAAGCCTACAAAGGTCGTTTCGGCAGCAAGCCCCCCTGCCGCACCACGGTAGCAGTATACGGCGGCGTACCGGGTGACTCACTGGTTGAGATCGACTGTATTGCATACGTGTAGGATGCCGGTTAAAACCTGAGCATCCATCCCCATTATTTCCGAGGCCTCCGGCCGCAAGAGCATTGCAGATAGCCTGCAGGTTGTTGCGGCCGGAGGCCTTTTTTATTACGTGCGTGGCAACCTGAACACTCATCGAGTGCAACCCTCCTCCCTTGTCACCCTGAGCGGAGTCGAAGGGCCAATGCGGCCAACAAAAAAGTCTTCCAGCATCCTATGTTCAAAAAGTTTTTAGAAAGAAGGCGGCTTTGGGTGCCGCGTCTGCCCTTCGACTCCGCTCAGGGTGACAAGGAAGTGCTTAGGCTCACAACAAGTTGTCAAGAACATCGCGAACTCAGAGTGCCTCAGGTATCCAAAGCTGGGGCATAGTCGGGAAACTGGCTTTTTCCATTTTTGAAATCAAGTAAATGGTTGGAGTAATTACCTTACCACTAGGCTGATTGGTTTAATTAGCATTAAGCATTTGTCTATATCAGAGAACATTCTGCCGGCACAAAAGTTGGCTCTACGCCGGCAGATTGCTCCTAAATTGTACTTTTAAGAATGATGGTAATTTTTATCCCTCCAATTTTCGTTTGCATCTCTTTACAAGTATTACCGGTATAAAAATACTTACTCGTCCTACCATCAGGAGTAAAAACTACATACTGCCCTGCTCCAACCTTCTTGACCGGACACAACACTCCAAACCTTTCAGAATATACGTTTGTCATATTCATAGGTTCTTGAAGGTACAGACTTAAAATCGTCAGCTGTCCCGGATTAATACTGGCTACATCTTCGGTTTTCGTCTTTTTACTAGTTTGAGTGACCAGATAGTCAGTTACGTTAATTAACTCCGTTGTTGTTTTTTCTACAAGCTCGTCCCGAGAATAATTGTATGAATAAGCCGATTTCAGCTTATTTTTTACATACATATTTCCCATCATGCATTTACCGGAGGTCAGAAGAGTTTTGAATGAAGACTTCATCTGAAACTCCCTCGAACTCCCAGATATTTTACAAAACAACTCCATAGTCCCAATCTTCTTGCTTCCCAGCTTTACATCATAGGTATAAGTCTGCCCAGCTGACTGAACCGCAATACACAAGAAAGACATAATGCAGATAAGATTCCTAAGCTGTAAATGCGATTGATGCGAAAACCTCACTTCGCATTCGTTGTAATCTTGACGTAGATTTTTCATGGTATTAGTTTGAAGTGAAACTTAGTGCAATGAACATGATTGCGCATGTCCGATGGGCAAGATTCAATAGGTGTTCTCAGTTGATGGATTTTAGAACGGACTTTTCCTGAAGTACACAGCAGTTATCGATCGGTGGATAATTCTTAAGTACAAGTAGAATTAGAATCTATTGCCAGGCATTCAGTTAGAGGAGCAATGGTGCGAGTTCCTCAGTTTGTGTACGAAGTCACCATCAGGCATACGCAATGAACATCACTATGACCGTGTCAGGAACTTAGCTCAGTCGGCTTGAATGTAGCGGAATAAGTAACTTTGAACTATCTATATTTTATTTTGCAATGAGTTGTAATTCCAGCATTTTATTCTTTTCCAGAAAATAAAGTGCTTCTTAAATTTCAGTTTTACGGGATTTCAAGGTTACTTTGTTGCCTGACCCGATTAGAATTGAACAAGAGACAACGCATAGCCGAAGAGAATAATGTTCTTCTTGATCTCTGGCAGCAGGCCCAGGCAGGTGACAGCGTGGCTTTTTGCCAGCTCGCCGACAAGCAATACCGCACCTTATTCAATTACGCCACCAGCTTCACTTCCGACCGGGAGTTTATCAAAGACTCGATCCAGGAGCTATTAATCCATATCTGGGAGCGGCGGCAACATATTCAGATTCAGTTTGTCAGCATTTACTTTCTTCGGGCACTTCGCAATCAGCTCCTGCAGGAATTCCGCCGCAATAACCCTAATCAGTCCCTGCTGGATATCGAAGAAGCTGGTCAGATCTCGGATTATCAGACGATCGAAACGGAAATTGAACGTAAAGAGGCATACTCCGAGAACCAGGTGAAAGTACGGATGGCGATCGATGAACTGCCGCGCCGGCAAAAGGAGGCCGTTTTTCTCAAATATTTTGAAGGCATGGACAACGAGCAAATCGCTGATCTCATGCAGGTCAACCGGCAGTCGGTGGCCAACTTGCTCTTCAAAGCAATTTCTTCCCTGAAAACACAAATTCTGCCGATTAGCCAGCTGCTGGTCTTGCTCACTGCCTTCACGGTACTCAGCTAGTTGAATTCCATTCCTGCTTCTGATTGCTTACAGATCAATGTAAACTGGACATTTTTCCAAGTGTACATGTGCCGGAATTTAATCCGCAGCACAAAGCCTTCACCATCCCGCATGTTCCCCCGAGCACTTTCCCGATTAATCTTACTAGTCTCATATAGACCTTCCTGACCCTAAACAATCAGCATTCATGCGGTGAAAATAACGTTTCGTAAGCATAACAGTTTCGTACAGGAATTTGCGGAATACTCAAAGTAGGTAAAGGCTTTTGTTTCAACCATCACCACTGTTTTTCTGACAGCTGATACCTGCCCCCTTTTCAAAAATCCAGAAAATTATTTTTAAAAAGAGAGTATCGGCATTTGAAAACTGCATCCTTTAACTACTTAGCCATATTTTTATTTGCCCCATATGCACGACTACCGCAATTTTCTTCCGGAGGAACTCGCCGCTGACGCTTCGTTCAGGCGATGGATCCTGTTCCATGACCCTGTGGAAGAGGCGTTTTGGTTGGAGTGGCTGGAATTGAACGCGGATAAAAATACCCTGGTGGACGAAGCGAAGGCATTACTTACTGCCGCCACACAGGCATTCGATCAGATATCGGACGAAGAAGTTGCCAATGAGCTATACAGGTTGTCGCACGCCATTGGCACCAAGACGGTCAAGAGGCCTTTTCTGAGAATTCCGTTCCGTCCGCAATGGTACCACATGGCAGCTTCGGTGCTGATCCTGATGGTGGGTGGATGGTGGCTCAACGGACAAACCGCTACCCGGCAGAAATCGGAACAATACCGGCAGATCCTCAGCCAAATCAGCGAGCCGCTGATCGAGGTGGAAAATACGGGAGTCAAAGCAAAAGTGATCACCCTGGAAGACGGCAGCTCCATTTTACTGCAACCCAAAAGCAAGATTACCTATCCCTCGCGCTTTGAAGGTGCGCGCCGCGAGGTGTTCCTGACGGGTGAGGCATTTTTTGAAGTGGCCAAAAACCCGCATCAGCCTTTTTATGTATACGCAAGTACGCTGGCAACCAAGGTTTTGGGAACCAGCTTCAAGGTGAGTGCTTTTGACGGTGACAAGGATGTGAAGGTAGTGGTGAAAACGGGCAAGGTTTCCGTGTTTCCGATGACCAAAGAGGATGTTGAAAAACAGCACTCCAATGACAAGCTGGTAGGCATGGTGCTTACGCCCAACCAGCAGATCGTGTTCGCTGCCAAGGAATTACGCCTGACGCGCAGCCTGGTTGAAGACCCGAAGTTGTTGGAATTGCCGATTCAGCGTCAATCGTTTGAATTTAAAGGCACGCCAATTACCGAGGTGTTTGCCACACTTGAAAAATCGTATGGTGTCAAAATCATTTACGATGCCGAGGTAATGCAGAACTGCTACCTCACCGCTTCCCTCTCCGATGAACCTTTGTTTGAAAAAATAAACCTGATATGCCGCACCATCGGCGCTGAATACGAGCAGCTGGATGCCAGTATCATTATCACCAGCAAAGGATGTTAACCGTGTACGCTGTCTGTCAATCTCTATCTAAAAACTCAACTTCCGCCTATGACGAGAAATTATTACTGATTTCTTCCAACAAAAAAAGAGCCGATGATGCTGCAACATCACCGACCCGCAAAGTCCCCCGAATCGTTCACGTGTAGCGCTGCTGCTCAGACAGTTGGCGCGGGAACCATTATGCCGAATTTTAACCCGACAAAAATCAAAATTATGTCAAAAGCAGTACAGTTTCACCATGCTTTACAGAAAATCATGCGCATTACTCTGTATCAAGCCATACTCTCGATTGCAGTGTCCACGTTTGTGCAGGCGCACGACGTACGCGGCCAGAGAGTACTAGAACAAAAAGTATCGTTTCGTTTAGCCAACACCGAGGTAGACAAGGTTTTGGATCGGATTGAGAGTACTACGAAGGTTAAATTCATGTACAATCCCCAGATCTTCAATAATCAGAAAACTTCCTACAAATTCCAGGATGAGCCTCTTTCCGAGGTGCTTAACAAAGTGCTTACGCCGCACAAGGTGACGTATGAAGTAGTTCAGGACCGGATTATCCTGCGCCGTGAAACAGCCACCGAGGCGACACCAGCTTCCAAGGAAGCACCAAAACGCAACGTTTCGGGTGTGGTGACGGACGAATCGGGTCAGGGCCTGCCGGGTGTAAGCGTACTGGTGAAAGGTACGCAGCGCGGTACTTCCTCGGACAGCGACGGTAAGTATTATATTGATATTCCCGATGGCGAAGTAGCTTCCGCTGTGCTGATTTTCAGCTTTGTAGGCTATACTTCACAGGAAGTTCCGGTAGGCGCGCAGTCTACCATCTCGGTACAGCTTGCTCCTGAGGCAAAAGCCCTGAACGAAGTAGTGGTAACAGCCCTTGGTATTTCGAAAGAAAAAAGAGCGCTGGCTTATGCAGTAACAGAAGTAAAGGGTAGTGAATTTACCCAGGCACGCGAAACAAACGTAGCCAATGCACTGACGGGTAAGATCGCGGGTGTGAATGCAACCGGTATGTCAACCGGCCCCGGCGGATCAAGCCGTATCATTATCCGCGGTAACGGCTCTTTGAGCGGAAACAACCAGCCTTTGTACGTAATCAATGGTATGCCGATGGACAACAGCGTTCCGGGCGGCGGCAACGCGGCGGATGGTAATGGTAACAATACCGACCGTGGCGATGGTATCGGCGGTATCAACCCCGACGATATTGAGTCGATCAGCGTTTTGAAAGGCGGCCCTGCTGCGGCTTTGTACGGTGCACGTGCATCCAATGGTGTGATCCTGATCACGACCAAAAAAGGTCGGGCGCAGAAAGGCATCGGTGTGGAGTACAATGGAAACTTTACAGCTGACAACCTTTCGGTTATTCCAGACTGGCAGTATGAGTTTGGCCAGGGTGTGGATGGCGTGAAACCAACCACGCAGACACAGGCTAAAAGCTCAGGCCGCCTATCGTACGGTGCAAGAATGGACGGAACTCCGGTAGTACAGTTTGACGGTCAGCTCCGCCCCTACTCTCCTCAGAAAGACAACCTGAAAAACTTTTACCGCACAGGTACTACCTATACGAACTCGCTTTCTTTTACCGGTGGTAACGAAACCGTGAACTTTCGCTTCGGTCTGAATAACACGAAGTCCAACAGCATCGTACCCAACTCTGATTTTGCAAGAAGGATCGCCAACCTGAACGTAAATGCGTTTCTGGGCAAAAAACTGAGCGTTGAAGCGGTTGTACAATACAACTTTGAGCAGGGACATAACCGTCCGAAAGTAGGTTACGCAGATTATAACCCGCACTGGGCAACTTACCTCGTGGCCAATACCGTGGACATCCGCAGCCTTTCACCGGGATACGATGCGGTAACCGGCAAAGAGATTGAATGGAACCCTGTACCTGCTGCGCCAAACCCTTATTTCGTCATCAATAAATTCAAGAATGATGACCGTAAAAACCGTTTCCTGGGTCAGGCCAACATCCGCTATGACATTCTTGACAACCTCTTTATCAAGGGTAGTGTAAGCCAGGATTACTACAACTTCAACTACGAGTTTGTGGTGCCTACCAACAATGCCTACCAGCCGCTGGGCGTTTACGAAGCCAAGAAAATTTCTTCTTCCGAGACAAACGGCATGGTGACGCTGAATTACAACAAAAACTTCTTTGAAGACCTGAGCTTTTCAGTACTGGCAGGTGGTAACATGCAGCGCAGCATTTATGACCAGACTGCATTTAACGGTAACGAATTTACCATTCCTTACTTTTACAGCTTTACCAACTTGGCGACTTCAACAACTACGCCGAGCTACTCCAAAAGCGGTATCAACTCCCTTTTCGGATCGGTGGATTTAGGTTATAAAGGACTGGCCTACATTACCATGTCAGGGCGGCAGGACTGGTTTTCGGTATTGAATACGGCGAATAACAGCATTTTCTACCCTGCTGTCGGCGGTACCTTCATCCTCTCTGAAGCCCTGAAACTTCCTTCGGCAGTAAGCTTTGCAAAACTCCGCGGATCATGGGCTCAGGTAGGTGGTGCCAACGTAGCCGCATACCAGATCTATCAAAGCTATGCAATGGCCCAGGGCGGACACAATGGTCGTCCGGTACAGCAGCTGAGCTCAGCACTTGTGCCTAACCCTGACCTGCGCCCGCTGACTTCCACTACTTCGGAGATCGGTCTGGAAGCGCGTTTCCTGAACAACAAACTGGGTCTTGACGTAACATTGTACAACCGTAAGACAACCAATGATATCGTTCAGAGCAACATCGCTTCCTCATCGGGCTATACTTCTGCCCTGCTGAACGTGGGTGAGCTGAGCAACAAGGGTATCGAGCTCCTCATTAACGGAACACCGGTTCAGAAAAACAATTTCACATGGGATGTGAGCTACAACATGGCCTACAACAAAAGTGAGATCGTGAAGCTTGCCGAAGGATTGAACAGCCTGAGCATCGGTACCGGTGTAGGCGGCGGCTTGATCAACAACGTGGTGGGTGGTACTTACGGTGAAGTTTGGGGTTACAAAAAGAAAACAGATGCTGCCGGTAATGTTGTGTTTAACACTGCCAGCGGGTATGCTGTACGCGGCAACCTTGAAAGACTTGGAAATGGGGTACCTCCTTTGACCATGGGTATCACCAACAACTTCAAGTACAAAAACTTCTCTCTGAATGTATTGATCGATGGTAAATTCGGAAGCGTTGTTTACTCCAACATGTACCAGTATGCTTATCGTTTCGGTTTGCCAAAGGAAACTCTGCCAGGTCGTGAAACCGGCGTGACAGTGACAGGTGTAACGCCGGAAGGCGCTCCTTTTACCAAAACATGGGAGATGAAAGATGTTGATACCTACTATGACAATGACAAGAATTACACTGCCATGTTCGTGTTCAACAACGATTTTGTAAAACTGCGTCAGGTAATCCTCAGCTACACGCTGCCTGCCAAGCTGCTGAGCCCGCTGAAAGTTCAGTCGGCATCGGTATCGCTCGTGGGACGTAACCTGGTGCTGCTTTACAAAGACAAACGCAACAACTACTTCGATCCTGAATCAAGCTACTCCAACGGAAACGCACAGGGACTTGAAGCATTCGGCGTACCCAGAACAAGGAGCCTCGGTGTGAACCTGACAGTGAAGTTTTAATCAGCCCAAAATTCCATTGACGATGAACAAATTTTTGAAACTATCATATATGGCCGCCATGGCCATCTTCATCTCCTCCTGCGACAACAACTTCGAGGAAATGAACGTGAACCCCAATGCTTCCACGGAGGTAGTACCGGGTTACCTGTTTACGCGGGCACAGCTCGTGACGGTGAGCAACAACTTTACAGGAGCGGCTTACCTGACAATCGGTGGTTCCATGCAGCATTTTGCTACTTACAAGGAAGTACCTGCTGCGGGCGACAAGTACTTCAACTTCGGCTACTCACAGGGCAGCTGGGCACTCTACGGCGGCGATCCTGCCACGGCCGGCGCGGTGATCGACATCAACCAGGTTATTGATGCGGTGTCTGCCAATCCGATGGACGTTAACAAGCTGTCAGTAGCGCGTATCTGGCGTGCATACCTCTTTCACCGCCTTACGGATCTGTACGGAGACATTCCGTATTCGGATGCAGGTACTGCGCTGACAGACAAAAACTACACGCCCAAGTACGACGAGCAGAAGGACATTTATGCCGATATGCTGAAAGAGATCGAAGAATCGGTCAATGCATTCGATGCAGCACAGGCTACTTTCGGCAATGCTGATCTGATTTACTCGGGTGATATTACGAAATGGAAAAAATTTGCCTACTCCCTGATGATGCGCCTCGGTATGCGTCTGACACAGGTGGATCCGGCGATGTCGGAAGCGTGGGTGAAGAAAGCCATCGCAGGTGGTGTGATCGTGGATGATGCTGATATCGCTACAATCGCCTACGTTGACGGATCTATCACGGCGAGCCGGAACTTTATTGCGGCAGGTTTGATCGGGACAGATTATGTATCGCCGGGCGGCGACAATGTAGAAGGCGGTAAGCTGGCTAAAACTTTAATCGATCACCTGAAAACGACCAAAGATCCGCGTTTGAACGTGATTTCAGTCGTGTGGACGAAAGCCAATGCAAATTCACCTTACGTAGCAGATACCTCTACTGCATTACAAAAGGGTATGCCCAATGCTGCATTCAACTCCCTGCCTGCTGACTTCGATACCTACTCGGAGCCCAATCCGAACACAATCCTGAAATACAATGCGCCACTTCTGGTATTTACAACTGCTGAATCGCACCTGCTGCTTGCAGAAGCTGCCGTAAGAGGATGGTACTCAGGCGGAAGTGCTGCTTCCGAGTATGAAAAAGCGGTAGTTTCCGGTATAAAACAATGGGCATTGTTCGGCACAGGCGGCATTGTTTCCGATGCGAAAATCGCCGCCTACCTGGCTGCTAACCCTTACAAGACAACCGGGACGGTAGCGCAGCAGATCGAACAGATCTCTACACAAAAGTGGGTAGCACTGTTCCTGGAAGATGAGTACGAAATCTGGTCCAACTGGCGCCGTACTGGATATCCGAACCTGACTCCTACCAACTATCCTGGTAACCTGACAGGTGGAAAAATCCCTACCCGCTTTGTAATTCCGGATTCGGAAGAGCAGTACAACCAGGCCAACTTTTACGAAGCCAGAACACGTCAGGGAGGCACGAACACGCTTTCCAGTACGGTGTGGTGGGATAAGTAAGATAATTTAGAATGATCCCCGATACGGATTGCAGGTTTGTCCGGCAATCCGTATTGTTTTTTTAACAATGAATTGAAAAAGGAAAGCCTGACCGGGCTGATGCATTTGCAACTGTTGTCTGTATTCCAATTGTGCTTCTTACGACGCACATCCAACACCTGAACCAAACTATGCGTAAGAAATTCTTTTTAGCCGCAGCCCTCTGCTGCCTTTTCCACTTCTCCGACGCGCAGAAGTACTCCATCGTCATCAAAGGCGGCACCGTCATTGATCCGAAAAATAACATCAACTCCGTCATGGACGTAGCATTGAAAGGGGATACCGTCATGCTCGTCGCCAAAAACATTGATCCCAAGGAAGGCCGCCAGGTCGTAAATGCGAAAGGTCTTTACGTAACACCGGGCCTGATCGACATGCACTCCCACAATTTTTATGGTACCAAAATGGACCAGACATACAGCAATGGACCCAATGCCCTCCCACCCGATGGCTTTACTTTCCGTACCGGTGTAACTACGGTAGTGGATGCCGGCTGTGCTGGGTGGAAATCCTTTGCCGACTTTAAAAAACAGACCATCGACATCTCAAAAACCCGCGTGCTGGCCTTCCTGAATATTGTGGGCGAAGGAATGCGCGGCGGGAACTATGAGCAGATTGTGGAAGATATGGATGCGGCCGCCACAGCCAGAGTAGCCAAAGAAAATCCGGATTACATTGTGGGTATCAAACTCGCGCACTTCAATGGTCACAACTGGACGCCTACCGATCGGGCCGTAGAAGCTGGCAAGCTGGCCAACATCCCGGTAATGATCGATTTTGGCGGGGCTCAGCCGGTCCTTTCCATTGAAGAACTATTTATGAATCACCTGCGTCCCGGTGATATTTTCACACATTGCTTTGGCCAGCTCAACGGGCGCGAGCCGATCCTGGACGTAGCGACGGGCAAGATTAAACCATTTGTATACGAGGCACGCAAAAAAGGTATTTTGTTTGACGTAGGCTATGGTGGCATCAGCTTTGCCTTTTCTCAGGCCATTCCAGCAGTAAAAAGCGGATTTTATCCGAATACCATCAGTACTGATATCCATACGGGCAGCATGAACAATGCCATGAAAGACATGCTCAATGTAATGTCCAAATTCCTGGCGATGGGCATGGACCTCCCTGCGGTCATCAAAGCGAGTACCTGGGCCCCTGCGCAGGCCATTCACCGGGAAGAGCTGGGCAACCTTTCGGCAGGTTCCCGGGCCGATGTGTCGGTATTGCGGGTACTGGACGGTAAGTTCCAGATGGCCGACACGGGTACTTTCGGTTTTGTCGATTACACGGGTACCCGGATCACAGGCAAGCAGAAGCTGGAAGCAGAAGTGACGATCCGTGGCGGAAAAGTGGTGTATGACCTGAATGGGATCACCAATCCGCTCGTCTTGTCGCGCAACTAGCGGGCGGTGCCGTGGATTTTTGTTATACTAAAAAAGAGGCGGCACCCGCATTTGGCAGCCAACTACCCATGCCGCTTATTGTAAACTATTCCCTAATTTTAACCACTTACAAGCCGCAAATTACCATACCATTTTATGAGATTACAGTTTCTTGCGTCCCTCGCATTAGCTTCCCTCGCTGCGGGCGCCCCGCGCTTTGCCGAAGCCCAGACAATTCCCAAGGAAGAACTGATTTTCCTGACATCCGAATGGAAAGGAGAACGTTTCCCGGACGGCCGGCCGAAGGTTTCTGACGACCTTGTCCGCCGCGCTAAGGAAATCAACATTGAGGAAGCCTGGGTAGTGCTTAAAAATGAAGGATATAACTGCCAGTTTGAAGGCAACTGGAAAATCGTGCACGACGATGTGGTGATCGCCGGGCGCGCATTGACGGCCCAGTTTATGCCATCCAGGCCCGACATTGAAAAAAACATCAAGGACCGCGGCTCCAAGCAGGGCCGTATTGGCAACACCAACTCCTGGCCCATCGACATGCTGAGCAAGGGCGACGTATATGTGGCTGACGGTATGGGTAAAATCGTGGAAGGAACACTGATCGGTGACAACCTTGCAAATTCAATTTTTGCCAAGACTGGTAATGGTGTGGTGTTTGATGCCTCGGTACGTGACCTGGACGGACTCTCCAAAATTCCCGGCTTCAATGCATTTGTCCGTGATTTTGATCCCTCCTACCTGAAAGATGCAGTCGTTACCGGCATCAACACGCCGATCCGCATCGGGCGTGCCGTAGTACTGCCGGGCGATCTCGTACTGGGTAAGAAAGAGGGTGTGATTTTCATCCCTGCACACATGGTGGAAAAGGTAGTGGTCACGGCAGAGTTCATCGCTTTGCGTGACAAATTTGGCATTCAGATGCTGAAAGAGGGCAAGTACACGCCTGGCCAGATCGACAGTCAATGGTCTGACGCGCTGAAAAATGATTTTCTGAAATGGCTTGATAAAAATCCGGGCGAAATTCCAATGAAACGCTCGGAACTTGACGAGTACATGAAGAAACGCACCTGGTAGCCCTGCCCGGTCCCTTCCGGAAAATTTCTGGGGCGCAGGCCGCAGAAATTTTCCCTTCCTGATCCCTGATTGCATTTTAACCACCTTATCATGAATGTTTACAAGCTACTTTTTGGCCTGGCGGCTTTGCTTCTGCTGGCGGGTCTTGTTCTGGCTTTCAGCGGCAACCTTGCTTCTGCGGGCCCTGTGTTCATTGCATTTTTTCTCGCGCTCGCAGTCAGTTTCCGCGGGTTCGACAAGCTCAGAGGCTTTACCTATACGACGGTCATTTTTGCAGCAGTGACCACCGCCATGTACTATCCCCAGCATTTCCAGACCGTAGGCGATTTCAAGCTGGCCGCACTGATTACGCCTTTAATCCAGATCATCATGTTCGGAATGGGTACTTCCATGAGCTTCGGTGATTTTGTAGGGGTTGTAAAAATGCCGAAAGGCGTGCTGATCGGGGTTGTGAGCCACTTTATCATCATGCCTACAATTGGTTATACCCTGGCCAGTATCAGCGGTTTTCCACCTGAGATTGCTGCGGGTATCATCCTGATCGGCTGCTCACCCAACGGAATGGCATCCAATGTGATCTCCTATCTTGCCAAGGCAAACCTGGCTTTGTCTATCACCATTACAGCCATTTCCACCATGCTCGCGCCCATTGTCACCCCGATTCTGATGAGTCAGCTGGCCGGTGCATTCGTACAGATCGACACGCTGCACATGATGTGGGATATTATCAAAATGGTTATTATTCCTATCGGAGCAGGGCTGGTATTTAACAGGTTGTTCAGCGGCAAGGTCAAGTGGCTGGATGCCGCCATGCCACTGATTTCAATGGGAGGGATTGCATTTATCATTGTCATTATCACTGCTGCCGGACGTGACAGCCTGTTGTCCATCGGACCGACGCTGCTCCTGCTGGTATTGTTCCATAACCTTTCGGGCTATACGTTGGGGTACTGGTCGGGCAGGCTGTTCAAAATGAGTGAGCGCGATTGCCGTACCATCGCCATTGAAGTGGGTATGCAAAACGGCGGACTGGCTTCCGGCATCGCCAAGGAAATGGGCAAAATGGCCACTGTCGGACTGGCTCCTGCCATTTTCGGCCCCCTCATGAACATTACCGGCTCCATTCTCGCCTCCTGGTGGCAAAGCAAGCCCACCGGCGATGAAGAAACGTATGTAGAAACCGGCAGAATGCATTGAGTAAAAAGCAGTAGTAGTTGGTTCACCAAACCCGCTGCATGTTATCATACCACACTGAGCAGAAGTCGAAGTAAAGAGCCCACTCCCACTTCGACTCCCACTTCGACTCCGCTCAGTGTGACAAAATGAACCCCACTTCGACTCCGCTCAGTGTGACAAAGCAACTCCCACTTCGTCTCCCACTTCGACTCCGCTCAGTGTGACAGAATGAACTCCACTCCAACTCCCACTTTGACTGCGCTCAGTGTGACAGACTCTCCTCCTTCAAACAATCCCTGACCACCCCTGACAACAAATGACAATCCCTGACAACAAGTGACCACAAATGACAATCCCTGACCACAAATGACCGCCCTTGCCCCCCCTCAATAATGATCATCCAGCAGCAGCTGCATAAACACCAGATCCAGCCACTGATCAAATTTATAGGCGACCTCTTTCAGGTAGCCTTTTTCTACAAAACCATATTTTTTGTGAAACTCAATGCTGCCACGATTGGAAGCGTCGATGCCGGCGATCATGGTATGAAGCCCCTGCTCCTTGGCACGCTGAATGAGGCTTCCCAAGAGCCTGCCGCCTACGCCCATCCCGCGTGATTTATCATCCAGGTAAATAGAATGCTCCACACTGAACTTATAGCCGATTTTGGGCCGGAAGATGTTGTACGAGCCATACCCGATTACTTTCCCCTCCTGCTCCGCCACAATCACGGGCATTCCGTTCAGCACCATTTGTTCAAACCAGGCTTGCTGCTCCTCCATGGTCCGCACGTCATAATCGTAAATAGCGGTAGAGTGAAGAATGCTGTGATTAACAATATCCAGAATAGCAGGGAGATCCTTTAATGCAGCACTTCTGATAATAAGATCCATCAAAATAACGGGGTTCAATTTGGTGTTAATGTTACAATTTCAAAGATATTGCATCTCCGAACTTTTACACGCCTGTCTGCATTAAAATCATAAAACGCCGCAATTTTACCCCATTATACATCTCCTAACCATGGAACCCCTCGAACGCAAGCGGTACAGCCGGCAGATCCTGCTGCCCGAAATCGGTTTAGCCGGACAGGAAAAATTGCGCGCTGCCAGGGTGCTGGTCGTAGGTGCGGGCGGCTTGGGTTGCCCGGTCCTCCAATACATCGTTGCCGCCGGCGTCGGTACAGTAGGCATTGCCGATGACGACACGGTTGACCTTACCAACCTGCACCGGCAAATCCTTTACACCCGGGATGATATTGGTAAAAACAAGGCTGAAACAGCAGTTCAGAAGCTTTTACAGCTCAACCCGCATGTGCATTTTACCGCCTACCCTGTAAGACTGACGCCTGAGAATGCGGAGGAAATTGCGTCGGGTTACGATATCGTTGTAGATGGATCGGACAATTTTCCTACCCGCTACCTGGTGGATGATGTTTGTGCCAAACAGAAAAAACTGCTCGTATTCGGCTCTATACTGCGTTTTGAAGGACAGGTATCTGTTTTTAATGGTCCGTCCGGTCCCTCCTACCGCTCGCTGTTCCCCGACAGTGGTGAGGCAGATAACTGCGCGGATGCAGGTGTACTTGGCGTGCTTCCCGGAATTATCGGTACGTATATGGCCAATGAAGTCATCAAGCTGATCTGCGGGATCGGCCAGCCCCTCGTGGGTAAGTTGCTGATTTTTAATGCATTGAATGCTGCTACGCAGATATTTGGTCTTTCAGGAAATACCGGCGCGGAGCATAATGCTTCCGGTACAGAAATTAATTTTACCAATCAGCACGACGAATTACTGAGCTGGGAATCCTATGAGGCATTTGCAGCCACTTCGCCGGGCGACTACTGGCTGGTGGACGTGCGCGAGCCTTATGAGTTTGAGGCGGATAATTTCGGGGGCGTTAACATTCCGCTTTCAGAAATAACCGACAACCTGAAAGAACTTCCGGCCGGGAAAACCGTCGTGCTTTATTGCACCACCGGAACCCGCAGTCAAAAAGCCGCAAAGCTGCTCGGCAAAGCGGGATATGCAGGCAAACTCCTGACGGCCGGCAACTGGTAAATTCCGGATTGAGGATTTAATCAGTTTAGAAAAACGAGATTTTTTAATTTGCAGGAAATACAAATCCAGACTGCTTTTTACGGTAAAAATGTCGGGAAAGGAGTTGATCCAGGAAATATAAATACAATCATCTTTAAAAAAATCCTGAGGAACGATGACCAGGAAATGTCAAACTAAACCAGTACCAAGCCATGCAACCCATTAAAATTGCCACTGCACAGTTTGAAAACAAAAGCGGCGACAAGGCGTACAACCTTTCGGTGATAGACAAGCTTTCAGCCGAGGCAGCCGCAAAAGGTGCCCAGGCCATTGCCTTTCATGAATGCTCCGTGACCGGATACACCTTTGCGCGAAACCTGACGCGGGAGCAGATGCTCGACCTGTCTGAGTACATCCCCGACGGACCAAGCGTGCAGAAGCTGAGGGTTATCGCTGCAAAAAACGGAATTGCGATTCTTGCAGGCCTGTTTGAAAAAGATGAGGATGGTAAAATGTACAAGGCCTACGTTTGTGTAGACAGTACAGGGCTCGTTGCCAAATACCGCAAGCTGCACCCATTTATAAATCCTCACCTTACGCCAGGCGACCAGTATGTGGTTTTTGATCTGCTCGGCTGGAAATGCGGCATCCTGATCTGCTACGATAATAATATTATTGAAAATGTGCGGGCAACGAAGCTACTGGGTGCCGATATCATTTTTATGCCCCATGTAACGATGTGCACCCCATCCACGCGCCCCGGTGCCGGTTTCGTCGATCCGCGGCTTTGGGAAAACCGCCATACTGATCCTACTTCGCTCCGGCAGGAATTCGACAGCCTGAAAGGCCGTGCCTGGCTCATGAAGTGGCTGCCTGCCCGGGCGTACGATAATGCAGTTTATGCCGTCTTTTCAAATCCGATCGGCATGGACGATGACCAGTTGAAAAATGGCTGCTCCATGATCCTGGACCCTTATGGGGACGTGGTAGCCGAGTGCCGGGAACTGGACGATGCTATTGCTTTGGCTACCTTAAACCCCGCCCACCTGACGAAGGCCGGTGGCCACCGGTATATACAAGCCCGCCGGCCGGAGCTTTACGGTGACATTATCGCCCGGGAACATGCTTCTGAGCAAAAGGTTGTCTGGATGTAGGTGCGGGAAACAGGGGTATTTTAAGGAAAAATTAATAATCTACTAACCAACTAGATTAAATAGTTTCGTTACTTTTGCGCCACTTTGTTTTCGTCCCATCAAACGAACTATAATGCTCGCAAAAGTCCTTGCCCTGAAATTACCTGCCTCTCCGCTCTGGTACCTGATTCCGCTCACCGTGCTTGCTTCCCTTTTGGGAGTGCTTTTTCTCAATGGTACGATTGCGTTCACGCAGGATGAGGCAGTCTCGTTTTTGACGGGCGATTTTATGTTTTATGTGCTGGTCGGGCTGGGTGCGCAGCTGGTGGACGGTGCATTGGGCATGGCTTACGGTGTCACTTCCAACTCCTTTTTACTAAGCCTGGGCGTATCACCCGCGGTGAGCAGTGCCAGTGTGCACTTTGCAGAGATGTTTACAACCGGTGCATCGGCCATTTCGCATTTCAGGTTTAAAAACATCAATAAAAAGCTGTTTAAAAGTCTGCTCATCCCCGGCGTACTAGGCGCTGTAACTGGCGCGTACCTGCTTTCCGACGTGATCGACGGTGACGCCATCAAGCCTTATATTGCGTTTTACATGCTGGTACTCGGCATTATTATCATCCGCAAAGCCCTGCTCAAACCGGGCGTTAAAAATAAAACCAGGCGCATCGGTATCCTTGCGGCGTCAGGCGGGTTTCTGGATTCAGTAGGCGGTGGCGGCTGGGGTCCCATTGTGACTTCCACCCTACTGGGCCAGGGCCGTGATCCCCGTTATACGATCGGTTCGGTAAATGCCGCAGAGTTTGTCATTGCATTTTCCAGCGGTGTTACGTTCCTGCTTTTCAATGGGATCAGCAGCTGGCCAGTGGTGTTGGGCCTGATTGTAGGCGGTGTGATTGCTGCTCCGGTTGGCGCAATGCTCGTAGGCAAGATCAAGCGCAAACCTTTGATGCTGATCATCGGCGCGCTGGTGATCAGTCTGAGCGTGCGGACCATCCTGCTCAGCATCTGACACCCGAAAACATCAGTTTACAGGTTTTTGATCAGCAAAATAGCTTAGTTTTGCAAAAAACAAGCTCAGGCACATGCTGACAGACTTTGGCTACATTCTGCTTTTTATCATTGCCGCACTTGTGCTGCTGAGCGTGATGCTGAGCGTTGCGCGGTTCCTGCGCCCCAATCGCCCCAATGAAGAAAAACTGACCACCTATGAATCTGGCGAGGACCCGATAGGTAATGCCAATGTGCAGTTTAACGTGCGCTTCTACGTGGTGGCACTCATTTTCGTGCTTTTCGAAGTGGAGCTGCTGTTCCTTTTCCCCTGGGCGGTGGTGTTTGGCAACGAAGACCTGGTTGCGCAGACCAACGGTCAGTGGGGCTGGTTTGCACTGGGTGAAATGACTGTATTTATTCTCATCCTCGTCGTTGGCCTGGCTTATGCCTGGGCCAAAGGCTACCTCGACTGGGTGCGCCCCAAACCGCAGATACCGGATATAAAATCACCAGTACCAGCGGATATGTACCTTCAGATCAATCAGAAGTACGAAAAAAAGTAGCGGTCACTGATCCCGCCGCCTAAGGTTAATCACCTCAATGCATCATCATTTTCTTTTTTAAACCCGGTTTTGGAAAGAACACGAGGCCGATCTGCAGGTAAATCTGGTTGACTTTCAAGCCGGGCAAGTCGCTTACCGTCACGTTTTCGCTCTTCCATTTGCGGCGGCCGAGTATAGGCTGGTGGTAAGTCGCCTTGGCGCTCAGGTAAACTTTTTCGTTATACTTTGGCAGCACATTCATCTTGTAATCTACACCTGCACCCGCATGCACGTTGATGTTGGCGGTAAATAGCTTTACGGCCTGAAATGCTGCCGGATTACCCACAAGCTGTCCGAGCGTGGCCGTACCATTGCTGCGGATGTTTAAACGATACAACATGAAATCCACCCCGATAGGCAGCATTACATTCCACCGGGCGGTGTTGACAAACTTCGGACTACCGTCTGTCCCGATGCCGATCCCGTTGAGGTAGGCTTTGCGCTCATCCCTGTCCTTGGTATAATTGGTACCATTCATCAGGATGATGCGGCCTTCGGAGTACCAGCGCTGCGACTCCATTCTCCGGGCCAGTACCAGTGATCCCATGAATGAAGTAAATGGTTTTACAGCAAGCTTTTCAAGCTCATGGCGGATTGCAGGATTATTGGACAACAAACCAAATTCTGCATAAAAGCCCATTCCGCTCTGAAAAATGCGAAACGTAGAATCTGATTGCGCGTGTACCGAGTGGAACATGACCTGCGACAGGAAAACAAGAAGGAGTAATTTGTTTTTCATAGACGAATTGTATCAGGAGCCTCCTTCATGCTGATTTCGGGAAACCCTTTCTTGTCAAAGTTGGTTATTTTTCTGAACATTAGAGAGCAATATCCGTACCATCGGATAAGAGATATATAAGATGAGTGAAAGTATTAAAAATGGCGACGGAGGTATCATCCTGACCAATGCGGAGGACCTGATGAACTGGGCACGACTATCGTCGCTGTGGCCTATGGGCTTCGGCCTCGCCTGCTGTGCGATTGAAATGATGGCCACGTACGCTTCCAATTACGACCTCGAACGTTTCGGAATTCTGCCCAGGCCCTCGCCCAGGCAGTCTGATGTAATGATTGTGGCCGGTACGGTAACCTTTAAAATGGCCGACCGGATCCGTCGGCTTTACGAGCAGATGCCCGAGCCGCGCTACGTAATATCCATGGGAAGTTGCTCCAATTGCGGTGGTCCTTACTGGGAACATGGGTATCATGTGGTAAAAGGTGTGGACAGGATCATACCGGTAGACGTCTATGTTCCCGGCTGTCCGCCCAGGCCCGAAGCCCTCATCGGCGGTTTTATGCGGTTGCAGGAAAAAATCAGGGGCGAACATCCGCTGGCTCCCGACCTGTTTCTGGAAATGGAGGCTGAGGCCGTAAACCAATAATTACTCGATTTATGGATTTTCAGGAACTTACCGACCTTGTAAAGGCGCACTTTCCACAGTACACAATTGAAGCCGATATGCGCAATCCGCAGCCCGCATTGCTCATTCCGGCATCGGGCATTGCAGACATCTGTGCATTCCTGCATGCTGATCCGAGGTTGTTTTTCGACTTTCTTGCGTGCATTACGGCCATTGATAACGGACCGGAAAAGGGTACCATGGAGCTCATCTATAATATGACCTCTATTCCGTACGGCCGTGATCTTGTTTTGAAAATGGTGTTTGCGAGAAATGAGGCAGGCACTCCGCTTCCTGCTATACCTACGGTGAGCCACATCTGGCGTACAGCCGACTGGCACGAGCGCGAAATTTTTGACCTGATGGGTATTGCATTTACCGGCCACCCCGACCTGAGGCGCATTTTGCTGCCGGAGGATTGGGATGGGCATCCGCTACGCCGCGACTATGCTGTGGAGGGGCGGTATCATGGTATTTACATCCGGTTTGAAGACGGCACGACACAGGAACGTGTTTCGTCGGAAGACAGGCGCTAGCCGGCTGTCAGGCTGGCGGCGGAAATCTGCGAAAAATTTGGCAGGGACGAAAAGCCTCGTTATTTTTCGTTAAATTAATTTCCAAAGTATGCGCTTCATCTTCCTGCCGATATTGCTTTTATGCTCACTTCCGGCCCTGTGCACACCAGCTGATTCCATTATCATTAAAGGCCGGATCCTTAACCTGAGCGGACGCCTTTACCGGCAGGCACCTTCCATTACCTTTTCCCGCAACAACATTCTGCAGCCCCAGTCCGAGCTGAGCCGGCAGGCGCCTTTGCAGGCTGATGGTACTTTCCGTATCTCGCTGCCGATGCTGTTTGCGAAAGAAGAATTTTACCTCGATTACGGAGGCCGGGCAGCTACCGCTTTCTTGGGCTCACCCGGCACGCTGGAAGTAACCTTTGACGGTGACTCGCTGGGAAAACCTTCCAGGCTTTTTATTTTTTCGGGTGTAAATGCGGATGCCAACAACCAATACTTTGCCTACCTCACTGCCGAAAACAAGCTTGCCCAATCGACCAAGCCGGTGCCCGGTTCCAGCGCCGAAAATCCGAAAGCTACGCTGGGTCCTCAGTTTTTCAAATATTTTTGGCAGCAGGATGCCCAGGAAGCGATCAGTGCAGTGGCCACCCGTGCGAAGCTGAAAAACATGCCGCTCAACGATGTGGCGAATACCGGCACTTTATCCCCTGACCTGAAACAATGGATAGAATCACTGACCGCGGATGAGAGTCTGCAGCTCCTGTACGAACATGCCCTGAGCGGCCGCTATGATCCTTCCAAAAACCTGCTCGACAGCCTGCAGCGGCTGCGCAAAGCTCCGCTCACTTCCCAGCGGGTACTCTGGGCGAGCAGGTTTGGTGAATATG
This sequence comes from Dyadobacter sandarakinus, assembly GCF_016894445.1. NCBI lineage: Bacteria > Pseudomonadati > Bacteroidota > Cytophagia > Cytophagales > Spirosomataceae > Dyadobacter > Dyadobacter sandarakinus. The sequence continues at coordinate 2,296,130 of NZ_CP056775.1, forward strand.
CCGATTACAAAGTGCAGGAAATCAAATATACTAATCCGGCAAGAACCAACTCTTTACCGGTAAAGCTCATGGCATCGCTGATCAGGGATTATTCCCCGGGATTGTCACCGTCCGATCGCAGCTTCCTGGACGAAGTGAACCTCAAAGGTGTGACTGAAAAAACAGCATTGGACAACCTGAACAAACTGTTTGCAAAAAATGAAACTACCCTGAACCTCCTCTTCAACTATGAACGGGAAGCGCGGATTTATGGTGAATTGTTTGAAGGTCCCGGCGCTGAATTTCTGAAAGCGCGGTATTTGGCAAGAAATCTGTACAAGTTCAGCTACCGGCAGCAATCGTTGTTGAATCGGCACGTACAGGGAAGGAATGCGGTTCCGGCATTCAGGGAGTCACTGGACGAACTGGTGAAGCTTGAACTGAAAGACAGTGCCGATATCCGGAAAATGGTCGAGTTCCGTGACGTAAAAACAACCCCTACCGAAGTACTTCCTGACTATTATCTCACAGCCTCGCGCGACCGGGGCACAAGCTGGCTCAACGGCATTCTCGACCAGTACAAAGGCCGCCCGGTATACATCAGCAAGTGGAACCTTGAAGACGCGAAAAGCCGCTCGGAAATGGAGTTTATTCCAGCTTTGCAGGCATCGGTAGCGGAGGATGCGGTGTTCGTGTTTGTGCACCTGGCAGGAGAAGAATACGAGGTTTCCGAAGCATTGATCCGCCAGTACATCGTGCGGCACAAGCTGCGCGGCATTCACATGATCCTGAACGCCCAGCAAAGTATGGATCTGCTTTTCAGGCTGAACCCGCTGGACTATGCCACTTTTGCACTCGTGCGCCGTAGCGGAAAGTTCGCTGAGAAAAACGCTTCCCCTCCGAGTGCCCTTGAAAAAACAGTCAGTCAGATCAATGATGCTGCGCGTAAGTAACTTTTCTGCAGCTTTTTTTACATATTAGTACAACCATTTACCACCCCCAACAACCATATATCTTTCATAAGCGCGTTAACATTAAGTCTGTTGTCTGGAATAGGTAGTGCCCATGTTTAGATATTTCCTGGTGTTCATGTTGGTATCAACCCTTGCTGCGGCACAAAATCCCGACAGCCTTGAGGTGTACAGCAGGGATAGCATACGGTACACCAATCTCAAAGCCCGGATGTCGAAAAGCAAGTTTTCGCGGGCTGTTTACCGTCTGCTTTTCAGGGATGTATACAACCAGGGGCAGGTGACGGAGGTCAAGGAAATTGAAACAAATCCCTTCACACCCTTCGAGGGGATGGTAATCCGTAAAATTTACATCCGGCAGCTCGACATACTGGGCGAATCCGTATACGACACAACCCGGGTCGGCAACAGGCTGGAAAGATTCCTGAGTAAAAACCTGCATACCAATACCCGGGAAGGAATTATCAGGCGGTCATTCCTTCTCTTTTCGGAAGGCGACGATATCCAGGCACAGGTATTGAAAGACAATGAGCGTCTGCTGCGTGAAAACCGCACGATCGTGGATGCGCGGATTATCGTCATTCCCCGGAAAGACGTGACTTGGATGGCCGATGTGGTAGTTCTGGTGCAGGATGCCTGGTCGCTCAACTTTTCCGGGAGCTTCAATAACTTCAGCAAGTTCAGACTGGGCATTGAGGATATCAATGTGCGCGGAACCACGCATTCGCAACGTACGGGTATCCGCTGGGATAGTCGCGATACACTTCAGAAATTTCAGTTCAGGACGATTTACACGGTACCCTACATTGGTAAAACTTTCATTACCGGACAGGCCAGCTTCATTTATGAGCGCGATATCAAGGAGCAGTCCATCCGGTTTTTCAGAAGGTTCCTGACCAACGAAACCCGGTACGCCGGTGCCGTAGAGGCAGCACATCGCAAAACGATCCAATACAAGCGGTTTCTGGATAGTACCGAGGTGCAGGTGCCGCTTTTCCCGACAGATTACAAATATTACGATATCTGGCTCGGGCGCGCGTTCAAGTTCCCCTTTCCCGAGAGTAGGCTCGCCCAAAATTCACGCCTGGTGGTCGCTTTACGACACAACAAATTCGTATTCAGTGAGCGCCCGCAGGTATCACCCGAGCTGAACAAGATTTACTGGAACCGGAGTGCCACACTTGCCAGCCTTGGTTTTTCAAACCGGAACTACAAGCGCGACGTTTTGATTTACGGATTCGGACGAACTGAGGACGTACCGGTGGGTAATCTGTTTGCCATGACGGTGGGAAGGGAGAATACAGAGTTCGGGGCACGCGGATACGGCGGCCTGCAATATGCCACGGGCCACTACCTGCCGCACAACCTGGGCTATATGTACACCCTCATCAATGTAGGCTCCTACTTCAAGGAAGGCAAAGCGCAGCAGGGCACCCTGGCCGGGCAGGTCAACTATATCAGCAATCTTATTCCGTTTGGATACAGCTTTTTCAGGCAGTTTCTGACTTTCAGGTACACACATGGTGTCAACCGGGATCCGCTCGACTACCTTAACATCAGCGGGGAGCAGGGTATACGGGGCATTAACAGTGAGCAGCTTATCGGTACCAAGCGGCTTACGATCGGTACTGAGACGGTGTTCTTTTCTGACAAGAGTTTACTGGGTTTCCGGATCGCCTACTTTGTATTTGCAGACATCGGGCTGGTCAATGGGGTTCCTTCACTCTGGGATAGTCCCGTGTATCAGGGTTATGGGCTAGGGCTGCGTTTACGTAATGAAAACCTTACTTTCAATACCCTGCAGTTGCGCATCGGCTACTATCCCAATATCCCGGGCAACCGGTCTGTGTGGCGGTTTGGGGCCGATGGAAATGTTCCACTCCGTCTTCGTGACTTCGATATCTCCGCTCCGGCAATCGTACCGCTGCAATAAAGGGGCAAAACACCTGCAGTATTTTGATTATCGAATGTTAAATATTACAAATCTAAAAAAACAGGCGATTTGTGAGCGTTCTTCCTGCTTTTTCGAATATGTAAATTAACTTTGTGGAATTTTTGGACGTACCCCTGCAAATTTCTTCAGGCTTCTCCCAAAAGTTGATAGTAGTTAATTTCCTCATATCCACAAATTACCATTCACTGTGCCCAAAAATTCGAATATCAAGTCCGTTCTGATTATCGGTTCAGGTCCCATCATCATCGGTCAGGCATGCGAGTTTGATTACTCCGGCTCACAAGCCGCCCGATCCCTGAAAGAAGAAGGTATAGAGGTTGTCCTGATCAACTCAAACCCTGCGACGATCATGACTGACCCGATCAGCGCAGATCAGGTCTATTTGCTTCCTCTTGAGAAAAAGTACATTGTTGAAGTTTTAGAAAAACATAAAGCCATGGGCAGGCCGATCGATGCGGTACTGCCGACCATGGGCGGACAAACCGCATTGAACCTGGCCATTGACTGCGATAAGGCAGGTATCTGGAAAAAGTACAATGTCGAGATTATCGGTGTGGATATTAAAGCGATTGAAACCACCGAAGACCGCGAAAAATTCCGCCTGAAAATGCTGGAACTTGGTGTGAATGTGTGTAAAGGCCGCACCGCCAGGTCATTTTTGGAAGGAAAAGAAATTGCGCAGGAAATTGGTTTCCCGCTGGTGATCCGTCCCTCTTTCACATTGGGTGGTACTGGTGGCGGTTTTGTTGAAAAAGAAGAAGATTTTGATAAAGCATTGAACTACGGTCTGCACGCGTCCCCGGTACACGAAGTACTGGTGGAACAAAGTGTGATGGGCTGGAAAGAATACGAGCTGGAACTGCTGCGTGACAACAACGGCAACTTCATCATCATCTGCTCCATCGAAAACTTTGACCCGATGGGTGTGCATACCGGCGATAGCATCACCGTGGCACCGGCCATGACGCTCCCGGATACCCTGTACCAGCAAATGCGCGACCTGGCCATCAAGATGATGGACGGCATTGGAAAGTTTGCGGGAGGATGTAATGTGCAGTTTTCTGTCAATCCTGAAAATGATCATATCATTGCCATCGAGATCAACCCGCGCGTATCCCGCTCTTCGGCCCTGGCTTCGAAAGCAACGGGTTACCCGATCGCAAAAATTGCTGCAAAAATGGCAATCGGCTATAATCTTGATGAGCTGATCAACCCGATTACCGGCAGTACTTCTGCATTTTTTGAACCTTCAATCGACTACGTTATTGTAAAGGTTCCGCGATGGAACTTTGATAAATTCAAAGGTGCTGACCGCAGCCTGGGCTTACAGATGAAATCCGTTGGTGAAGCGATGGGGATCGGACGCAATTTCCAGGAAGCGCTGCAAAAAGCGTGTCAGTCGCTCGAAATCCGCAGAAACGGATTGGGTGCCGACGGACGTGAGCTCCGCGACCAGGAGGCGATCAAACATAGTCTGAAAAACCCGAGCTGGGACAGGCTATTCCATATTTACGACGCATTTAAAATCGGTTTGTCCTTCAAGACCATTCAGAACCTCACGCGCATCGACGCCTGGTTCCTGCGCCAGATTGAGGAGCTGATCGAGCTGGAACACCAGATTGAGAAGTACGACCTGGAAGACCTGCCGCGTGAACTGCTCCTGACTGCAAAGCAGAAAGGTTACGCAGACCGCCAGATTGCGCATTTGCTCGGAACCAAGGAAAGCAAGGTATACGACCGTCGCAGAGCTCTGAATATTAACCGTGTGTATAAATGTGTAGATACCTGTGCAGCCGAATTTGAGGCCAAAACGCCTTACTACTACTCCACTTTCAATACTTCGCAGGACTATCCGGACAATGAATCGGTGGTGAGTGACCGCAAGAAGGTGGTGGTACTCGGCTCGGGTCCTAACCGCATTGGTCAGGGAATCGAATTTGACTACTCGTGCGTGCACGGCGTACTTGCCGCCAAGGAAGCAGGATACGAAACTATTATGGTGAACTGTAACCCTGAAACTGTTTCTACAGACCCGGATATTTCGGACAAGCTGTACTTCGAGCCCGTATTCTGGGAGCACGTTTTTGATATCATTGAGCACGAAAAACCGGAAGGCGTCATTGTACAGCTGGGTGGACAAACAGCTCTTAAAATGGCTGAGAAGCTCGAAAAATACGGTATCAAGATCATCGGTACCAGCTACCACTCGCTCGACTGGGCCGAAGACCGCGGCCGGTTCTCGTCGCTGCTGGAAGACCTCAATATTCCTTTCCCGAAATTCGGCACGGTGCGTACTTCCGATGCGGCGGTTGAACTTTCGAGGTCACTGGGCTTCCCGCTGCTGGTTCGTCCGAGCTATGTACTGGGCGGACAGAGCATGAAGATCGTGATCAACGAAAAAGAGCTGGAACAGCATGTAGTGAAGATCCTGCACGATATTCCCGACAACAACATCCTGCTGGATCACTTCCTGGAAGGAGCACTGGAAGCAGAAGCTGACGCGATCTGCGACGGGGAAGATGCATATATCATCGGCGTAATGGAGCACATTGAGCCGGCTGGTATCCACTCCGGCGACTCGCATGCAACATTGCCACCTTTCGATCTCTCGGAAGACGAAATCAGGCAGATTGAGGAGCATACCCGCAAAATTGCGCTGGCCATGAACGTGAAAGGTTTGATCAACGTACAGTTTGCGATCAAAAATGGAGTTGTATTCGTAATTGAGGCCAACCCGCGAGCTTCCCGGACGGTTCCTTTTATCTGCAAGGCTTACAAAGAACCTTACGTAAATTATGCGACCAAGCTGATGCTGGGTGACAAGAAGGTAAGTGACTTTGATTTCAAACCATACAAAAAAGGCTGGGCCATTAAAATCCCTGTGTTCTCTTTCAATAAATTCCCGAACGTGAACAAGGAACTCGGCCCCGAAATGAAGTCCACAGGCGAAGGTATTTACTTCATCGACAGCCTGGAAGACGAATTCTTTCAGAAAGTTTATGGAGAGCGGAACCTGTACCTGAGCCGGTAGTCCCGATACCTATCTTAATAAAACAGAAAACCCGCAAAATGCGGGTTTTCTGTTTTGAGGGAAATGGAAATAAAAGCTTTGTATCCGGCCAGCCTGTTTATAAAAAACAATCAGTGATTTCTTGTGGTATCAAAAAAAGAAGAGCCGGCATTTTTGAGATACCGGCTCTTCTTTTTGCTAGAAAATCATTTTACCTCCTCATAATCCACATACTCGCCACCCTGGAAATTAGAGCGTCCCTGCTGGGTTTGTACATTATCGACACGCACACCCTGCCTGCCTTGCTGACGCTGCTGCTTTTGCTGCTGTGCCTTATATTGTTTTTGCTGCTCCTTGATAATCTGACGTCCTACGAGCAAGTGAAAAACAAATCTTCTGAAAAGCGGTACAAATGCAATCAGAAGTATGAGAATGAGGAATATGTTGAATAATATTTTCATGTCTGAAACTTTTTCCTGAGTGTATGACGTAAACCTACCAAAATAATCACACTAATTCCACCAAATCCACCGATGGTCCTGCACTGGGGTAAAGGTAAAAATTCCGTACCTAAACAGCTACGGCTTTGCTATTCTCTACTACACGCTCGTAATAAGCTTCGTAATGCGGAACAATCTTTGCTACGTCAAACTCCTTCGCACGGGCCAATGCATTGGCCTTGAATGTAGGCAGATTGGCCTCGTCCAGGATATATGCCGCATTTTTAACCATATCATCCACATCTCCCACATCACTCAGGAAACCTGTAACGCCATGTACATTCAACTCTGGCAGGCCACCTGCATTTGAAGTAATAAGTGGCACTTCGCAAGCCATTGCTTCGAGCGCGGCCAGTCCAAAGCTCTCTGTCTCCGAGGGCATCAGGAACAGATCAGCAACTGATAATACTTCTTCAATCGCATCCAGTTTACCCAAAAACCGCACATCCGAAAGCATGTCCAGCTCCCTGCAATAACGCTCAATACGGGCCCGCTCGGGACCATCGCCTACGAGAAGCAGCTTGCTGGGAAGTATTTTACGAAGTTTTTCAAATATCAGGACCACATCGTCAATGCGCTTCACCTTGCGGAAATTGGAAGTATGCACGACCAGTTTCTCTCCGTTGGGACAAATTGCCGTTTTAAAATGATCCTTTTTCTGGCGGTTAAACCGGTCGAGATCTATAAAGTTGGGGATCACCTCTATGTCTTTGGTGATGTTAAAATGCGCGTAGGTATCTTTTTTCAAGGAATCCGATACGCTGGTAATTCCGTCGGACTGGTTGATACTGAATGTTACCACCGGCTCGTAGGAAGCATCCTTACCCACCAGGGTAATGTCGGTACCATGCAGCGTTGTAATTACGGGAATATGCACGCCTTGTTGTGCAAGTATCTGTTTGGCAAGGTAGGCCGACGAGGCATGCGGGATGGCATAGTGCACATGCAGGAGGTCGAGGTTAGCACTGGCAGCCACATGCACCATTTCACTGGACAGGGCCGACTCATACGGCGCATACTGGAACAACGGGTATGCCGGAATGTTAACTTCGTGATAATAAAGGTTTTCGTTAAAGAAATCGAGCCTTTGTGGTTGAGAATACGTGATAAAATGAACCTGGTGACCGACTTTCGCGAGCGCTTTTCCAAGCTCGGTAGCCACTACCCCGCTCCCCCCGAAGGTGGGATAGCATACGATGCCTATTTTCATAGTTTTATTCAAGAAAGTGAAAGTCTGACTGCAGAAAAGCTGCTCAGAGTTCAGACGTTAAGCGATTAACAACAAATAGGCGTTTTTTATCCCACAAAATGGATAAAGATGTCATGAATTGACGTTAATGGGATAAAATGAATAATTTTAGTCTCCAAACCTCCATTTGCTTTTCAAACCTTCATGAGTGTGTCTGCGCGACCAAAAATAGGACTGTGGGATTACGTAGCCGGTAGTGCCCGGCTTGTGCGCATCAGCAACCTGGTCATCGTCGCACTCACCCAGTACCTTACCCGCATACTCCTCATTGGTCCCCGGCACGAGTGGCGCAGGATCATCGCCGACCCCGACCTGTTTGTACTTTCGCTGTCCACCGTCTGCATTGCCGCGGCGGGATACATCATCAATGATTATTTTGATATCAAAATCGATATCGTCAACAAACCCGAGCGGGTTGTCGTGGGAAGGTATATGAAAAGACGCTGGGCCATCGGTGCGCATCAGGTCCTGAATGTGCTTGGGGCGGTACTCGGGCTGATCGTCAGTCCTTATATTTTTATTGTAAATGTGATTTCCATTACCTCGCTCTGGTTTTACTCGGCGCGCTACAAGCGTCTACCGTTTATCGGCAACTTCATTGTTTCACTGCTTACCGGGATGACGCTCCTGATCCTTACCCTGCGGTACCCCGAAAACCGGCATCTGGTATTCATCTATGCGATCTTTTCCTTTTTTATCTCCCTGGTTAGGGAAATTGTGAAAGACATGGAAGATATCCGTGGCGATGAGGCACACGGCTGCCGCACCCTGCCGATCATCTGGGGCTTGCGTCGTACCAAAACGTTCCTGTACGTGGTCATTGCGGTTTTTATCATAACCCTTTTTGTCATGGCACGTGCATTGGACAATGGTCCGCTTGTGCTGTTATTTTTCCTTTTGCTCATTCCGGTCGGCGTACTGGTGCTCAGGCTTTCCCAGGCCGATACGCGCCGTGACTTTCACCAGATCAGCGGATTGTGCAAAGTAGTTATGCTGCTGGGGCTGCTCACAATGATCTGGGCCTGACCTGCCATCTTTTCCTCTAAATCAATTCATCCCACACCTGCCATCACTACCGGGCCGCAGGGCGTATATTTATAGCCTAACATTCTACTAAACAGTTATATGGCTATGAAAAATCGATTGATGACTTTGATGTTTTGCATGCTCGTATCCGCCGTAAATGTATTTGCACAAACCTGCGCAGGGATCGCGATGAAAGAAGGAAGCGGCTTTGAAATGGATACTTTCGACGGGAAGGGGAAGCTTTCGGGACATATCGTATATAAGGTAACGAAAGTGGAAAAGGAAGCGGCCGGACTGGCATTGACACTTGCTATGGAGGTCATGGACCAGAAAGGAAAATCGGTGATGAAAAACGACTACCAGATGCATTGCAACGGAAATACCGTTTCCATTGACGCGAGCTCCCTGATCAGTGAAGAGCAGCTGAAATCGTTCAAGAATATGGAAATGCGCTATACGTCCGAAAACATCGAGATACCGTCCGATCTGACCGTCGGACAAAAGCTGAAAGATGCCTCTCTGAAAGGGGAAGGTAACTCCTCATCCATTCCGGTGAAGTTTAATATGCAGCTGAGAAACAGGAATGTAGCCGCATTGGAAAAAGTTACAGTACCCGCGGGTACCTACGATGCCTACCGGATCAACTCGGACATGCACATGGAAATGATGATGGGTTTCCCGGTAAAAATGGAAATGCAAAGTATATCCTACCGTGCACCCGGTGTTCTTTGGGACGTTAAAAATGAAACGTACCGGAAAGGCAAGCTCGTCGCATCGAGCCAGCTGACGAAGATATTTTAGCTGCTGTAAAATCCTAAAAACGGCTGCCGGTATGCATCGGCAGCCGTTCTTTTTTTACTTTTGGCCGCACAAACCATATCCAGCTGCATTCATAATGAAACGAATTGCCATTTTTGCATCCGGCTCCGGGTCCAATGCTGAGAAAATCTGTGAACACTTCGCCGGGAGAACGGACGTGGCTGTCTCACTTATTCTGACCAACAATCCGCAGGCAGGTGTGATCATACGCGCGATGAAGTACCAGGTGCCCGTGGTGGTTTTTAATAAAAAGTTGTTTGCGGAAACCGGCAAAATCCTGGAAATACTTCAGAATGAACGCATCGACCTGATTGTACTTGCAGGCTTTATGATGCTTGTGCCGGCCGAGCTGGTGAGGTCTTACCCTGATAAGATGATCAACATCCACCCTGCGCTGCTGCCCAAATACGGAGGCAAGGGAATGTACGGCGACTTCGTCCATGAGGCGGTCGTACAGGCTGGGGAGACAGAATCGGGCATTACCATCCACTATGTCAACGAGCATTATGATGAAGGTGCAGTGATTTTTCAGGCGAGCTGCGAGGTACTGCCGACAGATACTCCCGCGGATGTAGCCACCAAAATCCACGTGCTCGAACACCAGCACTACCCGCGCATTGTGGATGAGCTTATCTCAGGACAGTTGTAGTCATCATTTATGCTGTACTTCTTACTGGCTGTCATTTTTACGGTTGCTCTTTACCTGATCATGCGGGCATATCCGCGTTTTCAGATCAATTCCTTCCATGCGGTGGTGTTCAACTATTACGCCTGTGTCGCCACGGGCCTCCTGCTCACGCCCGACATTTCTGTTTTTGCGCAGGTCGACTTTGGTTCTGCGGGGACCTTACTGACGCTGGCACTCGGAATCATGTTTGTCACGGCCTTTTTGCTCATCGGCCAGACAGCCCAGCGGGTAAGTGTTACCGCCTCGTCCCTGGCGGCCAACATGTCGCTGGTCATACCTGTCATCTTCGGTTTGTTTATTTTCAAAAACAATCATAAAGATTTTACTTTTTACAACTACCTGGGACTTGTACTGGCTGTCGGGGCACTTGCATTGGGTGCGATCTGCAAAACGTCCGGAACTGAAAAACGGGCTGATGCAGTACTCTGGCTGCTTCCGGTGCTTACATTTATAGCATCAGGTACCAATAATACTCTCATCAACTACTTGTCTTCCCGCTTTTACCAGCCCGGGCAAACGACCGTTTTCATGATCATTGCCTGCGCGGGTGCCATCATCTGCGGTACTGCATTGTTATTGTACAGGCTTTTTGCAAACAACGAAATCCTGACCTTGCGCAGCATTGTCGGCGGCCTGGTGCTGGGCGTGCCCAACTTTCTTTCGTTGTACTTCCTTCTTCTTGCGCTCGGTTCATTCGGCAACAGCGCTGCATTCGTTTTCCCGGTTTACAATATCCTGACGATGCTGGCCAGCGCACTTGCAGCCCGGCTGATTTACGGGGAAAAACTAAACCGGCTGAAGATGTGGGGACTCGCTATGGCCGTTGTCGCTATTATCCTGATTTCTTACCAGGAACTTTCAAGCTGACCGTCCCGCATTTCACCTTTTCAGTAAGCTTTCACAAACCCTTGCGGCATTGAGATACAATTGTAGATCAATTTCCCCTTTGTACAAGATCTTTTGCGGAATAGTAATTTACAAATAGTCATTCTCGCCCCTCATTTTCACATTTTCACCACAGAATGATCGCGGAGAAAAAGAAGGTGGCATATATTTTGTCATACCGGCTTACAAATCATCTTAAAAGTTGTTATGAAAAATTGTATTATTCTATTATTACTAACCACACTTACCGTTCCGTTTGCACACGCTCAGGAAAATGTTTCCATAGGTCCGATGGTCGGATTGAACCTGTCTAACTTCCGGGGTGACAATGCGGATATGAGTATGAAGCCGGGACTGGCAGTGGGAGGTTTTTACAATTACAGCTCCAAAACAGGTTTTGGATTCAGCGGTCAGCTGCTCTTTTCACAAATGGGCGCCAGGACGTATAACAAGAATGAAGCGATCCGGCTGAACTACATTCAGGCACCGCTGCTTGCCACTTTCTTTTTTGGCCGGTACGGAAGCGGCATACGCCCGAAAGCATTTTTGGGTCCGAATGTGAATTTTCTGGTTGGCGCGAGGAACAAGGATGGAAAAAACATCAATGGAGAAGCTGGTAACCGCGTTTTCAAACCTTTCGATCTTGGCCTTACCTTCGGAGCAGGTCTTAATTACAGGCTGAAAAACAAAGTATGGCTGAATACGGATGTGCGCTATGGCCTGGGCCTCTTCAATGTTGTACGCAATAATACCAGAACATTGCGCAACAATGTTTGGAGCATCAATGCAGGACTTAGTTTCCCGCTGGGCACTTACGACCGTAATACCGGCCGCCTGAAAACGCGCTAATGGTAGGAGACGCACACGCCCTTTAAGATCAGTATCATTTACCCAAAAACAACGTGCTGATTAAAGAATTGCACAGAATAATGGTATGGGGAGTGCTGGCTAGCCTGATTGTAAATATGCTCAGCTGGCCGCTCAATGTAATGGAAGGGGATGCGGCTTATTATGCCGCCGCATCCCTGGAAATGATCAAACAGCACGAATATTTCCACTTTATTGACTTTGACCAGACGCATCCCGGACTTGCTCCGCTAAGCTTCTGGTTTTCGCATTTTATGATGAGCCTGCTGGGACCCGGGAATATTGCATTGCATTTGCCCGGCTTGCTGCTTACCCTCCTGATGCTTGTCTCCGTCTACCGGTTTGCGCTGCTTTATTACAGCCGGGAGACAGCCTCATTGTCGGTGCTGGTCACTGCGACACTGCAATCCACATTCATACTCAACCGCACGGGAGATCCAGTCACCGGACTGGCTGCGTTTTACATGTTTACGGTGTGGCAGGCGGCCCTGTACTACCGAAACAGGAAGCTCCAAAACTTAGTGCTTAGTATCATCGGAGCAATTTTGGCGATGCTCAGCCGCGGCACCTACACGGGTATTGGGCCAGGTACCTTTTACCAGTTTACCGTCACATTCTGGGCTTTTGCACCCTGGATCATTTGGCTCATTCTGGCTATTTATGATTTTCTGGCGCATATCCGGTCCGGTCAGGGAGCTCAGGGAAGTTTTATAGGCGTCGTACTGGCGGTACCTTTTCTTTTGTTCCTTTTCAATCCGGCGCCTTCCCGCTATGACCTTTTTGCATTGTACCCGCTGGCAGCAATACTGACAGCTGCATACATCGTTAAAACAATTTATATAAAACAGCCTGCATGGTACCCGCGAATCTATTACGGCCAGGTATTTCTTTTATACGCGTGGCTTTCGGTCCTGTTTGCGGCCGTATGGTTTCCTTTTCCGGACGGTAATTATTTCGGACTGATCCATTTTATGGCTATGCTCAGTGCGCTTACCTACCTGGTATTTTTCTCCAACCTGAAACACAAGCTGCTAATTTCCTGCACAATTGCGGTGGTAGGGACTAACCTGGTGCTTAATACCTACTTCTACCCTAACCTGCTCACCTTTCAGGCCGGAGCGAGATTGGGTGCCATAGCAAAAGCAAACGGAATTACGGAAGGTCAACTGTATACGCTGGGTGATCTGCCTCATTACGCGCTGCATTTTTATTCCGGGGTCCGTGTAAAGGAGCTGCATACTGTGCAGGAACTTCAAAAGCTGAGATCAGTGATGGTGTACATGGATCAGCAAATGCTGCAATCTGTCAGGTCGGTCAGGCCGGATGTGCGCATTTTAGGCACCAATGCTGATTTTCATGGCAGTGATATAGACTTCCGGTTTCTCAATCCCGATACCCGGGCACAGGCAGCAAGCACCAAAATGCTGATCGGATTGTAAGCTGTTAATTTTGCCGCCCTGCTCAGGGAAGTTATCTTTGCGGTCTTTTTGATATTTGAACCGCAACACCAAGCATGATAACCTTCGAAGACCTGAATCTAACCAAACCCCTGCTGAATGCGCTGGCTGATCAGGGTTTTAGTATTCCCACGACCATCCAGCACAAGGTATTTTCGGTAGTGATGTCGGGCCGGGACGTATGCGGAATTGCGCAAACCGGAACCGGGAAAACGCTTGCCTATCTGCTTCCCTGCCTGCGACAGGTAGAATTTTCTAAAAACCGCCTGCCCCAGCTGCTGATCCTCGTGCCTACCCGGGAGCTGGTAGTACAGGTTCTGGAAGAGATCCAAAAACTCACAACCTACCAGACGCTTGAAGCTTGCGGTGTATATGGGGGCGGGAATATCAAGGTACAGATGGCGGAGCTGCAAAAAGGCTGTGATGTGGTGGTAGGCACGCCCGGGCGGCTGCTTGATCTGGCATTGAAAGGTTCATTGAAGACAAAATTGGTTAGAAAGCTGGTGATTGATGAAATGGACGAAATGCTGACGCTCGGCTTTAAGGCACAGCTGAATGGAATTCTTGACCTGCTGCCCCAGAAAAGGCAGAACCTTCTTTTTTCGGCTACCATCACCACGGAAGTCGAGAACCTGATGAAAACTTACTTTAATAATCCCGAGCGTGTTGAAGCGGCTCCTCCGGGCAGCCCGCTGGAAAATATCGACCAGAGCCTCTACCATGTTCCCAATTTTTATACTAAAATAAACCTGCTCGACAAGCTTCTTGACCAGCATCCGGAAATGGAAAAAGTGCTGGTGTTTGTAGCAACACGCAAGCTGGCTGACCTGGTTTTTGCGCAGATGGAGCTAGGTTATCTAAATAAAATCGGGGTAATGCATGCCAACAAAGACCAGAATTACCGCTTCAGTACCATAAAAAACTTTCATGCAGGTACCTACCGGATTCTTATCGCAACGGACCTTATTTCCCGGGGTCTTGACATTGCGGAAGTCACCCATGTGATCAATTTTGATATTCCTGAAATTCCGGAAAGCTACATTCACCGTATTGGCCGTACTGGTCGTGCTGACCGGCGGGGCGTGGCCATATCATTTGTTACAGAGCGTGAGCAGCCGTTTGTAGAGGAGATTGAAGAAATGATGGACTATACCATTCCTGTACTCCCTTTGCCCGAAGATTTGAAAATCTCTGAGGTGCTTACGCCGGACGAAGAACCGAAGATATTTATGCGTGAGATCCTTGCAAAGCCTCCAAAGCGGGAAGAAGGCGGGGCGGCTTTTCACGATAAACTCGCTAAAAACAGCAAGGTGAATGTGCGCCGGGACCATGCCAAGGAAAAGATGATCAAGTACGGAAGGCCGATCAAACGGTCAGGCAAGAAGCCGAAATGAGCTTTTTAAAAAAACTTTTATTTTTTTTCACGTTGATTGATCCAAATGGATTGCCCCATCGTAAGTATGTTAAAGTTGCCTTAAATGGCGGCCGTGAATGAGAAATAAAAGCAGAATATATAGGGGCTTCTGCCCCGGCTTTAAAGGAAACAATTAATTATTGTGGAGGGTAAGGTAATACATAGAGCGGATGGCAAGAGCCATCCGCTCTTTTGTTTGTATACAGAGTAAAAAATAAGCCCGGAAACAAAAGCTTCCGGGCTGTTCATGGTGATATAAATTGCAATCAGTGACTTTCTTTTTCTTTCTCAAGATTAAACAGATCGTTCAATACGTCGATCAGTGTTTCAGCTTCTCCCCGCTTACATGCAGCTTTCAATTGAAGCACCGGCAGTTTCAGTATTTTCTGCATCATGCTTGACGTAATGCGCTCAACTTTTTCAAGCTCGGTTTCCGTCAATGTTTTTGTAAACCGTGTGAGCTCTTCTTTCCGGATTTGTTCAAGAGCACCTTTCAATTTCTGGATCGTGGGCGAAACAATCATCTCGCGCGACCAGTCGTTAAACTCGACCACGGCTTCATCAATAATTTCCTTCACGCGCGGCACGGATTCAAGCCTGCGATGCAGCGCCTGATCGGCCTTGGACCGGATAGAATCAATAGTATAGAGCATCACGCCGGGAACTTCCTCCACTTCCGGGGACACGCTCCTGGGTACGGAGAGATCAATAAAATATTTGAAGGACATGCCGCGCAGGCGTACCATCATTTCCTTTGTAAAAAACGCCTCATCGCGTACAATGGAAGAAACGATAATGTCTGCCCGGGATATTTCAACTTCAATGTCGGCAAAATCGGCAACACGCAAGCCGAGTTCACTAGCGAGTTCGTCGGCACGGCTGCGGGTACGGTTTACAAGGGTGATATCAGCGCCGGCACGTGTAGCAAGGTTCCTGCAAACGTCAGAACCAATTTCTCCCACTCCTACGACCAGTACCTTCGGATTAGGCATTAAGCCTTCCAGCAGCTCCACGGCAGCATAGGATACGGAAGCAGCTCCATCCCGGAAAAACGTTTCCTGCGCAACACGCTTGTTGGCAAAGAAAATGGTATGCAAAAGCCGGTGCAAAAACGGCCCGGCCATGTTCAGGTCGGCAGACCATTGGTAGGCATGCTTGATCTGGTTCGGAATTTGCATATCTCCTACTACCTGCGATTTAAGCCCGGTAGCAACCTGGAATAAATGACGCACAGCCTCGTCCCCATCGGCGAACTGCTCAAAGTAACCGATAAAGGTTTCAGTATCTGAAACGCCTTTTTCGATCAGCAGCAGCTTGATGATGTCCAGGTTGAAGTCGGCAGGAGAAGAATAGTATATTTCTGTACGGTTGCAGGTAGAAACAGCCAGAACATCTGTCACATCAAAGAAATCTTTCAGGCGGAGCATGATGCGCTTTGCCTCGGATTCATTCAATGCAAGCTGTTCTCTGATAGCAAGAGGGGCATTCCGATGTGATAAACTTATTGATTTGAACTGATTATACATCACAATTTCTGATTCAATAACACAAAAATAACGTACAAAAACGGTTTTCTGTCCACTAAAAACGAGGGTTGTAGCTATTTAGAAAACATATAAATAGATGCCCGCTTTTTGTAAAACAACGGGTATTTTACCGTCATAAACATGACCCTAATCAGTTCTGTAACTGACATTACAGGCAAGGATAAAAGTGTAAAATCTACTAAGACTATATATTTTTCGTTATTTGTAGCATCTAACAACTCTGCGGGAAAATGGGTGCCCGCACCCTGATATGATCACCGAAACTCCGAAACGAAAGCCACGTTTTCGCCTGCATCCGACAGCTATCCTGAATAGCCAGCGGCTAAGGCGGTCACTGATGGATACTTACGATCAGAAAAGCTTTTACAAGTACATCATTGGGATCATCCTGTCGCTGCTCAGCATCGGCTCCCTGTTTTATACCGACCTGCTGGTAGAAGAGCTGGAACAGCGGGAAGAGCGTGAAGTTCAGCTGTATGCGGAAGGACTTCGCTATGTGTTCAACAGTCCTTTTGACGAGAACTTCAACATCATTTACCAGGTGATCCAGGATGCGGTAAATTTTTACCAGATTCCCGCTATTTACGTCAATGAGAATAACCTGGCAACCGCCAATGAGACGATCAATGAGAGTTTTCCGGCAAAAATGACGCCCAAGGAAAAAGAGCGAATTATTCAGGACAAACTGGGAGAAATGAAATTGGAGCATCCTCCCATAGCAGTGGAGCTTGGAAAAGGCCGCACCGGCTACATTTACTACAGCAATTCATTTCTGCTTACCCAGCTCAGGTACTATCCTTTTTTGCAACTCTCTGTGATGCTGCTGATCGGGTATCTTGCATACCTGGCATTCAGCTCGGCCCGGAAAGCCGAACAAAACCGGGTATGGGTAGGATTGGCGAAAGAGACTGCACACCAGCTGGGTACGCCTCTGTCTTCCTTGATGGCCTGGGTGGAGTACTTCCGGAGTGATCCGGCAATTGATCCGTCCATTGCCGAAGAGATCGAGAAGGATGTTATCCGCCTTGAAATGATCACCACGCGATTTTCAAACATCGGCTCCGTTCCGACGCTGAAAGATGAGCCTGTGGCAGAGATAGTGACCAATTTTGTCAATTACCTTGAAAAACGGGTGTCCTCAAAGGTGAAGTTTGCGGTACATAATCAGCTTGCGCCCGAACAAACTGCATTGCTGAATAAGAACCTGTTTGAATGGGTGATTGAGAATATTTGCAAGAATGCAGTGGATGCGATGAGCGGCGTGGGACATATCAGCGTCACCTTACAGGCACCGCCTACTACCCGGGAAATCTGGATTGACATTTCGGATACTGGCAAAGGAATGTCCAAGGCCAATATGAACAAGATTTTTGATCCGGGGTTCAGTACCAAAAAACGTGGTTGGGGACTGGGCCTGACGCTGGCCAAGCGGATTATAGAAAATTACCACTCCGGCAGGTTGTTCGTTAAAAGTTCGGAGGTGGGCAAAGGCACCACCTTCCGGATATTGCTGAATGCAGCTATTATCGAGTAACCGGGTAAACCAACTTACCTCGGGATTGGTACGAGAATGCTGTCGGTCGTGATCTGGTTGCTGACATGCAGCGCGCGGTCGCGGATACGCACTTTGAAACGAACCCATGTAGGTACTGAGCTACCCGTATATAGAAAGTATGAATTTTTGTCGAGTTTTCCTTTGAGAGGTCCTGGTTTTCCGTCAGGTTTAAGAATAGGCATCCAGCTAAACTGATCTTCCGAAAGGATCTGCTCGATCCATTTACCGTCAGCACCCCGCCGGGCTGTTACAAGTTCGTAGTTTCCCCAGTTACCATAAGGTGCCTTCCAGTTTGAGTCAGAACGCTCTTCCGGTGATGTACCCAAATCACCATTACCATCTTCAAAATCAACTGTAATCGTAACAGTTTCACGAACGTTCTTCCCTGTATTCTCATCTACTTCCGTAGACTGACTTATGCCGTTATAGTAAATCACAGGTGTATCGTCGAAATCAGGGATATCCACACAGCCGGCAGCAAGTGCAGTTACAATCAGAAATGGCAGAATTTTGGATTTCATAAGGTCGTTTTGGCTAAAATTATAGAGGAAAAACGAAATTGCAGCGGCTTGTGTTCTGCCAGTGCGCTTTCATTTTAAAGTCGTCTTTTCTGTTTACAACGAAAGTAATAGTATTGAATATCGAAAACAATATGTCACAGGACGGAATCAGGTCCTCGCTCAGGAGCCGGATTCTTCACTTACAACCCCGGGAATTTGACGTCCTTGCCTTGGATATATTCCGGTATCAGGCGCGCTTTAACCCTCTTTACAGTGAGTATGTGCAGCATCTCGGGATTAATCCTGAAACTGTCGGCAAGTTGACGCAAATTCCGTTTCTGCCCATTCAGTTTTTCAAATCTCACGAAATACGTACTGGCGACGTTCCTGCTGCTGAGGTCATTTTCCAGAGCAGCGGCACTACCGGGCAGGTTGCCAGCAGGCATTTTCTCTACGATGCCGGCCTGTACAAAGACCTTTCGCTCAGCATTTTTGAGAAGCACTACGGCCCGCTTAACCAGTATCACATTCTTGCGCTGCTACCTTCCTACCTTGAACGAAGCAACTCATCGCTCGTGTATATGATGCAGCACTTTATTAGCTGCTCCGACTCGCCGTTTTCGGGCTTTTATCTGCACAATGCTGAAGAGATGCTTGAAACAGTGAAAAGGTTGGTACTAGCTCCTGATGGCCGGAAAATATTGCTGCTCGGGGTTACTTTCGCCCTGCTCGACCTGGCCGAAAGCAATCGGGATCTGCGCTTTATGGGCAATGCAAAAAACGTGATCATTATGGATACGGGCGGCATGAAAGGACGGCGGGAAGAGTTGTTGCGGGAAGAAGTCCACGATATTCTTTGTGATGCATTCGGAGTGCAGGAAATCCATTCGGAATATGGGATGACAGAGCTGCTTTCGCAAGGGTATTCTCAGGGAGGAGGACTTTTCAGACCGGGAACCAGCATGCGCGTATTACTGCGGGAAGTCAATGATCCTTTTTCAATTTCCGATCATAACGTCGGCAAATCAAAGACAGGGGGTATCAACGTCATTGATCTTGGCAACCTCGACACCTGCTCGTTTATCGAAACTCAGGATCTTGGCAGGTTTGGGAAAGAGGATCACACCTTTTACGTGATGGGCCGGTTCGACAACTCGGACATCCGCGGCTGCAATTTAATGGTATTGTAGACGTTTGATTTTGTCAGCAAGCGGCATGAATGGGCTTGCAAAAATTAGTAAGCTAAATACTACCTGATTTTCAAGCAGGTATACTTCATAACATTATATAGAATAGTTCTAATAATCCAAAGCGGATATTATTGCTTAATTTAGCTTGTTTTTAAAATTGTATTTTACAAATGTATTATTACATTTTTGGCTGTTAACCTTTATCTATTAATCAATGAAAAGACGTGACGCCCTTGGTCGAGTGGCACTTTTAATGGGTGGTACACTCTCCGCCCCTACCATGCTGGCTTTTCTGGAAGGCTGCAAATCGGGTTCCGATACAGCTTCCACGGGTTTAGACTTCCCGTTTTCGCCTGAACGTAAGGCACTCGTTTCCGAAGTAGCCGAAATAATCATTCCAAAGACCGACACTCCTGGTGCTAAGGATGCCAAAGTAGGCGAGTTTATCGAAAAAATGCTGAAAGACTGTTACCTGGAAAAAGATCAGGCCAGCTTTAACAAAGGGTTGAAAGAACTGGAGAAGAAGGACTTTATGAAAGGCACCCCCGCACAGCAAACTGCAATTCTGAAAGAAATGGAAGCTGCTGCCAAGCAGGAGCTTGCCAAAGCGGATGAGGACAAGAAAGCTGCCGACGAGAAGAAGAAGTACACCGAGGCAGGCAAAGAGTACACCGAAGCCGGAGTTCCGTTTTTCCGCCTGGTTAAAGAACTTACCCTGCTGGGCTACTTCACATCCGAGGAAGGTGCCACGCAGGCACTCGAGTATGTGCCGGTACCGGGAAGATATGACGGCTGCATTGATCTCAAACCTGGCCAGAAAGCCTGGGCGATGTAACATTTTAAAGTAAAACAGAAAATTATTCATCCATGAATCTGAATTTAAAAGCGACCAAACAAGCGACTTACGACGCGATTGTGGTTGGATCGGGTATAAGCGGTGGCTGGGCAGCCAAAGAACTCACTGAAAAAGGTCTCAAGGTATTAATGCTGGAAAGAGGCCGCGATATCAAGCACATTACTGATTACAAAACTGCGACCCTTGCCCCTTGGGAATTTGAGCACCGCGGGCGCGTGACCACAGTAGCCCGCGAAGAGTATTGGGCCGGTATGAGAACTGGTTATACCGCCAATGAGGAGCATCGCTACCTTTTTGAAAACGATAAGGAGAATCCATACGAGGAAACACGCAAGTTTGACTGGATCAGGGCCTACCACGTGGGTGGCCGCTCGTTGCTCTGGGGCCGCCAGAGTTACCGGCTCAATCCCGTTGATTTTGAGTCCAATGCACGTGAAGGTGTGGGCGTGGACTGGCCGATCCGCTATGCGGATATTGCCCCTTGGTATGATTACGTTGAAAAATTCGCAGGGATCAGCGGTTCCCGTGACGGCCTGGATGTGCTGCCTGATGGAAACTTCCTGCCTCCTATGCAGATGAACTGCGTGGAAAAACACGTGAAAGGTGAAGTTGAAAAGAAATTTCCCGGCCGCCACATGATTATGGGTCGGGCCGCACACCTTACCCAGCCACAGAACTTCCATACTGAGCTGGGCCGTGCCGCCTGTCAGTTCCGCAACATGTGTATGAGAGGATGCCCATACGGCGCGTATTTCAGCACGCAGGCAGCTACCTTGCCGGCAGCGCAGAAAACGGGTAACCTCACACTTCTGACCGACTCCATTGTTTCCGAAGTAATTTACGATGACAAGGCTGGAAAAGTGACTGGCGTGCGCGTGATCAATCAGAATTCGCTGGAAACGAAGGAATATTTTGCAAAGGTTATCTTCATGAATGCTTCGGCCATCGCGTCGGCGTCCATCCTGATGAACTCTAAATCCAAAAGATTCCCGAACGGACTGGGCAATGAAAGCGACCAGCTTGGCCGCAATATCATGGACCACCACCTTGCTGTGGGTGCACGTGGTGAAATGCCAGGTTTTGAGGACAAATATTACTTTGGCCGTCGTGCAAACGGTATCTACGTTCCACGCTACCGTAACTGGGGTACCGACAAGCGCGACTATATCCGTGGCTTTGGGTACCAGGGTGGCGCTTCCCGCGACAGCTGGGGCGGCGGAATGGGCGTTGACGGGTTTGGCGCCGACTTCAAGAAGAAAATCTCGGAACCGGGTGGCTGGACCATGAACCTCGGCGGATTTGGGGAAATGATTCCGGACGAGAAAAACCGGTTTACCCTGCACAAAACCGTTAAGGATAAATGGGGACTGCCCGTAGTGGTGTTTGATGCGGCTTATGGCGAAAATGAATTCAAAATGCGTAAAGACATGATGAATGATGCAGCCGAAATGCTGGAAGCAGCCGGTATGAAAAACGTTTCACCATATAATGACGAGTCTAAACACCCGGGTATCGGTATTCACGAAATGGGTACTGCAAGGATGGGTAATGATCCGAAAACTTCTGTACTGAACAAGCACAACCAGGTTTGGGGTGCGGAGAACGTGTATGTAACCGACGGCGCATTCATGACCTCAGCTTCCTGCGTGAATCCTTCCCTGACGTACATGGCGATGACAGCCAGAGCTGCGGATCATGCCGTGAAGGAATTGAAGAAGATGAACCTTTCGTAGTAAACAGCGAAAATTTGCAGTACCCTGGTTCTTTGAACCGGTCAGGACTTAAAAGTTAGTCTTATATTGGAAAAAACCCCATCGGTAAATCTGACGGGGTTTTTTCTTTTACTGACAATTTCCATAAACCCACCACCAACTTGCAAAACGCTCCTATCGCTCCCCCTGCCCGTGTTTCTTCCGTAGATGCCTACCGTGGTTTTGTTATGTTTCTGATGATGGCGGAAGTACTCCGCTTTGGTCAGGTAGCAGGGTACTTTCCAGATAGCAGCTTCTGGGCATTCCTGGACTTTCAGCAAAGTCACGTACCCTGGGTCGGCTGCTCGCTCCATGACCTTATCCAACCCTCATTTTCCTTTCTGGTGGGTGTAGCGCTACCCTACTCCATGGCCAGCCGGTCAATGAAATATCAAAATACGTCGCTGATGTGGCTGCATACCACCCGGCGGTCGCTGGTACTGGTACTGCTGGGCATTTTTCTCCGGTCGATGCATGCCGATCAAACGAATTTTACTTTTGAAGATACGCTCACCCAGATCGGCCTGGGTTATCCCATACTTTTTGCACTTGGCTTTTCCGGAGAAAAGGTACAATGGGGTACGCTCGCGGGTATCCTGGTGTGCTACTGGGTTGCATTTGCGGTATATCCATTGCCCGGCCCCTACTTTGACTGGGCGGAAACCGGCACGACGGCTAATTGGGAGCACCATCTTACAGGCTTTGCAGCACATTGGAATAAAAACACGAACCTGGCCTGGCATTTCGACAGATGGTTTATGAACCTCTTTCCACGTGCAGAAACATTCCGGTTCAATGGAGGCGGTTACAGTACCCTCAGCTTTATCCCTACCCTCGGCACCATGATCCTGGGACTCATTGCCGGCAAGTGGCTGAAGGCCGCGGATTCTTATCAGGCTCTGATCAAAAAACTGCTGCTTACAGCTGCCGTGCTTTTTGTAATGGCTGTCATCCTGAATGTAACTGGTATTAATCCGATTGTAAAAAGAATCTGGACGCCGGCCTGGACATTGTTCAGCGGCGGCTGGTGCTTTACATTGCTGGCGCTTTTCTATTACGTGGTGGATATCAGGCAAAACAGGTCCTATTTTGTTCCCCTGATCATTATCGGTACCAACTCCATTGCGGCCTACATCATAGCCCACACGATCGACAGCTTTATCGACCAATCATTCAGAATCAATATTAGCCAGCATTACGACCTGATCTTCGGAGAAGCATACCGCTCGCTTGTCAGCGGATTTGTGATCCTGCTTTTCGAGTGGCTGATTTTAAGATGGATGTACAACAACAAAGTATTTATCAAAATCTAGGTTACTACCTTTATCACCATTTCGTACTTCAATCCGGTCCAATGCAAATTTTACAGTCTGTTCACCATATTGCCATCATCTGCTCCGACTATGATCGCTCCAAACATTTTTACACCCACATACTGGGGTTTGAAATTGTGAGGGAAGTTTTCAGGAAGGAGCGGCAGTCGTACAAGCTTGATCTGGCATTGAACGGACAATACTGCATTGAACTCTTTTCATTCCCTGATCCGCCTGCAAGGGTGTCGCAGCCCGAGGCATCCGGATTGCGGCACCTCGCGTTTGCAGTTGCGGACCTTGCGCTGGCAATCACACATCTTGAACAAAACGGCATAAAATGCGAGCCCGTCAGGACGGATGAGTATACCGGTAAAAGGTTTACTTTTTTCTCCGATCCTGACGGGCTCCCGCTGGAATTGTATGAAGTGTAATCTGACCCTGCTATGCAGCAGCTACATACGTCGTTTTTTTCCTGTTGACCATTTCCATCTTGCTGAAAGTGTCATAAAATTCTGAAATACGCAGCAAATGCTCATCCAGGACTTGCCTGGCCTCGGACTCACGGTCCACATGCGCACGTAATGTTTTGTACAATTGCAATATCCCCGCCTCGATTTTCTTGAAAAGGCCTGCTACCTCTTCCGTGTCGTTCAGATCTTTAAGCAGACTGGCCGGACGCATATTCATGTCGGCAACTCCCAGTTCCTTGTCTGTCAGAAAACATTTGAAATAATCATAAATGGAATGCAGTTCGCGCTGAAAAAGCACCGCACTCAAATGTCCCTGGCTTAACACTTTCCGGAAAGGCCCCATGCTGTCCTTTTTCAATGCTTCCAGATACAGCAGTTCGCGCTTTTTCTGCTCGCCCCACAGTGTCCGGACCATTAGAACAAAATCGTTGACTTTCACATCCTCCATATAAACCAACTAAAATTTAAAAGTGCATGCTAACGGTTACAAAAGAATTGTGCCGAAAAACGCCACACGTTGCCGAAAATGATTTCGACATAGATTTTCAGGTTTAAGTAATAATTCGTAGTTATCGGGCAATGTGGCCCGATTTGGGCATTTTGCGGGTGGGAAAAAAAGTGTGGCAAATTCGCCCTAGCTGGCCTACTTCCAGCTACAACAAAACACCTAGGAAGTCACATGCCTGGCTTGATTTTTGAACTCCGGGTAAACCGCATAACTTTACCAGCTTACAATATTTGATGTAGTTACCGGTTATCTTAGACCATCCTGCATCAGGAGTGATTGATGAATTTATTCTTTATGTCGCAATTTCCTTCTAAAATTTACATTTTAACCGCTCTGGCGGCTGCCTCCTGCAAAACCAGCACCCCTCCCCAGCAGACTGTCCAGCAAGAAGCCGCTCCTGTTATTGAGATCGGAGCAGAAAAAATCAGTCTTGACGACTTCCAGGAATCTTACAGTAAAAATAAGTATGCCGAAGATTCCACCCGGGTGCTCTCTCCATCGGAATATTTAAATCTTTATACGGATTTAAAGATCAAAGTGTTACAAGCGAAGCAGGATGGAAAGGACACAACTACTGATTACAGGGAAGAGATCGCATCGTACCACGATCAGCTGGCCAAAAACTTCCTGGTGGATAAAGCATTGGTTGAAAAGCTGACCGAAGAAGCTTATGACCGTCTGAAGCAGGAAGTGCGGGCCTCCCACATCCTCATTGCAGTGTCTGAAGATGCTGCGCCTGCCGATACGCTGGAAGCCTACCGGGCAGCAGTAACACTTCGCGGAAGGCTTGAAGAAGGAAGTGATTTCGGAGACATGGCCGCACGGTTTTCCAAAGATCCGGCTGCGCGCACCAATAAAGGTGACCTGGGGTACTTCACCGCTTTCCAGACCCTCTACCCTCTTGAAAGTGCTGCGTATGCATTGCCTGTAGGCCGGGTTTCGCAGCCTGTTCGTACCCGTGCCGGCTACCACCTGATTAAAGTAACGGACAAGCGCGCCAATCGCGGAACAGTTCAGGTTGCCCATATCATGGTTCAGCTGGACACGACTGCTGCTACTGACCAGAAAAATTCGGCGAAGACGAAAATTGATGAAGCCTACAAGCGCCTTCAGGATGGCGCTTCGTGGGAGGAAGTAGTAGATACCTACTCTGACGATCGGCAGTCCAAACGTAATAAAGGCCTTTTACCTCCTTTCGGTACAGGGCAAATGGTACCTCAGATCGAAGAAGCAGCATTTGCACTTACCCGGGTTAATGCTTATTCCAAACCCGTGCTTACCATGTACGGCTGGCACATCGTGAGGCTGGTTGAGAAAAAATCGCTTGAACCATTTGCAGTGATGGCGCCCATGCTGCGAAAAAAGGTAGTGACCGACTCGCGTGGCAAAATGCTGGAACAGGCCGCCACAAAACGGCTCCGGGAAAAGTATACAGTTCAGGAAAATGCTGACCAATGGGCGGCAGTATCCGTGCTGGGCGACAGCTCCATTAAAACGGGTCGCTGGGACTATATGCGTGCGGTGACCAGCGACTGGTCGGCAGTATCGTTGTTCAGGATCGGGGATAAGTCTTATGATGCACGCTCTTTTCTGGATTTTGTAAAAAGAAAACAGCAGCCCAAACCTGCGGATGCGGCTCCTGCTGTAATTTTCCGACGTTACTATCTGGACTATGTAGCCGAAAGCCTTACTGACTATGAGAAGGAACATCTTGAAGAAAACAATCCGGAATTCAGGTCGCTGATGAAGGAAATCAGGGAGGGCGTACTGCTTTCTCAGATGATGGAAGAACATGTCTGGCAGCGTTCGCTCGCAGACTCTGCGGGGCAACTCAGCCACTATGAGAAAAACAGGGACAAATACCGTTTTCCTGAGCGTGCCAAAGGACTGGTGATCGCTGCACCGGATACACAGACCGTAAGTGCGATCCGGCGAACTCTTGCCCAGTCGCCCTACCGGCTGGAAACAAAAACGCGGGAAATTCTATTTGCACCGGGCAAAACCGAAACGGGCAAGGAGCACATGGAAGCGCTTACCGATCTGCTGATTGTATTGCAGAAAAATCCGGAATACGTGGTGGAAGTAGCAGGGTACCGTGCAGCAGACGAACCTGAGGCCGCATCGTCAGGGAGGATCAGAAGTGTGGTTCGCTACCTGAATTCAAGGAACATACCCATTATCAGGATCATTGAGAAAGATTACGGCTCATTCCGTCAGGCATCCGACCCGGCCCGTAACCGGCGCGTGGGTTTTCAGTTTTACAGTCCATCCAAAAGCGATGTGGAAAAGGCATATAATGCCGGCGGTGAAAATACCGTTATGATCCGCGAAGGTTATTTTTCAAAAGAAAACCCACTGGTGAGCAGATTTAAATGGCAGGCAGGTCAACAAAACGTTTCAGATGGAAGTATGGCTTATTGGGCTGATATCACAACCATCGAACCTTCCCGTTTAAAGACTTTTCAAGAAGCCCGGGGCTCGGTTGTAAACGACTACCAAAAGGAGCTGGAAAAACAATGGGTATCTGGACTTCAGAAAAAATTCCCGGTAAAAGTCAATGAGATAGAATTGGAAAAAGTAAAGCGATAGACGTATTTTAGCATTTCGTAAACCCTGCGCCACGGGCATGCGGCGCACAACCATCAGTACGGAAGAACAATTTAATTTATGAACATAAAGAACTTAATAAAAGCAGCGGTTTTCATGCTGCTTATGGTGGCCTCAGGCACAAGCTTCGGACAAGGGCAGCAGGGGGTGAGTCTGGATAAAATCATCGCACGGGTCGACAACCACTTCATCCTGAAATCAGAGTTGGAAGACATGTACGCCCAATACAAGGCGGAAGGAAGAAGTGCACCGGAAAAATGCCAGCTGCTCGAATCGCTGATTATCAACAAAATGCTGCTTGCCAAAGCTGAAATAGACTCCGTAATTGTTGAAGATAAGGAAGTAGACGGCGAACTGGATGCCAAAATGGGCTATATGATCCAGCGTTTCGGCTCGGAAAAGAACATTGTGGAGGCATATGGTAAAAGCATTGATAACCTCAAAAGCGAGCTCCGCCAGCAAGTGAAGGAGCAGAAGATTGTGGAAAAGATGCAGCGTACGATTTCAGGCAATGTCAAAATTACGCCTAATGAAGTGCGCAAGTTTTTCAACTCAATTCCCAAAGATAGTCTGCCGTATATTCCGTCCGAAGTGGAGATCGGGCATATTGTGAAGCTGGGTACCGTAACACGCGAGCAAAAACAAAAGTTGCGCGACCAGCTGCTTGAACTGAAACAACGTGCCGAAAAAGGTGAAGATTTTGCCACGCTGGCGCAGATCTACTCGGAAGATCTCGGCTCGGCCAAAAATGGCGGAGACCTGAACTTTGCAAAACGCGGGGCCATGGTACCCGAGTTTGAAGGTGCTGCCCTCTCATTGAAACCCGGAGAAATGTCCGATGTTATCGAATCGCAGTTTGGTTTTCACCTTATCAAGCTTGTTGAAACACGCGGAGCGGAATACCGGGCAAGGCACATCCTGCTGCGGCCCGATTACAACAAGGGCACCGATATGGGTGAGGCTGTACGATCACTGGATAGCCTTCGTGCATTGATCCAGGTGGATTCGCTTAAATTCGCAAAAGCGGCCCTCAACAACTCAGATGATAAAGAAACTGCTGAATCCGGTGGTTTGATCATGGACCGCAGCACAGGTGTTGCCCGGCTTACGCTCGACGCCTCCATGGACCCTGCCTTGTACTTCGCGATTGATACCATGAAGGTAGGCGATCTCAGCAAGCCGGTAGCTTACCGTACCGAGGACGGTCGTAGTGCCATGCGTATTCTCTGGTACAAAAGTAAGTCGCAGCCGCATACTGCCAACCTGCGCGACGATTATGAAAAGCTGGCGACGATCGTGCTGAACAACAAGCGCAACCATGCATTGGAAGAGTGGTTTAAAAAAGCCCAGGGTGATGTGTACATCAGCATTGAGCCCGAATATAAAAACTGTAAAGTACTCGGACTGGCTACCGGCGACGACAGCTGATACCATCCGTAGCGTTGCTGAATCAAACTGAAATCTAAACCTGCAAATTGTGAAGTATTCATCGGATGTTGAAGCCGCCGAGGCTATAAAGGTTGCCTATGAAAAGATTAGGAAAGAAATCGGGAATGTGATCATAGGCCAGGACGAGGTTGTGAAAAGGCTGCTTACCGCCATTTTCTGTCAGGGTCACTGCCTGCTGGTAGGTGTGCCGGGATTGGCAAAGACATTGCTCATTCAAACCATTGCTTCCTCCCTCGATCTCGACTTCAACCGGATACAGTTCACGCCCGACCTGATGCCTTCGGACATACTAGGGTCTGAAACGTTGGATCAAAACCGCAATTTCAAGTTTATCAAGGGGCCGATTTTTGCCAATATCATCCTTGCAGATGAGGTAAACCGGACACCTCCCAAAACACAATCGGCCCTGCTGGAAGCCATGCAGGAGTATTCGGTAACCATCGCTGGTGCCAAGCATTCTTTGGGAAGACCATTTTTTGTACTTGCTACGCAAAATCCGATCGAGCAGGAAGGAACCTACCCGCTTCCGGAAGCTCAGCTCGACCGGTTTATGTTCATGATCCAGCTCGACTACCCTTCCTACAACGAAGAAGTCAGCATTGTAAAAAACACTACTTCAGACGTAAGGTACGAGGTGCAGAAAGTGATTACTGCCGAGGAAATCACCGACTTCCAGCATCTCGTAAGACGTGTTCCTGTGACGGACCATGTGATCGAATATGCGGTAAAGCTGGTGCATAAAACCCGGCCTTCCACGAGCCTGGCCGTGAAGGAAACGAATGATTATCTGGAATGGGGAGCAGGACCCCGTGCATCTCAGGCCCTGATTCTGGCGGCTAAATGTAATGCATTACTCTCCGGCAAGTACTCTCCCGACATTGAGGACGTAAAAGCCGTGGCACTTCCGGTACTGCGTCACCGAATCATCCGGAACTTCAAGGCAGAAGCAGAGGGCATTTCAGTAGACGACATTATCGGAAGGCTGCTTTAATACATAAAAAGGTTGTATTTGTAAAAGTTTGTGTCAGCATAGCGATGGCACAAACTTTTGTCTTTTATACATATCAAAAAGAATGCTGACATGAACATACAAGGTAAAAACTACATAGGAAATACGCTGGCTGCATCCGGTGACCGTACATTTCAGGCTTATGTCCCTGCCCGGGATACATACCTGCCGGAAACATTCCATTGTGCAACGCAGGAGGAAGTACAAACCACCATGCAACTTGCCGAAAAGGCTTCCGGAGCTTATGCAGCAACAACGTCACGGGACCGGGCTGCTTTTCTCCGGGCTATTACGGAAGAAATCCTTACAATCGGCGATGTGCTGCTCGAACGCGCAAGCCTGGAAACGGGGTTACCCATAGCACGCCTTGAAGGCGAGCGCGCGCGTACCATCAACCAGCTGACGCAGTTTGCCGAACTTTTGGAAGAAGGATCCTGGGTGAGGGCATCCATTGATACGGCCGATCCGCAGCGAACACCGCCCAAGCCCGACTTGCGCAAGATGCTTATTCCAATCGGACCGGTGGTTGTTTTCGGTTCCAGTAACTTTCCATTTGCATATTCCGTCGCGGGAGTTGATACGGGTCCGGCACTCGCGGCAGGTAATCCGGTGATTGTAAAAGCGCATGCGGCCCACCCGGGCGTAAGCGACCTGGTGGCTCAGGCTGTAATACGTGCCGCGCAGAAAACCGGCATGCCGGAAGGTGTTTTCTCTATGCTGTATGATGATGGGTTTGAGGTAGGCAGCGCACTTGTTAAACATCCCGCAACCAGGGCAGTAGGCTTCACGGGATCATATCACGGCGGGATGGCCCTGTACAAACTGGTTCAGGAGCGTGAAGAACCTATCCCGGTGTATGCCGAAATGGGAAGTGTAAATCCGGTTGTGATCCTTCCGGAGTCGCTGAAAAATGACCCGGAAGGTCTTGCCCGGACACTTGCTGCCTCTGTAACGCTGGGTGCGGGACAATTTTGTACCAATCCGGGACTTGTGTTTGTTACCCGCACGGCGGGCTTTGAGGCGTTTATACAGGCTTATGAAAATGCATTTGCAGCAGTTTCCCCTGCTACGATGCTGACTGCCGGTATTTGCAAAAATTATTACAAGCTCAGGAACGAGATATTTGATCAGTCGGAAGTGGAACAACTGGCTCTTTCAGAAGTCGCTGAAACCCTGAAAAACCAGGCCCAGACTTCGGTAGCCCAGGTGCCGGCTGCTGCATTCATTACCAATCCAAGGTTACGTGAAGAAGTATTTGGTCCCTTTTCACTGCTGGTTGTTTGTGAAAATACCAGCGAGTTGCTGGAAGCAATCCAGGTTGTCAAAGGTCAGCTGACAACCTCGCTGATAGCCACGGAAGAGGAAGCAGCCTCCTACCCTGCCATCGTACGTCATTTGAGCCGCATTTCGGGCCGGTTTATCATGAATGGCGTTCCTACCGGTGTGGAGGTCTGTGCATCCATGCACCACGGAGGACCTTTCCCGGCTACCAATGATCCCAAGTTCACGTCCGTGGGCGTTGACTCTATTCTCCGGTTTGTACGACCGCAAACGTACCAGGGGTGGCCCGACAGCCTCTTGCCACCCGAGCTGCAAAATTCAAATCCCCAGCGCATTCACCGGTTCGTGAATAATGCATGGAGCTCGGAAGCGATTTAATTTACAGGTAAAAACAGATCGTCAGGATAAGCAACTTCCACGAGAAAGAGACCTTCGGCCGGGGCTTGTGCCCCGGCTTTTTTCCGGTTTTTAGACAGGATTATTTCCTCAAATTCCGCCACACTACGCTTCCCTCTGCCAATGTCGAGCATGGTACCTACCAGTGCCCGCACCATGCCTCTCAGAAAACGATTGGCACGCACCCTAAAAATCAGCATATTACCTGCCTCCGTCCATTCGGCTTCCGAAATGGTACACCTGAAATTGTTGACGTTGGTATGGACCTTACTAAAGCTTTCAAAATCCGTGTGCATGAGCAGCACGGCCGCTGCTTCGTTCATGCGCTTTACGTCCAATCCAGGACGCATAAAACAGGCCTGATCTTTTAAAAAAGGGTTTTTAACGAAACTGATGCGGTACTCGTACATTCGGGAGGTAGCTGCAAACCGGCTGTTAACATCATCTCCTACCGGCAGAATATTGGCAACTGCAATATCAAAAGGCAAGAGGCTGTTGAGCTTGTACACCAGCTGATCAGGATCACTGACCTCATTGGGAAGATCAAAATGGGCAAACTGCTGGGTTGCATGGACGCCGGTATCCGTCCGGCTGCTGCCTGTAACTTCCACTTCCTGCCTCAGTATCTTTTGCAACGCACCTTCCAGCACTTCCTGGATCCCGAGTGCATTGTTCTGCCTCTGCCAACCATTGTACGCAGTACCTTTATAGCTGAATTCAATAAAATAGCGCATGCGACAAAATTAAGCAAACAGCCTGGATTTCTGTTTTGGAGCAGCAGATTGCAGATTTATGGGGAAGAAGATTAACTTTGAATTTGGAAATTATTCAGCTGGTATGATTACGGACGAGAAAAAAGAAGAGAAGAGCCTCAATTTTCTTGAGGAGATAGTGGAGGCGGATTTGCAATCAGGTAAATACACACAGATCGTTACACGATTTCCACCCGAACCCAATGGCTATCTGCATATCGGCCATGCATCGAGCATATGTCTCAATTTCGGGCTGACCAACAAATTTCCGGGCTACACGAATCTTCGTTTTGACGATACCAATCCTGTCACTGAAGATACTGAGTATGTGGAGAGTATCAAGAACGATATCAAGTGGCTTGGCTTTGAATGGAAGCACGAGCTTTTTGCGTCTGACTACTTTGATACTTTGTACCAGTATGCAGTAAAGCTGATTTCGGAAGGCCTGGCATATGTAGACGATTCCACTTCGGAAGAAATTGCGGCGCTTAAAGGTACACCGACCGAACCCGGACAAGACAGCCCCTACCGCGACCGCAGTGTGGACGAAAACCTTGCCCTTTTTGAAAAAATGAAAAGTGGCGAATTCCCGGACGGCAGCCGTACGCTCCGTGCAAAGATTGATATGGGCCACATGAACATGCTCATGCGCGACCCTATTCTGTACCGGATCAAGCATGCGCATCATCACCGGACCGGGAATAAATGGTGCATTTACCCGATGTATGATTTTGCACACGGTCAGAGTGACTCCATTGAAACAGTGACCCACTCCATCTGCACCCTTGAATTTGCACCTCACCGCGAGTTGTACGACTGGCTGATCGCAAAACTCGGCATATACCCTTCCCATCAATATGAATTTGCCCGGCGCAACCTGAATTACACAGTGACCAGCAAACGAAAACTGCTGCAACTGGTGCAGGAAGGACACGTGGCAGGCTGGGATGATCCGCGTATGCCGACAATCAGCGGACTCAGGCGCCGGGGCTACACACCGGAAAGCATCCGCGATTTCTGTGACCGCATCGGTGTCGCCAAACGCGAGAATATGATTGACGTGGGTCTGCTCGAATTTTGCGTGCGCGAGGATCTGAACAAGAAAGCATTGCGGCGCATGGCTGTCATGGACCCGCTCAAAGTGATCATAACGAACTTTCCGGAAGGTGAAACGGAAATCTGCCACACAGAAAATAATCCGGAAGATGTTTCGGCAGGGGTACGGGAAATACCGTTTAGCCGGGAAATCCTGATTGAGAAAGAAGACTTCATGGAAGTGCCGTCCAAGAAATACTTTCGGCTGGCACCCGGTAAAATGGTGCGGCTGAAAGGTGCCTACATCATCCAATGCAATGATTTTGTAAAAGGTGAAAACGGTGAAATTACGGAGGTGCATTGCACGTACCTTGAAAACAGCAAGAGCGGACATGATACGACGGGCATCAATGTAAAGGGAACCCTGCACTGGGTATCGGCCCGGCATGCGATCCCGGTCGAGATCAGGCTGTACGACCGCTTGTTCTCAGTGGAGGACGTATCTTCTGAAGAGGGCGATTTTAAAAGCTTTATCAATCCGGATTCGCTCCATGTGATTACGGGATTTGGCGAGCCGGCCCTTTCCGAGGCAAAACCGGGGGAAGCATTCCAGTTTTTACGCAAAGGCTACTTTGCTCCCGATCCCGATGGAAGCGCTGAAAAGCCTGTTTTTAACCGGACTGTTACACTCAGGGATACCTGGGCGAAAGTTGCAGGCAACTGATCATCTGACCAAATCAAGCCGGCTGCCATGCAGACCGGCTTTTTTAATGCTTAAATTAGATTACTTTTAAATAAATGTTGGTTCACCGGGGCTTCGGAGTTATATTTGTGCAACATATTCCACGGTCCTAATTAGTTGCTTCAGTGAATACCTCGAACGAATTGTTCAGTACCTCCAAAGGTCAAAGCTTTCAGTGCGATCTGACTTCCAGGGTGATTATCCAGTTTGGAGAGATGGACATCCGGCTGAAAATCAAGGACTTTCTTAGCTTCCGCAGGTTTATCAACAACATCGACATTCAAAGCAGGCTGTTTGATCTTTCCGACGAGTCGGATTATGAGTTCCTCGAAGCGCCTCAACTTAATATCTGCCGCAGGTTTACATTATGTGAATTGATCCAACTGAGGGATTTACTCAACGGAACACAGTTCGCCATCGAACTCAACAGCCTTCTCCACCAACTTGCTTTCTGCCCCGCAGAATTAGTCTAAATAGCTCATTCAGATCATATTAGACCAATTCCAAATTTCTTTGCAAGTTTGGATTGATCACCTTTCGTATGATATTTGCATCTACTTAATCGAAAGTAAAAAGCATATATCATGAAAGATCTGTTGAGACAAAGAACATCCCTGAAAGAGGAAATAGAAATATTATTGAATAACCAGGTGAAAATGGAAGCCGAAGCTTCTGCCAAATACCTGGCTATGGCATCTTGGTGCGACCGCAATGGTTTCCGTAATAGTGCCAAGTACTTCCTGAAACAATCGGAAGAAGAGCGCGGCCACATGATCAAGATCTTCAACTACATTATGACTGTAGGCGGCACGGCAGTATCACCCGAAGTTGTTGCGGTACGTCAGGAATTCCCTACTTTCCGCAGTGTATTTGAGGCGGCACTGGAAAGTGAGATTGCAGTGACCCAATCCATCAACCGGATTGTTACGCAGAGCCGCCGCGAAGAGGACTACGCAACCGAATCGTTCCTGCATTGGTTTGTAAATGAGCAGGTTGAAGAGGAAGACAATGCACGCCGTGCCATCGAGCTCTTTGATGTGATCGGCGAGGAAGGCACCGGACAATACTTTATTGACAAGGCGATCCTGAAATTGAATCAGGACCATATCGAGTAATCAAAAACAATTTGGCTCAAAGCCGTCTGCCAGCGCAGGCGGCTTTTTGTTTTTATTACCGGGTCGAGATCAGAGAGAAAACAACCGTATCCTGAAATTTGCCTTCAAAATAAAAGCTCTCGCGGAAATAAGCTTCTTTCACGAAGCCCAGCTTCAATAAAAGCCGCTCTGATGCAGTATTCTCAGGATGGATCTTGGCCTCAATGCTATGAAGACCGAGCGTATCAAAACCATAACTGATTACGCGGTCCACGGCCTCTTTCATGAGTCCCTGGTTCCAGTAATCGGGATGGATCATGTAGCCAATTTCGGCCCGGTGATTGCTTTTATCAATGGTATGGAAGCCAATCGTCCCGATGGGAGACCGTCGGTCTGAACTCAGGACAATCCCCCAGGTGATCGCTGCATTTTCGTTCAGGCCCTTGCTGTATGCCTCGATCAGCCTGGCAGCTTCGTCCCTTGAATTAAGAAGCGACTTGCCGATGTACTTCATGGCTTCGGCATTACTCCGTAGCCTGAAAACATCACCTGCATGCACCGGTTCGAGCCGCAAGAGGGTCAGGCGTTGAGTTTGGAGTTTCGGAAACGGAACAAAATTGACGTTGAGCATACATCTTCGTTTATACCAAAAATACAAAAGAGCGTGTGACATTCATGTAATCCCGGTGATGTCAGCACATTTTGGAATACCTTTTATTGGTAATTAAATTAAAACGCTAGTATTGCAGCGACTACGGTCTGACCGAATTTCATGAATTACCTGGACGAGTTTAAAAAGTTTATATTCAGTCATTATCTCGCCACGGGGGTGCGGCTTACGCTTGGTGCGATTATTCCAAGCCTGATCTTTCAGCATTTCGGCATCCTGGGTGAGCTGATTGCATTTCCCTTGGGTACCCTCCTGATTGGCAGTACGGACAGTCCCGGCCCCTATCACCGCCGCCGCAACTCCCTGCTGATTGCGATCGCTACCTGCTTTTCAGTGGCTTGCATTACAGGCTTGCTCCGGCACTTCCACTTTGTTGTTTTCATCGAGATTATCGTTTTTGGGATGTTTTTCTCGCTGGTAGGCGTGTATGGCAACCGGGTCAACAGCATCGGGCTGATCTCCTTACTCGTATTTGTGTTCAACATCGACGATCACCTGAGCGGTGACATGGTACTGCGCACGGCCGCAATATTCTCTGCCGGCGGCATGTGGTACTTTATCCTGTATATGATTTTGCAAAAGCTGCTGCCTTACAAACTGATCCAGCAGCTTTTGGGAGAAAACTTTGTCGAACTCGGCAAGCTGCTGTCCATTAAGGCAGGGTATTACATGGCAAAGCCCGACTATGATGCATTGTTCAACCGGATGGTGCATCAGCAGGTGATTCTTCGTGAAAACCATGAAAACTTGCGCGAAGTGCTCTTCAAGACCAGGGAATTTGTGACGGAATCGACAACAAAGAGCCGTATCCTGATGCTGATGTTTCTGGACAGCATTGACCTTTTTGAACGCATCCTCAACTCCCAGCAAAACTATGCGAACCTGCATCGCGCATTTGGTCATACCAAAATCCTGAGAATGCTGGGAACGTACATTACGTGGCTTTCGACCGAAATTCAGCAGATCGGGCTGGCGGTACAGAGCGGATTTCCGGCACATTCACGCCATGATCTCGATGAAGCAATTCACCGGTGTCAGAAAGCTTTTGAGAAAATGCGTGAGCAGCAGATGACGCACGACAATATGGAGGATTATATTATGCTCCGGCAGATTCTCAACAGTTTACAGGATATTACCGAGCGCGTGAAAAAGCTCCACAGGGCCTCAACCTATGATACCGAAGTAGGCAAGGATTACAAGATGAATGTTGAAACCGATAATTTCACTCCCAAGCAAGACTATAATCCGCGCATTCTCCTTGACAATATTTCACTGAAATCCAGCCACTTCCGCCATGCAGTGCGGATTACACTGGGCCTGCTGATCGGGTACACGGCCTCATTGTTCTTCGACCTGGGACACGGATACTGGATTCTGCTGACGATTGTAACGATTATGAAGCCGGCGTTCAGCATTACCAAGCAGCGGAATCTGCACCGGATCGGTGGTACAATCCTGGGCGTGACGTCGGGATTTCTGTTCCTGTACCTGATCCATGATAATACCGCATTGTTTGTGCTGATGATGCTTTCAATGATCCTTGCATATAGTTTTTTGAAGGTCAATTACTTCGTAGCATCAACGGCAATTACCCTGTATGTGCTGCTTTCTTTCAATTTTTTGAACCCGCAACATATTACGGCAGTTTTACAGGACCGGGTTATTGATACGGTGATCGGATCGGTGATAGCCTATTTTGTCTCGTCTTACGTGCTTCCGGTCTGGGAACATTCGCAGATCAACCAATACATGCGGGAGGCACTGCGGGCAAACCGGCGATATTTCGACCTCGTGGCGGCCAAGTTTACAGGCAAGACCCTCGACATTAACCAGCTGAAATTGTACCGGAAAGATGCAATCATTGCCATGGCCAATTTGTCCGATAATTTTCAGAAAATGCTGTCTGAACCTAAACGCAAGCAGATGAAAATGGAGGAGTATCACCAGTTTGTCGCCACAAGCCACATGCTCACCTCTTACATTGCCTCTCTCTCGACCTATGCGCAGACACTGGATTACCCACAGTTTTCAGTTGAATTTGAAATGATGATCCGGCAGATTGACAGGCAGTTACAGGCTGCTATGGACCTGCTCGAAGGTAAGACAACCACGGTCGTGGAAGTTACCAGAGAGTCGCTGCCGAAGAATCAGAAGTTGCTCGACCTCCTGACTACCCGTAAAAAGGAAATCAAAGAGCTGGGCATTGAAAAGGCGGACCTCTCCCCTTCCCGGAGGATGATCTCCGACCTGAAAACCATCAATGGCCTGTTCGAACTGATCAGTACCATTACCATCGACGAAATCAAAATTTTACAGAAAATAAAGCCGGTAAACGCGCATTAACTTATGGCATCCTTACTTTTTGAACCATTTCAGCTCAAAGATATCCAGCTCAAAAACCGCATTGTAGTTTCACCGATGTGCATGTACTCTTCCGAAGACGGATTTGCCAATGACTGGCACCTTGTTCATCTCGGAAGCCGCGCAGTAGGCGGTGCCGGACTCATCATTACGGAGTCTACCGCTGTTTCTCCCGAAGGCAGGATCTCGCCTCAGGATCTGGGCATCTGGAAAGATGAGCATATTGAAAAGCTCCGGCAGATTACTTCATTCATTGCGGCACAGGGAACCGTCCCGGGCATTCAGCTGGGCCATGCGGGCCGCAAAGCCAGTACATACCCCGCCTGGAAAGGTCGTGGCCAGGTACCTCTGGATCAGGGTGGCTGGAAAACGCAGGGTGCTTCAGCAATACCTTTTCATGCCAATGAAGATGCCCCCGAGCCGCTGGACGACGCGGGCATCCGCAAGGTCGTGGCAGACTTTGCCGCTGCTGCAACCCGGGCGCAGCAGGCGGGTTTCAAGGTAGTCGAAATCCATGCGGCGCATGGTTACCTCATCCATCAGTTCCTGTCTCCGCTGAGCAACCAGCGGGAAGATGCATATGGCGGCAGCTTTGAAAACCGCATTCGCCTGCTGCTGGAAGTCGTTGAAGGCATTCAGCAGGTATGGCCCGAAAATCTCCCGCTCATCGTGCGCATTTCTGCAACCGACTGGGCTGAGGGTGGGTGGAATATTGATGACTCTTCTCGATTGAGCCAGATTCTGAAAGACAAAGGTGTTTCACTGATAGATGTATCTTCCGGCGGGCTGGCTGCTCATCAAAAAATTAGTGTGGGTCCCTCCTATCAGGTTCCGTTCTCGGCACAAATACGCCGTGAAACGGGCATTGCTACCGGTGCCGTGGGACTGATCACCGACACCCAACAAGCCGAAACGATACTCGCCAATGGTGAAGCCGACCTGATTATCATGGCCCGTGAGCTGCTGCGCGACCCGTACTTTCCGTTACATGCCGCTTCTGAGCTTGGGGAAGACATCCAGTGGCCTGTCCAGTACGATCGAGCCAAGCCTACATTGTAATTCCGCTTTTAACAGGATCTTGTATTTTTAGTTTAGGAAAATGGGCGTAAAAAGTCCCCGCATCAGCCTTGTCATCGGCATTATCAGCATCAGCATTTTTCCTGTTCTGGTAAAATGGGCGCCGGTTTCAGGGCTGACCTCGGCCTTTTACAGGATGTTCCTGGGGTTCATGTTTCTGCTTCCCTACTTGCTGGTCAGTAAAAAGTTCACTTTCCCACCGCGGGCACTATGGCTTTCAGTTGCATTGTGCGGGATCATCTTTGCCTCTGATATTGCCGTATGGAACCTGTCTATTCAATATACCAATGCTACACAGGCTACCCTGCTGACCAACTTGTCGCCCGTCTGGGTGGGTGTAGGCAGCTTTCTTTTTCTGCCTGATAAGCCCGGTCCACGCTTCTGGCTCGGGACACTGGTTGCGCTTGCGGGTATGGTGATCCTCATAGGTCCGGATGCATTTGCCGATATGCGGTTTGACAAAGGCTTCGGTCTTGCCGTACTCTCCGGCATGCTGTATGCCTCGTACATGCTGATCAGCAAAACAGTTCTGAACCGGATTGACATTGTCAGCTTTATGGCGGTCAGTATGGGGATTTCGAGCTTGTACCTGCTCGCCATCTGCCTGATTTCAGACCAGCCGCTCATGCATTTTGATGCCGAAATATGGCTGGTATTTGTGGTACAGGGACTTGTATGTCAGCTTATTGGCTGGCTTACAATCAGCTATGCGGTCAAACAGCTTGATGCAAAACGCGTGTCACTCAGCCTCCTGAGCCAGGCACTGGTCACCGGGTTGATGGCCTGGATGTTTATAGGTGAAAATATTACAGCACAAATGATCATTGGCGGCGTCATCATCCTCGCCGGAATCGGCGTTACCTACACGGAAAATCGCGCGAGCCGGAAGCCTGAACTTTTTACAGAGGAAAATAAATGATGAAGGTCGACCCAATGCCCGGCTTGCCCACCGCGTCGATCAAGCCCCTGTGGTTTTCAACGATTTTCTTGCAAATGGCAAGACCGATGCCGGTACCTTCGTAGGTTCCTCTGCTGTGCAGGCGCTGAAAAACCTGAAAAATGCGGTCTTTAAACTGCTGATCAAAGCCGATGCCATTATCGGCAAACGAAACATACTGATACCTTGCCGCGGGGTCACTTTCATCAAGCGCGATCATATCACCCGAAATTTCCCCTGTCCGGATCTGGATTACCGGCGCTGCTTCGGGCCGGGTAAATTTGATTGCATTGGTAATCAGGTTTGTAAAAAGCTGCTCGACCTGATAGACGATCACTGGCCTTACCGGCAACTTTTCAGCTATAATGGTAGCGCCATTTTGCCGGATCAACTCCGACATCTGCTCCTGTACATTGTGCAAAACAATATTGAGATCGGCCTCTTCAAAGTGCTTTTCAGCAGAAGTAGCCCGCGAAAATGCGAGCAGGTCAATGATCAGCTGCTGCATGCGCATCGACGAAGATTGCATGCGCCGGAAATAATCCTTGCCTCGCTCCGTCAGGTTTTCATACTCGGTATCCATGACCCGGGTGGCAAATGTCTGGATCTTGCGGAGGGGTTCCTGAAGATCGTGGCTGGCTACGTAAGCAAATTGCGCCAGCTCCATATTGGTGCGCAAAAGCTCTTTGTTAGCAACGGTAAGCTCCTGCGTGCGCTGCTGAACCATAGATTCCAGCTGATCAATAAACAGTTTACTGTCGTGGATATCCGTAGTCGTGCCTACCCACATCTGGATTTTTCCGTCGGCGTTCTTCTGCGGGGTAGCCCGGCTGGATACCCATCTGAAAATGCCATCAGCTCTTTTAAACCGGTGTTCTAAAAGAAAGTCCTCTCCGGTTCTCAGCGCCTCATCCCAGTGTTCAGCATAATTAAGCTGATCCTCGGGACAAACAATCGACAGCCAGCCTTCGACAGTGAGTTCGGCGGCTGCAAGGCCTGTAAAGCGGATCACGGACTGGTTACAATAGTTCACATTGCCATCGGGATCAGCCGTCCATACCAGCTGAGGCATAAATTCAGCCAGTGCCCTGAACTTGTCCTCGCTCGTCCTGAGCGCAAGCTCCGAGCGTTTTTCCTCGGTAATATCCATCATAGTCCCCAGCATCCGCATCGGCTGATGTCCGTCATTAAACAGGATTTTACCCTGTGTGCGGATCCAGTGAACAGACTGGTCGGTATGCAGTATACGCGCTTCATACCGGTAAATTCCGGTTTCAAGGGCCTCCGCAAATGCTTTTTCTACAATGGAATGCACGTCATCGGGATGTACCATGGCGCGCATCTCGGGATGAGTCAACACCTTATCCTCACCGAAGCCAAAAATTTCAGCAAGCCTGGGCGAATGGATGATCTGCCGGGTCTGGATGTTCAGATCCCAGGTCGCAAGGCGCGTACCCTCCGTGGCCATTTTGAGGCGCTCGGCCGCTTCCGCAATCTGATGACGAAACATGACCGTTTCGGTAACATCATTGGCCGATACCATAATGCCGGAGACTTTTCCATATACATCGAACAAAGGTGCATACTGAAAATCGACATAATGCTTGCGAATGCCGCCGGGCCCGTCTATAAACCCGATTGCCTCTTTTTCACGGTAAGCGATACCCGTGGTAAATACCCGGCGCAG
Source organism: Dyadobacter sandarakinus (assembly GCF_016894445.1). Lineage (NCBI taxonomy): Bacteria > Pseudomonadati > Bacteroidota > Cytophagia > Cytophagales > Spirosomataceae > Dyadobacter > Dyadobacter sandarakinus. The sequence continues at coordinate 2,337,736 of NZ_CP056775.1, forward strand.
TATTTCAGGAAAAGCCTGGTTATTCAATTCAGGAAAGAGCTCAAACAACACTTTACCCTCCACTTCTTCCAGCGTACGACGCCACATTTTCAGCATGGAATCATTCGCCATACTGACCACGTAATTCTCTCCCGTCAGGATCGCTTTGGCAAACTGTGATTGCTGGACAACATTTCTGAACTGATTTTCACTCGCCTGCACGGCCTCCTTTGCCAGGATCTGCGCAGTGACCTCCGTAGCAATTACAATGATGCCGGTCACCTTCCCATCCTCTATCAAAGGTTGGTACACGAAGTTGAAAAATGCCCGCTGCGGAGCCCCGAACCTTCTCAATGTTAGCTCAAACTCGTTACCGTAAAAAGGCTTGCCGCTCGCGAGTACCTCCGAAAGGATCGGCGCGACATCGGATCTCACTTCGGGAAGCACGTCATAGACAGATTTCCCGAGCAGCTCCTCCTCCGTCCGGTCAACGATCGAACAATAGGTTTCATTTGCCATTTCCACCACCATACCGGCACCCTTCAGGATGCCGATACCGACGGGAGCCTGACGCAGGATGTCACGAAAATGCGCTTCGTTTTCCTGCGCTTTTCTGGTGATCTCCTCGGTTTTCTCCGTTTGCTCGCGGATACGCTTGTCCAGCTCCTGCAAGGCAGCACCGAGCTCCACAAGTTCACCATAGTTGATCTGCACCTCGGAAGCATGCGCGCTGCCTTCGGCCAGGCCTTTTTCCCGTACTTTGGCCTCGATTCTACTGAGCAGGTCAAGGAGTTGTACGGCGTACGATTCAATGCGGTACAGGCCCGTGCGGGCTTCGCTTACAAAGCCGGATTTATACAGGCCGATCAGTTCGTTGCCTGTCTCGTGAATTTGGAAATGGAGCTGGTCCAGCTCATGAACTTCGGGCAGGTGACCGTAGGCTTTCAGCGCATGGTCGTGGATCCATTTGCCCAGGGAGCATTCGAGATGGGATATTACGGGACCCTCGTTTACCTCAATGCCATACAGCAGCGACCGTAACTTGGTTTTATAAAGGATGTGCCTGGCTTTCGCCCTTTCAAAGTCAAGCTCTACCGCAGTCATGCAATTGGTTCACCCGTTTTGTTGAAGTTAAAGACAATTACAAAAGAAGTGAACACGGGCATTAATACTGATAAAAAAAGTTTTCAGGAGAAGGCTTCCAGGAGTGCATACTCCAGTCTATGTCCAGAATCTGCTTGATAGCCTGTTTAAGCTTGGGAAATGAACCCGGTTTGCGGATAAAAAAGTTGGCACCCTGCTCGTGTACCTTATTCACCATTTCTTCCTGGCCGGTCGTGGAGAAAATCACCACGGGAATGTCCTTCCATTTGCTGGTACTGCGGATCACTTCAAGACATTCAAAACCATTCTTCCGGGGCATGTTCAGGTCAAGAAAGATGACATCCGGAGGAGGCGGAACCGATTTCTCCATCAGGTTAATTAGCTCGACACCATCATTGGCAGTAGTAAGCTCGGTAGAATTGCTCACCTCGCGCAGCGCATCTTCAAACAACATACAGTCGTCTGCGTCATCATCTGCGAGGTAAATTGTTTTATTTGGTTTTGTATTCATAACCTTGACGTAAGTGTGAACATATAAAACATTGCAAAACCCATTTACGTTCTGCCGACTTAACGAAGGTTTGAATCAAAAACGATCCCTAAATCCTATACAAGGTAGGAATTTGCACCGGTAAATAAAATTCCTGTGGTCAGAATTCGCCTTCCAGACCCTCCTTGGGCTTCTTTTTGGCCTGATGCAACCGATAATTTAATGTAAGATTAATCTGACGCAGCCTACCCTGAGAATTATTGAGCGCATAGAAGTTACTGCCCTCGGTGATCGATCTGTAGCGCCTTGAATTGAACACGTCCACGATCGTGAGGGTAAGTGTTGCATTGTTCCTGAGAATATCCCGGGTCGCAGCCAGGTCCAGTGTGGCCAGGGCCTTCCGCCTGCCCTGCGGTGTCTGCTGTGGCGCTTCGTAGTTGCCGCGCAGCTGCAGATCGGTGCTTTTCCATACGGTAAATCTTGAAATCGCTCTTACGAACCAGCTATATGTGTCACTCCTGAACGCTTCGTCAAGCCCCGTACCGTCCGTGATCGCCCTGAAGAAGTTGAAGCTCCCGTCGGCCTTCCACCATGGAAACGGATTGAAGGAGCTTGTAAATTCCACCCCGTAGGCATCCTCCGTACCCAGGTTTTCAGGCCGGGTATACGAGCTTCCGTCTTCCTGCACGCGCCGGATGCTCGTGATCTTTCCGTTGGTGTGACGGTAGTAGAGGGACGAGGTCAGTGAGCCCTTGGCCAGGTACTTGATGTGCCCCAGTTCAAATGCATGCGTAAACTCAGGGTTCAGGTCGGGATTGCCACTCCAGTAGTTCCGGTTGTCGGAATAAGTGGCAAACGGGCTTAAATCGTTGTACTGGGGCCTTCGCACCCGCCGGCTGTAACTCAGCTGGAAAGCATTCTGACGCGCAAGATCATACGTCACGTGGACGCTCGGAAACAGGTTCGCATAGTTCCGCTTGTTCACTTCACGCGTTTGTTTCAGCTCGGTAGTTACGCCCGTCCACTCCGCCCGGAGCCCGCCCTGGTAGGAGAACTTGCCCGTTTTATTTCCGACAATGCCATAGAGTGCATTGATGTTTTCCTCGTACAGAAAATCATTTGTCAGGTTGGGCAGGGCTACCCAGCCGTCTTCGGTCTGCTGGGTCACGGCATAATCATTGGTCATATCGCGGGAAGAGCTGCGCGCACCCGCCTCCATTTTTCCATCCTTTCCAAACGGATGCACATAGTCTGCCTGAAACAAAAGCTGCTTTTCGGTTTCATAATTCACGGCTCTTTGCAGCAGGAACGGGATACCTGAGGGACTTCCATCGGGTTTGTACACATTTTCCCGGTAATACTGGTCGGAATTCTCCCAGTTATCCAGGTAGCGCACATCCGCAGTAAATTCCCGCCCTTTTCTGTCAAATGTTTTTTTATAGGTCAATGCATACTCCGAGTTCGGCTCTGTTTCGGTTTCGTCCTGGGTACGGTTGGTAATGCTTACCAGATTGGAGGTAGTTGAAACATAGTCGCGGTAGTTGAGATTTGAAAAACGTTTCCCCTTGCTTGTGCGCCATGTGTAGGCACCGGTAAGGATGTTTTTCGGGTTAAAATAATAATCAATTCCACCACGGGCACTGTTGTTCATTCCTTTCAGATTGGATGTCATGTTTCGCTCCATGATAAAGGTCGAATCGTTGCGGTACAGCTCCTGGTACACGTAATTACGCCCCGGCGTGTTGCGGTACGACAGGGTGTAGTTGATAAAGAAATTAAGGTTTTTGCGGCGGTAATTGACATTTGCAGCCGCACCATAGTTTACAGGATGTCCCGCTATAATGTCGAAAGAGCCGTTAAATCCTTCTTTTCTTTCTTTTTTCAAAACAATATTGATCACGCCGCCCATACCCTCCGCCTCGTACCGGGCCGATGGATTGGTGATGACCTCGATCCGCTCGATCGCACTGCCCTGCAGTTGCTGTAATCCACTCGCGCCTTTGATGCTCACGAGTCCCGACGGTTTGCCGTCGATCAGGATGCGAACGTTGCCGCTGCCACGCAGGCTGACATTCCCTTCCACGTCCACGGCTACCGAGGGCACATTGGTCAGGATATCCACCGCCGTACCGCCTGCATTGGCCAGGTCTTTTCCTACATTGAAAATCTTTTTGTCGAGCGAGAGCTCCATACTACTTTTTTCGGCCTGTACAGTCACCTCGTCCAGCGTCCTTGCCGAAGGCATTACCCGGATCGTACCCAGGTCGTGCGGGCTGCTGCCGGCGGTAAGCTGTATGCCGGAAGTTACCTGTGCCTTGTACCCGATAAACTCAGACAGTGCATAGTAGCGTCCGGAGGGCATTTCCACCATAAACTTTCCCGCCTCGTCGGTAACGGATCCCGACACGAAGGAGCTGTCGGCGATCTTGAACAGGCGGATGCTCGCAAAGCTCAGCGCAGCACCGCTCTGACCATCGACAATCCTGCCTGTAACTTTCAGTTTGGCCTGTCCGTAGCTTGCCTGAGCCGCCAGCACGAGGGCAATGATGTATGTAAAGCGGCGTAATGTGCCGGTAATTTTCGGGTGATTTGAAAAGGTATCAGAGGACTTCATTCGTGAGCGGTACACTTTTTCGATGCAGACGTTTGGATCAATTTGCTTTTAAAAACCCTGCATCTACGCATTATACTCACAGTAAAAGCACCCTGAAAGATTTACACGGGCGATCTGCATCTGCCAAAGTTGGCTAACTTTGCATCCCTTTTGTCCGTCCTAACAGGTAACCATGAAATCAGAAGCATCACAAACTTTAAAACTCGCATTCCCCATTATCATCGGTGAGCTCGCCCAGATGGCCCTTCACCTGATCGACAGCGCCATGGTTGGCGCGATCAGCTACAAACAACTGGCGGCCGCAGCCCTGGTGATCAATGCCATGAATATTCCTTTTGTGATCGGCATCGGCATGACGATCTCGGTTTCCCAAATGGTGTCACTGGCCAACGGCCGGCAGGACGAGCGGCAGGTGTCCCATTACTTTTATAATGGCTTTCTGCTTTGTACCCTCACGGCGGTGATCATCTCGCTTATTTTGGTATTTGGTAAAAACATCCTGTACCACCTCGGTCAGGACCCCGAGGTAGTTACCCTGGCCATCCCTTTCATGCAGCTGATGGGGCTTTCGATCATCCCTATGCTTCTTTTCATGACCTTGAAACAGTTTGCAGATGGTCTCGAATATACCCGTACTGCCATGATCCTGTCACTTTCCGGCATGCCCGTGAACATCCTGCTCAACTGGCTGCTCATCTACGGAAACTGGGGCTTCCCTCGGCTCGAACTCGCAGGTGCAGGCTGGGCGACGCTCATTACCCGCTCCCTGATTTTCATAGCGCTGGGTATCATCATCCTCAAACATCACACGTTCCGGAAATACATTGCCGTGCGTAAAGAAGAATGGTACCTCAAAGGCCAGACCTGGCGTGAGCTCCTGCACATCGGCGTACCCAGCAGCCTGCAGATCGGCATGGAGGCCGGCGCATTTGCAGTATCGGGCATCATTATCGGTACGCTTGGCGCGGTGTCGCAGGCTGCGCACCAGATCGCCCTCAGCTGCGCGTCGTTCACCTTCATGGTTTCGATGGGACTGGCACAGGCGGGCTCCATCCGTGTGAGTAATGCATTCGGCCGCGATGACTGGTTCAAAATTACAGCCATCGGGAAAAGTACGATGATCACCGCATTGATTTACGGCACTTTCTGCGCCATTTCCTTTGCATTGTTCAGACAGGTACTCCCCAAGGCATTCAACGACAACACGCAGGTTGTGGAGCTGGCGGCATTGCTGCTCCTTTTTGCGGCTGTGTTCCAGATTTCGGATAGTACCCAGGCGATCGGGGCCGGGTTGCTGAGGGGGATCAAGGATGTCAAAACCCCTACCGTGCTCATTGGCATTGCCTACTGGGTGATTGCCATTCCACTTGGTTATGTACTCGCATTTCCGTTCGGGATGGGTGCTGCCGGCATGTGGCTCGGGCTGATTATGGGGCTTACCGTGGCCTCTGTGTTCCTGATCACGCGATTTTTCAAGATGACAAAAAGAAACAATTTGACGGTCTCTGAAAAACTAAACGTATACCGGTAGTTGTTTCAAAAGGGTAATCTGAGGAATAAACGTCATTTATCAGGTGCAGTTTTACTTTCCAATTTATCCCTGAACAAGCAATGGACTTTAACGCCACGTTAAACAGCATTTTTGTTGAAGAAAAAGACATTCCCGACGAGTACCGGCTTCCCACACAAATCCACCAGCGCGAGTACCTCAGCAATGGCGTGATGAAAACATGGGACGGGCCGGTGCACGAGGTATTTTCACCGGTTTGTGTGCGTACGCCCGACGGTCTGCAGCGCGTGCTGATCGGCAGCTATCCCGTATGTACTGCAGCCGAAGCCGGCGAGTCGCTGGATGCGGCCGTTGCCGCGTATAACAATGGCCGTGGCGAGTGGCCGACGATGAGCGTGGCTGAGCGCATTCAGCGGGTAGAAAAATTTACCGGCATGATGATCGAGGAAAAAGAGGTCATTGTGAAGCTGATCATGTGGGAAATCGGGAAGTCGTATGCAGATTCTGCTAAGGAATTTGACCGAACCGTAGAGTACATCTATGCTACCATCGACTCCCTCAAAAACCTTGACCGCGATTCGTCCCGGTTCGAGATCGTGGAAGGGATTGCAGCCCAGGTACGCCGGTCACCCCTGGGCGTGGTACTTTGCATGGGCCCTTTCAACTACCCGCTCAATGAAACATTTACGACACTCATCCCGGCATTGATCATGGGTAATACCATTTTGTTCAAACCGCCGAAATTTGGCACGCTGTTGCACTATCCCCTTCAGGCTGCCTTCCGCGACTGCTTTCCTGCGGGTGTTGTCAATGTGATCTACGGTCGCGGAAACGCGATTGTTCCCGGCCTCATGCAATCGGGCAAAATCAACGTACTGACGCTTATCGGGTCCAGCAAGGTAGCCAACGAGCTCAAAAAGTCCCATCCCAAGGTCAACCGCCTGCGGGCCGTACTTGGCCTGGATGCAAAAAATGCCGCCATCGTCACGCCGCATGCAGACCTGTCGCTGGCAGTAAAGGAAATCATCACGGGTTCCCTCTCCTTCAACGGTCAGCGTTGTACTGCGCTGAAAATCGTTTGGGTACACCGGAGCATTGCGGATGATTTTCTTAAACTTCTGAACGAAGGCATTGCAGCATTGAAGTTTGGTATGCCCTGGGAAAAAGGTGTTGCCCTCACGCCCCTGCCTGAAACCAACAAGATCGACTACCTGAACGAATGCATTGCCGATGCCCGCGGCTTTGGCGCAGACGTTGTGAATGTTAACGGGGGTATGTCCGAGGGATCGTTCTTTTATCCGGCGGTTGTCTATCCCGTCAGTAAACAGATGAAGCTGTATGATGAGGAGCAGTTCGGGCCCATCGTGCCGGTAGTACCCTTTGACGACCTGGAAGAAACGATTGAGTACCTGATTGAGTCGACCCACGGGCAGCAGGTAAGTATTTTCAGTAATAATGCGGAAGAAGTCGCATCGCTCATTGACCCACTGGTAAACCAGGTAAGCCGCGTTAATATCAACAGCCAGTGCCAGCGCGGACCCGATGTCTTTCCGTTTACGGGCCGGAAGGACAGCGCCGAAGGAACACTTTCCGTACCGGATGCGATCCGGGCTTTCTCAATCCGCTCGCTGGTTGCATTCAAAATGAACGATGCCAACAAACAGCTGATCAACGAGATCGTCCATGACGATACGTCCAATTTCCTGAGTACGAAATTTATATTCTGATTAGAAAATGCCCGCCGGGTCCGGCGGGCATTTTTTGTATAAAAGAAAACCTACAGGTGGGAAAGTATCTCATTAATCCTCGCGATACTCCTGAACCGGTCATGCTCCACATGATGATCCACTTTCTCATGCTCCCAGGTAATGTGATAAGGCACATGCACCGCGTGACCGCCTATTGCGAGTACGGGCAAAACATCCGATTTGAGTGAATTCCCGATCATAATAAACTCGTCAGGCGCTATATCCAGGTGACGGATCAGTTTCAGGTAGTCCGACTCCCTTTTATCTGACATGATTTCGATATGATGGAAAAAATGTTCCAGGCCGGACTTTTTCAGTTTTCGCTCCTGATCGAGCAAATCACCTTTCGTCGCAACCACAAGGCGGTACCTGCCTTTGAGTGACGCAAGTACATCTTCAACACCGTCGAGCAGCTCAATCGGCTTGGCGAGCATTTCTTTTCCAAGTTCCAGCGCCTTTTCAATCACCGTCACATTCAGGGTATGCTCCGTCACTTTCAGCGCGGTCTCTACCATACACAGCATAAAAGCCTTTACTCCATAGCCATAGAGGGGCAGATTCTGCATTTCGGTCCGGAAAAGCTCCTGCGACACGGAATGGTGCGGAAGGTAGTCTTCCAGGAGCTCGCAAAACCTCCGCTCGGTTTCCTGGAAATAGGGCTCATTGACCCACAGCGTATCGTCCGCATCGAAAGCAATTACTTTAATTGCCATAAAACTTTAAACAGGTTGATTTTTAAAAGGTAAATATACACTGAAAGTAGCGCCCGCACCCGGTACTCCCCTTGCCCGGATAAAACCTTCGTGGTTGGCCGCAATTTTCTTGCAAATGGCCAGCCCAAGCCCGGTTCCCTCATACTCACCCCGCCCGTGCAGCCTTTGAAAAAGCTCAAAAATGCGGTCTTCATAATGCTGCTCAAACCCGATCCCATTGTCTTCCACCGAAATCCTGTGGTACCGGACCTGACCGGGCTCCTCCACTTCGTCCCAGTGCACACGGATGAAAGGCGGCTCGCCGGCCTTGCTGTATTTCAAACTGTTGCTGATCAGATTCTGCATCAGCTGGGCAAACTGCACCGGAATGACCGGGATTTCGGGTAGCGAATCAATTTCAATTATGGCCTTCTTTTCTTCAATCTGACCTTCCAGCATACTCTTTACATCTTCCAGTACCTGGTTCAGATCGGTCATCTTAAAGTCCATGGCCGAGGTGTTGGTCCGGGAATAGTTCAGCAATGCTTCGATCAGGTTCTGCATGCGTGTGGCCGCTGAAATAATGCGCGAGAAGTAATCGCGGGTAAGGTTCGAAAACTGATGCTGCTCCTTTTCCAGGATGCGGCTGCTGAATGCGCGTATCTTCCGCAATGGTTCCTGCAAGTCGTGGGAAGCCACATAGCTGAAAGACGCAAGTTCCTCATTATTGGTCTTTAATTCCTTGTTTTTCCGGTTGAGTGCCTCGTTCAGTTGCACATCGTTGGTCACATCCTGCAGCGCACCAATCATGATATGGTGGGCATCTTCCCGGATAAAATTTCCGCTCAGCCTGATAAACCGGATGGTGCCGGTTTTGGTAATAACCCTGAATGTATTCTTGGTAAATCCCTTGGACTCATACGCCCTGAACCCGTCCCGAATCGCCTGGTGCCTGTCGTCGGGGTGGACAAATGACAAAAACCGTTCGAAGGACGCCGTAAAATCTCCCGGCTCATGTCCCACGAGCCTGAAAAGATTATCGGAGCATTCGAGCTCGTTGGTATCGAGGTTCCAGGCAAAGCTGCCTATGTGCGCATTCTCTTCGGAGTGGTTGAAAAGTGAATTCTGAATTTTCAGGCGTCTGTTCAATTCCTGAAGTTTACGTTCCGTTTCGATTGCGCCTGTTACATCACGCGAGGTGACCGTGACACCATCGTTCAGCTTTTCTACTGTGGCTTCGTACCAGTACTCCTGTCCGTTGCGAATGTTGCTGACCCTGAATGAATCCGCCTGCTTCGTTTCCACGCATTGTACCAGCCGCTGGAAAATTCCGTTTTCAAAAATTTCGGGATTCGTTTCCCGACACGTCCTGCCGATCAGGTTTTCAACACAGGGCATTCCCCGGAGGATCACGTCGAGGTTTGTATAAGTAATGCGGAAGTCCTCGATCACTCCGCTGCCCGTCCGGATGGCCTCGTAGGATGCGATGTAGTTGCTGGTTGTATTCAGGATGGATTGCAGGAACGCTTCCGACTGTTTCAGCTGCACAATCCTGCCACTTTCATTGTCCATATCATGCATATGTATGTCATCCCGAAAGTACGGGCCGTGGTTTGATTTCATCCGACAGCTTGTGGTAATACTATGGCCAAATTACTGGTCAGTTTTTACAAATTCAAGACAGCTGTGCTTCCGCATTGCACTGACGAATACCAATATTGGCAGCTAAGCAGCAGATATGAAAGAATTGAGGAAAACTTTTATATTTAACCAAAATAATTCTACCCGTTGACAAATGAAATCGAAGTTTACCTATGAGGCGCTTGAAATGGTCATCAATGGGATCCATGCGGGTGTTTGGGACTGGGATTTTGTAACTGACAAACAAGTCTGGTCTGACCAGTTTTACCAATTACTTCAATACGAACCTGAGGATATAGTACCTGGTTATCAGTCATTTCTGAAAAATCTGGTACACCCCAGCGACATTGCTGCGGTAGAAGCTTCCATCGCGAATACGCTGGCTACTCAGGAGCCCTATCAGGCGAAGGTTCGGCTTAAAACAAAGCATGCGGGCTACCGGTATTTTTTCTGCACGGGTACCCCCAAATTTGAAGGAGGCAAACCCTCACATTTGGTGGGTGCGATCATCGATATTCACGAAAGAATCGCCCTCGAAGAAAAGCTGATCAAGAACGAAAACCTGCTGAAAGAAGCAGGAAGCCTGGCCAAGGTTGGTGCCTGGGAGCTGGATGTGCAGACGAAGGAAGTAACATGGTCGAGTGAGATTTATGACATTCATGAACTGGACGAAAGTACCGAGCCCGACCTTTTGAATGCGCTCAGCTACTACAAGCCCTGGTCGCGCCCGATCATGGAGGAAGCGATTCAGCAGGCATTTGAGGAAGGAAAACCCTGGGACCTGAAACTCTGGATGGAAACCGCCAAGGGGCGCGACAAGTGGGTCAGGACGATCGGTAAGGTCACTTTCGAACTCGGCAAGCCTGTCAAACTGTATGGTGTTTTGCAGGACCTGACGGAGAGTAAAACAGCTGAGGAAAAGCTTAGCGTAATTTTTCAATACTCCACCGATGCCCAGCTGCTGCTGGACGAGACGGGGATCATCGACTGCAACCAGGCAGCGGTAAAAATGCTGCGCTGCAAGGATAAAATTGAAATACTCTCGTCGCATCCGGCCCGCTTTTCACCGGAGTACCAGCCCGATGGCCGGCGCTCCGTTGAAAAAGCAATTGAAATGGACCGGATTGCCTATGCAGATGGCTACAACCGGTTTGAATGGATCCATAAACGCTCCGGCGGCGAGGAGTTTCCGGTAGAAGTTACGCTGAACCCGGTTCATGTGAATAATAAAAGGGTACTGCTGGTTGTATGGCACGACATCAGCGACCGGAAGGCTGCGGAAGCGCAGATCAGGCGGAGTGAAGCCATGCTCGCTGAATCACAGGAACTTACCCATAGCGGCAGCTGGGAATCGGACCTGGTGACGGGCGAAAATCACTGGTCCAATGAAACATTCAGGATCTTTGGGCTGCAACCGCGCAGGACCGGGCCGGATACCGCGGAGTTTTCCAATATGATTCACCCGGACGATCGTGAAACCTATCAATTGCACATCCGGAATGCCATTACCCAGCAGATACCAGCCAATTTTGACCTGCGCATTGTATTGCCGGATGGTCAGGTGAAGTTTATCCATGCGATCGGGAAGCCGATTACGGATGCTTCGGGCAGGGTGGTAAAACTGTACGGGGCGATTATGGACATTAATGAGCAGAAGAAAGCGGAGCAGGAACTGATCAAAGCCAAAGAACAGGCTGAGATGGCGGCCGTAGCCAAGTCGCAGTTTCTCTCGACCATGAGCCACGAAATCCGCACACCGATGAACGCGGTGATCGGGTTCACCCACTTGCTATTGCAGCAAAACCCTGCTCCTGAGCAGGAAAAGTACCTTAACTACCTGAAATATTCGGCCGAAAACCTCCTCATCCTGATCAACGATATCCTGGATTTCAGCAAGATCGAAGCGGGAAAAATTGAACTGGAAGAAGTGGAGTTCAACGTCAGGACGCTGCTTGAAAACATACGCTCGGGAAGTAACCAGAATGCTGAGGATAAGGGCATTGATATCCAGCTGGTGATTGATGACGCACTGGATGTGACGCTCATCGGGGATCCGGTACGTCTCGGTCAGATCATGACGAACCTGGTCAGTAATGCGGTGAAATTTACAGAAAAAGGCAGGATTGTCGTGTCGGCCATGCAGACTGCAAGAACATCCACGCACCTGACGATTGACTTTAAGGTAAGTGATACCGGCATAGGCATACCACCCGAGAAAGTGGCTAACATTTTTGACAGCTTTACACAGGCCAGCTCCGATACCACCCGCAAATACGGCGGCTCCGGTCTGGGCCTCGCCATTACCAAAAAGCTGCTCGAATTACAGAACAGTACCATCAGCGTTCGGAGTGAGCAAGGCAGCGGGTCAACCTTCTTTTTTACACTTACTTTCCCGGTAAGTAAAAAGCAGATGGAGCAGCAGGTCAGAAAAAACGGCACAGATACCGACCTCAGCGGTATGCGCCTGCTGATCGTGGAAGACAATGCGGTCAATATCTTCCTGATGAAAAACTTTATGAAACAATGGAGGGCCGATTATGATGTAGCCGAAAACGGGAGGATTGCTCTTGAAAAGGTACAGGAAACAGATTACGACCTCGTACTGATGGACCTGCAGATGCCCGAAATGGATGGATATGAAGCAACGGCCAAAATCAGGAGCCTGCCTGACCCCAAATACCTGCGCCTGCCGATCATCGCCCTGACGGCCTCTGCGATGCTGGATATCAAAGACACTGCGTTTGAAGTGGGGATGAACGATTACGTGAGTAAACCCTTCAACCCGGCTGATCTTTTTGCTAAAATCAGCTTCTACCTCAGGCCGGAGCAATAGGATTGTAAGGTCCCGCCTCTATCCGGCCGGTTTTTTCTATATGATAAAGAATAATCCGGCTGCACGAAGCTTTGTCGTATTTGACAGTGACTTCCTGCTTTTTCCGGATTGCATCATAGTCTGCGTAAGGCAGCACCTCGGTGGTACGTGCCACGAAATCGTCGCCGGATGCCTGCCTGACCTGCACCTGGACCTGAAACTCGGGCAGATTATTAAGGTATACCCCGGTAGGGATAATATGCAGCACACGGGCCTGGGCTGCAATGCCTTCTTTCAGGATTTTCATCTTTCTTCTGGCTGCAATAACCTGCTTAATCCAGGAAATGAAGCAGAATGCTGCCAAAATCAGGACCATGATCGTTGCGCCGATCTCTCTGTTGTTTTCCAAAGCTGTCGTGCATAAGAGTACTCGTCAAATTAAAGAAGCACTACCGTAACACGCTATATGTAAATGAGCAAACGGCTGTTGTAATTATCCTGTGGACACAAAGGCGGATGGCATGGTTTTAGACAGCGGGTTTTTTACCTAAAAACCTTGAATATGGAAATTAAATCAAACCAATCAACCGGAAACCGCCCCGGCGGCGACCGGATTCTGGATGCTTCCTATGTATTCACTGATATCCCGATGTACCTCGAACAGCTTCGCTCGGAACGCTCCTGGGAAAAGAATGACCGGAATGCCATTACTGCCTACAAGTCGGACTGCATGACGATCGTGATCTCGGTGCTGAAAGCAGGTGCAACTATGAGCGACCATTCCATAGAGGGGTGCCTTACGTTTCAGGTACTTTCGGGCGGGTTGCGCGTGGAGGCGGAAGGCCAGGTTTTTTACCCTACTCCCGGGCAGATGATGACGTTCCACGCCGGGGTGGCGCACGCCATCACGGCACAAACCGATTCAGAGATCATCATTACTACATTTAAAGGTTAGCATATGGAGCAGGTAATTGCGCAGCCTGCCGTGGCTTCCGAATACCTTTGGTGGCAGCACGGCATTATTTACCAGATTTATCCCCGGTCTTTCCAGGACGCTGACGGGGATGGTATCGGCGATCTCAAAGGAGTCATCAGCCGTCTTGATTACCTGCAATCCCTCGGGATTGATTGCGTATGGTTGTCTCCGGTGTACCCCTCTCCCATGGCCGACTTTGGGTACGACATTTCGGACTATGAGGGCATACATCCGATTTTTGGGACGATGGAGGACTTTGACGAACTGCTGACAGAGGTACATGCCCGCGGCATGAAGCTCCTGCTCGATTTGGTTCCGAACCATACTTCCGACCAGCACCCGTGGTTTCTGGAAAGCCGTTCGTCGCGCGATAATGCCAAGCGGGACTGGTACATCTGGCATGACGGTAAACCAGACGGCTCATTGCCCAATAACTGGCTGAGCGTATTTGGCGGACATGCCTGGGAATGGGATGAAAAAACCGGCCAATACTACTATCATGCATTTCTGAAAGAGCAGCCTGACCTTAACTGGCGCAATCCGGAAGTGCAGCAGGCGATGCTTGACGTGATGCGATTCTGGCTGGATAAAGGTATTGACGGATTCAGGGTGGATGTGATGTGGCACATGATCAAGGACAAGCAGCTGCGGGACAATCCTCCCGCTCCAGAATCTCCGTACAATGCCGGCGACCTGATCTATGATCATTACATACCGGTATACTCGACCGACCAGCCCGAAGTACATGATATTGTGCGGATGATGCGCAGCCTGGTCGATGAATACAATGAGCGCGTGCTGATCGGGGAAATTTACCTGCCGATCCACAAGCTGGTGACTTATTACGGTCAGGATAACAAAGGAGCACACCTGCCTTTTAATTTCCAGCTGCTTACGCTTCCCTGGGAGGCGCCGCAGATTGCAGCGGCAATCGACGAGTACGAAGGAGCGCTTCCTGAAAATGGCTGGCCCAACTGGGTACTCGGTAATCACGACAAGCCCAGGATTGCCAGCAGAGTCGGGTTGGCGCAGGCGAGGGTTGCCGCATTGATGCTGCTGACGCTGCGGGGTACCCCTACGATTTATTACGGGGAAGAAATCGGCATGCGCGACGTAGCAATTCCGATGAATGAGGTGGTGGACCCGCAGGGGCTGAATATGCCCGAGCTGAATGTAAGCCGCGATCCGGCGCGTACGCCCATGCAGTGGAGCGGGGAGATCAATGCAGGTTTCTCGGCCCATAAGCCCTGGCTGCGGCTTCCTTATAATTCGGGAAGGGTAAATGTGGAAGCCCAGCTGAAAGATCCCTATTCCATGCTTTCATTTTACAAAAAGCTGATAGGAATCAGAAAGTCGCAGCCGGCCCTGAATGTGGGAAGCTACCAGCCTGTATTTGCAGATCAGCAGCTGGTATCCTACGTCCGTGAGTATGGTAACGACCGGTTCCTCATTATTTTGAACCTCAGCCACCGGCCAGCTTATTTCAGACCCAAAGGGCGGAATTTTGAAGGAACGATCATCCTTGGCACAGAATATGAACGCACCGGCATGCAGGTAGGTGATATCATCACCGTCGGCGGAGATGAAGGCCTGCTGATCCGGCTAACATAGCAAAGAAAGTTCAACGCAGTTTTTTCTTCATCAATTTACAAACCAAACAATACCCAAAAAATGAAACAGTTCAGAACAATGATTGCATGCCTGGGCCTGGCACTAACAATAGGCCTCACCTCTTGCGGTACCAATAACGACAGCACCGAAGGAAGCGAAGGTTCGGGAAGCGCAAGTCAGACTACCCCGAATGACAGCAGCGGTGCTGAGAGTACCAAGCCGATGGGCGTGGCAGAAGACAATCAGAACGATTCGGCAGGATTTCCGCCCAACCAGTCCAACCTGAATGCCGACTCCACCCGGACAAAGCATACGAACGAGTAGAAATAAAAAAAGAAGACCGGCTAGCCGGTCTTCTTTCGTTTGTTGATGAAAATGTTGTTTCTGTTAAGAAACGGCATTTTGTGCAATGCACCAATACCTTTATAATATCTTATACCCTGTACAGCACTTATGTCTGGCTAGTGTGTTCTAATTCTGTATAAAGTTGGACAATTATCATTCCAGCCTGCATATGCCGGTATATAGTCCTTAGGTGTCGAATAATGGGGATGTTTTTCCGCCGTATAGTAGGTATGATCGCCTGATTACCCTACGTTTTATCATTACTTAACTTCCGGCGTACCTTACTCAGGAATTCAGGCGTAAATCCGAGGTACGAGGCAATGTAATGCTGCGAAACCCGCTGCGGGATCGCCGGGTAACGATTGAGAAAATCAAGGTATTTCTCTACTGCGGTAGTCGCAATGGTCCTGAAAAGCCGCTCCTGGGTTTGGGCAAGGTTCCGCTGCACCATCAGCCTGAACATGCGTTCAAAGCCGGGCACCCCGGCCAGCAGCTGCTCCTTGTTTTCAGGCGACAGCATAAGCAGTTCGCAATCTTCAAGTGTTTCAATATACATGTGGCTGGGTGTCTGCTGCTGAAAGCTCGTGATATCACTCACCCACCAGTCTTCAATGGCAAACTGCAACGTTACCTCCGCTCCGGTACTGTCGATATAATAGGTACGGATACAGCCTTTCAGGATGAATGCCTCAAACTGGCATACTTCCCCTTCCAGGAGCAGAAATGTCTTTTTAGGGCAGGTCTTGTATTGCAGGAGTGCATTAAAGAGCGCAAGGTCTTCTGACGAAAACGGCATGCACCTTTTTGCATATTCATTAATTTTTTCAAACATAAAAAAATAGTACTTCGTATGCCTTTAAAGGTACAAAATACTATTTTCCGACAGAAACCGGCTTTCAGACCAGCGTTGCTGCTTACGCAAGGATATGTGTATTGGCCAGCCTGATCTCCTCCGCCGAGATATTATGGGGACGTCCGGGATAGATCGCATAAGTTACAAATGCATTCAGCCTCTCCAGCACAGCGACACTTTCCTTTACCCGGCTTACCGGAACATGCGGGTCGGGATCGCCGGTGGAAATAAATACCGGAGTACCGGCAAAATCACCTGTGTAACGCTCCTCGACGAGCTGCTCGCCGATGAGCCCGCCGGTAAGCGCAATCACTCCTCCGTAGCGCTGCGCGTGACGTGCGACATATTCCAGCGTCAGACAGGCTCCCTGCGAAAAACCGGCAAAGTAAATGTTGCTCTGCTCAATGCCGGCAGCTTCCACATCCTTTACCACCTGCTCAATAACCGAAACAGCCGAATCAAGCGCGGGCTGGTTCTGGCTTTCTGGTGCCATGAAGCTGTACGGATACCAGCTGCTGTTATTGGCCTGAGGTGCTACAATCGCCATCTTTTCAAGATGCAGGAGCTTGTTGAGCGAGATAATATCCCGGGCAGACCCGCCCCGGCCGTGCAGCATCACAATAGCCTTTTCGGCTTCTGCGAGCGGCACGCCTGAGGTAATCACCTGTTTGGTGTGGGTGTACATAGTAGTTTTAATTTAATTTTGGTAAAACCTGCTCAATCTGTGTGCGATGTGCTTCGTATTGTGCGGGCAGCATCAGTCCCGATCCCAGATTTTCAACTGTTTCGTCCACTGCGAATCCGGGGTTATCGCTGGCTATCTCAAAAAGTACGCCGCCCGGCTCACGGAAGTACAGGGAATAGAAATAATTCCGGTCGATCTTCTCTGTAATCTGGTGACCTGCTTCGATCACTTTTTTACGAAAATACATCAGTACATCTTCATTGGCTACCCTGAATGCCACGTGGTGTACCGAGCCTCCTGCAACATGTCCTGCTCTTTCTCCAGGCACCTCCACCAGGTCCACGATGTTCGCATTTTCCACAGCATCAGTCACATAGCGGTAGCGGTTCACGTGCTGTTCCAGCAATTTATATCCGAAAATTTCCGTCAGGATCTTTGCGGTAGCCTCTATGGCATTGCTGGTGATCGTAATGTTGTGAAAACCCCGTGTTGCAAATTCAAAAGGTACTTCATCCGTCTCCCAGGGTGTGCGGTTGTCGGTTTTTTTGGCGACTGTCAATTCAAGCTTCAATCCGTGGGGATCCAGGACGGTCAGGTACTGCTCACCGAACTTTTCAGCTACTTTATTGTAAGTCACGCGGTTTGCATCCATTCTTTTCAGCCAGAAATCAAGGCTGCCTTCGGGTACTGAATATCCGATTTCAGTGGCTTGTCTGCTGCCCCTGCGACCGGCGGGAATTTGTCCTCCCCAGGGAAAAAAGGTGAGGATGGTTCCGGGCGTCCCGTTTTTGTCACCATAGTAAAAGTGATATGTATTGGGATCGTCAAAGTTGACCGTTTTTTTCACCATTCTCAGACCCATGACACGGGTGTAGAAATCGTAATTTCTTTTTGCGTCACCGGCAATTGCTGTAATGTGGTGGATCCCGTTGATTGTATTTTCCATGATCTTGAAAGTTTATGTTTGCTTTTGATAGTACAAATGTAGCCTCCTGCCCAGGGTCATTTCATTGAACTAGGACAAGAAAAACAAAGCTGCTGTAAGCCGGCAGATAATTGCGACAGCCGCTGGATCATCGTGCCGGCCCCTCCTGAGCGATAATCTCCATATTCCGGCTTCGGGTGCCTGCCTCGCTTGCACCGCCCTGTTCAAACTATACACAACTATATGGTTCCACATCTGCTAATCAGGCACTTGCTTGTCCTGGCATTTATTTTTTCAAACTTATGGCATGTCCTGGCCCAGATTACCATCACCTACCCTGCCGACCGGGCTGTTTTTCAGCGAAACAACAGCAATGAGGCCCAGCTGTACGTCGCGGGGTATGTAACCGAAATGTTTGATAAAATAGAGGTACGTCTTACCCCTCTGGTTGCTGGTGAAGGTCAGGCAGTGCCTGCGGGTGGCGGCTGGCAGCTTTTGGATGCACAGGTGACATGCGGACAGTTTTACGGCAGTATTAATGCAAAAGGCGGCTGGTACAAGCTGGAAGTGCAGGGCATCCGGGCCGGCAGTCAGCCTAAGGTTGCTTCACTGGCACACGTGGGCCTCGGGGAGGTTTTTGTAGTAGCCGGGCAGTCCAATGCTACCGGGGGTGATGCCAATCCCAATGGTCCGGGTGCAAAGCACGACCAGGTGAATAGTGTCGATTTTCAGAATTACAATGCAGCCAGCCAAAGCATTGCGCCGTATGCCAGTGTACAGCTCCCGTGCCCGCAGTTTGTCCATCTGGATGCCGGTGTAAAAACTGCACCTTTCGGAAACTATGCATGGTGCTGGGGCGCTTTCGGGGATCAGCTTTATGAAAAGCTGCATGTTCCCGTCATGATCTTCAATGCAGGCTGGTCCAGTACCGGAATTGACAACTGGTTTGAGTCTGTGGATCCTGCCAAAGCACCCGTCAGCGCATTCGGGTACGTATTTCCCGCAGGAATGCCTTTCGGGCATTTGCGGCTTGCACTGAATTACTATGTGGCCCAGCTCGGCATACGCGCAGTCCTCTGGCATCAGGGCGAAACCGACAATTACCTTGAACAACCAGGAGACGATACATTCACCCGGTACGCTTCGCGCCTCTCGGGTGTTATTCAGGCCACCAGAAATCTTACGGGCAAAACTGACCTGGCCTGGATGGTAGCGCGGGCATCCCGGTTTACCGTCAATGGTGTCAACAGAGTTTCTGCGAATGTCATTGCGGCGCAGAATGAGGTGATCAGCAACAATGCGCTTTATCCTCACGTTTATCCCGGTCCGGATACCGATCCTTATTTCAGTATTGATTACCGCGCAGACCAGGTTCATTTCCGTGGCGATGGGGTAACTCCTTCCGCAGACGGAAAGGTGTATGCAGGCCTCGTTTCACTCGCCCAGTTCTGGTCCGATCGCGTGGATGCTGCATTTCTTTCACAGTCTGTTCCCTATGCCGCTACCCCTCCTCCTCTCGTCAATGCAGTTGCTGCGCCTCCTGCCGAAGTTACCTTTCAGGCACCGGCGGGGTCTGCGGGCACAAAGTATGCTTGGCTGAGTGAGGTGGAATGCAATACCCCATTGTCGGCCAATCCGGAGTTCAAGGCAGGAGCCGGACATTATAAATTGCGCATGACGGACGCAAAAGGCAACGTGGTTTTTTCACCTGCGCTGAACGTTGATGGGAATGCATTGCCTGTTATTATGGAATACTTTTATGCACAGGCAGATGCAGATAACCGGGTGACACTGCATTGGGCCACGAGTGCTGAAATCAATGCAGCCTACTTTGAAATTGAGCGGAGCCGGGATGCTGTACATTACAGCACGGTTGCCACGGAGCGGGCCTGGGGAAATACCAGCTGCCTGCATGCCTATACTGCCACTGATGAGCCACTGGAGCCTGGCATTTATTACTATCGCCTCAGACAATGGGATCTGGACGGCACTTCACATTTGAGCCGGATTACCAGTCTGCATATTGGCGGCGCGGAACCCCAGGTTTACCCCAACCCGGTCACAGACCAGCTTACCATCAGTGCTGCGCATAGTCTCCGGAAAGTCGTTATCCGGGATGCATCGGGCCGGGAAGTTTTTTCCGCTGACTCAGCCGGGAAGGTAATGGTTGTGGATGTAAGCCGCCTCCCCGCAGGGCTGTATATTGTTGAAGCGGTTGATAAACGGGTGCAAATTCTAAAATAGCAGGGAACCTGAGATACTGTCATATTTCCTTTGTTTATCGACTTTAAATCACCTTCATGCTCAACGAAGTGCCTTAATTTACCGGCTCAATATCGACAGCATACATGGTTTTGAATGCCCGGCTGGAATGAAAATAGCTAGATTGCGTGTTATAGAAACTTAACCGCGAAACAGGAATTAAACCAGCAGTGCATATGAATTGGATTACAATCAACACGGAGGAGGAAGTTAAGCAGATAACCCAGTCACAGGATATCGCTTTGATATACAAACACAGCCCACGCTGCATGACCAGCCTCATGGCGTACCGTCAGCTTAAATCGGAGGTGAGTGCCGCGCTGGATATTGATGTACCACTCTACATTGTGGACGTAATTAAGAACCGGAGAGAGTCAATGGCAATTGCCGAAAGCTTCCGGGTGGAACATCAGTCGCCCCAGCTGCTGGTTGTACAAAACGGAAAGTGCCTTTTTAATGCTTCACATGAGGCTATTACGCTGGAAGACACACTCCAGTTTTTGCAAAAACCGGCCTGATCAGACCCGGCTCATGCTGCGCAAAACAAAAAAAAAGGGAAGCCGGCTGGCTTCCCTTTTGCATGTTATATGAATGCCATCATCAGGTCGCGAGTGGCGGACCGGATGGAATCATGATCTTTTCCCGCTTCATTTCAAACTTGTAGCGTTTGGCGGTAAACTTGGCCGTCATGTACTCGCCCATGTAAATGGATCCGGTCATCGTATCATCCTTGACAGTACCTGAAAACAGGAAAGTAATCCAGTCAGCAGGATGGCGGTCCACGCTGCGCATTTTGAATTCATTTCCCTCGACGGTTCCCTGCAGTTCCCTTACGCTGAGTTCGCCCTTGTGCGTACCGCTCAGCCAGTTACCATCCTGCTCAATGATCAGCGTTTGCTTGCTGGCGCTGGAGAAAAACTCCACGGTAGCTTCCCAATGCCCTTTCAATGATACGGTGGCTTCGGCCATTTCTGCCTTTTTAGGGGTGCGCTTCTGAGAGAGTACTTCAAAAAGCCTGTCTGCAACCACCTTCTCGTCTCCCGGCTGCATCTGACCGGTTGTGATAGAAACAAATGTACTGCCCTCGTCGCTGCCGCCGCCCAGTGCAATGCGCGGTTTGGTACGACCAAAAAGCTCGGCGATTTCCTCACCTGTGATGTGCAGCTTTGCCGGATCCCAGGATACTTTTAGCTGCGGGGTACGATTAGAAAGATCAGTAGGCTCTATCACCTTTGTTTTCACAGATTCAACCGCATTTACGCGCTTGGAAATGCTGTCGAGCCAGGTCAGCCACCTTTTCCACTCTCCTTTATGGTCACGTTTGGTCCAGGCTTCTACGGCTGCCACCATTCCCATCGTTTCTTCACGGCCTACCTTATTGTCGCGTCCGGGACCGTGGTGCGGAGCACTGGCCTGCCAGGCAGACATCAACAAATCCTTGCGGCCCAGTACCAAACCTGCACACTGAGGCCCGCAAATGGCTTTTCCTCCACTGTACACCACCACATCGGCTCCCAGTTTCAGGTGAACGTTCGGAATGGTCAGGTCCTCCGCCGCGGCGTCTATCAGGATGGGTATGTTCTTGGGTTTTGCAATTTTCGAAATTGCTTCCAGCGACATAGGCCCGCTCATCGACTCGCTGCCTGCCATCAGGTAAATCATCGCAGTTCGGGAGCTCATCGCATTGCGTAGCTCTTCAATGGTTTCAACAGTTACAATCTTCACCCCTACGTTGCGCAGCGAGTGGTCGTAAACGTTGCGGGAGTAAGCCGGTATGATCACTTCGGTCTTGTCAAAACCGGTCAGATCGGGCACCCTGATCAGCTTTTCGGGATTGCCGCCGGTCACACAGGCTACGGTGACGTGCTTCATACCAGCTGCACAACCCGATGATACGAGGCCCCACTCGGCGCCGGTAAGCTCGGCAAGGCGCTGGCCGGCACCATAAGCCAGCTCATCATACTGCACAAATACCTGCGCTGCTGCGTCCATCGCCGCCCTTACTTCCGGCCTTTCAATGGATCCGCCAATGATCGTGAAAGTTCCGCGGCAGTTGATGATCGGCTCTACTCCGATAGATTGGTACAGCTGCTTGCCGGCTGCGCTGTCGACCACGGCGGCAGTTGTTTCGGGTGCCTGGTTTTTGGGGACCATCGCGCTTCCCGCCAGCGGGAGAAGGGACAAATCCCTGATGGCATCTCTTCGTTTCATTTTCTTCAAATTATATTAAATAAACGTATCTGCAACTGTAAGTCACCGGTATGCCACAAGCCGGTATGCTGTTTTACCGGGCTTCAAGACTTTAAAAATAATATTTTGGATTTAATAAATAGTGTAGCGTAATATATCGTGCAGAGAAGCAAAAGACAGGCGAGTTTAACATTAAATAGACTCTAAACCAAATTTGGGGACAGCTGATAATTATGATAAATATTTCAATCAAAGGATAGTCTTTATACTACAAAGCTGAGTTTGTTAGTACTAGGGACAAAGGTCAGCGGGGCGATTATTGAAATGGGTACGCGGCTGTGTAAGACAACTTGCCGAAACATTTTTCCAAAGAAATTAGACTTATTTGGAGCTGCTGTCGCATTAAGTTAAACATGATGTAACTATTATTGTCCTAGTATTTACTCACAACTCGTTGAAATAAATCAGATTGCTATTATATTTATAAGTCAAAAAGAAAACACGTTGCCTTCCACTTCCAAACGCTCTGCATTTCTGGCCCGGCTTACCGGACGCCCCTCCCAGTTTCCGTTAAGCGCCCGCATTTTTCACTCCGTGTGCCTTATATCAATCCTGGCATTGGGCTATAATGTCCCTTTCAACTATGCCATCGGTTTGCCGTACATTGCGCTTGCCAGCTTTGTCATGTTTGTGGGAAGTTGTGGCTTGTACTACTTTTCCCGCTTCCGGCACAAGGTGACTGAAAGCGTTTTTATCCTCAATGCCATGGGGCTGGCGCTTTTTACCCTTAATTTTTTCCTGAATTCCGGCCACAGCGGGCCCAATGACCTGTTTTTTCTGCTCCTGCTGCTGCTGAGCATCAGTATCAGCCCGCCGAGACAGTACAAGGTGTGGGTACCGCTCAACATGCTGACAGTCCTTGCGCTGCATATCTTTGAATATTTTTATCCTGAACTCGTTCCCGACAGCTACACGGGACGTGAAAGCCAGCTGATTGACGGACTGTCGGCCTATGTGGTCATTGCGCTGACTGCTTTTTTATGCATGTACTTTATCCGGAAAAGCTACGATCGTGAGCGGCAGTCGGCGGTTGAAAAGTCGGGCGCAATCACGAAAAAAAACCAGCAGATCACCATTCAGAATCAGGAATTGCTGCGGCTGAACAGTGAGAAAAACAAGCTGATGTCCATCGTAGCCCATGACCTGCGCGCGCCGCTGAGCAGTATTCAAAACTTCCTGGAACTCCTTACCGACTATGACCTGGATTTTGATAAAAGACTGGAAATAGAAGGGAACTTGCTGGATTCTACCCGTGACACCCTGCAAATGCTCACCAAGCTTCTGGACTGGTCCAAATCGCAGATATACGGAGTGGTGCCACGTCCGAAGTACCTGAGCCTGCAGGCGCTGCTGGCTCCGACCATCCGCATTGAGGAAGGTATTGCCACCCGGAAAAACATCAGGCTGGATTACATCATTGATCCGGAAGCCATGCTTTTTGCCGATTCTGAAATGACGCAGGTCGTGTTTCGTAACCTGATCAGCAATGCAATCAAGTTTACGCCGGCGGGCGGTACGATTACCATTCGCTCAGAGGCACAAAACGTAGCCCAAAGTACGGGCGATGAATGCGTGATCAGTATCCGCGACAATGGGATCGGGATCTCGAAAGAGCGTCAGCAGGAGATTTTTTCACTCAATGTACAATCAACCTACGGCACCAGGCAGGAAAAGGGCGTCGGGCTCGGACTATTGTTGTGTATGGAGTTTGTGACTGCGCAAAATGGCAAGATCTGGTTTGAAAGTACGCACGAACATGGCACCTGCTTCTTTATTGCCCTGCCTTCCCATAGTGCCGAGCCTGTGGCCGCAGCCTGAGAATGGCTGATTGTTTTTGCTTACATTTGATCAAAATGTGGCGACAAGCATGAACTTTCAGGAAAGAAAAAAGCTGATCCTTGCAGCAATCCGGCAAGCCGGCAGTCTTACGGTATTTCAGCTGGCCGAAAAGCTCGGAACCTCTACGGCTACCATCCGCCGCGATCTTCACGATATTTCTGCGGAAGGCCTGCTCTTACGCACCCACGGCGGCGCCATGCAGCCCGACATGCAGCCACTCACCGCATTTATAGAAAAGGCCGGTGTACGCGATAGTGAAAAAGACCGGATTGCCAGGCTGGCAGCCGGTTTTGTACAGGAAGGCGACACCCTGTTTCTGGATTGTGGAAGTACGGTGTACAAAATGTGCAGGTACCTGAAAGGGGTGGACAATATACGCATTGTGACCAATTCCATACCCGTTCTGGCCGCCTTTGTGGATGCGCCGGGCATTCAGATCAACCTGGTTGGTGGCGAAATTGATAAAAAAAGACTGGCTGCGCATGGTTTGAAGGCAATTGAACATATCAGCAGCTACCACGCCGACAAAGCCTTTATCGGTGTGGACGGAATCTCGCCCGAAACCGGTTTAACGGCTCACAGTGAGCATGAAGCATCCATTACCTCCGCCTTTATCGCTCATGCCCGGGAGAACTTTCTACTTTGTGACTCGTCCAAGATCGGGCGCGACAGTTACCTCCGGTTTGCAGGAGTTGAAGTCATCACAACGTTAGTTACTGACAGTGAAGCAGATGTAACCAGCAGGCAACATCTGACAGAAAAAGGCGTGCGTATCCTTCTTGCCTGACCAGCTTTAACAGGCTGAACCTTACCCGTCACAGGCAACTTTCCAGGCACACTTCTTGTCCCGGTTGTGGTGATTAAAAATTCCTTTCTGCTGCGCTGCATCCCACTTGCAGCTGCCCGCAGATAAAAATTTCTATGGACATCAGAACAGATACCCTGAAAAAACTCCAGAAGCTTACGGGCACCTGGGTTGGGAAGGCAAGTGGCTACATTCGGTCTGCCGACCGGAATACGGTAGCCGAAAAACTCACATTCGAGATCATCAGCCGTCCTACGGTGATAAAGTACGTACAGAAATCGCTGAAACAGGGGAATGTTCCGACCGATACCGAGTGCGGCTACCTCTACATCCAGGAAGATGGCACCCTGCACATCAACAATGCCGGTTTCAGCGGAAGAGTGGAAGTACTGACCGGCCGTATTTTTCTGCGGAACAACAAGTACGCGATTGAGCTTGCAAGCGTTCAGCACCAGAATGACGACCGGATTATCCGCACAAAAAGGGAGATACTGTTTGACAATGATAAGCTGACTTACAAGGTTTTTATCCAAACCCGCACCCGCGATCTATACCAGGTGAAGGAAGCAGTGTTGTACCGGGATTAGCAGCCATATTTCATACAAAAAGCGCTGACATCAACGCCCGCGCGTTTTGTATGCCGCTCCTGCTTATTTTTTCTTTCGCAGGTAAATATCATTGCTGATTGATTCCAGCCGCAATTCGGGCCCTCCGCCCTGGAATTTCCCTTCCAGCTGGTAACCTACCATCGGATGCGCCTGCTTCTCGCTGGTGAGCGCCAGGTCGAGGTCGGTATACACCTCGCCCGTAATCGTTTTCATGGTCACATTGGCACCTGTGGCATGTGGCCAGCTCATGTCTACATAGCCGCTGATCGTCTTGGCACTTACGGTTGATGTTCCGCCTTCAATGTCAATGTTGCCGTCGATGGTTTCGAGCTGCAACTTTGCTTTTCTTGGCAGGAATACCTGGTAGTTGATCTCCTTGCATAAATAATATTTTTCCCCACGGTCACTGTTGCTCCACGAGCTGTGCTTGTCGCCCGGACAATCTTCAACCCTGCCCTTTTTTATCAACTACTGATCAAAGTCAACGGCCAGTCCTACCTCGTCACCTCCGGTTTTCTCGGTCACAAGGAGCGCTTCATTAAGTTTGTTGCTGTTGATCACGGCGCTGATCTTTACATATACTTCCGGCTTGTCCCAGTAACGTACACGGATACTGTCGGCAAATTTCAGGTTCAGGTTCGCTGTTTGTCCTTCTTTGTAGGGCAAATGTTTTTCAATGATGCGCTGGGCGGAGGCTGCGCTTCCCACAGTGGCAAGCAATGCAAGGATCAGGATTTTTTTCATGGCTGTCAGATGCATATCGAGTTTATTTTTTACGGATATAGATATTGCTGCTGATCGTGTTGAGCGTAAACTCCACGCCGCCCCCGTTCACAGTACCCTCAATGTTGCTTCCACCTCCTACCTTCGACAATCCGCCAGCCGGGCTCTTTTTGCCGAGGTCAAAATCCGTATACATTTCTCCATTAATCGAGCGAAGTTTCATATCGGCTTTGGTTGCGGCCGGCAGCGTCACATCCACCTCCCCGCTGATCACTGAAATGGAAGTTGGTTTGGCCTGGCTCAGACTGGAAAAAACAACATCCACACTGCCGCTTGTCGAATTTGCCACGACTGGGCCCGTCACATTGGTCAGTACAATATCAGATCCGTTTGTTTTCACTTCCAGGTCACCGTCCATATCCGCGATCGTGATTTTGCCGCCCTGCCAGTTCACCTCCTGGTATAGTACCGCTACATTTTTGGGGAGCTTCAAAGTGTATTTGATCTCTTTCCTGGCCACCTTTTCGATCCGCAGGCCGCCGGCGTCCGGTGTTACCGACAGTCCGATGCCGGTATTATCCACCCCGCTTTGGTAGAGTGGCTTTAAGCCTTTTGCCCGCTCAGGTAGCGCAGGTGAACCGGATGACGCCTGGATAACCATTTCGTCACTGTTGTGGCCCTCAATCCTGATCGTGCTGGCCGCCATTTCAATGATTACTTTTTTGTCTTTCAGATTGCCCAGCTTCGTCTTGTATTCCAGGCTTTGGGCCTGCAACCTGGTCAGGCACAGCAAGCCTACCATACTTGCGAGAAGTACTTTTTTCATGGTTTTCAAAATGATTATAGATTGTATTTTTAAATACTAAACATCCGCAGCATCCAGCTCTCCGAGGCCGAACTCGGCTCTCGACCGTACTGCTTCCAGCACCTCCTTGTTGTGCATGATCTGCCTGAACTGATCTGCGGCCCGTTTTTCCTTGATCGATACCAGCGCCTCAATCAGCGAAATCTGGACATTCGGATCCGTTTGGATGGACAGTGACTGCATGAGTGCCTCCTTCACGCCGGGCTCGTTCTGAAAATGAAGGAGCGCCTGGCAGGCTGCAAGCCGTACATTCACATTCGGATCAAAATTGAGCGTATTGGTCAGTGTCTGAGTAATTTGCTGATCAGCCTGTGTCAGTCCGTAGGCCTGATTTACAGCCTGTATCCGTTCGCTGGCGGAGGTCTTGCTAACCTGTTCAAAGGCAAGTACATTCCGGATTGCAGAGGCAGGAGCATGTACGCCATCAGCTGCCTGCCCCCTGTTATTTTTCACAAACCATCCTCCCGCAAAGCCGACCAGCAGCAATGCAAAACCAGCCGCAATGCGGATCAGCCAGCTGCCGAACCTCCGTACGGGAGTCTGCCGCGGAGGATCCAGCAGCAAGGCAAGTTCATTGCTGAAGGTGCGTGAAGGATGCTCGTTTCTCGCATCGGTAAAGTAGACGAATTGTGCCGCATGGCTCTGTAAATGCATAGGTATCGGTTCATTCTGGAAAAACCTTTTCAGCTCCCGCTCCTCTTCCACCGTGGTTTCGCCCTCATAATATTTCGTGAGTAATTCCTCAATATCCTCTTTCATAGTCATTTACTTTAAGATACCCTTCCCGCAGCTTCTGCCTGGCGCGGGATAAAATCGTCCGGATATTCGCATTGCTCAGTCCGGTCAGCTGCTCGATCTCCTCAAAAGAATACTCCTCTACATCGCGCAGGTGCAGCACCAGCCGGTGTTGCTCCGGAAGCCCGTCGATGAGCCGGTGGATCAGCGCAGAACTGTCTGCCATTTCCATTTGCCTGTCCGGTGCGGTTGTACCGGCCTGTATATCTGATACGTCGGCATTGTCCTGCATCGTCCGGAACCGTCCCGATTTCAGGCGATCCAGACAGAGATTTTTCGTCATTTGAATGGCGAGTGCCTCCACGCTCTGGTAGGTTTCCAGTTGCTGGCGGTTGGACCACAGGCGCATCAGCACATCCTGAATGGCATCTTCCGCCTCCTCGCGGTTGCGAAGAAACATTTGGGCCAGTCTGAAAAGGCGCCCCTGTACGGGAAGAATGCGTTGCTTGAAGGCTTGTAAATCCATCTCAATGCAAAGACGAGCACGTCTTGCTTTTGTTACAGATTATTTGAAAAAGATATGTCAGCATGAAAACAGGTATGCTCCATGCATTTAGGCACATACAGAGAAGAGGGCATTGCACCGGTAAAATTGGCGAGCCAATTTGAGCCGAACGATAGCGCACTCAAACCTTTACTTTTAGTTTACTATAAAATGAAAGGCAGAGCACTGACTTAAAACTTCTCCTCAATCCACAAGGCAGCAAAGCATAGCATAAGCCAGGCAAACCAAAACCATCCCGGAATGGCTTGTCGGAATGTGCCGGCAACTTTTTGAACGGGTGAGTTTATTTTAAGGTCTGCACGATGATGCTCATAGTTCTGAACCAAAGCCGACATATCACTCACGCTCGTCCTGGCTCCGACAAAAACCTCCAAAGAGTCTCCCAAACTTGCCCAGCCTTCCTTTTCAGGAATATAAATGCCTTGCGCGGCCTGCGGGTTAATCAGGGATGAACGCATGAAGATCGTATCGCGATTCCAGCTGACCTGTTCAGGAAGTGTTTCAAAACCATTCAATTGAACGGAAGCAGGCGACCCTACCTGTACCGGCGATTCAACTTCTATATTCTTCGCCAGTGCGGGCCTGGTCACTACGAGTATGGCTTCCCAGATTTTGTCGTAAGTCAGGCTGTCTCCTGCCAGCTGCACGGGAAAGGTTTCGGCCAGCAAACTTGCACCTACCTTTCCAGTCGTCGTCTCAACCAGAACCGGGTACTGTGCCGCGCGTTCCTGATTGCCTGCTACTGAAAATTGGTAGGGTAATGCATTCAGCTCAGATGAAAGCCGGATCGTCTCTTCGTTTGAAATTTTCTCAGCCGCAAATTTTGTCCCGAGCGCGGCATTGATTACAGTAAGTTCAGCGGGAGGATTCGTCAGATTGATAAAGAGTACACTCTTGCCACTCGCAGCAGCCTTTTTCACGACCGGATTTTTCGCATTGGCAGGATCGGTCACGATCAGGTCCGGTGTCATAGCTTTATTGATATTGATATCCGCTTTCAGATCCTTCGAAAGTACCGCATCATACCGCACCGAATGCCCGTTTTTCCCAAGCCAGCCTGCCAGGCTACGACTTTCAAAGTCAGGACTATTCAGTAAGAACTGCACGCTCAGCGGCTCGGCCGGGCGTGCAAAAAACCGGAGCGTATCCACAACTTTTTCACTCACCAGCAACTCCACAGCAGTTCGCCCCTGCACGAAAGCGGGAACTGAAAACCTGAAATCCTGCATTCCAGCCTTCAAATCCAGGCTGTCCACCTTCCGGCTTCCATACTGCAATGCGATCCGCATATCACTGGCTGCGCTGATCCGGCCACGAACAACCTGCATTTCTCCTTTCCGCAACACGCCTTTCCAATGCAGGTCACGTACAGACCCATCTCTGAAATAGGGCACCCACCGCACGGTCGGTGGTACGGGCAATCTCGCCATTTTCCTTTTCAAATCCGGCCCGAAAGCCTGTCCCAGCATCACCAGCGTATCGACGGATGCATTTTCCAGATCTTCCATGGCAATCCGACCAGCAATGCTTAAACTATCCGCGACACGATCCGCGAATGTCGCAGGTACGTCGCCCCCCACCAGCAAAGCCGACCTGGATGCATGCGAGCGCAGCCAGTAAGGTTTTAGCATAAAGCCCAATACTGCAACCCAGAGCATCAAATTAAGTCCAAGACGCAGGACCGGCCTTTTTCCAAAACCCTTTCGAAAAACCAGCCACCAGAGCTGCATGCCCAGCAATGCCAAAGCCAGCGCCAGCAATACCTGATTCAATAAGTTGGTCCAGTCAAAATCCAGATAGATCATTTTTTCAATTGGGAAATCAGCGCAGCCTGCGCCGGAATGCGGCTTCAAGCTTTTGATCGCTGGAATAGGCCGGCCCGCTTTGCTGCGATTTGCCGGCATATCGGTAAAGTGCAGCTTTCAGCTCCCGGTTTTCTCCTGCTGACAGCGGACGTCCGCCCGCCAGCTTTTGCAGGGATGTAATGACGGGCCAGTTCTGCATTCCGCCATGCAACGGGCCACTGTCGATCAATCTTCCGCTCAGTAAGCCCGCGAGTTGCCGCATTTTTGAATGCCGGTTTTTGTCCGCTTTGGAGGGTTCCAGGTGACCCAGCATTTCACTTGCCAGCTGCTGCATGCGCTGATCTTTAAATATTTGTTCGGTAGACAACTCCTGGGAAAGGTCCTTCATTTCTCCTGTCAGACGCTTTTCCTGTTCCTTGATCGGAGGCGGATCGTAGCCGCTTTTTTTGACATACGCCCGTGCTTTTTGCTGGGCGGTTTTCAGGTATTCCAAAGCCTTATTTTCAAATGGAAGCGCTTTTTCGGGCTCGTACATCCGCAAATGCAGCTCCGACTGCCACATTTGTTCCAGTGCCATTTTCAACAGGCTGCGTGTCGATTGCTCGTAAAATGTATTCGTTTCCGCATCGTCATGCGCATGCGTGTACTGTTCCATGAGTGCTGCAAGCGGGTCCTCAGCCTCGCCGGCTTTATGCTCATTCCCATGATCATGCACGGGTTCTGCAATGCGCTGCTCGGCACCCTCGCCGCTGCCGTCGGAATGGTGGGTGAACGCATCCACCATATCGCCTTCCTCATGCTGCCCGCCGCCGATGCTGGTTTCAAACTCTTCGCCAAGGTATTGTCCGTACCGCAACCGCAGCACCTTCTGATCAAACCCGATTTCGTTTGAAGTGCTGTTAAACTCCTGTTTTGCAAGCTTTTTCCGCCGGGCAATCAGCTTTTCGGTATCAATGATAATCTGCCGCTGGCTGCGGAAATACTCCGGCACCAGGTTCACCGCCATCGTAGCCAGCTGTGATTCTTCAACCTGTGCAGTGTCCTTGTAAACCAGAAAGTAGGTGTCTGATTTGGAAAAGTTTGGCTCAGGCCGACGATTGTCTATGGCCGCCCAGTAATAATACAGCTCGTCCCCAGGGGCAAAATTCAGCTCATCCAAATGGATTGACTTGGTGAAATTTGCAGATTTAAAGTTGACAGAAAGCGGAAACTTCACCTCCCGGAACTTCACATTTTCTCCTGCGCCTCTTGCTACCGTAGCCACAATAAATGCCTGACTCACCACGAAATCATCTGCTATTCTGGCGGATATTTTGAGTGTCTTTTCGTCTTTAAGCAAATGGTATTGATACAACTCCTTTGAAGCAGGCTCAATTTTTGGCGCCAGGTCCGGAATTGCTTCCAACCTGTAAAAATCAGACTGGTGAATCAGGGAATCTTTCCAGAATGCTTTGATGGAATACAAACCCGAGCCGGCCAATTTATCAGCGTATTCAAATGCGGCATGTTGCCATTTGAAAGGCATTTCCTCGCCCCGACTATTTGCAAGACGGACCGTCACGTGTGCAGGTTGATCAAAATAAACGCGCCAGTGCAGGAGTGAACCAGCGATCGCTTTTACATTTAAGTCTTCTGATTCGGACTCAGGAATTTTTGTATAGGATGGAGGCGATATGCGGATTTTCGCGGCTTGCAAAGAAGGCACCTCACCCTTCGATTTTGATTTTATTTTTCCAGAAATTACCGAAATAATCTCTGGCGCATTATTCTGCTCATTTTTAAATTGAGGATAAACTGAATAAAATAAAACAGCAATTACTAATAGAATTACATAGCCTTTTAAATGGCTGTAAATTCGATAAAAAGGAAAATCAGGTGACGTGTCAGCCAAACGTTGTAATTGTAATTGTTCGGCCATATTCAGATGTTCCTTATCTAATAAGTGAAGACTGTATTCCGTACCTTCGTTATAATGATGAATAAGCGAAATAGCCTTCTGCTTTTTATTCTGATAAACTTTGGTAAAGACCAGCGCAAGAACCAGGGCAGCTATACCAAATATTATGCTCAACATTTCTGATCCGAGTGCTTTACAGATCAGGTACACGGACATTGATAAAAATACACCGCATAACAAATCAGCCACCAGTAAATGACGGGAAACCGAGCGGACTAATCTTTTTAGTTCAAGCATAGGCCGCAGCATTTTTGCGCAGGGCAAGCCAGCGTTCCACGATAAGCAGTATTAAAAACGGCAGGAATAACCACTTCGTAAACGCGTCCGCTTCTTCGCTGCGGGATTCGGCAACCTGCCTGAAACGGCTTCGGATCTGCTGTGTACTGGCCTGCATGGTCCGTTTGTCAAAGTGTTCATGCGAAATCAGCAATTCGCCCAGCCACTCCGGCAGCCGGCCCGTTTTCACCAGATCAGAAGTTTCAAAAAGGAGTGAATCGGGAAGAAAGTGAATATTTTGTTGTAAACCAACCCGTGCATTCCAGCCGGAAATAACATATTCTGATTTGCTGTTTATCGCGGATGGAAGCGAATCAGATAGAATAAAATCGTAAGTTTTATTTGCATTTGATACGGTATCAATTTTTAATTGAACAGAAAAAACTTCACTGAATGCATTCCATGCTGCAAATACAGTTTGTTGTTCTCGGCTATTTTTATAGTTGACCAGAATTTCAGGGCTTAGCTTACGATCAGCAAACATTTCTCTTAATTCTGGAAATCTGACTTTTTTATTTCTATCAAATAACCACAATTCAAATGGTGCCTGTGTAATAATCTGAGGTCCCATCAGAATGCTTTGATCATTGGTTAAATAAAACCTTAGGCTATCCTGTGAAGTAACCTCCTCATTGATTATTTGCTGCAAATACGATTGTGTATTTTGTACAGAGGGTAAATCTGTAAGCGTTTCTATTTTTTTCGAATCGGGCGTAATCCAAATCATCTTTTCTCCCTTACGCATTGCATTTTCCAGCTCAAAACGAAAGTTGCTGACCAAATCTGCATCGGGTTCAACCAAATGAACTATCTGTTTCGCCTGTTGATTTCGTGCACTTTGAAGAAATGGTTTGGCAAGAATAAGACTGATCAGGATAATCAGTAAACAGCGGATCAGCAGGAGCAATATCTGGTGAAGCCGCAGTCCGCGATGCTGCAAAGCAACTTTTTCATTCAGCCAGCGCGATGCAGCCCAGGGCAGCGGCTGCGCTTTTTTCTGATGCCATAAATGGATCAAAACAGGTAGTGCAACTCCCATAATACCCCAAAGCCAGCCCGGTTGCAAAAACTCCATTACCCTTTTCTTTTGGTCAAAAATGCTTCTAATACCATGCCGATTGGCTCATTTAAGTTAACCCTGATCAGCTGCACATGCGGGATTTGTAATGCTTCCTTCAAATTCGCCAGGTATTTCGTCATTGAATCACGGAATGCATTCCGCACAGAGGCCGCATCCAGCTCTATTTCCCGGCCACTTTCCAGGTCTTTAAACCGGTACAATCCAGTAAGATTAAAATTTGACTCCTGTTCTCCCAGAATTTGAAAAATGATAACCTCACGGAATGGATTCGCCAGAGAACGGATCAATGCAAGCCACTCATCGTCCGTTTGCAGCAAGTCTCCTGCAAAAATCAGCTTCTCCTTTGTTTTGGTTTGCAGCTCGGAAAATTTCAGATGGGGCGGCGATTGCCAGGTGCCGCTCGCCTCCGCTTTTTCCAGACTGACCAGTATTTTTTGAAATGCCTGTCTCCCTGATGAGGCAGCGCCTGCCGCACTCAACGTTTGCACCCGGCCGTTTTTCAATCCATACAAACTCATCTGGTCATTCTGAATATAGCCCAGGTAAGCCAGCGAAGCGAGCAGGATTTGACTGTATTGCAACCGGCTTACACCATTTTCCGCATAATTCATCGAGCCGGACAGGTCCAGTAAAAACCGGATTTGCGTGTCACTTTCGGTGGAAGATTCGCGTACCAGATGTTTGTCGGTTCGTGCAAAAAGCTTCCAGTCGATCCGCTTGGGATCGTCACCGGGCTGGTAGTGCCGGTACTGCTCAAACTCAATCCCGATGCCCGACCGCTTGCTGGCATGAATGCCCAGCATCAGCTCCTCGCTCACGAGCTTTCCGACCAGTTGCAGGTTTTTGAGCTTGATCAGGTTGGAGGCTAAGAGGCCTGTTTGTACTGACATCAATTGATGGGTCCCAGGTCCGACAACAACATTTCAATGGCCTGGTCGGCTGTGATGTTCTCCGCTTCAGCCCGAAAGTTCATGGCAATGCGGTGGCGCAGGATCGGGAATGCCAGCGTACGGATATCTTCCGGTACCACCGAAAAACGGCCGTTCAAAACCGCCCGCGCCTTTGCACAAAGCACGAGCGCCTGCCCCGCCCGCGGACCAGCGCCCCAGTCGCACCATTCCCGGATAAACTCCGAGGGGCTCGTCTGCGGCCGCGATCCGCGCACCAGCTTGTTGATCCACACGATCAGTTCATCGCTGATATGTACCTCCCGCACCAGGCTCTGTATCTCTACCATATCGGTATCCGACAAGATCCGCTCAACTTTCGCGCGGAATGTCCCGGTCGTGCCTTTCAGCACTTCCA
Source organism: Dyadobacter sandarakinus (assembly GCF_016894445.1). Lineage (NCBI taxonomy): Bacteria > Pseudomonadati > Bacteroidota > Cytophagia > Cytophagales > Spirosomataceae > Dyadobacter > Dyadobacter sandarakinus. Next base: position 2,372,797 of record NZ_CP056775.1, read on the forward strand.
GCTCTTCATGTTCCTCCGGGTAACTCAGCTTGATATACAGCAAAAACCGGTCGAGCTGCGCCTCGGGCAGCGGATAAGTTCCGGCTTGCTCGATGGGGTTCTGCGTGGCGATGATCAGGAATGGATTCGGCAGCTCATAGTTGGTGCCGCCGTACGTGACACTTTTTTCCTGCATGGCTTCCAATAAGGCAGCCTGCGTCTTAGGTGGCGTACGGTTAATTTCGTCGGCCAATACTACATTTGCAAAGATGGGTCCACGGTTGAATTTAAAAAACTTTTTGCCGGTCTCATGATCCTCTTCCAGTATCTCCGTACCCACAATATCCCCCGGCATCAGGTCGGGTGTAAACTGCACGCGCTTGAAACTCATGTGCAGCGCTTCTGACATGGTTTTCACCATTAACGTCTTCGCCAGTCCAGGCACCCCCTCCAACAAACAATGCCCCGACGCCATCAAAGAAATCAGTATCTCATCAATCGCCTCCGTCTGCCCCACAATAACTTTGGCAATTTCCTTTTTCAGCAGCGGAAGCTTGGCAACGAGCGATTTATAGTGTTCTGGTGAAGTGTTCAATTTTGAATGATTGAATGACTGAATGATTGAATGACTGAATTACTGAATATTTGTCAAGTTGTTGCTTCTCAACTTGTCACCCTGAGCGGAGTCGAAGGGTCCCGGGCGACCATGTTTGCTGTTGGTTTGGTTGGCTTGCCACGGTGGCCCTTCGAGCGCCTGGCCTGCCGCATCTGCCCTTCGACTCCGCTCAGGGTGACAAGGGCATTAAACTTCACCTGACAACCCCTAACAATAAATGACCACCAATGACCACCAATGACACCCCCTGCCCTTCGACTGCCTGGTCTGCCGTGCTTCCCCTTCGACCACCTGGCTGCCGCATCTGCCCTTCGACTCCGCTCAGGGTGACAAGGGCATTAAACTTCACCTGACAACCCCTAACAATAAATGACCACCAATGACCACCAATGACACCCCCTGCCCTTCGACTGCCTGGTCTGCCGTGCTTCCCCTTCGACCACCTGGCTGCCGCATCTGCCCTTCGACTCCGCTCAGGGTGACAAGGGCATTAAACTTCACCTGACAACCCCTAACAATAAATGACCACAAATGACCACAAATGACGCCCCTGGCCTTTCGACTGCCTGGTCTGCCGTGCTTCCCCTTCCAACGCCTGGCCTGCCGCATCTGCCCTTCGACTCCGCTCAGGGTGACAAGGGCATTAAACTTCACTTAACAACCCCTAACAATAAATGACCACCAATGACCACCAATGACACCCCCCTGCCCTTCGAGTGCCTGGCCTTTGATGCTTCTTCTTCCAACGCCTGGCTGCCGCATCTGCCCTTCGACTCCGCTCAGGGTGACAAGGGCATTAAACTTCACCTGACAACCCTTCACAATAAATGACCACAAATGACCACCAATGACACCCCCTGCCCTTCGACTGCCTGGCCTGTGTTGCTTCCCCTTCGACCACCTGGCTGCCGCATCTGCCCTTCGACTCCGCTCAGGGTGACAAGGGCATTATATTACCCCTGACAACACCTGACCACCAATGACGCCCTCTGCCCCTTTGACTGCTTGGTCTGCCGTGCTTCCCTTTCGACCACCTGGGCGCCGCATCTGCCCTTCGACTCCGCTCAGGGTGACAAAGACATTATATTACCCCTGACAATACCTGACAATACCTGACCACCCCTGACCACAAATGACAATAAATGACCACCAATGACCAATGACTCCTTCCCTTCCCTCCTCACCCCATCAAAGCATAAACCACCACATTCACCCCAAACCTTGTATTATCCACGGCCAGAAACCGCTTGTTCCGGAAGTCGTAGTCCCATTCACAGCCGTAATCCTTGTTGCTGTACAGTACTCCAATGCGCCCGTTGATCGTAATCGCTTTGAGGTAGTCGTGGACGAGATCGTCGCCCCAGCCGTTCAGCTCGAAGGAGGTGGTGGGTGGGCCGTCTTCGAATTTGAAGAAGGAATGGTAAATGGGATGGTTATTGGGAATTTTTTGCAGGGCTTTGGGGCCGAAGGTGCGCTCCATTTCCTGCTCGAAGGATTTGGCAAACAGGCCGTCAATGTCGTGGTTGCAGTCGTCGACGAAGACAAAGCCGCCGTTTTCCACATACCTTTTAAAATGGTCGCGCTCCTGGCTTGAAAATTCGACCAGCTTGTGTCCGCTCAGGTAACAGAACGGACTTTTAAAAATCTCGTTGCTGATGAGCTGGACGATTTTCTCCTTCTCGTCGATCGGGATCGTGGTATACTCAACCAGCGAATGCAGCAAATTGGACGGCATGCGCTGGTCGGTATCCCAGTTTCCCGATGTGTATTGAATTCGTGTAAAAAAAAATGGCCTCAATACTAGACTGCGTCGGACAGTGATGAAAAGGTGAATTCCCTGATTTTCATCGGCGGTATCAGATAATTCCGATCGGATTCAGTACTCACCACACGCTCGGGTTTGCCCAGCGTTTCGAGGTTATTGAGCATGATGACCGGACTTTCGTTGAAGCGGAAGTTTTTGATCGGATATTTGATTACCCCATTCTCAATATAAAATGTACCGTCGCGGGTAAGTCCGGTTTGCAGCAAAGTTTGCGGGTCTACCTCGCGGATGTACCACAACTTCGTCACCAGAATACCCTGCTTGGTAGACTTGATCATTTCTTCCAAAGTGGCAGTTCCACCGTCCATGATTACATTGCTGGGAAAAGGGACCGGTTTTACATTATTCTTTTGCGCCCAGTATCTCGAATAGAACATATTCTTTACCACGCCTTTCTCAATCAGGCTCATTTTGTTGATCGGCTGCCCGTCGCCCGACCAGGGTGAAGAAGGCAGATCCGGGTTGGCAGGATCGGTGTAAATGTTGACGCGCTCGTCCACGATCTTCTCGCCCAGCTTGGTTTTGCCGCCCGGCTTGCTCAGGAAAGAGCGGCCCTCGTCGGCACTGCGGGCATCCATGCTGAAAAAGATATTTTCCAGCAGAACCACCGCGGCAGTGGGTTCAAGAATCACGGTGTATTTGCCTGGCTCCAAAGCTCTTGCCCCTACCGAACCTTTGGATTTAATGATGGCTACATTGGTTGCAGCGGCGGTATCAAGCTTATTGACATCACTGTAACCCCGCGCCACGTAGCCCGAACCCTTTCCGTCCTCGGTACGCACAGTCAGCGAAAAATTCACATTGGTGCTTGGGTAGTATGCAAACAAACCTTTGGAGTTCATCATCGCGCGGTAGCCTTTCTGGTTTTCGAGAAAACCGGCGGCTGTGAGGTTCTGGGCGCGGGTAAGTTCGAGGCTTTTTGCAACCGCATTGGCGCGAACATCCGGGTTAATCGCCGCAGTTGAGTCAAAAAATCCGTTGGATTTTCCATAAGTCTGCGGGCCTAGTACCCCTACATATTCCGGATTTTCAGGAGCGAGCTGTGCCAGCTCTTCAGCGCGGCGGACGCACTTTTCAATGGCCTCGTCGCTGAATTCGTCGACGGTCGCCACACCCACTTTTTTCCCAAAAGCCGACTGGACTTCCAGGTTCTGGTTAATCAGCGCGCCGCTGGTCGAGACTTCATTTCTTGCATAACGAATATTACCCCGCTCCTCACCCATAATATTCACCTCACATTCATCTGCCTTGGAATATTTAAGCACCTTTTGCAGCAGTGCCTTTGCTTCGGATTCTGTTAGTATGATTGGCATATTGTTTCAGTTTTGAATGACTGAATGATTGAATGATTGAATGATTGAATGGATTTAGTTGTGAGTTAGTGAGGGAGTGAGTTAGCGAGTAGGTGAATTGGATTATGGATAAATTCAATACCTCAATCACACATTCACTCACTCACTAATTTGCTAACTCACCATTCAATCATTCAGTCATTCAATCATTCATTCATTAAATTTTCCTGGCTGTATTAATCACATTTACTCCATTAAACCTTGCCGTCGAGCTGCCGTGTGAGACTGCGCTGGATTGGGAGGGCTGGCCTTTTCCGTCGAAGAAGGAGCCGCCCAGGCGGTAATCTTTTTCATCGCAAACGGCCACGCACGAGTTCCAGAATTCCTGCGTATTGGACTGGTAAGCCACATCTTTCAGCATTCCGACGATTTTCCCGTCTTTGATTTCATAAAACAACTGGCCGCCAAATTGGAAGTTATAGCGCTGCTGATCAATGGAAAACGAACCGTCGCCGATGATGTAAATGCCCTTTTTCACATCCTTGATCATCTGCTCCACACTCAGCGGCGTCTTGCCGGATTCCAGCGACACATTTGGCATACGCTGAAACTGTACCGAGCTCCAACTATCCGCGTAGCAGCAACCCTGCGACTCTTTTCCGCCAATGATATGCACCTGGTCGCGGATCGCCTGGTAGTTAACCAGAATACCATCACGCACCAGATCCCATTTTTTGGTATTTACCCCCTCATCATCCCAGCCCACTGCACCCAGCGAGCCTACCTGCAACTTGTCGGCAACCAGGTTCACCTGCTTGCTGCCGTACTGGAAGTTTTTAGACTGCCACTTATCGAGTGTAGCGAAGGAAGTTCCGGCAAAATTGGCCTCATACCCGAGCACGCGGTCGAGTTCGAGCGGGTGACCTACGGACTCGTGAATGGTCAGCCAGAGGTGCGACGGGTCGAGGATTAAATCATATTTACCGGCCTCGACGGACTTTGCTGTCAGCTTTTCCTTGGCTTGTCTGGCGGCTGCGGTAACATCTTCCAGCATATCGTAGCCCATATTATAGCGGGTAGTGATGCCGGTAACCTTGTCCGAAGGATTGGTCTGCAGGTAGTCATAACCCATTCCCATTGGTGCGCTCAATGCATTCCGCGTCTCAAATTTCCCGGTTTTCGGATCAATGGTGGTTACATTGAATTGCGGGAAAATGCGATGAATATCCTGGTCAATGTAAGAGCCGTCCGTCGAGGCGAAGTACTTTTGCTCATTGACCATGAAAAGTACGGAGTTGACGTAGTTAGCACCGTTTTTCAATGCTGCGTCATTCACCGAAAGCAGCAGGTCTACCTTCTCTTTGATAGGTACCTCAAATGCATTTTTCTTGATCGGCGCTTTCCAGCTCACTTCCCCGAAACCCTTCTGGGGCGCGAGCTGCACGGGCTCTTTCATCAGTTTGGCATTGGCCTTCGCAATCGCCACTGCATTTTCAGCAGCCTGCGCCATCTGCGCTTCATTATTTACATCCACCACGGCCGAAAATCCCCAGCATCCGTTGGCAATCACGCGCACGCCCACGCCGTAAGATTCGGTATTGACGATATTCTGGACCTTATCCTCGCGCGTGACCACGAACTGGTTGAGGTAGCGTCCAATACGCACATCGGCATAAGTAGCACCTTTTGACCTGGCCGCATTCAGGGCAGCGTCCGCCAGCCTTTTCTTCACGGCCACATCTACACCCGGCTGAAGAAATGCCTCGGGAGAAACCGTCCGGCCGGTAGCAAAGCCAGGTATCATGAACGCTCCCGTTCCGATTCCGGCCCATTGTATAAAATCTCGTCTGTTCAAAATATTTCTAATTTTTGCTAATCGTAGCTATGGATTTTTACCAAAAGACAACTATTAATGTAAGATGTTGCCCGTCAGCACAGAATCTTCTTTGTATGTAAGGCTTTAATCCGATATAAATGGTCAGACCGCATCAGAGAGGCTGGTGAATGTGAAATCACGGATTTTCAATGGCGGGATTAAATTTCCATTGGTTCTCACCGGCTTACCGGCAGCTTCCAGGTTGTTGAGCATGATCACCGGACTTTCGTTAAAGCGGAAGTTTTTCACGGGATATTTGATCTGTCCGTTTTCAATGTAAAAAGTACCGTCGCGTGTAAGGCCTGTATACAAAAGGGTTTGCGGGTCCACCGAGCGGATGTACCAGAAGCGCGTCACAAGAATGCCTTTTTCTGTATTTTTGATCAGGTCCGCTATCGACTCCGTGCCGCCCTGCATGATAAATCCCCCCGGCGCCGGCACTGCTTTCACGTTCTGCTTCTGCGCCCAGAAGCGGGAGTAGTACATATTTTTAACCACGCCATTTTCAATCCAGGTTACTTTCTCCTGTGGGCGGCCGTCACCCGTGTAAGTTGAGCCCGGGATCTCAATGTTCTGCGGGTCTGAATAAATGGTGACGCGCTCGTCAAACAGCTTTTCGCCCAGCCGCGTGCCGCCACCTTTTTTACCCAAAAAGCTCCGGCCTTCATCGGCATTCCGCGCATCCATGCTGCGCATCATATTCCAAGTAGATCGGCCGCAGCAGTCGGTTCAAGAATTACCGTATATTTTCCGGGCTCCAGCGCTTTGGTATTTACCGAAGCCAGCGCCTTTTGCATGGCAATCTCGGTCGCGGTTTTGGTATTCAGCCTGGAAACATCATTATAGTCACGCGAGACATAGCCTGAACCTTTTCCGTCGGCAGTTCTCACTGTCACCGAAAAGTCCACAGAAGTTGCCCGGTTATATCCAAAAAGCCCCTTGTTGTTGCCCATCGCTGAAAAACCCGCATTATCCTGCAAAAACCCTGCAGCAGTCAGGTTCTTTTTATCACAGGGATCAATGCTGTTGAATGCAGCGGTGGCCCGGTAATCGGGATTAATCGCCGCGGTCGCGTCCGCAAATGACTTCGACTCCGCATACTGCTGTGCGCCGAGCATGGGCATATACTCCGGATTGTCCGGAGCCAGCTTCGCAATCTCCTCTGCCCGCCGGACAGTCTTTTCCAGCGACGCATCGTCAAACTCATTAATCGTAGCCGTCCCCGATTTCTTGCCAAAAACGGAAGTCACCGATAACGAAAGATCATTCGTCTCGCCGCTCGTGGAAACCGAGTTCCGCGCATACCGTATATTCCCGGAACGATCGCCCGACAACCCGACACTTACTTCATCAGCCTTTGAGAATGCAAGGACTTTATCTATGATTTGTTTTGCTTCTTCTTTTGATAGGATTGACATGGTTTGGGGGTCAGGGGTGGTTGTTTTTGGTCATTGGTGGTCATTTTTGGTCATTGGTTGTCAGGGGTAGTCAGGTATTGTCAAATGTTGTTTTACGCCCTTGTCACCCTGAGCGGAGTCGAAGGGCAAGTACTGCTTTACGCCTCTCCCACCCTGAGCGCAGTCAAAGAGGGGTGTTGCTTACCGCCTTTGTAACCCTGAGCGGAGTCGAAGGGCAGGTGTTGCTTTACGCCTCTCCCACCCCGAGCACAGTTGAAGGGTAGTGTTGCTTTACGCCTCACTCAACCTCAGCGCAGTCGAAGGGGTTTTGTGGCGACCGCATCTGCCCTTCGACTCCGCTCAGGGTGACAAGGGTAGGTTTGCTCAGGGTGACGAGGGTGGTTAGGGGTTGTCAGGTGTTGTCAAGGGTGGTCAGGTATTGTCAGGGGTGGTCAGGTATTGTCATTGGTTGTCATTAGTAGTAATTAAGTTGTCTACTATTTTCTTAAACTAAAAAACAACTCCTAACAATTCCTGACCATACCTGACAACCCCTGACCATACCTGACTACAAATGACAACAAATGACAATCAATGACCACAAACGACACCCAATGACCTCCTTCCTCCCCCCTAAATCCTCCTCCCCGTATTAATCACATTCACCCCATCGAACCTTGTCGTCGAACTTCCGTGCGAGACGGCGCTTACCTGGCCGGGCTGGCCTTTTCCGTCGAAGAAGGAGCCGAAGGTGCGGTAATCGTCCTGGTCGCAGAGCTGGGTGCAGGAGTTCCAAAATTCCTGGGTATTCGACTGGTAAGCGACGTCATCGAGCATGCCGGTCATTTCGCCATTTTTGATTTCGTAAAAAACCTGACCGCCAAACTGAAAGTTATACCGCTGCTGATCAATTGAATAGGAACCGCGGCCGATGATGTAAATACCCTTTTCAACACCTTTGATCATATCCAGCACGCTGCGTTTTTCGGTGCCGGGTTTCAATGAGATATTCGGCATGCGCTGGAATTGTACCGAGTTCCAGTTGTCGGCGTAGCAGCAGCCGTGTGATTCTTTTTCTCCAATGATTTTAGCCTGGTCGCGGATCGCCTGGTAATTGACAAGAATCCCGTCTTTGATGATATCCCACGTTTTGCAGGGCACGCCTTCGTCGTCGTATCCCACTGCCCCGAGGGTGTGGGGCTGCGTTTTATCGGCTACAATATTGACGAGCTTACTGCCATACTGAAAATTTTTGGACTTCCATTTATCCAAAGTCGCAAAGCTGGTGCCGGCGTAGTTGGCTTCGTAGCCGAGTACGCGGTCGAGCTCGGTCGGGTGACCGACAGACTCATGAATCGTCAGTCCCAGGTGGTTTGGGTCCAGCACCAGGTCGTATTTGCCGGGCTGTACGGTTTTGGCAGTTACTTTTTCCTTTGCCTGCTTTGCTGCAGTGACGGCGTCTTCCACCATATCGTAGGAGTTCCGGTATCCTACAAGTCCATTCGGCCCGGCGATTTTTTCGGTTGCCAGCCCGTCGAGGTACTCGTAGCCCATTCCCATCGGCGAGCTGATCGCATCGCGGGTTTTGAACTTGCCGGAAGCTTTATCGGTAACCGTTACGGTAAAGGTAGGCCAGATGCGGTGGATGTCCTGGTCAATGAACGAGCCGTCGGAAGAGGCGAAATATTTTTGTTCGTTGACAAAGAAAAGGTTGGAGGTGACGAAGTTCGCCCCGTTTTCCATGGCCTTTCCATTTACATTCATCAGCAGGTTTATCTTTTCCCTGACCGGAATTTCGAATGCATTTTTGATGAGGGGTGTTTTCCAGGTCTTGTCTCCTACCCCGGCCTGCGGTGCAAGCTCAACTGGCTCTTTCTGGAATTTGGAATTGGCTTTCGCAATGGCGGCAGCAGTGTCTGCGCACTTGGCAATGCCCTCGGGTGTGACGTCGCTCGTGGCCGAAAAACCCCAGGTACCATTTACGATCACCCGGATACCGATTCCGTAAGATTCGGCATTGACGATGTTCTGCACCTGTTTTTCGCGGGTAAACAGATATTGCTGCAGGTAGCGGCCGATGCGCACATCGGTGTAAGTGGCACCTTTGCTTTTGGCCGCATTCAGCGCAACTTCTGTCAGTTTTTTTCGGGCCGCAACATCCAGGCCAGGTTCAAGAAGCCGCTCGCCGGGAACGCTCCTGCCTATAACCGGAACGCCGGGCATCATCAATGCACCCGCGCCTAAGCCGGACATGTACATAAAGTCTCTTCTCTTCATGCGGCTTAATATAGTCGAAAATCTACAAAGTTTCCATCAGCGTCCTGAGCTGCTGCTCGTCCCAGGGCTTGTTGACGTACCGGTGAAAGATGCCTTTCTGAGCCGCAGCCCTGAACTCATCGGTATATGCATTGCCCGTCAGGATCACTCTTTTACTGTCGGGAAACCTTGTAGCAACCAGCCTGAGGAAGTCGAGGCCGGTCATTTCAGGCATGTGGTGGTCGGCAAAAATGATCTCAATCTTGTTATTTTCAAGAATGGAGATCGCCATGTCAGTCGTTTCGGCGATAAATACCATGGCCTCCCTCCTGAATGCTGCCTTGAAGGAATTCAGGTTGTTTACTTCATGATCCAGATAAAGAATGCCCATACGCAAGTCTCTTATTAAAGGTTTTGGGGCTTATTTTTGCAGGCACAAAAAAGCATTGCGGCAGTTTGTAAAATGCCTGTTTTGGTAAAAATAAGATTGCAGAGAGTATTGCCGGTAGGCGTTGATGTAATTCTTTGAAAACTGCAATCTCAGTTTGGAATGCTAATATCCAAACCGTTCAATAAGTTTTCACAAAAAACTTTAAACCGCAAGACGGGAAGTCAGATGAGCTTGACACTGTCAGAAATTTACAAAAAAATAGGCGTAACATCCTGCAAAATTCCTCTCAAATTATTTGAAAAAATACTGTACGGAAACAGTGCTGCGGTCACTGTGCTTCCTGCTCCGCAGGGAGTATACTCCGCAGCGTAGGATCGTCCAGGAGGTGTTGGAGCCGGTCGGCATGCGGATAGGGTATTTCGTACTGCGGCTGGTCGAGCACACCCGGGTCGCCGGTCTGAAAATAGCGGGATACATTGCGCTGCTGAATGAGAGAATACCGGTGAACTTTCCGCATATCCTTCATGTCCGCTTCATAGCGCACCACATGCCCTATGGTATAGGGTACGAAAAATACGAGCCCTACCCACCGCAGGGGCAAGCTTTCCCAGTGATCGGCCAGCCTCACGGCAAACCAGGCATTGGCGATCAGTCCGGGACTGAAAAGCTCCGTATAGCGCGAAGACACCTCCGAAAGCCAGTGGCCGCGGCCGTAGGCAATTGCCAGTGCCTGCGCCAGAGACCAGATCAGGCAGCCAGCCATCAGCATGTCCGCAGCCGACATTCTCCGGGTCCACAAGAGCAGCGGCACGGCCAGCATACCGGGCAGCCAGAGCAAAATCCATACAAGTGCATGATCCGTCACCGGCCAGCTCAGAATGACGCCCAGTGCCGTAAGGAACTCGCCTGAGGTTGCAGCGCGGTAACCCTGATTTTCCGGAATGTTCGGAATAATCCCGTATCCCATCACGGCCAGCAGCATCAGCATGACCGCCACACTGATATGCCGGCGTGAGATCTGGCGATCATGCAGCATCCGCACTACATACAATGCAGCCACAGCCAGCGGCGTAAGCAGGCCCGATGCCATGGTGAGAATGCTGAGCGTACTGAGAATGATGATACCCACAACAGACCACCACTTTTGCGGATGAAGCGTTGCGAGTGCAAGGCCTGCAACAGTAAAGATCAGCAGGAAGTAAAACTGGCTTTGGAAGCCTACGAGAAAGTTTTCAAACGAAAAAGGCAATGCAAACTGGGCAACAGCCACCGGTACCACCAGCCAGCGCAGTCCATGCACCGCCCGGCAGCGCACGAGCAGTCCGACGATCAGCGCCGGAACCAATCCTGCCAGCAACGTATTAAAGCGGGCTTCGGTAAGGTTGTTCCAGCTGCCGGTAATCATAAATGTAAACAGGGATAGCAGCCGGGTTGGCAGGATGCGGTGCTCATTATGGGACTGCCACAGGTCCTGAATCCGGAGTGTCCCCTGTATCCAGGGCCGGAGCAGAAAGTCACCCTCGGCATCCCACTGGTCCCAGAAAGGCAGCGGAACCGCAAACACCTCTATAAAATAAAGCCGCACAGCTACCACCACCAGAAAAGCAGGTACCACTGCCCTGACCGTCACAGAGGCGAAAACGGAGCGCCGGTCATGATGCATGGCCGGGCGCCGACTCGCTTTCCAGCTTTTCAAGTATATCCTGCTCCGTTCCCTGCACGAAATGCTTCGCGCCGCTTGTCAGGATCACGAGGCTGAACCGCATGTCCGCATCGGGGACGATCTCCGCTACCTCTGATTTGGAAAAACTGATTTCCCCGTCATTTTCTTTCAGCTGGAAAGTTGCAGGATACATGTTTTATTTTTTTAGATACATAAAGTTTACTGTAATGCCCATACACTCACGGACCGGCCGCGAACACTGAACCAGGCATTTCCATCCTCACCGACCACCACCGGCTCGGAAACATTTCCCAGGTGATCCGAGAACGTTTTGCCCGCATGCTGCGTCCCTACATACATGGTTTTGCCCGCATCCTCATGATTGGAAATCAGCACTGCGCAACCCGAACCTTCGTGCGCATCGTCGCCTTCCCGTGTCCAGCCAATGCAGTTGATATCATCCAGGTAATCGTGCTGCGGGCCGTATGCCAGGTGTTTTCTGATGCGTAGCAAATTTTCAAGCGGTTCCAGGCGCATCAGCGTGATTTCGTGCTCCTGCTCGTCGGGACCCAGGTCGGTGTACTTGGATCCGTACAAATCCGTGTAAAAAACGCACGGATACCCGGCTTCCCTCAGCAGTATAATGGCATAAGCAAGGGGACGGAACCAGCCTTCCACGATTTGTTCGAGTGATTGGAGCGGCTGGGTATCATGGTTTTCCACCAGGGTTACGGCCAGTTCGGGGCGGGTTTGCACCAGCGTATTATCCAGGATTGTGCGCAGGTCGTAGTGTTCGTTTTCTTTCGAAGCCCTGAAAAAATTACCCTGCAAAGGTGCATCAAACAGCGAAACACGGCCAGCAGTTGCCTCTATGTAAGTAAGCATGGATTCCAGATCGTACGGTGCCCAGTACTCTCCTACGGTGAAAAACTCGCGCTGGTACTTTCCTCTCAGGTGGTCGAGCCACTCGTTGAAGAATGCCGGGTCCATGTGCTTGATCGCATCCAGCCTGAAACCGTCGCATTGTACGGTTTCCACAAACCACTCACCCCACCTGATCAGTTCCTCCCGTACGTGTGGATTCCGGAAATCGATATCCGAAAGCATAAGGTAATCGTAATTACCATTTTCAAAGTCGAGTACATCCTGCCAGCCATCGCCATACTGATTCTGAATGCTGTAAATGGCGTTTTGCTGGTTTTCTGCATTGTAGTCTACCCCCGAAAAACATTGAAAGTCCCAGACAAACTGCGAGTATTTCCCAGCCCTGCCCGGGAACGTAAACTTGGTATAAGCCTGGATCTCAAAGGTGTCACTTGCAAACTCGGTCCTGTTTTCGGGCGTAACTTCCTTTACCGGCACGGTTTCCACTTCATCTGCCCCGCCCATGTGGTTGAGCACGATGTCGCAATAAACCTGAAGGCCGGCTTCCTTACCCGCTGCTATGGCTGCAATCAGCTCTTCCTTGGTACCATACTTGGTCCGAACCGAACCTTTCTGATCAAATTCGCCCAGGTCGTACAAGTCGTAAGAGTCGTACCCTGAGGACTTATCGCCGTCCATCCCCTTGTGAGCCGGGGGTAACCACACCGTGTCAAAGCCAATGTTCTTCAACCTGGGCGCTTCGTTCCCAAAGTGCCTCCATAAGCTTCCGTCCGCAGGATAATACCATTCGAAGAACTGAAGCATTGTAAAATTTTCCATAAGATTAAATAGTGGGCTGCGGGATTAAATGCAGTAAATACCCACTTAAATAACCGTACCTGCCCTTTTTATGGAAAACTGTGGTATCACAGTTTGACTACCGGCACGCTGTACCTGCCTTCCGGCACATTTACGATTATTTGATAAATACCAGAAGGCAGCGCCTCCATATCCACGGACAGGCCGCCATTTTCAACCTTTACATGGTCGCGGGCGATGTGGGTACGTCCGCCTGCGTCCACTACCTGCACCTTTGCCGTGCGGCTTTCCGATGAAGGCAGCTGTACTTTCAGCGTACTTTGTACGGGGTTCGGGAAAAAAGTTACGGCTCCGGCTCCGGCCTCTACTTTCACAATCCGGCTGTACCTGAATCTCGCATCCCGGTCCACCTGTTTGATCCTGTAATAAGTAATGCCCGCTGCCGCCTGACCGTCGGTAAACCGATAGGTACTTGTGGTTTTTACAGTACCCGCCGCGGTCACGGTACCCAATGCTTCAAAACTGCTCGCATCCCTGCTTTTTTGTACTACAAAATAATCACTGCCGGCTTCCCCGGACGTACTCCAGTTCAGGATGTTACCTTCCGCTGTATGGGCAGCTGTAAAACTGATCCATGTCACCGGCAGCGGGCCTACCGGAGGCGCATCGGATAATCCGAAACCTGAAAAACCCGAGTCGAACGAGGCTGTGTAGGCCAGGTCGGTATCAAAGGCTGACGATACCTGCACCTCTGCGAAAGAGGAAACCGCCGTGTTGCCGGCACCAATGCTGCCTGCACTTTTGCCCATGGAAGTAATGGCCGAACCATTGAAATTGGGCAATTCCGACGTTTTGTAGTACAATGTGATTTCGTACTTCCCAGCCGGATTATTGAACTCGGGAGTCACTTTATAAGTCTTTCTCGTAATGTGATAACTTCCCACCCAGCCGGTTTCATCCTTTCCGGTACGATCAATCTCCATGATAGTACAGCCATAATCATGCGCCGACAAGTTGCGGATACGCCCGATCAGTGTCCCATCCTCAGGGTGATAAAAAACAGCCGTTTCATTGGGGCCAAGGTATTCAGATGCACCGTTCCCGGTGTTGACAGCCGTGCGTATCTGTGTAGAATTGGAGGCTGTCAGCTTCACGTCATCCACCGCCCAGTGGAAAGTAAGATTTGCCACAAAATGAAACCTGATCCTCATGCCGGCATTGGCATACGCATCCGGTATACCGATGGTACGCTTGTCGGGGGTACCAGTAAAGAGATTGCCCAGCACGCCCGAATCTTCATTGATCGTGAGCAGGTTGTGCCACTCTGTGCCATCCCAAACATCCACCATGCCGGTTTCGGGTACGCCATCTTCGTAGGGCAGCCACGTTTGTGAAAATGTGAGGACAAGGTTCTTTTTACCCTGGGTATTGATGACGGGAGATAAAAGGATTTCATCACTTACATGGTCGGGCCGGATGACGTCATTTCCGGTCACTCGGAAAAACGGTCTTCCGTCCTGATTAAGGTACTGGTCAAAAGGCGCTACCAGGAACCAGGTGTTCGGGCTGGTACCTCCATTGATCGTCCCCCATCCCTGCTGCCCGGTATCAAAACCGGAGCTGAGCAGTTCTTCCGTGTAATTGCCGGGAGTAAGGTCATCATCCACGATCGTCAGGGTAAAATTTTGCTTTGTCTCTGCTGAAAATGCATTGCCGCCATGCGCATCCAGCTTGTATGAAAGCAAAATGGTTTCCGCACCTTCCACATAGGCATCATTGTAAATACGTACGGTAATATCCCGTGACAGTGCGCCGCTCTGAAGCGTCACAACTGCTGGCGAGATGGTGTAGTCGCCGGTAACCCCGCTCCTGGCGGTACCTCCGGGTGTATCAAGCGTAACGGTGACAGGCGCAGACGGAGCCTTGTCAATCGAGATCCTGACTTTTTTCTCCACATACGGCAGGCAGCCCTGCCCCTGCGTTCCTTCGCCCTCATTCATGGTCTGGCTTTCCAATGCAAAATGTACTGCCGGGGTCACCTGGCAGGAATACACCCGTACATTGTCGACATACCAGCCGTCGTACCCGCTGCATTGGTCTGTCCCGAAATCCCAACGGAACCGGATCTTATCCCCGGCTTCAAGTCCCACAGCTGTAAGGTCCACCTGGCTTTGTCCCCAGCTTCCTGCCACAGAGCCGTCGTCTGTACCCGAAAATGCAGGTTCGCCGGCAAGCGGATTGATTCCTGCTTCACTCGTAGACCAGTAGGAAAGTACCACGTTGTTGTAGGGATTGGCAGTAAATGCGCTGGCGGGAAGTAGTTTCCAGCTGCCGCCATTGATGCTGTATTTGACATTTCCACCGTCTGCCGCGGCTTCTGTTGCTACGTAATGATCAAACACGAGATGCAGGTTACCGGCCGTTTCTTCGGGGATGGTGATGACCGGGCTGGTCAGTGTGATAACCCCTTCCTGGGACGAGCCCGAGCAGTCGCCGCCGGGATAGTCGTAGGCAAATGCGGCACTTCCGCCGTGGTTGCGCGGCGCGGCCGCCACGGACCAGTTCCTTGCTACCCAGGTAGATGAAGATGTTGCAAAGCTCGTCTTAAAGTCACCCAATCCATGCTCAAAATCCTCATTGAAAATGGCCAGGCCGGGATTAGCGCCTTCACACAGCGGGGGAGCATCGGCCAGCAGCTTCTGGAAATTGCAGGGATTGTCGAGGCGCAGCTCCACTGCCTGAATTACTTTGGAAAGCTGCACGAGATCCGCAGCGCTGATTTTTTCGGTAGATTCTTCTGCCGCATTGTCGTCCGTAGAAAGCTGCATCAGCGTTTCGCCCAGCAGGTCTTCCCCGGCAGCTTCCAGGATGTCGGCCTGCGCGGAGAAATCAGTGGTTCGGGTCATGTACTCCGCCTGCGCCCGCCAGAAGATGTGCGCGGCCTTGGTAAGCCCTATGCCGGTAATGGTTTGCCCGTTGTAAGTACCTCCGTCTACCAGCAATGCATAAGCATGATTAATCACGCCGCTGTTGAGATGCACACCGCCAAAATCACCATTGCCGCACCAGTACTGCGGATCGGACACTTTACCCGGATTACCAAAGCAGGTAGGATCCCACATATCGCGGATAGCGCCGCCAAAGCCCGTGGTTTTTTCGCCCAGCTGCCAGCGTGTGGAACTGTTACAGCCCGTGCGCTGCTGACTGGTTTGTTCACCCTGATCCATGTAATTGTTGAGCTGGTCCACCGTCTCGCCCCAGATGTCGGAATATCCTTCATTCAATGCACCCGACTGCCAGCCGTAGACGAGCCCGCTGGTATATTCCGTGTAAGCATGGCCCCATTCATGCGCTACCACATCGTCGGCGGCGGTACCCGTGCAGTAGTTGGCACTGATACCATTCCAGTTGGCATTCGGACAATTGATTGCAGGACTGTTATTTATCGTGATCATAGGCGCATCCAGGCCGTCGAATGAAGTACGGCCGAATGCATTTTTCATCAGGTTGTATATAAATGCGGAAGTTTCCACCTCCGAGCGCTGCCATACGTCGAGGGTACCGGGCAGTGCGTCCCCTTCATTCCATGTCAGGTATGCCGGGGAAATATATTTTTCATAAAGGGTACGGTGTATGCTGTGATTGCCTGTAAACTGCTCAATGAGCCGGCCATCGTGGGCTTCTATGTAAAGAAACTCCCGGATACCCGCATCACTTCGCACCTCCACTTCATACACCAGGTAAGCAGGACCACGATAGCCTTGTACCAGGCCTTTTTGAAAAACGTACAGGGTTGACTTATGGGCGCGCAGCGGCTGATCGAGCGGCCTTTCTCCTTTTCCACCCACATAACCCAGCGCAATGCGCTCCGCATCTGCCTGGTTGAGGCGGGGCACCGGATTGATCTTTATACCGGAGATAAAATTTCCATTAAGTCCGGAGAGTCCCATGTTGCCCGTAAAATGGAATTTCAGTATGCCATCGAATACGGGAACTCCCCGGTAGGTTTGCTGCAGAGCGACGTGTTTTTTGCCATAGCTATCTACTTTTTCATCCTTCACGCTGAATTCGTCCAGTGCCGGCCTGATGCCAAACAGCCGCGCATTGTCGCGTACAAATCCCAGCGACCTGGCAGCAGTGCTTGCTCCGGGCAACTGAAATGGCTTTGATTTGGGGAAACGCAGGTAGCTGAGCGAACCGGTTGCTTTGTCGGTGGTGGCATGGGCGCCTGTCTGCGCGGCAAAAGCTTCAATTTCTTTCTGGGCGATGCCCTGGGCGTGGCTGCCCCATGCGCATAGTACTGCACATAACACGAGTAGTGCTTTTTTCATCATGAATCAGGTTGGGGGTGAATCAGTCTGAATTTATCAAAAGCACGAGTCAATGCAATGGGATTATTACTAAACGGCAGGCAGCCGGAAAAAGCCTAAGTTGTTGTTTTACAAACAAATAAAACTTTCTCCGGCAAACCCTTACGTACATTACCCTATGCCGCCGGTCATCACCTGGCGGATGGTTTGCCGGATGAGGGACATCGCGTCCGGGTCACCTTTGAGCAATGCTTTATTGTATTTGGCAAACTGCTCCATTGTCACGTGTGCAGGCAGGATTGGCACATTCGGGTCCACCACAACATCCAGCACAACAGGCCTGTCTGCCGAAAGTGCCTGCTCCAATGCCGGTACAACCCCGGCAGCGGTCTCAACCCGGATCCCGCCCAGTCCCAGCGAGTGCGCGAAGGCTGCGTAGTTTACATCGGGAATAGACTGAGAATCCTCAAACTTGGGTTCGCCTCCTTCCATACGCTGCTCCCAGGTTACCATATTGAGGTCGCGATTGTTGAGGACAATGATCACCAGCGTGGGACTGGCCCACTCCTGCCAGTATTTGGAAATGGTAATGAGCTCGTTCATACCCAGCATTTGCATAGCTCCGTCACCGACAATCGCAAATGCCGGCTTGTCGGGATAGGCGAACTTGGCAGCCACTGCATAGGGCACGGCCGGGCACATGGTTGCCAGGTTACCTGACAGTGATGCAAGCATTCCCTCCCGGATCCTGATATTCCGCGCAAACCAGAATGCGGAAGTACCTGAATCAGCCGTGATAATGCTGTAATCGGGTAACCTGGGCGAGAGTTCCTGAAGTACCAGCTGCGGGTTGATCGGGTCGGCTTCCAGGCGGGCACGCTGCTCCACGGTATCCCACCACTCATTGATGCCTTTAGCAATTCCGTCCTGCCAGGAGCGGTCGGTCTTATGCGTCAAAAGAGGAATCAATCCCTGCAGGGTACTTTTACTGTCGCCAAGGAGGTTCACTTCCATCGGGTACCGGATGCTCAGCATTTTACCATCAATGTCAATCTGCACCCCGCGCGCCTGCCCCGGCTGCGGCAGGTACTCGGTATAGGGAAAGCTGCTGCCGATCATAAGCAGCGTATCACAGTTTTCCATCATGTCCCAGCTGGGCTTGGTTCCCAGCAGGCCGATGCTTCCGGTCACATATGGAAGGTCGTCCGGGAGCACGGCCTTGCCCAGCAAAGCTTTGGCTACTCCGGCTCCCAGCAAGCCCGCCACAACCTTGATCTCCTCCACCGCGCTGAATGCCCCGGCCCCAACAAGTATGGCGACCTTTTCACCTGCATTCAGTACATCGGCGGCGCGCTGAAGCTCGTCGTCGGCGGGGATGACCCGGGCAGCGGAATAGCCCACTCCGGTAAAAACGCTGCCATGCTTCCGCGGCGGCTCCTCTACTGCTTTCTCCTCCTGCACGTCTACCGGGATGATCACTGCTGTCACCGTACGTTCCATATGTGCGATACGGAAAGCACGGTCGATCACCTGCCTGGCCTGCGCAGGATGAACCACGACCTGAAGATAGTCTGATGCTACATCTTTATACAGGGAAGCAAGGTCCACTTCCTGCTGATAGCTGCTACCCAGCGAGCTCCGCCTCTGCTGGCCGATGATGGCCACCACGGGCTGATGATCCAGCTTGGCATCATACAATCCATTGAGCAGGTGAATCGCGCCCGGACCGGAGGTGGCTACACACACGCCTGTTTCGCCGGTAAACTTGGCATGTGCGCAAGCCATAAAGGCGGCCATCTCCTCATGCCGGGTCTGGATAAAACGTACCTGGTCTTTTCCCCGGTTGAGGGCTCCGAGCAGACCATTGATCCCGTCGCCCGGGTAGCCGAAAACCTGACGGACCTGCCATTCTACAAGGCGCTGAACAATAAAATCGCTGACATTCATAAGAAGTTGCTATTGGGATGTGGCTTTTGAACCGGATTGAAGTGCTGCTATCCGGGTAAAAACCATTCCTGCAGTACCCGGCATTTCTATCGCAGGAACAATCCCTGAAAGCTGCTGGGGTGGCGTGAAAAAGTCTGACGATGCGGGCAACTTTGCAGTTGAAGAAGGCATTTTTGTTTAAGCCAGCTTAAACATTCCGTTACGAAATGTTGTCAAAGTGCTTATTTGTTGATAATATTCTTAACTTTTCGATGTGATCAAAAGGAAGTCTGGCAGTAGCACCCCGGAATGTACGAAGGCCCGAAGCAAAACAGCGGCTGCAAAACATATCTGATTTTATAACCGTTAGATAACTAAATTTGTGATTATCAACCATTAATCTATCAAGAGGAACACGTTTTGTAGTAATACTTCAAAGCCTCAAACTAAGCCCGATGCGAAAATTCAGCTACGTTTTTATAATGGAGATTCCTTATTTTAACCTTGCGGATTATCAGCCGATTGGTAAAAATCCTGACCCGGCGGATCAGGACCTGACCATTTATGTAAAACCGGGCTCTACTTTCTTTTATTTATATGATAAAATTATCCGGAAACTTTTCTGCTTCGTTCCGGAGGACCGTACCCAGGCACTTGTACCCAAAGACGTGTTTGTGGCCTATTACCTGAAGTACCCCGAAAATCAGATCGCTTCCTTCTACAGAGCGCTGGCCATGCGCTGACCAAACCCCGCGTCAAACATCTTCCCTGCTGCATTCCAGTCTGTCCGGCTTTAAAAAAATTCAATGCCCTTCTCTTGACAGAACAAAAAACATTTTTAACTTTGAAATGCAAAGTACTTTTTAAATCATTAGCCTTGATCTTATGCGTGACGACATTCTTTTAAACCTGGACAATCCCCGGCAACTGGAACAGTTGTACCGGAACAACAAACCGACCTTCAAGTCGGCCTTTAATGCGCTTTATCCGCAGGTCAGCAGCAACCCGCTGGCCGAGGGCTGGTACCAGCGTCTGAATTACGGCTCCGGCAATCCCGACTGGGGAACCCGCAGTGAGCGCGTGTTTGTGGCAGGAGCGGCCGTGCTGTCGGCATTTCTGGCCAAGCTGCCCGAAATGCTTTCCTTGGAGCCCGATCTCTACTTTCAGCGCAATGTAAGCTTTGTGGTTTTTCCCGTGCTGATCACCTACTTCGCCTGGAAAAACGGGCTGAATACGCGAACGGTCACCTGGCTGTCGGGAATGTTGCTGGCGTCGGTAGTTTTTATCAATGTCCTGCCGCAGAACAGTACAGGTGATACTTTGCTGCTTTCGTGCCTGCATCTGCCTTTTTTCCTCTGGTCGCTGCTGGGATTTGCATTCAGCCACGAAAGAGGGGCCGGGGACGACAAATGGCTGGGTTTCCTGCGGTACAACGGAGAACTGGCCGTGATGATGGCCCTGCTTCTGATCTCCGGCGGGATTACATCTGCACTCACGATCAACCTTTTCGGACTGATCGGCTGGAACATTGAAAAGCCGTATTTCAACTATGTAGTCATTTGCGGACTTGCTGCGGTGCCGGTGGTGAGCACTTTTATCACTCGGGTACAACCCGGACTGGTGAGCAAAGTTTCGCCCGTCATCGCGCGGCTTTTCAGTCCGGTTGCGCTGGTTATGCTGGTACTGTACCTGGGGGCTACCCTTTTTTCGGAGAAAGATCCTTTCCACGACCGTGAATTTCTGATCATCTTCAATGCATTGCTGGTGGGCGTCATGGCGCTGATCTTTTTCTCAGTTGCCGAGGCCGGCTCCACTACCCGGAACCGTACCCAGATCCTGATTTTGTCCCTGCTTTCGGCAGTCACGCTTGTTGTTAATGGTATCGCCCTGTCGGCAGTGTTGTTCAGGATCACCGAGTGGGGTATTACGCCGAACCGGCTGGCCGTACTGGGTGCCAACCTGCTCATGCTTGCACACCTGGTATACGTTGCCGTGAGGCTTTTCGGGGCACTTACGCGGCGCAGTGATGTGTCCCTTGTGGGAGCTTCCATGGCGCTGTTCCTGCCTGTATATAGCATTTGGAGCGCGGTAGTCGTGTTTTTGTTTCCATTGATCTTTGCATTTAAATAAAAAAATGGCTGGTCTTGATGGAAACCTGCCGGAATTTAAGCCGACAATCGGGAAAACAACTGACCGGATTATTTGCATGCGGTATAACATCGCCAACCTGCGATCCCGCGCTGAAAAAAGCAGAAGAGGCCACCGGACGTACCGGGGCCTCTTCTGGTATACATTGCGTTATGTGAGACCAATCCTGTGGGATCAGGCAATCGTCAGCGGCTTTGAAACCCGTCCATAAAGCGACGAGGTATACGAAAGCTCCATATTGGCATACTCCACCACAAGCGTTTCGGGCTTTGCCATCCGGTAAATACCAAACTTCCAGTAAGGACCGAGCTTGTCCACATAGCCGATGCCGATATTGGATACATTTACCATCTCCTGCCCGTTCTGCCACCATTGCAGCTGACCCCTGGTGGGCGAAAAGCGGATGCGCATGACAATCCTGTGCCACTGTCCGCGTGTAAATGTGCCGATGGCGCGTTTGATATAGGTTGGTGCCGTCTTGATCGGGTTTTGGGTGCTGGAAGCGGTATAAACGGCTATTTTATCACCACCTTCTAAACGTACGCCCAATACCGGGCCCGTGCTCATTTCACCCGAATCCTCGGTTGCATGGAACTGGCCGAGGTAACAAAAATCGGTTGGGGACATCTGGCTGATCGCCCCCGGCGCGATCCGGATGGAATAGGAAAGCCACACATCCTTGTCGAAAGGTACATCGCCGCTTTTCATGTAAAACTCGCAGCGCTCCTTGATTTTTTCATTGGAAAGATCTCCGGACCAGCGGTCGCCCGACCTGATCTCAAACCTGAAAACAGGAGAAGCCACATTCGTTGCCTGTTGAAGCGACCAGGATTTATTTGGCGTTTGCGCCATGTACCGCTGTGCAAAAATGGAAACGAGCGTATTGCTCGGTCCTACGGTTGCATACTTGAATGTGACGCCAGACGATGGCGCTTCCTGAACCGGGGCCGATTCGCTTGTGTCGTAAAATGCAACCATCTTCACCGTGCTTCCGGAGGTCGGCACATCCAGGTTGCCGCTCAGATCCTTGATCCATGTTTCACCACTTGTTCTTTGTATCAGTACATTATGATCATCAGCAGTAGGTTTGGTGAGTGTCACTGAGTCTTCGCCCCGGCTAGCGGCGCTTCCTTTTGTGCGGATGTAGCTGGTCATGGCCTTGCTTTTTTCAAGCTGCACACCCCACATGAGAATTCCCCCACTTCCGTCACCTTTGTAAGAAGTGGTGCCGTTTACAAGTTCGGGCCCTATTTTGGTACTTACAGATGAACCCGACGCTACAAAAGTGGCAAAACACCGGTACCAGCCGCCTCCGGCTTTTTCCATTCCTGCATTGGTAAAAGCATCATGCTGAATGCCTACCACGCCATTGCCAAGGTCAAAGTGCACGGTAAGACCGCTGATGTTGAAGTAGGCCCACTTACGCTCGGCTGCTTTCAGAAATGCGCTCAGCGTATAGGTACTTCCGGACAAAACAGCCACGTTGTCATTGGGTGCCACGTAGTGCATGGAAGTATTGTAATCTTCCTTGATCTTGAAAGCATTCAATGTACCGTCAGGAGAGCGGGTACCGCTTGAACCCACGCTGATGTTCCGTCTTTGCCATGCGACATTGTCGATATTGTGGGAATACCTGATCAGATTGGTTCCCGCAGGCTCAATGAGCACTCCGCTCAGGGATGGTGTGCCGGCAAGGTCGTAGTGGTACCGGAGACCAAAGTAGGGAGCTACCGTGGTAGGCGTATATGCAGACATGGTAGCGCTCTGCTCGATTTGCGCACCCCAGGCATATATGTACCTGCTGGTACTAACCCCGTAGCTCATCTCTGTATCATCATTGAGCAGATACAGGTGCATACCGGTGGATGATCCGCGGTCAGGCGTGGCTGTTACCCGGAGGCGCCACCATCCGTCTCCTGCATTTACCGCCTGGTAGCTGGTTACATTGGAGCTTGATGAAATAAAACTTCCATTGGAAAGATTAAACCGAACCCCGGGATTACCGCCTGTAAAGGAGGTATTGGTTACAAAGCTGAACTGGATCTTACTCCGCGTGCCTGCTTTTACATAGATACTGATCGTAACCGGCCTTCCTTTCACCACCGTAACACTCTGGGATACCCTGTGCTCACCTGAAACGGTTTTCTCGGAAACTTTACTGGCTGTGTACGAGCCGTCGGCGGCAGGAACGCTGCCCGTAGCGGAAACTGATGTACCAACCTGGTTCCAGCCATTGGCTGATAAATCCTGGCTGTTGATGAGCATGTTGTAACCGGGCTGGGCAAAATGAAGATAGCCATCGGACCCGTAAAAGGAAGCTTCGCTCGTTCGCGAAAAATTAATGTCGGCGCTGGCAGACGTGGGTAGCTGCCTGAAATCGAAGGATTTCAGCGGGGTTGTTAATTGTTCAGTCATTTATCGTTTAATTAGTCATGAATGATTGATCTGGTTTGCAGATCAACTTGTAAAAAATAAAAGGTATTGGTAAAGATTTTCTATAGGCAAAATGGTTCTGCCGCAGTACAACCGGATTCCGGCTGCTGCGATGGTGACAAATAAGGTAAAATCAGGCTTCTGTAATTTGCGGAAAGTTGCTGCATGATCTTTTCCGTCCCAACCGCACGGGCAACTTTAAGGGCGAAAACTACAATCATAAACCTTCCGGAACCCCAGTATTCAGTTAATATAATTGTTAAATATTCTGACAACACACTGTTGTGCCTGCCGGCGCTTTTAATAAAGATGATCGGTTGACCTTTTCGGAGGGGTTTATTCTTACTTTTTACAAAGCTAATAGAAATTCTGAAAAATTGTTAATAAGCAAATCTAATTTGGTGTTTTGTCTTTAAACAGTAAAACAGCGGTTACAAGGCAGTAATTTGTAGCATATTCACTAAGTATTTTGACATAACGGAATGCTATATAGTCCGGCCTTGGCCGCAGCCTGGAAAGCGCAGTAACACATTCATAATAAGGGAAGAAATCCACTGATGCGCAGATCTAAGATGAGAATTGGAGAGAGGCAAGAATGCCGGTCAGTCGAGGGCGGGTAGTACGATCCGTACGGAGGTACCGCTCCCTACTTCGGACTTGATGCGGATGGTACCGGAATGATTACGCACAATCCTTCTGCTGAACGTAAGCCCGAACCCCTCTCCTTCCCGGCGGATCACGGTAGAAGGAAGCTTTGAAAACATATCGAAAATATTTTCGAGCTGGGTCTCGGGAATTCCTACCCCATTATCATTGATCCTAATTTCAACAAACTGCCTGTTGGGGTGGTACTCGCCGTCCAGGTGCGTTCCGTATATTTTACAGCTGCTTACGCTGACTGCGAGCGGGGTACCGGGTTTGGCAAATTTGATCGCATTACCGAGAATGTGGTAAAACAGCTGCTCCATCTGGGATGCATTTGCCCTCACCACCGGCAGGCGCGCTACCTCGACGCTGGCACCGGATAAGCGGATCTGAGGACGCAGCTGCGTGAGGACCATGGAAACCGTATCTTCCAAATCGACCAATGAAAACGTTTGCTGATCCTCCGTCAGGAACGAGAAATCAGACAGGTTTTTGATCATTTCGCTAAACCGGGTTGCACTTGTATTGATACGCACAGAAAGGTCACTGGCCTTCTTTACATCATTTTCCTGAAGTGCATCCACCAGCATGCCGCTGAAAACCCTGATTTTTCGCAAAGGTTCCTGCAGGGAATGCGTGGAAATATGGCGGTACTGGCGGTTTTCGTCCGTAGAATCACTCAGCTGCACACTCAACCCTTTCACCTTGTCCCTGGTGGCTTCGAGTACATCCTGCTGCTGTAACTGCAAGGCGACGAGCTCGGCAAATGCAGTAAAAAGTCCGGTCGTCCTGATCCCGGTCAGTTTTTTCGGCTCCCGGCCGAATGCACATAAGGTTCCGAAGAACTCACCCGACCGCAGCACAATGGGATAAGAGATATAGCTTTTTACACCATTGCTCACGAGAATGGGATCGTCCGCGTACGCCAGGCTTTCGTCCAGGTTTTCAATGATCACGGGTTGCCGTACCTGGCGGATCTGGTCGCAAATGGTGGTCTCGACGGGGAGCTCGGAGCCGGCAAGCATGCCCAGCTCCATATTATCATGCACACTGCAGGTGATCCACTTTTCGGACGTAACCCGTGCTACGGCGGCGAAACCGAGCCCGGTAACCTCGCAGATTACATTCAGCAATGTAGAAACAATCGGAATTTGCTGCACGCGCTGAATATCGCGGGCCAGGGTAGCATCTGTAATGTACATCTCAATAGTGGCGTTGACGGTATTGCTGATGATCGTATAAAACATCATACCTGAGAGCGCCGGGCCCCGCGCCTGCGGATTTGGCACGGTTTTGAAAGTACAATGATCCTCAACCAAACCATACATACCATGCTCGATGAACTGTTTGCAATGATAAAGCAAAGCGGACAACAGGCCGTTGTAGATAATAATGAAGTACCCAACGAGCACAACGAAGGCGTGATGAGCGAAGCTCATGATTCGATCGTACAAGGGCTCGGCAACATCAAGGATCCCGGGCAGCTCAACGGATTGCTCGAATCGGCCCGCAGCGGAAGTGCAGGGAACAATCCGGCCGTACAGCAGATTTCCGACAACTTTATGGGCGGGATCATGCAGAAGTTCGGTATCAATGCGGGTACTGCTTCTTCCATTGCATCAGCCATCATTCCGGTAGTATTGGGTAAGATTGCGCAGCGCCAGCAAGGCGGAGGCGGCTTTGACCTGGGCGGACTGCTTGGCTCGCTCACCGGGCACGCTGCACCTGGCACATCGCAGGGAGGCGGACTTGGCGGTAAAATCGGCGGCATTGGCAGCAAGCTCGGACTTGACAAGGACGGCGATGGTGATGTGGACCTGAATGACCTGTCCAAAATGTTCTGAAATGGCATTCATCTTTGATGCTCATATTTGTTTATGCACCATCTAGAAACCGAACCACCTGGTGAGCTGCGCGAGATCATCAGGTGTTTTTGGTACGATAAAAAGGAATTTGGTCCGGCAGACGGTGATTTCGAGGTGGTACCTGACGGCTTTGCCGAGATCATCTTCTATTTCGGAAGTCTGAGCGGTATTTCTCAAAAAGGAACGTTGGAACCCCTGCCATCACCATTTATGATCGGGCTGCTGCAACAGCCTGCTCATTTTCAAACCCGGGGCTCGCTGGAAATCCTGGGTGTGCGCTGTTTTCCGTGGACGATTTTTGAATTACTGGGCCTTCCCGCGGGAGGTGGTGGTGTGCGAACGTTTGATCATCCGATGGCCGGATTGCAACCGATCCTTGCCAGCGAAGTAGCGGCCGGACGCATCAATCAGGCACTTGCATTACTCCATAGTTACTTCCTGAACGAACGATTACGAATTACCCAAAACAACCTGCTTTCGAAAGCGGGCAAAGCCCTGCGCAATGCAAAGGGTACACTCCCGGTGGGCGAGATAGCAGCGGCGGCACACGCCACGGTGCGCACGCTGGAAAGAAACTTCAAACATTCATCGGGCCAAACGGTAAAGGATGTATCCTCCCTCACCCGTTTCGAGCAGGCAAGAAATGAGCTGCTGCTGAATCCTGACGTAAGTCTTGCAAGCCTCGCCCATGAGCTTGGCTATACAGATCAATCTCACTTCAGCAGAGAGTTCAAGCGCTTCTGCGGCATGACGCCGGGTACATTTGCCCGCAATGCCAGGACAAACAAACGCATGTAGCGCAACAACTTTGTCGCATTTGTACAAGCCTGAAAGAAAAGCATTCCGGAATTTTGTATCACAATCAAAAGCAAGATGTTGATACTAAATAAACAAATAGCCATCGTAGGCGGTGGACCCGGCGGATTAACTTTGGCCAGACTTTTACAAATGAACGGAGCGAACGTAAAAGTATTCGAGCGGGATATTAACCGGAATGCACGCGTGCAGGGTTCACCGTTAGATATGCATAAACAATCCGGATTGAAAGCGCTGATCAGGGCGGGTCTTCTGGAAACATTCAAAAAACATTACCGCGTCGGCGCGGATCGCAAGACCATTGTTAATGAAAACGCCAATGTACTTTTTACCACTCCATTAATACAGGCAAGTAATGATTTTAACGATGAGAATTTTCATCCTGAAATTGACAGGGGAACATTGCGGGATCTGCTGCTGCAATCATTAGAACCAGATACTGTTGTCTGGAACAGCCAGTTTATTTCCATGATCAAACAAAAGTCGGGCTGGTTGCTGCATTTCGGAAATGGTAAAACATTTTATGCAGACATTGTCATTGCAGCAGATGGCGCGAACTCTAAAATCCGACCATACATTACCGATACAAAACCAGTTTATTCAGGCATTACCATGATCGAAGGTCATGTACATGATGCAAAAAATACATTACCCAATATCCACGCCCTGATCAATGACGGTGCACTCCTGGCTTTTGGAAATGAAAGAAATTTATTCATGGGCCTGAAAAGTGATGGCGATCTTACCTTTTACACGAGTTTTAAAGCAACTGAAAACTGGTATAGCAATGCCGGACTTGACTATAATAATAGCAGTGAAATGCTGAATTGGTTTAGAAAAGATTATATAACATGGAGTAAAATATGGTATCCATTATTTGAAAATGCGGCAACTCCATTTGTTCCCCGCCCTATTTACTGTATGCCGCCTGATCATACCTGGAAGTCACTGCCCAACCTGACCATGCTTGGTGATGCTGCTCATGTGATGCCTCCGTCAGCCGGCGAAGGAGCTAATATGGCCATGCTGGATGCCGTGGAATTATGCGATTGCCTGTCCAAGGAAGGCCATCCCGACCTACAAACTGCCATCGCTATTTTTGAACAGAACATGCAGCGGCGAGCCTCGGAAATGGCCCGGGTGTCGCTGGCAAACGGAGAATGGATGCACAGCCCCGGCTCGCTTGACAAAATGCTGGCCATGTTTGGGGCAGCCTAGCCAGCCATGTAATGCCAAACGGATGCCATGTACGGGGAGGTAATTTCCGGTTTGTTTCAGTATTTTCGGGAAATAAAAACCTATGATACAGTGCATAAAGTTCTCCCCTATTTGACCATTTGCCTATTATTAATTTTCAACAATGCTGTCGCTCAACGCGATACACTCGTATGGAAGCCCGGATTGAAGTTGCAAAGCAGTGATTTTGTGATTGACCCATCTTCCGTAAATATTTTCAATGACATTTCCCTGGTGTATGGCTATCGGCTGCAACCGGGCAAGCCGGGTAAATTCCTTTTGATTGTCAATACCGCTGCTGTTTTAAACCGGAAAACGTCAAGTCTACCCGACTCTTCGGACACCGCTTTGCGCTATGTCCAGATTCAGTTTGATTTATCGGGATACCATAGCAGGCTCATCAAATTAAAGGCATCTGAATTGGGTGAAATAAGCGGCAGACTGGTTGCAGCGAAGATGGATTCAATTACATTTCAAGCGAACCAGGAAGTATCGGTTTTAAAAAAAGCATTTGCTGAGGAATTCTTCCGGCACCCCAATAAAGAGACTTTGCAAAAGTGGGAAATGAAAATCAGTGACCTATTAACAAGTACTCCCGAAATTGATGAAGAAAGAATACCGGGCAAGTTAACTTATGGGCTTTTTGCCGGTGTTGGGCATAATATATTTAAAAGTAAAACCAGCGAAAACTTCACCAATGCAACCGGAATCAACTTTGGTCTCAATTATGATATAAAGAAATCACGATTCGTAATTGATTTGAATTTGAATTTCAATAAAACGAAACAGGAACTGGAAAAGAATGGGTACTGGCCGTCGGGGATGAAAACACACTTTGCATCCATTGAACTTACCTACGGATATAAAATCAATAAAAACAAATGGTTGCTGGCGCCCTATGGGGGATTTTCCATCAATGAATTTACACCAGCCAAAACAAATAAGGAAGACAAGCGACGCATGGCAGGATACAGCCCGGTATTGGGTTTGGAAATTAACCGGTACTTCAAAACCATGGCTGATTTGCACGAAAAGGCACGTATTTATTACAAGCTCAGGATGTCTGTGAATCCGACAAACCTGATTAAAGACTACGCAGGTACTCAATTGAATATAAAGCTAGCGATCGGATTTGATGCTGTAAGGATCAAAACCAGGCTTGTTAAAAAAGTGTAAGCCTTTGAATGGGATTTATAATTGAGTTTAAAATATTTTATTAGTTGTGGTATTTCAATTGGTAATGCACTAATTTCATTCTGTAACTTTTTCAAAGATCTGATAGATACTTTTATACGTACTTTTCCCTTTTTGGTACTGACTTAACCGATCTTTAACAATACTAAATGACGGAGTTGCCAAGTGCTTGCTGAAACGATCGATCAGGGGAGGAATTGCATGCTCCTGAAAAGTTTCCGGGCTTCTTAAAAGTAAGTTCCACCCAAGTTCATTCTTAATATTTTCGTCAATCATCCTGGTTTTCAATGCATCAAAACGCTCATTAAAATGAGCATACAGCAGCGATACCCCGGCTGAATCTGTACCCCGGTCAAAGAGATTTGAAAGCGAATCGACCTGCGCATCAAATAATTGTTCCCGTGCTACTGTTGCTGATTTCCAAACCAGGCTTAAAGGAGAATTCAGAGGTCTGCTGGCTGCAAAATGAGCGGGATTAATCATGACCTCCAATGTATCCGAATCGATAAATACATCGAGGCACTGGTTGTTTTTACAAATCTGTACAGGACAAAATTCCCCGATTGTAAATGCAAAACTAGTCTCATAGCCGGAATCTGGGTTCGCAAAGGTTTGAACCGGCCTGAAAGGCTCTTTGACATAGATCCAGATCGAATCTGCATCCGCCGCAGACTCCGCCTTTCCAAATTGCGGTTCCTGATAGAACAGCCTAACACTCACCTGCTGCTGTGCATGCGCAGATATGGAGATTATAAAAAAGCAAAGCAGACTGATCCGGTTTATTCCCATGGTAGCGTTTTAAATCAAACGAAGATTTCAGTTCAACTACGCTACCATCACCATGAAATTAATATATTCGGGCCGGTGTAGACGTTCAATCGTACATTGGTGATGTTTCAAATGCTTGTGCACTCCCTATTGAGAATGAATTTTTCCTTAAAGATTTTTTTTGCTTTCGCCTGAATACCAGAAAAGATAGTAACCTGAATACTCAGTATATTTTAACAAAGCCTGATATATAACCCAGCTCAAATACATAAAATAAACAATGAACATTTTAACCAGTTTATTTTCTAAGTTTTTTGCAAAGAACAATACACATATAAGTCCGGAGCATTATGTCTCTGTATGTTGTATTGTAAAGGACGAAAATAATTACCTTGAAGAATGGATCCGATACCACCAGAAAATTGGTGTTTCCAATTTTTATATTTATGATAACGGAAGTAAAATACCAGTTCGTGAAACAATTAAAGAATTAAACCTTGATCGGGTAGTAGCTGTTATTGATATCCCCGGAAAAAACAAGCATGTAAAAGCATATCAGCATTGCCTGGATAAGTTTGGCAGTTATTCTCAATGGATTGCGTTTATTGATGTAGATGAATTTATTGTACCCAAAACCAATGAGGGAAGCCTGGTACAATTCCTGAAAAATTATGAAGATTTTGGAGGCTTGGGAGTTTCCTGGCTGATATTTGGATCTGCCGGTCACATTCAGAAGCCTGCCGGCTCGCAATTACGGAATTTTACAAAACGGTCAGACCTGAATTTCTTGCCCAACACCCATATCAAATCAATTGTGCAGCCCCGGTTTGTTGCATCCGCATTCAAATCGCACTGCTTCAAATATAAGCCCGGCTATGATTGTGTTAATGAACATCAGAAAGTCATCGATGGTGCGACCACGGAACCGAGTGTGGATACGATACAGCTGAACCATTATTATTGCCGCTCACTCGAAGAATACCATGAAAAGATCACGCGGGGAATCAGCGACACGAAAAGAGCGCGCAAAATTGAAGAGTTTAATTACCATGACGCAGGATCAAATGCGATTGAAGACCGCGAAATTCTGAAAATACTCGATCAGAAGGAAGCCTGACGTATGATAATCCCGTAAGTTATAATCATGCATTAAATAAAAAAGACCTTCCTGATTGCAGGAAGGTCTCAGTGCAGAGAGGATGAGATTCGAACTCACGATGCAGTTACCCACATACTACCTTTCCAGGGTAGCCCCTTCAACCACTCGGGCACCTCTCTGTGTGGTTATGGGGTGCAAAGATAGGTTTTCTTGCTTTACACGCAAGAGCTTACTTCAATTTTATCAGATACTCATTTCCCCGCAAAGCGGCCGGGCAAGCATTTCAATGCATTGATTCCGCTCCGGCTCTCTCCCAAACACGTACATCATTTTGGTGACAGCTGCTTCTGCCGTAATGTCCGACCCGCTGACCACTCCCAGCTGGTCGAGGTACTTGCTGGTTTGATAGTGCCCCTGTGCTACGCGCCCGCCCTCACATTGGGTTACATTAAAAATGATAACACCGGCGTCCATTGCGCTCCTGAGTGCGTCCAGAAACCAGGGATTTGTAGGTGCATTGCCCGCACCGTAAGTTTCCATTACAACCCCACGCAGCCCGGCTATATTCAGGATCGCTCCTGTAACCAGCGGGCTGATCCCCGGGAACAGTTTCAGAAAAGCCACCCGGTTGTCGAGCTGCTTGTGAATCGTAAGTGTTGCGCCCGGATTGCAGGGCCTGATGTAGGGAAGATTATACTCGATGTGCACACCTGCATTGGCTAGGGCCGGATAATTGGCCGAGTGAAATGCATTGAAATCGGAGCTTTCGCGCTTTTTGGAACGATTGCCCCGAAGCAGCCGTGAGTTGAAGTAAATGCATACTTCGGAAATAACCGGATGCCCGCGGTCGTCCCGGGCTGCGGCGAGTTCCAGTGCAGTAATGATATTTTCACGCGCATCGGACCGGGCCACACCAATCGGCAACTGGGCACCGGTGAGGATAACGGGCTTGTTAAGCCCTTCGAGCAGGTAGCTGAGAGCCGAGGCCGTATAGGCCATGGTATCGGTTCCGTGCAGGATCACAAAGCTGTCGTACCGGTGGTAATGCTCGCCGATGATCCCGGCAAGCTCCACCCAGATCGCAGGATTCACATTGGACGAATCGATCGGGTCGGGAAGTGACAGGAAGGTTATTTCAAAATGCAGCCTGCTGATCTCCGGCACACGGCTGATCATCTCTTCAAAGTTGAAGGGTACGAGCTGGCGGCCCTTGCTTTCGTACACCATACCCAGCGTGCCACCCGTGTAGATCACCAGCACCGAACCGATTGGCGGTTCAGGCGAAACGGGGTTAATGTAGATCATTTTATAATCCATGATCCGCACTTTTTAGCAGTTGCAATGCATTCCGGGTTGTGACAGCCACTACTTCTTCTTTACTGGTCTGTGTCAGGTCTCCTACCCGCTGCGCCACCAGTTCTATATAGGCTGCTTCATTTCTTTTACCCCGGAAAGGGACCGGGGCCAGGTACGGGCTGTCGGTTTCAAGTACAAGATGTTCGAGGCCGATATGAGGAAGCACTTTGTCCAATCCCCCATTCTTGAAGGTAGCCACGCCCCCGATTCCAAGCTTGAATCCAAGCTCAATTGCTTTTTTAACTTCTTCCAACGTTCCTGTAAAACAATGAAAAATACCTTTCAGCTCCGGATCAGCAAAGTCCTCAATCAGTTTCACAACCTCCCAGAATGCATTGCGGCTGTGAATGTCAATCCAGAGATCATGCCTGCGGGCCAGACCGCACTGGTACAAAAAAGCTTTTTCCTGCTGCTCGCGAAAGGTTACATCCCAGTACAGATCCATGCCGATTTCCCCGATGGCGATGAATTCAGCCCTGGAAAGCCAGTCTTCCATGATCTGAAGTTCTTTTTCGAAATCATTTTTAACATATACCGGGTGCAGTCCGATCATGGGCAGGCACTTTCCCGGAAAAGCTTCTGCGAGCTTCATCATGCCGTCAATCGTCGCATGGTCGCAATTCGGCATCCAAATCTGTTCGATACCTGCTTTCCAGGCTCTTTCCAGCATGGCAGGCCGGTCGTCATTGTATTCCTCACTGTAAATGTGAGCGTGTGTTTCAATCATAATTATTGATATTCCCTGCCTTTCCAGATTGCTTTTCCCGGCAGAATATGCAGCATCAGCATGGCGGCCATGATGGCGCTCATATAAAACCAGAAAAGGACTGCAGGAAGGTAAAGGTCTTTTTGCTTTAAATAACCAACACAAACAACCGCCGCGGCTGTGACCATCAGGTAATGCACCAGGAGCGCACTGCCTGCAATGCAGGGCATCCAGATAGCCAGCACCAGCAGCAGTGGAACAATCAGCGCAGACAAAATGATGTTCCATTTGAAACTGACAAAAGATTTCATCACGCCCTGAACCCAGCGCTTGCGCTGCCGGAGCAACTCACCGATGCTGTTGACCGGTTCAGAAATATTGAGGAGCCTGGTCTCATACCCGATCTGAAAGTCAAAGCCCCGGTGTACCACAGCCATAAACAATGCATAGTCCTCGATAATGGAAAACCCGAGCTGCTCATAGCCTCCCACCCCAAAATAAGCTTCTCGTGACACGGCCATGTTATTGCCCATGCCCGTAACCGGAATTTTGAACCTGGCAGCCAGCCGCACGAGGCCCAGCACGAGCAACCATTCTACCGAAAGGAAATCGGCCAGCAGGTGCTTTTGCGTCATCCGGGTAACTCCTACAACCACCCCGGCACCTTCTGCAAAATGGGTAAGCATGGTGGATGCCCACGTCGGTGGAACGGCAATATCGGCATCACAAAAAAAGAAATACCGACCCTTTGCCTCCCGGGCGAGTTGTGCCAGTACGTTGGCTTTCCCTTCCAGCCCATGCGAGCGCGCAGCAATTTTCAGGTACCTGAACCAGGGTTTATCCCGGATAAATTCTTGCACCACCAGCGCAGTAGCGTCTTCGGAATCGTCGTCGCCAATGAGTATCTCAATGGCATCTTTGGGAAAATTCAGCGCATCCAGCGAACGGAGACAGCGTGCAATGTGCTGTTCTTCATTTCGGGCTGCCACCAGAATGCTCACCTGAATAGTACCTGCAATACTCAAATTCTAAAATTTAATGGTGAAAAGGTTCGGCTCCGGTCATAGGCAAAGCCTCAAATGCATATCCTTTCGCTGCAAAATGTTCGAGCATACGCGGAAGTGCATACTGCATATTTGCAGCGGCTTTGATACTATCGTGAAAAAGGATAATAGAACCGGGCCGGGCGTAGCGGATTGTCTTGGCAAGACAAACATCCGGGGTAATTTTTTGTGAAAAATCGCCGCTCAGCACGTCCCACATGATAATTTTTCTTGTGGGCAGCAGCTGCGCCGACTGACTTTTTCTGATGCGTCCATAAGGCGGGCGGAAAAGCTGGGTCTCCACATCCAGCATTTCGTCGCATGCCAGCACATTATCAAGGTACAGTTCATCTTCGGTTTTCCAACCGTTCATATGATTGAAGGTGTGGTTGCCGATGGCATGGCCGGCGTCAAGTACCTGTGTGAAAATGCGGGGATGCTTACGCACATTATCTCCGATGCAAAAAAACGTAGCTTTTGCCTGGTAGGCTGCCAGTGTATCGAGCACACCTTCCGTAATATCGGGAATCGGACCGTCGTCAAACGTGAGGTACAGCTTTTTCTCCCGGGTAGGCATGCGCCATATAAATCCCGGAAAGAACATCCTGAGCCATATTGGAGAGTAATGCAGAAACATCGGCCAGATTTTCAGGGCGGCAATAAACGTTTTTTTACAAAGATAAACCCGTAAAAAATAAAAAGCCGCCCCCGGAGAGGCAGCTTCTCATTTTATGTACAGCAACCGGCTGCTGCCTTCTGCCGCTCAGGCGTGGGCAAATAGAGGGTTGAACATGGATACCGCCTTGGCTTCCAGGAACGAAGTACCCATCAGGTACTCGTCTACGGAGCGGGCTGCCTCCCGGCCTTCGCTGATCGCCCAAACGACCAGAGATTGTCCCCGGCGGCAATCACCGGCTGCAAACACTTTTTCGTTGCTGGCAGACTGGTACCCATTGGTTTTGATATTTCCACGCTCGTCGAATTCAACGTCGAGGTCAGTAAGCAGACCTTCCTGCTGCGGGTGCAGAAACCCTGCTGCCAGGAATGCCAGGTCACATGGAATACTGCGTTCGCTGCCTTCCACTTCCTTCATCTGCATGCGGCCCGTTTCCGGATCCTTCTGCCAGTCAAGATCAACGATTTTGAGCGCTTTCAGATTTCCGTTCTCATCACCTACAAATTCTTTGGTATTGATCGACCAATGCCTGTCGCAGCCTTCCTCATGGGAGGTGGATGTGCGCAGCATCATTGGCCAGTTAGGCCAGGGCGTGCTGCTGTCACGTTCCTTCGGAGGGATAGGCATGAGCTCGATCTGCGTAATAGATTTGGCACCATGACGGCCGGATGTACCGACACAGTCGGAGCCCGTATCACCGCCTCCAATCACCACTACGTGCTTGTCTTTGGCGTAGATTTCTCCATTTGCGTAGGTTGAACCACGGTGGTCTACCAGGCGGTCAATGCCAGCCACGCGCTTGTTTTGCTGGCTCAGGAATTCCATGGCAAAATGTACCCCTTTGAGGTTGCGTCCGCCGATTTTTACATCGCGGGGCACCGTAGAGCCCATGGTCAGCAGCACCGCATCAAACTCGTCCAGGAGCTCATCGGCCTTGATGTCCACACCTACATTCACATTGGTACGAAACTGCACGCCTTCTTCCTGCATAACCGCCAGTCTGCGGTCGATAATGCCCTTATCCAGCTTGAAATCAGGAATTCCATAGCGTACAAGGCCTCCGATCTTGTCGGCGCGCTCCATCAGCACTACGGTGTGGCCGGCCTGGTTGAGCTGGGCAGCGGCTGCTAATCCCGCAGGACCTGAGCCTACTACGGCTACTTTCTTGCCGGTACGTACCGCAGGCATCTTGGGTTTTACAAGGCCAAGTTCAAAAGCTTTCTCGATAATTGCCTTTTCAATGTACTCGATCGCTACCGGCGGCTTGTTGATGCCGAGCACGCACGATGCTTCGCAGGGTGCAGGGCAGATCCTACCGGTAAACTCTGGAAAATTGTTGGTGGATGCCAGGATTTCATAGGCCAGTCCCCAGTTCTCATCGTACACGGCATCGTTGAACTCGGGAATAATATTCCCGAGCGGACAACCATTGTGGCAAAAAGGAATTCCGCAGTCCATACACCGGGCTGCCTGCTGTTTGGAATTCGAGTCTGTGGGGGCTGTTTCAATCTCACGGTAGTCGTGCAAACGCTCTTCTACGCTCCTTTTTTTAGGCAACTCCCTTTCAAACTCTAAAAATCCGGTCGGTTTTCCCATTCTTGATATGCTTATTTAAAATCGTGATTCAAATACAATTATCAGCTGCAAGACTATTACTGCACAACATCTACAACAATGTCTTTATATACAATGTTCTTGTCAGCAATCTGCTGTGCGAGCGTAATACCGCGACCTTCAAGGGCTTTCCTGAAATCGGACGGCATTACTTTGACAAACTGTCCTGCCGAAACTTCCCAGTTTTGCAGCAGCTGGAATGCAATATTGCTGGTGGTGTACTGGAAGTGTTTTTCAAGATACTCTCTCAAAATACCCTGATCCTCATCATTCAGCGATTCGAGCGATACCATTTCGGTGTTCACTTTTTCCTGGAAGGTACCGGCTTTATCGAGCACGTATGCAACTCCCCCTGACATCCCTGCTGCGAAGTTGCGGCCGGTTTCTCCGAGAATGATCGCCAATCCGCCCGTCATATATTCGAGGCCGTGGTCTCCTACTCCTTCCACTACTACCTTGGCACCTGAGTTGCGTACGCAGAAACGCTCGCCAGCAGTACCGCGGATGAAGGCGTCACCGGAAGTAGCTCCGTAAAATGCCACATTACCGATAATGATGTTTTCTTCCGGTCTGAACTTGGAATCACGGTCCGGATACACGATCAGCTCGGCGCCGCAAAGACCTTTTCCGAAGTAATCGTTTGCATCCCCTTCGAGTTCAAGACGTACACCCGCCGTGTTAAATGCTCCAAAGCTTTGTCCGGCAGTACCGCGGAATTTGAAGTGAATATTTCCACGGGAAAGTCCTGCACCGCCGTACTTCTTGGAAATTTCATTGGAAAGCATAGTACCCACAGACCTGTTCAGGTTGTTGATCGGGAACTCTGCATATATTTCCTCCCTGGTTTCCAGTGCAGGTTGTGCAGTACGTATCAGGTCAATATCAAGAATACTATCAATGCCATGATCCTGCTCTTCCTGCTTGAACTGCGCTACCGACAGGTCACCTTCTTTAAACAGGATCGCGTCGAAGTTCAGATTTTTGTACTTCCAGTGTTTTACATCATTGCGGAGTTCGAGGTACTGTGCCTGCCCCACCATTTCATTTACCGTACGGAAACCAAGCTGTGCCATGATCTCGCGCAGTTCCTGGGCCATAAAGGTGAACATGTTCACCACATGCTCAGGCTTACCGGAAAACAATGCGCGCAACTCTTTGCGCTGTGTTGCCACGCCTACCGGACAGGTGTTCAGGTGACATTTACGCATCATGATACATCCTGCGGCAACGAGCGCCGCGGTAGCTACTCCCCACTCCTCTGCACCCAGCATGGCTGCAATGGCAAGGTCACGGCCTGTACGCAGCTGGCCGTCGGCCTGTACCGTTACGCGGCCGCGCAATTTGTTCCGTACCAGCGTCTGGTGTGTTTCAGCTAATCCAAGCTCCCAGGGAAGGCCTGCGTGCCGGATCGAGCTCAGCGGAGATGCACCTGTACCGCCATCATAGCCGGAAATTAGGATATGGTCGGCATGCGCTTTGGCAACACCGGACGCCACCGTTCCTACGCCTGCTTCGGATACCAGCTTCACGCTGATACGAGCCTGGCGGTTTGCATTTTTAAGGTCAAAGATCAGCTGGGCAAGATCCTCAATGGAATAAATATCATGGTGTGGCGGAGGCGAGATCAGCCCGACCCCAGGTGTTGAATGCCGTGTACGTCCGATCCAGTCGTCTACCTTGAACCCTGGCAGCTGACCACCTTCACCCGGCTTGGCACCCTGGGCGGTTTTGATCTGAAGTTCTCCTGCATTACTCAGGTAGTGGCTGGTCACCCCAAATCGCCCGGAGGCCACCTGCTTGATCTGCGAGTTCATACTATCGCCATTTTCAAGCGGTTTGTAGCGCAGCTCATCCTCGCCACCCTCGCCGGAGTTGGACTTTCCGCCGATACGGTTCATGGCAACAGCTAAGGTGGTATGTGCTTCCCACGAGATGGAACCAAAGGACATAGCCCCGGTAGCAAAACGCTTGAAAATGCTTTCAACCGGCTCAACTTCTTCAATCGGAACAGATACGCCTTTTTTGAAGCGCAATAAACCACGGAGCGTAAGTGCCTTATGGCTCTGGTCGTCGATCAGCTTGGAGTATTTTTTAAATAGCTCATAACTGTTAGCCTTGGTCGATTGTTGCAGCAGGTGCACAGACTGCGGATTGAAAATATGTGCCTCGCCGCGCTGCTTCCATTGGTATACCCCTCCTACTTCAAGCCTTGGCTTTTGATCGGGGGTGTTGTGGTAGGCAACTTTGTGACGCACGAGAATTTCGCGCGCAATTTCAGCAATACCCATTCCGCCAATCCTCGAAATCGTCCCGGTAAAGTAACGGTCGACTACTTCCTTGTTAATACCGACGCATTCGAATATTTGTGCGCCCTGGTAAGACTGCAATGTCGAAATTCCCATTTTAGAGAAAATCTTCAGCAGCTCCTTATTTACGGCTTTGATGTAATTGTAATAAAGCTTGTCGTCTGCAAAGTCACCATCGATCATGCTTTGCTTATTCATATAAGAAAGCGTCTCGAAGGCCATATATGGACAAATACCTGCCGCTCCGTACCCGATCAGGGTGGCAAAATGGTGCGTCTCCCAAACATCGCCGGCTTCCACAAGCAACCCTACCTTACCTCTCAGCCCTTCGCGGATAAGATGGTGGTGAATGGTGGCAGTAGCGAGCAGCGACGGGATCGGCGCATGGTCAGAATCAATGGCGCGGTCGGACAGGATCAGGATCTCAAACCCGTCCTCGATTGCATCCGTGGCATAGCGGCAAATGCGCTCCAATGCACGTTCAAGGGCTTTACCGCCCTGATCCGCACGGAAATATGTATTGATCGTCTTGGCCTGGAAGCCGTCTTTGTCCACAAAACGCAGCTTGTCGAACTCCTGCACGGTCAGTACAGGATGTGGCAGCGCAATCTGGCGGCAATGCTTCGGTGTTTCGGTCAATACGTTTTCGGTACCGCCTACAAAAGAAATCAGCGACATAATTGCCCGCTCCCGGATCGAGTCGATCGGCGGGTTGGTAACCTGGGCAAAAAGCTGTTTGAAATAGCTTGATAAATGCTGGCTCTGCTCAGAAAGTACCGCGAGAGGACTATCCGTACCCATTGAACCAATGGCTTCCAGCCCGGTCTGCGCCATAGGTGCCAGGATCATCCGGAGGTCTTCCGAAGTATAGCCGAATGCGATCTGGCGCTTCAGCAGTGCAGCTTCGTCGTATGCCCGGTAGGTGCGGATGGGATGTTCGAGCTGATCTACGTGCAGCTTGTTATCTTCAAGCCACTTCTGGTAAGGTTTACCTGAACATACCGCTGCTTTTATTTCTTCATCCGGAATAATACGTCCCTGCTCCATATCCACCACGAACATACGTCCGGGCTGCAGACGGCCTTTGGTCACTACCCTGGCCTGGTCTACTTCCAGTACGCCCGCTTCCGATGCCATAATAATAGTATCATCATCGAGCACCCAGTAGCGCGAAGGCCGCAGCCCGTTACGGTCGAGCGTAGCACCTACTATTTTACCGTCTGTAAATGAAATGGAAGCGGGACCATCCCATGGCTCCATCATTGCCGCATGGTACTCGTAAAATGCTTTTCGCTCTGGATCCATTTGCTCATTGCCGTCCCAGGCTTCCGGGATCAGCATCATCATCACATGCGGCAGCGAGCGGCCCGACAGGTGCAGCAGCTCAATTGCATTGTCAAGGTTGGCAGAATCGGACTGGTTCCTGTCACAGATTGGCAGGATCATATCCATTTCTTCCTTTGTAAAAAACTCCGACGAAAATGCCTTCTCACCGGCGCGGATCCAGTTCACATTTCCTTTTACGGTATTGATCTCACCATTATGGGCGATGTACCGGAAAGGCTGCGCAAGCTCCCAGGATGGGAATGTATTGGTTGAAAAACGCGAGTGTACCACCGCAAGGGCCGACACTACGGATTCATTTTCAAGATCTGGAAAATAATATTTCAGCTGGGCCGTGGTCAGCTGACCCTTGTAGGAAATGGTACGGCAGGAAAGCGAGGAGTAATAAAAGTTTTTGGCACCTCCTTTAACCGTATCCCTGATCAGCCTGGCCGAAACCTGGCGCAGGATGTACAGCTTCCTTTCAAAGCCAAGATCATCGGTAACATCATCCGGACGTTTGATAAAAACCTGCTCTACATGCGGCTCCACGGACAATGAGCCTTCACCCAGTGTATTGTTGAGCGTAGGTACCTTGCGGTATCCCAGCAGATGCAGGCCCAGCTTCCTGATTTTCCGGTTCAGTATATCGCGGCACTCTTCACGGATGGTTTCATCATTCGGAAAAAAGATCATCCCAACGCCATACTCACCGGCAGGAGGCAGTTGTACGCCCATTTTCGAGCATTCTTCCACGAAAAATTCATGTGGAATCTGAATGAGAATCCCGGCCCCGTCACCTGTATTGGGATCAAAACCAGTAGCACCCCGGTGTTCCATTCGCTCTAACATGTGGATGGCGTCCGCCACAATCTGGTGTGACTTACGACCCTTTATGTTAGCCCGGAATCCAATTCCACATGCATCATGCTCAAATTCCGGACGGTATAGTCCCTGATTTTCTACCATCGGTTCAGATTTTTGCGACATTAATCAACGATTGTAATGATTAATAAATTCGAAATTAGAATTTATATAAATAACCAATTAAAATTTCCCGGCTGATCCCTATTCTGTAATGATTAGGGTAAAGCCTCGCAAGATAATCATAAAAAATATTTGGCTGATTAATGGAATGGCAAAATTTTATGACTGTCGGCACGAACAAGTACTTTCATCACAGTTTTTATAAGAATATGAATAAAAGTGCAAGAATACTGATGCTAAGTTGCCAGTTTGGTAAAACAAAAGCAGCAAAAGTATCCTCTTGGCATTGTGCTAAATGCATCTAACTAAATTACAAAAATGATTGCAAAACGGCAAATAAAACGCCCGGCCGAATGCGACCGGGCGTTTTGACACCATTTGAATTTTGTAATAAAAAGCGGCCTCAGGGCTCACTGGATTCACTTACTCCCTGGTAGTCTTCGTCGTCGTAATCATCATCCCCTGCCCCGAATTCATTTTCCAGGCTATGCATGAACACCGCATCGATGGCCTCCTCTTTGGTAGGCAGCACCTGCAGGTCAGGAATCTTGAGGGCTTCAAGCATATCCATAAAATCATCGTCCCGGGTCACGATCACGAGTAATCCGAGATCGTTGGCACAGAGCCAGTTTACCTTTTTAAGGATGGCAATGCCCGGAGCATCCAGCTCCTTCACGGTCTGCATGTTTACGATCAAATTGTGAAAGTCTTCCCGGAAAAGCGATCGCGCAGTTTCCTCGAAGGAGGCGGGTACAGCTCCTGCAAACGCCGTTTCCTCTAAGTCGATAAAAGCATATTGCTCCTTTTTTTCCAGCTTGTAGTTCATTTCCCGTTCGTTAGGTTCTAAATAGTTGGTCGGTTTTATTGCTGCAACGTGCGCAGCACTGCTGCTTCAATGCGCTTCAGCGGATCGTCCAGGTTATTTTTCTGGAACTTGTTTCCGGTTACTTTTTCAAAAAGCTCAATGTACCTGTCCGAAATCTGCATGACGCGGGCCTCGTCCATCTCAGGCACTTTTTGCCCGTCTTTTCCCTGGAACCCGTTCTGGATCAGCCACTCGCGCACAAACTCCTTGGAGAGTTGCTTTTGCGGCAGGCCCGACCACTGGTTTTCCTCGTACACATCCTGGTAAAAGTACCGGGACGAATCCGGCGTATGTATTTCATCAATCAGGTAAATCGTACCGTCAATCTGGCCGAATTCATATTTGGTATCCACCAAGATCAGGCCCCGGTCCGCAGCCATTTCCGTGCCACGGGCAAAGAGGGCAAGCGTATATTTTTCAAGCTGCTCATAATCTTCCTCACTCACAAGGCCTTGGGCAAGGATCTGCTCGCGCGAAATATCCTCGTCATGTCCCTCGTGCGCCTTGGTAGTCGGCGTGATGATGGGCTCAGGAAGTTTATCGTTTTCTTTCAATCCGTCCGGCAATGCCACACCGCAAACGCTCCGCTTTCCGGCGGCATACTCACGCCACGCATGTCCCGCCAGGTAACCGCGCACCACCATTTCCACGGGATAAGCCTGGCATTTGATTCCGATGCTGACATTGGGATCCGGCACTTCGCTGAGCCAGTTGGGGACAATATCCGACGTAGCATTCAGGAAGTGGGCAGCCGTCTGGTTAAGGACCTGGCCTTTGTAGGGAATTGCCTTGGGCAGGATTACGTCAAAGGCTGAAATCCGGTCGCTGGCAATCATGACGAGCCGTTTTTCAAAAGAATAAACGTCGCGCACCTTGCCTTTGTAAAAGCCCGTCTGGCCGGGAAACTGGAAATGGGTTTCTGCTATGGTATTCATGGGATTGGGGAAAAATTACCATTCAACCACCTCACTGCGGCGGTCTTTCCTGTAATACTGCTTCCTGCGAAGCTGATAAATATATTGGGATTCGTTTGATTTCATGGCATCCAGAATGGCCTTTGCCTGTTCCTCAGACATGTTCATGGCCTGCAGGCTTGCCAGCAATTCTTCTTTCTGTTCCCCCTCGGCAATTTCCCTTCCTTCCTGGGGCGGCTGGGGATTTTCGCTGCTTTTTCCGGCCGTATGCTTCTCACTTTCGGTTCGTCTGGTCGCGGCGGAATGATCCGAGGGGCGCTCTACACCTGAAAAATGTTTTTTCAGGATGATGTAGTTGTTGCGGGCAATGGAATTATTGGGTTCCAGGATAATCGCCGTTTTCAGGTCTTCCAGCGCGCTGGCAGTGTCTTTTTCCATTACCTTAATCAAAGCCGCCTGACTGTTGGCCACAGAAGCGATGGCGCTGTTATCACTTTTTTCAAGCAACTGATAATGCTTGAATGCCTGCTTGTAATTGCGGAGATTGAAGTATGAATGCGCCAGGTTCAGGCGGGCAGAAGGATCGGAAAACAGCGAACCATAGGTGATCTGGCCGTATAGCCTGGCTGCCTCTGCATACTGGCGGTTGTGATATGCCGTTTCTGCGCCGATCTTGCGCTGGTTTGTTTTGGTGATGGAATCAAAAGTGCGATTGTCCCAAAGCCAAAGCAGCACGTACAGGATGATAACGGTCATATTGTTTTGTGTTGACGTGCAAAAATAGGAATTGATCCTTACAGTCGGAATGTTCCTATCGTAATTAAAACGTCAAGCGCGATCAGCACGAGCGCAGCCCCCAGAAAATAGTAATATTTGTTGCTGACTACGGTAATTGTCCGGGAATCTACAAGAGTACCTTCCGCACTGTCCACCGCGCTGATGAGCTGTGGAATATCATTCCGGCTGTTATTAAGCTCAAAAAAGCTTCCATTCACCGTTTCTGCCATCTTCCGCAGGTAGGCATCATTAACCTTGCTGATCACCAGCTTGTCATTTTCATCCATCATCGGTTTTCCATTTTGCTGGATGCTGATCCCCACACGCGTCCCTACTGCCACCAGGTACACGCCTATCCCAAATCTCCGAATGTTGTTAAAAAGCGCATGGCTGCATTCGGAGTCAGTTTCACCATCTGTAAAAAAGATCATCATTCGGGAGCGGCCTTCCGGATCGGCGGTGCCCATCAGGTTGTCGTAGGCA
Organism: Dyadobacter sandarakinus; assembly: GCF_016894445.1. NCBI lineage: Bacteria > Pseudomonadati > Bacteroidota > Cytophagia > Cytophagales > Spirosomataceae > Dyadobacter > Dyadobacter sandarakinus. The sequence continues at coordinate 2,417,265 of NZ_CP056775.1, forward strand.
AGCTGGGCGGCACCGCAGAGGTTGGTCCCACTTCTGGCGAGCAGGTCTGTCTGCAGGGATTGTATAAACAGCCCGAGCGCCTCTCCATCATAAGTCAGCGGTACGTGCACAAAGCTTTCATTGGAGAAGACTATAATACCGATCCGGTTTGCACGCTGGTTTTCAACAAACCGGCTGAGCTCAAATTTTACCTTTTCGAGCCGCGATGGCGTAACGTCGGCAGCATCCATGGACTTGGAAAGGTCCACAACCAGGAAAATATCCTTCCCTTTGGCCTGCACGTCACGCTCCGCCTCGCCAAAAGACGGCCCCAGCAGGCTGATGATCAAAAGCGAGAAGCTGATGCTCCTTAAAAAAAGTTTGATGATGAGGGTACGGGCCGTGGTTTGAAGCTGGCGGGCCACCCGGATTGTACGGACAATGTAGGCAGTGTAGGCAAGGACAAAGAAAAAAATGAAAAAATATTCGGCAGTGGCAAATGGGTAATTCCAGTTCATACTGAACGTATTGGCGTAAATTAAACTTCGCCAAAAATAGGTAATTGGGCGTTCTGACAAAGTTTTTTTGCCGAATTGTTTGCGTTTCTGAAACCTAACCCTCTATATTTGCAACCCAGAACGGAAAGAAGGAGGGATGGGTGAGTGGCTGAAACCAGTAGTTTGCTAAACTGCCGTACTCGCAAGGGTACCGCGGGTTCGAATCCCGCTTCCTCTACACCTTTTCTGAAGTTTTGAATTACCGCGGGGAGTGGCGCAGCTCGGTAGCGCATCTGGTTTGGGACCAGAGGGTCGCAGGTTCGAATCCTGTCTCCCCGACAAAAGGCAGTAAGCCGTAAATCGCTTAACTGCCTTTTTTGTTTATATCCGGTCCCGTAGCTCAGTTGGATAGAGCAACTGCCTTCTAAGCAGTAGGTCTTTGGTTCGAATCCAAACGGGATCACATCGAGAGTGAAAAAGAGCAAGCCTAAGCTTGCTCTTTTTTTATGTTCACTGCCTTCCAAGCAGCAGGTCTTTGCCGGAACGCCGGGCGGTTCGAATCCAACAATTCTTACTCCCCCACGACAATCCTGCGTGTCGCCTGGCTTCCATCTACATTCGTGATCCTGATGAAGTACAAACCTGCCCGGAAACCTTTGGCAGCCACCTGCTTTGGAGGATTTTTGTCTGAGATGTAAACTACTTTTCCAAGTGCATTCAGCATCTCCACCTGCTTTACCCTGGACCAGTCAGGAGCTTGCAAATGGATTGTTTCTGTTGCAGGATTCGGGTAAACATTTATATCCAAATCAAATGGAAAGCTGACCCGCACGATTGCTGAATAGGCAAAGGTTTCATCTGAATCAACCATTTTGAGGCGGTAGTAGTTAATATCTGCCACCGGATTCTGGTGGATGTACTGGTAGTTTTTCAATGATGCACTTTCCCCGCTTGCAGCCACGGTCGCAATGGGGTTCCAGGCTTTTCCATTCATACTATGTTCCACTTCAAAGCGGTCACTGCGGGTTTCGGAAGTCGTTTGCCAGCTGAGGAGTACCGTCGCATTTTCTTTCTGAGCATTGAAGGCGATCAGGGTAACCGGCAGGGGCGGCTGTTCTTCCGATAAGGTTACCATCCAGATATCCTGCTCCCCCTTTCGGATAACGCTTCTGTCACCCGGGCGGTAATACACATCAGACGCGGAGGCGCCCGCCAGAAAGTAATTTCCGGCTGTTATTTCTGTACCGAAATATGGAAAGTCCGGCCCGCTTCCACCAATGGTCTTGTCCCACACTTTCGACCCTTCCGGGTTCAGCTTGATCAGCCAGTAATCGTTGCGGTAGTCACTATCAATGAAATCTTTCTGGTTTTCTGTTTTATCAAAACCGGAGTCGGATCTGCTGCCAGCCGAAAGCAGGTAACCACCGTCCAGGGTTTGCTCTGCATATGCAATCATATCGGTGTCGGTTCCACCCAGCGTTTTATCCCATAATACATTCCCCAAGGCATCCATTTTCACCACCCAACCATCGCTTGCACCTGCCGTTCGTACATCTTCTGTTTTGTCAAAACCTGCATTGGAATCGGATGCACCCACCAGCAGGAAATTACCATCGCCGGCTGTGGTCACATGCATCAGCACGTCCGACTGCGGGCCTCCTATTGTTTTTTCCCATTGCAGCGCACCTTCCGGTGTTATTTTCAGCAACCAGAAATCCGACTGTCCTTTTGTTCCCGACTTGTCACCGCCTCCAGAGCCGTCCGAGGAGCCTGCCAGGAGGTAGCCACCATCCTGCATCTGCTGTAATCCTTTGAGATTGTCGGTTCCCGATGATCCGAATGAGGCATCCCATAGTACTTCGCCCATTGGTGATAATCTGACTATCCAATAATCAAGTCCCCCTATTGAAACAGCAGTTTTGTCGCCGCCTGCATCCGAGTCGGAATCTCCTCCGACAAGAAATCCGCCGTCGGCAGTTTGGAGGAGTGCGTAAGGAAAATCATTACCCGGACCACCTACCAGCTTGTCCCATAATACCGACCCGTCCGCCGACAGTTTTACAATCCAGAAATCGTCCTGGCCTTTGCCGGGCTGAACCTGGTCGCCGGCCATGCTGGTACGCCCCTTTGTACAAAACAGGTACCCGCCGTCCGAAGTAGGAATGATATTGCCTGCGTATGGATACCCTCCGTTGTTGGCAGTGAAGGTTTTGTCCCAGATGCGCGTTCCCTGCGGAGTGAATTTGATGACCCACGGATTGCTGGGACCTGTACCTTCTTCAGACTTGTCTTCATCCGCCTGCGGCGTTGCCTCAGCGAGCATGATGAAGTTGCCATCGGGTGTTTTCCTGATTGTTGGGAAACGCAGTAAACCCTCCTGCGAAGGTGCTGCATTCCCAATGCTTTTATCCCATGTTAAAGCCGGCAGCTTCGGAGCAATGATCTCCGCAGGGTCAAACGTAACCTGCCTGATTATGGAATAGGTGACATTATCATAAAGATCAATCATTTTCAGCCGGTAATAATTAGCTCCTGCAAAAGGCAGCTGATGCACAAAATGACAGTAGTGGGCACCCCCACCCTGGCTCTTGACCGTATTGATATGGTTCCACTGTGTTGCGTCGATGCTATGCTGCACCTCGAAGCGCGTACTGTATGCGTCAGAGGCTGTTTGCCAGGTAACTTCCGAGGTACCCTGCACTTTTTGGACCGAAAATGCCCACAGGGTTTCCGGATTTGGCTTGTCGCTGAGTGCCACGACCCAGATATCAGGCGTGCCTTTACTGGCTACTGCCCTGTCAGTAAGGGGAAAATACGAGCCAGACTCTGACATGCCGCCCAGTAGATAGCGGCCCGGAGAAACCTCGGTGGCAATGCGGATTTCATCCTGATAGTCACCCGAAATAGACTTGTCCCAGACTTTACTTCTGTCGCTGGCAAGCCTCACGACCCAATAGTCCTGGCTTCCGTATGCTTCTTTAGAATTTTCCGACTTCTCCCACCCGGCGCCAGATCCGCTGGAAACCGCCGTCAGGTACCCTCCGTCGGCAGTTTCTTCTACATATAAAATCTCGTCCGAGCGCTCACCGCCCAAAGTCCGGTCCCATTCCTTTACACCCTCAGCAGAAATCTTGATCATCCACCCGTCTTCAATGCCCCTGTTGATGTCGGACTTGTCCCTGCTGATGCCCGAGCGTGACATGCCTGCAAGAATAAAGCCTCCGTCGGCAGCAGCGTGCATATAATACATTACTTCAAGATCTGCTCCCCCGTAGCCTTCATTCCAAAGCTCATTCCCATCTGCATCAATCTTGAAAACCCTGAAATCAAACGAATCTCCGCTCCCGGTAAATGCGTCTGCATAGCCGCCGATCAGGTAGCCACCATCCTTAGCTTGAACAGCATAGCCGCCGTTTTCGGACCCGGTACCCCCGAATGTCCTGTCCCAAAGCTTGTCTCCGGCGGCAGAGAACTTCACCACCCAGAAATCCTCCCCGCCTTTGCCGGGCTCCGTTTTGTCGGCACCTGCGCCTGAGCGGGACGTACCCGTAACCAGGTAGTTACCGTCGGCAGTCTCAAAAACAGACCGTGGAATATCATCTTCAGTGCCGCCAAAAGTCCGGTCCCATTCGATCTGGCCGGTTGCCGACAGTTTAATAATCCAGTAGTCAACCCCGCCCCGTGCATTCTGGCTTTTTTCACCCCCGGCATCGGCCCTCGAATCGGCACAAAGCACATACCCGCCATCCCGTGTTCCGGTGATTTTAACAGTGGAAACCGTGCCCGCTTCGCGAATCGTTTTATCCCATATTTTCCGTCCGGCTGTGTCAAACTTGATCACCCAGGGATCAAGGCCCGCAAGACCCGGCTCGCTTTTGTCTTCCTGGTTAATTTCAGATGCCGCACTGGCAGCTACCAGGTTGCCGTCCGGCGATTTGATGATACTGCTATTGTAAACCTGGCCGCAGCAGCCCCGGGTATTTCCAAATGATTTCTGCCATTTGATATATGGCTGCGCAAAAAGGCTTCCTATCGGAAGCAGGCAAAAAGCAAGGAGGTAAAAGTGAAGTAGGGTTGTTTTCACAAGCTGTTTGTTAAAGTACTGAGTAGTAAGTTGGGTTGTCTGAACCATATAGTACTTCACTGCTGCCAGATACTGCCTGTTGGAAAAATAAATTTGAGTTGGGCAAATCCGAACCAAACGAGGCACCCTATACGCGGGATCGGACCTTATGTAAGCTGAATGTGGCATTCACGAAAAGCGTGAGCAGTCACCTGAACGTGAACACCAGAAACTTTTGCTGAGCATACAGAAACAATTACCAGTGCAGCAGATAAAAAAAAACAATCTTCTCGTAAGCGAATTATTTTCCTAAATGCTATGAAAAAGAGGTGAAAACAACTGGCATTGTAGTACCCTAGCTTTGAAGAAATAATTCATAAATAATTCTTCATTTATCTTTTTAAATGCAGCATTTAAAAATGCAAAGCATGCAGTCCACCGCTAAATTCCGACGGAATTCTTTTTTTATAAATGCCTGAAAAGCATTGTCACTGCTACGGGTTAATTTATATATATTGTGAACGTTTGCACACCCGTTCACCTCGCTCAATCCAACCTTTTCTAAATCCAGCTTACATGAAATTCAACCTCTGCATTCCGGTTATTGCGGGCCTACTGCTTATGCAATGCAAAGACAAAAATGAAATTGTTCCACCTGCAACCGAAACCAGGCAGATCAATATTCTCGACTTTTCAGTACCGGGGATAGATCCATCCAACATTCGTACGGGAAAAGACTTTATCCTCATTAATCTTCCAAAGGATTATAAAGGCGGTAATTTCATGAAACCGTCCGTGATCTTTCAGGCAGGCTATTCCAGTGACTCTGATCTGCTCAACGGTTTCAACTTCGAAGGCAAAGAGCTTGTACTACATGTGGCCGAACCCAATCTGGGCAGCAGGTCATATACCGTTTGCGTCGTTCCGTACCGTCCTGTTACCTTGTCAGAAAATATCAGGAACTACGACATTACCTTAGGTCCTGACGCTGCCCTGTCCATTCCCCTGACAATCAATGGAACGCTCAGCACGATTGATCAGCAAGGCCGGGTTGTGCGTTCTCCCAAAGTTGTACTCACCAGCCGGCTTACAGGCGAAGTCCGCCAAAGCCTTTTTACAGACCTTTCAGGCCAGGGGCCAAAGGCTGGAATTTCGTTCCGTTTCCCGCCTGACACTGAACCGGGCGAGTATTCGGCAGAGATCGTCTGGGGTGAAAAGAAGGAACCGGTTTCCAACAATATTTCAATAAAGAAAGGGCTTGTTCAGCTGAAAAGACCTTCGTTCAAAATGCTCAAAGGCACGCACTATTTTGAAGTAAACGGATTTAATATTTCAGATAAAAACAAGTATGAGGCCGTTGTAAAAAATGACTTTACCAGTGAAACCATACAGCTCACCTACAAAGACGCGGGTACATTGTGGGGGAATCTGAGTGAAAATACCGGGACCGGAAACTACAAAGTGACCTATCTTGAAAATGGAAAAATTTTAAAGCCGCTGGAAGAAAAAACAGACATTGTAAAGTACATGGGTGAGGATAATCTGTATATCAGGAACGTGGATACACAGCCTATTCTGAGGATCATAAGCCAGCCCTCCAAAAGCAGTGAATTTGAAACCATTCTGGGGACCAAACTGCCATATTTTGTGCCTGCTACGGTAATTAACAGATCTGAACCGCTGATCGCGTACATCGACCGGCCCGGCGCATCCACGAGCCAGAATGATTTGGTCCTGATCAATACAGCTACCAAAAAAGAATTCATCATCCCTCGCTCGGACCAGGCTTATTCCATGTTTGATGGTTTGATGATGTTCCCTGTTTTCGATATCAGAAATATTCCGGCAGGCAAATACGAGAGCTACGTAGTTACCGGTACTGAAAAAAGTGAACGCTACGGCCAGCTGATTACCATATTGTAAGGCGAAAATGGAGCGTGCGCACCGGTGGAATGAAATTTGTTCATCCGTCGGCGTTAATATCAACGTGCTATGATCAAGTTTGCTCCGCTTCCTTTTTCGATTGGACAGGTATACCTGACGTCCGATACCCACTACGGCCATAAAAATATATGCAGCGCCGTATCCGACTGGGACCTTCCCGAGCGCCAGCGCTGCCGTAATTTTTCCTCCATCGAAGAAATGAACCAGGCCATCGTGGATGGCATCAATAATAGCGTCGGCCCGGGCGATCTGCTTATCCATTGCGGCGACTGGTCGTTTGGCGGCTGGGAAAATATCGTGGGTTTCAGGAAAAAGATCCAGTGCAAAAACATTATTTTGTTACAGGGTAACCACGATCACCAGATCTCGCAGCAGCATGTACGCGACGGATACTTCAGGGAATTTGTGCAGATAGGTTTTTACCGCGTGGAGTACATCCGGTTTGTATGCGCGCATTATCCGATGTCGATCTGGCACCAATCGCACCACGATGTTCCCCTTTTTTATGGTCATGTACACAGTTCTTTTGAGAATGTGGGCAAATCGCTGGACGTAGGGATTGACAATATCTTTCATATCAACGGTGCCTATCAGCCTGTGGCGCTTGCGCAGGCTTACGAAATCTGCATGAGCAAGCCTACTTACCTCGAATCGCACCATCAGCCGCATACTACCTGAGTGCCCATGGCATCATGGCGCAGTTTTTTTGATGTATACTAAAACTGAAAACCATGAAAGACGAGAAAAACGCCGCGGATGAGACCCGCAATGATACACCCCAGGAAATCAAAGGATCCAATACGGTAAAGGATCCGGACGAATGGACCACTGGCGACGAACCTATGACAGGAGCCCAGCAGTCGTACCTGAAGACACTTTCGGCAGAAGCCGATGTGCCTTTTGATGACAAACTGAGCAAAGCCGAGGCTTCAAAGCGTATCGACGAACTGCAACACAAAACCGGCCGCGAACTCAGCGAATAGGTTTTATTGGATGGGAATGAAAGCGGAGTGCTGCGTACGTGTGGCACTCCGCTTTTTGCTATGGGCCGGGAAACATGGTATGCGGCTCCGATTTTCTGTTTAAATTGGCTGCTTTCAACGCTAACAATTATGAACCTGAAACCACAAAATGCATTAAGCCGGCTCATCCGGCAGTACCTTGTGCCTGCTGCTATGCTGGTACTAACCTCTTTAAACACAATTGCCGCCCCCGCCGCTGCCCCGCTGGAAGGTAGGTGGGATATTACTGTGGATGTCAACGGCAAGCCTTCCCCCTCCTGGCTGGAAGTGCGGCATTCGGGATACAATACGCTGGTAGGACAGTTTACGGGCTTTTCGGGCAGTGCACGCCCGGTATCAAAGGTGAATTTCAAAGATGGTAAAATGAGCTTCTCCATTCCGCCTCAATGGGAAAAGTCCGAGAAAGACCTTACCGTAGAAGGTACCCTCAGCGGCGACAAGCTCTCTGGCTCCCTCACTACCCCGGATGGAAAAACGTATTCCTGGACCGGAGTACGGGCTCCTTCCCTGCGCAAAACTGCGGAGCCTGCCTGGGGCAAACCCATCAAGCTAAGCGATGGCAACGTAATTAAAGGCTGGCATGCATTCGGTGAAAACCAGTGGGTAGCCGAAAATGGCATTCTGCGCAGTCCGAAATCAGGCGCAAACCTGATCACTGACGAGAAGTTTGGCGACTTCAAGCTGCACATCGAGTTCCGCATTCCCAAAGGAAGCAACAGCGGCGTATACCTGCGCGGCCGGTACGAGATCCAGGTGACCGACAGCAAAGGCATGGAACCCTCCCTCGATCAGATGGGCGCGGTATATGGCTTCATTTCGCCCAGTGAAATGGTTGCCAAAGAAGCCGGTGAGTGGAACTCGCTCGACATTACCCTAATTGGCCGCATGCTAACCTTGGACGCAAATGGCAAAACCGTCATCTGCAACCAGGAAATCCCGGGCATTACCGGCGGTGCGCTCGACAGCAACGAGGGCGAACCCGGCCCGATTTACATTCAGGGTGACCACGGTCCTGTGGAATACCGCAACATCGTGATTACCCCTGCCAAGTAATTACAAAACATAGAGGAAAGTCCCCGCCTGATGATTTCAGCGGGGACTTTTTTTATATTTGACAAAACAGGAAAACACTGCCAGACTTCAACCGCACCTTTTATGAAAACCTATCTGCTGTTTATCTTGCTCCCGATCATCCTGACGATAGGATTAACAGCGCGTTTTCCTGATACCAATGGAGAAGGCCTGAAACCCGAAGCTATTACCATGTGCATGAGCGCACCAGGTGGCTTTTCACAGGCCAACGTGGCGGGCAAGTTCATCGGTCCAATGCCGGGCTGGGGACATTACGCTTACAAGATCACCACTGCAAGTGACAGCGCACAATTTTATTTCAACCAGGGACTGAGCCTGTATTACAGCTACCACATGAAAGAAGCCCTCGCATCGTTCAGGGAGGCTTCGAGGCACGACCCGTCATCGGCGATGACTTACTGGGGCCAGGCACTGGCAGCGGGTCCGTACTACAATGCTGCACACACCTACAAGATGCCGGCCGAAGTCCTGCCCGTACTCACGGCCATGAACCAGAACCTGGCCAATTCCACCCCCAAAGAAAAAGCACTGGCCGCGGTGATGCAAAGCCGGTACACCCAGGACCTTTCCGATGCAAAGCGCCAGGCATTAAACCTCAGCTATGCAGAAGGTATGAAGCGGCTGGCGGGGCAGTTTCCCCAGGATCATGATATCAGCATGCTGTATGTGGACGCAATGATGCTGATCCATGCCTGGGACTTTTGGGGAACCGACGGGTCCCCCAAAGCCTGGACACCCGAACTTGTGCGGCTGAGTGAGGAGATTTTGCGAAAGTCGCCCGACCATCCGGCTGCCCTGCATTACCACATCCACCTGACCGAAGCTTCGCATATACCTTCTGTGGCATTGGCTAATGCCGGTAAGCTCAGGAAACTGTTCCCGGGTGTAGCACACATGGTACACATGGCGAGCCACGAGTACCAGCGCAACGGATTGTATGCAGAAGGTGTGGAAGTGAACGACCTTGCAGACAAAAACCTGCTGCTATATGACTCGCTGGCCAGAAATCTTGCATTGGTGAAGCACAGCCCGCATTATTTCGCCGTGCAAACCTATTGCGCACTTACGGGAGGCATGTACGAAACCGGCATGCGCGATGCGATCCGGTGCAGGAACAGCGTGTCGCCCACGGCCGAGAATAATTATGACCAGTACTTGTATATGCTTCCGTCCATGACGCTGGTGCGGCTGGGTAAATGGGATGAAATCTTGGCAGACAGCACCTCGCCTGACCAGGGCTGGATATACGCTTCACTGCTGGACGATTTTGCAAAAGGAATGGCTTACGCCAACACAGGGAACCTGGCAAAAGCCACAGCGTGCCTTGCTGCATTGAAAAGCAAAGCCACCCATACAGTCCTAACCAAACATCGCATTCCATTTAATGCACCTTCGTCCATGGCAGTCGTAGCAGGAGGAATTTTGGAGGGAACGGTATCTTTTTACAAGAACGATTATGAGCATGCCTACGCCAGCCTGAACAAAGCTATCAAAGCAGAAGATGCGCTCATTTACACAGAACCCAATGACTGGCCCCTGCCTGCCCGCCAGTTTTTAGGTGCTTTTTTATTGAAAAAAGAAAAAGCTGCCGAGGCTGAAAAAGTATACCGGATGGATCTGGTACATAACCCGCGAAATGGGTGGTCGCTTGTGGGATTGAGCCAAAGCCTTGCTGCCCAGGGCAAGCTGAAACCCGATGCGCCGTATAAACAGCAATATGCCAGGGCATTTTCAAAAGCCGAAGAAATACCCTCACAATCGGCTTATATCAGGTAATGTAAGTACTTGATCCAGGATTGTATGCTCAGGCTGGTGGCTAATGTGCTACCTGGCGGAGGTAAAACAAAAAAGGTACAGGAAAACTTTCCCGCACCTTTCGACAGAAACACAATGCAACCTGAGGTCAGAATCAGGCTGATGGTTAACTATTTTGAATGATTAGTTAGGTTTGTGATTCTGGAAACTTTAAAAAAATATCTTTCCCGAATGTTCAGGAAAGATATCCGCATTATTTACTCAACGTTCCTCTATTACTTAACCTCGACTAAGCAGCATCTGTGTAGTTGTGCACTTGCCTTTGTCTTATAATATGCTTCAAATATCATAGGTGGCGCCGGATTGCAAAGAATGTAGTGATCCAGCGGCACTGCTCATTGAGTCTTCGGAAATAGCATTCGTTTTTGACCATTTTGTACTGAATGAAGTAGTAAAGAAGTACTACAAAAGGGTTATAATTGGAAGAACTGCTATCGATCGTCCCGGATCATGGTTATATTTATATGTTTATTCATCATTTTAATACAAACCCTACCAATGAACCGTAGAGAAGCTGTTCAAAAAATTACCTTCCTCCTCGGAGGAACCATCTCTGCTCCGCTCATGGCCGGTATTATGGGCGAGCAACTGAACTTCGGGCCGTCGGCGGAAGTTTCGGCCGACCAGCAGGCATTGCTTGCAGAGGTTGCCGACGTAATTATCCCCACTACCGGAACCCCCGGCGCAAAAGCGGCCGGTGCCGACAAGTTCATCACCCGTATTATAAAGGATTGCTATGCGCTTGATGATCAGAAAAAGTTTTACGCAGGCCTGGACGGCGTGGATAAGCTGAGCAAGGAGGTTTACGGAAAAGATTTCATATCCCTGAATGCCACTCAGAAAAACGACGTAATCAAGCGGACAACCACCGTGGACAAGCCATTTTTCCTGCAAATGAAAGGTCTTGCAGTCACCGGTTATTTCACTTCCGAGATCGGTGCTACGCAGGCATTGGACTACCTGCCCATCCCCGGCCGCTTTGAAGGCAGCTGGCCCATGCCCAAAGGACAAAAAACCTGGGCACTCTGATCCTCTCCCCTTACCCATTTTGACAAGATCCTGACATGGCGAATTTAAATATTGATGCAAAGAAAGAAGTAACCTACGATGCGATTGTGATCGGATCGGGGGTATCCGGAGGCTGGGCTGCCAAAGAGCTTACCGAAAAAGGCCTTAAAGTGCTGATGCTTGAAAAAGGCAAAAACCTGGAACACGTTACCGGGTACGACTATGCCCTGAAAGCGCCCTGGGAAACGGAATACAACGGCCGGCTGACCGTCAAACAAAAAGAGACCCACCCGTTCCTGTCGCGCGACTATCCGTATAATGAAATGACGGAGAAGTACTGGATGAATGATATGGATTCGCCGTACGAAGAAAAAAAACGTTTTGACTGGTTCAGGCCCAACATCGTGGGTGGCAAGTCTATCATGTGGGGAAGACAGTCGTACCGGCTGAGCGACCTTGATTTTGAGGCCAACCTTAAAGACGGCATTGCTGTCGACTGGCCCATCCGCTATAAAGATATTGCTCCATGGTACTCGTACGTAGAGAAGCATGTGGGTATTTCAGGGGAGAAACTCGGCCTGCCGCAACTGCCGGACAGCGATTTCATTCCACCGATGGATATGTACTTTGTTGAAAAAGAAGTACGTAAAAGACTTGAAAAGGAATTTCCGGGCAGGACTATGACCATCGGCCGGGTTGCCAACCTTTCGCAGCCGACAAAAATCCAGCTGGAAGGCGGCCGCTCTCCATGCCAGTACCGCAACCGCTGTGCACTGGGCTGTCCTTATGGCGCCTATTTCAGTACCCAGTCCAGTACTTTGCCGGCGGCTGTGAAAACAGGTTTGCTGACACTGCGCCCGGATACCGTGGTACGTGAAATCATTTACGATGCAAAAAAATCAGGTACCGGCGACAATGGCCGGGCAACGGGCGTGCGCGTGGTTGACTCGGTGACCCTGCAGGAAAAAGAATATTTTGCCAACCTGATCTTTGTGTGTGCGAGTGCTCTGGCTTCAACAGCCTTGTTGCTCAACTCAACCTCCGACCGTTTTCCAAACGGAATGGGTAATGATTCGGGAGAACTGGGACATAACCTGATGGACCATCACTTCCGCACCGGCGCAAGCGGGGTTTGGGAGGGTGACCTTGATAAATATTACTTCGGACGTCGTGCCAATGGAATTTACATCCCGCGCTACCGCAACGTGGGATCCGACAAGCGTGACTATCTGCGCGGGTTTGGCTATCAGGGCGGCGGCGGCCGGCAGGGCTGGCAGCGCAACGTCGCTGAGCTGGCATTCGGGGCAGATTTCAAGGAAGAGCTGACTACTCCGGGTAACTGGACAATGGGCTTCGGCGGTTTTGGTGAAACATTGCCGTACCACGAAAACTATATGTACCTGAACAAGGAGAAAAAGGACAAGTTCGGTATCCCGACCGTTGTTTTTGACGCCGACCTGCGCGACAATGAGAAAAAGATGCGGAAAGATATGATGAACGACGCCGCGGAAATGCTTGAAAAGTCGGGTGTGAAAAACGTTAAAACCTACGATAACGGATCATACCTCGGTATGGCGATCCACGAAATGGGTACCGCGCGCATGGGACGCGATCCGAAAACCTCCGTGCTGAATGGTAATAATCAGCTGCATTCCGTCAAAAACGTTTTTGTTACGGATGGAGCGGCGATGACCTCGGCCTCGTGTGTGAACCCTTCGCTCACCTACATGGCGCTTACTGCCAGGGCGGTGGACTTTGCCGTGAAGGAATCCAAAAAGAAGAACATCTGATTTTCCAGAATTTCAATAATCGGCAAGCCCGGACATCGTTCCGGGCTTGTTCGTTTACAATAGGTCCGGTAGTTCGTGATTTCCTGATTTGGAAAAGTTAGAGATATACTCCCTTTTTCGGATGAAAATGGCTGCTTTTACCTGCGCGTCATTGAATTTCATGACCAGAAATAACATCAGGTACAAATCCACCTTTACTTCTTCCTAACGCAATCCGGCTGCGAGCCAGGCAGGACTCCAAAACAACAATCCCGGCACCTTTGATACATGGTTTTCCAGGGGAATTTCGTGATTGATGGTGATTTTTTCCTGTCAGTTTTGCATGCTATTTACTTTTACCCTTTATTTCAATTATTCAAGCTATTTCCAAGTCTACAATCGTGCAACCTGATCCCCGTATTTCTTCTGCCCGCAGGGCTGTCCTTCTCATTTTTCTGGTTTGCGGAATAGGGTTGTCGAGCTGGGCGCCTATGGTACCATTTGCCAAAATTGCGCTGGGCCTCAGTGAGGCTGACCTGGGTGTTGTGCTGCTCGCACTCGGTGCGGGAGCGATCTTTACCATGCCGCTTACCGGTATTTTGATCAACAAGTATGGAAGCCGCCGCGTGGCTTTATGCGCTGCATTAGTAATCGCAGCCCTGCTTCCGTTGCTGCTGATGGCTTCATCGGCATACCAGCTCGCACTTGCCTTGTTTGTATTTGGGTCAGGCATCGGATCGATTGATGTGGCGATGAATGCGCAGGCAGTACTTGTTCAGGACAAATACGGAAGTCACATCATGTCGTCATTTCATGGCATGTTCAGCCTGGGCGGATTACTGGGATCCATAGGGCTCGGATTCCTGATCAGGGCCGGACTGTCAGCCACGGTGGCGGCGGTCAGCATTTCCGCTGCGCTGATCCTGATCACCCTTACCCAGTACAAACATCTCCTTCCCCGTCACGAAGAAGCCAAAACGGATAGTCATGGCCTCTCGCTGCCGCAGGGACCCACGCTCTGGCTGGGCATTATGTGCTTCATTGTATTCCTGGCAGAAGGCTCCATGCTCGACTGGAGTGCCGTTTTCCTGCAATTCTCACGGGGTTTTGACCCGTCGCTTTCCGGGCTGGGATATGCGTCCTTTTCTGTCGCCATGGCTGCCATGCGGCTCACCGGCGACAAGATCATTCACCAGTTAGGAGCTCCGAAAGTGGTACTGTACGGCATGCTCGTGGCTGGTACAGGATTACTGCTGGCAGTGACTGTTCCCATACCCGCCGCAGCCCTGGCGGGATTTGTGATGGTGGGACTGGGCGCAGCCAATGTAGTACCCGTATTTTTTACAGCTGCCGGGCGGATCCCCAACATTCCCCCTGCCGCTGCGCTTGCAGCAGTCACTACATTGGGTTATGCAGGACAGCTGGCCGGCCCCGCCATGATCGGCTTTATTGCAGACGTAACCTCGCTTTCCATGGCGCTCGGATTGGTAGCGCTGCTCCTTTTTCTGGTCGCATTCGGGTACCGTCACCGCAATTAGAAAGCTTCGCCGGTGAAAAGGTAGAATCCGGGCCCGTCTTCGGTAAAGCCTACGTCCAGCCGCAGGTAAATGTCTTTCTTCCTGAACAACAGGTACCTCAATCCTACCCCGCCCGACGGCCGGATGTGCTTTGCATTGAACCCGGTGATGGTAGGTGCTACTACTGCGCCTCCGGCAAATACGGCCCCACCCAAACGCTGACTGAAGCTGAAAGGCAGCCAGCGATGCTCCACCTGGGCTGCAATCATATTTTTGTCGCGGTACCGGCCGGTATAGTAGCCACGCATGATCATTTCGCCGCCCATCAATGCAAGCTGGTTGAAGGGGACATTACCTGTAAAAAAAAAACCATACACCTGCCATGCAAGCACATTCCTTGTTTTGAGCGGGTGAAATGAGCGCACATCCAGGTTTACGCCCTGAAAGCTGTGATGACTGCCGAAGTCTTTGTCATACCTCAAAAATGATAATTCACCAAAAAAGCCTTTGCGTACATTGAGCACATTGTGTCGGTTGTCGTAAACCAATGCAGCACCCAGTCCGAGGTTGCGCGTACCATTGCTGCCGAGCGGCTCATCATGCACGTAATCCTCGGGCTGATTGAACTGCGTATTATACAACTGCTGATAGTCGACCTCAGGACCAAAGAAAAGGTTTTTGCGGATTCTGCGTAAGATGCGCTGACGTACCAGTATATAGTTGGCATCCACGAGGGCGGGTTCTTTGTCGGGGACATCGGGACCAATGCCGTAGTACATCAGCGGAAATCGCTGAAACCGGACACGCCCCAGGAAAAACCATTTGTCCTGATCACCGTAGATTGCATTGTCCAGCCAGATGCCATACTGGGACTGAAAGGTAAAAAACGTAAAAGCCTGTATCTCGCTCAGCCTGTTAACCGTATCTCCTTTGGCCTGAAAAAGAAAAAGGGACGACAGCCCTACCTCTACACTCGTCTCGGGTGCGTAGCCCAGTGTAGGGTAAATCCGAAAGCTGGGCTTGCCGGGCTCCGTTGTGTCTGAAATTGTTTTTTGTATAAATCGCCGTACCCAGCCGTCCTGTGCATGTGCGCCCGTAGTTGCCAGTCCCGCTATCAGCACGACCAGCATTAACCTGATTTTTTTCAACACCCTGAAAAATGAGAAGTACCGTTTTTTTCAGTCAAACAAAAATCAAGCCATACAGATAATGGGCCTCAGAGGTAGCTCAGCCACCACTTGCGGGTGCGTGCGCGGTAGGCACCAAACCATTTGCACGGAAAGTACAGCACAGCTACCACGAAGATCCAGATCAGGTACACCACGCCCAGCCCGTATCCAAAATCAAACGGCCGGAACTTGAAGAAAAGCTGGTCATCTGTCGCCTGCTCCCAGGTATAACCCGACGAGAGTACAGCCACCATTGTCATCAAATGAATGAGGTAAAAATGCAGCATGAAATAAAAGAACGGCACTTTACCATAGACTGTAAAAAAGCGGGTAATGCCATTTTCCAACTGCTCCGTCAGCGCAAGCGCCACAAGCGCAGGGCCAAGTGTGAGGAGCGTAAAAAGCAACGATGGCGGATATTTGGAAACATTGAGGAAAGAAAACAGCGTACGCTGCCAGCCAGTCTGGTGAGTCCAGGGAACCGGATCGCCGTAAACGTTCAGGTACCGGAGCACAAGGAATAGCAGCAGCATGAATATGCCAAGTGTCAGCAGCAGTCGCCGCCGGGCAGGCGCATACATGCCGGGCTTGTAAACCTGACCAAGCCCGTAACCGGACAGCATGATGCCCGTCCAGGGCAAAATAACATACAGGAATGCAACCGCGGCACCATTTCCCAGCGGAATAAACCTGCCGGCACCGGTCAGGAAAATACCGAGGAGAACATCTGCCATTGAACCTTGCGGGACTTTTACATAATCCAGCAAATTGTGGCTGAAAACAATCAGCAGGCCAATTATCAGTATCGTCCGGGCCGAAAAGAACCTTACAGCTATACCTAGCAGCAGCATACTGGTACCCAATGCCCAGAGCACGGCCAGATAAATGGTTTTGTAAGCAGGATCAAAGGAGAACGCAAACGTCATGAACACAATTTCCGCAACGATCAGCCACAAACCACGCTTGATCAGAAACGAAGCAGTTTCCGAAGTACTGCGCCGCTGTCCTGCCAGGAATGCCGAAATACCGGAAAGCAGCATAAACGAAGGCGCGCAAAAATGGGTGATCCATCGCGTAAAGAACAGTTCGGGTGTGGTAGCAGCGGGTTCGAGCGGATTGGAGGTGAATGCCCCGACATGGAAAAAATCACGTACATGATCGAGCGCCATGATCACCATGATCAGTCCGCGAACCGTATCAACAGACCGGATCCTTGCATTCGTTTCGCTCAGTACCATGCTCGTTAATAAGGGTTTGTTGTCTTTGAAAACTATTCCATAAAAGTGCACCTGCGCATCCATTTACTGCCGCTTACCTACAACCGCTTTGGCCCCAAAAACAAAAGCCGCTCTGTCGGGAGCGGCTTTATCTTTACAGGTATTGATAAGAAATGATCAGAGCAATGCTGCGCCGAATACGCCTGCACTGTCGCCCAGCTTGGGTTTCAGGATGGGGGTGGTACACACGCCCTGGTTAAAAATGTATTTTTTGATCCGCTCGTAGCCGATCGTATAGAGTACGTCCACATTCCCCACGCCACCGCCAATGACGATCAGCCCGGGATCGAGTACGTTGATCAGCGTTGAAATCGCTTTTCCGTAGTATTCAAGCAATCGGTCGATGGTTGCCGTGGCATACTCGTCGGAGCTGTCGTGGTAATGCTGCAAAATGTCTTTCAGGGAAACCTTCCGGCCGCTCACGTGCTCGTAGTACCGTTCCAGCGCAGGTCCTGATATCACCTGCTCCACACACCCGGCCTTACCGCAGTAGCAGGGCTCGCCGCCCTCTTCCAGAATATTGTGGCCCCATTCGCCGCCGATACCGTGATGTCCGGCGATAATCTTGTTATTGACGACCAGTCCGCCACCCACGCCGGTACCCATGATAACCCCAAAAACCACTTCGGCCCGCGGGTAATCCTTGCCGGCACCCATCAGCGCCTCAGCCAGTGCAAAGCAATTGGCATCATTGGCCAGCTGGCAGGGTACGCCCAGTATTTTTTCAAGATCAGCTTTGAGCGGCTTACCGTTCAGGCAGGTTGTGTTGGAATTTTTCATCAGCTGGGTGTCGGGTTCCAGCACGCCGGGGGTGGCAAAACCGATCCTTGCAGGCTGCTCCCCTACCTGTTCCGCCACCTGGTCGATCAGGCGTTTGATCTGCGATATGATATGTTCATATCCTTTAACAGATTCCGTCGGCAGCCGCATTCTCACCACTACTTCCAGATTACGGTCGGGATCCAGGACAGCGCATTCAATCTTCGTCCCTCCCAGGTCAATTCCCCAGAGTTTCATTATTTTATACTAAAAGGATTGGTTAAAAAAGAAAAAAGACCGCCTCAAAGGCGGCCCGTATGTTACTGAACTTTGTAAAACTTGTATCCGAAAAAGAAAATCACCGTGTAGCAGATAATGGGCAGATAGTACGCGGAGGCAACATCATGCTCGGCAACCGCACCCATGGCAAACGGGAAAAACGCACCACCTACAACTCCCATTGAAATGAAGGAAGAAGCCTGCTGCGTATGTGCACCCAGGTTTTTCAGTCCGAGACTAAAAATCGTCGGGAACATGATGCTGAAAAAGAAGTTGAGCATCAGCAGTGCAATGAAAGAAGGCCAGCCCCAGCTTTGCGCGATGATCAGGCACATCACAATATTGCAGGCTGCAAATATCGCCAGGAGCGAATGCGGTGCGATGAAACGCATCAGGAAGGTACCCACAAAACGTCCGGTGAGCATCAGCACAAAGAACAGGATCATGTAATTACCCGCGGTGGCATCTGAAAAACCCATTTTCTCGTGGCCATAATTAATAAAAAATGCCCACGTACCAGCCTGCGCCGCCACATTGAAGAACTGCGCAAGTACCGCCCATTTGAAATGCCGGTGCTCAAAAAGGCCTTTTTCAGGATGCGTGTCAACATTGGCCGAAGCGGCATCTACATTTACGTGAGGGTCAATCAATGCAGGAACCTTGACAAACGAAAACAACACGGCAATGGTAGCGATTACGCTGCCAATCACGATGTAGAGTGTTTTGACGGAAGTGAGGTCGGTACTGCCTTCAACATTGTTTCTCAACAAAAAATAAGATCCTACGGCCGGTCCGATGATGGTACCCAATGCATTAAAAGCCTGGGCAAAATTAATCCGCATATCGCTGGTACGCTGGTCGCCCAGGGATGCCACAAATGGGTGCGCGACGGTTTCGAGCGTGGAAATGCCACAACCCAGAATAAACAAAGCGCCGCCGAAAAACGGAAAGGAAGCCGCCGCTGCCGCAGGTACAAACAGGAACGCGCCCAGTGCAAAAAGCCCCAGCCCGAAAAGCACCCCGTTTTTGTACCCAAACCGCTTCATGAAAAGTCCGGCTGGAATGCCCATCACGCCATAGGCCCCAAAAATGGCAAACTGCACGAATGCAGACTGAGTTTTGGTCAGACTCAGTACATGCTGAAAATGCTTGTTAAGTACATCTCCCATGGTAATGGCAATTCCCCAGAACATGAAAAGAGAGGTGACGAAGACGAGTGTAACGAGGTATTTTTTGTCTGTAAATCGGGGAGCGGTGACAGTACCGGGAGGTGGGAAGTTGCTCATTTAGCTGAATAATAAAAATAAATATAAGGTCAGGTCTATTTTTAACAAATGTAAACCAGAGAAATGTAAAATCGGTATGGGCCCAAACATTTTCACGCGGGCCGCAATGTGCGCGTAAACTTACTTCCGGCTAAAAAACTCACTCATAAAAAGCAGCTGGTACTTGACTGCATTGTTCCAGTACGGCCAGTTGTGGGCACCGGGACGTGTCACATAGTCATGCTGAATGCCGCGGTACAGCAGTTCTTCATGCAGTTTTTCATTGACTTTGAAGAAAAAATCCTCGGTCCCGCAATCAATCATGAGTGCCAGGGCATTGGGCGTAAGCAGGTGCAGCATGTTGATGACTGTGTTACGTTCCCAGCGCTCAGGCTGCTCGGCGTAGGTACCGAGCCTTTTGGCCATGTCCCAGTTGTTGGGATAAGGTCTGATATCCACTCCCCCGCTCATGCTGCCCGCCGCGCCGAAAATGTCCTGGTGACGCATGGCAAGGTACAATGCCCCGTGCCCGCCCATGCTCAGCCCGGTAATCGCGCGGCCTTTGCGGTCTTTGATCGTCTTGTATTTACTGTCTATCCAGCGCACGAGCTCTCCGGACAAATAGGTCTCGTATTTCCACTGATTATCCGCCGGGCTGTCCCAGTACCAGCTTCCGAATCCGCCGTCCGGGCACACGATCATCATCTGGTAACGGTCTGCGGCACTCTTAAAATCGTTTGCTTTGGTAATCCAGTCGGCATAGTTGCCGCTGTACCCGTGCAGGAGGTACACCACGGGCATGGCACTGGCCGTATTGTAGTTATCGGGTCTGACGACCACTGCCTTGATCGACTTTTTCATGGCATTGCTGTACGTCTCAACGGTATCAACGATGGCGGCCTGGGCCAGCAGGGAACAGGAAATCAGGAAGCTCAGGCATAGAACTGCTTTTTTCATAAACGGAATGGGTATTGAGGGCCTGTACCAGCAAAGTGGCCAGGCGGGTTTGAGATAATTTTTCTACAACTTAAACCTTTTGTCATGATGCAGCCAAAACACTTTGTAGAATCCGCACGCTTGCAGCATGCTGAAGCTCCTTTGACAGGGCTGGCATTCTAATTGATAGTATCATCGATATTATTAATCCTGCTAACTCAAAAAAACAAGACAATGGGAAATCTCCTGTACACCATCGCCGTCATTCTGGTTATTCTTTGGTTGATCGGCTACTTTGGTTTTGCCAGCTTCGGCCTGGGCAACGTTATCCATATTCTTCTGGTGATCGCCGTGATTGCGATTATCCTCCGTGTGATCCGCGGCGACAGGGTCGTGTAGTACACATTGTAAGGTCGTGCAAACAGGCAGGACCGCAGGGTTTAAAGAATTACCTTATCCATCGTGATCATCTGACAGGCAGCCCCGAAAAGGCTGCCTGTTTTGCTTATTGGCATAATGTTTTTTCACAAGTATTGTAAAAAGGAGCTAAAAAACGAGGCACTATGACGGAGCACACGGAAGATTACGACATGCCGACGATGGTCAATGCGGCATTTACCGATAAGGAGAAGGCCCAGCTTGCATTTGATGAGCTTACTTACAGGGGTTATGAAGAATCAGAAACCAGCTATAAGGCCGACGGCACCAGCATCATCCTTTCGTTTACACCCCGCACGGTGGAAGACAGGCTGGAAGTTGTAACTGCCTGGGTTGAACTCGGCGCCCAGCTTCTTCATGGAAACGAAAATTATACCGCCTAACCCGGCACGACGCCTCAGCAGCAGCGATGACGCACGAAAAAATTTTTAAACGCAAGGACGGAAGTCAGG
Source organism: Dyadobacter sandarakinus (assembly GCF_016894445.1). NCBI lineage: Bacteria > Pseudomonadati > Bacteroidota > Cytophagia > Cytophagales > Spirosomataceae > Dyadobacter > Dyadobacter sandarakinus. Next base: position 2,438,546 of record NZ_CP056775.1, read on the forward strand.
TAAAAGTAAGTGTCTGGTTATATGTTCATCAGGCCCAGGCCAACTGGGGTTATGTCATTCTGGTTCAGGAAGCGGATTCTGACCGCTGGTTTGATCCTTTCAGTGACAAGGATTACATCATGCGCATTATGACTCCGAAATTTGAAGACGGCCTCAAAATGGACACTTTTGATAATTACGTGACACCTAAAGAGATCCTGCAAACCAAAATGGAGCTCTGGGAGCGGATCAGGCCTTCGTGAGTCAGAGCAGGTCCTTGATGATCACCCATACGTTTTCGGCCAGGATGCGGTGACCTTCGGCAGTAGGGTGAATGCCGTCGGGCTGGTTGAGCTTTGACTCGCCTCCTACCCCTTCCAGCAGAAACGGGATCAGTTTGACATTATTTTCCTTGGCCAGCGCTGCATAAACCTGCCTGAAGTCCGATGCATACTGTTGTCCCATATTGGGCGGTATCTGCATTCCGGCCAGTACGATCTGGGCTGCGGGGTACTTGGCTTTTACCTTGTCCATGATCGCCTGAAGGTTTTTCCTCGTTTCTGAAACTGGTATCCCGCGCAGTCCGTCATTTCCGCCCAGTTCGAGCACAAAAATGTCCAGTGGCTGTTTCAGCAGCCAGTCGATCCGGCCGTTGCCGCCGGCGGTAGTCTCACCGCTCACACCGGCATTGATCACCTTGTAATTCAACTTTAATGAGTCAATGCGCTTCTGGATCAGCCCGGCAAATCCCAGCGATGGATCATCCAAACCGTAGGCGGCCGTCAGGCTGTTTCCAAAAAAAACTATCGTCTTCTTTTTGGCCGGCGGCGCGGCGGCTGCAGCAGCCGTATCTGCCTTTGCTTCCGAGGCATTTTTTTCTTTTGTGTTACAGGAAATCAGCCCGGCAACCAGTGTGAATATCATAGCCAGGTTTGCAAATCGGTTCATATCTTTAAAAATCTTTACTTGGAACAATTCTTTGACTCCGGCCGGAACGACCATTCATTTTGTATAAACCACCACTTACCTATATTTTCTGGTAACCCGGGCCAAAAAACCTCCAATTTAGTTAAAGGCTCCCAGGCCACTTTTCGCATTCAAATACAGCACCATTAATGGATACCATACTCGATCTGCAGCAAGTAAGTAAAATTTATAAAAGTGGCAACCGCTCCCTGACCGTTCTTGACGATATTAATTTTTCGATACCCGCCGGCTCCACCATGTCGATCGTGGGCCCGTCGGGCAGCGGCAAAACAACATTGCTGGGCTTATGCGCCGGCCTCGACCGGGCTACTTCCGGGACGGTGGCATTGCATGGCACCCGCCTCAATGGTCTCAGCGAAGACCAGCTGGCGGCAGTACGCAACCAGTACGTAGGATTTATTTTTCAGAACTTTCAGCTGCTGCCCACGCTTACAGCCCTTGAAAATGTGATGGTACCGCTCGAACTCCGGGGCGAAAAAAACATCAGACCGCGCGCACTCGACCTCCTCGACAAAGTAGGACTGGCCGAGCGGAGCCACCACTACCCTACCCAGCTCAGCGGGGGCGAGCAGCAACGGGTGTCGCTGGCGCGCGCATTTTCCAATGAGCCGCGCATATTGTTTGCAGACGAACCTACCGGCAACCTCGATGCCGATACCAGCGTGAAGGTGGTTAAACTTTTATTTGACCTCAATAAAGAAGCAGGCACTACCCTCGTGCTGGTAACACACGACCTCGAACTGGCTGCCCGAACGCAGCGCATTGTCCGCATCAAAGGCGGAAAGCTTACCTCCGACGAGCTCAACAACATCTGACCTGCAACATGGAAAATCAACGTTTTGACCTCGCGTGGCTGTTCCGTATGGCCTGGCGTGACAGCCGCAAAAACCGCTCGCGCCTGCTTCTTTTCATCTCTTCCATCATCCTGGGAATTGCGGCGCTGGTAGGCATCTACTCGCTGGGCGACAACCTGCGCGAGAATATCGACGAGCAGGCAGCGAGCCTCATCGGGGCAGACCTTTCCTTGTACGGCGGCAAGCCCATTGAAGGCAAGGCAAAGGAGCTGGTGGATTCTCTTGGAGGGATTCGTTCCGAGGAGCGCAGTTTTGCGTCCATGGTGTATTTTATCAAAAACGGCGGCAACAGGCTGGCACAGGTCAAGGCACTATCCGGAGGCTACCCTTACTATGGCAAGTTGGAAACTGTGCCGGTGGAGGCTGAAAAAACCTTTCGTACCGGACAGGATGCACTCGTAGACCAAACCCTCATGCTCCAATACGGTGCCAGGGTGGGCGACTCCATCCGCATTGGTGAGGTGAAGTTTGCAATCGCAGGAATTTTAGAAAAAGCGCCGGGATCCACGGGAATTACGAGTACGGTGGCCCCCGCCATTTACATTCCTATGAAGTACCTCGCACAAACAGGTTTGATGCAAAAAGGCAGCCGTGTAGGTTACAGGTACTATTTCAAGTTTCCTGCAAAAACCGATGTGGAAGCGCTAGTGAAAAACCTGGAACCGCGCTTTGAAACCTATGACCTCGACTATAAAACGGTAGCTTCCCAGAAACAGGACACCGGCAAGTCGTTTGATGACCTTACGCGCTTTCTGTCGCTGGTCGGTTTCATTGCATTGCTGCTCGGATGCATAGGTGTGGCCAGTGCAGTGCATATTTATGTAAAAGAAAAACTCAACTCAATCGCCATTCTCCGCTGCCTGGGCGTGAAAGAAACCCAGGCTTTTATGATTTACCTGATCCAGATAGCGGGCATCGGGCTACTGGGTACGCTGATAGGGACGGCGCTGGGAGCAGTCATCCAGCATTTCCTGCCGGTTGTGATCAGAGACTTTCTTCCATTTGAGCTGAATACGCACATTTCCTGGCCTGCAATCGGACAGGGAATCGTCATCGGGCTGCTGATCTCGGTGCTCTTTGCTTTGCCACCGCTGGTTGCAATCCGCAAGGTATCCCCATTGAACGTATTGCGTGTATCAACGGAAGATGACACCACCGGCAAAGATCCGCTCACCTGGACACTGTATGGTCTCATCATCCTGTTCATTTTTGGTTTTTCAAGACTGCAGATGGGCACCTGGCTGGAAGCCGTGGTTTTCACAGTCAGCATCCTGGCTGCATTCCTGATCCTGTTTGGGATCGCTAAACTGCTTATGTACCTCGTGCGGCGGTTTTTCCCGGTTTCATGGAGCTATCTGTGGCGTCAGGGACTGGCCAACCTTTACCGTCCCAACAACCAGACGGGCATCCTCATCGTGTCCATCGGCCTGGGTACTGCACTGGTATGTACCCTTTTTCTGGTACAGGAAATCCTGATCGACAGGGTAAACCTGTCGTCGAGCGGCAACCAGCCCAACATTGTACTTTTTGACATACAAGGCGGCCAGAAAGAAGCGGTACTGGCGATTGCCAAAGCGCAGCGTATCCCCGTAAACCAGAATGTACCCATCGTAAATATGCGTCTCGAGGCGGTCAATGGCCGTACCGCCTCGGACTTTGAAGCCGATACCAGTGCCGGACAATCCAGGCGGATATTTGGCCGGGAGTACCGCGTTACCTTCCGCGATTCACTTTCGTCTACGGAGAAGCTGAGCAAGGGTCAATGGGTAGGAAAATATACCGGTAATGCTCAACCAGTCCCGATTTCCCTGGAAAAAGGCTTTGCCGAACGCAGCCGGCTGGAACTTGGCGATACGATGATGTTCAACGTACAGGGTACCCTTATGCCTACTGTCGTAACAAGCATCCGGGACGTGAACTGGGGCGAAGTACAAACCAATTTTCTTGTCATTTTTCCAACTGGGGTGCTCGAAGAGGCGCCGCAGTTTCATGTCATGCTCACCCACGTTCCGGACGCACAGGCATCCGCGCGTTTTCAGACGGAAATTGTACGGCGATTTCCAAACATTTCCATCATCGACCTTGCCCTTGTGCTGAAAGTACTGGATGATATTTTTGGTAAAATCGGCTTTGTGATCCGCTTCATGGCCGGTTTCAGCATTCTTACCGGGCTGATCGTACTCATCGCGTCGGTACTGACGAGCAAATACCAGCGTCTGCAGGAGAGTGTTCTGCTGAGAACATTAGGCGCCAGCCGCCGGCAGATATTTGCCATTACATCCATGGAGTACTTTTTCCTGGGGGCGCTGGCTGCATTTACGGGCATCCTGCTGGCACTGGTGGGGAGCTGGCTGCTGGCAGTGTTCAGCTTCAAGACCGACTTCCACCCTGATCTGCTTCCGATATTGGGCATATTCCTGTTTGTAACATGCACTACCGTCCTCATCGGGCTCATCAACAGCCGCGGCATCCTTTCCCGCCCTCCGCTGGAAGTGCTTCGGCAGGATGTGTAGGATCCTTGTTATTTATTTATATTAGACCTCCAAATCAAACATCGCACACTTGGAATTTGATATTAAGGGCAATTTGATGCCCTATGAAATTATCTATACGGATCTGGCTACGTTCAAGAGGGAACTGGTCGATGCATTTCCTCATTCCAGGACTAGACAGCATATCTTCCAAAACTTTGCCGGCTATATAGAAAAGCTTACTGCGCTGATTGGGACGGACTTTTACCAGTGGATAGATGGGAGCTTTGTGACCAGAAAATTAGACCCGCGTGACATTGATGTCGTTACCTTTGTTGATGCTGATGTTTATAACAAATGCGAGCAGGGTATTCAGCTGCTGAGAGATTATAACCGTGATCATCAAACAGGTTTGGATGAATACTTTGTAAAACATTATCCTGAACTTCACCGTAAGAATGTTCTTTACCAAATGGATATTGTTCAATGGTATACGCAATTTTGCACGTCCCGAACCGGAGCACGCAAGGGCTTTATACAACTAAATTACTAAGTTATGGACAAACAGATCTTTGAAGAACTGCAAGAATGGGGAGCACGGGTATCCCGCCTTGTCCAGCTTATGGCACTCACAAATAAGACTTTACAATTGCATCGTGAGCTGGATGATACGCCCTCCCAGATCAAGCAATATGAACGCCTGCTTGCTGAACACCAGCACGAACTGGATACGTTGTTGCAGACACATGGATTAACGCTGAAGATTCTGCCGCCTGATCATGCGGCATAGCATCCGGCATGGCTGTTTTTTGCTAATGCCACGCTTTTTCGGCTACCAGACTATTATAAATCCTGACGCACCCAGATCCATTTTTAACAATTCCTTAAAACAAAATCCTTTCTTCCTTCTTCCAAATTGTCCGACTTTTGGGAGCGGAATGCGTTTTGAGCGTGTACCGGCAGGCACCATTTGCATGATTACTTCTGACGATCCCTTGCTCCACCTTAGCCTTACAGGTTTAATCCTGTATTATCCCCTTATTTTTTCAAACGTTTGCACACAATTTCAAACGTTTGCATAATACTTACCTAAACTTGCAATTATTTATTTTAAAAATACAATTTGTATTCTTGTATGGGTGTGTCTGATGCCCTGCCCTTCTTATTGCTTTTATTTTTTATGTTTAATCCAACCATCCAATTATGGGAAAATCTTCGACCCTGAAAATCGGTAACGGAGCTTTGCGAAACGGGATGATGCACGCCATGTTTGCCTGCTGTATCCCCGGCCTTTGTGCCGCCAGCCAACCGCTTGCATCCGGCCGCACCAGGCCGTCCATGCAGATCACCAAAGAAATTACGCTTACCGGAAAAGTCGTAACTGATGGTACGGCCGACGGCCTTCCTGGCGTAACTGTCGTAATTTCAGAAGCAAATGGTGCCAACAAACAGGGGGCAACCACCAATGAGTCAGGCACATTCACGTTTTCCAACCTGCAAACCGGAACGCGTTATAACCTGGAATTCAGCTATATCGGCTATGAAAAACAAACCCTGGCCGATTTCCTGCTGACCGAGTCCAACAACAGCTCCATTGAAATCAAACTAAAAGAATCCGCCTCCAACCTGGGCGAAGTAGTAGTGGTAGGCTACGGCAGTACTACCAAAAAAGACATTACAGGTTCTGTCAAATCCCTTAAAAGTGCGGAGTTCAATGCCGGTATCATCAACTCACCCGAGCAATTATTGCAGGGTAAAGTGTCCGGAGTGAACGTGACCTCGGCTACCGGCGAGCCCGGCGGTAAAACCAACATCACCGTGCGTGGTCCTGGCGGCGTGCGTACAGGCAGTACGCCCCTATTTGTGGTGGACGGACTGGCTCTGGACAACAGCAGCACGGGAGGCGACGTCAACCCGCTCAACTTCCTGAATCCGCAGGATATTGAATCGATCGACGTGCTGAAAGATGCTTCTGCCACGGCCATTTATGGTGCACGCGGTGCCAATGGCGTCATCCTGATTACCACCAAGAAAGGAAAATCAGGCCAGGCAAGCGTGACGTACTCGGGAAGCCTCGCACTGTCGACCCTGGCACGTCCGCTGGATGTACTTTCAGGGCCTGAATTTCTGGCAGAATCAGCCAAGCTCGGCGCGCCCGTCATCGACGGCAAGGCGGACACCGACTGGCAGAAGGAGATTTCGCGTACGGCTACCACGCATAACCACAATATTTCCATTGGCGGTGGTACTGAAAAAATGACCTACTATGCTTCGTTCGGTGCGCAGAAGCAGCAAGGCGTACTCAAAGGCAGCCAGCAGGATCGCTATACAGGCCGCGTTAACCTGTCGCAGAAGTTGTTTGAGGACCGTGTAACGCTGGATGTAAACCTGAACGCGACCAACACCAAAAATCAACGCCCGAACATTCAGGGTATGATCGGCAGTGCGCTGACCATCAACCCCACCTACGCGCCCTATGACCAAAACGGGCAGCTTGTTCAGTATCAGGATTTCACGAACCCTTTGTTTACGCTGCGGCAATACAAGGAGCTCCTGACAACCAACCGGGTGCTTGCCAGCATTTCCCCCTCTGTCAAGATCATTGAAGGGTTGGTTTACAAGCTGAACTTTGGTCTGGACAACTCCACGGCTACCCAGGACCGGCAGACTTTGCCCAGCACCATACCTGCTGAGGTAGGACGTCTGGAAAATTATGGTTTGCGCAATACCAACAAGCTGATCGAAAACTACCTTACCTACACGCTGAACAACAAGACCCACAGTTTCAACGCATTGATAGGGCACTCGTACCAGCATATTTTCCTTCAGAGCAGAAATTTCAGCATTAACAAATTTCCAATTTCCGACATTGAGCCCATATACAACCCGGGTCTCGGACAGGATCTTTCGCTCGTACTGAACCAGCCGGGCGGCTTTGCCACAATCAATGAGCTGCAATCGTTTTTTGGACGTTTGAATTATGGTTTCAAGGATAAATACCTGGTAACTGCGACTTTGCGGGTGGATGGTTCTTCCAAATTCGGTACCAACAACAAGTACGGCTCATTCCCGTCGTTCTCTGTCGGCTGGCGCATTTCGGAAGAGTCTTTCATGAAATCTTCCCCATTCTCGGAACTGAAACTCCGCGCCGGATGGGGATCAACGGGTAACCAGGAAATCCCGTCAAAAATCACACAGGCAAGGTTTACCTCAGTGGTATCCGGAACCACCAGCTACCCGCTCAGCGGATCCGGGACTTACCCTGCAGGTACTACCAACACCCGTCTGGCCAACCCCGATATCCAGTGGGAGGTTTCCAAACAGACCGACCTGGGTCTCGATTTCGGATTGTTCAAAGGTGCATTGAGCGGTGAGATTGATTATTTCAGAAAAACATCGGAGAAAATCCTGCTCGAAGTAATTCCTGCGGATCCCGTGCAGCCGGCAGGTACTTTCTGGACCAATGTACCCAATATGCGCATTATCAACCAGGGCCTGGAACTGGACCTGAATTACCGTAATGCATTGGAAAACGGCCTTCGGTACTCCATTGCAGGAAATATTACTTTTATCAAAAATGAAGTAAAAAACTCGCCCTACTCGGTCATTCCTTCGGGTTCAGCCCAGGGTTCGGGTTTAACTTCGGCGACGATCAACGGCTACCTCAACAACCAGCCGATCGGCACATTTTTCCTGAAAGAGTTTACAGGTTTTGATGAAAATGGTATCAGTACTTTCCGCGATGTAGACGGAGACGGTATTATCACCGACAAAGACCGCGTGGCTGCGGGTACCGCATTGCCGACCCGCATGTACAATTTCAGCGGAAACATCAACTACAAAGCGTTCGACCTGACGGCCAACTTCAATGGTGTGGCGGGAAACAAGGTGTACGACAATACAGCCAACTCCAACTTTTACAAACTGAAACTGTCGAAAGGTGTGAATGTAACGCGGGAAGCATTTGCCGATGCCGCTGAGTCTGTCAACAACTCGGCGCCTGTATCGACCCGGTACCTGAAAAACGGTTCTTTCCTGAGGCTGAACAATCTTGTGCTGGGCTATAACCTCAATACCTCGAAACTTGGCATCAACAGGTGGATACAAACCGCGCGCATTTCAGTAACCGGCCAGAACCTGATCGTCTGGACAAAGTATAACGGCTACGATCCGGAGGTAAATAACGACCGCTCGGTAAACGGAATTACTTCCTATGGTATCGACTACCTGAGTTATCCCAAAGCAAAAACGGTCATTTTTGCGATCAACCTCGGCTTTTAATTTTTGTATCAATGAAAAAGAAATTATCACTCATATTCTCGGGAGTAGCCCTGCTGATGTTCAGCAATGCATGTACCGACCTTCAGGAGCAAGTACTGGACGAAACCCTTACTGCAAACCTGTCCGTAGAGGAAGCTGCAAACGGGCTCCTGGCGCCCAGCTATGCCTTGCTGCCCAACCTTTTCCAGCATACGACTTATTTTGCATTGCAGGAAATCTCGACCGACGAAGCCATCCTTCCCTACCGCGGTGGCACGGACTGGGGCGACAATGGAATTTACCTGGCATTGCACCAGCACAATACCACCAGTACGGACCCCAATGTGCTCAATACGTGGAACCAGCTGGTACAGTCAATTTCCAGATGCATTACCGCGATCAATGGTCTGAAAACGTCGACTTCGGCCAATGCGGCCTTGTACACGGCGGAGGCACGCGGGATGCGGGCGTACTATAATATGGTGCTGCTCGATCTTTTCGGCATTGTGTTTGTCAAAGATGATCCGGCATTAACGTCGACCATCCTGCGCGGTGACGAGGCGGTGAAATACATTGAAAGCGAACTCCTGGCCGTAGAGCCTGTGCTGCAATCCAAAGCAACCGTAGGGCCGGGCCGCCTGAACCAGGCTGCGATCTGGGGTTTGCTTTCGCGCCTGTACCTGAATGCGGCCGTTTACCGCAATATCTATGGTACAAGTTTCGATTTCAAAGCAGATGAAATGGACAAGGTGATCCAGTATGCTGACAAGATCATTAACTCCGGTCAGGCGAAACTATCGGCGGATTACTTCTCCATTTTCGGAAACAACAACCATACGAATGACGAGATCATTTTCGCGGTAGACCAGCGGCCGGAACTCAATGGTCACAACCGGATGGCCTACTTCTCGATCTCCGGTGACCAGTTTCCCCTGGCGGCATTCCCTGCTGCGAATGGAACTGATGGTCCGGGTATCACGTCTGATTTCTACCAGAGCTGGGTACAGGCTTACGGGGCTGTGGATCCCGCGCGTGACCCGCGTTTTTACCAGCAAAACATGTCTGTTTACACCAATGCAGCTGATACCTGCATCAATGACGCCGACTATAAGATCAACCGCGGTATCCTGCGCGGGCAGCAATATGGTGCTCTCCGTGTGAATGGTGCATTTGTGAGGTGTGCGGATGGAAAACTGAAAGTGGGCAAGCTGAATTACGTAACGCGCAACAAGGCAGATCTGGCCGTAAACTTCTCGGAGCTGATCGACTTCACGACGGCAGGAAGCAACTACAATACAGGGTACCGCGTAGAAAAGTATGAGTTCAGCAGCTCATCCAACACCGGTCGTAACCGAGGAGAAGCGGATATCGTGATCCTGCGTCTGGCTGACATTTACATGATGCGGGCCGAGGCAAAGCTGCGCAAAGGCGGCGATGCAGCCGGTGCGCTGGCCGATGTAAATCTGGTGCGGGCAGCACGCACCAAAACGCTGGCACCTCCTGCACTCACCAGCATGAGCCTTGACCTGCTTTTTCGTGAAAGAGGATTTGAATTCTACTGGGAAATGCTGCGCCGCTCGGATATGATCCGCTTTGGAAAATACGAGGGAAAATGGACGGAGAAATCAAACAGCGACGTTAAAAAACGTCTTTTCCCAATCCCGCAAACAGCGATCGACGGTGCATCCAACTCCCCTGGTTATCTGGTGCAGAATGCAGGATATTAATCCTGTTTTAAATAAAAACGAAAGACCTGTCCGTAATTTATGTGGGCAGGTCTTTTGTTTTACATGAATTAAACGTTCACAAACTGCATCTGGCCTGCATCGTAGCGCGTTCCTGATGCACTTCCTACCGGCACGACCGATTCGAGTTTCTCGATTTCTGCCTGATCCAGGACCAGGTTTGCGGCAGCGGCATTCTCTTCAATGTACCTGACACGCTTTGTCCCGGGAATTGCCACCGTATTTTTTCTGGAAAGTACCCAGGCAAGGGCCAGCTGTGATGGAGTAGCTCCCTTTTCTGCGGCCAGCTCCTGGATTTGCTTCAACAATTCCAGATTTTTGTAAAAATTATCTCCCTGAAAACGCGGGATATGCCTGCGGAAATCATCTGCTGTAAAATCATCAGGACTTTGCAGGTCGCCTGTGATAAAGCCGCGGCCCAGCGGCGAGTATGCAACAAACCCGATGCCGAGCTCATCCAGGGTCGCTAACACCCCATTGACCTCCGGCTCCCTTTCAAAAAGCGAATATTCGGTTTGCACGGCAGACAGGGGGTGCACGCCATGTGCTTTACGGATCGTGTCGCCGGAAACCTCGGAAAGCCCGATATACCTGACCTTACCTTCCTGAACCAGTTCGCTCATTGCACCTACGGTTTCCTCCACCGGGGTTTCGGGATCAATGCGGTGCAGGTAGTACAGGTCGATGTAGTCGGTACCCAGGTTTTTAAGGGATCGTTCGGCAGCTTTCTTCACGTAATCAGGCCGTCCGTTGAACTTCCAGGTCAGCTTTTCATCATCCCCTACTTCGAAACCGAATTTTGTAGCAATGGTATATTGATCCCGCCGACCTTTGATGGCTTTCGCAATAAGCCGCTCATTCAGCAGGGGGCCGTACAAGTCGGCCGTATCCAGAAAATCAATGCCGAGCTCCAATGCCCTGTGAATCGTGGCGATCGACTCAGCTTCATTGGCTTTTCCATAAATATCCCCGCCGGCAATCGGCGTCATTCCCATGCAGCCAAGACCTTCAACAGCGACATCCAGACCCTGAGAACCCAGTTTTATACGTTTTACCTTGCTCATGTTCTACTTGTTAAGTTTTTACATGGGCAAAGGTATGCGGTGCTGCTTAGCCGGCTGGTAATGCTTTCAAAGCAATAATTATAGTTTTCAAAGTATTTTACGGAGTGCGAGAGGAGTAGAGCCGGTGTGTTTTTTTATAAAATTATTGAAGTACGATGGGTACTCAAATCCAAGACTGTATGCAATCTCCGCTACACTGCGGTCGGTATAATGCAGCAGCGACCGCGCTTCACCCAAAATCCGCTCATTGATATGGGTAGTGGTAGACTTCCCGGTAACCTCCTGCACGGCTGCATTCAAATGATTTACATGTACAGACAACTGGCTTGCAAAGTCGCCTGCCTTTTTAAAAAGAATGGTACTGGAAGGAGCATCTACCGGAAATTGCCTTTCCAGCAGATCGAGAAATAATCTGGCAATACGCGCTGCGGCATTGGGAGGATTGAAGTAAGCAACTGAAGGCTGCATTTTGATCGCCTCATGGATGATCAGGTTGAGCTGACTGCGGATAATGTCGTATTTGTATAGATATTCACTATTTGCCTCCATGCGCATACGCTGGAAAATGCTTTCCAGATAGGTAATCTGCTGATCGTCTATAAAATACACCGGATCGGCGCCGACTTTGAACAAATTGGCCTCTTGCAGGCTCTCGGCACGGTCAGGGGTATATAGAAATTGGTTTGCAAATAGACAAAAATAGCCACGGGGCAAACCGTCTCGGGCTTCCCAGGCATAAGGTATAATGGGTGTTGTAAGTACCAGAGCGGGCCTGTCGATGGTGATACCCCGGCTGGCATAAAGCAGCTCACTCGATCCCCCAAGGATGAGGCTTATTTTATAATAATCACGCCGGTTATAGGAAGCCAGCCCGCATTGATCTTCCCCGATCCCGGATACCCGGAACTGGGCTCCACCCGGCGGCAATCCCGCAAACCGATCCTCTTTCGCTGTCGAAATCAATGTTTGCTCCATAAGCGAAATTAAGGATTTCAAAGGATTTCGATGTAAACCTTACAAAGTAATCTGGACATGCACTTTACCTCCGAGGCCCTTTTCGACAATTTCACACAACGTTTTCAAGGTCAGGTTAGCACCATCATTCTCAACTTTCGAAATATATTCCCGTTTTTTCTGAACGATTGCTGCGAGCTGCGATTGGGTCAGTTTCCTTTCTTCCCTTGCTTTTCTGAGAAGTAGTCCTACTTTAAAGCCCTCAAAATCTCTCTCCAAAGCATCCCGCCGGTCTGTGCCCTTCAAACCGTATACTTCATCCTTAATACTATCCCAAGGTTTTACTTCCATCCTGACTGGTCTTTTAATCTATGAAAATCATTCATCAGCTTAACCACTCTATCAATTTCGCAGCGAGGCGTTTTTTGTGTTTTTTTCTGGAATCCGGTTAAAAGAATTACCATGCGTTCATTCTCGAAAAAGCAGAATATGCGCCAAATGTCGGATCCCAGTTGAATGCGTACTTCATACAACCCCTGGGCACCTGCTATATGTTTCAGGCAGTTAGCTGGTACGCGCTGCAATGTTTCTATTGCGTTGATTACCTTGAAGATCTTGTCCTGCACCTTTACAGGCTGTGCACTCAGAAAAGCTTCAAAGTAGGGCCCGAAAGCGACAACTTCTCTAATTTTATCCACAATAAAGGTAACTTAAAGATTACTCCAATTTAAGTTCGACCTGATTGTGACAGTATAAGTTGAAAAAGTAACGCTTGATTTTACCCTCAAATCCGAAGCGACGATTCCCTGATCACCAGCTCCGAGGGCAATACGATATGCTCGGGCAGGAAATCACCCGATCCATTGACCTGGTTCAGAAAAAGGCGCGATGCTTCCATTCCGATCTTCCGGCCAGGGCGGCTTACCGTGGTCAGCGAAGGAAACATGTAGGCTGAAATCGGGGAATTATCAAAACCAACAAACCCGATATCCTGCGGGATTTTCAGGTTTTTGTCCTTCACCACCCGCATGGCCCCGATAGCTACCTGATCATTGACCCCAAAAATGGCGTCCGGCGGCGACCCCATGTCCAGCAGCCTTTTGGTAGGCACGATAGCACTCTCCACATTGAAATTGGTGTTGATGATCAGCTCTTCAAGGATAGGCATTTCGTATTTTTTCAAACAATCAATGTACCCTTTCAGGCGCTGTTCCGATACGGTAAGCCCGTTCGGACCTTTGAGGTGCGCAATGTTCCGGTACCCGATGTTGATCAGATGCTCCACGGCGGCAAATGCTCCGTGGTAATCGTCCACGGTCGCGCGGCTGGTTTGAAAGTCCTCGTACTCGCGATCAATAAAAATGAGCGGGGTTTTGCGCTGGATCACATTTTCGAGGTGCTCATAGTAGCCGGAATCGTACGTTTCCTGGGCCACGGACAGGAATATGCCTTCGGTCCGGTTGGAAAGCAGCTTGGACAGATATTCCTTTTCGAGCAGGTAATTTTCATTGGTCACACAAATATTGAGCGTGTAACCCATCGGCTGAAGTACCGTGTGCAGGCCCTCAATCACGGCTGTTTCGTAGTAGTTGCTGATCGTTGGTACCACCACACCGAGGGAAGCCGTTTTTTTATTGAGCAAACTCAGGGATACCTCATTACGCTGGTAACCTACTTCCCGGGCATATTCCTGGATATTCTTGCGGGTATCTTCATTGATAGCAGGATGGTCGTTGAGCGCCCTGGAAACGGTGGAAGGCGAACATCTGAACCGGCGGGCTATGTCTTTTATGGTAACAGGACGGGAAGGATTCATTCTTTGAATTAAAGCAATTAAAACTTAGAAATTTTTTCAAACGTTTGCATTCGTTATCAGCATATTTACATTTTGTGTTTAATTTATACAAGACTATCATTGCGCAAATGTAATTGAAAACAGCGCAATGAGTAACCTGCTAGTCAAGCCGAATCCTGCCCAGAAAACCTACCACTCGCTTACCGCCGCCCAGGCGGGATGGACATACCTGAACTTTGAGGCCCGCCTGCTGGACAAAGATGAAGTATTAACCGGCCAAACCGGTGCGTACGAATACTGCATTGTGCTCCTGGGAGGCAACTTCAAGGTAGAGGCCGCCGGTCAGACCTGGGAAACGGGCAACGGACGTAAGGATGTGTTCAGCGGCATTGGTCATGCGATGTATTTATCAAGAAATACGGAGTTCACCCTCACGGCTCAGCAGGACCATACGGACATTGCCATCTGCAAGGTCAAGAGCGACGAGGATCACCCGCCGCGCATGAAGCGCCCGGAAGAAGCCGCCATCGAGTACCGCGGAGGCGACAATGCCAACCGGCAGATCAACAGTTTGCTCGAACCGGGATTTGACTGCCACAAGATCGTGTGCGTGGAAGTGTATACGCCTTCGGGCAACTGGAGTTCATTCCCCGCCCACAAGCACGACGACCGTAAGGTGGCCGAGGACGGTACGCTGCTCGAAGCCAACCTGGAAGAAATATATTTTTACAAAATCGACAAGCCTCAGGGCTATGCCATTCAGCAGGTGTATACCGAAGACCGTTCGCTGGACGAGATCGTGCGGGTAAGGCACAATGAAGCAGTACTTGTACCCAGGGGCTATCACCCAGTCGTAGCGGGCCATGGCTATAATGTGTATTATCTCAACTTCCTCGCCGGCAGCGACCAATCCCTGGCCAACACCTCCGACCCCGATCACGACTGGATCTATGGCTCCTGGAAAGGACAGGATCCCAGGCTGCCGATCGTGACGGCGGAGATGAATGGGTAGGAAGGAGGAGAAAGGAGGACGGAGAAAAGGAGGAAGGAAGAAGCGAAAAAGAGAAAAGATAAATCGCAATCCCCCTTTGTCACCCTGAGCGGAGTCGAAGGGCAACTCCACCTCTGCCACCCTGAGCGCAGTTGAAGGGCAACTCCCCCTCTGTCACCCTGAGCGGAGTCGAAGGGCAACTTCACCTTTGTCACCCTGAGCGCAGTCGAAGGGCAGATGCGGCCAACAAAACCAAATAATACCTGAACGAAGATGACCAACCCAGATACACCCCGGCCCTACGACCTTTTAACCCTTGGACGGTCTTCCATTGACCTTTACTCTGCGAACGTGGGGAGGCCGTTTGAGCAGATAGAAGCATTTAACGCATTTGTTGGTGGATGTCCATTGAATATCGCTACCGGTAGTCGCCGCCTCGGACTGGCTACGGCCATACTGACCGGGATCGGCGACGACCAGGTGGGAAATTTTATCAAACATTTTCTTGAACAGGAACAGATCCTTACCAATTGGGTGGCTACCATTCCCGGCACAAGAAGCTCAGCGGTAGTGCTCGGCATTGAGCCGCCGGATAAGTTTCCGCTCGTGTATTACCGTGAAAACTGTGCAGATATCAACCTCAATCTCGACCATGTCGCGGCAGTACCCTTCGGCGATTTCAGGGCAGCGGCTTTTTCAGGGACGGCGTTCAGCAAGGACCCGAGCCGTACTGCCATGTTCTTCGCGCTTGAACAGGCCAGGGAACACGGAGTTACCACGCTGCTCGACATTGATTTTCGTGCGGATCAATGGTTTGATCCGCGCGCATTTGGCGTAACCATCAGGGCTGCGCTGAGCAGTTTTGAGATCGTGGTGGGTACCGAAGAAGAAATTCTGGCCACTTTCCTGACCGACAAAGAACAACTCCTGATCAAACATCAGCAGATATCCGCACCCGAAATCCGCGGTAACATTGATACGGCCATTCAGCAGATTCTGGCCGCAGGGGTAAAAACATTGGTGGTCAAGCGCGGGAAGGACGGGGCTTCGATATTTCAGTCCGGGAAGGAAGAGATGAAAATACCCGGTTTCCCGGTGGAGGTACTTAATGTGCTAGGCGCGGGGGATGCTTTTTGTGCAGGGTTTTCGTACGGCCTGCTCAGCGGCTGGGACTTGTACAAAAGTGTGCGCATGGGTAATGCCTGCGGCGCCATCATTGTGACGCGCGAAGGATGCGCCAACTTCATGCCGACCTATGAGGAGGTGATGGCGTTTACTGCCGGTTACGAAGGATTGTAAAAAAGATTTATTCAACAAACATGCAGCCTCATGCTGCATTTATTTACCAATATGGAAAGACTCAAAAACTATATCAACGGCCAGTGGGTCGACAGCAGGTCCGAAGCATTTGACAATGTACTGAATCCTGCCAACCAGGAAGTACTGGCACAGGTGCCGGTAGGCAATGCGCAGGATGTGGCGGATGCGGCCGAGGCTGCACAAGCCGGTTTTCAGGAGTGGAAAAGTACACCGGTCAGCAAGCGTATCCAGTATCTGTTTAAACTAAAAACATTACTGGAAAACAATGCTGATGATATTGCCCGTACGATTACGCTGGAATCGGGCAAGACCTTTGCGGAGGCAAAAGCGGAGCTGGTGCGTGCCATTGAAAACGTCGAAAATGCCTGCGGAACGCCTGCCCTGATACAGGGTGCGTTTTCTGAAGATATTGCGAAAGGCATAGACGAGTACATGATCCGGCAGCCCCTGGGCGTGTGCGCCTGCATTGCCCCGTTTAACTTTCCCGCCATGATCACTTTCTGGTTTCTGCCTTATGCGCTGGCTTGCGGCAACAGCTACATCATCAAACCATCGGAAAAGGTACCTCTTACCATGACCAAAATCGTGGCATTGATGGAGCAGCTCGACCTGCCCAAAGGCGTGCTCAACCTGGTACAGGGAGGCCGTGAAACCGTGGATGCCATTCTGGAACATCCCTTCATCAAAGGCATCAGCTTCGTAGGGTCCTCGTCGGTAGCAAAATATGTTTACTCCAAAGGTGCCGCAAACGGAAAGCGGGTGCAGGCACAGGGCGGGGCGAAAAACCCGGTGATCATCCTCCCCGACGCCGATCTTGAAATGACTTCCCAGATCGTCATCGACAGCGTATATGGCTGTGCGGGACAGCGGTGCCTCGCGGCCTCCACAATCATTACCGTGGGTGAGCACAAGGATATTACGGAAACATTGGTAGCATCCGCAAAAACACGGAAAACAGGCTTCGGGCTGGACAATGATGTACAGATGGGTCCGGTAATTACCCAAGCCAGTAAAAACCGGGTGCAGGAACTCATCGAAAAAGGCATTCACGAAGGCGGGCGGTTGCTGGTAGACGGGCGCGATCCTCAGGTAAACGGATTTGAAAACGGCAACTTCATTGCTCCCACCATTATTGAGGATATTCCATTGGATGGCGAGGTGGCCGCGACGGAAATTTTCGGACCGGTGATGAGTCTGGTTCATATCAATACCATCGACGAGGCGATCCGGTTCATCAATGCAGGAAAGTACGGCAACATGGCCTGTGTGTTTACAAGCAGCGGTGCCAGCGCCCGCAAGTTCCGGCACGAAGCCGAAGCTGGTAATATCGGGATCAACATCGGCGTGGCAGCACCCGTAGCGCAATTCCCTTTTTCAGGCTGGAAAGACAGCTTTTACGGCGACCTCCACGGCCAGGGCATGCACGCCATCGAATTTTTCACACAAACCAAGGTAGTTATCGAGCGCTGGTTAAAGGAATGGACAAGGAAGTTTTAGGGGGACTTGGGCGGCTGGAAAGGCAGTCGGCTTTGGGCAGTCGGCTGTCGGCCATCAGCCATCAGCTTGTAGCAATTAGCTCTAACATGATAACATGCATTTTACAACCAGGTAAATCCCCATCTCCATCCAAAAAGCCAAAACCCCATTACAACCCAAACAATCACCAACTCACTAACCCACTAACTCGCTAACTCACTAACTCACCCACTCCCATTCAATCATTCAGTCATTCAGTCATTCAACCATCATCCCCATGTCCAAAAAACTAAAAACCGGCGTCATCGGTCTGGGCAGGATTGGCCAGATCCACCTGGCAAACCTGGTCCACCACATGCCCGACGCCGAGGTAATTATAGCTTCCGACGTGTCGCCGGCAGCCCATGCTTTTGCCGAGCGCCTCGGTGTGCCTCATGTAACTACCCAGGCCGAAGATGTGCTCAACCATCCCGAGGTGGAAGCAGTAATCATCTGCTCCCCCACCCCGTATCACGTACCTTATACCATTGCGGCCGCAAAACAGGGTAAACATGTATTTTGTGAAAAACCGCTGGATGTGACCCTGGAATCCATCCGGGAAGCCGAGCAGGTAGTGGCAGAAAACGGCGTGAAGCTCATGCTGGGTTTCAACCGGCGGTTTGATGCCAATTTCAGCAACATCCGTCAACTGGTTGAGGCCGGCAAGATCGGCGAGCCGCATATCCTGCGCATTACGAGCCGCGATCCGGCTCCTCCGCCCGTAGAGTACCTGAAAGTGTCGGGCGGCATTTTCCTGGACATGTCCATTCACGACTTCGACATGGCCCGCTACATGGTGGGCAGCGAGGTGACGGAAGTTTTTGTAAAAGGCGATGCGCTGATCCATCCCGAAATCCGGGAGTTTGGCGACATTGATACGGCAGTTATTGTACTTACGTTTGAAAACGGCACCCTCGGCGTGATTGACAACAGCCGGAAGGCGGTGTATGGTTACGACCAGCGCCTGGAAATATTCGGCTCAAAAGGCATGGCCAAAGCCGAGAACAATACGGCCGATTCACTGATCCATTTTGATGATGCAGGCGGCCACAGCTCGCTTCCGCTCCACTTTTTCCTGGAACGGTACGAAAATGCCTACCGCGTGTGCCTGCGCTCATTTATCCGCTGCATACTCGATGATAAACCGTCGCCGGTGAACGCTCATGATGGCCTTATGGCAACTGCCATCGGGATTGCAGCCATGAGATCGCTGACTGAGGGCCGGCCGGTGAAGATTTCGGAAGTGGTGCAGGAATCGGCTGTGAATGAGCCCATATCGGAAGCGACGGTAAAAGCCTGAGATACCAGCCATCGGCACGGCAGGCAGAAATGGCAGGTAATGCAGCAAATTGCTTTGAAACTTTCTAAGTTTGATGCGAAAAATGACAATTCCGGAGTAAGTACAGGCCATTTCCGGCGGTTGCAGTTTCAATTTTTCGTTTACCTTATTTCTTTTAACTGAATGTCCAATACCGGATTACAATCGCTCGATTATATCGTATTTTTCATTTATCTGATCGGCGTTTCCGCCTACGGTTACTGGATTTACCAAAGAAAAAAGACCCGGGAAGTCAGCGCTACGGACTACTTTCTGGCCGAGGGCTCGCTCACTTTCTGGGCGATCGGCGCGAGCATCATTGCATCCAACATTTCTGCTGAGCACTTTATCGGCATGTCCGGGTCGGGCTTCGCGATTGGTCTCGCTATCTCGTCCTACGAGTGGATGGCAGCGGCTTCCCTGATTGTCGTGGCGGTGTTTATCCTGCCGGTTTATCTCAAAAACCGCATTTACACCATGCCGCAGTTTTTGCGGGAGCGGTACAACCCTACGGTGGCAACCATTATGGCCGTTTTCTGGCTGCTGCTGTACGTTTTTGTTAACCTTACGTCCATTCTTTATCTGGGTGCCCTGGCGCTGGAAGTCACCGCGGGCATTGATTTTACCTACGCGATTATCGGGCTGGGGCTGTTTGCGGTTGTGATTACCATCGGGGGTATGAAGGTCATCGGCTATACTGATGTGGTGCAGGTGATCGTACTTGTACTCGGAGGACTCGCAACCACGTACCTTGCCCTCGACCTTGTTTCCGAGCATTTTGGCAAACCCGGGATTTTCAATGCACTGGCTTTGCTGCGCGAGCAGGCCGATACCCATTTTCACATGATTCTGCCCAAGGAAAACCCTTTTTACAAAGACCTTCCCGGCCTGACGGTGATCATTGGTGCCATGTGGATCAACAACCTTGCGTACTTTGGCTGCAACCAGTACATTATCCAGCGCAGCCTCGGTGCTGACCTTCCTACGGCACGGAAAGGCATCCTGTTTGCCGCATTGCTGAAATTGCTGATCCCGATTATTGTGGTTATTCCCGGCATCGCTGCTTTTGTTTTGTATCAAAATGGTGTCTTTCAAAAGGAGATGATGGATGCTGCGGGGGTTGTCAAGCCTGACCACGCCTATCCTGTACTCCTCAACCTGTTGCCTGCCGGGCTGAAAGGAATGGCTTTTGCTGCATTGACAGCCGCCATTGTTGCTTCCCTGGCCGGAAAAGCAAACAGCATTTCCACGATTTTCACCCTCGACATTTACAAGCAATACATAGCTCCGGGCGCCAGTGAGCGCCAATTGGTGCGAATCGGCAGGTATACCATTTATGCCGCCATGCTGATCGCCATGGTCATTGCGCCCCAGCTCAGGGTACTCGACCAGGCGTACCAGTTTATCCAGGAGTACAGCAGCTTCATTACGCCGGGTGTATTTGCAATTTTCATGTTCGGCATGTTCTGGAAACGTACGACTTCGGCAGCCGCGCTCACGGCAGCCCTGCTGACCATTCCGCTGTCGACCGCAGGCAAGTTTCTGCTGCCCGATATTCCATTTCTGGACCGTATGGGCATCATTTTTCTGATCCTGTCCGCAATCATGATCACTATTACGCTAGCCGACCCGAAAAGCAGGAACAATCCGAAAGGGCTTGAAATCGAAAGCAGCATGTTCAGCCCCGGCAGAAGCTTTGTACTGGGTTCAATCATTATATGCGGCGTTATCGCGGCTCTTTACACCGTATTCTGGTAGCTTGCCAACAATCCTTACACCATGCTCCTGACCACACAACAACTCTTTAAGGCATGTTACGGCCGGTATGCCATTCCGGCGGTAAACGTGTTTTTTATGGAAGAGATACATGGCCTCTTCGCAGCTGCCGAGGAAGCGCAGGCGCCTATTATCGTCCAAACAACCCCTTTCGCCCGCGACTATGCGCATGCCGGAATGCTCCTGGCGATGATCGGTGCCGCAGCACGCATCTATCCCGGCGTAGTTTATGCCGTGCACCTCGACCACGGTTATGAGGAACATATCTATGATGCGATTGAAAATAGTGGCTACACTTCAGTCATGATTGATGCGTCCCATGATGATTTTGATCAGAATGTTTCACGAACACGGGCAGTCGTAGCGCGTGCACATGAAAAAAACATCAGCGTGGAAGCTGAGCTAGGGGTACTTTCAGGTGTTGAGGACGACCTGAGCGTAGATGCCGCACATTCATTTTACACCAACCCCGCCGAAGTGGAAGCATTTGTAAAAGCCACCGGCTGCGACAGCCTCGCCATTGCGGTAGGCACCAGCCACGGCGCTTACAAGTTTTCAGGCGGGCAGGGACTTCAGTTTTCCATTTTAGAGGAAATCCGGCAAAGGCTTCCCGGCTTCCCGCTTGTACTGCACGGCGGTTCCAATGTGAACCCGCAGATAGTTGAACGCATCAATGCGGCTGGCGGACAGTTGAAAACGGATGCCAAGGGTGTGCAGGATGACGAGATCCGGCGCGCTATTCCGCTGGGGATCTGCAAGATTAACATTGCGACGGATACCCGCCTCCTCTGGACGATGGTGAACCGGGAATTTTTCAGGGACAAACCTGAAGAATTTGCCCCTACAACACCGGGTAAAATATTCATGGATACCTACCGGAAATTCATGCAGGAAAAGTTTGACCTGCTGGGTTGCAGCGGGCGGGCTGTTGATTTTCATTAAAATCAGTTTTACAAAATGACACGAAGACTGACCGTAGCCCAGGCTACCATTATTTTCTTAAAAAACCAGTACATCGAGCGCGATGGAGAGGAGCAGCCTTTTTTTGGCGGGTGCTTCGGGATATTCGGACATGGAAATGTGGCCGGCCTCGGTCAGGCTCTGCATGAAAACCCTGATTTCAGGTATTACCAGAGCCGGAATGAACAGTCCATGGTACATGCAGCCGTAGCATATGCCAAAGTTAAAAACAGGCTGGGTGCATTTGTATGTACAACCTCCATTGGTCCGGGTGCTACCAATATGATTACAGGTGCTGCACTGGCGACGATCAACCGGCTGCCTGTGCTCCTTTTACCGGGCGATATTTTTGCCACCCGGCAGCCTAATCCCGTTTTGCAGCAGCTGGAAAGTTCGTATACCCAGGACATTTCAGTCAATGATTGTTTCAAGCCTGTTTCCAAATACTGGGACCGGATCAGCCGTCCCGAGCAGCTGATCTACTCACTGCCTGAGGTGATGCGCGTGCTCACTTCCCAGTCGGAGACGGGTGCGGTGACGCTCTCCATGCCGCAGGACGTACAAACCCACGCCTACGATTTCCCCGAGGAGCTTTTCCGTAAGCGGGTATGGCACGTAGGACGACCCCGGCCGGACCGGAATGCCATTCTGCAGGCTGCCGAGTGGATCAACAATGCGGAAAAACCGGTGATCGTAGCAGGAGGCGGTGCGATATACAGCGGAGCAACCGACGCCCTGCATGATTTTGCATTGAAAACAGGCATACCGGTAGGAGAAACGTTTGCAGGCAAAGGCAGCGTGCGCTATGATGCGCCTTACAGCATTGGCGGCCTGGGTGCCACGGGTACCAAGTACGCCATTGAAATTGCCAATGAGGCCGACGTGGTGATCGGCATCGGGACACGTTATAGTGACTTCACTACCGCATCGAAGTCGATCTTCAAAAATCCTGATGTTCGTTTTATCAACATCAATATCAATGAGTTTGATGCATTCAAGCAGGCTGCCTTGCCCGTAGTAGGTGATGCGCGCGCTATCTTGGAAGAACTCTCAGAATTGCTGAGCGGCTACGAAGTGGATGCATTTTACCGTGACAAAATAGCGGGTATGAACAAGTCGTGGGATGAGGAGGTAACACGGATTTATGCCGAAGGTAACGGTACCGTCCCGCCCATTGACCAGGCCGTGGTGATCGGCACGCTGAACAGCTTCATGGACGACCGCGACGTGATGATCAATGCTTCGGGAAGTGCACCGGGCGATCTGCACAAGCTGTGGCGGGCTACCGATCCCAAAAACTTCCACCTTGAATATGGCTTCTCCTGCATGGGCTACGAAATTGCTGCGGGCTTGGGCGCACGCCTGGCAGACGCTACCCGTGAGATCTATGTGCTCTGCGGCGATGGCGGTTACCTGATGAACAACCATGAAATTGTGACGGCGATCCAGGAGGGTGTCAGGTTCACAATCCTACTTCTGAACAACAATGGTTATGCCAGCATCGGCGGTCTATCCGAGAGCATCGGCGGCGAGCGTTTTGGGACGATGTACAAGTACCGCGAAGAAAATTCGGGGCAGCTTTCGGGCGGGTTTCTGCCTGTGGACCTGGCCAAAAATGCCGAAAGCCTCGGCGCCGAGGTAATCCGCGCCACAGACCAGGCCTCACTGGAAGCAGCACTGGCCAAATCAAAAACCAACGAGCGGGTGACGGTCATTTACATCGAAACAAGCCTGTACCGCACTGTGAAAGGCTACAATGCATGGTGGGAAGTCCCGGTAGCAGAAGTATCCCAATCGGAATCGGTACAAAAAGCATTTGAAACATATCAGGAAAACAAGAAGACGCAGAGGATATTTCTTTAGGAGGAAGGAGAAAAGGAGGAAGGGAGAAACGGAGGAAAGGAGGAAGGGACGAAAGGAGGAAGGAAAAAATCAGCGTTCTATTTGATTCTTCCTTCTTCCTCCCCTCCTCCCTCCTCCCTCCTCCCTCCTCCCTCCTCCCTCCTCCCTTTCTCCTTTTTCCCCCTTTCTAGCGAAAAAAAATGAACTTCGAAAACATTCATCTGGGCATAGCGCCTATCAACTGGACCAATGATGACATGCCCGAGCTGGGCGGTGAGAATACGTTTGAGCAATGTGTGAGCGAAATGGCGCTTGCGGGCTTTACCGGCTGCGAAGTCGGGAACAAGTTTCCGCGCGAGATCAATGTGTTGAAAAAAGCGCTGGACCTGCGGGGACTGCGTATTTGCAACCAGTGGAACAGCTATGAGCTTACCACCAAAAGCTTCGCGGAAAACCGCCAGAACTTTACGGCCCTGCTCGACTTCCTGGATGCCATGGGCGCCAAGGTAATTGGTGGAGGCGAAACAGGGAACAGCTGCCAGGGGCAGATGAACGTACCCGTATTTGAAGGAAAAGGCGTCCTCCGCACTGCCGACGAATGGAATAGTTTCACCTTCGGATTGAATGAGCTTGGCAAGATTGCGCGTGACCGCGGCATCAGGCTGGCTTTTCACCACCATATGGGTACCTGCGTGCAGACGATGGAGGAAACAGACCGGCTGCTGAATGAGACTGATCCGGAAAATGTGTACCTGAACTATGATTGCGGGCACTTCCATTTCGCCGGCGAAGACCCCGTGGCTGCTTTGAAGAAATACATCGGACGTACGGCCCATATTCACCTGAAAGATGTTCGGCAGCCTGTTTTGCAGCGGGTACATGATGAAAAACTAAGCTTCCTGACCGCCGTAAAGCAGGGTGTCTTTACCGTCCCCGGCGATCCTGAAGGCTGCATTGACTTCCCTTCCCTGTTTGCGACGATCCGGGAGAGCGACTATCACGGCTGGATTGTGCTGGAAGCAGAGCAGGATCCTGCAAAGGCTAACCCGCTCGAATATGCCATGATTGCCCGCCGCTATTTCCGGGAACTGACCGGCATCTGAGTGCTGTAACCCATAGATGTTATAATCTGATTCAGGCCCTTCGGGGCCTTTTTTTATGGGCGTGATTAAAACTTTTTTAATCCGCCACACATCTTCCGAGGGATACGTATTTGAAAACAGATTCGTTAACAAATCCAAACTAGATAAAGACGGCCTATGCTCATCCGTTTACCCCATTATCCAAACTGACTATCTATGTTTAATTCAAAAAGGCTATTTTATTTTTTTCTTCTTTCATTCGGGATTGTAGTTGCAGGCTGTAAGAACAAGGACGTTGAGCCAGAGGCAGAAGTTACTGCGACGGACTCTACGGGTATTGCCAAATACCAGGACGTTAATAACTGGCTGTTCGAGATCATGAACGATGCGTACTTCTGGTACAAAGACATGCCTGCGCAGTCGTCGCTCGACAATGCTGCTGAGCCCACCGATTTTTTCGAAAAGCTGATTTACAAGCGCCAGACGGTGGACCGGTTTTCTATGGTCACCAACGACATTGATGCATTGCAAAATGAATTTAATGGTGTAAGTAAGGTTTTCGGGATGAGCTACACGCTTTCTTACACGGATGCCGGCGAAAGCAATATTGCGGCTTTTCTTAATTATGTGGTAAAAGGCAGCCCGGCAGAATCGGCAGGTCTTAAAAGAGGAGATATTATCGTGAAGATCAATGGTACCCAGCTCACTTCTTCCAACTACACGACTTTGCTGAATGCCGGCGAGACAGCCACCTTCACTCTGGGAATCCTGAGCGGGTCTGCAATTACAGCCAGCGCCACGACAGTCAGCGTATCCAAGGCAGAAGTAAGCGAGGACCCTGTTGCATTCTCCACGGTTGTTTCAAAACCGCAGCAGGGGAAAACAATCGGATACCTGGTATATACCCAGTTTGTACCGGGTACTGCGGCAAGTGAGAACAAATATGACAATGAGCTCAGGCAGATATTCGCTGACTTTAAAAGCAAGGGAGTGAACGAGCTTGTGCTTGACCTTCGCTTTAATTCCGGCGGGTACATCAGCTCAGCCAAAACGCTGGCTTCCCTGATCGGGAAAGGTGTGTCCGATGCCAAGATCTTTTACAAGGAACAATGGAACGATAAGTACACGGCCTACTGGGAAAAGCAAAAGGGTACGGATGCATTCAAGTACCCATTTTTAAATGAAGCCAATAACATCGGGAGCAACCTGAGCCGGGTTTTTGTCCTTACATCCAATGGTACTGCGTCGGCGAGCGAACTGGTCATCAATGGGCTGAAACCTTATATGGATGTAGTAACGATCGGGGAGCATACGGCGGGCAAAAATTTGTTTGGCTCGCTGATCAGCGACGACCAGAACCGCTGGAAGTGGGGCGCGTATGTCATGCTCGGGCAAACTGCCAATGCCAATGATGAGTCGGACTACGGTACAGTCAATGGGATGACACCCAATTATGCCGTTGAAGACAATGTGATTCCCTACCAGCCTTTTGCAGATGAAAACGAAACGCTTTTCAGAAAAGCACTGGATGTAATGGGCATTCCGGCAAGCACCCGCCAGCGTGTGGTTGCTGCCCGGGAGGTAGGTACATTCAGGAAACAGCTGCGCGATAATTTACAGGTGCGTCCGGGTTTGATGATCAAAACAGGAGCTATCAAAACATTGAACCCGTAAAAATAGCTTACATGCGGGCTGCAAACGTGGAAGAGACCGGGTGTTCCGGTCTCTTTTTGTATTGACCGTCAGATTAAAACATTTGTGCAGCGACCGCATTTTATGCGTATTTACCCTATTTTTACAAGCACTTTCATATTCATGTTCAGACCGCGGCCACGGGATTTATGAAATTAAAACTTCTGCTGTTCCCTCTTCTTTTTCTTATTTCTTCCCGCTCTTTCGGACAGATCAAGCATACTTACCGCTTTTTCGAGGATCTGGAAGTGGCCAAACCGGAGTGCGGACCGGCACTTACGCCCGTAAGAGCTGCGGGATCATGCGGAGGCGCAAGCAGCGGCGGCAGCTTTGTGCAGGATGTGCTTCCCTGCTCTGTTCAGCGGAAGGTCTACCGTAATAATCTGAACTGGGGCCTTACCTACCCCAATACCGACAATGCGATTGCAGATACCTACACCATCCAGATGTATGTCAAACTTTCGCGCTTTTCGGGCGCACAGTGGGCAAGGATCATAGATTTTTCCAATGGAGTTTCAGACCAGGGTATTTACTTTGAAAAAAAGGATAACAACGAGTTTCGCTTCGATTTCTATCCTTTCGGGGTAAGAGATGATTTTCCTTTTTTAAATACTGACAGCTACAACCTGATCACTTTTACGAGGAATGGAGCTACCAATACTTTTGATATTTACATCAACAATACACTTTACCAGACCTATAATGACAAGGATGGCCGGTATGTAGGCCTGCCAGGCAATCCTGTGCACCTTTTTCGCGACGATGAGGAAGTAAGCTGCGAGTCGGGCGAGTTCAACCTGGCTTATTTGTCGTTTGGAGACAACTATTCGTCCCAGGGCGACCTTGATAAGGATTACGCGGACATCTGCGCCACAGCCAACATCAATCCGTATGCGGACTTTTCGATCAGTCCGAACCCGGCCTGCAATAATGCCCAGGAAGTGGAGATCAAATATACCGGCAACATTCCGGCACCTGGTACAGGCTATACTTTCCAGTGGGACTGGGGCGGGGGCCGCGTGGTTTCCGGCACCGGCATGGGGCCTTACAAGGTTGTTTGGAATACGACCGGTGAAAAAAAGGTGACACTGAATATTACCAATGTGGCCTGCGGAAACACGATTTCCAATACGAAGCAGATTATTGTCAGTGACCTGACGGTAGCCTCAACCCTCACACCCGGGAACTGTACTACCGGACAAGCCGGCACGCTCACGGTTACCGGACAAAAAGGTACTGCCCCCTACCAGTACTCGATTGACTCCCTGACTTTCCAGGCGGCCAATACTTTCCAGGTCATGCCTGCGGAGTACAAGGTTTATGTAAAAGATGGAAACGGATGTGTGGTCAGCAAGCCGGTAAGCGTGGAGTTTGCCAGTGATATTACGGTAAAAACGATTGCGGATGCGACGATTTGTGCAGGGCAGACAATTACCCTGGCGACTACGAGTAATGCAACAGGTTTCTCATGGTCACCGTTGAACGGTCTTGACAATGCCGGCGCCCAAAACCCTAGGGCCACGCCTGCCAATACTACCACCTACATTGTAATAGCCCAGGAAGGTGCCTGTACGCAAAGAGACACGGTGACGATTACGGTGACCGATCAGATCCAGCTGGTGGTTACGCCCAATTCGTCTGTGATTGCAGGCATCCCATTTCAGCTTTCCGTTTCGTCCCCGCAAATCACCAATCCGGCGGACGCCACGTACCTGTGGTCTCCACCCGAAGGCCTGAATGATCCTACCAGCCGCACTCCGAGAGCTACACTGGAAAACGACCAGACGTACAGCGTGCAGGTTGCCACTGCCAGCGGCTGCGGAGCGCTCGGCAGCGTTACCCTGACCGTCAGACAAAACGAAGGAATCAGCCTGCCTACGGCATTTACGCCTAATGGAGACGGGCAAAACGACATTTTCATGCCCATACTCCGGAGTATTGCTTCCATTCAAAAATTTACGATTTTCAACCGCTGGGGGCAGGTGGTATTCCACACCACACAAATGGATCAGGGCTGGGACGGCTACTTCAAGGGGGCAATTGCTGCCGGCGGGGATTACATCTGGGAAATACAGGGCACCTCCAATGAAGGAAAAGTAATCCGCAAAAAGGGCGCCGTGCTGCTGATACGCTGATTTGTGACTATTTATAAACATGAAAGTCCGGCCTGCACAGTGCAATCCGGACTTTTATGTTTTAAGTACCTGAGATGGAATTTAGCTGATCCAGCTGAATTCATACTGAAGATCAGGAACGCGGGTACGATCCGCAATCCTTTTCAGGCGGCCCGGAAGTGCCATCAGGTAATCGCGCGCTTTTTCAGCCTTTTCGTTCAGGTCACGCACTGAGCCAATCTGCCACTCGAGCAGTAGATCTTCCAGAATTTCAATGTAATCGTTGGTAGTATAAACACCCAGTCGCTGGGCAGCGTCAGAAAAGTGTGAGAACGTCTCGCCCATTTTCATTCCGGTTTCGCGCATGAAGTGGGCCGGCATGACGATTTTTTTACGCATCATATCTTCGAGCGCCAGCAGTAGCTCCGAAGGATCTACGGCCAATACCCGGCTTACAAATGCCTTATAAGCCTTGGCGTGCCTCATCTCGTCCGAAGCAATTACGCCGCATATTTTCGATAAATGAGGATTTCCGAACTTCTTGGCCAGGGTAGCGGTACGCCGGTGCGATACATTGGTCGCCAGCTCCTGGAAGGAAGTGTAAATGAAGTTGCGGTAAGGATCCCGGTCTGTACCGATATCAAAACCATCGGCAATCAGGTACTGGGTGGAAACCTCCATAGCCCGCATGTTGACGCGGCCTGAGAGGTAAAGGTATTTGTTAAGCAGGTCGCCGTGACGGTTTTCTTCGGCTGTCCAGCTTCTCACCCAGCCTACCCAGGGTGACTGCGGCTCTCCTACCTGGTCCACCCCAACTACGTCCATCAGCCACGATTCGTAGGTAGGCAATGCTTCCTCGGTAATTGTATCGCCGATCAGCACCGCAATGTAATCGTAAGGCAGGTCGCGGCAGCTTTCCTGCAGCAGCTTTACGTCGGTTACAAAGTTTTCGTCCCGGGAGTCGGGTAAAAAGTCGGAAGGCTGCCAGTTGGTATCTACGGGTTTAAGATATTCGACCATAAGCCCGTCCAGATCCCTGCCTATATGCTGCATTACTTCAAGCCTCTGCGCTGAAAGTGCGGTGTCCATTTGTTCGTGTTTTATACTCTGAAATTTTTACAAAAGTCGCAAAATAAAACCAATCCGGTTATGACTTTAATCATTTTGAGGCATACAAATTAGAATAAAACAAAGCAGTTTTAAACTATTTTTGCAGAAAAAATAAGAATGAGAAAAATCCTTGATTACCCTTTAAGTGCCCTTTACCTCATCCATTTCGGCTTAACCCTTCTTATTTTCCATGTTGCCCAGGTAATTGCATTTAATGTGTTTGGCAGTGAAGCGCACCGCCGGGTCGTCAATGCACTCAACTTTTCCCTGACTTTCGGGATGTACCTCACCGGCGCCCGTATCGTACTTGAAAACAGAGCAGTCCTGCCTCATCACCGTCCTGTTATTTTCGTTGCCAATCACCAGAGTCAGTTTGATATTGCAGCCGTTTACTGGTTCATGCGCAAATACCGGCCGCGTTTCGTTTCGAAGATTGAGCTTGCAAAAGGCGTTCCAAGCATTTCCTATAACTTACGAAAAAGCGGTGCCGCGCTGATCGACCGCAAGGATGGCAAGCAGGCGATCAGTGAAATAGCCAGGCTGGGCAAGCTCATCCAGGAGGAAAAATCTTCCGCCATTATTTTCCCCGAAGGTACCCGCACGGCAAGCGGCATCATGAAGCCCTTTGTTTCGGGAGGAGTAGCCACACTGCTGAAACGTGCTCCCGGGGCGCTCGTTGTCCCGGTCGCTATTGACGGCACCGGCACCTTCAACCCGAAAGGAATTTTTCCCCTCAGATCCTTTTCAACCCTCAGGTGGACCATATTACCCGGCATTGAACCGGCCGGGCGCAAGGTCGACGAAGTGCTGGCGGAAGCTCAGGAGGCGATTCGCTCGCAGCTTACCTTACCACTTTCCTGAGGCACAATTCCTTCATTTACAATTCTATATCCCGCATAAATCCTGAGCCTTCCACCAGGTGCTGTGCGGGGTTTTATTTGCCTTAACAATCGTTAACAAACCGCGTTTAAACCAATGCAGCCCGTGTATCTCTAACCCATGAACTTTAAATATTTATTGGTCATGAAAAAGATACTTGTTGCCGCCGCGATGTTTGTTTTCAGCTTTTCAATGGCTCACGCGCAGTATGGTCCACGGGACGATTACGGCTACCGCTACGAAGGTCACGTACGCTCCGACCGTACCATGGACATTGAGTACATGCAAAGAGAAGCACGCCGCCAGATCAACATGGGTGTGGAAAGAGGCTCGCTCAGCCGGCGTGATGCGCATATGCTGATGAGACGGTATGAGGGCATTGAGATGAAGCAGCGCCGCTTGTCGCACCGGGGAAGACTATCGCCCAGGGAAGCCCGCATCCTGCGCAGCGACCTCGAACAACTGATGGCTGACACCCGCAACATGAGTGGCCGCCGCGGGGATGAATGGGCGCGTGAGCCACGCCGCCGCTACTGATATGAATGACAGTTGAAGGTTTAGGGTATTTCAGAAAACGTTCTGTCGCTGACGGGACGTTTTTTTTATTGATCAAAGTAACGGACCAGCTTCACGTGCGACTTGGCAAAGCCCTCCCGCTGGTAAAAACGGTGGGCACTTTCCCGGGTAGCACGCGACGTAACTTCCATTTGAATGGCACCCCTGCTTTTTGCATAATCCGCAACGTGCTGCATCAGCAATTTGCCGATCTGCTGTGAACGGTATGCAGGCTCCACGTACATTTCCTGTATCTCGGACACCAATGCGGCATGATGCAGCAGCGGCTGAATGTGGCAGCTTACCATTCCAACAGGCTGACCGTCTGTCTCAGCGATAAAGTACCGGATATGGTCGCTGGCAATGTTCTGGTCAAATGCGCGCCCGAAGCCTGTGCTGTCCAGTCTTGCATTTTCGAGTCCGCAGATCATTTCGTAAATGATTTCCTTGTCGAATGCCGTAGCCTGTCTGATGCTTGTACGACTGATATCCATCGATGCGCTTTGTTTATAGGATGAAAATACACGATCTCAGATCCCTGGCCTGAAATTTGTCATTGTTTTTACAAAATATACGATCATGAAGACTGAACCAAATACCAAGCACGTGGAAGGCGGCTCTCCCACCCACAGCGGGCCAAAAGGCAAGGAAAAACAGGAAGACGACAGCATGGTTCCTCCCAAAACACTGGAAAAAGAAGCCGTACGCGACTCCGAACAAAAGAATATGAATGACAACGAAGGCTACAATGAGACTCCGCCGACGGTGCCAGTTCAAAAAGGAAAAGAATAGTTTACTTCATCAATGCCTCTATGGCTGCCGCCAGGTATACCATAGGGGCATTCCAGTTAATAGCGATTTCATTGGAGGCGTATGAGCAATCAGCGTCTGTAAAGGATTCGTCGGCAAATTTGCTCGTGTAAGTAGTGCATTTATCCTGCTGACCAGGGTTGGGGCCGCCAGACAGCAATCCGGGTACCGGCTCGGCAATACCATCTGCAATCGAAGGCCGGTGGTGCGGATGCATCACCTGTTTGGAGCCGAAGCCTGTGAGCAGGCAATAGCCCGTTGCATTGCGCCCAAGCAGGTAGTCGAGGTTGCCGAGGGCGGCATGTACATACTTGCGGTCGGCGCTGATTTTGTGTGCATACAACAGCACAATGCCCTGGTTGGCCGCCACAGAGCTGCTTCCCCAACTGTAATCCCGGGCATTTTTTCCCATCACCATCCGGTAAGCCTGCTGATCCGCACCATCCAGCAACTGATCCGCCAGGTCCATAATGCTTTTTTTCACCGCAGTCGCAAGCTGGCTTTCCAGCTTTGCACTTTCACTGTGACGCAGCAACGTATAGTACCCGAGTGCTTTCACCTGGTTCCACGAAGGCAGCGGAAGTACTTGTCCGGCCGGCAGAACGATACCTTTAAGATATTCTTGATTGTGGGTCAGCGCAAACATTTCCGATCCTGCCCAAATCCACTCGTCACTTACATCCCGGTCACCGTAGGCACCTGTCACGATGTCCGGCTCAAACTGCTTGTTCATTTCCTCCTGGTTGTAAAGCACAGCCGGGTTTTGTTTGCTCCACGCCCATGCCCTGACAGCGGCGGCCGAGCAGGAGTCGGCCAGGCCGGGAAGCTGACTATCAAAACCTTTGAAAACCCGTGCAGCCTGCGCCATAACCGCTACGAAATCCAATGCAGCAGCAGTACTTTTCTGAACTACATACCGTGGCTTGGTTGCGGCGTCGGGCATGATCATGCCGTCAAAGCGCGGATTCGTGAGTTTATGGTAAACACCGCCGTCCGCAGGATCCTGCATGGTGAGCATCCAGCGCAGGTTCCACAATGCCTCATCGAGCAGGTCAGGCACGGCATTGTTGCTCTCCGGGATACCGGCATTGAAGTCTTCAAAAAACGAAGGAAAATCTTCATAAAGCGACAACAAGGTACCCATCGTAATGCCCGAATTGACAATGTACTTGTTATAATCACCGGCATCATACCAACCGCGTGGCGAGCTGATGGCCGCATTTTCGGGCCGGGAATCTGATATTGCCGAAGCATGGATCAGCACGTTATCATCTGGGTGGCCGGCTTTACGCGCCCATTTTCCTGCATATTTTTCGGGAAGGCCTGCCGACACCCGCTGGTAGTAAAACCCTTTCAATGCCGCGATGGCGACAGGGCGGTGTACTTTTTCTTTGATTTCAAAAGGATGTGACTTGCCGCCCGCGGCCTCAACCACATATTTCCCGGGCTTCTTAAATGCCGAAAAATCAGCGATCCGGCTTTTTTTACCCGAATACTGGCTGGCTCCCTCCTTCCCCAGTTCCGCTCTGAATGCAACTTTGCCCGACACTGCATCCTTGATGGTAAATGCACCTTCCTGTCCGCCCACAACCACCGCAATTTTGGGAGCATTGGGATAGAAACCTACCTGGTTGAGCCGGACGGACTCCTGTGCGGTAGCGGCCGTAAAAAAAAGTGTGGCCGCAGCAGCAGCCAAGAAGTAGTTTCGGAACATAGCGTCGGGATTTGGGAGGATCAGGCTTCGTCGGCGTTTTTAGGGCCTACTGAATCATATACCAGTACTTTCTCCCACAAATGCGAGTAATTTTTCACAAAGTCGAGGTGGATCGGGTGCGTCTGATAGATCTCCTCCTCAATGATATTTTTGAAAAAACACATCCATGAAAATGTATAATCCCGGACGATTACGGAGCGGTTGGTACTTGCCGGCTTGCCGATATGCACATACTGGATCGTGGGTACTTTGGACAGCTTGTGCAGACCTTCGAGCAGCTTGGCTTCGTCCTGTGCATTGTTGGGATCTTTCAGGTAAAAGTACACATGGTGGATAAAGAGCTCCTTGCTTTTTTCCGGCGCAGCCGCCAGGGGCGACACCGTGGCCAGGCCAGCCAGACCTGCGTTCTGTAAAAACTGTCTTCTCGATTGATCTTCCATATAAATTGGTTATTGTACGTTCATTTCACCCAACATTTTCAGCAGTTCTGAAACCGATTTCCAGTTGCGGGTGGTGGCGGTGAGTTTTAGTTTATTTTCAAAAAAATTGTTGTTCATCCTGGCATTTCCATATCCGAGCGGACTGTAAAAATAGAGCACCCGTGTTCCGGTCTCAAATTCCTCGGGAAGGTACTTCTGCCTGTCCAGTGCGTCCACCAGTGAGGAAGTAGGTACATCGGCCAGAAAAGTTACATATAAACGGGTGATATCCTCATTTCTCCCGTTCAAAAAAGGGTTATTTTCAAATACCTCACGCAGGTACGCTTCGTCGGCCATGATTGCAGGCACGTCCATACCAAAATTCTCCCGGATTACTCCGGTGACAGCTGCCGAGAGCTTCGCAGGATCCTGCTCAGAATGCGTAAACAGTACATTCCCGCTTTGTATATAGGTCTTTACTTGCTTGAAGCCAGCCTGTTCGAGGGCACTTTTCAGAGCAGGCATTTTCAGCATTTTACCACTTACATTAACACCCCTGAGCAGCGCAAGCCACACCTTCTGCTTCATCATATCCAGGTTTGAAATACATTGTACAAATTGTGCAAAATACCAGGTAAAAACTGCTTTCAGGCAGACGCACTCAACTTTTCTGGTGCTGATTCCCAAAATACACCCTGCATTAGTGACGGTTAACGCCAGCTTTCCTGAGATCAGCTGAATTTTCGCGGATGCACCCAAACGCTGAAAAAGGCGCCAGGATGAGTTCCGGCGCCTTTTTTCCCAAACTGTACAGGTTACTTAACTTTGGCATAGGCCGCAGCCTGCGCATTCAGCGCGTCATCTGTCAGGTGCTCCGAAGCCACCACCAGCCGGTAGCGGAAGGTGGTCGATTCTCCTTTTTTAAGCTTGAAATTCAAAACATCCTTTCCATTGCTCAATGCTTTCATGCCCAATGGATTGACTGCAAAAAGTCCGTAGCCGCGGGCATGCCAGTAAGCCGGGTAGCCCACGTTTGCAGGGTGATCAATCATGGCGATGCTGATGTTCTCATCCTTTATTTTTCCGGTCAGATTACACCAGATTGCCCTTTTACCCCAAACTTCTTCGCCCGTGATCCCGTTGCTGTTGCGATAGTTGCCCGTAACCCCTGCATTGTTCATTACAGGAACCTTGGTGGCAATGCCGCTGGCATCGGTGAAAATCTCGGCCTTGTCGGAGGGCAGTTCAAGTTCACGCGCGACTCGGATCGCGAACATGCCGTCTTTCACATCGGGCATCGCTACTTCATCCATCACGGCGGTCAGCGTGGTCGCCCGGTCGATGGTACGGGTACTACCCTTCCCGCTGAACACGTAGGTTGTGGTTTCTTTCAGCGTAAGTTTGCCGTCCTTGTCTACCCAGTCGGCAGTAACCGTCAGCGCTCCTTTGTCCTTCCCCCCCTTCGCGGATTTAATACCGGTATGGATGATGGTTCCGTATGGCCGCTTGTTATGGTCTACGGCGTCGGAGTTGTTCCAGTAATCGTTACCGTTCACATCCTCATAGTTGAGCCAGATGCCCACATGGTGGGGATGGTCCACGCGCTCTCCCGGGCGGGGATCGAGCGGCCAGCCGCGGGTTACGATTGTTCCTTTGTCGGTTTGTACCGGGTACAGCACGGCCTTTTTCAGAACGTCGGGACCCGGGTAGTAGTAGGCGGTAAATGGTTTACCATCAATGCTGACCTCTACCTTTTTCTCCTTCTCATTGGTGACGAGCTCCACCTTCTGCGCCACTGCCAGTCCTGAGGTCAGGCCGAGTGCCAGCAAGGCGGCGCCTGCTTGTTTCAGCTTTATCATATTCGTTTTCAGCTCAGAAGAATCTCCTTTTTGCCTGGCTCCCAGGTAACCCGCTTGCCGGTATGCAATGCCTGCGTGGCCATGATATTGGCGACAGAGTGGTTAAATCCGACCCGCGCCGGTGCATTGGTTTCCTTGCGGCTGCGGATGCATTCCATCCAGTTGCGCATGTGCAGGGAAGTCATCGGGTCGGCGCCGGTGTTGGCATCGGTAGCAATTTTGTCCCCTGTTTTCAGCGACATTTCGGGCAGCAGATTAGCCTGTAAGCCCATTCCTTTGGCATCTTTTTCCTTTAAGCCGCCTTCGGAAGTTATCTTGTTGGTGTCGAGGTTGATCATACCTCCATTGGAATAATAGTACTCCTTCACGCCGCCGGCCTCGTTGTTGAAGCGGGATGAATAAATGACCTGAAAACCTTTGGATTTATCATCAAACGGACCATACTCGAAAGCCGCACTGAATGTGTCCACATTGGTACGACCATCTTTCCAGGTGTAAATGCCACCATTCGCAACCACATTCCGGGGTGCGTCCAGACCCGAAAACCAGTGAACCGTATCAATCTGATGGGCCATCCACTGGCCGGGAATACCGGATGAGTATGGATAAAAAAGGCGGAATTCAAGATAGTAGCGCGGGTTCCAGGCTACTTTGGGGCGGTTCATGAGGAAACGGTCCCAGTCTGTATCCTCTTTCCGGATCTGCTCCACGAGCTCCTTGCGTCTCCACCTGCCTGGCTGGTTTACGTTCCATGTCATTTCCACGGTGGTAATATCCCCGAATTTGCCTGATTTAATATACTCATAAGCAGCCCAGTAATTGGGTGCCGAGCGCCGCTGTGAGCCTACCTGTACAATCTGCTTGGAGCTTTCAACCGCTTTCAGTGCAACCTTTGCGTCTTCAATGGTTTCGGCAAAAGGTTTTTCCACATACACATCCCGGCCCGACTTTACCGCTTCTGCACAATGCAGCGCGTGCTGGAAATCGGCGGTACTGATGATCACTGCATCCACATCCTTGCGGCCGAGCAGCTCTTCATTGTTGCGTGCTTTTACAAATTCATTGCCGGACCACCCCTTGGACTTCATAAAAGCTTCCGCCTCATCGCGACGGCGGTTCCAGAGGTCGGATACGCCCATAAACTCAAAGTTCAGTTCTTTGGCATGATCGGAAAAACTAGGTGCCAGGGAGCTGCGGAAACGGTCCGAAAACCCGATGATACCCACCCGCACGCGGTCATTTGCACCCAGTATGCGCCGGTAGCTGGCTGCCCCGAAAGCCTGTGACCCGGCGGCAATGCCTGCTGAGGCCAGTGTTGCAGTTTTGATAAAATCCCTCCTGCTGGTCATGATGTAAAATGGTTTATTTTGATACTTTTTACAAAATCTGCCTCACTTTAAGGCTCCTGAATGACACATTGTCTCCGTGGTCCTGCAAGAGAAGGTAACCTTCCTGTGAAAGTCCGAAACCTTCGAATCCCTTGAACTTGGACCCGGCCACAAAATCCTTGTACTGCTGCGAGCCGCGCACATATTCCACCACCTTGAAACCGTTCAGGAAATGCTGGACCGTACCATCCTTTTGTACCACAATCCGGCCCTGGTTCCATTCCCCGATTTTCTTCACCGAGTTTCCGGGACGCTCTGCAGGGATCACGTCGTAAAATGAAGCAAGCGTACGGTTCCCGTTTTTGCCCAGCTTGGCGTCGGGGTGCTTTTCATCATCGAGCACCTGGTACTCGCAGCCTATGCCTGACTTCCCATTTGCATTGAATTTCGGATCAACAAAATATTTTACGCCACTGTTGGCACCCTCCGTCAGTTTGAAATCAAATGCAAATTCAAACGCTGGACCGTACATCTTGCGGGTCACGATATCATTGCCCGTCTCTGAGCCGTCGGACTTGGAAACGGTGATCGTGCCGTCCTGGTAGTTCCACCTTTTCGACGGAAAGTCGTTGCCCTGATAAGCCTTCCACTGATCGGCAGATTTACCGTCATAAAGCAGGGAAAATCCGAGTGACTTTTCAGCATCCGAAAGCTGATTAGGAATAAGGTTCACAACCCGGATTTTGCTGGCAGGCGACGGTTTCAGGCCGGTAGTTTTGATACGAATGTTCTTCCAGCTGACCTGGGTACCTTCCAGCTCCTTGCTGCTGATCGCGTGCACCTGCAGACAAATAAATCCGCTCGCCGTCATGTCGTCGATCACGTGCGCAACCGGTACGTCATTGACAAACGTCCTGATCGAATTTCCTATCGCCTCAATGCGGTATTTGTTCCAGGCTTCCTTTTTAAATGCTTTCCCCGCATCCGGGTTCAGGTCGAGGGGATACAGCCAGCCGCGGCGGGCCTCGTCGTAAATGCCTCCCGAATAAGCACGGTCGCTGGGATCTATTTCCACCTGGTAGCCATGCACGCGTCCATTCTGGTAGTCGGGCGTGGACAGGCTGCGGATCTGAATGCCTGAGTTAAGCTTATTATCCACTTTCAACTCGCATTCCAGTATAAAATCACCGTAATTTTTCTCGGTAGTCAAGAAAGAGTTGGGGGTATCCGTCACGGAAGTTCCCACGATTGCCCCGTCCTTTACCTCATATTTTGCCTTACCATTCAGCTGCTTCCAGCCAGTCAGGTCCTTCCCATTGAAAAGCATTGTCCACCCATCCTTCCCGGCCTGGGCCGATGCAAGATGCTGAGCAAAAACGGTAAGACTGACAATCAAAAGCACTCCAAGCTTGTTCATACAAAAGTTATTATATTCAAAAAAAATCAGTGCAGCTGCTGTTTAGCATAACGACGTACCTGCATGACTACCCTTACAGCCGCACATCAGACTATCTCTTTTAAGCCTCAGATCGGGTACTTAAGTGTCTCGGTAATGTATTTCTTGTTGATTTCGGCACAAACGAGGGGTGACTTTTCGGGATCCGGTACGCCATCCAGTTCCACCACGGCCCAGCCTTTGAACTTAACTTTGTCCAGGGCTGCAAATACGGCAGGCACATCCACCCTCCCCTGCCCCAGCTCCACAAACTTGTAGCCGTTTTTAGTATCAGCAGGCTTGGTATCTTTCAAATGCAGCGAATGCAGCACGCTTTTGTATTTGACCACTGCTTCCTGCGGTTCACCGCCTCCCTGCTTGTAATGCGCAATATCCAGCAATAGCTTCACATACCTGGGGTCCATAGCCTGTACAATCACGTCCACTTCCTCGGGCGTTTCACCCAGCTGGTGCATGTGATTGTGGTATACAGCCTGTACTCCGAGATCCGCCGTCTGCTTGCCGATCTGGTTCATTACTTCTGCCAGCTTTTTCAGCGATTCCATTGTTGGCTTGCCTTCTTTGGGGCGTAAACTGTTGGTCAGCTGAATCGCGCTGCCGCCCAGGGCTTTAACAAAACTGGCATGTGCCACATGCGTATCAATGGTACTTTCCAGTTTGGCGGGATCGGTATCCACATTCCCGCTCGAAAACATGCAGAGCGTAAGAGCGTTTTTCTGCAAGGCATCTTTCAATTCCGAAACCCGGTTCCGGTAAGGCCCGAATGTATTGGCGCGCAGCTGCACGCCCCGGAACCCAAGACCAGCCAGCTCGGTGATCGCCTGCTCGTCTTTTCCGCCCCAGGTAATGGAGGAATAACCGATTTTGATATCACCTTTTTTTACCAAATCCCCGGCCAGGAGCGGCGAGCCCATGAGTGCTGCCGAGGCAAATGAGGCGGTCCGGATAAAGGTTCGTCTGGTGTAAAGGGAGCTCATTTATTTTTTGTTTAATGTAAAACAAAGGTCTGCTAAGCCAAAAAACGGCCCGCCTGATATTAAAAGCTCGGCGGGCCGTTTTACTTACTCTTAAAAAACGTTCGGGATTGTCCGCCGGTGACTTGCGCTTTTGGTAAAAGCCGGCCTAGTAACCCGGATTCTGCGGAAAACCCGCACTGCCGTCAGAGGCCTTGTCACTCCGGTCAATCTGTGTCTGCGGAATGGGTCGCAGTACATGGGTAGGCTTGATGTTGGCAGCTCCATCAGGATTATATTTCTTTACACGGTCCACCAGCACGCCCCAGCGTTTCAGATCAAGCCAGCGCGTTTGCTCGCCCAAAAGCTCGCGGCCCCTTTCCTCCATTAATACTTCCATAGTGAGGTCCGCGGGCTTGATTTCCATGGCTGTTTCCTTGCCGGGAAATGCAGCGCGGCGGCGCACCATATTGATGGCAGCAGCAGCTTCCACCGTTTTGCCCTGGCTCAGAAGCGCCTCCGCCAGGATCAGGTAAGTATCCGCCAGCCTGAATGCCAGGTAGTCGCGGCTGCCGGGTTCCCAGGTTTTGTCGGGCCGCATCGGGTCCATGAATTTAATCAGCGTCGGGAAAAGGGAGTTGTTATAAAGGCTGGGTACAAGCACCTGGTAAGGCTTTGCCGCCCGCTGTGCCAATGTCCATTCTACTCCCGGAATGTAGATCGTCGTATCGCCCGGCTTAAAGGTCACGGAAGCTTTTGAGTTGTCAAAAACATTCGTGAAAGTTCCTCCGGCCGTGTTGCACAACCAGGTCGACCGGAAGGTTTTCTGGTAGCGGGAGTCATTTACCCGATCTTTAAAAACCGTTTCCAATGTATAAGTAGTAGGTCGCAGCCGCTTGAATGGCCGGTCATAAGTGATGTCGCGCTGCATGCCCGCCTGTACGTCATACTGCATGCCGAAGTAGAGGTGCAGGGTATTTCCGGTACCATTGGTGAGTGCATCTGCGGTGTACTGGACTGAAAAAACCACCTCATCATTAATCTCGCCGGCACCCTGCGCAAAGACACTAGCGAAATCGGGCAGAAGCCTGAATCCATAGTTGGTCACCACATTCTGGGCGTAGGTGGCAGCTTTCACGTAATCGTCGGCAGCTTTGGCTGTGGAAGTAGCTTTGGTCAGGTAAACCCGGGCCAGCAAATGCTCCGCCGCAGCCTTGGTAGCCCGTCCGTAATCGGCTGACTTCGCCTTATTTTCAAGCACGGGCAAGGCTGCTTCCAGGTCGGCGATAATGGCAGCATACATCTGGTCCTCGCTGGCGCGGGTAGTTGCCTTGGTAGCGCTCACCGTCTCACTGAGGCGCAGGTCAACCCCTCCGAACTGCTGCATGAGGTTAAAATAGTACAGGGCACGCAGGAATTTCATTTCGGCCACGCGCTGCGCTTTTACCGCATCTGCCACCCCTGTTATGCCAGGCGCCCGGTCGATAACGGCATTGCAGGTGTTGATGCCTTTGTAAGTTTCCTCCCAAAGCTCCTGGATAATACTGACGGTACCAATGAGCTGCGAATCGTACAGGTGAAAACCTTTGAAGCTGCCGTCGGCTCCGGTGGTGTAAAGATCGGTGCCGAACTCGGTCATGCTGAGGCCGCGCTCGGTGCCATAGTAGCTCCGCAGTGAGGAATATGCTGCATTGACTGCCGAGTTGAACCCGGCCGCGGAGTTCATGTAATCGTCGGAAATGCTGGAAATTACGTCTTCGTCCAGGATATCCTTGCATGCCTGTCCTGAGAGGAGCAGCACGGCAAGTCCGATATACTTTAAAGTCCTGGTCATATAGGTCAGTTTCATTGGATCAGATGTTGAATGTTGGAAGGATCAGAATTTCACGTTCAGCCCGAATGTAGTAATGCGGGTAGCCGGGGTCACATCGTTGTTTACGTTTCCGTCAGCAGACTCTGGGTCGATACCGTTGTACTTGGAGCGGTATTTGGAAAAAATAAATGGCTGCTGTACACTGGAAAACAAACGCAGACTCTCTATACCGATCCGCTGCGCAAACTTGGGCGTGAAAGTGTAGCCGAAGTTAATGTTCC
The DNA here is from genome assembly GCF_016894445.1 of Dyadobacter sandarakinus. Lineage (NCBI taxonomy): Bacteria > Pseudomonadati > Bacteroidota > Cytophagia > Cytophagales > Spirosomataceae > Dyadobacter > Dyadobacter sandarakinus. The sequence goes on from NZ_CP056775.1 coordinate 2,480,442, forward strand.
GCACCTTCACGAACGAGCCATCAAAGTAAATAAAGGATGTGTTGTACACCGGGAATTCCTGGTTGAAGTTTGGCCTTGGGAACTCATTGGTGGGGTTATTGGGTGTCCAGTAGTCCACTTTGATCTGATTGTAGCGGCCTTGCAGCGTCAGGCTGTTCTGGTGGAACTTGCTGACAATTTTCTGCCCGATTCTTGCAAAAACAAAGAATGAAAGATCAAATCCCGCATAACTAAACCGGTTGGTGATACCACCCTGCCACTTTGGAATATCGGACCCGAGGATCACCCGGTCATCGGCACTGATCACGCCGTCATTGTTCGTGTCCTGCAACTTGACCTGACCTACCGCAAAGCCATAAGCCTTTGCCTGGTCTGCTTCACTCGTTTGCCAGATGCCCAGTTTTTTATAGTCGTAAAAAGAGTTGAGCGGCTTGCCGATAAACCATTTGTTACCCGTATCATCCACTTTTCCATTGTAGAGTGAAATGATTGCCTCATTGTTTTTGTAAAACGTAAAATCCGTCGTCCACTTGAAGCCCGACTTGGTATTTACGTTTACTGTCGAAATGCCTACTTCCACACCCCGGTTGCGCGTTTCACCCACATTCCGCGTCACGGCATTGAAACCGATCGAGGTAGGCAGCTGGTCGGACAGCAGCAGGTCGGTAGTATTGGTCTGGTAGAGTTCCACGGAGCCGGAAACGCGGCCTGCAAACAAGCTGAAATCAACTCCCACGTTCCGGGTTGCGGAAGATTCCCATTTCAGATCGGGATTGCCGATGGTATTGGGCCGGTACCCGTAGGCTGCGGTAGTACCCCAGGCGTACGAGGTGCGGCCCAGCAAAGCCTGGGTTTGATAAGGTGAAATCCCCTGATTACCCGTCAAACCGTAGCTCACACGCACTTTAAGCTGGTCGAGCCAGGATACACTTTTCAGGAAATCCTCATTGCTCAGGTTCCAGGCCAGGGCTATGCCGGGAAAAGTACCATATTTATGGTTTTCACCGAACCGTGTAGAGCCGTCGCGCCGGGCAGTAACCGTCAGCAAATACTTGTCTTTGAAATCGTAATTAACACGCAGCATGTACGAATTCAGCGTCCATTGGATCAGGTTACTGCCTACGCCCAGCACCGTATTGGCATTTCCTACATTGTAAAACTCCTGCCCCTCTACCGGTACACCCTGTACGGACACGTTGTTGAACTCGAAATTATCATGCTGCAGTGATTGCAATGCCGTCACATTCAGGCTGTGGCCATTGTTGAAGGTCTTGTTGTAGGTCAAAATATTTTCGACGGTGTAGTTAAACCCAAACTGGCTGTTGGTAGCTGCCGTAGGATTGCCTCCTTTGATATCATTGGTTTGCGCCCCTATAAACCGGCCCGCCCTGGACAAACTGAAATCAGGACCAAAATTCACCCGGTATTTCAAACCCTGCAGAATACTTACTTCGGCATAAAGGCTGTTAAAAATCCGGTACTTGCGTGTTTCGTCAATCTGGGCGCCTTTGACAAGCTCAGCCATGGGATTGGTCAGAAGCGCATCGGTAGTTTGTGCGAAAATCAGCTTACCGGCATCGTCGTAGGCTCTTGCAAGCGGATTTTGACCGATGGTGTACCCATATGGATTGCGGTTGGCTCCGTTCCGGAGACTGTACATGCCATAAGACGAGATGCCTACCCTGATCCTTTTGTTGATATTATGGTCAATGTTGACGCGGATGGACGTGCGTGTAAAATCCAGTCCCGGAATGACACCTTTGTCCTTGAAAAAACCACCCGAAAAGTAGAACTGCGTTTTTTCATTTCCGCCCTGCACGCCGATCGAATGATTTTGCTGAAAACCGCGCTTGATCATCATTTCCTGGTAATCGGTCGTCCGATTCTGGGCAATACCGTCCAGCTCGATGGGCTCAAACAGTTTGGAATCCGCATAGGTATCAATCACGCCGGTCGCTACGGGATTTCCGTTGGCATCCTTGTAAGTACCCAGTGTACGCCTCGACTCGCGTTTCAGCTCGGCATACTCAGGTCCGGTCAGGAGTTTTATTTTATCCAGTGCATCCGTAAAACCCACATAGGTATCGTAGCTGACGGTCGTTTTGCCCTTGGTAGCACCCCGCTTGGTGGAGATCAGTACCACCCCATTCGCACCTCTCGCGCCGTAAATAGCTGTCGCTGTGGCATCTTTAAGGATTTCCATGGAAGCCACGTCGTTCGGGTTCATATCTTCATACCCGCCCGACACAAAGTCGAAGGGACGCGTCGCCATGAGCTCATTCCGGTCACCGGATAAGGGAATACCATCCACGACATAAAGCGGGTTGTTGCCCGCATTGAAGGATCTGCGGCCACGGATCAGGATTTTCGGGACAGTGCCCGGCTTGCTGCCCGACTGCGCCACGTCGACGCCGGCAACACGGCCCTGCATGGCCTGTCCAAGGTTGGTAATGGGCATTTCATTGATCTGCTTGGACGTCACCGACGATATGGCGCCGGTTAGCTGGCTTTTCTTCTGGGTACCATACCCCACCACCACGACTTCACTCAGCGTTTTCATATCGCCTGAGAGTGTGACATCGATCATGCTCTGACTGCCCACGGCAACCTCCTGGGTTGTGAATCCGACCGCGGAAAAAACGAGTATTGCATTGTTGTCGGGCACCTCCATGGTGAATTTGCCATCGACATCGGTGTTGGTACCCGACCGGCTGCCTTTCAGTACCACGGACACGCCGGGAACGCCTGTATTGTCTTCGGCAGAAACGACCCTGCCCGAAACTGTTTTGTCGATCCCTGCGACGATTACGGCAAGGTCAGGATTTTTGGCGAGGGCTATGTCCGGTGCCCCGCATAGTGCGACACCCGCAAAAGATAGTTGGACAAGACCATAGCATGCATTCGTAAACCTTTGTTTCATAAGCTCCGACTTTTTGAAGTTGCTGATTTCTAAACCCTGACGTGAAATGAGGCACGTCCCCTTACAAGATTACCTTATATTTATTCTGTAAATATTTAAATAATATACAACTGAGACGCAAAGAAAAGTTTGTTGGGCAGGAGCATTGCGCAGAATTGAACAATTTCTTTAGTCATACTATTTAGTACTATTCTGCAATTTATATCTGTGGTTCAGGATAGAGATTTGAACAATCAATTGGAAGCTCAGGGCAAATTTTATTTCCGCAACCGTTGTCGGGAACGATGCCATTGTGAAAATTTATCTCAAAATAATGATAGCATCTTGCAGCAAATGCAAAGTTGATAAGAATGAACAGGGTATGTTCATTCAGCTGTATTTTGTATTATAGAAAGAAAATATTGGTATGTGTCCTACCGGAGAAATGCCCCGCCACGAATGCGGCTGGCAGAAGGTGCATCAGTAATTTTTAAAGAAAAAGAAAATAAGGAACACCAGTACGGTGAGCGACATAATGAGCAGAATGAGTCCTTCGAACCGGGCATTACTCATCCACTTTACCGATGCTTCCCCCGAATCTTTGTCCGTGCGGATGTCCAGCGAGGTACGGATCCGTCCCCAGAGCGAATTGACTTCCTGGTTGGTAAGGGTGTCGGGCTTCCAGTCTGAGGCAAGCAGCACAAGTTCCCGCGCCCGCTCCACGGTTTCTTTGCAGGAAGGATAATTGTTGATCCATCCTTCCCAAAACGATCGCACAGAAGGATCGTCGGGAAAGCGTACCCATCTGATGAACAGGTTTTCCATTGCAAGCTCCTCAGCCGATAACTCCGAAAACGGTTTCATTTCTGGCACATTAGTAAGTTTATGCATTCAGGTTAACAATAGTGCCCTGCAACACGCACAGCAGCCATTTTATCCTACACTTTGGTTTAAAAAAGTGCCCGGCAACCGGTTTATACTCAATTTCTGAAAGATATAGCAAGCAGGCCGTCCGGCGGATATTACATACCGGGCAAACTGTTTGATGTAAACAGCATATGCCGCAAACCAGCGGATTGTCTGTGCTGCAAACAGCCGGTTTCAGCCTATGCGCCTCACACTATACACACATTTTTTGATGCTGTTGATCCACCTTCCGGCTATGGGTCAGGATATAGTGCTGTGGAATGGAGAGGCCTCCGGCACCATATGCAGTACGGCTTACGGCCTGGTCATTTCGGCTATAGAAGCACACTCCGGCAGCTCATGCTTCCTGGCCAAACCAGACGGCAATCATGCCAGCCGCCTGGGCCTCAACTGTTCGGGCAAATGGCGCTCCGATCTCAGCAATTTCAACGAGCTTCGTTTTTTTGTCAAAGCGGCAACAGCCGGAGCATCATTAAGGGTACGGTTCACCACCTACTTTGCTGCCGGCAAGTGGGTTGATGTAAGCTCTTATGCAGCTGCTGCCGACGGTTCCGGCTATCGTGAAGTAATAATTCCCGCAGATTCCATGCGGACCCCGGCATATGACCTGAGCTCCGTAGAGTACCTGGAATTTGGCACAGTGCCCGGTACTCAGGGCAACTTCTATGTGGATGATATCAGCGTAGCAGATACCAGGCCACCCACTATGCAGCTGAGCCTTGTTTCTGACCAGGTGGTTTGCCTGACGCTGAGCGAGGCGCCGGATACAGCAGCGTTGTACAACGTGGAGCATTACCTGCTTGCAAATGAGCAGCACGGCCCGATACACCCCGCCAGAATCGGGCGGCATTATTTTGTAAAAAGCATCAGGCCCGGCTCCGGGGCGGCGGAGGTTGCGTATGCTCTGTACCTTATTTTCAATGATAAACTGAAGAGCGGCTCAGCATACCAGCTTACGGTACCTGTTGTCAAAGATCTCGCTGGAAATAGTACGGGTATTGATACATCCTTTACTTTCACGGACGAGCATATTTCTGGAAATGTAAAAGTAAACCAGCTTGGTTACCAGCCCGCCGGACCAAAGCTGGGCAAGCTCGGCAATTTTCTGGGCGACGCCTGGTCTATGCCCGTTGACACCGTACATCCGCCTGCTTTTGAGGTCAGGAATGCTCAGGGTGCAGTCGCATTCAAAGGTTCCTGCAAATACCTGAAGGCGGATACGGCTTTCAGCGGCGAACGGGTATTTGAGCTCGATTTTACAGCCCTGACGACTTCCGGCAACTATTACCTTTATGTGCCCGGCTATGGCCGCTCACCCAATTTTGCAATAGCTACCACGGCGTACGACGAAGCCGCCTATCACACGGCCAGGGCATTGTACTACCAGCGTACCGGGAACCTGGATGCGGCATTTGCAGGCGCGTGGTTAAGGAAAGGATTACCTGCTTCAAAGGCCGTGATTCACATCTCACACAACAACTCTCCCCTATACACCCCATCCGACTATCCTCCCGGCACCATGCTGCCGATGAGCAAAGGCTGGTTTGACGCCGGCGATTACGGCCGGTACGTTCCCACTGCCGCAAGCGCCCTTTTTATTCTGTTCACCGCATGGGAGCTGTATCCGACAAAATTCACCGACAATCAGCTCAACATTCCCGGGCAAAATAATAATGTTCCCGACTGGCTGGATGAAATCCGGTACGAAACCGACTGGCTGATACAGATGCAGGCACCTGACGGCGGGGTCTACTTTCGTGTCACACCCGCCAGCTGGTCGCAGGGTTTACCCGAGCAGGAGCAGAACACGCTGTTTATTTCGGAAAAAACCACCCAGTCCACGGCCTTATTCTCCGCCGCAATGGCGATGGCTGCACGCAACTTCCAAGCTGTCTGGCCCGGCTATGCCGACTCCTGCCTTTCCGCGGCCGAACGTGCCTGGGGTTTTCTGCAAATGCATCAACAAGCTTCTTTACCAGTGAACGTTCCGGGGATTTCAGCAGGTCCATACCCGGATCCGGAAGACCGTGATAACCGGGCGTGGGCTGCGGCTGAACTTTATAAAACGACGGGCAACCCGGTTTACGAAGCAGATTTCCGCAAGTGGTACGGGCAGATTCCGCATCAGTTTCATGCGACGATGAGCTGGCAGCAGCACACATTCAAGGCAGCCTGGGCGTATGCTTCGGCAGGCCATCCCATACAGAATGAGATTGTGGATGAATTCAGATCAGCCCTGACCAATGAATTGCTGGCGAATTATAATTCCAGAACATGGCAGGTACATCCCTACCGGGGCGCTTATCATCCCTACAAGGGTTTTGTAGGTTACGGTACGTTTGGAATGGCACAGAGCTATGCTTTCGATTATATTTTGCTCAGCTTTCTGTTTAAAAATCCGGCGCTCCTGGACCACGCACGGGTACAACTTGACATTCCGCTGGGCAACAATCCGCTCGGGCAAAGCTACATTACAGGGCTTGGCGTGCACCCGCCCGAGCACCCGCTGCATTGGTCTACTGCTACGGGCGTGTTTCCTGAACCTGTGCCCGGTGTACCTGTTTTCGGGCCGGCTGCCTCGCTCCTGATGAACAGGCCTTCGTCGCTGGCCATTCAGGATTCGGCAAACAGATATCCTGCTGGCTACCTTAAAGACGATCCCTACCCGGTCCTCCGCCGGTATACCGATGCGCGCGAAGCCGTAGAAATGTCGGAATTCACGATTCAGGAAATAGCAGTTACAGCAGCCGTCTTCGCGTTTTTCAGTAGCACCGTAAGTACCCCTTTGCCCGTAAAGTTCGCCTCATTTACCGCCACTGCCCGTGAATGCAGGGTGATCCTGGAATGGCGTACTGTTATGGAAGACAACGCAGCTTACTATCTTATCGAGCGAAGTACGGACGGGGTGCATTTTGCGAAAATCGGAAGCGTACCGGCTGCTAATGAGGCTGAGGGAATGCACGCATACACCTTCACAGATTCACTGCCGGAACCCGGAAACTACTACCGCATACACGAGACAGATACCGGAAGCTCTGAGACATTCTCCAAAGTTGTTGCGGCCACGCCGCCCTGCCGTGCATTGCCGGTGCGCATTGCCAGAACAGCACGCCGTCAGTTTCTGATCAGTGCGGAAAATAGCAGCCGTGGCACTTTGCATATCACGCTCTTTGATCTTCGAGGACGTATTATGGTTGAGCACCAAAAGAGCGCAAACCAAGCAGTACTAGACGGAGCCGCTTTGCCGCCCGGCATTTACATTCTTCATGTTGAAAGTGATGGTGAGTACCATTCCTCCAAGCTGCTGATGGAATAAAACCTGCCGTATATTCAGCCAGGCCAGCCGCCTGCATACCCGCAAAGGTTACAGGATCAATACCAGGGTCAGCGGGCTTTTTCAGGCAGTGATTTCAGATAGATTTGCCGGCACACACCATACACATACTTTTTTGAGCAAAAAGGCAAAGTTTCCGGAAGAAGACCTGGCTGTGCTGATTTCAAATGGCAGCGAGGATGCATTTCAGCAGCTGTATTACACTTATTTTCAGCGTATTTACAATTATGCATTGCGGTTTATCAAAGCCGGTGAGCTGGCTGAGGACATTGCGCAGGAAGTTTTTATCAAAATCTGGGAGCGCAGGGATGCGCTGGCTCAGGTGCAGCATTTGAAAAGCTACCTGTATAAAACCTGTAAAAACATGGCGCTCAATATGCTGGCCAAAGCCGCCCGCGATACCCGGCTCCGCGAACAGATCATCGCGGCCGCGACCACGTTTCATGATGACACGGAGGCAGGTGCGCGGCAGCAGGAATATGAAAATTGCCTGAAAGAGGCCATAACAGCACTTCCGCCACGTCGCAGGCAAATTTATGAGCTGGTCAAGCTGGAAGGAAAAAGCTATGAGGAAGTAGCAGCTGAGCTGCATATTTCGCCGGGCACTGTCAACGATCATATTGTAAAAGCTACGCGCAGTGTGCGGGAGTTTCTGCTGCGCCGCGGCATCTGAACCTAGTTTTATCCGCAATGCGGGCGCTATATATCACCCTTTCTCAATTCACTATATGGAGGAAATTTACATCAAGTCCATCATCCGCCGCTTTGCAGACAATACCTGCAATGAGCATGAACTCCGGTTTTTGTTTCAGTCCATGAAAAATGAGGAGGTACTTCAATGGATGTCCGACATCATGGATGACGCTATTTACGAAAGTGAAGACTCCCCGCCCGACTTGACCCCCAACCGGACCATCCAGCAGTTCGCCGACCTGGAAGCAAGAATGTGCAACAGGCTTTTTGAGCGGTTTTTTTCCAATGCTGTTGCCGGAAAACAAGGGCTCACAGACAAGGCACATCATGCTGAAAACTACCAGACAGAGTAGCAGAAAAACCTGCTCTCACAGCATATGAACCCGGCATTGGAAGTTGCCCTTCCATAAATTCTTCACACCTCAATGCGACAATTATGAAAATGACAATCCATCCGACTAGCCTATGTTATTTTACGGATGCCGGGAGCACATGCTGCCACTGTCTGCTTCTTAGCCCCATTTAGCAGATTTTCTTTACCTTTGCGCTCATTTTATGAAGATAAAGGTATCAAAGCAGCTACAATGACCTCGCATCAAATCCGACAGGCTTTTCTTGATTTTTTTCGCAGCAAACAACACCTGATTGTCCCTTCGGCGCCCATGGTGGCCAAAAACGATCCTACCCTGATGTTTAATAACTCGGGTATGGCGCAGTTCAAGGACTTTTTTCTTGGCAATGGTACCCCGCCTTCCCAGCGGCTTGCAGATACGCAAAAATGTCTGCGGGTATCCGGTAAGCATAATGACCTGGAAGATGTTGGTTTTGACACCTATCACCATACCATGTTTGAAATGCTCGGCAATTGGTCATTTGGTGATTACTTTAAAAAAGAAGCAATTACCTGGGCATGGGAGCTGCTTACCGAAGTGTACAAGCTGCCCAAAGACAGGCTCTACGTTTCCGTTTTTGAAGGAAATCAAAAAGACGGAGTTCCTTTTGATCAGGAAGCCTGGGATTTGTGGAAAGGCATTGTGGGAGAAGATCGGATCATTCTCGGTAACAAAAAGGATAATTTCTGGGAAATGGGCGATACCGGTCCATGCGGTCCCTGTTCAGAGATACACATTGACCTGCGGCCGGAGGCTGACATCGCCGGAGTGTCCGGCAAATCCCTGGTGAATAACGACCATCCGCAGGTGGTGGAGATCTGGAACCTGGTTTTCATGCAGTTTGAACGCAAGGCTGACGGTTCGCTCATACCGCTGCCAGCCACACATGTGGATACCGGAATGGGTTTTGAACGCCTTTGTATGGCTATACAGCAAAAAACATCGAACTACGATACGGACGTTTTCAGGAATACCATTGGAGTACTGGAAACGCTTTCAGGCAAACAGTACGGCGCTAATATCGAGCCGTTTGCAGACATTGCCATGCGCGTGATTGCCGACCATATCCGGGCTGTGGCATTTGCCATTACGGACGGACAGCTTCCTTCCAATGTAAAGGCGGGATATGTGATCCGCCGGATCCTGCGCAGGGCAGTGCGGTACGGATATTCTTACCTCGGCTTCCAGGAACCGTTTTTCCATAAGCTGATCCCTATTATTGCGGATCAGTTTAAAGACGTGTTCCCTGAACTGAAAGCACAGGAAGATTTTGTAACAAAAGTGATTCTGGAAGAAGAAAAAAGCTTCCTGAAAACCCTGGAATCGGGATTGAAAAGGCTTGACACCATTACTTCAACGCTCACTGCCAAAGGATTGACGGTGATTGAAGGGACGGAGGTTTTTGAGCTCAGCGATACCTTCGGATTTCCGGTGGACCTCACCGCGCTGATCGCACGGGAAAAGGGATTTCAGATCGATGAAGAAGGTTTTCAGAATGCATTGGCAGCGCAGAAAAACCGCTCACGCCAGGATGCGGCCAAAGAAGCCACCGACTGGATTGAGCTGCGTGATGCCGACGACATCGCGTTTCTGGGATACGATTTTGAAGAAACGCACAGCCATATTGTAAAGTACCGGAAGGTGAAGACCAAGACGGGAGAAGAATACCATATCGTACTCGACCGTACGCCATTCTATGCAGAAATGGGTGGTCAGGTTGGTGATACGGGTGAGCTCATTCTGAATTCAGAAGCGCATGGAACAAAGTCGGTGCGGATTGTGGATACCAAAAAGGAAAATGATCTGTTTGTCCATATTTCGCGTGACCAGCATTTGGACGAAGCATTGCAGCAGGCCGGGCCGGTAGTAGCGCGCATCGACACGGCACGCCGCAACAGGATCAAATCCAATCACAGCGCCACGCACCTTATGCTTTCTGCGATGCGGGAAATCCTGGGAAGCCACGTCGGGCAAAAAGGTTCGTTCCTGAATGACGAGGTGCTTCGCTTCGACTTCTCCCACTTTTCGAAAGTGACTGATGAAGAACTTGAAAAGATTGAAGATCGGGTAAATGAAAAGATCCGGGAAAACATCGCGCTGGAAGAACGCCGGAACGTGCCCATCCAGCAGGCGCTTGCCGAGGGTGCGACGGCTACTTTCGGGGAAAAATATGGCGACTTTGTACGTCTGATCATCTTTGACCCTAAATATTCATTTGAACTTTGCGGTGGTACGCATGTCCCTTCCACAGGCGAAATCGGCGTCTTCAAATTTATTTCGGAAGGCTCTGTATCGGCGGGCGTACGCCGGGTAGAGGCAGTAACGGGTGAAAAAGCGCTTGAAATCATGCGCAGGCAGGAAGAAACCCTGAATAAGATCAAAGACCTGCTGAAAAATCCAACGGACCTGGTGAAGTCTGTGGAAAGCCTGCTCGAAGAGCGGGCGGCATTGCAGAAAAAGATTGCCGTTTTGGAAAATGAAAAGATCCAGACGCTGAAAACGGCACTGATCAACAGTATGGAAACGCACCGCACTTTTAACCTGATCGTAAAAAAAGTGGAGGTGCCAACAGCAGATTCGTTGAAGCAGCTTTCTTACGAGTTGCGCGACCAGGTCGAGAACCTGATCGCTGTATTTGGGACTGAAATTGGCGGCAAGCCTCAGCTATCTGTTTTCATTGCTGAAAATATCGTACAGGAAACCGGGCTCAATGCCGGTAAAATAGTAAAGGAACTGGCCAGAGAAATTCGCGGTGGCGGCGGCGGGCAGCCTTTCTTCGCCACCGCGGGAGGTTCGGATGCATCCGGGCTGGACCTTGCGCTGGAAAAAGCCAAAGGGCTTTTTTGACAAAATTCAACCGAATAATTGCATGGCGGCCTGATTACCTCAGGCCGCTTCCATATCGCCAGCTCACGCCTGCCTGCCAGCCGATCCACGAGGTCATTTCATCCGCGATGCGGTAAGTCCGGTACCCTTTTGCAGGATATTTTTTATACCCGTCCTTCAACTTCTGATCATCGTCATACTGGTAAAACGAGAAGGCCGGACCGGCAAACAACAGCAGCCTTTTGCCCAGTTTCAACGTTGCTGCGAGCTGCACCCGGTGCAGAAAAGAAATATCATCCCAGTTGCCCAGGTAGATGTTTTGTGTTCCCAGCTCCGCCGTCATACCCAACCGTTTGAACGGAAAAAACTCCCTGCCTATCCCTGCGCCAAAGGTATATGCCTTACTTCCCTCCTCCCACGAAGCCCCTGCCTGCAGTACTGTATAAAAATGATGCGTCCCCAGCTTCCAGGCAACATTCACAGGCACAATTTCATTGGTATACACAGACACATTGGAGGTACTGTTTTTAATGAAATTCAGCAACCCGATACTCGCTCCGGAAGAGCTGTCGGCCACGTTGATTACTCCGATCTGTACTCCTTTCAGCCGGTGCGCGTAGTTTACAACTCCGATCTGGGTACCCTTCACCGTCTTTTTACCAATATTCACCCCGCCGGTAATCTGAGCGCCTGAAACATCCTCTTTGGCCAGGTTGACTGCACCCGATACCTGCAATCCGTCGAGATCATCCGAAGCCTGGTTATAGGCGCCTGAAATTTGAGCGCCGGTTATTTTCTCTGCTGCTGTACTGGCAAAGCCGCTTACCTGTGCGCCATGCACAGATCCTTTTGTTTTGTTGGCAAAGCCTGCTACCTGCGCTCCTATAACCGACTGTGTCACGTGGTTCAGCAAACCGGCAATCTGTGCGCCTTTTACATCTCCCGAAACAAGATTGAAGCCACCGGCGATCTGTGCGTACTGCACGTTTCCATTTGAAATATTAAATCCGCCCGCGATCTCGGCTCCATCCGTACCGCCGGTGTAGCCGCCTGCCAGGTTCAATGAAAACTTGTTGATTACCTGCGAGCTCATTCTGCCCTGCGTGCTCAGGCCGGGTGTGAGGGAAGCCTGGTATGGGAGTGACACGAAAAATTGTCTAATATTCTGACCCTGCGCCTGAAGGCGGGCGGAAAGCAGCAAACGTCCGAGCCAGGTAGACGCACTGCCCGACTGCCTGACAATCAGCGTATCGAGGTTCACAACGTGCTGCCGGATACTTATCCTGACTGGTTCCTGGCGGGCATTTTCCAGAACCAGCGTCGTATCCCCATATCCTATTTTACTGATGCTCAGCGAAACCGGATACGCACTTTCCCTCACTTTAAGCTGAAAATGTCCGTCTTCGCCGCTGAGGGAAGATATGAGCAGCTGGCGCGAGTATACACTGGCAAAATCCACCGGATTGTTCGTCTCTTCATCATAAATGTACCCGTTGATGAAGTTGGACTTTTCGCGCGCCGGCGGCAGGATGATCAGGTACTCCCCTTTTTCTTTGTATTGGTAATTGGTTTTAAAAAGCTGCCCCAGTACCTGCTTTACGGTTTTTTCACTCACATTAAGACTCACCAGGCTGTCGCCGGGAACCAGGTTACTGTTGTAGGAAAAACTGAATTTGCCCTGAGTACTGATCATTTTCAGCACCGACGAAACCGCTTCCTGTTTGACTTTCACAGTTACAATCCTGTTGAGCAGGTGCTGACCCTGGCACATCGCCGGAAAAAACAGGAGCAAGACAGCATATCTTAGCAAGGCTGGTAGTCCGAAAATCTTTTTCATATCGAAAGTTAAATGGTATTTGAAAAATGCATTCAGACAAGCGGCATGAAAAAAGCCCGGTCAGGTTGCTCTACTTGGACAACCGACCGGGCTCTTACCCCCATGTGGAATGATAAATCTGTTTAATGCAGAGCGCAATAAAGACGCCTTTCCAAACCAGGCACCAGATCAGTGGTGGGCAAACATCGACGCATCTATCTCAATGCCAAGCCCTTCTGCAATGCGTGCACCCAGTTCCGGGTCGGCGCGGAAAAAGTGGCATAGCTGCCGGTTAAGGATCACCTCGCGCTTGGGGCCATTGACGGCGGTGAGGGAAGCCAGCAGGTTGTTGACCTGCGTGGTCCTTTCCTCGTCCGTAAATACCTGCCTGAACAACACACCCGGCTGGGTGTAGTGGTCATTTTCATGCTCACCATTGCGGTCGTACCAGTCAGCAGTAAGTGAATCCAGCTGCAAAGCGGGCTCTTTATAACTGTGATCTACTTCAATATCATCAAAACTGTTTGGAAAGTAGTTGGGGGCGTCACCGCCGTTTCCATCCAGCCGCATCTGTCCGTCACGCTGGTAATTGTTCGTCGCGTACGGGCACCGGTTTACCGGCAGCTGCTCGAAGTTGGCGCCCAGCCGGTAGCGGTGCGCATCCGGGTACGCGAGCAAGCGGCCCTGCAGCATTTTGTCGGGCGAGTAGCCGATACCATCTACTACATGCGACGGCGCAAATGCAGCCTGCTCCACATCTGCAAAGAAGTTATTGGGAATTTTGTTCAGTTCGAGCGTACCCACGTCGATCAGCGGGAACTCGCCCTGCGGCCACACCTTGGTCAGGTCAAAAGGATTCCAGCGGAAAGTACGGGTTTGCTCCTCCGTCATGACCTGAATCTTCATTGCCCATTTTGGAAAATCACCCGCGTCGATAGACTCCACGAGGTCGCGCTGCGCCCAATCTGCGTCCATACCCTTCATCCTGCCCGCTTCTGCATTCGTGAAGTTTTTGATTTTCTGCAGCGTCTTAAAGTGGAACTTCACGTATACACGCTCATGCTGACTGTTGATCAGCGAAAAGGTATGGCTTCCAAAACCGTGCATGTGGCGGTAGCTGTATGGCGTGCCGCGATCGCTGAACAGGAACATGATCTGGTGCAGGCTCTCGGGATTGAGCGACCAGAAGTCCCACATCATGGTTGCACTTTTACAGTTGGTGCGCGGATCCCTCTTTTGGGTATGTATAAAATCAGGAAATTTCTTAGGGTCTTTGATAAAAAAAATAGGCGTATTGTTCCCTACCAGGTCCCAGTTGCCATCCTCCGTATAAAACTTTAATGCAAAACCCCGCGGGTCACGTTCGGTATCTGCCGATCCTTTTTCACCGCCCACCGTCGAGAAGCGCAGAAAGACCTTTGTTTCCTTCCCTACTTCACTGAAAAGCTTCGCTTTGGTGAACTGCGTAATATCATGTGTGACCGTGAAGGTACCATAGGCGCCGGAACCTTTTGCGTGGACAACCCTTTCCGGTATACGTTCGCGGTTGAAGTGGGCCATTTTTTCGTGCAGGAATACATCCTGCAACAAAACCGGCCCACGCGGACCGGCAGTCATGGAATTTTCATTTTCAGCATACGGCCTTCCCGAAGCTGTGGTCAGCTTTTTCTTTTCGTCCGACATTGTGATGTGCTTTTAACTGGTGAAAAAAATTATGTCACAATGCTAGCGGGTTCAGGATAATAAATCAAAATGATTGTTTTTATATTTGTATAAATTCAATCTATTTACCTGCAAGTTGAAGCGGCTAACCCGGCTGGTTTTCTTCACAAGCTTTTAGTGACCATTTACAACCCTGATGAACATTCAACAACTCGAATACATTGTTGCAGTAGATAATTACCGGCATTTCGTTCAGGCGGCGGAGCACTGCAATGTGACCCAACCTACCCTTTCCATGATGATCCGCAAGCTGGAAGAGGAACTCTCCATCAAAATTTTCGATCGTACCAAGCAGCCGGTCGTACCTACCGGCATTGGCCGCGAAGTGATTGACCAGGCTAAAACCGTGCTGCGTGAAGCGTCAAGGATGTCGGAGATTGCAAAGCATTTCAATGGTGACCTGTCGGGCGAGCTGCGGATCGGTGTCATCCCGACCATCGCGCCGTACCTGCTGCCGCACGTGGTCAATCCATTTATAACGGAATATCCCCAAATTCGCCTGCACGTCTCCGAAATGATCACAGAGCGGATCATCACCGACCTGAAAACGGGGAATCTGGATGCGGGTATTGTTGCTTCCCTGGCAGAAGAGAGCAGCTTATATGAGATCCCGCTGTACAAGGAGCGTTTTTTTGCATTTGTATCCGAAAACACGGGGCTGTTTTCCAAACAGTACATTTTGCCATCCGACATTGAGCCCAATGAGCTCTGGCTGCTCGAAGAGGGCCACTGTTTCCGCACCCAGATCCAACGCTTGTGTGAACTAAGCCGCAACAGCCAGTTCGGCAGCAGCTTTAACTATCGTTCGGGCAGCATCGAAACACTGATCCGCCTGGTGGAGAAAAACGGCGGGATCACGATCCTGCCCGAGATGGCCGTCCACGAACTTTCCGAGGAGCGGCGCAGGCATATCCGGAACTTCCGTTTTCCCGAGCCCGCCCGCGAAGTGTGCCTGGTAGTCAGCAGGGAGCAAATGAAAAGCCGCCTTATTGATGCATTGAAGTCGGGGATCATCGGCCACCTGCCCGTAAAAATGGCGGGCGACGAGGCCGGGATCCGGGTACTCTGACGAATGCAGGGTAATTGTGCATTTGTCAAATACAATCACCAACTATAAAATACAACCACCCGCAGGCTATGCCGGTGAGCCAAACAGCTTCCGGCGGTCGGCCAGGTAGGACTCCATCTTGTCCAGCGAAAATGCATTGAAGGTACTCTCGGCCGTCAGGCCGCCTTTCCTGGCTACGGCTACGCCATAATGCATGTCGTGATAGCCCTCCATGGCGTGAGCGTCGGGATTGATGCTGAGCAGTACACCTTTTTCCATACAATATGAAATCCACCGCCAATCCAGGTCGAGGCGCCAGGGAGATGCATTGATCTCAATCACAACCTGACGTTCCGCGCAGGCATCAATGATAACCTTATGATCAATCGGGTAACCTTCCCTAGAAAGCAGCAGTCTGCCTGTGGGATGTCCTAAAATAGTGGTGTACGGATTTTCAATAGCCCTCAGCAGCCGTGCAGTGGCTTTTTCCTGCGACATGGTCAGGTTACTATGCACCGAAGCCACAATGTAGTCGAAGCTGGCCAGGATTTCCGCAGGATAATCGAGCGAACCATCGCCCAGGATGTCCGACTCGGTTCCTTTCAGGATTTTAAATGGTTTTACAGGATCCCCGGCAGCAAACAGGGCATTCAGTTTATCAATCTCGGCATGCTGGCGAAGCACATCTTCTATTTTCAATCCCTGCGCGTAGGTCGCTGTCTGGGAATGGTCGGCGATGCCTAAGTACTCAAATCCGAGATCCCGGCAATACCGCGCCATTTGTTCCAGCGTATGCTGGCCGTCCGAGTACGTACTATGGTTGTGCAGGATGCCGCGCAGATCGTTCCAGGTCACAAGCTGGTCGGGGGAATGACGCTCGGCCCAGGCAAATTCCCCGGCTCCTTCGCGCATTTCGGGCACAATGTATGGCAGGCCTGCATTGATATAAATCGCCTGCTCACTTTCGGCAGGCTCATAATAGGCTTTTTTCCAGAGGGTACTACCCGTTGTTGTGACATACCCGAGGTGCTCCGCATCAGCCGTTTCCAGAAACAGTTCATTTACCATCCGGTCAGGCTGCACGGCCAAGATCTCGATCTCGATCGCAAAGTCCTGCACATGTCCGCGCCACACAAAGGGCGAGGAGCGCTTCTCGTCCTGTACCAGCAATGGTGTTTCTCCGATGATCGTCTGCAGGAGCGCAGGCGAATCCGTTCCCACAAGTACCACAATGCTTTCCGCGGTTTCCGTGCGGCGGCGTACATCCCCTGCTACTTCCACCATTTCAAATGTTTTTTTCAGCTCATGACAGATCATATCGGTCACTATCGCGGCCTTGTCCATCCTTAACTTTCCGGCCTGGTCTTTGAGGAATGCCAGTGAATCGAGGATTTTTTGCTGTATGTTTCCGCCAAAACCTTTGAGCTTGGCCACGCTTCCATTGAGGCAGGCCAGTTCCAGTTCGTGCAGATTGTCGATCCCGAGCTCTTTCCAGAGCAAAGCAATCTTTTTTGCACCTATTCCCTTAATATTGAACATTTCCATCACGCCGAGCGGCGTATTGGCAAGGAGCTGTTCCAGTTCAGGAAAGGTGCCGGTCTGAGTGATCTGCATGATTTTGCCCGCAGTACTTTTGCCAATGCCCTGCAATTTCACCAGCTCAGCTTCCGTCATGTGCTGCAACTCGCCCTCCTTGTATTTGTCGAGGTAAAAAGCGGCAATGGAGTAGCCCTTGATCTTGAAAGGGTCGGCGCCATGCAGCTCCATCAGCTTGGCAGTGAGTTCCAGTATCTCGACAATTTCGGGATTGCTCATAAAAACAGCGGTTAATATTCTTTGCGAAGTAAGACGTATGCAGGCCTATTTGCAAATGTTAAGCCTTTTTGCCGCTTCAAGTAGTTCTGGAAATTTATTGACTTAACTAGAAAAAACTGAACGATGCAGACAAAAATCATCACTCCGGTTACGCGGAGAGACTTTCTGGCGGCGGGTACCGGACTGGCTGCCGCAGCGTTTTCACCCCATGTATTTGCATTTAAAAAACCCAAGGAAAGACTGGGGGTCGCACTTGTGGGACTGGGCTATTACAGCACCGATCTCCTGGCTCCTGCGCTTCAAAAAACCAAAAATTGCTACCTGGCAGGGATTGTTTCGGGGACTGCGGACAAGGCTGAAGTATGGAAGAAAAAGTACGGCATTCCTGATAAAAACATTTACACCTACGCCAATTTCGACCAGATCGCCAACAACCCCGACATTGATATTGTGTATGTAGTCCTTCCGCCGTCCATGCACAAGGAGTACACCATCCGGGCAGCGAAAGCCGGGAAACATGTTTTTTGTGAAAAACCGATGGCCCTGAACGTACGGGAATGTGAAGAGATGATCAGGGCCTGCAAGGATAACCGGCGGAGCCTGGCGATCGGGTACCGGTGCCAGCACGACCCCAATACGCAGGAATTTATGCGGATTGCGCGGGAGAAATCACTCGGGAAGGTCCAGCTGATCTCCTGCGCAGCCGGCTATAAGGAAAGCAGGGCCGACAACTGGAAAGTACGACGATCCATGGGAGGCGGCGCCATGTATGATATGGGCGTATATGCATTGCAGGGAGCCAGGCTGGCTGCCGGTGAGGAGCCCGTAAGCCTTACTGCCCAGCACGTGGTGAACCGACCCGAGATTTTCAGGGAGGCCGATGAGATCACGCATTTTCAGCTGCACTTTCCCAGCGGGGCAGTAGCCAGCTGCACGGGAAGCCACGGCATCAACACGAACTTTCTGAAAGTCAATTACGATAAAGGCTCATTGCACATGGACAACTTTTCAGCCTACGAAAACAACAAAGGGCAAAGTACACTGGGCGAGATCAACTTCCCGGTTGACAATCAACAAGCCAAGCAAATGGACGAAGATGCACTTTCAATTATGCAGAACAAGCCGCAGCTGGTACCCGGCGAGGAAGGCATGCGCGACATCCGCATTGTAGAGGCCATTTATCAGGCGGCAAAATCGGGGGGTACCGTAAAGCTTGCCTGAACAATCATTTATCCAACAAAACCAAAAGCATGTCCACCTCCATGAATGCAGCACAGCTTCACGATTACCGCAAGGAAATTTACAACCATTTGACCACAGAGCTCCTTCCATTTTGGGAAAATCGTTGTGTAGATAAAGAAAACGGCGGATTTATCACGCACTTTGACAATGCCGGAAATGATTCGGGCGAGGATGAAAAATCTCTGATTGCACAAACGCGGACGGTTTTTACATTCTCGTCTGCTCACCGGGCAGGATATGGTGAGGGGCGCTATGCAGACATTGCCCGGCATGGAGTCGACTTTCTGATCGGCAAAATGTGGGATGAAGAAAATGGCGGATTTTACTGGCTCATGGATCGGAAAGGGAATGTGAAGATTGACGAGAAGATCATATACGGACATAGTTTCGCCATGTACAGCCTGGCAGAATACACACTGGCTACGGGCGATCCGCGCGGCCTTGAATATGCTGAGAAGGTTTTTGACTTGCTTCAAAAACATGGTGCAGATACTTATTATGGCGGATATTTTGAAATGTTCCACCGCAATTGGGAGCTCAAAGGACCGGGAGCGGCCGGTGGTGACCGGAAAACGCTGGACGCGCACATGCACCTGATGGAGGCATTCACAACCTTGTACGAGGCCAGCGGAAAGCAGGTACACCGCCGCAAGCTGCTCGAAATCATAGAATTACTGATTCACCGGATCATGCATCCCGAGTACAAGACGGGCATTCCGCAGTTCTGGGCCGACTGGACCGTCGCACCCCAGATCAAGTTTGACATCATCTGGGGCTGGGACCGTTTTTCGGAAGACGGGATGAAGGCGGCGGCGGAGGACAATACCAGTTACGGGCACAATGTGGAGTTTGCCTGGCTGCTGATGCATGCGCTGGATATCCTGGATATTCCATACAGCCACTTTGAAGACCAGCTGCGCGCTTCGTTTGACCATGCGGTAGCCTATGGGATAGACTGGGAGTACGGAGGCGTGTATGTGGAAGGTTCACATTCCGGCGAGGTTTACGACCGGGAAAAAGAGTTCTGGCAGCAAGCGGAAGTGATTATCGGGATGCTCGATGCGTACCGCGTTTACAAGGATGAAAAATACCTGGAAGCATACCATGCCACCCACCGCTTTGTGTTTGACCATATGATCCACTCGGAAGTCGGCGAGTGGCTTCCGCTGCTTACCCGGCAGGGCGAGCCGATCTGGAAACATATGAGCCACTCATGGAAAGTGAATTACCATTCGGTACGCTCCATGGTGCAGGCAATTGTGCGGCTGGACAAACTGCTGAATGCATGACGATCCTGGATTAATGCTGCATATCATTGGCCTTTTCTGCAACCGGGAAATATTTTGCTCATCCTTTGCGCGCCAACCCTGGAATGCTTTGGAATAGATGCAGGAACGATTATTGAGATAGTTACCGGCAAATAGGTGCTTCTGAAGGGAGCATTTTTGTTCAAACTAAAATCCACATATCATGAGTGCGTTCTCACAACAAGTAAAAGGAAACTGGAATGAGTTGAAAGGAAAACTGAAAGCCCAGTATGCAGATCTTACAGACGACGACCTGCTGTATGAAGAAGGACAGGAAGATCAGCTTCTTGGCCGCCTGCAGCAGAAGCTCGGCAAAACCAGGGAAGAGGTAGAAACAGAAGTTTCCAACTGGTCGAAATAACAAGTATTGCTTATCAAAAAAGCCCCGGAATTCAGTTTCCGGGGCTTTTTTGGTAGTAAATCAGTCAGGATGGCTCCTTTGGTTTCCATTGCATTGAACCAACATCCTGACCTGTAAATATGAACACCAATGAAATTCCCGTGGGCATCGTCGGCCTCGGACTGATGGGCTGCAGCATTGTTACCTGCCTCCTTATTGCCGGTCATCCGGTCGTAGCTATCGCACCGATCAGCGCGGATATGGGTACTGCCGGTAACCGCATCCGCGAGCACCTGCAAACAGCCCGCGACAAAGGCCTGATCGGGTTTGACCCGGAGCATTACCTCCAAAATCTGGTGATCTCCGAAGATTACGGCCAGCTCCGGCCCTGCCGGATCGTCAATGAATGCACCATTGAAAACGTCGACATCAAGGCTTCGGTTTACAAGAAAATAGAGGATGTGATTGCGCCTGATGCGATCCTGAGCAGCAATACCTCGGCCATCCCGATCAGTACACTGCAAAACCTGACCCGTCATCCCGAACGTTTTCTGGGACTTCACTGGACAGAACCCGCACACACCACGCGCTTTCTGGAAATCATCTGCGGCGACGCGTCGGATGTGCAGTACGGCGAATACCTGTACAAACTTTCACATTTGTGGCAAAAAGAGCCGATCCTGGTGCGGAAAGACATTGCCGGATTCATCACCAACCGGCTTATGTACGCTATGTACCGTGAGGCGATCAACCTGGTGGAGAACGGCTATGCAACCATTGAAGATGTGGACCGCTCATGCCGGAATAATGCGGGCTACTTCATGACCTTTGTGGGCATTTTCAGATGGATGGACCTGACGGGTGTACCGGCCTACCATACGGTGATGAAAAACCTCCTTCCTACCCTCTTCAACGGTCAGGAAGTACCCGAACTGATCGACAAAGTGGTTCGGGAAGGCGGCAAGGGCGTGCTCAATGGTCATGGATTTTACGAATACGAGCCCGGCGAGCCCGAGATGTGGGAGGAAACATTCAAAGAGTTCACCTACGATGTGCGTCAGCTCGCACTGAAATATCCGGGGGATCTGGTTAAGAGAAAGTTGCACGGGAAAGAAGGAAACGAGGGCTGAAAAACCAATGCTGGCGGTCATAAATGTGGGTTTTTAGTGCAGGTTTTCACCAGACTTCACTAGCTTTGAATGAACCGCACATGCACTTGATCCGACAGTTTACACCCTTGGTTGACACTACGCCATGAATGATTTTATAGCCGCCAGGTCGCAAATGGCCCTATCGCTGGGGTTCCATATTGTGTTTTCCTGCATTGGGATGGTCATGCCCTTTTTCATGGCCGTGGCCCACTACTACTGGCTCACCACCCATAACGTTGTTTACCGGAACGTTACGAAGGCGTGGAGCAAAGGAGTTGCCATTTTCTTTGCAACAGGCGCTGTTTCCGGTACGGTACTATCCTTTGAGCTCGGACTTTTGTGGCCGGAGTTTATGAAACATGCGGGTCCCATTTTCGGGATGCCTTTTTCGCTGGAAGGAACTGCATTTTTTATTGAAGCGATCGCGCTTGGCTTTTTTCTTTATGGCTGGGAACGCTTTAATCCCTGGTTTCACTGGTTTACCGGGGTGATTGTGGGCGTAAGCGGGCTGGCCTCGGGTATACTCGTGGTGGCTGCCAATGCCTGGATGAACAGCCCTGCGGGCTTTGACTTTGTAAACGGACAATACTTGAACATTGATCCCATTGCAGCTATGTTCAACAGAGCCTGGTTTTCACAGGCCTTGCACATGACCATCGCCGCTTTTGCCGCCACAGGCTTTGCCGTCGCGGGCATTCATGCCCTTATGATCCTCCGCGGACAGCATATCGCTTTCCATACCCGATCATTCAAAATCGCTGCTATTTTCGGATGTGTGGCCGCGCTTGTTCAGCCACTGAGCGGCGACATTTCTGCCAAGGATGTGGCTACCCGCCAGCCTGCCAAGCTTGCCGCGATGGAAGCCCATTTCGAAACCGAAAAGTCTGCCTCGCTCATTGTAGGCGGCATACCCGACGAGGAAGCGAGAGAGGTAAAATATGCACTGCGGCTGCCGGGCTTTCTGAGTTTTCTGGCTCACGGCAACTTCGAGGCCGAAGTAACAGGGTTGGATCGTATTGCCAAAGAAAACCACCCGCCGGTCGCTATCACGCATTATGCATTCCAAACGATGGTGGGGATGGGTATGATCATGATGGGCATCGCTGCGGTGTACCTGCTGGCTTTGTTTAAACATAAAAAATGGCTGACCAAAAGTTGGTTGTTCAAGCTTTTTGCGCTGGCGACCCCGCTGGGATTCATTGCAGTGGAAGCAGGCTGGACCGTCACCGAAGTTGGCCGCCAACCCTGGATCATTTACAACGTCATGCGCACTGCCGACGCCGTCACCCCCATGCCGGGCATTGCCTACTCATTTTACCTCTTCACGGCCGTATACGTTTCCCTGGCACTTTTTGTGATTTTCATGCTCTACCGGCAGATTAAGATGGTCGGGAAGTTGTACGATGAGGAGGGGGAGAGTTTTAGATGATTGAATGGGGGAGTTTTGAGTTAGTGAATGAGTGAGTGAGCAAGTTTTAATTTTGAATGACCGAATGACTGAATGATTGAATGTTTGAGTTAGTAAATGAGTGAGCTAGCAGATGGTCTGAGTTGTGAGTTAGTGAGGGAGTGAGTTAGCGAGTGGGGCAAAGGGTTTTCAATTGACTTTTAAAGCAGATTCTTTGATCAGGATACCCAATCATTTTAAATCCCTAATTCAGCCGTTCAGAATCCAATCATTCAAAATTAAATACTCACTCACTCACTCATTCACTAAATCACAACTCAATCATTCAATCATTCAAAATTAAATACTCACTCACTCACTCATTCACTAAATCACAACTCAATCATTCAATCATTCAAAATTAAATACTCACTCACTCACTCACTCATTCGCCAACTCACAATTCAGTCATTCAGTCATTCAATCATTCAAAATTATATACTCACTCACTCACTCACACATTCGCTAACTCACAACTCAATCATTCAGTCATTCAATCATTCAATCATTTAAAACTAAAACTCCCTCCCATGCTCTACGTTGTCATCACATTCCTCTGGGCGTCTATTCTGCTTTACCTGCTGCTGGGGGGTGCGGATTTCGGGGCGGGGATTCTTGAACTTTTTACGTCACGAAAAAACAAGGCGATCACGCGGAAAACCCTGTATGCTGCCATCGGGCCGATCTGGGAGGCTAACCATATGTGGCTGATCATTGCCATTGTGATCCTGTTTGTAGGTTTTCCGCTGATCTACGCTACGATGTCTGTCAATCTGCACATTCCGCTGACGATCATGCTGCTCGGCATTATTGCCCGGGGTACGGCTTTCACTTTCAGGCATTATGATGCTGTCAAGGATGACACACAAAGTTTGTACAATACCATTTTCGTTTATTCAAGCTTCACCACGCCTTTTTTTCTCGGCATCATTGCAGGCAGTGCGGTTTCCGGGCACATTGATCCCAATGCACGTGATTTTCTTTCAGCCTACATTTTCAGCTGGCTGCACTGGTTTTCGGCTGCAGTAGGCTTGTTCACGGTTTCGATATGCGGCTTTCTGGCATCGGTGTACCTCATCGGCGAGGCAGATAGCGATGAAGAACGGCTGCGGTTCGCGCACAAAGCCCAGTTTTTCAACATTGCAGCGGTGATTTGCGGCATACTCGTATTTGCGGCTGCCTATTTTGAAAAAATACCTTTGATAGACTGGGTATTCGGCAACTGGGTGGGAAGGCTTGCAATCCTGTTTGCCACCTTGTCACTGGTTTGGATGTGGTCGTTGCTGTACCGGGGCCAGATCGGCCTGCTGCGCATTCTGGCCGGATTTCAGGTGACCATGATCCTGCTTACCACTACGTACCGGCACTTTCCGAACATTGTGATCCTGAGAGGCGGTGGCTACCTTTCACTCCTCGAACACAGCGGACACGAAAAAACGATTGAGGCGCTGGGTATGGCGCTGCTGCTGGGCAGCGTGCTGATATTACCCGCGCTGATTTACCTCATTTACAGCTTCCAGCAAAAACCGCTCGATGCAGAGCATTATTGAACCTACTGCCAACCCGTGCCTGAGCAATACGACAATATCAGGTAAAAAAGGAAGAACAGAAAAAGGATTGCCATCGGAAAACCCGGTATCCAGAGCAGGATATTGGCCGCTGCCAGCATGCCTGAGCTTTTCAGGGCAAATGCAATTCCAAGGATTACGACCATCGCCAACCCAAGCAGATTAACCGCCGCATTGTCGCTCGACGAACCGTTAAAATGGTCGATCAATGCATTGGCTGCCACCAGGATAATGCCACAGACATGTACCACAACACCTGCAATAAACCAGTTCATATTTTCATATTTTAAAGCGAAAAAAAACAGGCCTCAAAGTAGTTTGTTTGCAGCTTGGCCGCACGGCTCGTTTTTCGTCTGGCAGCAATGAATTATCCTGTGTAAAAAGCATTGTGTACCAGCTGAATTTTCAACCGGAAAGGAGGAGCATATCCATATTTTTACCTTTAAATAATCGTGACCAGCCGGAGGATTATTAAGAAGCGTCTCTGTCTTCTATTTGGGCTACTTTGTACTTACTACACAAGTCGGTAGGCAAATACTTTAACGTGAAAATCCAGCAACATTATGGTAAAGGTTCTGATCATTGATGACGAGTTCAAAGCCAGGAACGTTCTTCAGCATTATATTGAAAGCTTTGTTCCGGAAATTTCAGAAGTGAGGTGTGCAGCTTCCGTCGAGGAAGCCCGTCGTATCCTCGTCGGTTACAATCCGGGGATTGTATTCCTGGACGTTGAAATGCCGCATCAGAATGGCTTTGACCTCCTGCAAGACCTGGACACCCCATCCTTCGACATCATTTTTACCACCGCCTACAATCATTACGCGATCCAGGCCATTCGTTTCAGTGCTTTGGATTACCTGCTGAAACCGGTTGATCCCGATGAGCTGATCCAGGCTGTGCAGCGCCACATGAGCAAGCACGAATCCTACCGCCACAAGCGGCAGCTCTACGAAAACCTGGTCGCCAACATTGAGAAAAAGGAAATTAAGGAGTTCAGGCTGGCGGTCCCTTCCAGCGAGGGTGTGTTCTTTTTTACCATCGCCGAAATTGTGCGCCTGGAAGCCGACCGCAACTACACGGTCATCCATTTGAAAGACAAACGTCCGTTTGTAGCCAGCAAGACGCTCAAACACTTTGAAGAAATGCTGGACCAGTTCAAATTTATCCGTACCCACAAGTCGCACCTCGTCAACCCGGAACACATCGTCCGCATCAGTAACAGCAACGAGTTCATTGTGCTTTCCGACGGGTCGCAGGTAGAGATTTCCAGAAGAAAAAAAGACGAAGTACAGCTGCATTTATATTTGAGATAGGCCTATTTCAGGCAAAAGGAATATAATTCACCGGCTTTGTTTAATTTGCCGGCGAATTAATCCTGAACCCTGAACCCGCTGGTTTATGTCCGATCGCAAGACGCGCCTGGCCGTCATTTTGATTACCTCCCTGTTTTTTCTCTGGGGATTTGCCCTCAATCTGAACCCGATTTTAATACCCCATTTAAAAAAAGCGTGTCAGCTCAGCGACTTCCAGTCTGCACTCATTGATTCTGCTTCCTACATCGCCTACTTCCTGATTGCACTGCCCGCCGGACTTTTTATGAAACGGTATGGTTACAAATCCGGCATTACACTTGGGCTGGTGCTTTTTGCCATCGGCACCTTCATGTTCTATCCCGCTGCCGAAATGCGGCACTTTGGTTTTTTCCTCTTTGCCCTGTTTGTAATTGCCAGCGGACTCACCATGCTCGAAACAGCCGCCAACCCGTACATTACCGTGCTCGGCGACCCGGATTCAGCAACCCAGCGGCTCAACTTCGCGCAGTCCTTCAATGGATTGGCGGCCTTTCTGGCTCCTTTGATGGGTGGCACTTTTATACTTTCAGGAAAAACGCTGACCGCTCAGGAGCAGGCAGCCATGTCGCCGACCCAGCTCGATGCCTATCTCGATGCAGAAGCCTCTTCGGTACAATTACCGTTTGTTATCATTGGTCTGGTCGTGCTTTTTGTTGCCGTGATGATCTGGCGCACAACCTTGCCGGAAATCAAGGACGAAGAAGAATCCGGCGAAGCTGCCGGGGGATCTATCTGGGGTGAAAAGAACCTTATACTGGGTACTGCCGCGCAGTTTTTTTATGTAGGCGCCCAGGTTTGTATCAGCAGTTTTTTCATTCGTTTTTCCGATAAAGTAGCCGGTATTGAAGAAAAGACAGCCGCTTATTTCCTCGCAGTGGCGCTGCTTGCCTTTATGATCGGGCGGTTTGTGGGCACTTACCTGATGCGCTTTGTTGCACCTCCCAGGCTGCTGGCCATTTACAGCATCATCAATGTAGTCCTTCTGATCATTGCGGTTACGACCCAGGGTATGTTCGCGGTGTACGCACTGGTTGGTGTGGAGTTTTTTATGTCGATCATGTTCCCTACCATTTTTGCGCTGAGCATACGCGGACTGGGTGAAAAGACCAAAATAGGCTCCTCGCTGGTGATTATGGCGATTGTCGGCGGCGCTTTTTTCCCGGTGATCATGGGCCAGGTGTCGGATATGTCGTCCATCCAGACTTCCTACGTTGTGCCGGCGGTTTGCTTTCTGGTAGTGCTGTATTTTGCCGTCCGGAATAATTCCGTGAAGCAGGTGAAGCTGGGGACCGCACATTGATGAAGGAATTTGGTGGCATAATTTGGTTTTGTGTTGTTTCAGATAAATGATTTTAAAATGGATTTGGGATTAAAAGATAAAGTGATTGTTGTAACCGGCGGAGCCAAGGGAATTGGTGAGGGGATTGTTCAGGTTCTCGCGTCGGAAGGTGCTATTCCGGTGATTGTAGGCCGGAATGAAGGTGATAACCTTAAAGTAGTGGAGGCACTGACGAGCCAGGGTTTGGCTGCCTCCCACGTTGTAGCCGAACTTACGGACCCAAAAGCATCCGAAATCGCAGTTGCTGCTATTTTGGAGCAGTATGGCCGTATCGACGGGTTGGTAAACAATGCAGGTGTCAATGATGGTGTGGGGCTGGAAAATGGCACCTATGACCAGTTTATCGCTTCCTTGCACAAGAATGTGGTTCATTATTATCTCATGGCCCAGCACGCTTTGCCGGCACTGAAAAAGTCGAAAGGATCAATCGTCAATATCAGTTCGAAAACGGCTGATACCGGCCAGGGAGGTACTTCCGCCTATGCTGCCGCAAATGGCGGACGCAATGCACTGACGCGTGAGTGGGCCGTTGAGCTTCTGAAATATGGCATACGCGTCAATTCTGTGATCGTGGCGGAATGCTGGACTCCGCTGTATGAAAAGTGGATTGAAACACTTCCGAACCCCAAAGAAAAGCTGGAAGAAATCGTTTCGAAGATCCCTCTTGAAAACCGCATGACAACCGCCGAAGAGATCGCGAACATGACCGCATTTCTCCTTTCAGAAAAATCCAGCCATACAACCGGTCAGCTGATTTATGTTGATGGCGGATATGTACACCTTGACCGCGCTCTGGCCAATTCATAAAGCTATGAAACTACTATCCTGCATTACGCCCGGTACATTTGAATACCAGCAGGCCGAGAAGCCTGTCCTGCAAAAGGATCATACCATTTTAAAGATCAGAAGAATAGGCATCTGCGGCACCGACCTGCATGCTTTTGAAGGTACCCAGCCTTTTTTCAACTATCCAAGAACCCTCGGCCACGAGCTGGCGGGAGAAATTGTTGAAATGGACAATGCCCCCGGTTTTTCAGTTGGTGAGGCCGTTACTTTCCTCCCCTACTTCCACTGTGGCGAGTGCATCGCCTGCCGCAATGGAAAAACCAACTGCTGCACGAGCCTGAAAGTTTCAGGTGTGCATATCGACGGTGGCATGTGCGAGTACTACTCGGTGCCTTCCCATACGCTGGTACACGGCGACGGGCTCAGCTTTGACGAACTTGCATTGGTTGAGCCACTCGCGATTGGCGCTCATGGGGTGAGACGCGCAGGTGTACAGCCGGGCGAGTTTGTGCTCGTGGTTGGTGCAGGGCCTATCGGTTTGGGAACAATGGAGTTTGCCCGCATTGCAGGCGGAAAGGTGATTGCACTTGATATCAATGATTCCCGGCTGGACTTCTGTAGACAAAAACTGGGCGTTGAATATACCGTCAATGCATTGAGCGATGATGTACCTGCGCGGCTCGCCGAAATAACGGGCGGCGACATGCCCACGGTCGTGATTGATGCAACCGGCAGCTTGCGTGCGATTAATACTGCATTTGCATACCTCGCTCACGGTGCGCGCTATGTGCTTGTGGGTTTGCAGAAAGGGGAAATTTCTTTCAGTCACCCCGATTTTCACAAGCGTGAAGCTACCCTGATGAGCAGCCGCAATGCCACGCGCGAAGATTTTACGCATGTGATTGCCTGTATGAAAAAAGGCCAGGTCGATCCCAAAACCTATATTACCCACCGGGTCACTTTCGGTGAAGTGAAGGAGCATTTTGCCAGCTGGCTTGATCCTGCAAATGGCGTGATCAAAGCAATGGTTAGCCTGGGCGGGGCTTAATAGTCCGGCATCCAATCGCTATCCAGGGGTCTGCTAGCCCGCATTTCCAACTTCGGCGAGAAAACCTGGTTGAAATATTAATTACCTCCGTAATTTTGCAGGTGCTTTGTACAAAAACACCCAGAGCATTTGAACAGTAGCTTCCTACATGAAGAACATCCGCAATTTTTGCATTATTGCCCACATTGACCACGGCAAAAGTACGCTGGCCGACCGTCTGCTGGAATTTACCAAAACAGTGACCCAGCGCGAAATGCAGGCGCAGCTTTTGGATAATATGGATTTGGAACGTGAGCGCGGTATTACGATCAAGAGCCACGCAATCCAGATGTCTTACCTATATAAAGGCGAAGAATACATTCTCAACCTGATTGATACGCCGGGCCACGTCGACTTTTCATACGAGGTGTCGCGCTCGATTGCAGCCTGCGAAGGTGCATTGCTGCTGGTAGACGCATCACAGGGAACTGAGGCGCAAACAATCTCAAACCTTTACCTGGCGATCAACCATGATCTGGTGATCATTCCGGTTCTGAACAAAATTGACCTGCCGGGCGCCATGCCGGAGGAGATTAAAGATGAAATGGTGGACTTGCTGGACTGCAAACGGGAGGATATTATCCCTGCCAGCGGTAAAGAAGGTATTGGTATAGAAGACATTCTCAATGCAATTGTAGAACGCATTCCCGCGCCAGCCGGCGAGCCCGACGGACCTTTGCAGGCGCTGATCTTTGACTCGGTTTTCAACTCGTACCGGGGTATTGAAGTAATTTTCCGGGTTAAAAACGGCAGCATCAGAAAAGGTGATAAGGTCAAGTTTATGGCCACCGGAAAGGAATACATTGCCGACGAAATCGGTACATTGGGTTTGCAGCAGATACCGAAGCAAATTGTTGAATGCGGGGACGTAGGCTACCTGATTTCAGGTATTAAAGTGGCCAAAGAGGTAAAGGTCGGAGATACAGTCACGCACACAGACCGCCCTGCCAAGGATGCCATCGTCGGTTTTTCGGAGGTAAAGCCTATGGTATTTGCGGGGATTTATCCGGTGGATACCAGCGAGTTTGAGGAATTGCGCGAGGCGATGGAAAAGCTGCAGTTGAACGATGCGGCGCTTGTATGGGAACCTGAAACATCGGCTGCATTGGGCTTTGGTTTCCGTTGCGGGTTCCTGGGTATGCTACACATGGAAATTGTGCAGGAGCGCCTCGAACGTGAATTTGACATGACAGTGATCACCACCGTTCCCTCGGTACAGTTCAGGGTGATCAATACAAAAGACAAGCTTCTCAATATCAGTGCGCCTTCCGAAATGCCGGAACCGAACTTGATCAAAATCATTGAGGAGCCTTACATTAATGCCCAGATCATTTCCAAGGCAGAGTACATCGGTCCTATCCTGAACCTTTGTATGGACAAGCGCGGGATTTTGAAAAATCAGGTGTACCTGACGGCCGACCGCGTGGAGCTGCAATTCCTGATACCGCTGGCAGAAGTTGTTTTTGATTTCTTTGATAAGCTGAAAACAATTTCAAGAGGCTATGCTTCACTGGATTACGATCTGGCGGGCTACCAGGAGTCGGATATGGTAAAGCTGGATGTAATGCTCAATGGGGAGGCTGTGGATGCATTATCCGCCATTGTTCACCGTTCGAAGTCGTATGAGTGGGGTAAAAAACTCTGCGAAAAACTGCGTGAGCTGATCCCGAGACAAATGTTCGAGATCGCGATCCAGGCTGCGATCGGACAAAAGATCATCGCCCGCGAAACGGTGAAAGCCATGCGGAAGGACGTTCTCGCGAAGTGCTACGGTGGTGACATCTCCCGGAAGCGCAAACTCCTTGAAAAACAGAAAAAAGGTAAGAAAAGAATGCGCCAGGTGGGCAGCGTAGAGATTCCGCAGGAAGCATTTATGGCTGTTTTGAAGATCAATTAATCGGCTGACAGGTTTCAGATTTATCTCAAAACCGGGTGCACAATTGGCCTTTTATTGTAATTTTGACTGAAATCTAGTTTTAGACCCAAGAACTAAAATACCTGAACAAGCGATATGGCGGAAGTAATTCGTATGCCGAAAATGAGCGACACCATGGAAGAAGGGGTGATCGCGGAGTGGCACAAAAAAGTAGGTGACAAAATCAAATCCGGAGATATCCTGGCTGACGTTGAAACTGACAAGGCTACGATGGAAATGGAATCTTACTATGACGGTACACTGCTATATATCGGCGTAAAAAATGGTGACTCTGTTCCGGTAGATGGGGTGATGGCAGTGGTTGGAGAAGAGGGTGAAGACTATAATGCGCTCCTTGGCGGCGGTGCCGGCAACGGTGCAGCTCCGAAAGAAGAGTCCAAGGCTGCATCCACTGAGGCAGCTCCTCCCGTGGAAACGGTAACGCCCGAGCAGGAAGCCAAAAATCCGGCCCCTGCCCCGGCAGTAGCGGCAGCAAAACCCGCAGCTTCAACAGAGAAAATCAACGCCACGGTTGTTCGCATGCCGAAAATGAGCGATACCATGGAGGAAGGTACGCTCGTCTCGTGGCAGAAAAAAGTGGGTGACCAGGTAAAATCAGGTGATATCCTGGCCGAAGTCGAAACAGACAAGGCTACGATGGAGCTCGAAGCATATGAAGATGGTACCCTGCTTTATACGGGTATCAAAGAAGGCGAAGCTGTACCTGTTGATGGTATTATCGCTGTCATCGGAGAAGAAGGTGCAAATGTGGAAGCATTACTCGCCCGTGAAAACGGTGAAGCACCTGCGGAGTCAGCAGCTGCTCCTCAGCCATCTGAAAACAAAGAGGCAAGTGCTGACAATGCAGATAAAGCAACTTCGGTAGCAGACTCCGGCGACCGCATCAAAGCGTCGCCCCTCGCCAAACGCCTGGCCGATGAAAAAGGTATCAACCTTAACCAGGTAGCAGGTTCCGGCGATAATGGCCGCATTGTTAAACGCGATGTAGACGAGTTTAAGCCGGCTGCAAAAGCTGCTGCTGCCCCGGCTGCGGAAGCACCTGCACCTGCGGCTCAGAAGTCCGAAGCTGCTGCTCCTGCACCCGCACCAAGCGTACCAGCCACGGGCGACTTTACGGATACGCCGATCAGCCAGATGCGCAAGACCATTGCGCGTCGCCTGAGCGAAAGCTTGTTCACCGCGCCGCATTTCTTTGTAACCATGGAAATTAACATGGACAAAGCGATGGCGTTGCGCCCGCAGCTGAACGAAGTGAGCTCTGCGAAGATCTCTTTCAATGATATGGTGATCAAAGCCTGTGCAGTTGCATTGAAGCAGCACCCTGCTGTAAACTCTGCGTGGCTGGGCGACAAGATCCGCAAATATAATTATGTGAACGTAGGTGTAGCCGTGGCAGTAGACGAAGGTTTGCTGGTTCCGGTAATCCGCGACGCAGACAAGAAAACGCTTTCAGCCATTTCCGGCGAAGTAAAAGACCTGGCCGGCAAAGCCAAAGACAAAAAACTGCAGCCGAAGGATTGGGAAGGAAATACCTTCTCGGTGTCTAACCTGGGCATGTTTGGTGTAGATGAATTTACTGCCATCATTAACCCGCCTGATTCCTGTATCCTCGCTGTCGGCGGCATCAAAAAGGTGGCTGCTTTCAAAGAAGATGGCACGGTTTACCCGGTGAACATCATGAAAGTAACCCTTTCGGCGGACCACCGTGTGGTAGACGGCGCTACGGCTGCCCAGTTCCTGCTCACTGTGAAAAAACTGCTGGAAGAGCCGATGAGCATGCTGGTTTAATGACAACATCAGTGATTACTTAAGATAAAAGTGAACAAAGTGTCAGGTCGAGAGCCTGGCACTTTTGTTTTAAACACACCCAAAAACCAATCGGATATTTATGGCTATTGAAAAAATACACGCAACTACCGTACTGGGCGTACTGCATAACGGAACTGTCTCGCTGGGAGCCGACGGTCAGGCTACGATGGGAAATACGGTTGCGAAAGGAAATGTAAAGAAAGTACGTGCATTGATGGGAGGTAAAATCCTGGCTGGCTTCGCAGGCTCCACGGCGGATGCATTTACCCTGATCGAAAGATTTGAAGAAAAACTGAATGCATACGGCGGCAACATGAAACGGGCGGCCATTGAGCTCGCCAAAGACTGGCGCACCGACCGCTACTTACGCAAACTGGAAGCCATGATGATTACCGCAAGCAAAGACGAACTGCTGGTGATCTCCGGAACCGGCGACGTGCTCGAACCGGAAAACGGCATTGCGGCAATTGGCTCGGGTGGAAATTACGCCCAGTCGGCGGCACAGGCATTGAAAAAACATGCCCCGCATTTATCGGCAGAAGAAATGGTGCGTGAAGGACTTACGGTAGCGGCAGACCTTTGTATTTATACCAATCATAACTTTGTTATTGAGAAAGTAGTTGCCTGAAAAAGGCAATCATTACCTGCAAGCCGGTGCTCATGCACCGGCTTTTTTTATAACTCCCCTATCAGCTTCATCATGCGCACAAGCTCGTCCGTGATGAGCCGGTTGCTTCCGGGCAGGTACTTGTGGGCGATGACAGAAAAGCTCAGAAGCGCCCCGGAGCGTGATGTTACGTAACCCGCATACGCACGGGTACCTTCGATGGAACCACTTTTCACGCGCATATTGCCGGCTGCCCTCGAACCTTTCCCCAGATTCCTGACAGTACCATTAACTCCCAGGATCCCAATGCTTTTATAAAAATCATCAAAGCTCTTTTCTCTGGAAGCCGCATTAAGGATGTCGGTCAGGCTGCTGGTGGTCACAGAACCTGAGGGAGAAAGACCACTTCCGTCCTTGATGTAAAATCCCCTGACATCCGCATTGCGGCCGAGCCAGAATGCGGTCACCGCCTGCGCTGCATGGTCGTAGTCGGAGCTGCCGCCAAGTCGCTTGCCGGCCATTTTGAGAAATGCATCCGCATAAAGATTAATACTCCAGAAGTTGGTCTGCTGGCACAGTTCCCGCAATGGGGGCGACTGATATTCGTCGAGGCTGCGGCGTGTACCAGCGGGCACGCTGCCCGACTTTGGCGTTTCAAGAACAGTAATGCCCGATGTGGTTAATTTTTGCTGCAATGCATATCCGGCATATAATGCGGCTCCGGGCAGGGATCCCTTGACCGTAAATAGCGGAACACCAGCCGGAATCGTACCGGTAAATATGACCGAATTGCTCAGCGGGTTGCCGTAAAAAATCGTTTTATCCCCCGACCCGCGCTCGCCGGTGGTTACCTGGCTGGTCAGTTGCAGGTAGGGAATGTCGGGCTCAATACCGAGAAAAGCAGCAGGATCGCCCGGCTCAGCTCCCGGCCTGAACCTGGCCCGGTACAGGTTTTCATTGATGTTCAGCCCTTCTACCCCTGCGCCATAATAGTTGCCGATATCACCCCAGATCCACGTACTGGCGACCGTAAGACCATCGAAGTAAGATGCATCGGGAATGACCCTGCCGGTAATTACCCGCACACCGGCTTTTTTGACGGCCGCCACCCACCGGTCCAGCAATGCACTGGTACTCAGGTAGCCTTTGAAGCGGTCACTTCCCAGGGAAGGATCGCCGGTGCCGCGGATGTACAGGTTACCCAATAAACTATCCCCTTTGACCTGCCCGTCACTTTCCAGGAAAGTCTGGAAGCGGTAGTCGCCTCCGAATACGGAGAGCACGGTGGCGGTAGAGACCAGTTTGAGGGTAGAGGCTGAGGGAAGCGACTTTTCGGAATTAAACGCAGCTACCGGCTGATTTTCCCTGACCGATTTTACACTCAGTGCAAGGGTACCGCTTCTTAACAGCTCGCTGTTGCCCAGCTCGGCAACAGCGTCTTTTAAGTTGCTGAGCGCTAAGCTGTCCACTACCTGGGCAGGGCATGAGGAGCACAGTAGCAGAAGCGCAAATACCGCCGGTAGTTTCATAAAAAGTTTAGCAGAAATTACAAACCTTTAAAAAATCATTTCGAACCGAATCTAAGA
This sequence comes from Dyadobacter sandarakinus, assembly GCF_016894445.1. Classification (NCBI taxonomy): domain Bacteria; kingdom Pseudomonadati; phylum Bacteroidota; class Cytophagia; order Cytophagales; family Spirosomataceae; genus Dyadobacter; species Dyadobacter sandarakinus. The sequence continues at coordinate 2,515,471 of NZ_CP056775.1, forward strand.
AGTTATAGGCAATGTCAACCTGTTTTTTGATACTTTTGTCCGATATTGGTATCTAAAAGACCACATAGTGATATTGATTTTTCCCGTTGAGAGAAAAATAGTAATATGCATTTTCACCCCTTTTTTGAAGTATGAAATTGACATTCTGGGGAGCCGCCCAGCAGGTGACAGGCAGCATGTTCCTGCTCGAATCGGACGACTACCGTGTGCTGATCGATTGCGGTTCAGACTTTGATCTGGACGAGATCGGCAAGAAGACGAGGTATGAAGAACAGAAAAGCGTTTTTCCATTTGACCCCAGCCTCATCAACACGGTACTTTTAACACATGCCCACATCGACCACTCGGGAAACATCCCGAACCTGTATAAAGAAGGTTTTGAGGGAAGGGTTGTTTGTACAGAACCTACCATGGCGCTGACATCGCTGCTATTGCAGGATGCGGCCAATCTTCACCAGAAGCGCCTGAATGCGCGCACCGGCTCCGGCAAAAAGAAGGGCGGAAAGAAGAAACGGGAAGTACCCATGGACTACTACGTCGAAAAGAACGTAAAGGAAGCCATGGAGAACTTTGTTCCGGTGACTTTCGGGCAGCGGTACCGTATTGCCGATAATATGTCGGTGATCTTCTACCCGGCAGGCCATTTACTGGGCGCTGCGCATATTGTGGTGGAGGTATTTGAAAACGGGGAGAAGAAAAAAATCGGCTTCTCGGGGGATATCGGGCGCGCTAATTACCCGCTACTTACCGACCCGCAGCCGATTCCGCAGGTGGACTACCTGATCTGCGAATCGACTTATGGAAACCGCCTGCATGAGAATACGGTAGCCCCGATGGACGCACTGGCTGACGTGATCAAACGTACCTGCGTGGACATACCGGGCCGGCTGATTATTCCATCTTTCAGTGTGGGCCGTACGCAGGCGCTGCTTTTCACTTTGAATAAAATGTACCTGAAACATGCTTTCCCGTACATCAAGGTGTTTTCAGACAGTCCGCTGGCGCATAGCAGCACCAAGGTTTACCAGCGTTTTGTACGTATGCTGAACAAGGAGGCACGTGATTTCCAGGAGGATAATGACCTGCTTTTTGATTTTGAAAACCTGATTTACCTGGAAAGTCAGGATGCAAGCCGCTCGGTGTCCAACTACAATGAGCCCTGCATTATCATCTCCTCCTCCGGCATGGTTCAGGGAGGGCGCGTGGAGCAGCATGTTGAGGCAAACATCGGTAATCCTTACGCCACGATCCTGATGATCGGCTATGCCTCGGAAGGTACATTGGGATGGCGGCTGCTGCATGGACAGGAGACGATCTCGATCCGTGGAAAGCAATTGCCCGTCTTGGCTAATATTGAAAAAATTGACGTATTTAGCGGCCATGGAGATCAGAACGATCTGATCAGGTTCGTAAAAACGCAGGATCCTGAAAAGCTGAAAGGGCTTTTTCTGGTACATGGAGAGCAACAGAGCATGGCTGAGTTCCAGAGCAAGATTCAACAATTTGGTTATAATACGGTGGAAATACCATTGAGGGGCCGCACCTACGAACTGTAATCCCCATCAACACGGAACTGAACATGAGGACATATCTCGATTTTGAAAAACCTATGGCCGAGCTGGAAAGTAAGCTCGAAGAAATGAAAGCCCTGGCGCAGGAAAACAATGTTGATTTTTCTGGTGCCATTGCTTTGCTGGAAGGCAATATCACGGATCTGCGGAAGGAAATCTTTGAGAACCTTACCCGCTGGCAGCGTGTGCAGCTTTCCCGCCACCCCGACCGGCCTTATACAATGGATTACATCGAGCTGATCTGTGACGAGTTCATTGAGCTGCATGGAGACCGGCAGGTCAGGGATGATCCGGCTATTATCGGCGGTCTGGCTAATCTTGGTGGACAGTCGGTGATGCTCATCGGGCAGCAAAAGGGACGCAATACCAAGCAGCGTCAGCACCGCAACTTCGGGATGCCAAATCCTGAGGGGTACCGCAAAGCCCTGCGTCTGATGAAGCTGGCTGAAAAGTTTAACAAACCGATCGTTACCCTCATCGACACCCCGGGCGCTTTCCCGGGTATGGAGGCTGAGGAGCGCGGACAGGGTGAGGCCATCGCGCGGAACCTGAAAGAAATGTTCATGCTGAAAGTACCCGTGATCTGCATTGTGATCGGTGAAGGAGCTTCGGGAGGTGCGCTGGGCATTGCCATCGGTGATCGCGTGCTGATGCTGGAAAATACGTGGTATTCGGTGATTTCTCCTGAAAACTGCTCGGCAATTCTCTGGCGAAGCTGGGATTACAAGGAGCAGGCGGCAGAAGCCATGAAGATCACAGCCCGCGACATGAAGCGCAACCAGCTGATCGACGGCATTATTTCGGAGCCTCTGGGCGGTGCACACCTCGATCACCAGTGGATGGCAGCCGAGCTGAAAAGGATTATCCTGGAAAATGTGTCCGAGCTCACAGCCATCGAGCCGCAGCAGCGAATCGACGAGCGGATCGAGAAGTTCTGCGCGATGGGTGTTGTGATTGAAGCGTAACGTACTGTCTACTTTCTTACCAAGCTTTGCCGGATGAAGAACGATAAAATCAAAAACATCATTTTTGACCTGGGTGACGTCATTCTGAACATTGATGTACCCCTGGCTTCCCAATCATTCGCAAAGCTCAGCGGTAAGGAGCAGCAGGAGGTACTTGCCATTTTTAAAGAAAAAGAAATTTTCAGGCAGTTTGAAACAGGCTTGCTCGACGAGGCTTCCTTCCGGAATTACATCCGCGAGATCATTCACCTGTCGGACCTTTCCGACGATGCCGTAGATACTGCCTGGAACAGCCTCCTGCTCGACCTCCCGCCTGAGCGTGTTTCGCTCATCCGTAATCTGAGCAAAAGCTACCGCCTGTTCCTGCTCAGCAACACCAGCTCGATCCATATTACGCAGGTCAACAAAATCCTGAAAGCTTCCACGGGCATTGAAAGACTGGAAGACCTTTTTGAAAAAGTATATCTCTCCTACGAAATGGGTCTGATGAAGCCAGATCCGCAGATTTACCAGCAGGTGCTGGATGAAGCAGGTCTGATAGCCGAAGAAACGCTTTTCCTGGACGACAATGCGGATAATATTGCAGGTGCGGCTACCCTGGGGATCGATACAATCCATGTACAAAAACCGTTGACCATCCTGGAATACCTGAAAGACTATGCAGCCTAATTCGCGGACCTACCTGATTCAGGCGCTGCTCTTTGTGGTGACCATTATTACCACAACACTCGCCGGGGCCGAGTGGATGTATGGGAACAAGTTTTTTGCAGACAAACCTCTGGGTTGGAGCGCCTTTACCGATGGGTTCCAGTTTTCCATTCCCTTGCTGGCGGTGCTGACGATTCATGAGTTCGGTCATTATTTTGTAGCCCGGGCTCACCAGGTACGTGTCACACTCCCCTACTACATACCCCTTTGGTTTGGTCTGGCAGAAAGCATTGGGACAATGGGCGCATTTATCCGCATTACCTCGGTGGTCCGGTCGCGGCTTAAATTCTTTGATATCGGTATTGCAGGTCCGCTTGCAGGCTTTATTGCTGCACTGGGCGTACTCTGGTACGGGTTTACACATTTGCCCCCGGCAGAGTATATTTTTAAAATTCATCCCGAATACGCACGGTACGGGCTGAGCTATCCGCAGTTTGTTTATGAAAATACAGGAGGTGCGCTTGCCCTGGGAGACAATATTCTGTTCTGGTTTTTCAAAACCTATATAGCCGATCCGGCGCGGCTGCCGCACGCAAATGAGCTGGTGCATTATCCCTGGATCTTTGCGGGGTATCTTTCCCTTTTCTTTACGTCTTTGAACCTCATTCCCATCGGCCAGCTAGATGGCGGTCATATTTTGTACGGACTGATCGGCAGAAAGAAGTTTAACCTGATAGCGCCGGTGCTCTTCTGCATATTCGCGTTTTATGCGGGTCTGGGGCTTTTCAGACCAGAGTATTTTGCTACGACCGACGACCTGATGTTCGGAAAACGCCTCCTGTACCTTGCCATTTACATCTGGTTTCTCACACTTTGCCTTCACAAAGTCACCGATGCCAAGCCTACCAACATGATGATAGCCCTGATCATCGTGGTTGCACAGTTTGTCGTGTGTTATGTGCGCCCGCAGATCGACGGAGCACCAGGATTTCTGGCCTTTGTCTTTATCCTCGGACGTTTCCTCGGAATCCGCCATCCCGAGACGGAGGACAACCGGCCCCTGGATCCCCTGCGCATCATACTGGGGATTTTCGCATTGATCATTTTCGTCATTTCTTTCAGTCCGCAGCCTTTTATCGTGAATTAAATTCCATCGCATGGAGGTGCTTGCAGGTGATCTTACCCCTAGCAATCCGGGGAGGAGACAATTTCTTAAATCTGCTGCTGCGGCAACAATTTCCTGCCTGATCCCGCATCCGCCGCGTATGATCCAGACGGTAAAAGGTCCGGTTGCGGCCAGCCAGCTGGGGACCACACTGATTCACGAGCATGTACTGGTTGACTTTGCCGGTGCCGACAAAATCAATCCTGACCGCTGGAATATAGACGAAGTTGTCAGGAAAGTGCTCCCTTACCTGACCGAACTGAGGCATCGTGGCTATAACACACTCTTTGAATGTACGCCCGCCTACCTGGGTCGCGACGTGCGCCTGCTGCAAAAGCTTTCGGAACAATCGGGCATACAGCTTGTGACCAACACAGGCTACTATGGCGCCTCCGATAATAAGTATCTTCCCCGGCACGCCTTTACCGAAAGTTCCGGCCAGCTTGCGGCGCGCTGGATCAGGGAATTCGAATATGGCATTGACAACACCACCATCAAACCCGGTTTTATCAAGACGGGTGTAAATCCTGGCAGACTGTCGGAAATACATCGAAAACTGATTACGGCGGCAGCGATGACCCATTTGAAAACTGGCTTAACGATTTGCTCGCATACCGGCCCGGCGCTGCCTGCCGGAGAACAAATTGAGATTCTTGAGAAAAACGGAGTTGCTGCCAGCGCATTCGTTTGGGTACATGCGAGCGGTACCGACGACGATTTTCTAAAAACAGGAAAAAGGGGATGCTGGATCAGCCTGGACGGCATCAGTGAGCAGACTATCAGAGAGGATGTCCGCCGCATTGCTTTTTTGAAAGAAAAAAACATGCTTGGGCAGGTACTGCTTTCGCATGATGCAGGATGGTATAAGCCGGGAGAGCCGGAGGGCGGCACATTCCGGGGCTACACGTTCATCGCCGACAAGCTTGTTCCACTCCTCCGTGCAGAGAAGTTTTCTGACAGCGATATTACCCGTTTGCTCGTCAAAAATCCGGCAGAAGCATTTTCAATACGGATCAGGAAGGTTTAGGCAACCTTTGTTTTAATACCAATGTAAAAGACCGTCCAGCCATCCGCCTCAGTTTGCAATGTAAAATCAAAACCATGATGCAAGAGGATCTCCCGGGTGAGTGTAAGACCGATCCCCTGCCCATCGCGTTTGGTAGAAAAAAACGGGTTGAAAAGCTGTGAGGCGGCACTCGGATCAATGGGCCGGCCATTGTTGCGGATCACGAGGGCATCTTCCGAAACCCGGATCTGCACTTCATTGCCGGGCGCACAGGCTTCCACGGCATTTTTGATCACATTTACCAGCACGTGTTCCATTTGTCCCTTGTCCATAGCGGCCACTACCCGGCCGGAGGCAAGCATGCACTGGATACTTACGCCTTTGCGGGCTGACATAGGCTCCATAAACCGGCCCATATCCGAAACGAAGCCATTCACCTCTACCGGTGCTTTCACAGGCAGCGGCAATCGGACCACGTCAGCAAAGTTGCGCATGAAACGTGTCAGCTCCCGGTTGCGCTCGGATGCTACCTGCAGTGCGTCCCTGATGTCGTCAAAATCGTCGGTGCCGGAGTAGCTCTGTGCGGTTTGCAAGATAGAGTCGGTAGCGCCCAGCGTATTGTTGACTTCGTGTGCCATCATGCGAATCACCTTTCCGTATGCATTTTTTTCAGACTCAAGAAGCTCGCTCGTCAGTTCCTCGACAAGCAAAAACGAGCGCGCAAAGCCGCGGTCCATAAAGTGCGACCGCTGTACTTTAAAGGTGGATATTCCATTGGTTTTCAACACCCTCGATTCACCATCGGGCAAATGAACGAGCTCTGCCAGCAGGGTATGTCCCGTATCTTCCAGCTTTTTACCGAGCAAATGTTCCTTCCCGAACTGAACCCGCGCTTTCTCGTTCATGGACTGAATTTGTCCGTCGAAATCGAGGACTATAATGGAGATCGGAGAAGCTTCGATCAGCTTTTCGAGGAAGAAATGCTGCTCGTGCAGGCGTGTACGCTCCTCGCGCAGCTGGTCGATCATGAGGTTATACACCTCGATGAGGGTATCTACCTCCCCTTTTCCGGTGGGCACAAATTTGATTGAAAAATCCTGGTCCTTGATCGCCTCGATCCCCGACCTTACGAACTCAATGGGCTGCATAAAATTGCGGTATAGCTGAATGGAAACAACGGCAGACAAGAGCAAAAACACCTCGGAACCAATAAAAAGGGCCTTGTTCTGAAAAAGGATTTTATAAACCAGAAACACCAGGACTACATGCAGTGTGACGATGTAGATGATGTACTTCAGGCGGGTTGATAGGCTCATATTTCCTCAGCGTCGTAAGAGATACCATACTTTTCGAGCCTGCGATAAAGCGCAAACCGCGTAATTCCCAGCGACCGGGCTACCTTACTTACTTTATTTTGATGAAACTGCATGGCTTTATTGATCATCTGAAACTCCATTTCTTCCAGCGTGAGCGTTCCTACCTCAGGAAAGTGCGACCGGACAGATGCCTGCGGGCCGCCGTGCAGGTTGCTTTGAAAATCAGCAATGTCCAGCAAATCCTTTCCCGAAAGCAGCACGGTACGCTCGACAAGGTTTTTTAGCTGACGGATGTTCCCCTGCAGCGGCAAAGTCCGGAGCCACTTTAATGCGGCGCCGGTAAGCTGCAGGCCGGGGCGCTGATAGATGGTTTTCAGGTTATTTACAAAAAATTCAGACAGTACCGGAATGTCCTCCGGGCGTTCGCGGAGTGCAGGCAGTTTAACGGTAATCAGGTTAATACGATAGTACAGGTCTTCCCGGAAAGTGCCCTGAGCCACCATATCTTCGAGGTTCCGGTTGGTAGCACAAATGACCCTGACGTCCACGGTCCGGCTTTTGCTGCTGCCCAGCGGCTCAAACGTACGCTCCTGCAGAACCCGCAGCAGCTTCACCTGACTGGCCAGGTCGAGCTCTCCGATTTCGTCCAGGAAAATGGTACCCTTATGCGCCATTTCAAAACGGCCGGCACGGTCAGTCTTGGCATCCGTAAATGCACCTCTCACATGCCCGAACAATTCGCTTTCAAATAAGGTGGACGAGATTCCTCCTAAATTCACCTTGATAAAAGCGCACTGCCTGCGCTTGCTGTTGAGGTGGATGGCTTCGGCGATCAGCTCTTTGCCGGTACCACTCTCCCCTGTGATCAGGACGGGCGCATCGGTGGGTGCTACTCTGCCAATGGTTTGTAAAATATCAAGTAGCCTCGGATCCTGCCCTACAATGTTTTCAAAGTGGTACTGCTGGTCGAGCTTTCGGCGGCCGGCAGAAGCGGGTGCGGGTGCGGCAAGGTTCAGGATGGTACGTACAGACTGCACCAGGTAATCGTTTTGCCAGGGCTTTGTAATGAAATCGACAGCCCCTTCCTTCATGCCGCGTACCGCCAGGTCAATGGTACCCCAGCCCGTAATCAGGATCACAGGCACGGCAGGCGCGGCTTTCCTAATCCTGCCCAGCAGCTGCATTCCCTCATCGCCCGATGTTTCGATCGAAAAGTTCAGGTCCAGCAGGATCAATTCGGGCGTTTCAAGTTTCAGCAATTCCATCGCTTCACGCGGCGAGCCGGCTCCTTTTGTTGCATAGCCCTCTTTTTTCAGGAGCAGCGTCAGAGAAGTTCGGATGGCAGGATCGTCGTCGATAAGAAGGAGCATAGACAACCGGGTTGTTCGGTGTTAATTGTTAAATTCTATTCTTCGTGCAGGGCTGTGGCTGGATGAATGCGGGACGCTTGCCGGCTGGGAAACCAGGCGCATAGCGTAACAATCAGGTAAATCACCACGATTGCTGCCCCGATTGCCATGATGTAAATGTCACTGTTCAAATCAAAAACGTTCATGATTGGAAATTGTATGGCGAAAATCAGTCCCAAAAGCAGGCTAAATGTAGCCAAAACCCATATTTCACCCAGGAACTGACCTGTAACTTTTCCTTCTGTCGCCCCCATCGCCCTTCTCAGACCGATTTCACTTTTCCTGCGCGCGATGTTCAGGTTGAGGATACCGAATAACCCGAGGGCAACATTCACCAGCAAAAAGCCGCAGATCACCAGAAAAATCACCACCGGGATCACTGTAAACTTTACCCGGTTGGCTTTCGACTCTTTCAGGTAACCTACTTCAATACCCCAGCCGGGTACCATGGCCGCAATTTCACGTACCATTCGGGCTTCGAAGTTTGCATCCGTACCCGGCCGGGTGCGCACAAGAATATTGGAATTCCAAGGATCTTTCTCGCCCACCATCTGGAATACCGCCGGAATGTCCGACATAAATTCACCCCTCGATTTATAGATGTCCACGACGCCTACTACCTGTACCGTGGCATTGTCGCTTACTTTCACCAGTTTACCCAATGGATTTTCATTCTCGAAAAGCTTTTCCTGCAATGCTTTATTGATGACAACAGGCTGGTACTTGGACGCCCTGTCCGTGTGGCTGAACCATCTGCCCAAAGTAAGCGGCATGGCAATCGTTCTGGCAAACTGATCATCGGTATAGTAAAAGTCGCCCCCTGTTGAAATATTCTTGTAGCTCACCGAATTACCGATCTGATTAGCCGAAAACGGGGTATTACCGCTGGACTGGGAAGCCAGCTGTACTTCCTGGTAGGACCGCACCCGCTTCAACACCCTTTCAAGTTTTTCGCCCACTGCCACCGTATCCTGATTGGCAGAGAGTTCGATGTTCCATACGTTTTCGTATTGGAACCCGAGGGGCCTCAGGTAATTTTTCAGGTTAAAAATAATCATAGCCAACACGCCGAAAAGCACCAGAAAGGATGCCCAGATCTCAATGATCAGCAGCGAGTGGGCGCCTTTTTTGTTCCAGATCAATTTAAATAAATGCCTTATCATGGGTATGTTCAGTTGAAAAAATGTCAGATAACTTACGCTTTCAGGGCATCCACTACTTTGAGCCGGGACATCCGCAATGCAGGTAGCACGCCGGAAAGAAGTCCGAAAGCCAGACAGACGGCAATGCTTGTGAGGAAAACGGTAAAGTTGATCGTGAGGTCGGCATGAGCGATCCAGCCACTGGAATTGATCAGGTAAATGATCAGTACCGAGAGCGCCAGGGCGAACGTTCCTCCGATGAAAGTGATAAAAATGTTTTCGATGATAAACTGAAAAAGCAATGCCTTTGCCGGTGCCCCGAATGCTTTCCGTACACCTATTTCAGAAGCGCGTTCCAGAATGCGGCTGACGTTGACATTTACCAGATTAATGGCAGGCAGGCCCATGATCATCAGCACAACCAGGGCTGCAACGGAATAAAAGATCAGCTTTTGCGCATCGCTCCGTACAAACGTATTGAGAAAATGGTCGAAGAAGCTGTCGGCCCGCACGATCAGCACCGGGTACTGCTTGCTGTCGGGAATTTCTGCCTTCGGGATCCGTGCGATATGATTGTTAAATTCAGCCTGTATGGCGGGCAGGTCGGCGGCAGATTTCGCCAGTACCATCGCAACATACCGGCCGCGCACGCCTTTGTTTTCATAATTGCTCTTGGGCGCCGTGTACGGAAAGTAGACGTCCGAATACGTGTACACGCGTGTCGGCGGGCTCCCTTTTATCACACCTACTACCCGGTACCGGATACTTTCTATGTTGATGTACTTGCCGGTAACTGCTGCGCCGGGTTCAAAATACTCGTCGCGCAATGCATCGGTAATCACCACTACATGTTCTGCATTGGCAATATGGTTTTCATCGTAGGGTTTGCCTTCCAGGAACCGGAATGTGGTTACGCGCCAGAAATCAGCATCCGTATACTTGGTGTTCAGCTTGATGCGCTTCCCATGGACATAGGTATTTGAAAAACTGAAGTTTGAAAAAATCGATACCCGCTCGGGCGTTTTGAGCGACTTGGCATATTTTTTCAAAAACTCAAAGCTGGCCGGTCCGGACGACATGGTAGTCTGGCTTGAATCAGTTTGCAGCACCAATGCAATATACAGCGAGCGAAAACGGTTGCCCTCCGGATAATGTGACGCAAAAAGATGGTCGAGAAAAGAGGTCAGCACCATCAGGACGGTCAGTGTAAGACTGATCCCGAACAACGTAATGAATGTATAGAAAGGATGCCGCAGCAATACTTTCCAGGCGATTTTCAGGTAGTTGGAGAGCATATTTAATGATTGAATGAGTGAATGATTGAATGACTGAATGGGGGAGTTGGGAGTTAGTGAGTTAGTGAGTTAGTGAGTGAGTTGGGATGAATGAATGGGGGAAGTTGTAAGTTAGTGGGTGAGTGAGTGAGTGAGTTGGGATGAATGATTGAATGACTGAATGATTGAATGGGGATGAATTAGTGAGGGAGTGAGTTAGTGATTTTTGGAGTATTGGTGGGGTGAGAGATTTTTTGGATTGGGATTATTGAGTTTTTATAGTGTTGGATTGGTGAGTTTGGGAACTGTTTGGATTATTGAATTTATTAAGGTGATTTGTCAAGCAGATCTGTTTTTTCAACTTATCTCAACCTTCCTCAGTCACTCACTCACTCAGTAATTCACTCACTCGCTAACTAGATCCCTCACTCACTCACTCACTCACTCACTCACTCACTCACTCACTAACTCGCACCTCCCCATTCAGTCATTCAATCATTCAGTCATTCAAAACTAACTAACCTGCGTCCCGTCAAACAGCCTCACCAGCCGGTGGGTCTTTTTGGCCATGGCGTCGTCGTGGGTGACCATGACGATGGTAGAGCCTTCCTGGTTCAGATTCTGGAGAATACTCAGGATTTCGTTGCCCATGGCACTGTCGAGATTGCCCGTCGGCTCGTCGGCCAGGATGATCTCGGGCTTGCCTACAATGGCCCGCGCGATGGCAACACGCTGCTTTTGCCCGCCGGAGAGTTGTTTGGGAAAATGCTTCATCCGGTTGCTGAGCCCTACTTTTTCAAGCGCCTCCTGGGAAAGCCGTCTCCGCTCAGCGGCAGATCCGCTCCGGTAAAGCAGGGGAATTTCAACATTGTCCATCACCGAAAGATCATTGATCAGGTGAAAGCTCTGGAAGATAAAACCCAGTTTCTGGTTGCGCATGCTTGCGAGTTCCTTGTCGGTGTATCGCTCCACCCGGCTGCCGTCAATCTCAACCTGCCCTTGCGAAGGTGCATCCAGCAGGCCCATAATGTTCAGCAGTGTACTCTTACCACAGCCCGAGGGGCCCATAATGGAGACGAACTCTCCCTTTCTGACATGCAGATTTATATTGTTCAGTGCCAGCGTTTCAATAGCACTTGTGCGGTAAACTTTCTCGACGTTCTGAAGTTTGATCATGGGAATTTAATGATTGAATGATTGAATGACTGAATGACTGAATGTGTGAGTTAGTGAGTTAGTGAATGTGTGAGTTATTGGGTTAGTGAATTTTTGATTAAGTGAGTGGGTGTGTGAGTGAAATTTTCCATCCTCCTTCCTCCATTCTCCTTCCTCCATCCTCCATCCTCCTTCCTCCTTCCTCCCATTCAATCATTCAAAACTACTCCGCTGCCAATAACTTCCTGCCGGCTTCAAAATCATATAAGGTCAGCAGGCGGAGACTGTAATAGGATCGCCAGTAATCGCGGAGGGCAATGATGTAGTCACGCCGGGCAATGTCTTTTTCCTGCGTCGCAATCCCGAGGTCGGTAACGCTGAGGTCGCTCAGTATAAAGCGTTCTTTTGCAATCTGATATCGGTCCGCCGCGATAAGATCTGCCGTTCGCGTGAGCCTGACCTGTTTCTGCAGCATTTGTAAAAGGGTAACCTGCGTAAATATTTCCTGTTCAAAAGTCAGCTTTTCCTGCTCCACCGACTGTACTGCGAGTTCCTGATTGGCCCGGGCTACTTCGGTACGCGCACGGTTACGTCCCCAGGTCATGATGGGCAGGGTAAATTTCAGTTCTACAAACTCCCGGTCCTGCGGGTGCCTGTACACATCCGTAGGTCGCACCCCCTGATTGGAGAGACCGAATGTGGCATTCAGCGATGCATTCAGCCCGTTTTCTTTGTGGGCAAACTGCACATCCATCTCTGCTTCCAAGAGCTTGCGCTGAAATGCGACGGCGTCTGCCCGGTTCTCAAACGCTTCGCTGAGCGCCACTTTCGGGTCAATCTCAAACTCGGCAGCTTCCGCGGGGATGGCGAGTGCCAGCTCCCGTCCGTCCCTCGAACTCAGGAACATTTTCAACTTCAGCGAAGCGACCGCAGCAGCCTGGTCAGCGGATGCCAAGTCCTTCTGAGCGGTAAGTAATCCCATCTGCAATTGCAGAAGATCGTTTTTGGACACTTTTCCCAATGCAAGCTTGTGTTCGGCGATCTTGTACAGCGTATCATTGTTGCTCCGGTTTTTCTCGGCAATATCGAGGTTAACCTGCGCCACAAGCAACTCAAAGTACAAGGCAGTAACATCCAGTGAAACCTGCTCCATATCCGCAACATACTGCTGGTTGCCTTCCCTGAACTTCAGCGGCTGGATTTTGCGGTCCCATTTCATCTGATTAAACCGGAACAAGGGCTGACTGAATCCGATTTCTACGGGAATGCCGTTGTAGCGGGTATTATCGCGCACAAAGTCATCGAACCGCTGCAGTTGTTTTTGCACATACAAAGTACCGCCGGTTACCGCAACGCTCTGACTGAGTGCGAGGTTGAGCAGCGAGTTGTTGTTGGAAACCGGCTGGAATGATACCGTCCCATCAGGCTGCACCACCTCAATGTACGACCGCGTAAATCCCGGCACTGTCCCGCTCAGTGCCAGCTGAGGCCGGAAGTTGGCCTGAAAAGACCGGTACTGCCAAAAATTGGTTTTCTTCTGGGTACTCGCCTGCTTGGATGCAATGGATTGGGTGCGTGCTAGCTGTACCACTTCCGACAAAGTAAGCGGCTGCGCATTTATCTTGAAAACAGCCGCCAGCAACAAAAGGGTGAGCAGAAGTTTTTTCATTGGATCGTAAGCTGTTCAAGGTGCTCGTAACTGTTCATGTCCGTGAGGATCACCTTGTCACCGGGCCGCAGCCCGCTTTTGATCTCAACAAAATCAAAGTTGGAGAGCCCGGTTTCAACCTCCCTGCGCACCGCCCGCCCGTTTTCAACCACAAAAACATACTGTTTCCGCTTGCCTGTAAAAGCAGGACCATTCGCTACGCGGACCGTACGGGTGCTTTTACTGGTGACAACATACACTTCAACCTTCATGTTTGGGCGCAGCAATTCGCTTTTTGCATTGTCCAGCTGAATCACAAACTGGATGATTCCGTCTTTCACGGCCGGCTTCACCTGCGTAATCACGCCCCGGAGATCATTGTCATTGAGCCTGGTGATTACGGCCAGTCCAGCCTTGACCTGATCTGCATATACGTCCGAACAACTTCCCTCCACACGAAAGCTCCCCAGGTCGGCCACTTTCGCGAGTATCTCACCCTCGTTTACCGATGAACCTATATTTTCGTTTACCCAGGTCAGTACGCCGGTGCGGTCGGCAACAATATCTGCCATTTTCAGCTTATGCTGCATTTCTTCCAGGTTTTTCCCTTCGATGCGTGCACCAAGTTCTGTTTCTTTAAGGCTCGCACTCATCGACTCGCGGTTGTAGCTGAGGTCATTTTCCAGCTGCTTTTTCTCTAACTGGGCAATTTTCAGCTGGTTTTCGGCCCTGGTCACATCTTCGGCTGTGCCGCCTCCTACTTTCTGAAGTCGCTTGGCATCTTCAAAGTCGGCTTGCAGCTTGTTGATATTGAGCAGCTTGATTTTATCCACGATCTCTGCATCAAAGAGGTTCTTGTTCAGCTTCATCCGCAGCTGCTCAATTCCGTTCTTTTTCAGTTCGAGCTGGTCTTGGTATTTTTCAAATTCAATCTGTGTCAATGATTTGTCGAGTTCCACAATCGCCTGACCAGGCTTTACCCGGCTGCCGGGAGTCAGCAGAACGCGCCTGATGCTGGCACGGATGGGACTTGTAAAAACCTGCTCGTAAGCGGGGATCACCTCGCCGGAAGCAGTTAAGGTGTTTTCGACATCACCAGTTTCTACCACAGCAGTACGTATGCGTGCATTTTCAATGGTGCCGCTGAGTGATTTACGAAAATAGAAAATGCCCGCTGCCAGGACTGCCAGCGCGAGCAGGCCGGCAGTCCATCGTTTGTTTCGGGCGGATTTCACGTATTCGGGGGCTACTTCCCTATCCATGGAGGTGTTTGTTAACGGGTGATTTTCATGGCTGATATTACATCTGTTTATTAGAATATTATGCCAGTAGTTAACAAGCTGAAATAGAGAGTTTTATCAGTTTTTTGACAAACAAAAAACCGTGCGTTTCCGCACGGTTCGTTTGATATGGCACTGTTTGAAATGGCTTGTTTATGTTTTCAGCTTTTTCTTTTTGGCGGCCGGGAAAAGTACATTATTCAGGATCAGCCGGTACCCTGCGGAGTTGGGGTGCAGGTTGAGGTCCGTGGGCTCCTCGCCTACCCTGTGCTGGTAGTCTTCGGGATCGTGACCGCCATAGAAAGTAAAAAAGCCTTTTCCATGCGTACTGTGAATGTACCGGGCTTCCTTCACAGATTTATTTTCCGCCAGGATAATCACCTCAGGCTTGATCAGGTGATTTTTAAATGCCGTCGTCTGCCCCAGGAAACCTTTGATGATGGTCTGGTGATTCTGGGTAAGCATGCTGGGTACCGGGTCCCATTTGGCCGAAAACTGAAATAAGGAAAAGAAATCATTGGGTTCAAGCAGATTCCGTTCTTCTGGCTGGTTATCGATATCAGAAAACTCAACATCGTACGGCGTGGCAATGGTTTTAAAGTTTCTGAATGCAAAGGTATTATCAAAGTTGAGCTTACTGTTTGCGGTAGGATCTGCCGGGGTTCCGTCATAGGGCGTTTCCACGATATCGAGTCCCTCTGCTGCTAACGTAATGTCGAAGGTATCCGTGGCATTGCACATGGCAAACATGTACCCACCCCCGGTCACGAAATCGGCGATCTTCCTGGCGACTGCCTGTTTCATGGCAGGTACATTATTAAACTGGAACTTGCCGGCTGTTTCTTCTGCTTCCCTCTTTTGTTCGCGGTACCAGGGATAATCCTTATACTGGATAAACTTTCCGAACTGACCCGTAAAATCTTCATGGTGCAAATGCAGCCAGTCGTACTCCGGCAGCTTGCCTGTCAGCACCTCATCGTCGTACACCACATCGTAAGGGATTTCGGCATAGGTAAGTACGAGGGTCACGGCATCGTCCCAAGGCAGCTTTGACTTAGGGGAATAAACGGCAATTTTAGGCGCTTTCTGCAATTTTACGGCATCCATATTGACATCCGGCGCACTGATCTGGCTTAGGATTTGCCCTGCCTGACCTTCGGAGATCACTTCAAAGCTCACGCCGCGCACGGTCATTTCGGATGCAAACTGCTGGGTATAAGGTACCATAAAGCTGCCACCCCGGTAGTTGAGCAGCCAGTCCATCTCCATTTCGAAGTTTTTCAGGATCCAGTAAGAGATTCCGTAGGCTTTCAGGTGGTTCTTCTGGCTCTCGTCCATGGGAATCAGCAGGCGGTTTGCCATGCAGTTCAATGACAATCCCAAAAAAATGACGAGCGGGACAATCAGCCGCTTCACCGGTTTGAATCTTTCCTCTTTCATGTGCAGCTTTACAAAAGGCATTTATTATTCAATAAATATAAATAAACATTCCCGAAGGTAAACGACCCGATCCCGTTTATCGTACGCAAGCTGCCCGCCCTATGAACATCCGCGAAAACGTTGAGGAAGGTCTCCGCTCGATCCAGTCCAACCTGCTCAGGACCGTCCTCACGGCCCTCATCATTGCCATCGGTATTACATCGCTGGTGGGTATTCTTACAGCGATTGAAGGAATCCGTAACTCGGTCAATGCCAGCTTCGCAGACCTGGGTGCCAATACTTTTACCGTGAAGAACCGTGAAGACGACAACTGGCGGAACGGAGGCCGGCGCAACAAACAATATCCGCCGGTAAGCTTCCGGCAGGCACTTTCCTTTGCAAATCAGTTCCGGGAAGGGTACCAGGCTACTGCCTCCCTCTCCGCAGATATAGGCGGGGCCGTACAGGTAAACTATGGTTCGCGCAAAACAAATCCGAACAGCAGCGTAGTGGGCTCCGACGAGCAGTACCTGCAAATCAATGGCTACAAGATCGACCAGGGACGCAACCTGGATAAGAATGATATGGAAAAGTCGCTGAATGTGGTGGTGCTCGGGCAGGAGATTGCCATGAAACTTTTTGAGCGGCGTAATCCTGTGAACCGCGAAATCACCTTTATGGGCAGCAAGTACAAGGTGGTGGGCGTATTGCAGAAAAAAGGATCTCTCGGCGGCAACAATGATTCCGACAGGCTGCTGCTCATCCCGCTTACAAACGGGCGCGGACTGGCTGCCAACCGTGCACTTACTTACAACGTGACGGCTTCCGCCCCGAACATTTCGGATGGGGATTTTATCGTGGAAGAAGCCAGGGGCATTATGCGCAGGATCCGGAAGGACGAACTGGGCAAGGAAGATTCATTCACCATCGACCGGGCAGATGCCATGGCGAGAGATTTTGATGATATATCGGGTTACCTACGTATTGGCGGCTTTGGGATCGGCATCATCACGCTGCTGGGCGCATCCATCGCGCTGATGAACATCATGCTTGTTTCCGTAACCGAACGTACGCGGGAGATCGGCATCCGCAAGTCGCTGGGCGCAACGCCGCAGGTGATCCGTCTTCAGTTCCTGATCGAAGCCATCGTTGTTTGTATTCTCGGGGGAATTGTGGGCCTTATACTCGGCATTGTAGTGGGCAATGTCATATCGGCAGTGATCAGCTCTGAATTGTCCTTTGTGGTACCCTGGCTCTGGATGGCGATAGGAATTCTGGTGTGCGTGCTGGTGGGGGTGCTTTCGGGCATTTACCCTGCAATCAAAGCCTCCCGGCTGGATCCGATCGAAGCGCTTCGTTATGAATAAAGTATGAAAAAGCTGCCGGAATAATTATCGTTTTTTTAGCAACAGACTTGCTTAATACCATTTTCTGTCTACTTTTGCACTCCCAACAAATACGAGAATGCCCAGATGGCGGAATCGGTAGACGCGTTGGTCTCAAACACCAATGAGGTTACACTCGTGCCGGTTCGACTCCGGCTCTGGGTACGAAGGCCCTTCAACGAAAGTTGATGGGCTTTTTGCTTTTTGATCGAAATCAATGATCACTAAGTGTAGGAATTCCCCGATTAATCAACAATTTGGGTTCGACTTGGTTTTTGGTAAATATGCCTAGTTGAAAGAACGCCTGAAATCCAGGGGCGACATATTGGTTTTGAGCTTAAACAATTTGCTAAACGACGGCGGATGTTCAAATCCCAAGTCGTAAGCTATCTCGCTGATCGAGGCCTGGGTTGTCGATAATTGTTCCTTTGCCTTTTCAATCAGATGGTTATGAATGTGCTGCTGTGCATTTTGCCCGGTAAGGGATCGCAGCATATCACTCAGATAACTCGCACTGACATTCAACTGCTCAGCAAGAAACTGGACCGTTGGAAGCCCCTGCTTTTGTACGTCGGTTGACTGGAAGCAGTCGCTTAAAATTTCTTCTACCCTTTGCAGTAAATTGGTGCTTACCGCCTTGCGGGTAATAAACTGGCGTGCGTAGAATCGGTTGGAATAGTTCAGCAGCAACTCGATCTGAGAAATAACAACATCCTGACTAAAATTGTCAATTCTGTCTTTCAATTCTTCTTCAATGCTTTGAAAAACAGAGATGATCATGGTTTTTTCCTTTTCCGATAAGTGCAGCGCTTCGTTGGTGGAATAGGAGAAAAAACCATACTCTTTGATTTTTCTGGCAAGCTCGTAACCCAGTAAAAAGTCGGGGTGGAAAAGTAGTGTATAACCGGTTTGATCACTGAGTGGCAGGTGGCCTCCTGTGATCTGATTGGGTGAAACATAAAACATTCCGCCCTCGTCGAAATCGTAGTAATGCTGCCCGTATCTGAACTTTCCCTGGAAGTTCATCTTGTAGGAAATTTTGTAAAAATTCAGAATATGGGGACTGGGTAGCCTTTCCAGCGGAATGTTCCCTCCGGCATTATTGATCAAAGTTACCAACGGGTGCATAGGTGCCGGCATGTCCAGCGCCTTATGCAACCTTGATAAAGAATCGAATCTGTGGTTAGACATTTCGTCCTTCATATTGTCTGTTTTTACGATTTGCTTTCAATGCTGCCCAATGCACCCGCTACGCTGTTAAGGCTTTTCTTTGCTTCTTCCCAACTTGAATCGGACGGATCGAATGTACTCCGAATGTACGCAAGAATGGTTTCACATACGAAAGCAACACGCTCCGGATCTTCATCACTTGTTTCAAGCGCATCGTAACCGGATATGCCACCGAAGATGTGTTCCGCACCAAATACGGTCAGCAGATCCTTCGGACCCGGACTTTGGTAAAAAGCGTCGGCACGCCAGTTATCCAGATCAGAGAACATGAGGTTTTTGTCTTTATCCCCATTCACAATCAGCGCTGGCAAAATCATAGAACTGAAATCGGAGGCCGCCATCACGGGATAATGGTGCCTCGCTGCGCCGTTCAATCCCTCGGGACCGCCCGGTAAGCCGATCATTACAGGCGCTTTGATCCGTGGCTCTGTCACATTCACGATTTTGCCGGTTGCAGGATCCGTCACTTCCATGCCGGCGAGCATAGCAACGGTATGGCCGCCTAAGGAATGGCCGATCGCAGCAATGTTTTCCTTATCAACTCTTCCGGTTAACCCTGGTACGGTGGCAATGATCTCATCCAGATGATCCAGGATAAATGTCATGTCCGCCGGGCGCGAACTCCAAAACAAGGGTGCTTCGGGAAGCGATGCGGGAAGCGCGAGTGCCTTGGAATTTTGATGCGTAGGCTGGATAACTACAAAACCGTTTGCCGCAAAAAAATCAACAACCGGACCATATCCTCTGTACGAAGACAAAAAGTTGGAGCCGCCATGTCCGTGCGAAAGTAGAATGACCGGCAGGTTGTTTCCGCTGGCAGGCGCAGAAACTTTCATTTCAAGGGCTACGTGACGTCCGGGAACTTCTAATACAACCGGACTAAAACTCATGATGGGTGTTTTTGACTGATTCATCTTGTGATTGATTTTAAATTTGATATATGCAAAGGTCATCAGCCTACACCTCCGCGGCTTAGTCAAATCGGGGCATTGCATAGCCAAACTCAGGAAAAGGAATTTATCATTGAATGGAGGGTATCAGAGGAAGGTAAAGCACATGACCAAATTCACGCCTGACCGCGGTTTGCAAGGAATTTAGACCATTGCGCGTTCGACAATGATCTAGTTAACACAACGAGCCCGGGCGGGTCGACAATAGTTAAGCGGAGCGTGCTGGTCTTATAAAAGCCAGCACGAAGAATCATATTTGTGATACATTTACCACACGCTAAACGCTGATTTAAATGCTACAAAAAATTGAAATACTGTAACCTCATCGTTCTGGTTTGTTTGCTTGTAACTGCCTGTTCCAAAAAGGAATCGAAGCAGTATACCATCGGCTTTTCGCAGTGCACGGGCAGTGATAACTGGCGTAAAACCATGCAGGAGAGCATGTATCGCGAGCTTTCTTTCAATCCGGAGATCAACTTTGTGATGAAGGACGCGGGTGGAAACAGCCAGAAACAGATCAAGCAAATTGAAGAATTGCTCAAACAAGACATTGACCTGCTGATCGTTTCTCCCAATGAAGCCGAGCCCATTACACCCGTTGTAGAAAAAGCTTATCAAAGTGGCATTCCGGTCATTATTCTGGATCGCCGCACGAATTCTGATCAATATACGGCCTATGTGGGTGCGGATAATGTGGAGGTCGGGCAGGTTGCCGGGGCTTATACGAATACGCTTTTGAAAGGGAAGGGAAAGGTGATTGAGATCAGTGAAAAGCCCGGCTCGTCCGCTGACATTGATCGCCACAAAGGTTTTATGGAAACAATCACCCGCTTTCCGGGCATCAGACTGACGGCGAAACTGGATGGTGATTGGGACAAATACTCCTTTGAAGCCCCGCTGACAAAACTGCTGGAAATGCATACGGACATTGATGTTATTTTCTGTCAGAATGATCGCCGCGCGCTCACAGCTTTTAAGGTTTGTAAAAATTTAGGTCTGGAAAAAAAGATCCGTTTAATAGGTGTAGACGGCCTGACCGGGCCAAATGGCGGCATTGATCTTGTTGACAGGGACATTCTGAATGCAACCATTCTTTATCCAACCGGTGGAGAAGAAGCCATCCGGACCGCCATTTCTATTTTACAAAAAAAAGCTTTCAAACGAGAAAACCGCCTGCAAATCACCATGATCGACTCGACCAATGTCCGGATCATGAAATTGCAGAGCGAAAAGCTGGTGGCCCAGCAGCAAGACATTGAACGGCGGCAGGAAAAAATTGAAGAGCAGCGCGCAATCTCTGAAAATCAAAGCATTGTCATTTATACGGTTTCCATTACGCTTGCCCTCGCGCTCATTTTCGGAGCCATTTCCTTTTATTCTTTACGTGAAAACCGTAAGATCAACAAGCGGCTGGAAGTGCAGAATCACGAAATATCTGACCAGAAAAACCAGATCGAACAGCTGGCCCAAAGCGCAGAAATCGAAAATGAGGCCAAACTCAAATTTTTCACCAACATCTCACACGAATTCCGCACCCCGCTCACGCTGATCCTGGCACCCATTGAGGATGTGCTGGCCAGTGAGAAAATCCGTGATCCATTAATCAAACAGGAACTTTCCCTGATTCGCAAAAACACATTGCGACTGCTCCGGCTGGTAAGCCAGCTGATGGATTTCCGCAAACTGGGAAGTCACAGAATGCAGGTGCGAGCTGGCGAACACAACCTGGTGGCATTTGTGAAGGACATTATGGTGGCTTTCGAACGCATTGCTTCCAAACGGAAAATTGATTTTCAATTGATCGCCTCCGATCCCGAAGTAATGGTGTGGTTCGATGCTACGATGCTGGACAAGGTGATTTTCAATTTACTTTCTAATGCATTCAAGTTCACACCGGATAAAGGAAGGGTTTATTTGTACATTAAAACCACTTCCTCCGGACAGGCGCAGATCACGGTGGAAGACAATGGAATAGGGATGACCGAATCGGAGGTTGCCCACGTTTTTGAAGTTTTTTACCAAGCCGAAAGCGGTTATAAAGCATTGGGAACCGGGCTCGGACTGGCGCTTTCCAAAGAGTTAATTTCGCTTCATAAAGGAACAATTTCTGTTCGCAGCCAGCCCAATAAAGAAACAGCATTTAGCATTGAACTGCCGCTGGGTAACAAACATTTTCAGGAAGACGAATTGCAAACCGGGCAGGCGGAAGATTTTTCTATGGTTCAGAATTTTGAAATTCAGGAGGAAGATCCGGCGTCGGCCCATGCTGCAAAAGAGGTTTCAATCCATGAGCAATCGGTGCTGCTGATTGAAGACAATAATGATCTGGTAAGGCTTTTGGAACAAAAACTGAATGTGAATTATCAGATCCTGGTGGCCAATGATGGAGAGGAAGGCCTGAGACTGGCATTTGAACACATTCCCGACCTGATCGTTTGTGACGTGACATTGCCTAAAAAAGATGGCCTGGGCGTAAGCGCAATTCTGAAAGCAGATTTCAGGACTTCGCACATTCCGGTGATTTTACTGACCGCCAGAACGACGATTGAGCAGCAGATCGAAGGCATTCAGACGGGCGTGGATGCTTACATTACCAAGCCGTTCAATCTACAATATGTGCAGGAAAGCATTAAAACATTGCTCAAAAACCGGTCAGTGCTTCGGGAGCATTATACCAGTGAACTGCCCATTGAAACGTCCTCCGTGACAAACCCTAACAAACTGGATAAAAAGTTCATCACCCAGTTCACTGCATATATAGAGGAGCGTTACGACAATTCGGAATTGAGCGTGGAAGACATTGGCAAGGACCTGGGCATGTCGCGGGTGCAGCTGTACAGAAAAGTGAAGGCGCTGCTGGGCATGAGTGTCAATGAATACATTCAGCAGGTCAGGCTTAACAAAGCCAAGTTTCTGCTCCGCCGTGATGATCTGACCATTGCGGACGTGGCCTATAAAGTCGGCTTCTCCTCTCCTACTTATTTCTCCACGGCGTTTAAAGGGAAATATAATCAAACGCCTATGGAATATAAGAAATCATGAGTGCGCGTTATTTTATTCAAGATTTTCGCGCAATCATTCAATTTCTAATGTGGTGACTGCTTAACAAATGATACAATTTTTAAAATCGATGTATCAAATTTGAAACAACGCCAATGTATCAAATTTTAAATATCAAGCTAATTCACTGATTATCAAAAATATATACTTCTGAAATACCACTGTATCAAAGTTTAACTTTTTTGAGATATTATTTAGTTATTCCGGGCGGTGAGTGGCGGTAGTTTTGACAAAAAAATCAGAACTACTAATGAAAAACAGTAAGGTATTAGTTTGGTCGATCGTCGTTGCGCTTGGCGGTTTTCTCTTCGGATTCGATACGGCCGTTATCTCGGGAGCGGAAAAAGCCATTCAGCATTTATGGGATCTATCCGCCGTCGAGCACGGGTTCACCGTTTCCATTGCATTGATCGGGACCGTGCTCGGCGCCATGTTAGGCGGCATTCCCGCAGACAGGCTGGGAAGAAAAACCACCTTATTCTGGATAGCTGTTTTATACCTGGTTTCCTCCCTCGGCTCAGCGCTTGCTACTGACTGGTATGTGTTCATATTCTTCCGCTTCCTGGGCGGCCTAGGTGTAGGTGCTTCCTCCGTGGCTGCACCCATGTACATTTCCGAAATCTCTCCCGCCAAATCACGCGGAAAAATGGTTGGGCTGTTCCAGTTCAATGTGGTGTTCGGAATTCTTATTGCCTACTTCTCCAATTACTTCATGCAGGATATGGGCGACAATGCGTGGCGCTGGATGCTGGGCGTGCAGGCTCTGCCTTCGCTGATTTTCCTACTGGCCATTCTTTACGTTCCTGAAAGTCCGCGCTGGCTGATCATGAAAAAAGGTGATGTGCAGCAGGCCAGGGAGATCCTGAACATTATCGACACCGAAACCAGCGAAGAAACATTGTTTGCGATTATGAACGCGAACGAAGAAACCAAAGACAAACCTTCTGCCCGGCTGTTTTCTGCCAAATACAAAACACCTGTGATGCTGGCCATTTTGTTTGCTGTTTTCAATCAGGTTTCCGGCATTAACGCCATCATTTATTACAGTCCGCGCATTTTTGAAATGACGGGTTTGGGAGCAAAAGCTGCGTTCCTATCATCTGCGGGGATTGGTTTTGTCAACTTTGCCTTCACACTTCTGGCTATCAACTTTATAGATCGGTTTGGCCGACGCACCTTAATGGCGATTGGCTCGGTGGGCGTCATTATTACACTTGGATTGGTTGCCAGGGCATTTTTTATCCAGGATTTTACCGGCGTTCCGGTGTTTCTGTTCGTCTACATTGCCTTTTTCGCATTCTCACAAGGCGCGGTCATCTGGGTTTTTATATCTGAAATTTTCCCAAACGAAGTGCGCGCAAACGGCCAGGCACTGGGAAGCTTTACCCACTGGTTCATGGCTGCCGTAATCGCATTCTCTTTCCCTATCATTTCCGAATATCTGGGCGGCGGGATCACCTTCTCCTTCTTCGCTATCATGATGATTTTGCAGCTGATTTTCGTTTGGCGCATTATGCCGGAAACCAAAGGGACCTCGCTGGAAAGAACGGATAAGACGCTGGTTTTGCATTGAAATGGCTGTCGGCTTTCGGCGGTCGGCAGTCGGCTTTCCTGTTAGCTGCTGACTATAATATCAAATCTGATTTTCCTTACTACTTACACCCATTTATATGACACCTAAAATAACCGTTTTCGGCGAAATGCTTTGGGACATGCTGCCTTCCGGCAAGCAACCCGGCGGAGCGCCCATGAATGTGGCCATTCACCTGAAAAACTTTGGCATGAACCCGGCTTTCATCAGCCGCGTCGGCGATGACGACCTCGGCGTTGAACTTATGGATTACCTTAATAATCAGGATTTTAATACAGATTATATCCAAACCGGCATCACGCACCTGACCGGAATTGTAAAGGTAAACCTGACTGACAAGACCGAAGTAACCTATAAAATCGTGCAGCCCGTCGCTTGGGATTACATTATGACGACACCTGAGAACAAGCAATTGGTAAAGGACTCAGATGTGTTTGTTTACGGCACGCTTTCCGTTCGAAGCCAGCAGTCGCGCGACACGCTTTTTGAATTACTAAAAGACGCAAAACTGAAAGTGTTCGACGTCAACATTCGTCCTCCGCATCTGGATAGAGCCACAACTGAATATTTGCTGGAACAAGCTGACATTGTTAAAGTAAACGAGCACGAGCTTCACACCGTCTGCACCTGGTTTGGCATACAGCCCGAAGTGGAAACGCAGATGAAATTCCTCTACGAACGCTTCAACCTCAAACTGGTTTGCGTAACGCTCGGTGCCGATGGCGCGGTCGTTCTTTCGGCTGACGGATTTCATTCTCAAGGCGGATATGCAGTGGAAGTGCAGGACACGATTGGCAGCGGCGATTCCTTCCTGGCCATGTTCCTCAAAGAATATATAAGCGGCTCGTCTATTCCCTCAGCCCTAAAAAAAGCCTGCGCGGTGGGTGCATTGGTTGCCTCCTATTCTGGCGCTACACCAGTGATTGCCGAAAAAGAAATTGCTGATTTTTTAACAAATAATCAAATCAATCATGTTTAAACGACTACCGCTTCTGGCTTTTGCCATACTCTGTTGGGTGCAAACTGCGGTTGCGCAATCCAACATTACCGGAACCGTGAAAGATGGCGCCGGCGTGACGCTCCCCGGTGTAAGTATTCTGGAAAAGAACACAACCAATGGCACATTATCCGATGCTGATGGAAAGTATAGCATCAGCATTAACAGTGGCGCTACACTTGTATTTTCTTACGTGGGCATGGTCCCTAGTGAAGTAGTTCCAGGCACCAATAGTGTCATGGATGTTACACTTCAATATGATTCAAAAAGCCTGAACGAAGTGGTTGTTACCGGCTATCAGTCTGAGCGAAAAAAAGATATCACGGGTGCGGTAAGTGTGGTGAGCATTAAAGACATTAAGGACAGCCAGGTAGGTAATCCGGCAAAAGCATTGCAGGGAAGAGTGCCGGGCGTGTTGATCACCACGGATGGAGCGCCGGGCGGCGGTGCCACGGTAAGGATCAGAGGCGGCAGTACATTGGGCAACAATGATCCGCTTTACATTATCGATGGCATTCCGACAAAAAGAGGTTTGAATGAAATTAATCCGGCCGATGTTGAATCCATCCAAGTTTTAAAAGACGCTTCATCGGCAACCATTTACGGTTCACGGGCTGCAAATGGAGTTGTGATTGTGACAACCAAAAAGGCGAAAAACGGTCAATCCAAGTTGAATGTAAACATTTCCACTTCCATTCAGGATTATGCTTCTAAGCTGAAAACCTTGAATGCAGACGGCCGCGGCCGGGCTTACTGGCAGGCGGCAGTCAATGACAAAGCGGATCCGAATGCGAACCAGATTTATCAATACGACTGGAATAACGACTTCAACAGCCCGGCATTGAATCAGGTTAAATATCCGGATTTCATCGACGCGGCAAAAACAATGAAGCCTGCGAACACTTACTGGTATGATGAGATTTCACAAAAATCCATCATCCAATCGTATGACATGTCTATTTCCAATGGGTCTGAAAAAGGAAATACGATGTTTTCGCTGGGTTACTATGACAATAAGGGAGTTGTAAAATCGACGCACAATAAAAAGTACACGGCGAGGCTGAATACGGATTTCTCGCTTTTTAAATCAAAACTGAAAATCGGCGAAAACCTCTCTGCTACTTACATCCAGGATGTGCAGTCACCGACGGCCGATATATTGTTTGCCGCGCTGGTTTCGCAACCCGTCGTGCCGGTTTACACCGAGGCTGGCGGCTGGGGCGGCCCTGCATCGGGAATGACGGATCGTCAAAATCCTGTAAGGCTTATCGAGGACAACAGGCAGAATAAAGGCAACTTTTACCGGCTGTTCGGTAATGTATTTGCCGACCTGGAAATTATCCCAAAACTGCATTTAAAAACCAGCTACGGAATTGATTACAGCGGTGGTTACAAGAGATTGCTGCGGAAATCTTACACCTCAGGTTTCTTGTCTGATCCAACCAACCAGGTTTCCAACTTCCAGGACTACTCGGGCAATTCGATCTGGCAAAACACACTGAACTATGACATGCAAACGGGCAAGCACCAGATCGGCATCGTTGTCGGACAGGAAAGCATCCGATACATTTCCCAGGAATTTTCGGCAAGCAGACGAGGCCTCGCCTTGGAAAATATCAATTATTCTTATCTGAACGCAGGGAGCAATAACATTAACAATGGCGGCAGCGGCAGTGCCAATTCGCTTTTCTCCTATTTCGCAAAGGTTAATTACACGTATGCTGACAAATTCCTGGCATCGGCAACAGTTCGCCGCGATGGTTCGTCGCGTTTTGGAAAAGAAAACCGTTTCGGAACATTCCCTGCATTTTCCTTGGGTTACCGGTTGAGCGAAGAGGCATTTATTAAAGACATTCCATTTATATCTGACTTGAAACTTAGATATGGCTGGGGCCGCTCGGGTAACCAGGAAATTCCGAATAATGCTACGCAATCTTTATACTCAGCCATTTACGGCAGCGATCCTACCTGGGATTTTGATAACGGCAGTGCCTACGACATTGGTGGAAACGGCACGGGCCAGCTTCCGTCCGGATTTACATTGATCCAGCAAGGCAATGATGCGCTGAGATGGGAATCGCTGGCAGAATCGAATTTTGGTGTGGATTTTGGGTTCCTGAACAACACATTGACCGGTTCTGTTGATTATTTCCAGCGGAAAACTTCCGACATTCTGATCAGTCCGGCTTATCTGGCTGTGATCGGCGACGGTGGAAACAGGTTTACCAACGGCGCTTCGATGAAAAACAGTGGTTTTGAAGCATTGCTTTCCTATGACACCAAAGTGGGTAATGATCTGAGGATTAACCTTACAGGTAACTTCTCCCTGTATCGCAACAAGATCACTTATCTGCCCAAAGAGGTCATCGCATCCTATCCTGGGAATGGAACGGACAAGACTATTCTTGGCCGCCCGGCTAACTCATTCTTTGGATATGTGGCCGACGGGATATTCCAGAATCAGGGTGAAGTAGACAATGCTGCAGCGCAGCCCGGAAAAGGCATTGGGCGGATCAGATATGCGGATTTAAACAAAGACGGCACCATTGATGCACAGGACAGGGATTTTATTGGAAACAGCACGCCGAAATATATGTATGGCTTCAATACTTCCGTGAGCTGGAAAAATTTCGACCTGAGCTTTTTCTTCCAGGGCATCAATGTAAAGGTTCAGAACGAATTCAAAACCTACACCGATTTCTCTTCACTCTGGACAGGCACCAACTGGGGCGACAGGACGCTGGACGCATGGACGCCACAAAACACAGATTCTAACATTCCAGCATTGACATTAGTAGACCGAAATAACGAAGGCCGCTTCTCGACTTACTTTATTGAAAACGGTTCATACTTAAAATTGAGAAACGCACAGATCGGCTACAATTTCAAAAGTCTGAACAGCCTGAAAATTCAAAGCGCAAGAGTTTATTTGCAAGGGAGTAATTTATTTACTATCAAAAGTAAATCCTTCACAGGTCCCGACCCCGAGATCCCCAACTTCGCTTTCCCCATACCCGTCATAGGAACCATCGGATTGAACGTCACTTTCTAAATTCTGAAATCATGATCACTAAAAAAATAATATACGCTCTGACATTGCTCATGGTGCTTTTCACAGGCTGCAACGACGCGCTGGTAGAACCTGCCCAAGGTGTCATTTCGGGTGAAGATTTGAATACGCCTGAAAATGTGGACAAGATGGTGGTAGCAGCCTACTCCGCGCTTGGAAACGACCATTACACCTCCCCTTTTTCGAGCATGTGGGCTTATGGAAGCATTCGCGGAGGCGATATGTACAAAGGTGGGGACGGACCGGGCGATTTGTCTGAATTCCATTTGTTCGAAACATTTTCGCTGAACAGGGTTGATAATGGATTGATTGACCAGGTTTGGTTCAGATTGTACGTGGGCATCAGCCGGACCAATGATGCATTGCGAAGAGTAAGCGCCATGTCCGAGGCAGATTATCCGCAAAAGGCAGTGCGTATGGGTGAACTGAAATTCCTGAGAGGGCACTTCTATTTTTTGCTGAAAATCTTGTTCAAATATGTTCCTTACCTGGACGAAACGATCGCCAAAACCGACTATCCGACCATTTCAAACGACAAGTTGTCAAATGCTGAACTATGGTCAAAAATTGAAGCCGATTTCCGAAGTGCTGCTGAGAGTTTACCAGACAACCAGAGCGACAAGGGCCGGGCTAACAAATTTTCAGCAAAAGCCTATCTGGCAAAAACACTTTTGTACAAAGCTTATGAACAAAACGAAACCAATGCCGTAGTAAGCATCAATAAAGCTGTGCTGACAGAAGTTAACGCACTTTGTGATGAGGTGATCAATTCCGGCAAGTACAACCTGAGCGCTGATTTTGCTGACAACTTTTTAACAGCAACTGAGAACGGTCCTGAGTCCGTATTTGCAATCCAGTACTCAAAAAACGACGGCACACCGCTCGGCAGACTGGATTACGGACATGCGCTGAATTATACCATGAACCAGGAATACGGCTGCTGCGGCTTCCACGTTCCGAGCCATGACCTGATCAATTCCTTCAAAACCAACGCGGACGGACTGCCGCTTTTCCAAACCTATGCTGCGAATGACGTGGCCGCATCCCTCGATTTCCAGACCAGCTCCTTCGATCCGCGGCTGGACCACACCGTAGCAAGGCCAAATGCTCCTTACAAATATGGAAAAAGCTATGTATTCCAAAAATCCTGGGCGCGTGCCCCGGCGGTTTACGGCGCTTTTGCCAGCATTAAAGAAGTGGTTTTACCTACGGACCCGTCCTTCCAAAAAGTGCCGCCTTTTATGTCCAGTTCCAAAAACTGGCAGATTATCCGGTTTTCCGATGTATTGCTCTGGAAAGCGGAAGCATTGATCGAACTGGGTAGACCCGACGAAGCACTTCCTTTGATCAACAGGATACGCGACCGTGCAGCCGCAAGTACAGGTCTGCTCATTGCAGCGGATGGAAAACCTACGGCTAATTTCAGGATAAAACCATATGTTAAAAGTTCAGACTGGACACAGAACTATGCAAGAATGGCCCTGCGCTGGGAACGACGACTTGAATTTGCAGGCGAAGGCTACCACTTCTTTGACTTAGTTCGCTGGGGCGTTGCCGCTCAAACAATTAATGCTTATTTCCAGGTTGAAAAAACCAGGGCGACCCATTTAGGAGATGCCCGGTTTACCGCCGGTCGGGATGAATATCTTCCAATCCCTTTAAATCAAATCAATTTCAGCAGTGGATTGTATAAGCAGAATGCGGGATGGTAGAGCGGCGGTCGGGGGGGCGGCTTTCGGCGGTCGGCGGTCAGCTGTCGGCTAAAAACAAGTTAGATAATTTAGATCTACGATTTTAGACACAAACTTTTCAGCAATTAACATTTAGACAAAAACGCAAAAAGCCGACTGCAAAAAGCCGATTGTAAAAAGCCGACTGCCGAAAGCCGACTGCCAAAGTGATATGAAAAAACTAACCATCGCCCTACTCCTTACCTGCGCCTTAACCGGCTCCACTGCCATTGCTCAGGCATTTAAGGAAAAATACCGTCCGCAATTTCACTTCACGCCAAAAGCCAACTGGATGAACGATCCGAATGGCATGGTGTATCACAACGGGATTTACCATCTCTTTTATCAATACTATCCGGACGACAAAATCTGGGGACCCATGCACTGGGGACACGCCACGAGCAAGGATATGATCGCCTGGAAAGAGCAGCCGATTGCTTTGTATCCGGACAGTCTGGGTTACATCTTTTCGGGAAGCGCGGTTGTGGACAAGAATAACACGGCAGGATTCGGGAAGGACGCATTAGTAGCCATTTTCACGCATCATGACCCGGTTCAGGAAAAGCAAAAAACGGGCAAACACGAAACGCAAAGCATTGCGTACAGTCTGGACGACGGCAAAACGTGGACAAAATACAAGGGAAATCCTGTACTTGAGAATCCGGGAATCACCGATTTCCGCGATCCCAAAGTAAGATGGTTTGAGGCGCAGAAAAAGTGGGTGATGACATTGGCTACCAAAGACCGCATTACATTCTATTCGTCCCCCGACCTCAAATCATGGACGCGTGAAAGTGATTTCGGAGCAAATGAAGGCGGCCATGGCGGCGTATGGGAGTGTCCTGATCTTTTTCCGATCAAACACGAAGGAAAAGATATGTGGGTGCTGATCGTCAACATTAACCCGGGTGGCCCAAACAAGGGCTCGGCTGGTCAATATTTCCTGGGAGATTTTGATGGCAAGACATTCACTTCTAATTCGAAAGAAACCAAATGGCTGGATTTCGGAACCGATAATTATGCTGCCGTAACATTCGCCAACACCGGCAACCGTACCATTCTGATGGGATGGATGAGCAACTGGCAATACGCGAATCAGGTTCCGACTGATCCGTGGAGAAGCGCCAATACAATCGCCCGTGAATTGGCACTGAAAACAGTTGGGAAAGAAACTTACCTAACTTCCGTCCCCGTTAAAGAGCTGGATGCGCTGAACACCACGACTTTTTCAATGAAAAATGTAAAGGTGAAAGATCAGCTGGATCTGACGGACAAAGCAAAAAACAAAACCGGCTTATTCCGCCTGGACTTAACGACCAAAAACACAGCCGATTTCTCCATCATACTGGCCAACGAAGCAGGCAATGAACTGATCATCGGATACGACAAAGCCAAAAATCAATATTACATTGACCGTTCTAAATCCGGAAAAATTGACTTTGAAAAGGGTTTTGGAGAAAAACACATTGCACCCAGGTTCGCAATAGAAAGCAACATTCCATTAACATTGATTGCTGACGTAGCATCGGTGGAGCTGTTTGCCGATAATGGACTGACCGTAATGACCGATATTTTCTTTCCTGAAACGCCAATGTCCAAACTGTCCATTAAATCTGTTTCGGGAATTACAATTGATAATTTGAAATATACGGTTTTGAAACCTTCGGTAGAATGATGCAATAGTCTGTCACTGAACCAGCATTTAGTTTGTTAGCTGGGATGAAGGAAAGCGCAAGCGGTTGATTTCAACTACTTGCGCTTTTTTTTTGCCCATTTGTTGATCCCATGATAAAGTTAGAAATCAACTGTGTTGAAGTTGGAAAAACTTTTAAACGTTTCTCGTTTTTACTCCGCTCCGATCCAAAAGGAAATTCCACCGGCATTTATTGCTCACATCATGCGTTGTAACCTTGCTGCGCATTTTTACTTTTTATGACTGACCAACAAGATACGACCGACACACTCCGGCAATACCAGCAGGCTCTTCGTCAGCACAAAGAAGGAGCAGCCTTAAAGCTGGAAGCTCAGTTGTTCAAGAATGGGCTTGATGCACAGCTCTGTGGAAAGCGAATCTTGCTCACGCATCATCAGGATCAACTTGCCCGGATAAAAAGCAAAGGTGCTATCAACGGGAATATCGAGGTATATGCGGAAAATCTTTTTACCACACAGCATCGAATTCAACTTGTAGCTGAGCAAATCGATCAGCTTGAAAAGCGGATTGGTGGCAGAAAGTGAACATAAGCCGCATATACCAGCCTGATTCCACCAATCCTCATTTAACCATTTCCAACTTTCCAGGCTCATCGCTGCTCAGCGTGTGTACATGCTGAAACCCATTTGCACGCCGGCATCCTTATTTCTTTACTGGCCCACCGCAACTTTCCGCGTCGCTTCCGTGCCGTCGGTCAGGGTTACTTTGATAAAATACAATCCTGGTTTCAGCGACCTCGCACTGATATCCTGAGCAGGTTTTGTTCCTGAGGTATAAAGTGCTTTGCCCTGGCTGTTGAGAATTTGCAGGCCTTTTACTTTCGACCAGTCTGCCGCTTTCAAATGAATGGTCTCTGCTGCCGGATTGGGATAAACGGATACTGTAAACTCCTCCTCAAACTTCACATGCCGGATCTTACTGTAAGTAAATGATCCGTCCGCATCGACCATTTTGAGCCGGTACAGGTTATCGGATCCCAACACAGGGGTAGTGTGTGTATAGTGGTAAACGTTCAACTCATTACTCTCCCCTTGTGCATGGATTGTAGTCAGGTTTGTCCATGCTTTTCCATGTAGACTATGCTGTACTTCAAAATGGTCACTGTTGGTTTCAGAGGTGGTTTGCCAGGAAAGACTTGTGCTACTTAATTCCTTTCGGGCTGTGAAACTTGCGAGCCTGACGGGCAGCGGAGATTCCGGGGCAAGTTTGACGATCCAATAGTCATTTGCCCCGCGGGAGGACTCAGTCTTGTCGGCCCCTGCCGGTGCATCAGAGAATCCGGCCAGCAGAACGCCACCATCATTGGTTGGTACTAAATCGGTGGCAGAGTCGAATGAAATGTCTGATGCACTACCAATAACTTTATCCCAGATTTGTTTTCCATTTACATCCAACTTGACCAGCCATCCATTCACTACTCCTGAATTGGCATCTGTTTTGTCAAGATCTATCGCCGACTGAGTATCACCCCAAAGGAAATAGCCGCCGTCACCACTCAATTGCATACCTGCAAATCGTTCGAAATCGTTTGCCTGAATTGTGTTGTCCCATTCGATGACTCCATTTGCAGTGATTTTCACTACCCAATAGTCGCCATAGTAACTATCTTCGGATTTATCATTTCCTGCCTGGTCGCGGGAAAGTCCGCCCACCAGGAACCCGCCATCCGGAGTAGCAAGAATAGACCGGAGTGCGCTGTTACCATTATTACCACCATTAACGCCCCTTATTTCTTTGGTCCAAAGTGTAGTACCCTCAGCGGATACCCTGATCAGATAATAGGCACCACCAATGTCTTCTCCACCGCTGGTATCCGCACCAAGCAAGTAACCTCCCCCGGGAACAAGCGTCACGGCTGCTAGGCGCATGGTATTAAAGTTAACATAGTAGTCTCTGGTCCATTCCAGGTCGCCGGATGCACTCAGTTTTACAAACCACCCGTGGTTATTGCCGGAGCCTGTAGGGCCAATTGGAGAAGAAGCCGCAGCGATTGCCAGTCCTCCATCGGGAGTAACCTCCATATCACTCAAGAACTCATTATTTTCCGTACCAATCGTTTTTTGCCATTTAGTTGTACCGTTAGCGGCCAGATTGATAATCCAGAGATCGCCTGCTCCATTACTGGCATCCGTTTTATCCCCGCTGATATCAGAGTATGATTGCCCGGCAACGAAGTAACTGCCATCGCTTGCCTGACGGATCGCGTAAAAAGTCTCTCTCCCGGTCCCGCCGAAGGTCCGATCCCATTGCTTGGTTCCGTCGGCGGCTAGTTTGACGATCCAATAGTCCCCAAGACCACGCGCCGATTCGGACTTCTCCCCCGAAACTCCGCTGAAAGAAGTTCCGCCAAGGATGTATCCGCCGTCAAGGGTTTGCTGGACTGAATTCAGGCGGTCTTGATTGTTTCCGCCAATGGTTTTGTCCCATTGAATAGTCGGCTGTGCAAACAGACTTGCTGACAAGCCAAGGCAGATAATTAAAATTTGTAAGCGAAGCAGAGATCGTCTCATAGGTAACTAGTTGTTGAGTATTTAAAATGAGCGTATGTTCACTATTAGACACAAGGTTGGGGAAGATACTGGTATAAGGCGGAAACATTTTTAAAAAGTTGCTATTTCAACTCAGGCGTGCAAGGGAAGAAACCGCTCATCCTATTTCACAAGCGGCTTCTTGAAGTCGAAGGAACTGGCGGTTTGATCGTGCCGGAGCGGATCTTTCGAAGGTATTGGTAAACAGGATGACTGTGGAACGGAATTTTTATAAACCAGGCCACAAACAATGAATCCTCTTTGGATGGATTGCCTGTGAATTTATTTTCATCAACATTTTAGAATCTATGAAAAAGCTGACAACATTCGTAGCTGCCTTGCTGCTACTGGCAGGAAGCTCCCTGTATGCCCAATCGACCGCGGGCCAGGACAAATCCAAACAAGGCACCACTAAAAACGCCGGTGCGGACGCCAGTGTCAAAAATCCGCAAAAAAGTCCGCTTTCCGGTAACGGAGACGGATCCAGAAGCATCAAGAGCCAGGCTACGCCGGGCAGTCCGCCAACCCACATTGAGCCTAAAAGCACCAGCGGCCTGAATCCTCAAAGCACCGGTGCAAAACAGGGAAAATCAGATGCCGCCACATCGGGCAGCAGCAGCAAAGCAACCGGCTCTGCCAAGCAGCAGGCACCGCAGGGCGAAAAAAAGAAAACCGGGAACTAGCCGGGATCCGGGGCGGATTGTCAGGGCTACGACGCAGAGCAGTATTCAACTCCCGGATCATAGAAGTTCAGAAATTCCGCAGTTACAAAGAAAGCTGCCCGTTTGTCCTTGTGGCTCCGGGCGGCTTTCTTTGTACATTTAACAAACGGGAATGCAGCGGCCAGCCGGGATCCCGGGTACCGGATTTTACCGGAATAGCACGCAGGCATCCCTTTTCTGTTTTTTTAACATCACAAACCTTTACACAATGACAAAGCGAATTCTTCTGACCCTGGCGGGTGCCGCCTTTGCACTGGCTGCCTGCGAAAAAAAGGCTACCGACGGCTCACAGGCTGCCAAAGCCGACAGTACCCTTGCTCCCGTTGAAACCAAAGCGGCAAACTCGGAGTACAAACCCGCTTTTGCCGGCCAGACCCGCATTGGTGGTATTAAGTCAGAAACTAATTATGAGGGTAAGGTGCTTTTCAGCGACCTGAAAAATCCCTGGGGCATCACCAGCCTTCCTGATGGCCGGCTGCTCATCACGGAAAAGGCGGGCACCATGCGCATTGCCAAGCCTACCGGCGAGGTAAGTGCGCCTATCACGGGCATTCCGGCGGTCAACAGTGATGGTCAGGGTGGCTTGCTGGGCATCCGGGTAGATCCTGATTTTGATAAAAACCGCATGGTTTACTGGGTATTTTCTGACAATCAGCCGAAAGGTACGCTCACTGCGGTGGCCAAAGGGAAACTTTCGGCTGACGAAAAAACGATTGAGGGAGCGCAGGTTATTTACCGAGCCACTCCTGCATTTCCGAGTACGCTGCATTACGGCGGGCGTATTTTGATTGATAAAAATGATAATCTGATCGTCAGTACCGGTGAACGCTCGGACACGATCAGCAGGCCTCAGGCCCAGCACCTGAACTCTGCCCTCGGCAAAATCGTGCGTATTACCAAGGATGGTAAACCGGCAGCAGGTAACCCGTTCGAAGGGAAAGGTGACGCCAGGCCGGAGCTGTATTCATTGGGGCACCGCAACGTTCAGGGACTTGCTTTTCATCCGGTTACGGGTGATTTATGGGAGGTGGAATTTGGCCCGAGGGGTGGTGACGAGCTCAACCGCATTGAGCCCGGTAAAAATTACGGCTGGCCGACCATCACCTACGGCATTGAGTACAGTGGTAAAAAAGTGGGCGGTGCCATCCAGCAGAAGGAAGGTCTGGAACAGCCAGTATATTACTGGGATCCGGTGGTATCACCGAGCGGGATCACGTTTTATGGCAGTGACAGCATACCCGAGTGGAAAAATAACCTTTTCATCGGCAGTCTGAGTGGCATGCACATTGTGCGCCTCGTGATTGAAAACAACAAGGTAGTGGGTGAAGAAAGACTGCTTGCAGACGAAAATCAACGTTTCCGGGATGTTACGGAGGGAAAGGATGGTGCGCTGTATGCAGTAACCGATCAGGGAAGACTATACCGCATTTTTAAGAAGTAGTACCATTTTCGCACAGGTGGTCG
The DNA here is from genome assembly GCF_016894445.1 of Dyadobacter sandarakinus. NCBI lineage: Bacteria > Pseudomonadati > Bacteroidota > Cytophagia > Cytophagales > Spirosomataceae > Dyadobacter > Dyadobacter sandarakinus. Next base: position 2,551,910 of record NZ_CP056775.1, read on the forward strand.
GCAGCAGCATTCAGGTTTCTGCATGAAGAGGCCGACCGCCTGCTCATTTTTTTTTTCACAATTTTGCAAAATGTCCCTTAGTAGTACTCCATTTGAAATCGTGCAGGCCAGTACGGATGCAGACTATGCCACAGCCGCATGCCTGTTTGCCGAGTACGCCGACTCGCTTGATTTCACCCTTTCGTTCCAGAATTTCGACAATGAGCTGACGATCCTGCCCCAGATGTACGGGCCGCCACGCGGCGCATTGCTCATCGTGCAGGTAAGTGGCCAGTCTGCCGGTGTTGCAGGCCTCCGGCAGATTGAAAACGATGAGACCTGCGAGATCAAGCGCATGTATATCCGCCCTGAATTCCGCGGGCTGAAGCTGGGCAACGCGCTCATGACTGCATTGATTGATATTGCCAGAAAGCTGGGATACAAAACCGTTAAGCTCGATACGCTTGGGCCAAAAATGCCCGCTGCTGTCAACCTTTACAGGTCCTTTAGTTTCCAGGAGATACCGGCCTACAATGTTAATCCTCATGAGGGTATCCTGTATTTTGCAAAAACATTGTGAAGAAGGTATTCTGTAAAAGCTGCTCTTTGGTGCAAGTAGAACATGCACCCGCCCACGCCTGACCTACCCTACTGTCTCTGCATTTGCTCATCCCGTGCTGCAAACAGGAATAAGAAATAAAATTGACTCTTTCAGGTGCAAACAGTTAGTCCGCGTGAGCCGGCTGTACTTTCCGGGGTGAAGGAATGACGATCAGGGTGATTACCGTAGAGAGTACGAGCGCTACGGACATCAGCACGTACGATGCATTAAAGTTGCCTGTAACACCATTGAGATAGCCTACCAGGTAAGAACCCGCGAAAGAACCCAATGCGCCCAGGCTGTTGATCAGCCCGATTGCCCCGCCCATTACATTTTTGGGCAGGATGTCAGCGACAGCTGCGAAAAACGGTCCGTAGGGAGTATACAGAGCACCGCCCGCAATCACAAGCAACACGTAGGAAAACCAGAAATGATCCGGTCCCAGAAGGACGGTGCCGTACAAACAGATGGCTGCAACCAGCAGGCAAGGCCAGATGAACACTTTTCGGTTGCCCATTTTGTCAGAAAAATAAGAAGCGGCCAGCATACCCGTAGCAGCCAGCAGGTAAGGCACAGCCGAAAGCCAGCCCGTGGTCACCATATTCATGTCGGGTGCTGCCTTGATGATCGAGGGGAGCCACATCACAAATCCGTAAACGCCCACACTCCATAGCAAATACTGAAGACTAAGCAGGATCACCTTTCGCGACCGGAATGCTTCTGCGTAGTTCTTCACGGGTTTGATCCCCACCTGCTCCCCTGCGAGTTGTTCCTCAATGTCCATCTTCTCCTGTTCCGACAGCCAATTCGCCTCCTTGGGCCGCTCGTCGATCATTTTCCACCATATGAATGCCCACAGAATTCCCGGTGCTCCCTGCAGGATAAACATCCACCGCCAGCCCATGGAGTCGATCAGGTAGCCAGAGAGAACCGACATCCACAGTACGGTGACGGGGTTGCCCAAAATCAGGAAAGTATTAGCCCGCGAGCGTTCTTCTTTGGTAAACCACTGGCTCAGCAGGATCAGCATGGCAGGCATGACGGCACTTTCCACCACACCCAGCATAAAACGTATAATTATCAGCGTAGTGGTGTTGTGTACCAGGCCGGTCGCAGTAGCCAGTGCTCCCCACAAAATCAGGGAAATGAAAATCAGTTTTTTGGCTGTGCGGTGCGCTGCATACTGTGCTCCGGGAATTTGAAAAAAGAAATATCCAAGAAAAAACAGGGAGCTCAGCAAGGTTGAAGTACTCGGCGTAATATGCAGGTCATCAGCCATCCCTCCGGCTACTGCAAACCCGAAATTGGCCCGGTCCAGGTAAGCCAGACTATAGGTAATAAATACAATAGGAATAATGCGGTACCACCTTACTCTGGAAAGCTGCGGTTTCATGGAACGATGATTTAACGGTAAGATTTTTACAACGAAGTGCAGCAGTGGCAAAATAGCCCAAAGTGCCGCTTTAATGGATTATAAAGCACTTTTACTAGTGCACAAATCCAATGGAATAAGCAGATGAACGTTGAAAAATACCCCAATATGAAACCTAATCCTACAACTTTGTTATGGCTCAGTCCAAGATTGCAGGGATATGCATAATAGCTATGTCACTTACTATCAACTAAATAGGCATTAATTTTGAAGGAATTGGGGGCAGGAAGATCGAAGGGCATAAATATTTTGCATATCAGGTTAGTCTTAACCCACTAAGCAAAAAAAAGGGGAGACCTTAAAAAGATCTCCTCTTCCTACATTCATGACTATTAAACGCGTCAACTTCGCGATTGACAAGCGTAAAACATTGTAAACGTACGAGTATTTAGGTTCTGATTTTAGTGTTTTAACAATTTTTTTTTGTATAAACAAATTCCGCTAAGTTACTGAGAAATACATTTATAAGCCACGTAGAAGCTCTTTTACGCGGCTTTATTTTTTTGTGTTTATAGTGGTGGTGAATTGAACATTTCAAACATTTACGTACCTGCCAGTTTTTCATAAATGCAGGTAAGAATCCGGACAGCTCCGGCCTGAAATAAAAGAGTATCCGGAGGTACGCCGGGTTACATTTTTCAAAGCAGACGCTCCGCGCCTGCCAGCAAGGCTTCTCGACTACACTCCCCATTGAGGTAATTAACTGCCATCACTGCCACTGCTTTTCCCGCATCTGATTTCAGTGCCGGAGAGATGTCTGTGTACTGCTGTACCCGGTGTACCAAAATGCGCAATGCTTCATGGTATCCCTCCTCAAAAGCATCCTCCTGCCGGGTAGCTGATTTTTCTGCATAGTCTTTCTGCAACTGTGCGGCTGTGGCCTCGATATCATCAATGGTGGGACTTACATTTTCAAAGTCTTTTTGTTCAGAAGAATTCATAGGAGAAGCGATTGTTATTGGTCTGAAATCAACAAAAGTCTTGCCAAAATGACTTTTTAGGCGTTTTTCGCCTTTGGCATGATCCTTTAACGATCATACGCATCAACTAAACAAAAACCATAATGCATTACATTCGATACACATTCATCATGACGCTGGCTTCTTTATCGCTGTCTGCTCAGGTTGTATCGCAGGACTCGATTAACAATCTGCAGCGACAAAAAGAAGTTATTGAACTCAGCGAAAAGCTGAACGAGCACAAATCCGAACTGGCGAAACTACGAACCAAGCTTGGAGAGAAAGAAAAAGAGGCAGCGGAGGCATCTGCCAAGTCACAGCAATCTGCCAGCGCCAATACCATCGCCGCCACCCAGCTGACCGGCAATCCGCAGGATAAAAAGCTGGCGAACGATGCCAACAAAAAGGCTAAGGCAGCCCAGCGTGATGCGAAGTCTGCAAGAAAAGCACTGGATAGCCAGGTAGATCTCCAGAAGGACATTGCATCTCTGGAAAGCAAGATTTCAGAAGAAGAGCAAAAACTGAATGGCATGCAGGGTACTGCTTTCAGTGCAGCAGGCGGATCCACTTCCGGTGCAGCAGGCACGCAGACCGCGGCAGTTACCGTACCTTCCCAGCAGCAGAATACACAGCAATCTTACCAGCAACAGGCACAGCAGCAGCAGCCAGCTCAGCAACAGTATGCTCAGCAGCAACAGCAGCAACCCGTTTACCAGCCACAAGGCCAGCAGCAGCCGGTGTATCAAAACCAGGATCAGCAGCAGAATTACCAGCAACCTTCCAATAATCAGGTACAAACCCGCAATTACTCTGCAAACGGCACCGAAAATGCCGACATGATTGCAAATCGCGTGGTAGAACAAACTTACAAGTCATTCGGGCAGCAATCCGGACAGCCTGCGATCATCATCAACAACATCATCGTACCGTCTGACTATAATAAGGAAGGACAGCGCCCGAATATGGCCGGCGGTCAGAACTTCAATATGTCGCCTCAGGATCGCCAGGAATTTGAAGATTACAAAAACTGGCAGAGAGAAAGACGCGGTCAGCAGGTGAACAACTACCAGCACAGACCGGATGCAAGCGCCTACCCTACCGGTCCTGCACCACAAGGTTACTCCGAGGATCACCTGACGTTCAAAGAGCGTTTTGGCGAAAGAACAAGACGGAAATCAGGTATTTGGGTGATTCCTATGGCGGGTATCCATGCTTCAAACTTTGATGCAAACCTGAAAGACGGAACTGCCGAAGGCCGCTCGGGATGGAATGCCGGTCTGGATTTCAGGATCCATGTGCGCCGGTTCTTCATTCAGCCGGGTGCGCATTATTTCAGCTCGACTACGGAGGTTACCAGTGAAGACAGTCTGGGTAATGCTCCCCTGCTGCACGGCCCGCGCATTCACATGCTGAAAGTACCTTTGATGATCGGTGTGTACCTGACCAAAGAACAGGGAGCATTCTTCAAGTTTAACATCAAAGGCGGTGTGGTTGGTAATTACCTGCTTGCCGTGGACAAAGGTGTTGACAGCCGGTTCCGCAAAGATAACCTGGAAGAATACTCCTACGGTTTGAACGGAGGTATTGGTCTTGAATTCGGTTTTATTACCATTGACCTGTCTCACGAGTGGGGAATGAGCAACCTGTTTAAAAACAGTGATATCAAAAATAACATCTTGCGGGCCACACTTGGCTTCAAGATCTGATCATTAAAAAACACACACGCACAGGCGCCGGAATGTATTTCCGGCGCTTTTCTTGTTTTTGTACTTACTACCTTTTGGAAATACCTCATACTTTTTACTCCACCCCAAAGACAGATCCAACTGTATGAAATGCATGGCTGAGACGCATTTTATTTTTGCAGGGAGGTTAGCAGCTCATGGGCCGGTTTAAGTTTGTTTATGATCTTACATTTATTAGATTTGTTTAGAAGCGTATTTCAAACCAACAGCAGACAGGATGGATCATTTCAGGAGGGCCGATCAGTGGAGACCATACCAGCTTGAAGCTACGCTCGGCCTTAATCCGGGCCTTCGTTTTTCATTCAGCTATTTGTGGGAGCAGGTTCGCACGGGCTGGCCGCAGTGGGAAAATGAACCTTTCGACGCTCGCTTTCAGTCGGATGAAATTGTACTGCTGAAAAAATCCTCCAAAAACGGCAAATACGAAGTTGTCGAGCGACTTCCTTTCCTTGGTGTTTCCGGCAATGAATTTGCATTGGGAGCCTGGTTCTGAATGCATTGCTATTTATTATTTTCCAAACAGGCGCTGACTAGGGCGAGATACCTGCCCGTAGCTGCCATTACCGCTTTGTACAGCATCACTATTCTTTCGCTTTCCTGACCAAAGCCCTGCACGCTTCGGGTACTTCATTCGCTACCATTCCGTCACTTTCTGCTGACGAACAAATTCTTTATATCTAAAATCAGCTTCATGCCGCAGGTCACCTGCTGGCCTTCCGCTCACCTGTACCTGCCCCTGCGAGTGACCGAAATCCAAGTTGCGGGCGCAACCAGGGATTCTATGAATAATCACCGTAATGTACGTCAATATTTTTGATATCAATAGGATCAATATTTTGATATTTAAAATTACATTGATAAATTTACTTTCATATTACACTTTAAGGTTCAGGCAACTATGAAGAGCGTACATGTCAACAACAATCATTTGAACACCCTCACGAACATACGTCACCATATGTTCGAATATCAGCTTGTATTTTCCTGCGACACGGTGACCGAAGCAGTCATTCATAATGTAAAAAGGTATTTTGAGGATAATTATGGCTGCCGGAATGCAGCAAAGCGTAAAGCACACCTGACACTTTTTGACTGCATCATGCATGAAAACAAGGTCGATCCCATGATTAAGGCATTCGGCAAGGTGGCCGGGCAGGTTTCTCCATTTACCATGCAGCTTACCCGCTATGCCAAGTACGAAAACGGGACTTTTTATATTGATCTTGAAGACACCGCGTCACAGTCGGTGCTGGATATGGTGAAAATACTGAAGCGCGAAGCCGGAGAACATGTGCGGAAGTGGGCTCCTGCAGAAAATCGCTTCTGTACAGATCCGAATTATACCATCGCCAGAAATATGACTGAAAGCCAGATGTCGCTGGCTACCCGCGACTGGTACAATCGGGAGTTCAATATGGAATTCAAGGTAAATGAAATGCTGCTGCTCAGGAGATCTCTCGTAAAAGGTTCACCATTTGAGACAGTGGCAAAGTTTCCATTGCTCGGTATGCCCGCCAAACGCCTGGTACAAACTTCTATTTTCGGCGAAATGTGCTAGCTATTGTCTAATGGAGAAAGGTTTGGTGATAAAAAGGCCAAAGTACATCTTCTCTGATTTGAGATTAAAGATATCATGGAAGAATGTACTGTCCGTCGCGCTGGTATAGCCCACCTTAATACCAGCCTGCAATCCATTGAATTCTCCGTTTTCCCGTTTTGTCAAAAAGTAAACCGGCAAATCGATGTTAACCCGCTCCTGCCTGACAAGCCACGATACGGATGGATTTATACCCAGAAAAGGAACATTCCGGCTCCGGAACAACCTCCGTATCTCCGCTTTCAGGCGGGAGTCGATGATGCGGGACGGTGTGCCTATGGTCACGTCTTTGTTGAATGCCAACCCGCCCGTACCTACGGGAAAAGTATAGTTCAGTACCTCGTCGCCGCTGGCGTAATCTACCCAGAGATTGTACGTAAATGCATAAAAAAGGTCGAGGCTTTTGAATTTAGATAAAGACAAACCCACTGTTTTCCCAACCTTCTGATCATTAAGCGGCCGCATTGACAAAGAGTCAGTGATATAGTCAAAGCTGGACCTGGTCGCACTCAGCTTTACGGACAACAACCAGGGTGTTTTGAACGCATCAAGCTCAATAGCTCCTGCGTTGATCAATGCCAGACGGTCCTCGTCGTACATATCCAGGAAAGTGACATCATCTTCGGCGGGGATGTTTTTTCTTGCGCGCACCTGATCTTTCAACTCCATGTATTTACGCATATTCCTGATCGGCAACATGTCCGGAATGGGCATCTTCCCCAAATTCGTCTGCCAGATTACGGATAGCGTTGTACCGGTCGTAATTCCATCCTGATCCAGCAGGACCACGGATGCCGGCTGGCTCGAAAATGACTGGGCGAGACCAATGCTAAACAAGCTCTTGCCTGCATTGAACGCAAACCTGGCCTCCGCCTGCGTATCCGAAAACAGGGATGTAACGCTGACCGAAGACAAGTTGCTGGTGGCCGCGGAGGTAGCCGTAACATTGTTGGACTGAAGTTTTTCTTCGGTGCTTTTGCGCGTAATTTCCGTCTTTTCACGGGAGAAATCCTGTTGCTCCTGTGCCCGCACGACTGCCGGGATTAAAGCCAGTACCAGTAAACTATTGAGTAGAAATTTACTTTTCATACAAGCTGCTGGTTGACCTGAAACTCTCCCCCGCTGAAATCCGTGTCACCGCCCTTCAGCGTCCGCGGGCTTACATTGCTGCCGGGTACCGGTACGCCATTGCTGGTCACCCGCACCGAATACCGCGTGATGCCGTCTTTGCCATTCACCTGCCACTGGTACTCGTGGTTGCCCGCCGGCAGTACCCGCTCAATGCTGTCGATGGAATCACGGGCAGAAATCACCGCAGTCCCATCAAGAAAGAAAGTGAGGGTCCCCTCCTCCACCATGGTGCTTACGCGGAAATTGGAAGACAGGTTTCGAAATCTGGCCATGACGTCATATTTTAGTCCACCTCAAATTAAGAATTATTTGGAATATCCATGCATATTTCATCGCAAAGGGTTTTTACCTAAATTTAAATAAATACCCGTATCATACCGGCACCGAAAAACATTCCTTTAACCCAATACCTGATGAAAATAAAACATCTACTTACCGCATTACTTTTGACTGCCGTGCAGAGCAGCTTGTCCGCCCAATCTTTCAACAACTTCCCGGTAACCACCCAAAAGCCGCCGCTGCATGGGAAGCACTGGATGGGCATCACGGGAAAACCACTGGCAGCTACCGCGGGTGCGCTCATTTTCGGCAAAGGCGGCAATGCTGTGGATGCTTCGTGCGCCATGCTCGCTGCTACCTGCACCATGTGGGACGTGCTGAGCTGGGGCGGAGAAACGCAGGCATTGATCTACAACCCGAAAACAAAAAAGGTCATCGCAATTAATGCAATGGGTGTGGCCCCGACGGGCGCCACGGCCGACTTTTTCAAAAACAAAGGCATGAAATATCCACCCGAGTACGGGCCGCTCGCTGCCACAACACCGGGAACTGCGGGCGGACTGATGACCATGCTGGCCGAGTATGGCACAATGAGTCTCAAAGATGTACTCGCACCTGCCATGCAGATGGCCGAAGGTTACCCTATCGAAGCCCAGACGGCCAATGCCATCGAGCGTGGAAAAGATGAGATCAAAAAGTGGCCCTACTCTACAAAGGTGTTTCTGCCGCACCTGGGACAGCAGCGGGAAGCTCCCGATGCAGGCGAAATCTTTGTACAGAAAGATCTGCATACGACGCTGCAAAAGCTGGTAGATGCCGAGCAGCAAGCTTTGAAAAAAGGCAAAAACCGGAAGGAGGCGATCTATGCGGCATATGACCGGTTTTATAAAGGTGACATTGCCCGGGAAATTGCACGCAGCTGCCAGGAACAGGGCGGCCTTATTACCGAGCAGGACTTGGCGGGCTGGAAGGTGAAGATCGAGGAGCCGCTGATGACCACGTACCGCGGTATCGACGTGTACAAAATGCAGCAATGGACACAGGGTCCGGTGATGCTGCAGGCGCTCAACATGCTCGAAAACTTTGATCTTAAAGGCATGGGCTACAACTCGTCCAGGTATGTGCATACTTTGTACCAGGTTATGAACCTCGCTTTTGCCGACCGCGACTTTTACTATGGCGACCCGGCATTTCAGCCGGAGGAGCCCATGCAGGGACTTATGTCAAAAGCCTACGCCAAAGAGCGCATTAAACAGATCAACTGGGAACGTAATGATACCAGGACCCTGCCCGGAGATCCTTATCCGTTTGAAGGCAAAAAGAACCCCTATACCGAGCAGCTGAAAACCTGGGGTAACTTTCAGGCGTCGGTGCACCGCAATGCCGATGGTTTGAACGACAAGTTTATGGAAGAATTTACAGCCGGCACGACCTCGGTAGAGGCTGCTGACGAAGAGGGATGGGTAGTCAGCATCACACCCAGCGGGGGCTGGATACCTGCTTGCATTGCGGGGAACACAGGGGTTGGTATGAGCCAGCGGATGCAGTCTTTCGTGCTGGATGCGCGCGAAAACCCATTCAATGTAGTAGAGCCCGGCAAGCGCCCGCGGGTAACACTTACGCCCAGCCTGGCGCTGAAAGACGGGAAACCATTTGTTTCATTTGCCAAGCAGGCGGGTGACGAGCAGGACCAGCTCCTGCTTCAGTTTTTTCTGAACATGGTGGAATTTGGTATGACGGTACAGGAAGCTACGGAGGCTCCCAGCTTTAAAACGCTGCAGATGTACGCCAGTTTCGGAGCACATGAGAAAGATCCCGGCGGACTGATCCTCAACGAGTCCATGCCGGACTGGACACGTAAGGAACTTTCGCGCATGGGTTACAAGCTCTCGTACCAGCCGCGCACCAGCGGGCCCATCAACGCCATTTATTTTGACTGGCAGCACGGAAGCTTTTGGGGAGGTTCCAGCAACCATGGAGAAGATTACGGCATAGGCTGGTAAAAAAATGAGGGTGGCCTGTAAAAACAAGCCACCCTTTCACAACCATACTCACTCTACACCAATTAAACTTCTTACTTTTTGATGAACGGAGTGGCAATTGCCAGTACTTCGTCCATAGTCAATATTTCGTCGAACGCTTCTGTTGCTGCCTTGAATACTGCATCGCTTGGAATTCCTTCCAGACCATCCAGTCCGACCAGATTAATACCTGCCTGTACAACCGTCGACTCGCTGGTTGAACCTTTATAAACTGCCTCAGGAGAACCTTCGTCCAAAGTAATCCAGCCTTTGATCGCTGCATTATTTCTGATTTTACCCAGAATCCTTCTTGAAATGGATGCATGGCGCGCCTCAATCGAGTGGATCTGCAAGGCAGCCTGAAGATACGGCTTGTCCTGTGCCGCCTGCAGGTTACCTGCCTGGCCTTTGTAAGCCCTCACACCGGTATCTTCAAATGCATGCGAAAGGAAAACGAAGGTATCAAAGTTGGTAAATGGAGCCAGCGTGCCGCCTGCGGTAAAATCAAATGTAGGCTTGGCTACTGCTTTTGCACCTAATGCCGTTTTCAGAAATGCAACGTGCTGGGTTTCGTGCTTGCCGATTTGTGTGAACACACGCTTGTACATATCCGGGATCAGACCGGTAGCTGCGTTTCCAAGTTGATAAAATTCATCTTCCAGGTATTCCAGCGTGAGCGCATAGTTTAGTACGTTGATCGCGGCGTCGGATTGTGCGTAGGCTTTGTTCACCACAGTTGCCAGCACGGCCGGAGCAGCCATAGTAGCCATTTTACGGCTTACGCGGTTCAGGAAAAAACGACGTGATGCGTGCTCAATCCGGCCAACTGCATCGCCGTCAAATTTTTCAAGACTATCAAGTATATTGAAGAAATTCATTTTGTTCCGATGTTAAAAGGTTAATGATTATTGAGGAAGGCCGCTTCCGCTGATTTTGTTAACCACAAATGGCTGTACCGCTGGCAGGATTACACCCGGCTTCGAAGCAAGATCCAATCCGTTTGCGTCGATGATATCGTCGCCTGCGAAGTCGGCAGAGTTAGGGTTCAGCAAATCGCGGATCGCTGAGGCGTGACGTGCTTCCACAGACACGATTTTACCTGCAACCAACAGATAATTAACATCGGTAATCAGGTTACCGGCACCATTGTAGGCAGATACGCCGGTATCTTCAAAAATCTTCGCTGCACCCAGTACACTCGCTCGGTCTGAGAAATTAATGCCGGCAAAGTTGGGGGTCAGGCCCTTGATCGCAGCACCGCCCAGTGCTGCTTTGAAAAACTGACGGTGGATGATTTCATGGTACATGATGTCCGTCAGGATTGTTTTCTCTTCGGCAGTCATGCCGGAGTAAGGGGTTGCAATAACTTGAGTGTAGAAGGCAGCTTCCAGTTGTTCCAGCGCGTAGGCATAGTTGAGGATACCGACATCTCCGGTTCCCAGATCCACTACCTGGCTGTCAACCTCGTGATCTTCAAGTGTGCAGGACATAATGAACGCCCCTGTAGCTGCGGCAACTCCTGCTGATCTTAAAAAGTAACGTCTGTTTACTTTTTCCAGCACAGGACCGGCATTTGTCAGTAAGTTTTTTTCCATCACGGTAGTCGTATTAGAAGTTTTATTGAGCAAATAATGATTTGCCCATATCTACGCTGACTATCAGGAAAAAGATTGATTGGTTTTAAAGATTTTGGAGAAAATTTTCAACTGCGAAACCGGCATATTGAACTATACCTGCAAAGACATGGCGCTGCACACCAAATCATTGCATTTGTCCAATAATTTCTACAAAGTAAATTTTCAGGAGCGAGCCAGAACAGGCTTCGCGCGGACAGGATTTTTGACAAGCGAATGCATAACTTTCTTCTCCTTGTTGCGCCGGCCCCACCAGATGTAAAACCCTGTAATGGGCAGGGAGGCGATGATCAGACTTGCAAAAAACGCCAGTATTTTCCCCGGCAGCCCGAGTATGGCGCCTACATGGATATCATAGTTGGCGCGCATGATCTTGTCACCCAGCCCAGCTTTGTCAAAGCGGTTCCATACGTGCTTTACGGGAAGTTCTTTCAGGGTATACTGGTCAAAATACCGGTAGTCGATCTGCCAGTAGGTGGACGCATCAGGGTTGATATTGGCATTGACGGAAGCCGATTTAGTGTCCGGAATGTGCACTTCAATGGACTCCGCATCGGGATGTTCTTTCAGCATACGCAGCCATATCTGGTCGATGGCCGGTACGGCAAGGCTGGCCTGAGCAGTAGTATCAGAACCCGGATCATAGTACGGAACGAACTCCTTACCGCCGGTAGTGGTGGCATACCAGGCACTCGAAAACCACTGGTAGCCCCATACGAGCCCGGTAACCGCAAAGATGATCCCCAGCCACGATGCATAAAAACCAAGTACATTATGCAGGTCGTAATTTTTTCTGCGCCAGCGCGCATCCCACTTGATCGAGAAGCGCTGCCTGGCTGCCGCCTTGTTTTTGGGCCACCAGAGTACGATGCCGCTGATCATCATCGCAAAAAACACAAGCGTCGCGCCCGCTACGATCGGCTGACCGATTTCGTGCGGCAGCCAAAGGTAAAAGTGGCCGTCAAGGATAAAGGGAAAGAAACCCGCCTCCATATCCTTTACCTCCAACACTTTACCCGAGTACGGATTGATATACACTACATTGTAATACTCCTCAAACTGGTAGTAAATCGCCTGCACTGCATCGGTCTTGCTTTCGTACAAAACAGCATGCAAATGCCGGCCAGGCAAAGCTGCGTCTGCAATCCCCCTGATTTTGGATGGTGGCAGAAAGTTGCGGTTCTCAGCGGCCACAAAGCGGTAGGGCTGGGTAGCATCCTGTATCTCTGCCTGAAAGGCGTACATACAGCCTGTAATGGCAATAATAAAAACGATGATACCGGAAATCAGGCCGAGCCAGAGATGGAGAAAACCAACCGCTTTTTTGAGAGACACGTTTAACAGATGTTTTAGCCTATGTTCGTTTATCGTTCACAAAAATAGGTCAAAATTCATTATCTGGACTAATTATAATTAGGAAATCCGGCACGCAGCCGTATATTAGTTGTTAGTAACTGATTATGAGCTTCTTCTTCACGCGAACCGGTTTTCCAAAGTGGGGCTCGCCATGTTTCCAGCTGAATGGCTGCATGTTCACCTTCCGCTTCCAGCCCGAACCTTTGGTTTTGGCTGAGTGATATATGATCCAGTCTTGTCCTTTAATGTTCAGAAACGACGCATGGCCGGGGCTGTACACCCGCCGCGCACTTTCAAATGCAGGCTCTGGCTTTTTAGTCCAGCTTGCGGGGTCCATCGGATCAGTGCCGGTCAGTTGCAGTTGTCCGAGGCAGTAATAGTCCGACCAGCTGCCCGCAGCGGAGTAGATCACAAAGGTTTTGCCATCGTGCTGCAGCACCTGCGGTCCCTCATTGATTGTAGGCAAACCATTTCCTGAACCCCGCTTTTCCCATTCATACTCTGGCTTGGAAATCAGTACGCGGCCTGCGCTGACCTGCACCGGCGACTGCATGGGTGCGATATACAGGTTCTGTGCCTCGTTCGCATCTCCTGCCCATCCCGACCAGATAAAGTACAGCTTGCCGCCCAGTTCCAGGGGTGTTCCGTCAATCGCCCATTTTTCGGTCTGAAGCTCCCCTGCCATCTCAAACCCGGAGCTGATCTCTGCCGTCCTGGATTGGAGCACGTACATGCGGTGATGCTCGTTCTGTCCATTGTCTGCTGCGACGTAGATGTACCATTTGCCTTGCAGGAAGTGCAGCTCAGGAGCCCACAGCTCTTTGGAGTATGCCTTACCCTCCGGCGGCGACCATGATGTAATTTCGCGTCCCTCATCCATGTCGTGGGCAAACCTGGCTGCGCGCACGCGCACGGCATTGCCTTCGCTGTAACAGTAGTAAAACAGGCTGTCCTTTTTCGTCATCCAGGGATCTGCCCCATTTTCAAGGATCGGGTTTTTGAAAGTAAATTTTTGCGCAAATGCTGCTGGTGCCATTTGAAGGAAAATGATCAGCAGAAAGCCGGACGCACGACGCATTGAAATCATGTATGCTTGTTTTTATAGTACCAGTTGATTGACGCTGCAAGAAACCACATTTTACCCCATTTAAACAAAAAAAGACCGGAAGCAAATGCCTCCGGTCTTTCTAATTCTGACACCAATTATAAGTTCTTGTTTATTTGTATTGCGTATTCTGCGGATCGAAGTTGGTCCAGCCCTGCGTCCAGTCGGTAGTTCCGAAAGCACCGCGGAAAGTTTCTTTTGTAAAGAATGCATCAGCACCTTTGCCTTCCCATACAGCACCTGTCAGCACCGGTGAACCTGTTTGCGGCAGGAACGACGGACCAGCCAGGTTGAAGTTGTTAGCATTCAGCATCAGGTCAGCAAGGGTAGTAACAATCGTGTTTTTGCGGGCAGCTGCTCCGAAGTAAGCCGTAGCCTGCTCATCGGACACGCCGGTCGCAGCGCGGTCGCCACGTACGGGTGTTGTCACATTTGCCAGGACAATTCCTTTCAGATCAAGCGTTCCGGCAGTTGCATGCGCCAGTGTATTGGCACCATCCAGACGAAATCCTTCGGGATAGCCTACCAACAAGGTGTTGTAAATGCTGATATCGGTGTTTCGGCGAAGGTGCATAGCCGACTGGTAAGGACCGCTGCCTGAGTTGGTATTGGTATTAGGGGTACCGCCGAAAACAAAGTTACTTACGTTTGCAAATACAGGCGCTGTCAAAGGCATACCAGCATTCGGGCCGGTAGCAGGCTCACCGTTTCCATTAAAGTTGTCGGACTCAAAACCATTCGATCCGGACTGATCGGAGTACTCTGGGTCACGCAGGGACAATGCATACTGCACTTTTCCAGTGAAGCCCCAGTCCGTATCCCAGTCATCATCAAATCCACGGTAAGCAACCAGGTATTTTGCATTCACGGTTCCACCAAACCATTCGTAAGAGTCGTCGCCGCTGTAGGATACCTGCACGTGGTCAATCGTAGTTCCTGAACCTACTGCATAAAGCGTAAGACCATTTATCTCAGAGTTGGCCGTATTGCTGAGGGCGATACCTGCAAACTCTATACGTACATACTGAAGTGTTCCTGAATTATCGTCAGCGATACCGGCGGTTCCAAGACCTGCTTTATCTTTTCCGCCGCGGATGCCGCCTTCGGGTGCTGTTGCACCGGGACGGTTGTGAGGTGCTTTTCCAATCAGTACCACACCACCCCAGTCTCCATAGCTGCGGCTTCCTGCATCTTTCAGGGATGTAAATACGATGGGCTCAGTGGCGGTACCCGCAGCACTGATTTTGGCACCTGCTTCAATGATCAGCGTACCACCCTGGCCGGATGCAAGTGGATCCTGCTCTTTCGGGGCACCTTTGATGATCGTTCCGGGCTGAATGGTCAGGGTGACGCCGGAATTTACATATACAAAACCCTTCAGGATATAAACCTTATCCTTCGTCCAGGTTGTATTGGCAGTGATTTCGCCTACCACATCCTGTGTGGCACGGGAGGAAATTGTAAAGTCCTGCGCACTCGTTGCGGTAGACGAACCTACCGTTACCGTTACTTTCCCTGTTGTAGCATTCGCAGGAACAGTCACTTCAAGAGCCGTGGTCGTTGCAGCCGTAACAGTCGCATCCACATTATTGAACTTTACTTTATTGTTGGCAGCAGTTGCATCAAATTTGGTACCTGTAATAACCACCTTCGTGCCGGGAAGACCAGTTGCCGGGGTCAGCGTGGTAATGGCAAGTACAGGCTCAGCCGGTGTAGGTTCATCATCATTTTTGCAGGAAGTCACCATGGCGAACACACCGAGCAACATCAGCAGAAGAAGGTAATGCTTGTGTTTTAACAAGTTCATAATCTGGTTGTTTAATAAGAAAGATTTATATTCAGCTAGTGGTGAATCGTCGTATTAAGGGATGATGGTACGCTTGCCGAACACGTAGGCTGCCGTGAGTGTGAAGTAGCTTCCTCTTCTGAACTTGCGGATATCCTGGTCAGCATTGGCAGCGCGTGAAGTCACATCCTTACCTACCTTACCATCCCGGTTGAAGTCCTGCGAGAAGCGAACCGGCTGGTTCAGCAGATCTTGGATGCCGAGCCGTACTTCAAGGTTGTTCTTGAATTTCTTGCTGATGTTGAGGTCTACCACATTGCGTGGCATTTCGTAAACCGTAGGGTTCTCCAGGTTACCCACTGCAAAAATGCGCTGACCAAATACATTGTAAAGTACATTGAAAGACCAGTCGCTCTGTCCCGCATAGTACAGGCCAGCATTCACCAGGTACGGCGACTGATTTGCCATCGGACGTTTGGTATCAGTAACTCCCGTGAGGTCGTAAGTCACATTGTTACCGCTCAGGTCGGGCCCCTGAACAAACTGCCCCAGGTTTACGCTGCTCGCAATGATGGAAGCATTACCTACTACGCTCAGGTTCTGAAGGAACGTGCTGCTTGCATTCGGGAAGCCTTTCCTGACTTCAAGTTCCAGACCGTAGTTCGTGGAATTGTTTGCATTGATAAAGGTGTAAGCCAGTCCGTTACCCGTCGGCAGCAGGAAGGTCTCGATCGGATTTTTGAAATACTTATAAAATCCGGTTACAGAAATCAGCTCATTTGGAGACGGGTAATACTCCCATTTTGCATCCAGGTTCTGAATTTTAGCTGTTTTGAGTGCAGTGTTCCCGCGGATATCTGCCTGTAAATTAAAGTCAAAGTAGGTAAATGGCGCCAGCTCGCGGAACTCAGCCCGGTTCAATGTCGACGAGAAGGCAAGCCTCAGGTTCTGTTTTTCCGACACCTTGTAGGTAAAGTTCAGCGAAGGCAGCGGGATAAAGAGTTTGTTGTTAACCAGTTCTTTTTTCTCGTTAACTACATAAGAGTGCAGCTGCTGGTTGTTGAATTCGCCGCGGAAACCGACGGTCATAATTGCTTTCGAACCAAAATTCACATCACCGCTCAGGTAAGCCGCATAGTAATTGTTGATCCCCTGGTATGAATCAAGATCTTTGGTACCATCCTTAATGGTCAGCCCGCCGGTTCTTCCTGTCAGGTTTTGTGGTGAAAAAATAGTCCCCAGGTCGCCGCGCAGGATCGCCGAAGCATTTCCTACACTGTTGTACCCGTAAAAACGTGCCGAGTAGTCGCGGTCCTTGCGCTCACCATATACCCCGAAGCGGATCCGGTTAGGCTCCCTGTCGGCAGGGTTACCCAGTGCATGCTCACCATTTACTGCAAGCGTCAGTACGCGCTCGTTCAATTTTGAGAAAAAGCGGCCCAGGTCGATCGGGTTGGGATCATTTGGTGCTACTGCCTGGAACGCAGCCGGGGCCTCCGAACCTGTCGGTGTGAGACGCTGGAAGCGGATACGTTTCCAATCCGGTTCCCAGCGGCCTGTGTATCCGAAGCCTGTGATCCAGTTCAGTTTGGTAAGATCCGAAAGCTTGTGCTCACCGGAAACCTGGGTAGTTACGATACTCCGGTTTTCAAACCGCTCCGAATAGTTTCTTACATCATAGCCGTCCACCACGCGCTGGCCGTCGCGTACGACGGTTTCAGTGTTGCCGAGCTGGTTGAACAAAGTCTTCCATTCCAGGTTAAAAACCGGTGAAAAGCGGAAAGTCCAGTTGTGCAGCACACCAATGCGCGACTGGCGTGCATAGTTCGCATCCGTGTATCTTTCGAACACATCATTGGCCACATCACCATTTTGGTACAATTTCAGGGCGATTTCGGAGTACTGGTTGGTAAGCGAGTAGTTGATGTTGGTCAGGTTGCTCACGTCCACATTGCCGATTTCAAAGCGACGGCCCAGGTTTACTGCCAGGCGCAGGTCGGGCGATGCGGTGGTTTGCCTGGTTGCCCAGGAATTGGGAAGAAGACGTCCGAAATCCGCACGCTCTACGTTGCTGAGTGTATTGAAATCCGCCGATCTCTTCGGGAATGCACTTGACAAAGTCTGGTCTGCACCCCACAAGCCTAGGAAATTAAGCCCGCTTCTTTCATGCGTAGTCACATTCTGGAAAGTGGTATTGGCACGGTAGCCTCCTGTGAGCGCTACTTCCGTAAAGTTCTGGTCGGGGCGTCTTTTTGTATAAATCTTGATAATACCGCCTGCAAAATCACCCGGTGACTCTGCTGAGCCCGATTTGTACACGATCATCCGGTCGATAATATTGCTGGGGACGAGGTCAAATGAAAATGAGCGGGTGTCTACCTCAGACGATGGCGTAATTACATCATTGATCAGAACCGAATTATAGCGTGAACCCAGTCCACGGATCATCACGAAACGGTTTTCCACAATGCTCACGCCGGGTACCCGACGGATAGCCGCCGCAGCGTCACGATCCTGCGATTTCTGGATCTGCTGGGCCGAGATACCTACCGCAATCGGCTTCATCTGCTTGATTTCGCTGATGACCGCCACCTCGGTGTTGGTTGCTTTGGCACCCCGCACCACTACTTCCTGCAATGCGGTACCTTCTTCATCAAGCTCGGTTTCAATGACCGTCGTATTGCCCGATTCCACGCGTACTTCGGGAATCTCTTTGGTTTTGTAGGAAACAAATGAAATAATAACCTTGTGCGTACCGGCAGGAACATTGTTGAGGACAAAACTGCCGTCCACTTCGGCTGCTGCGCCGATTTCAGTACCTTCCACCAGTACCGTCGCGCCTATGAGCGGATCTTTGGTCTTTGCATCTTTAATTGTACCGCGAACGGTGCCGGGACCGGCGATGGCCATACCCAGGGAGGTAAAAGCCAGGAGGAGAATGGATAAAGTGATCTTCATATAAGGTGTCAAAATTTCGACACAAAACTATGACGGTCACATTACTCCCATATTTCTCCAATGTTAAGGTATTGTTAAGCACTCCGAAAGCTCACTGAATAATGAGCCCGCGCTTGCCGCGATCGTGCCTGCGCTCGTCCCAGGACTTGAACAGCCAGCGGATATAGCGGTTGGCCGGGATCTCCACGAAGGTTGTAATCAGCTGCGCCAGCACAATGCAGATTACCACGGCAATGCTCAAAGCAAGATTTGCGTCCATATCAAACCGCTGGTAGAGGGTTGAAATAAGCTGCTGCCCAATGTACTGGTGGATCAGGTACAGACAATAGGATATCCGGCCCAGAAAGAGCAGTATGGGATTATTGATAAATGACAATTTGTTAAAAACAAAAAGGAAGAAGATCGTAAAATAGCCGCCGAGAATCAGGTAATGCTCCCGGGCAGATATGTGGTACATGGAGCGGCCGCCTTTATCGTGGAGGTAACAAGCCGAAAGCAGGGCCACCAGGATCAGCGCAAATGTTTTGGGTGATCGGGAATTCCGGATCGTGAGCAGACAAAAAAGGATGCCCGCATAAAAAAGCGGAAAGTGGTTGAGCAGCTCTACTTTACGGACAGCCACTTCATAAAACACCGGGTACAGAAAGTGAAGTGCGTGAAACAGCAGGATTGCGCCTAACGTAAACGCGCCCACATGCTCGACATCGTTCTTCCGGTCGAAAAGGAAAATGAGAAAAAGCCAGAGGTAAAACACCAGCTCAACCAGCAGCGTCCAATAGGAACCGTCCAGGTTTTCAATCCCGAAATACACCGGAAACATGGTCGTATTGGCAAGTACCTGCACGGGATCGAAGTTGCGCGGATTGTAAATGAGGACAAAAGCCGAAGTAATCAGCAGGCAGTACCAGAATGCCGGGTACAATCTGGCAAAACGGAAAACGAGAAATTCCTGCCACGACCTGATCCTGTTTGTCATCAGATAAATGACAAATCCGCTGATCATAAAGAATATATCAACCGCAGTGACCCCATATCTGAAGTCCCACCCAAGCAGCTTTGCATTGTCGTTCATGGTGAAATGGAATATCACCACGGCTATGGCAGCCATGCCTCTCAGTGCGTCCAGTTCCCTGAAACGCATCAGATGAGTTGCTTTTTCGCCTGGTTTTTCTTCCTGAGCCATAAACGACATCCTATGATCAAACACAATTACTTCTAGACCGCAACAGCACCTGACAGTGCGCCACATTTTTCACAAATCCCACAACCCTGTCACAATCAATTGAATATCAAAAAGTATGCGCATAGGAATTGATTTTTGAAATATAGGAAAAGATTGTTCATTGTAAAAGATGCGACTTCCAACAGTAACTAATTTTAGTAATACATGTAAAATAAAATGTGCAAGCTGCTGCTTTGAATGATCAAACGGTAGTATTGCCACATGCAGCCCGTACATCCTATTTTACCTAAAACAAAAAAAGCCCGGTAAGCCCGTCCATGAGGACGGGCTTACCGGGCTGGCTGCTCCCGGAAGTCAGGTTTACTCAATCACCGTCAAAGGTGGGACATTCCGGTCAGCCCCGTCGTAGCCGGCATTCTGGTTGATGACGCCCTGCGTGTTGGCTGTAATCACATTGGACGGAATGGGCCACAGCACGTGAAAAGGCGCCATATTCGCTGTGTTTCCGAGCAGTTGTATTTTCTTCTCGTACGTATTGTTATAGCGGCTGACCCGGTCAAAGAAGAAGTTCTTTTCACTGAAATTCGTGAGGCTGTAACCGCCGGTGCCCAGTTTTGCCAGTATATAGGACACGCGGACAAGCTCCGAATGCCGGGGTTCCTCCGCAAATAGCTCGCGGCCGCGCTCATTCATGATAAAGTCGATGGTGACTTCTGCTGGCGCAATCGGCAATGCATTGGCCCGTTGCCTCACTTTGTTAATGTCTGCGGCGGCCAGTGCAGTCTGGTTTTTCCAGAAATAAGCTTCCGCCCTCAGCAGGTAGGTATCTGCCAGTCTGAAAATGTACCAGTCACCATTCCCGCCCATGGGTACTGCTCCGGGATCATCCTGCGGATTGTACATAATGTAATGCGGCATGGCATATACATGCTTGAAGGTGTCCACTTTGGCAGCCAGGAAGTTGATGTTCAAAGGTTTGCCAAAATCTGCCGACGCCGGATTGTTGTATTTCAGCTCGTGGATATCCACCCAGTTGATATCGGCCCGGCGCAGGTCCTGCGTGTTCCTCCACGTTTGCCCTTTGTATGCCCAGATGTCGTACTGGTAGTAGCCTGTCAGCCGCACATTGGCATTGCCGCGTCCCAGGGAATCGTACATAGGTCCGCTTGCCACCATACCCGGCTTGCCCTGACTGTCGAGCACCTGCGGCTGAAACCATTGCGCATTGTACATCCGCATCGTATACAAGCCTGCCGAACGTGCCCCGGGAGGCGCTTCGTACCGGTCAATGGAGGCCAGGATGGTTTCGGTATTCTGGCTGCTGCTGAAATTTTTGGAGCGGTGCAAATCCCAGATCACATTCCGGTACGCTTTGGCCGCATCAATGCCAAACCGCTGGGTTACGAGCGCATAAGGCCCGTTGATCACCTCGGTAGCAGATGCAATCGCTTTATCAAATTCGAGGTTTGCCAGGTAAACCTTCGTAAGCAAATGCCCGACCGCACCTTTTGAAATTACACCCGGACCAGCTGTTACGGGCAGCCACTGCGCAGCATATTCCAGGTCTGCCTGGATCTTGCTCAGGATCGTCCAGCGGCTGTGCGAGCGGAAATCAAGTTTGGCACCTTCAATTTCCTCATTGATAAAAGGTACATCCCCGTACGAATTCACCAGCCGGTAGTACCAGTACGCCCGGTGCCACAAAGCCTCTGCCAGGATCGCATTGCGTTCCGCTTCTGATGCCCACTGAATATCGTCGATCCTGGAAATCAATACATTCGCATTTTTCACAGACCCGTATATCTGCGTGAACATGGTCAGAAAACGATAGTACTGGTCGGTATTGGGTGTGAGATTATAGAAGTCCAGCTGCGACCAGGGTGAAGCCAGGTCGGAGGCAGCAAACTCCATCACGAGGTTCGGCATGGTACCGGTATTTTCATTTTTCAGATCCTTGCGCATGGTGATCAGCAAAGACTCATACCCGGCTTTATCGGTAAATACATTCTCTGGACTGAAAAAGCTGAGCGGCTGCGGTTTGAGCCAGTCCTTATCGCACGACACGGAGGCCAGCAGCAGGAGCAGCAGAACAGGTATGGTAAGAAGCGGACGTTTCATGACGGTTTCTTTGATATGCATGTTAAAGGGAAAGGTTGAGGCCGATGGTGAAGTTTTTGGGCATAGGCACATTCAGGCCGTCTTCGTCCCATGATTCGGGATCCCACCCGGGCCATTTTGTAAAAGTGAGCAGGTTTCTGGCCGACGCAAAGATCCGCAGGTTGTCCAGCCTGAGCTTGGAAGCCAAAGCCGCAGGCAGCGAGTAGCCCACATTCACGTCCTGCAACCGCACAAACGAAAGCGGCTTGTAAAATTGAATCCCTCCGCCAAAAACATTGGTATTGTTATTCAGGCGAGGATAATCATTGATCCCGTTTTCGGGTGTCCAGTAGGCGAAATCGTTGGTATTCCTCCGGTCGTAAGTATCCGATCCGCCGGTACGGAGCCCCTCGGCAAACGGAGCTTTGTGACCCAGCTCACTCCGCAGGAACACGGTTGCCGTCAGGTTTTTAAAAAATGTAAATTCATTCCGGAAACCGATGCGAAAGCGCGGCTGCCGGTACCCGATAAACTGCTTGTCCTGGATAGCCTCATACTTGCCGTTCCCGTCCACATCGGTGGCCTTGAAATCACCGGGAGACAGCTTGTAAACCGCCGCTGCATCTTTTTCGCTTGTTTGCCAGATCCCCGTGATGTTATAATTCCAGATCCTGTCCAGCGCCTGGCCGGGAAACCACTGGTTGGTATAATCCGGGAGCTCCGTACGGACAGTTTTACCATCAACTACCTGGTCGCTGTAATCACCGAAAAGCCTTTTTATTTTGTTACGGTTAAATGAAAATACAACTCCTGACCGCCAGGTGAAGTTTGGCCTGTCGGTATTTACCGTATTCACCGTCATCTCAAATCCCTTGTTGCCCAACTCACCCAGGTTGGTTGTAATGTTCTTGAAACCCGTAATTTCCGGCAGGAGTCGGCGCATGAGCAGGTTGGAGGTGGTCATGTCGTAGTACTCCACGCTTACATCAAGCCGGTTTTTCAGGAAGCTCATGTCTGCGCCTACATTGATGGATTCCGTGCGTTCCCAGATCAGGTTGGGATTGGCGAGGGTGGTCGGGAATACCCCCACCTGCACCCCGGTCCCATTGTAGTACTGGGTGGATGTGAGCTGTGCCAGAGCCGAATACGCCCCGATGTCCCTGTTTCCATTGACCCCATACGAGAGGCGCAGCTTCATCTGGCTCACGAAATCGAGGTTAAAAAACTTTTCCTCCGAAATTTTCCAGGCCAGTGCCGCAGCCGGAAAGAATGCCCTCGGCTGCTTCGTACCGAAAGCCGAGAAGCCGTCGCGCCGGATGGAGGCCGTCAGCAGGTATTTGTCAAACAAGGTATAATTCAGCCTTGCCATCGCTGCATCACCCGTCAGCTGGGTGTCGTCGGTGGTAACCGAGGGACTTGTTCCATACTGAAGCCCATGCGAGCCCAGGTTCTGATTGGGTACAAAGCCCTGGTTGGTCATAGTCGATGACCAGCCGCGGTTGCGCTCGGCGCTGTAAAGCAGCGTAACGTCAAAATGATGTACGCCAAATTCCCGGTTCCAGTGCAGCAGGTTGTCCAGTATAAATTCAAAAGTCGAGGTATCCTCCCGCAGACCGTATCCGTTGGTACGGGTAGCCCCGCCTTCCAGCGTAGCCGACGACCAGAAATTATAATCTTTGATCACTTCATAGCGCGGCTGGTACGACAGCTTGTAGTCGAACCCGAAAGGAAGTTTGAGCTTGCCGTAAATGGAGGTAAAAAGACTGTTGATCTTGCGGAAGCGGTCCTGACCATAATAGTTGATCAGCGGGTTTACCGAGGTAAAAGAATTGGGGTACCACATAATCTTGCCCGCGTCGTCGAACATGGAGCCATAAGGGCTCATCTGGTACATGGCCCCCAGGTTGGCCGGCACCGTGCTTTCGTCCCGGTCGGCAAACTGGGTATTGGCGCCCACGTTCAGCCAGTCGGTTACTTTGAAATCCACATTGAGGCGCGAGCGGATCGTCCCGAACTTGTCACCCCGGATCACACCTTCATTGTTCTGGTAACCGAGCGACCAGTAGTAGGTGATGTTTTTGGCTCCTCCCCCAATGCTCACGTCATAGTTTTGCCGCAGGCCTGTTTGCATTACTTCCTTATACCAGTCTACCGTTTTGCCGGCCAGGTAGTTTTGTGTTTCAATGGGAAAAAACCGCAGCCGGCTCAGCCACTCCTGGGTATTGTCCGCCTGCGGATTGTTACTGGCCTGCCGCCACTGGTCGATGCTCACGCCCGAAGGCAGCTGGGAAGGATTATCGTAGTAGAAACCGGGCCGGTCGGGATTGGTGGCACGGAGCACATCCCGCCTGAAAACCAGGTAGCCATCCTTATCAAATGCCTTGAATTCATCGGTTGTGGTGGCTACCCCCACATTAGCCGACACACTGATCACCGGCTTGCCGGTAGTGCCTTTTTTAGTGGTAATCAAAATCACCCCACCCGCTGCCCGCGCGCCGAACACGGCCGCAGAGCTTGCGTCTTTCAGGATGTCCATGGTTTCAATATCGCCCGGGTTGATATCAGCAATGCTCCCGTTGAAAATCACCCCGTCCACAACCACCATCGGGTTGGTAGAGGCATTCAGCGATTTGGGACCACGCACCTGCAGGCTGCTTCCGCCCGCGGCACTGGGATTCTGGTTGGCGTTGAAACCCGCAACAGTGCCGGTGAGCATGTCCGACAGCTGGGTCATGGGCTGGTTTTTGAAAGTTTTGGCATCCAGCCGGATCACTGCACCCGTGAGATCGCTCTTTTTCATGGTACCATACCCTACGACCACCAGCTCGTTGAGGGCATTTTCACTGGGCTGCAATGCAATGTCAATGGTCGTTTTGTTCCCTACCAGCATTTCTTTCAGGCCGTATCCTACAAAGCTGAACGATAAGGTATCGGTAGACGCAGCCTCAATGCTGTACTGGCCGCCTGCATTGGTAGTGGTACCCCGCTGGGTACCCTTGACGATAACCGTGACGCCGGGCAGGCCGGTCTGGGCCAGACTGTCGAGGACGGTGCCGTGCACCTCGCTGAGGCGCTGTGCGCGAGCCGGAAGATACAGGGCGAAAAGCAGTAAGCAGGCCGAAACCGCCCGGATAAAAGGTAGCTGAAGAATCATATAAGGATGTTTAGGTGATGCTTAAATTGGTACTGCTGCGATGCAGCTAACAAACCGGTGAATTCCGTTAGTGATGTAAAAACTGGAATACAATACCGGCAAAAAGAACCTTAACCATATTAAATTAGGCCTTTCAGCAATTTAACGAGCTTTCGTGTACGTACCCAACGTTTACGAAAAGAATAGTAGCGAGAACGTTTACGATAACGTTTTCAAACTAGTTTTGATGAAATTCCGGAAAGAAAAGGCGGAAAACAGCGCAGAACCCGGTAAATCGTCCCGGCAGCAGCTTATCTTGTAAAAAGGCTTCATTTAAAACCCACCAGACCCGTGCGCAAACGTTACACCACCATCAAGGACATTGCAAAAGCACTGAATATTTCCGTGGCGACGGTATCGCGGGCACTGCGGGATAAATATGACGTGAGTGCTGCTACCCGTGAAAGTGTGCTGGAAGTAGCCCGCCAGATGAACTACAAGCCCAATTTCAACGCGACGGGGCTTGTACAGCAGAGCACCCATAATATCGGCGTGATCATACCTACTATTACCAATTACTATTTTTCGTCGGTCATCACCGGTATTCAGGAAGTGGCCTGGGAGAGTAATTTCAATATTGTACTATATATTACAAATGACCTCCCCGAGGTTGAAATGAAGATCGCACAAAACCTTTCGGGCAGTAGTCTGGACGGCATTCTCGCTTGTGTGGCCCCCCGCGAAAATGATTACCCGCACTTCGAGGAAATGATCGGGGACGGTCTTCCGGTGGTTTTTTTCGACCGGGTTGCCAGATCGGTCCGCACCTCCAAGGTCATGCAGGACGATTACAATGGAGCCTTCACCGCGGTAGAGCACCTGATTGAACGGGGCTACCGCAAAATTGCCCATATCACCAGCAGCAAGCAGCTGCTCCTGACCGAAAACCGGCTGAGCGGCTACTATAAAGCACTTGAAAAACATGATCTGCCGGCAATTCCGGAGCTGCTCGTACATTCCGGATTTTCGCAGCAGGACGGTGAGCGCGATGTAGCGCGGCTTTTTGACAATCCGGGGGAAAAGCCCGACGCCATTTTTGCCGTCAACGACCGCAAAGGGATTGGTGCAATACAGGCTTTGAAAAAACGCGGCATTACAGTGGGCAGAGAAGTGGGTGTGATCGGGTTTACCAATGACCCGATTTCGGAAATCATTTCCCCTTCCCTCTCGACCATCGCAGAGCCTGCCTGCGAAATCGGGAAAACGGCCTGCCAGCTGCTGCTCAAACACATCCGCAAAAGCAATTTCACACCCGAAGAACTCACCCTTTCCTGCGAGCTCATTGTGCGCGAATCTACAAACCGCTAAGTCAGAAAGTGCCACCAGGCAGCATGCTTTGCATTGTATTCATTTCACTTCTGACGGGGGAATTCAGGTTGTCCGGAAATGGGGTAACATCCTGATCAGTGCCGTCTTGCATGATTATGATCGGATTTTCATTTAATTTCTGTCGGAGCGAATATATTCTACTTGTTTACGCCTTTTGGAAACAGTCTGTTTGGCACGGCTTTTTCGGTCAGGGTGCCTGAAAGTACATCAGCAAACGCGACCTGATATTAGGTTGAACAGGCTCAGCTTTTCTAATTCACCAAACTACATTCATCATGAGTCAAGAATCAAACGGCAACGGAAAGTCGCAGACGATCCCTGCTGACGGACAAAATCCCCAGGTTCAGGGTTCAGACATTCTGACGACCCGGCAGGGACATCCGGTTTATGACAACCAGAATACCCGTACCGTGGGAAACCGTGGACCTGTCACCATGGAGAACTACCACTTTCTTGAAAAAATGTCTCATTTCGACCGGGAGCGCATTCCTGAGCGGGTGGTGCACGCGAGGGGTGCAGGCGCCCACGGCCATTTTGAAGCTTACGGAACAATCAACGGGGAACCCGTATCCAGATATACAAGGGCAAAAGTGTTTACTGAAACCGGTAAAAAGACGCCCCTATTCGTACGGTTTTCCAGTGTGATCCACGGCGGGCACTCACCCGAAACCCTGCGCGATCCGCGTGGTTTTGCAGTGAAAATGTACACCGAAGACGGTAACTGGGATCTGGTGGGTAATAACCTGAAAGTATTCTTTATCCGGGATGCCATGAAGTTCCCCGACCTGGTACACGCCTTCAAGCCAGATCCTGTGACCAATATCCAGGATGGGGAGCGTATTTTCGACTTCATCAGCGGTACGCCCGAAGCTATGCACATGATCACGTTCCTGTTCTCACCCTGGGGAATTCCTGCCAACTACCGCCAGATGCAGGGCTCGGGTGTGAATACCTATAAATGGGTCAATGCAGACGGCGAGGCAATGCTTGTGAAGTACCACTGGGAACCCTTGCAGGGAATCCGTAACCTCACCCAGCAGCAGGCCGAGGAGATCCAGGGCAAGAATTTTAACCACGCAACCCAGGACCTGTACGAAGCCATTGAGCGCGGAGCGTTTCCGCAGTGGGAACTGTGTGTGCAGCTGATGCCCGACGGAGAGCATCCTGAGCTTGATTTTGATCCGCTGGATGATACCAAATTATGGCCGGTAGACCAGTTTCCATTCTTGCCCGTCGGAAAAATGACACTGGACAGAAACCCTGTCAATTACTTTGCAGAGGTTGAACAGGCTGCATTCGGTACGGGCGTACTGGTGGATGGTCTGGACTTTTCAGATGATAAAATGCTGCAGGGACGTACGTTCGCCTATTCGGATACGCAACGTTACCGGGTGGGTACCAACTACCTGCAGTTGCCGATCAATGCGCCGAAACAGGCCGTGGCCTCCAACCAGCGCGATGGGCAAATGGCCTATCGCCAGGACATTGTGGAAGGTCTGAACCCGCATGTGAACTATGAACCGTCAACCATGGGCGGACTGAAAGAGGCACCCAGAACCGGCCAGGAGCATACGCCTATGTACCAGGCTGCACTGGTGAGGGAAAAAATCAGCCGCCAGAACAACTTCAAACAGGCAGGCGATACCTACCGGAATTTCGAAGACTGGGAACGGGACGACCTGATTACCAACCTGGTTAATACGCTGGCCCCTGCCAAAAAGCACATTCAGGACAAGATGGTTGAGCTGTTTACGCAGTGCGACGAGGAGTACGGAAGAAGGGTGGCCGAAGGTCTTCAGGCGGCGGCTTCACAGACCATCGATCCGGGTCCGATCGGTTCTACCGACTCGCACAAGGCTGTGGAACAGGCCGAGGCTGTGTCACGCGAGGCAAAACCTTATTGAGTGCTGCACGGTAAAATCGCCTTGCGATCATATGCAATGCCTCTTCCGGAAACGGGAGAGGCATTGATTTATACCGGCACCGGTTATGCAGTAGAATGGAAAATCACTGCTCTTTATTTAACTTCCCGGACTGACCCGATCTTTCAAAATAACCATACGCCAGCCACCAGAATGTCCTACCTCATTGCTATGCATCGGGAAAGCGAGATTTTGAAGCAGGTTTCCCGCGGAGACGAGCGTGCATTTGCGGCGCTTTTCAATCACTATCACCAGCGGCTCGGGCTGCACATTTATAAAATCACCCGCTCGGAAGATCTGGCTGAGGAGGTGGTGCAGGATGTGTTTTTAAAAATCTGGATGAACCGGGAGCTGCTGGCGACCGTGGACAACTTTCCGGTTTACCTCTATGTCATTTCCAGGAATGCGGCGCTGAATTGTCTGAAAAAAGCAGCGCATGAAAGTGCCAGGATTGAAGATGTAGACCTCCACCTCGAAACCATGGTCGCCGAGGTCAGCGAGGAAGATCACCGCTACCTGCTCATCGACGAAGCGATTGATCAGCTGCCGCCCCGTCAAAAGCAGGTATACCTCCTCAGCCGGCATGAGCGGCTTTCGTATGCAGAGATCGCAATGCAGCTGGACCTCTCGAAAGAGAGTGTCAAAAAATACCTTCAGATTGCCACGAAGTCTATCTCTTCATATATCCGTAAAAAGCTGGTAATGAGCTGCCTGATTGTTGCCCAATATTTTTTTACAAAATAATCTTCAAACAATACCCCCTTTTTACAAGGCCGTTTTGTCCTGACAGTGAAATTCACCAGTCACTGTCCGCATGAACAAGCCCGAAGACCGGTTACAGCATCTCTTTAATCGCTATTACCAGGGAACAGCCTCGGCGGCTGAGCAGGAGGAGTTTATGTCCCTGGTGCGTACGGGAAAGTACGATGCGCTTCTTGAAGAATGGCTGAAAGACAGCTGGATGAATCCGCAGGAAAGCAGCGAGCTTTTTTCAAATGAGAAAAGCAATGCTATCCTGGATTCCATTTTGCAGGCTTCCCGGCAAAAACCTGCTTCCTCCGCAAAGGTTTTCAACCTAAACTGGGCCAGGTATGCTGCTGCTGCAATGCTCGTACTCACCGGTTTGGGCCTGTGGTATCATGTGCGGAAAAGTGAAAATCCGGTCACCGGCGAGCTGCGCGTAGCCAGGGTTACTGACGTAAAACCAGGTGGTAACAAGGCACTTCTCACCTTATCCGATGGTTCGGCAATTGCGCTTGATAAAGTAAAAAGCGGCTTTGTGGCCCGGCAGGGCAATGCCGAGATCAGCAAGGCGCAGGATGGTATATTCGTTTACCATGCCGGAACGACGGGCAGCTCCGATAAGCTGAGCATGAACAAAATCGCGACCCCCAAAGGCGGACAGTACCAGGTGCAGCTGCCCGACGGCAGCAAGGTTTGGCTCAATGCGTCATCCTCCATCCGGTTCCCGTCCGTATTTGCCGGAAAAGAGCGGAAGGTTGAAATTACAGGTGAAGCATACTTTGAAGTGGCGAAGGATAAATCCAAGCCTTTCAGGGTCAGTTTCAACCAGTCGGAAGTACTGGTACTCGGTACGACATTCAATATCATGGCCTATCCCGAGGAAGGTATCTCGAAAACCACTCTCGTGGAAGGCTCCGTCTCGATCAGGCACGTAGGCAGGAAAGCCCAGCTGAAACCCGGACAGCAGGCGGCAGTACTTTCTTCGGGACAGATCAAAACCAGGTACACGCCCGTGGAAGAAGCGCTGGCCTGGAAAAATGGCGAGTTCTACTTTCAGGATGCGGGTGTGGAAGAAGTCATGCGGCAGCTGTCGCGCTGGTATGATGTACAGATCAGCTATGAGGGCAAAATTCCGCTGAAACAGTTTACCGGCCGTATTTCACGCCAGGTCAACTTATCCGAAATCACCGGTATGCTCCGCTTTGCAGGGGTGAATTGCCGGTTGCAGGACAAGCAGATCATGGTGGAGCCCTGAGAGCGTATATAGCATTGCGTTAAACGATTCCTAAACCTTAATTTTTATGAAAAACAACTACTTACCCTGCTCTGCAGGCTGTAAGCGGCCTTATCTTGCTGCAAAAATACTGATGGCAATGACCCGGATAATGCTCCTGCTGCTGGTAACACTCGCACACGTCGCCGCCGACGGATTCAGTCAGAAGATCTCACTGCATGCCAGGAATGTTCCGCTTTCGCATGTGCTGAAAACCATCGAAAAGCAGACGAGCTACCTTTTCCTCTACGACAGGCTGGATCTGCCGGCATCGCAGAAAGTATCTGTGCGCGTTAAAAATGCGGATATAGACCATGCATTGGGCGAAATTTTTCGCGATATGCCGGTTTCTTACAAGATCTTCAATCAAAATATCGTCCTGAAAAAGGTTAGCAACAGGACACTGCCCAATGAGCATGTTCAGCCTGTAAAAACCCCCGAGATCAAACCCGGCCCGCTGCTCAACTACCGCAGCATTGAAGGCCCGGCGCCCGGTGCGGAGCGGATCGTGCGCGGAAAGGTGACCGACGAGAACGGGAGCGGCTTTCCCGGTGTAAGTATCCTGGTAAAGAACTCACAAACTGGTACCACTACGGACGCAAACGGAGAATTCAGCCTGAGCCTGCCGGATGCGGCAGCACCGGGCGAGCTCATCCTGATCGCCAGCTTTGTGGGATATAAAAGCCAGGAAATTGCGGTGGGCAACCGGCAGGAGATCACTTTTGCTATGGCAGTCGATACCAAATCGCTGAATGATGTGGTGGTGGTTGGCTATGGTACTCAGACCAAGAGCAGCATTACAGGATCAGTGGGCTCGCTTCCGATGAAGAATGTGGCAAGCCAGCCGATTACCAGCCTCGACCAGGCGCTGGGCGGTCAGATTGCGGGTGTGAATGTTGCGCAGACCAAAGGCGCGCCGGGCGGCGGTGTTTCCGTACGGGTACGCGGTACCGGTTCCATAGGCGCAGGCAACGAACCCCTGTATGTAATTGACGGCTTCCCGGTTTCGGCAGATTTCAACAGCAGCTTCAATGCATTGTCGACCATCAATCCGAGTGATATCGAATCCATTGAAATCCTGAAAGATGCCTCTGCCGCTGCCATTTACGGTTCCCGGGGCAGCAACGGTGTGGTACTGGTAACGACCAAGCGCGGCAAATCGGGCAAGTCGACCGCGCAGCTGGACGCCTACTTCGGGGTACAGGAAGTGGCAAATAAAATAGACATGCTGAATGCGCAGGAATATGCGATTTACAATACCGAAGCCCGCAACAATGCCTGGACAGACCGCGGTGGCAATGCAAGCGACCCGAACAGTGCCCGCCCGGCCAACCTGCAGATCCCCGAAATGTTCCAGAATCCGCAGTCGCTCGGCAAAGGGACCGACTGGCAGGACGAGGTTTTTGTAACGGCTCCCATTCAGAACTACCAGCTCTCTGTTTCGGGCGGAAACGACAAAACGCAGTTGTTTATGTCGGGTGCCTATTTCCGGCAGGATGGGATTGTCATGAACACAGGCTTCGACCGCTACTCGGCGCGCGTCAATGTAGACCACCGTGCTTCCAGACATGTCAAGATCGGCCTGAACCTTTCACCTTCGTTTTCATCCAACAAGCTGCTGCCCGTGGAAGATCAGGTTTTTACGGGGGGTATTCTTGGTTCGGCCCTCTCACTCCCTCCTACCGTCCCGGTTTATAATCCGGATGGTTCCTTTACCACACTCCTCGGACCGTCGCCCTACAATATTGGGGTGATTGACAATCCGGTGGCGATTGCCAGTAAGATCAAGGACAAAAAGTCGTTTTTCCGCACACTGGGCAATGTATATGCCGAGCTCGACATCCTCAGCGGGCTTAAATTCCGTACTTCATTCGGACTGGATTATGCAGACTCGCGGGAGAGTGCCTACTATCCTTCCGACCTGGGCTGGAACGGTGTTCCTGCACCGGTACAGGCCCGTGCCAGTGCAACAAATGGTCGCGATCTCAACTGGCTCAATGAAAATATCCTGACCTACAAGCATACATTCGCGGAAAAGCACGAGTTTGACCTGCTGGCCGGCTTCACCTCCCAGAAAGCCAAATCTGAATACACTTCGCTGGCGGCCACCAATTTCCCGACCGACCTGGTACCGACATTGAATGCAGGCCAGGTAACTTCCGGCGGTACAGGCATTTCGGAATGGTCTTTGCTCTCATACCTGGGGCGCGTCAACTACACCTATGCTGGAAAATACCTGCTTTCGGCTACCGTCCGCCGTGATGGTTCCTCCCGCTTTGGCGCGCAGAACAAGTGGGGTACCTTCCCCTCGGCATCAGTAGGCTGGTACTTGTCGGAGGAAAACTTCATGAAGGGCCAGCAGGCAGTATCCGCCCTGAAAGTGCGTGCCAGCTACGGTCTGGCGGGTAACAACACGATTGGGAATTACAACCACATCGGGCTGCTTGCCAACCGCCGGTACAGCCTGGGTGCGGGTACAGGCGCAGTAGCCTACGGATTGTACCCCGGATCGATCAGCAATGAACAGCTTGGCTGGGAGGTCATGCACCAGCTGGATATTGGCCTCGACTTCGGTTTACTGCGCAACAGGCTGACATTTACCATTGATTATTATAATAAAAACACCACCGACCTGCTGCTGAATGTGCCGGTACCTGCCTCCACCGGCTACGAAACTGCATTGCAAAATATCGGCAAGCTCAACAACCGCGGATGGGAGTTCAGCGTGAGTTCCAAAAACCTGACGGGTGCATTCAAATGGTCAACGAACTTCAATATTTCTTTTAACAAAAATAAAGTAGTCAAACTCGGTCCATCGGGTAATGCAATCATCTCAAAAAGCCCGTCATTCAGTCCCAATACACATATTACTAAAATCGGCTCGCCCATCGGCAGCTTCTGGGGTTACGATGCCATCGGTGTGTACCGCGATGCGGAGGATGTAAAAAACAGCCCCGTCGTACAGGGAAGTACGGGTTCGCGTCCGGGCGATCTTAAATTCCGCGACATCGACGGCGACGGTGTGATCACGCCGAGTGATGTAACGATCATCGGTAACAACAGCCCTGACTTTTTCTATGGCATCACCAATAACCTCAGCTACGGCAGGTTCAATCTCAGCATCCTGGCCGACGGCGTGGAGGGGGTTCAGCTGCTCAACGGTGCACGGCGGAACATCGGGCTGGTGAATGGAAGTTACAGCAGAAAAGATGTGCTGGGCCGCTGGCAGTCTCCCGAAAACCCCGGCGACGGCCGTACGCCCCGCGCCAACGTGGCACCCACCGGCGGTAATGTAAGCTACGTATCCAGCCTGCTTGTGGAAGACGCATCGTTCTTCCGAATACGCAACATCAACCTACGATACGCCCTGCCGGAAAAAGCTTCCAGATCGGTTTTTATGCAGCAGGCCAGTGTGACGCTTTCTGTTCAGAATGCATTCACATTTACCAAATACAGGGGCTACAATCCCGAGCAGAGCCTGAACGGCAGCAGCTCACTGACACCCGGCGTGGATTTTAACGGCTACCCGCTTGCCCGAACCTACACCCTGGGCGTAAACCTGACCTTTTAACCAAACCCTGCACCTGACCCATGAAACTCAAAAATATAGCACTTGCTTCCCTGGTCGCCCTGTCGGCCGGCTGCTCCGATTTCCTCGACCTGTCACCCAAAGATGCGGCCAACGTAGGTAACTTTTACAGAAATGCAGCGGACATGCAGGCTGCACTGACGGCCGCCTACGGCATGCTCGCCGCACCTGGCGAATATGGCTATGCCTACTACAACGTGTCCGAAGTCCGGTCGGACAATACCATGAACTGGGAAGGTGGCGGCAACCTGCCCGACGCGGAGCTCGACCAGTTTAAAATGTCGTCAACCAACGAAATCATCAGGCTGATGTGGGTGGATACCTACCGGGGGATACTGGCCTGCAATGCTGTGCTGGACCACATCGGGAATGCACAGATGGACGATGCCCTGCGCCAGCGGTTTATAGGGGAAGCGAAGTTCCTGCGTGCATTGATGTACTTCAACATGGTACGTACCTTCGGTGATGTGCCGCTGGTTTTGTCGGAGACCAAATCGGTAGACGAAGGTTACGGACAGGCGCGCATGCCGCAGGCGGAAGTATATGCACAGATCATCGCCGACCTGGCGGATGCAGCTGTCAAACTGCCGGCTTCCTACACCGGCGCGGATGTAGGCCGGGCAACCCGGGGCGCCGCACAGTCGCTGCTCGGAAAAGTGTACCTGACTACGCATGATTATACCAAAGCGAGCGCAACGCTCAAAGAAGTGATCAATCAGGGTACCTACAAGCTGCTGGATGATTATGCCGCACTGTGGCCCGCAGCGAATGCCAACAATGAAGAATCGATTTTCGAGGTACAGTTTAAAAAAGGCGGCACGGGCACGGGAAGCAGTTTTTACAACAACTTTGCCCCGCGCAACTCCGGAAGTTCCGTCATCCAGGTCGGGTTTGCAAGCGGGCGCAACATTCCCACAACCGACCTGATCAATGCATATGAGCCGGCAGATACCAGGAAAGCGGCTTCACTCGCAGAGGGTTACACCGACAATATCACGGGCAAATTTGTGGCCGATCCCTATACCCTGAAGTACCGCGACACGCCTTTTGCCGAAGCTGATGCAGACAACAACTGGGTGGTAATCAGGTATGCAGACGTACTCCTGATGTACGCCGAGGCGGCCAATGAAGTAAGTAACGGGCCTACCGCCGAAGCATACGCAGCCATAAACGCCGTCAGAAAACGCGCGAAGCTGGCAGTATTGCCGGCAGGACTTTCAAAAAGTGCGTTCGCCCTGGCTGTGGAGCACGAGCGGCAGGTGGAGCTGGCTTTTGAAGGTCACCGCTGGTTTGACCTTGTGCGCACCGGCCGTGAAGTGGCCGTGATGAACGCGCATTTCAAAGCGCCGGTCGTAGCCGACTTCAATGCTGTTTTTCCCATTCCCCAAACGCAGATCGATGTAAACCCCGCGGGCATCAGGCAAAATCCGGGCTATACTTTCTGATGATTTATAAAAAAACAAAAACTGATATGATGAACAGTAATGCACTACTCCGCATACTGCTGCTGGTTTTGATGGCCTTTTCCGGTCGGTTTTCCTTGGCTGACCATGCGGGGAAAGCCGCCCGGACCGCGCCGGCCGACACGGTAGCTGCACCCAAAGTATTTATTAACACGGGCTTTGAAAACGCTTCGCCCATGAACTGGGACACAGATGCCGAAGGCCGGGTAATTGGCAGCCTGATATACGATCACGAGCGCTTTGCGCAAAACCGCGCCAATAACCACTGGCACTTTCAAGTGGAGGCGCAAACAGGCACGGACGTGACCATCATCCTGCAAAACTTTGACAACATCTGGAACAATACCCACGCAAGCCCGATCTCGAAGCAATCGCCTGTTGTGGTTTCTTTTGATAACAAAACCTGGGAAACGCGCCCGGCGGAATTCCTACCCGATAACCGACTGCAGATCAAACTGAAGATGTCCGGACCCAGCGTGTACATTGCCAGCATTGAGCCTTACCGGATCAGTGATCTGGATCGGTTTCTGGCCAGAATTAAAAACAATAAGCTGGTCAAAGTCAGTCGGATTGGGCAAACCTCGGAGGGCCGCTCACTGGAAATTATTACCATCGGAAATGAAAAAGCCACCAAAAAGCTTTTTCTCCGGGGCCGGGCGCATGCATTCGAGGCAGGTGGCAACTGGACGCTCGAAGGTTTCGTAGACCGTCTTTTGCAAAATGATGCGGAAGCAAGAAAGTGGCTCAAAAGATACTGTGTGTACATTTTGCCGATGGCCAACAAAGACGGTGTAGCCCGCGGCAAGACACGTTTCAATGCAAACGGATATGACTTGAACCGCAAGTGGGACAAACCCGCCGACTCGCTGGTTGCGCCGGAAAACTTTTATCTTGAAAAGTGGCTGCGCATGATGGTGAGCACAAACAGAAAGCCCGACCTCGCCCTGGATGTACATAATGACAATGGAGGCAACCTGCACGTGAGCCGGCCCGACGGGGACATCAAAAAGTACCTCATGAACATGGCTAAGCTGGACTCGCTGCTGCGGAAACATACCTGGTTTACGGAAGGCTCAACCAGGCCGGGTTTTCGGAACCCGGGCACATTGGGTGAGGGTTTTATGGAGCGTTTCGGCATTGAAGCAGCGGTGTACGAGCTGAATTATGAATGGGTCGAAGGATTGAAAAAGGCGCCCGTCGCAAAAGACTGGCTGCTGCTTGGAAGCCAGCTCCCGAATGTTTTTTATGAGTATTTTGAAGAAAAGCCGGGCCGATGAAAAGACTGATCGGGAGTATTTGCGCCGCAGCCGGGATCTTTGCAACCTGCACTTTTTCAGCAGGGCACCGCACATTCCGGGACGACCTTCCTGCAACATCTGAAAGTGAAAGATACGAGCTCGACTCAACAGTGCTCAAACTGGAAACGATAGCCTCGCACCTGAATGCCGTGTGGGATATGGCCTGGGGACCGGATCAATGGATCTGGTTTTCGGATCAGGATGGAAAAGTGAGCAGGCTCAATCCAGCAACCGGGCAAATCGTCGATATCTTGCAAATACACGATTACTACCGCAAGCGTCTGGGCCTGATGAGTATGGTCCTCCATCCTGACTGGCAGAAGCACCCGCACGTTTTTATCAACTACAGCCACATGCAGCCCGACTCGGTGATTGTCTCGAAACTCGTGCGCTATACGTATAATGGAAAAACACTGGTGGCACCAAAGCTGCTGTACCAGATTCCCGGCTACCTCGGCCATAATGGTTCGAGGCTGGTGATCAGTAAAGACAGGAAAATTCTCTGGGCGACGGGCGACCTGAAAAAACATGAAACGATTCAGAACCCGGCATTTGCAAACGGAAAAGTACTCCGCCTCAACCTTGACGGCAGCATTCCGGAGGATAATCCGTATCCCGGCAGTGCCGCCTGGGCCATGGGCTTCCGAGTGCCGCAGGGACTGACCTATACGGCCGGCGGAAAGCTTTTTATTGCCGAGCATGGCGATGCCACGGACGATGAGGTGAATCTGGCACAAAAGCGGAAAAGTTACGGATGGCCCGCGATTGCAGGTTTTTGCGACCTGCCCGAAGAGCAACGCAACTGCCCCGATTCGGCTGTTGCGCCGGTAAAAGCCTGGACACCCACCATTGCCCCTGCAGGGATGGACTACTACCGGGGCAATATCCCGGAATGGAACAATGCATTGCTGCTGACAACCTTGAAAGACCAGAGCCTGCGCGTGTTGCGCCTGGACAGTAAGCAGGAAAAAGTCACCGGCGAGCAGGTGGTATTCAGTAAAAAGTTTGGGCGGCTCCGCGATGTGTGCGTTTCACCCTCAGGCGATATCTACATTTCCACCAGCAACCGTGACTGGAACCCGCCTGCCGGCTTTCCTGCCCAGGCCGACGACCGCATTATCCAAATCCGCCGCTCCGGTACCATCCCGAAAGCAGCGAGAATTGTTAAAAAAGAACAAAACAACGGAAGCGGAGATGCGGCTGCATTGTATGCCAGCTTTTGTGAATCGTGCCACAAGGCTGACGGTCAGGGCGTGCGGGGTTCGTTCCCGTCACTGGTGGCTTCCAGGCTGGTGGCCGGGGATAAAACGGAGCTGCTCCGGTTTATTCTGAAAGGATCGCAGGCAGCGACGGGTGAAGCGATGCCGGCATTCAGCTTTCTGACCGATGCCCAGCTTGCGGCGGTGAGCACCTTTGTGCGCGGCAAGTTCGGTAAGGTGTCGGAAGTGCGTGCAGGAGAAGTGGCGCAAGCCAGGAACCTGAGGGACTAGCCGGATAAACCGGCCTGCCCAAGCTTCGGATGTGTTTGTATGCTTTAATTCAAACGCATGCCCAGCGAAATGTATGCAATGCTTCGCTCACGGGATACGCCCAGTACGGCTTCCAGCACCAGTAGCCGGGCCGGAATGAAGTAGAACCCGCCGCCATACCCGGCATGTATCCTCCGGGAATCTTCGCCCTGAGCCCATACCCGTCCGAGATCCCCGAATCCGATTAAACCAATGGAACCCGGCAGCAGGTACGAGCGGAAATCAAAAAGTCGGAGCCGCATTTCAAGGTTGTTGTACACCATGGTTCCGCCCGTAAACCGGCCGGTATTATAGCCGCGCAGGTTAGCCAGGCCACCCAGTTTTACCTTCTGGAAAAATGCAGCCTGGCCCAAAACCGCTGCTCCTCCCGTTTTATTGGTGATCGTCCATACCGAGTCACGTCCGGGATTAAGCGTGAAGGCAAACTCCGATGTGAGGTGCAGGTAACTTTTTCTGCTGCCGGCAATGCCCGTGTACCCGGCTACCGAAGTATTCCAGTAAATGCCGTCAGTACGCACAATGCCTTTGTTACGTGTATCAAGCGTGAGACTGGCCAGGGTGCCGGCGTACCCTTTATCCGTAAAAACCTTTTCGTCAGGGTTTGCCTGATCGTATGCATTCAGAAACTTGTTGAGGTTGTTTTTCCGGCTGCTTCCGTAAAACTGGCCGGCGAACCCTCCGCTCACGCGCCAGTTGGCGTAGTCCCGGTAGAGGCTCACATCGGCTGTCACGTACTCGTACCGGTTACGGTAATAGTCAATTTTTTTGTTTCCTTCATTTACAAAAACACTGTTGTTGCCGATGCCGAAAAAGTTGCTGACGTTATTCGGGCCGCGCGACCTTGCATTGATCATCAGGTTATTTTTTCCCCAAATGCTTTTGAAATCACCATTGTAGGTAATCAGGAACGATTCCCGCGCCAGGGAATAGTCAGCCACCAGCTCATGCCTGAATGCGTACGGTACTTTGCGAAAACCATGTTTTTCATACGAAAAGCCGCCTTGCAGCGACACCCCTTTGTCTACCCCGTAACTTCCCGAAGTGATTAGCGCAAAGCGGTCGTACCTGAAACTCCTGCCATCGAATTCATTCACCAGTGAATCAGCGGATAGCCTCAGCCGGGCATTGGACGGGGATGGAAAATGGTTGTCTTTTCCTTTACGATCGTAAATGTAGATCCGGCGCCTGTTGTCCAGCCCGGCCGCAACATGCACGCTGTCGCGTCCCCCGCCGGCAATGATACGTACCGTAATGGGCGAGGGCCGCTGGCCGGTTATGGAAAACACGTCGCTGTTACCAAATCCGTACAGGTGTACTTCCCGGGTGATTTCCGGATGAAAAGTGCGCTTGTAAGTGGCATGATCAATGGTTCCGTCTTTTTTGATCTTGTTTACAGCCACAGTCAGTGATCCGTCTGTATGGTTTTGTATTTCAAAATGATCATGCTTGTCGGTAGCCAGGACCTCCACATCCCTGGACAAAAACCTGTAATATGCCAGTGCCTGCACCGGCAGGTGATTTCGCCTTGCTATGAAGTTTTTAATGATTTCACGGCCCGAAATGCTGAAAATGGTGTCGGGTAACTTTTTTACGGCGGTGGTGATCAGCTCGTCCGTCAGCGTATTTTGTACCAGGGTAATTTGCGACTTCCAGTCACTTTCGTCCAGCTGGTTGAGGAAATATCGGTCGAAAGACTGGTTCTGCAGGTTCCATCCTTTGATATCGCGTATCTCAGGCCCATAAGCCTGGAACTTGGAACGCAGCCACTGGTGCGAGACCAACAAGGGGAAAATACCGTTTGTTTTATAAAAAACCTGGTCACGGTCGCGGGGTACGGGCAGGTAAGTATCTCCCTTTTTTGCCCTGATCCGCTCCCACCGCCACTGGTCTTCATGCCTGTCCCAGTCGCCCAGCAGCATATCAAGCAGACGTGCACGCAGCACAAGCCGGTCGTCGATCCGGTTGTCGTTATCGTCCCGTATCTTTTCCTGCACCGCAACTGTATTATATGTTTTGTCAACATCCAGAGGCGCACGCTCTTCAAACAGGTAAGTCTGACCGGCAAAATCAGCATTCAATGCACCCAGTACAGGGTCCGGGGCTACATACACGATCTCGGGATTAGCATGCGGTATGCCCAGCGCTGCGGCCAGAACCGGTACAACAAGCGAGCTGTAAGGATGCGTGGCCGAGACCTGGTCTTTCAGAATGTCGCTGGCAAGGGTATTTTTCAGCTCGCTGCTCAGCTTGCGGTCGGGGTATTTCTGCAAAGTACGCAGTACCCACTGCCGGCCGGAGGAATCCTGCAGCCGGAGGGAGCGGGTCTGGTTGCCGCCTCCCTGCTGAATGATCTTCAGCCCCCCTTTTTCTGAAGATAAATGCAGCACACGCATTTTCACCGGCGCCCCCCATACTGCCCGGTGATGGCTGCCCAGAAATATGCGGTGCAGGCGGCTCACCTGATCATACGCCGGCCCGGCCGCAATGGTGATGCTGTCGCCAGGCTGCGATCGGGCCGGCGACACAGCCACCAGCGCAGTACAGGTAAGAAAAAACAGCGCTTTGTTCAGCAGATTCAAATGCATTCCAATCAATTTCACCCCCAAAATGCGACAACAATATGCCTAAATCAAGCTGCGGGCACATTCTTTCGCAAACTCCGATACCCGCCCCGAGAGAAGCCGGTGTTACAAAGGCTCGATCCCGCCCTCACTTTGCATAGTATGCATCGGCAAACCGGACAAATTGTGCCCAATCAAAAAAGGTAAGGTCGTGCACGCCTGTACGGTTATGGTATCCGAGCGGCGGCCGTGTGACAGGTGTATCAGGTGCAGGCGGCACAGCCGGCAGATGCGACGGTTGTTTATACAATGCAAAAACAGGCTCGGCATGTTTAATGGCCAGAAAAGTGCCCGTAGGATCAGCCCACAAGTCTTTGGTAGCATTGGTGGCGTACACAGGCCGGGGTGCCATTAGCGCGATCAGCATGTGCTGGTCTACCGGCAGCGCCTGTTCGTTATCATTGTACTGCTTGTAATTGTTGTTAAACCAGTGTGGAAACTGCCTGTTGATAACCGCAACGCTTTCGCCGAAATTACGCCTGGACAAAGCTGCTCCTGTATTGCCGGAACAATTGGAAAAGCAAATTGCAAAACGCTGATCCTGTGCCGCTGCCCAAAGCGTTGCCTTCCCTCCCCTGGAATGTCCGACTACACCTACTTTGCGGGCATCAATGTCTTTGTCGGTCACGAGGTAGTCCATGGCCCTGCTTGCCGCCCATGCCCACGCACCTACGGCTTTCATCCCGTCGTCGGCTCGGGCCAGCTCGGGATAAAGCCGTAAAACGCCCTGCTGGTAAGTGTCCTTGTTATCAGGCGCAGCATCGCTATAATGAAATGCAGCGATGGCATACCCGCTTGCAATCACCTGCTCGGCAGGCCAGAAACCACTGACTGAGTCGCGGGATGCGAGCGTGTTCCTCCTGCTCCGGTTATTGATCAGCAGCATTGCAGGCGCCGGCTTTTTCCGGCCAGCAGGCACAAAGAGGATCAGGTTTATTTTTACTGAATCGGACTTCTCGGTGACCGTGATCTCCACTTCCTTAAGAATGGCCCTCCCCTGCATGGCAGCCGGATCAACCCGGGTAAGCCGGAAGCCGATCTTGTCATACGAAGCCGGCATGCGCCCGTAAACATGTTCTTCAAACAATGCCAGGAGCTCGGGCCTGCGTTTGGTCTCCCAGTCCTTTGCATTGTCTATTTTTTCCTTGCTTTCTGTCTGCAGCAGTTCGGGCAGCACGTAGGTACCTGCCTTACTTTCATCATAGTTTTGTGCCCGGCCTGCCAGCGGGCAGCCCAACAGGAGTACTGCAATCAGCAGCATTGCATGACGTGTCATTTCAATTTTGTTTTACATAAACATTCCGGCCATAGCTGACCTGGCAGGCTGCGCACCTGAACCTGCTGTGCTTAAAAGACAAACCTGGAATGCACTTACCGGCATACAGCCTGCAAAACGGGCAATTTCAGGCGGGCAGCCTGATCACGAAAGTGCTGCCTTCGCCCGGCATGGAGCTCACTTCCAATGTACCCCCATGACCTTTGGTAATGATATCGTAGCTGATGGACAGGCCCAGTCCCGTACCCTGGCCGGTGGGCTTGGTGGTATAAAATGGCTGAAAAATCTTTTGTACCGACTGCCCCGAAATACCTGTACCATTATCCTGAACACTGATCTCCACAAATTTTTCATCGCGGCGGGTGTGAATGGAAATAACGGGCTGGTACCCGTCGGGACCGGCTTTTTGTTTTTGGTTGACCGCGTAAAATGCATTGTTAAGCAAGTTGAGCAGCACGCGTCCAAGGTCCTGCGGAAAGGCATTCACCAAACCCGTATTATGGTCCTGCCCGATATGGATCTCCGGCTGAAAATCCTGCTCCCTGGCCCGGAATGCATGGAGGGCGAGTTTGAGATATTCCTCAATCAGGGCCGGAATGTCGGTAGGCTGCGCTGTGCCGGTACTGCTCCGGGAGTGTTCCAGCATTCCTTTTACAATTCCGTCGGC
The DNA here is from genome assembly GCF_016894445.1 of Dyadobacter sandarakinus. NCBI lineage: Bacteria > Pseudomonadati > Bacteroidota > Cytophagia > Cytophagales > Spirosomataceae > Dyadobacter > Dyadobacter sandarakinus. The sequence goes on from NZ_CP056775.1 coordinate 2,594,677, forward strand.
GCGCTTGCCATGCTGCATGATCCGTTGCAGGTTATCCCGGATGTCGGTGGCTATGGCCCTGGCTTCATCCACACTGCCGCTTTCCAGCTCCTGCTGCATTTCCTCGGCGAGCTCCATGCTTACTTCCGAAAAGTTGTTCACAAAATTCAGCGGATTCTGTATTTCGTGGGCTATGCCGGCAGTAAGCTCACCCAGGGAGGCCATTTTCTCAGCGTGTATCAGCTGGGTCTGGGTGGTACGCAGTTTTTCAAGGGTTTCCTGCAATGCGGTTTTCTGCACTTCAAGCAGGTTGTTGGCTTTTTGTTTGGTACGGTATGCATAAAAGCTCATGGAAGCCAGCGCAAACATCAGGATGATGCCGGTTGAGAGGGTGGCCATCTGCGTTTTGGCCAGGGTGTTTTTTCGTTCCTGCTCCACCTGCTGCGCCTGCTGCTGTTTCTCAAACGCATAGGTCATGCTGAGCTCGGTCGTTTTGCGGACATTTTCTTTTCCCCGCACCGAGTCGGCAATGGAGGCGGCTACCTTTTGTGCGGCAAGCGCTCTGCGATAGTTGCCCGATTTTTCATAGCAAAGAGCGAGTTCAGCATACATTTCACCGGTTTGTGCATCGTAAATATCGGCATCCTTCAGGGCCTCGAAGCTTTGCTCAAAGTAAGGGATGGCGGCCGCATATTTTTCCTGCATACGGAGGATCACACCCATCGCCGAGTAAGTCTGGTGGATATTGAGGGGCTGCTGCGAACGGTCCGCAATGCCGATCGCCTGCCTGGCAAGCTTTTCGGCATCCACGTACTTTTTCTGTCTGGCCAGGTTGGTGGCAGCACGCGAAAGACTGGTGGCCTCAATGCCCGTGTCCCCCATTTGCCTGGCGAGGGCGGCAGCTTTCATGGCATAATCGTAGGCTTTTTGCTCGGTTTTCTGGTCGGTAAAAAGGGCGGCCAGATTCGTATAGGCATACAGCTCCACATTTTTGATGTCCGCCTGCCTGGCCAGGCTGACGGCCTTCCCGAAACTTTGCTCTGCACGCTTCACGTCGCCGATATTCCGGAGGGTATTGGCAATGTTGACGAGGCAGTAAGCCTGCTGGGTGACGTCTTTTTCGGCTTCCGCTATCCGCAATGCTTTTTGCTGGTAAGCCAGTGCCTGCGGCTGGTCCGAAAGCATCTGGTAAGAAATGCCGATGTTCATATAGATCGTGCTCAGCATGTTGCCCTGCTTCTCGGCTTCTGCAATCGAGAGGGCTTTTTTCAGGAAAGACAAAGAACTGTCATACTTGCTCTGCATCCCGTACATGGTACCATAAGCATTGTACACTTTGAGCAGCTGCTGCTGATTCTCCTGATCTGAAAAAATCTTTTCAGACAGTTGCAGGTTATTTTTTGCAGCTTCAAAATCGCCCTTGTAGGAGTAATAATTTGCCGAGAGCATCCGGGCGCGGCCTTCGCCGGCAGTGTAGCTTATTTTCCGGGAAAACTGAATGGTAGAAAGGCTCAGCGCCAAAGCGGAATCCAGATTGGACGTACTTAAAATGCCAATCTTGTCCAAAAGCCGGTTAACTTTTGCCGTATCCGACTTTACAGTAGTAATAAGCCGATTAATACTGTCGAGTTTCCGATCTTGCGCCGGAGCGGCGAGTTGGCTGAACAGCAGGAATAATGCAATGGAGAGGTGTTTCATTGGCGTCTGTATTCAGCTGTGAGCTTTGGACCCTGATGAGCATTGATATGGAACCAAGATAAGAAAAAACAACGCTTAATCCCCTGCTATGTACCCGATCATTCTCACACTTCACTCCGGCTTCCGCTGGATGGTACTTGCTGGTTTACTGGCTGCTGTGATCACGGCAATGTGGGGTGTTGCCGGCAACCGGCCTTTTACCACCCGGGCAAATGCCATCCGGCACTGGGCGGCTACCCTCACCGAGATCCAGCTGGTGCTGGGCTTTGTGCTTTATTCCCTGAGTCCGGTCACTTCCATCAAAGCTGCGGGCAACAATGCCGTGTGGCTGGGCAACCAGCAATTCTTTTTCAGCTACGTACATGCAGGCCTGATGTTCCTGGCCGTGGTTGCGCTCTCGATCGGCTCTGCCAAGGCAAAGCGCGCGGATACCGACCGGCAGAAGTACCAAACCATGCTGCGCTGGTACGTGCTGGCTTTGCTCGTGATACTGGCCGCCGTGCCCTGGCCCTTTTCTCCTCTGGCAGACCGGCCATATCTGAGGTTATTTTAATGATGAAAAAAATGCAGGATTTCCCCCATTATTTTATGACAAAAACACTGCTTGCACTGCTGGCCCTCATAGGCAGCACCCTCCACACCCTGGCTCAGGATCAGGGCGGATTCTGGTGGAAAAGAAACAACCTCCGCGTGATCCAGACCAACCTGCCCGACTATGAAGCGGCCACCCTCAATGCAGATTCACTCCTGGCCGACCTCCGGGAATATTCAGCGAATACATTGATTATCAATGCAGGTGGTATTATGGCATTTTATCCTACCAAACTCGATTTCCACTATCAGAACCCGTATGCAAAACCCAATACGCTGAAAGATGTAATCACCAAATGCCATGAGCACAACATCAGGGTGATCGTGCGGGTGGATTTCAGCCGGGTGCACGAGCGCATTTACAAGGCCCACCCGGACTGGTGTTACCTTTCGCCCAAAGGGGAACGGATGATCAATACGGACATGTACGTGGTTTCCATCAATGCACCCTATGTACAGGACAGGGCATTCCGGATCATCGGAGAGATCATGGATACCTTCCCGGTAGACGGCATTTTCCTCAATATGCCGGGGTACCAGGTACGCAATCCGTACGAAGACAAGTACCAGGGCATTGACCAGAATGAATACGACCAGAAAGCATTTGCCGCATACAGTGGCGGATTGAAACTGCCGCTGGAAGAAAACAGTGCCGACCCGGTTTACCGCAAGTACCTGGACTTTAAAAAGCACAGCGTGGAACAATGGTCGAAAAAGCTGCATGAAATGGTCAAGGCAAAAAACCCTCAAACAGCCATCTGCACCTACATGGACCGGTACGTGGACATCATCCGCCATGAATCCCAAAGCAATACCACCCTGCCCTACTGGCCATATACGGCCTCGGACAATGTAGGCAATGCCAGCAACTCCTACCCCGACCATATTATCAGCAATGGTTCTATCCAGCAGCTTTCATTTCAATCGAGGTACAATGCGGTGGAACCGGTGGAGGCGCAGATCAGGCTTTATGAAAACATTGCCAACGGATCGGGCCTCGACCTGAGCATGATGGGCGATATGCGCGGGTATGAAGACGAGCGGAATTTCCCGGTTTTTAAGAAGGTTTACGGACATCATCAAAAATTCGAGCAATACTATGGTAAGTACAAGTCGGTAGCCCGGATCCTGGTGGTATCGCCAGGCTCATGGGCACATGGCGAGCCGGCTCAGGAGTACCGCGGCATTCAGCTCATGCTCCGGGAGGCGCATATCCCGTTTGACATTATGGAAAACACCCAGTTGGGCAACCAGGCCGGGCGGCTCAAAGATTATCAGACGATCATCCTGCCCGAGATTGTAGCGCTCGACTCCACCTCGCTTACGGCCATCAAAGCTGCTCTGGACAATGGTACACACCTCATTGCCACCAACCGTTCCCTGGCAGACCATCCCGAAATGCTCGCAGCTGTATTCGGGGCGAAAATTGAGAAGAAAGATTATGACGGGGCCGGTAATTACCTGGTGCCCGACAACAGGGGTGTCTTTAAACGGTTTGAAAAACAAAAAATGATCTCCTGGAAATATAACCTGGGCATGTACGACCTGAAAGGCGCCGACCAGACCTTCCTGCCGATCCTGGGCAAAGGTCGGCCGGGTCCGCCCGAGATCATCGGCGGCCATGAGCCGACGGGCTATTATGCGATGGGATTGAAAAACCATCCGAAAAGCAAGGCGATCATTCTTCCAATGAACCTGGGCAGGTTGTACTACATGCACGGCTACCAGCAGGATAAAAATATCCTCCTGGATGTCATCGACTACATCATACCCGAAGCATCCCGGCAGCTGCGTACCAATGCGCCCGCCAGGGTGGAAGTGATTTTGAAAGAGTTTGCCCGGAATATACCCGAAAATCAGCAGAAGCAGACCATGGAGGGATTGATCCTTCACCTCATCAACCTGACAGGTTTCAGCGGCAACACGTACTTTGAACCGCTGCCCGTGCGTGACCTTACCTTTGAGATCCAGTCAGATTTCAAACCTTCAAAAGTTTTTGCCATGAAGAGCAAGCGGACGGTCCCGTTCAAATGGGAAAAGAACATCCTGAAACTTTCCCTTTCCGAGCTGGAAGACTATGAGGGCATTGTGATCATGCGGTAAGATTCACACAAATCTGCCGGCCTATGTAACGCCTTTGTGCAGCTGGCTGACATAGGCCGACGGGCTCACGCCAAATTGTTTCTGAAAGTCGCGGGAGAAGTTGGTCGGGATGTTATAACCAACCATATCGGCCACTTCGTTGATCTTGTACTTGTTTTCCGCCAGGAGCTCCGCCGCACTTTTCAGGCGGGAAAGGTTGATCAGCTCATTGGGTGTCATGTCGGAAATGCCCTTGATCTTGCGGTACAAAGTAGGCCTGCTCATGTTCATCAGCGATGAAAGCAGGTCCACATCCAGATTGCTGTCGGCAATGCGGCTGGTAATAATGGCATTTAGCTGTTCGAGAAATTCCTTGTCAGCCTTGGAAAATGCAATGCCCTTGATGTGTGTCAGCGGCGAGCGTGCAAAGTAATCCTTGATAATGTTCCGATTGCTGATCAGGTTAGTAATCTGTGCGGCCAGGTGGTCGAGTGAAAACGGTTTTTCAATGTAGGCATCCGCCCCTACTTCCAGTCCCTCGATTTTGGAGTTCATGGAGTTTTTGGCGGTCAGGAGTACAATCGGTATGTGGCTGAACTGCACGTCGTTCTTCATCCTCCGGCAAAGTTCGATCCCGTCCATGACAGGCATCATAATGTCGCTCACTACCAGCTGAATGTTATCCTTCTGCAGGACTTCAATCGCCTGCTGCCCATCGGCTGCCCGGAGGATGTTATAGGTGCTGCCGAGTTCCTTGCTCAGGTAATTGAGGATTTCCGCATTGTCCTCCACGATCAGGATCACAGGCCGGGCAGGATCCATGGGCTTGTTAACATCCTCATTCGCCGGATTTCCCGCACTATTCCCCTCGTCCGCTCCGGTCAGGTCCATTTCATAATCCTGGTGAATGGGAAGCGAAAGCAAAAAAGTGTTCAGGTCCTTTTCCTGCCGTTTGAGTTCAAGCTTACCCTTGTGGAGCTCGGCCAGGGAGCGCGCCAGCGGTAGCCCGATACCCGTACCTTCCTGCTTCTGACTGGCTTCGAGCCGGTAAAAAGGCTCAAAGATCTTGTCCTTGTTTTCATACCCGATCATCAGTCCGTCATTGCTGAACTCGATGTGAAAAAGGAGGTCATCGCTGTTAAACGGCAGCAGCTTGATCCTGACGAGCGTATCGGCATATTTGATCGCATTGTTGATCAGGTTGCTGATGATTTTTTTACAAGCCTCAATATCCACATAAGCCTGCAGGGTAATCCTGGGCAGCTCTATTTTGTAAACAATGTTCTTCTGCTCTGCTGCCGGCCTGAACGTCGTAAATACGTCGCTGAGCAGTTCATTAATGTCGGTTTTTGCAAAATTCAGACTGAAATTATTGGCCTCCGCCTTTCTGAAATCCAGGAGCTGGTTGGTCAGGTCTATCAGTCTGTTGGTATTTTTATTGATCATAGTCAGGTTCTCAAACGTGTCGGCATCCGCATTTTCCCTTGCCAGCAATTTGTCGAGCGGCATCTTGATCAGTGTGAGGGGTGTGCGTATTTCGTGCGCTACATTGGTGAAAAAATCAATCTTCGCATTGTAAATCTCACGCTCCTTCCCGATCTCCATGGTTTCAATCTCCCGCTTGCTCTTCTCGCCCATCGCAAAGTGATAGTAGCGGAACAATGTTGTAACAATCGCGCCAGCAATGACTGCATAAAGCAGGTACGCCCAGGTTGTGGCCCACCACGGCGGCAGGATGTCGATCGTCAGCCTGCGTTCATTGCTGTTCCAGACCTGGTCATTGTTGGCCCCGCGTACCTTGAACACGTAATGCCCGGGCGGGAGTTTTGAAAAGAAGATCTTTCTGGAATTTTTTAATGGAAACCATTGCTTGTCAAACCCTTCCATCTGGTACATATACCCATTCATCTCCGGAATCACATAGCTCAGTGCCGCCACCTCAAAGCTCAGGCTCGAACTGTCGTGCGGCAGCCTGAGTTCCCGGGTATAAAGGGCTGACGTGCCTGCGGACGACTTCGGACCGGCAGCAGCAAGGTCTTTGTTGTTGACCAGGATGCGGGTGATGTAAACCGGAGGTATAAATTCGTTTTTGATGAAGGTACCCGGCCTGAAACTGATCATTCCCGCCACCGTACCGAAATACAGCGTGCCATCATCGTCTTTGAACGACGAATTATAGTTGAACTGCTCGCTCGGAAGGCCGTTTTCTTCATTGTAGTTGGTAAACCTGCCTGTTTTACTATCCAGCATGGACAAGCCCCGGGAGGTGGAGATCCAGAAATTTCCGCTATCGTCTTCCAGTACCCTGAACACCTGATTGTCCGGGAGACCATCTTCGACCCGGTAATTCCTGAATTTCTCCGTAACAGGATTATACCGGGAAAGACCGTGCTCGGTGCAAAACCACAGGTCGCCGTCGCCGCTTTGATAGAGGCTGTTGATGTAGTTGTCCGGCAGCCAGTCGGCTCTTCCTTCCTTGTACCTGATCCTTCCTTTTTTATTCGTTTTCGGATTAAAATAGGAAACTCCCCCGCCGTAACTGGCTACCCAGAGTGTTCCGTGCCTGTCTTCATGAATGTGCTGTACCTGGGTGTCCACAAACTCCATTCTTGTAAAATCATCCGTACTCCGGTTGTATTTAAACAAGCCCGACCAGGTGCCGACCAGAATGTCCGAAGCCCGGGTTTTGTACAGGGTCACAATGAAATTACTTCCGAAAGAGCGGGGCGAGGCGGTGGTATAATGACGGACCACCCGGTTGGTTTTCAGGTCCAGTACATCCAGTCCATGCTCATAGGTACCCACCCAGAGCTTGTCGCCATCGGCCACGAGCCCGTGAAGGTTGCGGTAGGAAATGCTCCCCTTTTTTCCATCGGGTAAAAAAGGCGTAAAGCTGCCTGTCTGAAGGTCGAGGCGGTTGAGGCCATTGTCCTCCGTGCCGATCCAGAGGTGGCCGTACTGATCTTTGCAAATTTCATGGACCAGGTTTCCGCTGATGCTGTTGCCTGGCAGCGGGAAGTATTTTTGAAAACGGTTAAATTCGGAAGAGTAATAATTGACACCTCCGAACTGCGTACTGATCCAGATGCCTCCCTCCCTGTCTTTGAAAATCGCATTGATGATGTTGTCCGTAATGGAATAAGGATTGAATTTCTGCTTGGCAATCTGCGTCATTTTCTTCCTTTTCAGGTCCAGGACAAACAGGCCCGACTCGGACCCGAGCCAGTACTGCCCGCGGCCATTGTCGAAAAAAGCATGCATGTGAATGTCTTCTTTCTGCCCCGTCTCTTCGGAAAGGTCCGTGATTTTTCCGTTCCGGAAATTAAAAAGCAGCACCCGCTTCATGTTCCCGATCAGCAGGGCGGAGTCGCCGACGGATTGTACGACAATGTTGGTAAATACTTCCCTGCCGCCGGTAAGGCCCGCAATATCGTACTCGGTAAACCGGTTGGTTTGGTGATCGAACCGCCGCACTTTCCCGTTGTTGCTTCCCGCCCACACGGTTCCTTCCGGCGAAATATGGAGTGAGATGGTACTGTTGTCGGGTGAGAATGCATGCACCTTGCCGGTGCGGGTGTCATACTTGTGCAGGCAGTAGTCGGAAAGGATCCAGATGTTACCCGCTTTGTCGCCCCGGATCATGCGTACCTCCCCAGGCCTGATCAGCCGGAATGCGGAAAAGCGGTCGGATACCGGGTTGTAGATGTAAACGCCCTTGTGCGTGCCGATCCACAGCTTTTCATCTTTGTCTTCGTACAAAGAAAAAACCGAGTTACTGCCCAGGCTGGTAGAATCACCGCTGCTGCTCCTGAAAATCTTGAAGGAAATCCCGTCGAAACGATTGAGACCATTGCGGCCTGCAATCCAGATAAACCCTTTTTTATCCTGAATAATGTCGCCGGTGGCATTACCCGACAACCCGTCGGATACCTGGTAGCTTTTGAAATAATAGGGGCCTCCCTGGCCCAGGCATGCCAGGTACAGGAACAAGCAGCAAACCGTTGTAAGGAGATGTTTCACACAAGCATTCCACCAAAATGCCGGCTTGGTTTCCGGCTGGTCCGTCTAAACATTTTTATAAATATATCCCTGTTTAATCATCGCTAATAACAAAAATGAATCATGAGACATTTTGATCCAAAATTGAGACACAGCGATCATCCCATTTATCAGCAAAGAAGGAAATTCGCACCACTTTAAATAAATCCAAAAATTTAATCAGATAATAACAAGCAGACCTTAGCGTACCTGTTTAACCAACAATTTTGATGAAAAATAATTTGTACAAACTAACACAAGCTGCGGAAAGGCCAAGGCTGGCAGGATGGTCTGCCAAGGCTTTTACCACCTTGTTCTTCGGCCTTGTGCTGATGATGTCCCAGGTGGCGGTAGCACAAACCGGCACAGCTATTTCCGGTAAGGTTACCGACAAACAGGGTGCACTTCCCGGGGTTTCGGTTGTAGAAAAAGGCACTACAAACGGCACTACGACTGATGCAGACGGTAATTTTAAGCTGCAACTTTCGGCAGGCGCCAAAACACTGACGATCTCCCACGTAGGTTACACAAGTCAGGATGTGGATGTGACCAACAAGTCCACGGTTGACATCACCCTGCAGGAGGATGAAAAAACACTGGGCGAAGTGGTGGTGATCGGTTACGGATCGCTTAACAAGCGCGAAGTATCCAGCGCAATCACCCACTTGTCGTCCTCGGACCTGCTCCGTGTGGGCAGTAACAGCCCGTTGATGTCGATCCAGGGCAAGGTAGCCGGACTTTCGGTAACGAACACTTCGGCCGGCGACCCTAACTCTACCCCCAATATCCAGCTGCGCGGCGCTTCTTCCCGCAATGCAGGTCTGGGACCCTTGTATGTGATCAACGGAATTCCGGGTGGTAACATCGACAACATCAACCAGAATGAGATCGAATCCATTGACGTACTGAAAGGCGGCGCGGCGTCGGCGATCTACGGTACACGCGGAAGCAACGGGGTGATCGTGATCACTACCAAAAAGGGATCGGCCCAGTCGCGGTTGTTTTATGACGGCTATACTTCTTTTGACTTCCTGGCCAATGAGCTGAAAGTGCTTTCAAAAGATGAGTTCCTGGCAAACAAGCGGGGTGTTGATTTTGGCGGCAATACCAACTGGCTGAAAGAAGTAAGCCGTCAGCCGGCATTTTCGCATAAGCACACGCTGCAGTTTTCGGGCGGAAACGGAAAAACAAACTATTTCAGCTCGGTGGATTTCCGGGATGCAAACGGGATTGACCTTCGTGCAGGAAAAAGAGAATACGGCGGCCGGGTGAACATTAACCACACCACTGCCAATGATATGTTTGCGCTTACATTCAGCGTAGCACCGCGTTATGCAAAAACCAGCGAGGCCGATTACAGCGGCTTCAACTACGCACTGACGCTGAACCCGACCTTGTCGGTGAAGGATTCTACCGGCAGGTATGCCTATATCAACTCCGGTTTCTTTGCCAACAACCCGGTTGAACAGGCTACGAGCGTGATTCGTGGTGAGGAGATCAAATTCCTTGATGTGAACGGTTCAGCCAAATGGAACATCCTTCAGAACCTGAACACGACGGTAACTTTCGGTGAGGTGACCAGGTCGGCACGTGCGCAGCGGTTCACGCCGTCCAACATTACAACTGTCATCAACGGTAGCGGCCGTAACACGGCTTACCAGGCGCTGAACGAAAATGATCAGAAGAGTTTGGAATGGCTTGGAAACTATTTCCTGGATGTAAACAAACATTCGGTGAAGCTGCTGGCGGGTTACTCTTACCAGCTGTTTACCAACTCCGGCTTTGATGCTTCGAATGAGAAATTCCCGTCAGACGTACTTACTTACAATGGTCTGGGAACAGGGTTGTGGAACCTGGAAAAAGGAATCAATGGTGTAGGCTCCTATAAAAACAGCTCGACATTGATTGCATTCTTCGGACGTCTGAACTACGATTTCGATCAGAAATATTACGTATCTGCGAGCTTGCGCCGGGAGGGTTCTTCCAAATTCGGTTACGGCAACAAATGGGGGTATTTCCCGGCTGCATCGGTTGCCTGGCGTGTGACACAGGAGAACTTCCTGAAAAGCGTTACGTGGCTTAACGAGCTGAAAGTACGTGCGGATTATGGTGAAACGGGTAACCAGGATTTTGATCCTTACAAATCCCTGGATACTTACGGCGGCTACGGATACTATCCTTTCAATGGTACTCCGTACCAGGTTTGGGGACCTAACCAGAATACAAACTATGACCTGCGCTGGGAAAAAGCAATCAACTTCAATGCGGGTGTGGACTTTGAGCTTTTCAGCAATCAGGTTACGGGTAGTGTGAATTACTACGTGCGCACAAACAAGGATTTGCTCGGAAATTACAATGTATCCAATCCACCGAACATCCAGGGCCAGACTTTCGCCAACGTAGGTACCATGCGGAATACGGGTGTGGAATTGCAACTGAGTGCAGCGGTGGTGAACAAAGGCGATTTCAGCTATAACCTGGGACTGACCGGTGCCTGGAACAACAACAAATTTGTTTCGTTCTCCAACAACCTGTACAGAGGCCAGTCTTATGTTGATGTGGTGGGCATGCCTGCACCCGGAAGCCCCGGAACACTTCAGCGCTTGCAGGAAGGTACCCGTATCGGTAGCTTTTACGCACTCAAATCGGCTGGTGTAAATGAAAGCGGTGCTTTGCTGGTTTATAACAAAAATGGAGAGGTAGTTCCTGCCAACGAAGCCAAGAATGATGACAAGCAGTTTGTAGGAAACGGTCTTCCCAAGTTTACACTGGGCTTAAGCAACTCATTCAAATACAAGAACTGGGATCTGAGCGTGTTTCTGCGTGGTGCATTCGGTTACAAACTGTTCAATACCTACGCTTTCTACCTGGGTACACCAGCAGCACAGGAAAATGCGAACGTCCTGACCTCAGCGTACGACGGCGGCAAATACTCAAAGCTGACCAGCACCTCTACCTATTCCTCCCTCTCGGATTACTTCCTCGAAGCGGGTGGGTTCCTGAAAGTGGACAACGTGACGCTGAGCTATACCCAGCCATTGAAGACCAAATTCATGCAGTCGGTACGGATTTATGCAACCACCAGGAACCTGGCAACATTTACCAAGTTCACAGGCGGCGATCCTGACCTGATCCAGGTGAACGGACTGTATCCGGGTGTTCGTACCAATAGTGATAACAACGGCACGCTGGATTATTACCCTTCCACCACGCAGCTTCTGCTCGGGTTACAGCTCACTTTTTAATTCTGAAATTACCAATAGCCAAAAATGAAAAGGAATCAATTTTCAAAATACATATACAGGTTTACTGCCTGCGCAATGCTTTCGGTGACGGCAGGCTGCACCAACCTGGATGAGGTTTTATACGACCGGATTACCTCCGAAAACTTCCTGCAGACACGTGATGACGTGACCCGCGACTTTCTGAGGGCATTTGAACACAGCTACTGGAGCATCCAGGGTGGCAGCACATTCATGCTGCAGGAAAACAGTTCTGACGAAATGATGACGCCGAACCGCCAGGGCGACTGGTTTGACGGCGGACAGTTCCAGCGTGTGCATTACCATACCTGGACCCCGCAGGACGGATACACCACCGACGCGTGGAATGCACTTTACGGGGGTGTAACCCTGGCGACCAACTCACTGGAAGACCTGGAAGGGATTACCGATCCCTCCAAATTCGAAATGACGCGGGAAGAGCTGGACGGTATGATCGCCGAGCTGAAAGTACTCCGTGCCTGGCTGAACATCCGCCTGCTGGATTTTTACCGGAATATTGTCATTGTTACCAAAGTAAAAGGCCAGACCGAAGGCGGAGCACAGGCTACACCTCAGGAAGCATTCGCCTTTATTGAGCAGGAACTGAAAGATGCGCTTCCAAAACTATCGACCAACACCACATTGGGTGATAACGTGTCGGGACGCTGGACCCAGGGCGGAGCAGCTGCATTGCTGGTGCGCCTGTACCTGAATGCAAAAGTGTACACCGGAACGGATCGTTTTGCCGATTGTGCAACACTGGCGCAGGAAATCATCGACGGAAAGTATGGCAGCTACGCGCTGGAATCACGCTGGGATGCACCTTTTGACTATACCAATCCGACTTCAAAAGAAACCATGTTCGGCTTCCCGGGAAGCTTTGCACAGACCCACTGGCAATATGACGGCGGTATGTACTTCTGGATGCTGCCGAACCTGGCTCCGAGCTACTTCGGCTTCACCGACTTTGGAAATGCAAACCCCAAGTATGCCATGCAGCCGGGCCTCGACGTGGATAGTGTGGAATACAGCTTTACACTAGGCAAGCCATTTATTAAATTTCAGAAATACAAGGACGATCTCCGTCTGAAAAAATACAAGAACCTGGGCAACAGCAAGCGTGAGGGGATGTTCCTGTACGGCTACCTGCCTTACACGAATGCAGCCGGAAAACAGGATACGGTAAGAGGTTTCAAAGGTCCATACCCATTGTACCTGCGTGACCAGGTGGGCAAATTCCTGGATGCCAAGCCAGGAACCAAGATCGCCGACAAGGTATCAAACATGAACAATGCCGATAACAACTCCGGTATTTTCCCTGTCAAATACCCCTTCTACCCCAGCGACGACGCCAACAAAATTTCTTCAGCTTACGCAGAGGTACGTTTTGCAGAGATTTATTACTCGCTGGCCGAGTGTAAATACCGGGCAGGCGACAAGGCAGCCGCAGCAGTACTGCTCAATACAGTACGGAAACGCAACTATCCTGCGGGCTCTCCAAGCCTTTACAAGGCCGATGGCAGCCAGCTGACCGACCAGGAAATGCTGGATGAATGGATGCGCGAGTTCCTTGCGGAAGGCAGAAGAAGAACCGACCTGATTCGTTGGGGTGTGTTCAGTACAGGTACCTGGTGGGACAAAAAACCGGATGCAGACAAGCATACGGAGATTTTCCCGATTGGTCAGAATGTGCTTAATGCCTCTCCCCAGCTGAAACAAAATCCGGGGTACTGATAACCCGGCCGGGCAACTTGCCATAACCTGCCTGAGCAGGAAAAGAAACTATCCACCAGGAAGCCAGCGTGCTTTCCGGTGGATAGTTTTTTTATGGGTATCTGGAAATAATACCACAAGAAACTTCATCAATTTTTAGATAAACTAAACTTTTAGTTTTGAAACTAATTAAATAGTCATACATTTGGGAGTCGCTATTGTTTTCAACATTTACCACAGACATAAATATGGAAGTACGCAGTTTAACCCGGGCCGAGGAAGAGGTTATGAAGATCCTCTGGCAAAAGAAAAAAGCATTTGTCAAAGATATCCTGGCAGAAATGCCTGAGCCCAGGCCGGCCTACAATACCGTATCGACGATCATCCGGATCCTGGAAAAGAAAGAGGTGGTAGGCTATACCGCCTACGGGAAAACGCATGAGTATTACCCGCTGATCAGCGAGGAAGATTACAAGCGAAGTGAAGCCAGGCAGCTGATCAGCAGCTATTTCAACAACTCACTGCCGGATCTTGTCTCGTTTTTTGTAAAGGAAAATGATCTTAAGGCCCGGGACCTGGACGAGATCATGGATCTTATTAACCGCCATAAAAACGCTCAATAAGCATGGAAACGCTGATTTATCTGGCCAAAGTAAACCTATACTGGGTACTGCTGTATGCATGTTACCAGGTCATGCTCCGCCATCATACGTTTTTTAAATGGAACCGTTTTTACCTGCTGGGCTCTCTGCTGGCCGCATTTGTGCTGCCGCTGATGATCTACCCGGCCGCAGCTCCGGTGATCCCGGCACTGTACACCATTGATGCCGCAGCTTTTTCGGTGGTTCACAACAAGCAGGAAAGTGTATCCCTGTTTACCTGGGAAAATGCAGCCTACTGCCTTTACCTGGCCGGATTCGGCATTAGTGCATGCCGGCTTGCCGTGCAGGTATTGCAGCTGAGGCGGGTACTGTCGCAGGGAGACAGGATCGTGCTCGATGATTGTCAGGTAATCCTGAGCAGTTCGGCGGGATCGTTTTCGTTCCTGAAAAACATTGTGATCAGCTACGACGATTATGAAAATCATTTCGATGAAATCCTGCGTCACGAAATGGTACACACCCGGCAGTGGCACAGCGTGGACATCATGATGCTCGAAATCCTGAAAACGGTCTTCTGGTTTAATCCCGTGCTGGCCCTGTACAAACGTGCTACCCAGGAAGTACACGAGTTCCTGGCCGACCAGCAGGCGGTCAACCGGGAGCACTATGCACGATTCCTGATCTCCTATGCATTGAATACCCCTGTCTCTTCCTTATCCAATCATTTTTTTAAACCATCTCAAATCAAAACACGAATCAAAATGATCTACAAAAACAGAACATCAAAGTGGATGCTGGGCACCTACTTTGCCGCCGCCGTACTGGCCGGCACCAGCGCACTGATCGTTGCAGGCTGTGAGCAGCAGGAGACTGCCAGTGAACAAACCGCGGAAGCAGCAGCCACAGAACCCAAGGTATATACCGTGGTCGAAGAGCTGCCCGAATTTCCAGGCGGTCAGGAGGCGATGTTCCGGTTCCTGGCCGAGAACCTGAAATATCCGAAAGCTGCGATAGACAAAGAAGTGGAAGGAAAGGTCATGCTGTCCTTTATGGTATCGACAACCGGCGAGACCAAAAATGTTACCGTGCTGAAAGGGGTGGGTTATGGCTGTGATGCGGAAGCAGTGCGCGTACTTTCCAAGTTTCCGAAATGGAAGCCGGGCCGCCAGGATGGTAAAGCCGTCAATGTACAATATACGCTTCCCGTTAATTTTCAGTTAGAAGGTAAATCCAAAAAGACAACTGCACAAACTGCCCCTGAGCCGCTCTATATTTTGGACGGTGTTAAGCTGAGCGGCAAGAACGACAGCCGCTTCACATCGGTGAATCCCGATCATATTGCGAGCATCAATGTCCTGAAAGGCGCGCAGGCCCGTGAACAGTTCGGCAGCGAGGGCGACAATGGCGTTCTTCTTATTACGACCAAAAAAGGTTCAAAATAATCATGCTGACCAGCCGGCCTGTTACCGGCAGACGTGACTTTGTCTGTCTGCCAAGGTGAAGTCCGGTGCAGACCCGCCGGTCAGACACGTACAGGTACTCAGATAAACAATGGAGCTACTCCCCCAGCCCCCATTGTTTATTTGGCTTTGGTCCCATTTCAAGTTCCAGGGTTCCGCCAGCCATCAGTTCTGTGTGGGTAAATGAGGGTTTGTTCAGCGCCTTTCCATTGAACCTGGCACTCTGGATGTATTTATTGACGACCGAGGCGCCATTTGCCAGTACCGTAAACTCCTTCCCGTTTTGCAGCTTTATGCTCGTCTTTTCAAAGAGCGGGCTGCCGATCGTGTACTCGGGCTTACCGGGCGTAAGCGGGTAAAAACCCATGGACGAAAACACCACAAAGGCCGTCATTCCACCGCCGTCCTCGTCGCCCGGGATTCCGAAAATATTGTCTTTGAACCATACATCGAGCAAAAACCGGATCTGCTTCTGCGCTTTCCAGGGCGCCGTACTGTTGTACAGATACGGAATGTGAAAGCTGGGTTCATTGCCCATCGAAAACTGCCCCACATTGCCCGTAGCATCCGGGAACTTAGCCCAGAACTCATATTTGCTCCTGCCCAGCCCCTCCCGGAAAAGCTGGTCCAGCTCAGCCTCGAAACGTTGCTTGCCGCCCATCAATCCGATCAGACCGGGAATGTCGTGCTGCACCTGCCACTTATAGGTGTACCCGTTGTTTTCATCATAGTATTCCCGGCCGCCCATTCCACCATCAAATTTTGGGTCAATCCTGAGAAAATTGCCTTTGCTGTCCTTGGGAATAAACATCATCTGCTCCTTATTCCACAGGTTTTTGTAGTTCAGCGCGCGCCGGCTGAAAACCTGGTAATCCTGCGTTTTACCCAATGCCTGGGCCAGCTCTCCCACAGCCCAGTCGTCGTAAGCCCCTCCGAGCGTCACGGCCACCGACTGCCGTTTTTCAAAGGGAGTCACAAGCTTCACAGTCTCCTTTTCGCCTTTTGCAAGTGCGGGGTAGTAGCCGTTTTTGAGATAAAAATCATCGAGCTCACATTTAGGCCCGTTCACCCAGGGAAGCATGGTAGCCTCATTGGCATTCTTTACCATGCCCTCGTAAGCTTTTTCCACATCAAAATTCCGCAATCCCTTTTTGTAACCATCGAGCAGTACAATTGAAGAGTGAAAACCGTTCATACAAGGATTGTCCCCGAACAAAACCGGGAAAGTAGGAATCCAGCCGCTCTGCCTGTACATATCTACAAACGACTGCAGCATATCCTCTTCCTGCGCAGGGTTCAGAATCGTACGGAGAGGATGCTGTGCAAGGTAAGTGTCCCACATCCAGTCGTCTACGTAAAATGTCCGGCTTGCCTGGTGTACCTTGTTGTCATAGCCACTGTAATATTGACCATCTTCCGATATATCGACCATCCGCTCGTAGGTCCGATACAGTGCGGTGTAAAAGCTGCGTTTCTGCGCCTCGGTCCCACCCTGCACATTGATCTGCCCGATCACCTTTTCCCAGGCATCCTCTCCCTGTTTTTTGAGCGTTTCGAAGTCGACGGATTGCAGTTCATTCTCAAAATTCTTTTTTGCCTGTTCCGCTGACACAAATGAAATGGCATATTTGAGCGCTACATTTCTCGTCTTCGGGGAAAAAGTAATGGCAGCCCGTGCATCTTTCCCATCCGCTTTCCGCGCTGTACTAATCTGCCCGTTTACACCGGTGACTACCGTACCCGCCTCACTGAATTTACCGTACAAGTGGATCTTCATTCCATGGTACTGCTCCGTGGCAACCACCACGTTTCCCTCCCTGAAATCCCAGCTGCCTGCTCCGTTGTACAGTCCAAGCAGTAGGCTTTTTTCAGTATCTGCAGGAAATTCAAAGCGGAAAATCCCCGTCTTCCTGCCGGGAACATAAGATACGGTCACCTCATCATCCACAAAGTAGGTAGTGTAGTACCAGGGGCGGATGGTTTCCAGGTCATGGTCATAAGCGAGTTTTTTCTCCCAGCTCTGGGCATTGATCTGTTCGGTAAAGGGTTTGATCGAAAACGCTTCACCAAGCCGGTGCGAAACGATGGTCAGTGGAAAACTGGAAATCTGGTCGTCCAGGTAATTGGCGCGGATCGGCGCCATCCGGATCATCTGGTTCGGCAGCTGCACGGTCGGGCGTGTCGGTTCCAGGAGCTGGCCCACATTACCGATCTTCGGGTCGATATACCGGAGGTTGTTTGCACCGGCTTCCCGGCTTTCCTTCTGTGCCTGCACAGGCAGCATGGATAGCAGTGCAAAGCCAAGGCCGGTCAATTGTTTGATGCGCATAAAATCACTTGAAATGGTACAACAGGGCAAAACCCTTCTCTCAAAAACAGGAAAAGGTTTGAAGAAGCGAAGTAAGTAAATCGCACTGTCAAAAACGGGATATGCCGGTCGTATTTTGCTCTTCCATGTGCAGGATAAAGCCGGATTATTCAGGCAGGCCGTACTGCCACAGCAATATCGCTTACCACCGAAGCCAAATGCAGGTGCAGTGTTTCATCACTTTTAACCTGTACAAACTGCTTTTCTACGGCACGCCCATGCACTGTGTCCCAGGTTATCACCTCGTAATGTCCCGCGGTCATGCCGGGTAGGGTGATCTCCACAGGAATTCCCGGCGCATGCTGATCCAGCGATCGCAGCCGGTCGGGTCTTTTCACCTGCGTATCGGTTCTGAGCAGCCAGAGTACGGCCTGACGCCCGTCCGCACAGGCAAATGCAGCAAACCGGCGGTCGCTTACTGTGAGCTCTTCGTTCAGGTTTTTGCGGCGGAAGTTTTTCCAGTCAATCAGGTCGGTAAACCCTGCCATGGCTTTTTGCGCCAGGCGCATTCCCGGCGTGAGGCAGTGCGGATGCCGGTTCGGCCAACGCATCCCGCCCCCGGCCGCACCCGATGCTATATGCGCCCATTGGATATGCCGGAAGTACTCGTCGTCAAAGTCGTGTGCAAAAATGATGTGCTTGTCTTTGAATGCATGGATCGGTCCGTGCTCACTGTCGAAAAACGGCCTGCTTGCCGGCAAATGCGAAAGCGCCTCCCGCACCAGCTGCCCGGCGGTTATTGCCGATGCCACTGTATCCTTGGGATTGTCGATCGTACCGGCATCGTAAAAATGCGTACTGGCAAAATCGAGCATCTTATGCCTGAAAATAACGTCCGCGGCGGCAGGCTGCTCCTGCAGGGTAGGCCCGAAAATCGAGACCGTCTGCGGATGACAGCGGCCGTACAGGCGCATTTCCAGCTCGCGCAAATGCGTACTCAGCTCGTTGATGAACGTTTCGAATACGTCCGTCCGGCCGTTGGCATGCGCAGGATGTATTTCGTTCCACAGGTCCCAGGCAAACAGGACACCGCTACCACCCCAGCGCTCAGCCACAAAGGACAGCCTGTTTTTGACAGCCGCCAGCGTATCCGGACATATCAGCCACTCGGATCGTTTGGCGCAGGGGCCGCCGTTTTTACGGTTGTAGGGATGGTACTGCCACCGCTTCCACATCCAGAAGGTATCTACCGGTGTGAGCAGGATACGCAGGTTATGTTTGGCACAAAGTGTAAACAGATCGTCCCAGAGCCGGACCATATTTTGTGAGAAAGTGCCCGCGGGATTTTCAAAATAGCGGTGCTCACCCTGGGCATATTCCAGCATCAGGCGCAGGCAGGTGACACCATGCTCGGCGAGCCAGGCAAGGTACCGGTCTGCCTCCCCAATGTTTTTTCGTCGGAAAAGACCTTCCAGCTCAGGCCAGGTAATGGCATCATTCTGCCCAATGGGTGTCCAGTTGGCTCCGTTTTCTGTGATAAAGTAAGGCGCATCTGAAGCTGTTTGTACCCAGGGCAGCATATGCGTCAGTGCAGGTGCAGGCAGTTCTTTTGTCTTGTACACTATTTTAGTAGAGGCTACGATTTAGAAAGTGCAGTTTTTACAGGGAAAATCGTGCCATAAGCGGCTATTTCCGCCATCTGTCCTTCTAATCTTTTACAGTACATACACCCGCTCCGGACGAATGCTGTAAAAAAACCCCGGGTGTGGTTCCCGGGAAGTACCTGAAATTTCTAATCGTAGCAGCCCGGTTCATTTTCAATCTCCCGCCAGTCTGCCTGCCTCTCCCGTGTAGCGGACTACTTCGCTACATCCACCAGCAAGGTCGCTGCCCGCCAGATGCCATTATATTCCTTTCCGTTGTGGGTGCCGGACTCTTTCCAGCTTTTGGAGGCTTCAATGTAATAAGTACCCGGCCAGAGCGGTGTAAATTCGGCCATGCCGTTTTCGTCCGTTTCAATTTGCCTTGACCAGCCGCTGGGTGAGGATACGTTCAGGCTGGCCTTCCCGCCGGGCGTGCTCTTGTAAACCGTTGTCAGACGCAGAGGCTTCTGTACCTGGTACGACTTTGCGGCATCTGCAAAAATGCTCAGGTCATTGTTGTTCAAAGCGGCTTCATTGCCTGCAGTAGACTTCCCTACCCTGACCAGCGCACTGGCATTGAACTGGTAAATTGTCTTACCGCCCAGCTCTTTGGCACTATGTCCCACCGACAGGGTGTATACGCCTTCCTGCTGCGGAGTAAACTGAGAGGTAAAATGGTCTTCACCGGCAATAGTGGTCAGCTTTTCCTTTTTTCCGTCGGGCCTGGTAAGCCACAGCTCAAATTCCTTCACGTCGGAGTACCATTCTCCAAGCTTTTCCGGATTTTCGCCCGGCTCGGCATAGGTGATTTTAATTTGCTGCGCTTTACCTGCACTGCCGGCAGGCGCAGTTTGTATCCACAGGGCGTGGGCCTGCAGGTTGGACAAAGTGGCTACCAGGGCCAGCATGGACAGTACTAACTTTCGTGCATTCATAAGATTTGCGGTTAAACTAGATTTTCGTGGTTGCAGATGGGATGCGGGACGGGGCCGGCTTGGCAGGTGTACCCGCCTGATCATTTTTTTGATCCAAAATCCGAAAAGGCCTGGCTTCCGACCGGACGCGCTTCCAGGCAAAAGCACAGCATACCGATAGTACCAGGAACAATGCATCAATGAAGAAGATATCGAATGCACCCTGCTGCCAGGTGGCCCACATCCAGAGACCGGTTGCCATACCATTGGCCACCGGCACGGTCAGGCACAGCACAGCGGACAGCAGGAGTGCCTGGCGGTTCATGAGCGGGAAACTCCGGCGGACTATAAAGTATGTGGACAACGCAAGCCAGCTGTAAAAATAAGTATGGTAAATAGCCGCCTGGTCTACTTTGGGCAGCACTTTCAGCATGATCAAGGTAAATGCCGTGACGGGCAGCATGCTCAGGCAAGCCGCCAGGAATACGTTGCTCGCCCAGAAGTTGAAGGTTCGCTTGCGTTTTTCAGTACTTACCTTGTCACGGGCTACCAGCCAGATCAGGATACCCGAAATAATCACCGCGCAGCCCATCAGACCCAGAATAAAGAATACAATCCGCAGCGGCTTTCCGCCGAAATCGCCAAAGTGCAGGTGGTACACGAGGCTTTTCACACCGTCGATGTAGCTGGCATCTGCTACCGGTGACTTTTCCGCCAGGATTTTACCACTGGCAACCTGCACATGTACAAAGCCGGAGCCTGCAAAGTTGGCCTCAGGATTGGGCTTGGCCTCCAAACTCACCTGCATGCTTTCATCCTGGTAATTGGCAATGTGCACGCGGGTAACCTGGCTTCCCGGCCACCGGCTGCTCCATTGCGCCACAAATGCGTCCATATCAAAGCTGCCCTTCATGGGTGTGTAAGTATAGTCTGCTTTAATCGACCGTCCAAATTCCAGGCTTTCGTACATTTTCTCTGTATTCCCGTCATAAAGCACATTCGCAGCCGGCGTTAGGATCACCCAGTTTACGATCAGGATCACGCCGGTCAATGCAAACACAAACTGGAACGGAAACCCGATGACGCCCAGCACAGTATGCATGTCTGTCCAGACTGTTTTCCACTTGCTCATGGGCCTGAAAAGGAAGAAGCTGGACCTGATCTTGTCCCAATGCAGGAGCAAACCGGTAATTAATGCAAACAGGAACAGGAACGAAACAATGCCTGCAATAAGGTAACCGACCGGCGTACCGATATTGAAAGGAAATACCTGGTTGAGCTGGGCCAGGAAATGCAGGCGGTACAGGAATTCGCCCATATCATATGCATCCGCATAGTCACCGGCCGCTTTCTGGTCGGCGAAGCTGTAAAGAAAGTAAGCCGAATCATCGTCGCCGCCTCTTCTGCCGCGTCCTCTCCTTTTCACTTCTCCTTTCGGCTTTGGTTTGGGCTTGCTGATGGTTGTATCCGCAGAGGCCGTCATGCTCACATAAGCTCCCTGTCCCTGCCGCTGGATATAAAAGTCGAAGCTGCGGCCCTGAAGGTTGTACTTGTGCGAGAGAGAGTCAATCAGGTTGTTGAATCCGGGAACGGGTTTCCGCGCTACGATCGACTTACCTTTTTGCCAGGCTGAGATATCATCTTTAAAAAAAGAAAACGAGCCGGCAAAGAAGATCACATACAGGATTGCGGCAATGATAATCCCGCTGATCGTATGCGTATGGAAGTAAATATTATATTTCCTAGGATCCATAGTTGAAGTTGGACTGAAGCAGGTAAGGCAATGAAAACAGGATGGTCAGCAGGATGTAAATACCCCACACCCGCCACACATTGCGCGCGATAAATGCATAAAGCAGCAGGAAGGCCCACAGCACGTAGCCCGTGACGAAAGCAGTGACGATCACATTTTCTTTGGGTAAAAACGTAGTGCAAAACAGGTGAAGGCTCATCATCACAGCATAACCTCCCACCGTTCCGGCGAGAATTTTACTCAGGCGAAGCCAGGGGGAGCGGGTCAGGTATTTTTTGTTGGCAGGCATAGGTCAGCGGGTAAGGAGTTCGAGCGCAAGCGCGCAGCCGTAAATAATGGCAATGCCCTTTGTACCGAAGTACCGGAATGGAAAAAACAGTACGGATACAGAGCCTGCAGTCATCAGAATGACCACGGCTGCAAAGAGCCCGCTGCCCGGGCCCAGGGCACTGATGCAAAGCAGGGTTGCCGCCAGGAACAATGCGCCGGCCGCGTACCGGCTGTATGACGGGACAGATGCCATGTAGGCCATGGCCTTGTTCCTGGCAGGCCAGCTGATGCGCCGGGAGGTGTTCATCCAGAGCATGAAGCCGCCCAGAAAAAGTAAGCAAATGGTGCTGAACATACGGTTTGAAGTTGGTGCTCTTTTTTGCGTAAAATACTAGTGGTCCAAAGCCATGATCCGCTTTCTGAAGTCCTGCGGTGCATAGCCGGTTTGCTTGCCGAAAAAGCGGGTGAAGTATGCCGGCTCCGAAAACCCCAGCTCATAGCTGATTTCCTTGATGGGCTTATCAATGCACCCGATCTCCCGTTTGGCTTCGAGAATGAGCCGGTCATTGATCATCTGACTGATGGTTTTGCCAAAAGATTCCCTGGTAAGTTCATTGAGGCGCTTGGCGCTGATGGACAGCTTTTTAGCATAAAACTCCGCCCGGCGCTGCTTCCGGTAGTGTGCTTCAATCAACTCGCCCAATGCCTGCAGACGGGGATCACTTTGGGGAATGCTGCTTTCCTTATACAGCTCAATGCAATGCAGCACCCAGCTGCGCAGGTAAGATTCAAGAATAACCGGGCGTGCGGCGCCGGCATACTCGGTCCTGATCAGCCCGGTAATCGTATGCAGCACAGCCAGCCCCTGATCCGGGATCACAATGCTGAAATTGCCGGAATAGCCCGGAAACCTGAACATGTCATTTCCGATCACCCTTTCAAAAAACTCACCCGACATGGCCATCAGAAAGCCGCGCTTGTTGAGCTGCTCAAGACTGTGTACCTGGCCCGGCAAAAGCAGGAACACCTGGTTGCGGGCAATGGGATGATCCCTGAAATCAATGGAATGCAGCTGGCCGGGACCCACATCCGTAAACCAGAGGAGTTCATAAAAATCGTGGCGGTGCAGCCCTTTGAAGAAGTACCCGTCGGCATCCTCAATGGTGGTCATTGCAAAAAATGCCTCGCCCAAATCATGGAGCGGGTAGTCCTGCAAATTCATAGTTTCTTCGTCAAGTGCCTGCTTCGTACCGGATTTTATATAGCTCATGCCTGCCTCCCTCTTGCTGCAAAATATTTTTTCCCTGACCGGATCCTGTGCCCGGCAGGATCAGAAAGTTTCCTGCCGCACGAACCCGGACGGCAGGAAACCTGGTGATGATTACTTAACCTTCACGACAGCGGTAATTGCGCCGCCTTCCACTTTCAACCCCTGCTTGGCTGTGGCCGTGGCGATATCAATTGTATAGATCCAGCTGCCTGCTTCGGAGTTGATCCCGACGTAAACGCTTTTCTTGTCGTCACTCACCGTATTGTTATTGTACGATGCAGATGAGGACGGGATAGACTCCGGTGCGCCGGTTACCCAGGTAAATGTCTGGTTATAAAGGTCTGCAATGGCCAGCCGCTTGTTGCCGGTCGCGGTATTTACAGTACCATACATGTACAGCAGGATTTTACCGCTGCCCAGGTAAGTCTGATTGGCGATCTTGTACCCGCCTGATTTTTCCTGAACATTAAAGAAGTAGCTCTTGTCAAACTCGGTGGTACCTTTCCTGATACGCAAAAATGCTGAAGGCTTGGTAGACGAGGCTACACCAGCCCTGGTAGCCGAGGCCGGCGAAAATCCATATACGTCGCCGCTTTCATCCACCGCCAGACCATTGTTGAAGTACGAGCCGATGAAGCTGGTGCGGTTGTCTTTGATGGTTTTCTCATAGGTCATACCCGGGTAGGAAAATACCGCGATCCAGCTGCTGTCCGGGTAAGCCGTCCCAAACACATCGGGTGCGGCACCTTTGATGCTCATATAAGGTGCAAAAACCTTGTCGCCCACCTGTGTGGCCCAGGTAAAATGCGAACGTTCGCCATTGCCCGCGAGCTGCACAATATTCACCTGGCCTTCGGAAACAATCTTGGACTGGTCTGCATTGATGCGGAACCAGGATGCACTCTCATTGCCGCTGCGGGGCACTTTGATGGTCAGGATATCGTCCCCGGCCGTGGTAAATACCTGCACGGTTTCGGCCTGGAAATCGGACGTTTTTACCAGAGCCCCTTTTTCATCCAGGGTATAGGTCGTCACTGCGCCGGGATTTCCCTGGCCATACAGCAGGCTGAAAAACTTGTTTTTATGCGTGAGATAATACCGGTACGAACCGTCCTGCTCAATGCCCTGCCCTACCGTGCTGATGGTTCCCTGCGTGAGGTCACTGGTGGTGAGGAGGTAATCTGCGACGCCCTGCGAACCGATGGGTGCGGAGGCTACCACGTAGCGCGAGGTGGTGCCCGGCTCAGGATCGGGCGTGGTGCCGGAGGGACTGTCTTCACTGCATGCGCCCAGGAACAAGCCCATGCCTGCCACAAAAAACCATTTCAGGTATGCCTTTTTCATTTTTCTGTTTTAAGTTGAATTATGCGTTAATCGGGATTATTTACTGACGAAATACCGCAGCTTCACGTAAAAGCCGCGACTGGGTTTTTGCAGGCTGAAATTGTCGTACAGCCTGGCATCCAGGAGATTTTTGCATTCCACGGACACATTGTACTTGCCGCCTGCCATCGCATACACCACATTCACGTCGTGGCTGAGCTGTTCGGGAATGTCGAGCTTGTCGCTGCCGAGGCTTGGCCAGTAGAGGTAGTAGGCATGTACATACAGCAGGTTGTAACCCAGGGTGAGCGTATTACCTTTTCGGCCCAGGTCCTTCAAAAACAGCGCGGCATCCGCATTTCCGAAGAGAAATGGCATATTGGGAATGCGGTCGCGGTAGAGCGGGCTCTGGGTAGTGTAGCCTTCTTCAAAGCGGGTGTTGTTGCGCAGGTCCTGGTAAGTCAGGTTCACGCCCGCAGTAAGCAGCTGTTTGTAGGAATAGCGCACTTCGCCATCCACCCCGAAGTTGGTGACATCGGCCAGGTTGTCCATCACCTGCTTGGTCTGATTGGCATTCAGGCGGGGACGGATAAAGCCCTGCGCATCGCGGTACAGCACATTGGCATCCACACTGAACCGGTGTATGCGGCGGACCGCGCCATTGTAGCTGAACCCGAAGTTGTAATTATAGCTCGTCTCGGGATCAAGATCAATATTGCCTTCCAGGTTGATCAGGTCGCCAAAGAGCTCGTCGGTTTCGGGGAGCCGGTAACTCTTCTCGAAAGAGCCTTTCAACTGTAAGTTGCTGAACAAAAAATAGGTGGAGGCGATCCCGTAGCCCAGCTTGCTGAAACTGTTCTTTTGTTCAAGAAAAGCATTGTCACCCCAGTTGCCTGTCGGATTGTAGGAGACCGAGTATTTGTTGTTCTGGGTAAATCTTTTTACAAATACGGATGTGTTCCAGCGTTCATTGTAGTCGAACTTATAACCCAGGCCGAGCACATTCTTCCTGTTGATCCTCGGCTGCTCATACTTTTCTGCATCCGGAAAAAGCTCGTCCTCGCCCCGGCGGTTGAAGGTATTGTACACATTGTTGAGCGTCAGTGCATGGCGCGGGCTGATCTGGTAGGTTACATTTGCGGTAGCCAGACCGTTATTGTTGCGAAACTTGTACAGTGATCTTTCGCGCTCGCTGCCCAGGCCTTCATATTGTTTGTACTGCTGAAACCAGTTGTAGCGCCGGTACACGGTATCCACATTCTGCTCCTGACCGAGGTTGTAGTTGGCCGACAGATTTACATTCAACCCTTTCACAAACAGATCCTTTTTCTGGTATTTCAGGCTGGGCATCACAATGTTGCCTTTCCGGTGCCAGGCCCCGAACACGCTTACCATGCGCGCACCTGTCTGGATCTCGGCTTTGTTTTTTCCCAGTGTAATCCCGACCAGCAGGCGGTCAGCAAATCTTTTGTTCACCACGCCTACATGCGCGATCACGGTTTCATTATGATAGGTATCGTGGAAACGGCGCAGGCGCTGGTTACGGTAATACTCGCCTGTGCTCACATCGGCCACGTCAACATTGATCCAATAATTATTGTCCGAGTAGTTCTGAAATGCATTCAGCTGTGCGGTAAAGCCATTTTTGGCCGTGTACCCCGCGTTGATCGTCGTGCGGTGCGTGTTAAAAGATCCGTAAGAGTAGGATGCATCCAGGTAGCTGTTCTGCCGGGTGTTGGTCACAATATTGACCGCACCGCCCAGCGCATCGGAGCCCAGCCAGATGGGTACGACACCTTTATATACCTCCACGCGCTCGGCGAGATTGATGGGAATGTTGTTGAGCTGAAAAGACGAGCCGAAATTGTCCATCGGTACACCGTCGAGGAAAAACTTAACCTGCCGGCCTGTGAAGCCGTTGAGCGAGAAGTTCATATTGGAACCTACCCCACCGCTCTCCCGTACACGCACGCCCGAAACCCGGTCGAGTGCATGCGACAGATCCAGGGTGGAGTTCTGCAGTTTCCTGGCGTCGATGGCTGTTACATTGTATGCCTGCCGGTTGACCTCCTTCGTTTCTGACCGGCCGATGACCGAATGGGTCTCCAGCTCGCGGATTTCAGAAATGAGCTTAAAACTTTCCCTGACATGCTGGCCGGCTTTCATAGTGACCTGTTTCAGCTGCGGCTGGTAGCCCAGGAAAGTGATGACCAGCTGGTAGGTACCGGGACGTACGTTTTCGAGCGTATAGGATCCATCAGCATTGGCGACGGTACCGTAAGAAGTGCCTTTGAGACCGACCGATGCGCCGGGTAGCGCCTCACCTTCTTCCGTACGCACATGTCCGGAAATCCGGGATGCCGGTGTTTGGGCAAAAGAAATGATTGTCAGGGCACAAAAAAGCCCTGTATGCAGAATTTTGCTAATTTGCATTGCTTAAAATGTTTCAGCGTTTGGAAGCACAGCGCCTCGGCGCGGAAGTCGGACGGGTACCAGCCATCCGGCTTTTTTGCTTATAATCTAATTGGCTCAGGAAAGAAGGTAGTGTTCAGATCATGTATGTCAATGGTAAGGTTTGCAACATCCTCTTTCGGGTATTATGTAGTAGTACAAGCCGGAAGTAGCTGCGCAGAAGTAGTCCCGCAAGCATTTCAGTTTTTTATAAATAAATAGACTTGTTCTAAATAACAGAGCAAAAGTACCCAGTTGTAGCCAGTTTTCCTTATACAATTTGCCAGTTGAGCTGGACTATCTGAACATTTTTGCAGGTAGGAAGGCGGCCAGGGGAACATTCCGCCAGGCCGCCGCATGCTTAGTACCCGGTTTGCAACCGGTAAAAAGAGAGGAGAACTTACAATGAATTTTGCAGCTATGGCGCGATCACGACTTTCCGGGTTGTCATTGTCCCGTCGGCCAAAGCGATCTGAACGAAGTAAAATCCGGCATTGAAATCCCTGGTGACAATGCTTTGTACGGGCGCATTTTGTGATTGATAAAGCACCTTACCTGCATTGTTCAGGATCCGTACTGCCGACACCTTCGACCAGTCAGCTGTTTTCAGGTGAATGATTTCCGTTGCGGGATTAGGATAAACCGCTATTTCAAAATCAAGCTCAAATGTGATTTGTTTCACCTGGGAGTAGGTAAACGAGCCGTCGGCATCGACCATTTTCAGGCGGTAGTAATTGGAGCCGTGCCCAGGATGCAGGTGTGTGAACTGGTAATTTTCCAAAGCCGTGCTCTCACCTTTTGCATTGACGGCACCCAGCAGGTTCCAGGATCGGGCATTTGTACTATGCTCTACTTCAAAGTGGTCGCTGCGGGTTTCGGAAATCGTTTGCCAGGTGAGCCGGGCAGTGGCGGATTCTTTTTGAGCTGTGAATACAGTGAGGGTGACGGGAAGCGGAGGCTCGTCGGTTACAGTCTCTGCAACCGGGATGATCAGCAGTTGCGGCTGGTTCTCTGCATTTTCCCTGCTGTTAAAAGCCAGCGTCAAACCCCTGAGCCTCGAATCGTTTATAACAAATGATACCAGCGCATCTCCGGTTTCCTGCTGTGCAGTTACATAGCTGGTCACATCCAGCTCGTAATATTTTTCAGCTGCATCTACTGATACTGAGCTGAGTATCGGCGTGGATTTACCGTAAACCGCAGCCGAGACAGGGCTTTCTTCAGTCCAGTTGTCATTATTGACGCCGTAAACATCCATCAAAACAGCGTCGTCGCTATCCACATTGCTTCCATAGAGGCGCAATACCGCTTTTTGGACCTTGGCAGCAGTACTAAGGTTGAATTTAAGATAAGAATACCGCCTGCCGGGTAAAGCTCTGAAAATACTCCTGACTTCCAGTTGCGTCTCTGAACCATGTATTCCATTGCCGGGACTTATTCCATCGATGTCAGCATCAGCTACGAAAGTATCCGCAATCGCGCCGAGTGCTATGTTAATGGTCTTTACTTCTATGGCAGAGATCAGAGGGATGTCTGCTGCGCCTGAGAGCAAATCAATATCCAGTTCCCCACCCGTGATGGTTACCTCGAAGGATTGTTCCGTGGCACGCATAGCTCCGCCGGCAGTCGCAAAAATGTCAAAATCCGTTAATACCCGGTTGCCTTCGATATTAACATGAAACTGCCTTTTACCGGCACCTCCCGGCACTTTTCCGGGTGCACCGTACCATAGTTCTGCAAAATGCAGCGTGACGATGGCTTTTCCGTCCGGCATCGGAATCTTGTATCCGAATGCGGCTCCGGTTCGTGCAGACCGGTATACTTCGTCTATGTTCGTGTTGGCAATATTTCCGTTTTCGGCCGTAATGGTGCTGTCTGCGCCGCTGAAATACTGGTCAGCGCGGAATTGCTTGCCTCCGGGTGTCAGAAAATCTTCGCCCCCTGCATTGATCCGGACAAAAGTATTATTCGCCTCTTCGCTGGCGATCAGCATGTTTACCTCAACCCGTACCCGGTTGTGATCGGGTGCGAAAAAGGTCACATAGGCAGCATAGGCATTCGGTTTCAATCCGCTGACATTGATGCTGAATGTTGTTTTGCCGTCTGGCGCAGTTACCACGGTAAGCCACTTGCTGCCTTCCGATTTCACAAACTGCAATGCAGGCGCTGTTCCGCTGTTGCTGGCAATCATTATGTTTTGTGCCGGAGTGGCCGAGCCAGGATTATAATTGAAGGAAAGTTCTGATGCCGAAGCAGTCAGGGTTTGGGAGGGTGCTTCTGCGGAATATTTAACCAGCCAGTAATCAGACGATCCCCTGGCGTCTTCTGTCCTGGTGTCAGCGGCCGGGCCTTTGGGCGAGCTGAAAGATACGTAGCCGTCGCTTAAAGTCGGCTTGATGATGTTCCCTGTGATTGTCTTGTCCCAAACGCGCTGTCCGCTTGCCTTCAGTTTAACCATCCATCCCCCTTCTGCGTCCCCGGTTTTGTCCTGGCTGGCGTGGCCTGTTGACCTGCCGCTCAGGATGTACTCGCCATTGCTGTTCTCGTAAAGCAGCCGCAAGTTGCTGTTACCCGTGATAGAATTATATTGTTCAAACTTGCTTCCGCCCAGCGTCTTTTCCCATTGCTTGATACCGATTGACGAGATCTTCACCATCCATGCATCGTAAACACCCCGCAACACTTCCGACTTATCGCCGCCAATGCCGGAATCCGAAGTTCCGCTTAGCAGAAATCCTCCATCCTTCGTGACGTCTACATTGGTCAGCTTGTCGTTCGCACTTCCTCCAAAAGTTTTATCCCAAAGTTTGGTACCGTTGTTGTCCAGTCTCAATATCCAGTAGTCAAGTAATCCCCTTCCTGCCTGGGTTTTTTGGTTCCCGATTCCATAGTTTGAGCTCCCTCCGAGGACAAAACCATCAGGAAGAACCCTGATCGTCGAGGCAGTTGCCGCGGAACCTGAGCTGCCGCCGAGGTACACTTTGTCCCATTGTTCCGAACCATCGGCGTTTAATTTGGTGATGTAATAACTTCCTTCGGTAACGTTGGCAACAATGTATCCGCCATCGGCAGTTTCGGGCCGGCCTTGCTGGTCCATTCCAAAAAAGCTGACATAGTCCCGGGTCCATGCAATAGTACCGTTTGCAGATAATTTTACCAGATGTCCCCCGACGTCGTACGCATTGGCAAATACAAGATATCCGCCATCAGCAGTTTGCCGGAGCTCCGAAAGCAGTTCTTCACCTCTCCGGACAATGCTTTTCTCCCACTCCATCGTACCAGCCGCCGACAGTTTGACGATCCACATATCGGGCTGCCGGTCTTCCGGGTTTTTCGTACCTCCATTGGGCTCACTCTTATCTGCTCCTACGTCCGAATAGGAGCGGCCGCCAAGAATATAGCCTCCGTCAGAAGTCTGCCTGACGAGTTCCAGGTAATCGTAATCGGTGCCGCCGATGGTCCTGTCCCATTCCTTCTCACCATTGGCAGCCAGTTTGATGACCCAATAATCAGAATGTCCTTTCCCGCCCTCGGATTTGTCCCAGGCGGCATTCGACCCGGACGCTCCGCCCAGGATATATCCGCCATCAGCAGTTTGCTGCACAGAATACAGGTTATCCGCCTCTAATCCTCCGAAAACTTTATCCCATTCCACTGCCGGCTGGGCCATGAGCGCGGTGGAAGTAGTAAAAACCAGGATTATACAATAAATGTTGAGCAAAGATTTTTTCATGAGTAAATGCTTGTTTCTGTTCGCTAGTTGTTGATAATAATCTTCTTTGCTGCCACGCCGCCGTCTTTTCTTGTGATTTTGGCAAAATATACGCCGGGCGTAAACGATCTGACATCAATGGATTTCCCGGCTTCGGGTGACTGATAGTGTTCTCTTTCTCTGCTGTCGAGCAGCTGTACCATCTTCACATCCTGCGGGTCGGCAACCTCGATCGTCAGGGTTTCTGCGGCAGGATTGGGGTAAACACGCACCGTAAATTCTGCATTAAAACGTAGGCTTGTGATTTTGCTGAATGCAGATACACCATCCGTATCGACGATTTTAAGCCGGTAATAATTTTCTCCTGCGGGCGGACTGGCATGAACGTACATGTACTCTTCGGTTGCTGTACTCTCGTATTTTGCAAATACCTTCTGAACTGCATTCCAGCTTTTCCCATCGGTTGAATGCTGGATTTCAAAGAAGTCGCTGCTGGTTTCAGACGTAGTCTGCCAGGAAAGGATTACTGTAGCATTTTCCTTTCGGGCAAAAAATCCGGTGAGCGTTACCGGCAGTGGTGGCTCTTCCGAGCCGAACTTGACAACCCAGAAGTCGCTTACACCCTTAGCATCTTCTGTCTTTTCAAAGCCAATATCAGAGTTTGACGAGCCCATTAGCACGAATCCACCGTCTGCGGTGTTTACAATGGAGACTGCCCGTTCAACTGATGCCCCTCCTATGGTTTTGTCCCACACCACAATCCCCGCTGCATTAAGCTTGATAAGCCAGAAATCCTCAATTGCATTGTGGCTGTCCTCGGATTTGTCTGCGCCTGCATGGGAGGCTGAATAGCCCAGTACCAGGTAGCCGCCTCCGGGGACTTGGGTCAGGCCTGCGTAATAGTTTATATATTTACCATCACCCCCTGCTGACGTTGCTATCACATTATCCCAGGCTACCGTAAGGTCTGCGTTAAGCTTGACGATCCAGTAGTCACCAATAGAATATTCCGACCGATCACCACCAACCCCCCCAGTACAGGTACCTCCAAGTATAAATCCACCATCAGGGGTTTGCTGCAAATCGCCGATGTTTGCCCAGCCGTCAACTAGTCCCTCTCCGTATATAATACCAGCAACATTTCTCTCCCATTCCTGTACTCCCTGGGCCGAGATTTTAAGAAGATAATAGCCGCTGGATTGTTCCTGATAACCCTGCTCACCCGCAACGACAATTCCTCCATCCGATGTGAGTGTCATACATCGCATATTGTCCCAACTGGGTGTACCGAGCGTTCTGTCCCATACTATTGTGCCCGTCCCGGAGACCTTTACCACCCAGAAATCGGGAGACAGCGAGCCCAGCTTGGGTTCGCTTTTGTCACTCCCGGCATCCGACAAAGTGGAGCCGGCGAGTACATATCCGCCGTCAGGTGTTTGACGGAGGTCCACCAGGCCGTCACTGGAATTTCCACCAATTGTTTTGTCCCAAAGCAAATTTCCCGTCTGATCCAGCTTTACGATCCAGTAATCTGTTCCTCCCTTACTCTTTTCTGATTTGTCTCCGCCGATCGGAGAACTGGATGTTCCACCTACGATGTAGCCGCCATCCATGGTCTGCCGAATTGCTGCGGCGGTTTCCGTACCCGGACCACCAATCACTTTGTCCCACTGCTTTGCTCCGTTGGGCGCGAGTTTTACAATCCAGAAATCCGAACTTCCTTTACTGGATTCAGATTTATCTCCGCCCGCGTCAGCGTCCGAAGTCCCGACCAGGATGTAACCGCCGTCGGTTGTTTGTTCCATCGTTTCGGGCATTACGCCCTGTAATGTGCCGATTGTTTTGTCCCACTGGATGACGGGTTGTGCAAAAAGGCAGGCGGGTAGTCCAAGACAAAGGATTGTCAGATTAAGTAAAAGTTTTCTCATTGGCGAATAAAATACTGCGTGCAAAAAGGAGTCCTTTTCCTATTAGACACCGATGATTACGGGATACTGCCTGGCGGAAGAAATTATTTATTACGGGCGAAATGGCCTGTGAAGCGGACGGTAAAAAAGGGAGGAACAGAGGGTACATGCAGGCTCATCAGGCAACCTTGTTCACCTGCGAAGTTCACCTCGGTCTTTTGTCTTTTACATCAAAAACCGTTTAATCACGGGTCTTGGCCACTTGCCGCTATCTTACCGAAATATACTTATGGCGGTACAGCACTTCCGTCCCGGTGCGGTATACTTCCGAATAGTATTGTGTGACAAACTGCTGGATTTCCATAAAGTCCTGCAGGCTATGCACTTTGGGCGTATCCGGGCGGTCTTCGAGCGAGATATCCAGGAACCACCTGGGATGGTTTATTTCAAGATCGGATAGAAAACGTTGCCGGTAGTATGTCCCGGAAGCCCCGGTGAAGCTGATCTGAAAATCATTATGGACATCGCGGGTCCCCATCAGCATTCCCGAGGCATGAAGATACGGCGACCCCCACCCCCATACCGCCATCCTGTCTGCAGGCTGGCGGGCTGCCTGCAGGCGGTCGATCACTTCCTTGTTAACCACCCGCAGGTTGTTCCATTCTCTGATCACTTTTGAAGCTTTTACGGCATCAAAGCCCCACAGCAGGGCGATGGCAAGTCCAGGTACCAGCAACTGTTTACATAACGGCTCCCGAACCGACCGCAGGGCCGTCCAGGCGATCAAACCATACAGCGGAATGACCAGCAGCAAACTATAATGAAGGAAAAACCGCCCGGGTTTGACAACACAATAACCCGAGATCAGCAAGATGGTGACCAGGCCGAGGAAGAAGAGGAAACCGGAACGTTGTTGTGGATACGGCCGGCCAACGTGCTGCAGGAACAGCAGCGACACCCAGACACCCATAGCCAGCAGCGGAAGCATGCCAATGATGCTGTGCTTAAGAAAGTCAACCGCGGGCGTGAGCGCAAGCGGGATCGTGCCTGCATAACTGAAGTTCCCAACGATGTACGATTGGAAAAAGTCGTCGAAACCCCCGTAAATACAGATCAGGGAAAGTGCCGCCACATTGGCCAGTATAAAGCAGGATGCAAAAAGAACTGCGTTCCGGCAGTGTGCTTTGCGGGAAACGAGCAAAAGAAAACAGAGCGCACCCATGCAGAAGAAGATGGGTGTCACCTGCAATTTTGTATAGAAGGAAGCTGCGCAAAGGACTGCTGCCAGCACGAGCTGCCAGGGTCTAACCTGATTGGCGCCGATGAGTATCAAAACACAGAAGACACAGGACATGAAGAACATCGGCATGTGTTCACTGGAAGCGTGAATGAGGTCGTGGTAGTAAAACAGGCCGAGCGTGAGCACGAGCGGCATGATCAGCAGGCGGGCTGTAAATGCATCTGACACCCTGCGGAAGGTAAAAAAGAAAACCCAGATTGCCGGAATCTGGAACGCGAGTACATATATGATCCGTAATTCGCCATAGGACGCCGCGTCTGTCAGCCGCAGCAGCAGCATGGCCGGTATAAAATTGAGGGGGCCGGAAGTGGTCGGGTCTACGGACATCCACGGCCTGAGGTCCGACCCGAATGTACGTCCTGCACTGAGCATGATACTCTCATCCACATTCATCATGCCCGCATTGAAAAAACAGATTTTGGTTATGATCAGGCATGTGGAAATGCCGACCAGAAAAAGCACATCGTTATTATATAAAGGGTTGGTTACACCACGCAGGGATTTGAAAAGTGATAAGAAGCTTACCAGGCAAAGTCCTGCACTTCCTGCTAAAAAGTAAAAAAGAATCATGAGGACGTTATAGAAATGGTACGATGCGCGATAAAAATAAATTTCCTGCACAAAGAAACAAACCCTTCGCGCTTCCAATGCCATGAATCTGTTGCGATTAGTCTCT
Organism: Dyadobacter sandarakinus; assembly: GCF_016894445.1. NCBI lineage: Bacteria > Pseudomonadati > Bacteroidota > Cytophagia > Cytophagales > Spirosomataceae > Dyadobacter > Dyadobacter sandarakinus. The sequence goes on from NZ_CP056775.1 coordinate 2,629,630, forward strand.
TTATTTTACCGCAGGCGTACAGCTCCGCTACTCCTACCATCTTACCGTTACTTTTTTAAACATACCGCGCAACCCTTGCCGTGCAGCATCCGTAATTCTTTTCAAACATCCGGACTCAGTTACCAATCACCTTTAACAAAAAATCAAGATGAGAAAAGTATCATTTACAATGCTGTTTGCATTTGCCGTTTTAGCTACTTCCTGCCAGAAAGATGATCAGCTGGTTGATCCGCAGACATCAACCATGTCTCCCGACCAGTCGGCCCGTAAAGGTGCTGATGACAAGGCCGGCGACGACAAGGGCGGCAAAACAAAACACAACGAGCCCGGCGATGACAAAGGCGGAAACGGAAAGCACAACGAACCCGGCGATGACAAAGGCGGAAATGGCAAACACAATGAGCCCGGCGATGACAAAGGCGGAAACGGCAAACACAATGAGCCTGGCGATGACAAAGGCGGAAACGGCAAGCACCATGATGACAAGGCTTCAAGCCACCAGTAAGCCACGCGCTTGATTGACAGGCAGGTATTTATTGTTTTTAAAAACAACAAATACCTGCTAATGCATTAATACCTTTGGTTTGATGCTCCGCTTCCGGCATGATGATCGTCGTCGCCGTATCAAGTCTCTTCAAAAGCATTCCGGCCGGTTCCGGCGCAGTGTTGTAGGAAAATTGCAGCTAGCTTTGCAGATCAGGATCTTACACAGCATGCATTTTTTTATATGAACCGGAAAACTGAAATACGTATACGCCATTGGGTTTTTGTGGATGATGTCAAGTTTTTTGGCCCCGGCCGCTACGAGCTGCTGGAACACATAGACCAGACCGGCTCCATCTCCAAAGCCGCCGCGGCCATGGGCCTCTCCTACAAAAAGGCCTGGGCGATGGTCGATGCGATGAATACCTACGGCAAAAGTCCTTTCGTGATCAGGCAAAAAGGCGGCTCACACGGTGGCGGGACCGTTTTGACGGAGACCGGAAAATCCGTCATGGAAGCATACAAAAATTTCAATGACAAGCTTCTGGAAGTTGCCAGAGCGGAAGAAGCACTTCTGGCGGTCATCTGATCTTTTACCAAAAATCCACCAGCATGTAAAGGGTCTCCCTATCTTTGCGATATATCCTTCAATACATATCGCCTAAAATGAAGATACTTTCAGCCTTTCGGTCTTTACCAGTCATGCTCCCGGTATTAGGGCGGGCGCAGCGCGTACTAGTCCCCACTGCGATGCGTCAACCAAGCATTCCGGCGCATGCCATGCTCGGTATACTGCTGCTTTTGTCAGGTGCATTTTCTTCATTTGGCCAAAGTACGGCTACACTTTCTATCGAGGGCGAAATAACCAATCCGCTGGAACTGAAACTGACGGACCTTGCCCGCTTTAAACAGGTCACGCATCAGATCAGGGATCGCGATGGCAAGGAGCATGCATTCAAAGGCGTCGCTTTGATTGACCTGCTGGAAAGAGCGGGAGTTACCACCGGCAGCAAGCTGCGCGGGAAGAACCTGGCCAAGTATGTGCTGATCACCGCAGCAGACGGGTACGAGGTGATTTTTGCATTACCTGAGATCGATCCCGAATTTACCGATCAGGTAATCCTCCTGGCTACGGAAAAAGACGGGCAGCTGCTTCCGGCGGGGGAAGGTCCGTTCCGTATCATCACACCCAATGACAAAAAACCGGCCCGGTGGATCCGGGAAGTGCGTACGATCCGGGTGGGATTTGCAAAAGAGTGACCGGAATCTTACGTCCGTTACACGCCTCTTCATGCATACCACTTTCCGGAAATGTCTTGTAAAGCACAAATGCATTACCTGCTAATCCGCCTTACTAAGCAGCTTTTCAAAAAAACTTCCAGATCATACAACCATTCCTGATCAGCGCAGCCTCTTTGGTGAAAAAAACGATCAGTTAATAGACGCACCTGCTGCCACTGGCAGGCTCCCTATGCAATACTGACGAAACATCTGTTCGCCATGAAAAAACTCATTTCTTTGTTCTTGTTGTTTGCAGTGCCCTTTCATGATGTAAGTGCACAGGACAGCATTCGGGTCACCTTTTCAGAGGTGCAGGATACGATTGTAAAACAACGTTTTATAGACAGACACGAAAACGTGTTTATGACAAAGGTACCCACCCGGCATATGTTCAAAATAAGCCTGACATTTGCCCCGAATAACCTTTTTTCAGTCGAAAACAATGCCGTGCAAACCACATCCTACGGACTGGGATATGAGTATAAAATCTCGCCCGCGTTTTCAGCAGGTACTGATATCTTCTTCAACAGCGGACGGGATGGCAGTAACAATTACGTGGGAGCCATCAACGGCAACATCTACGGACGGTGGTATTACGACATGAAAAATCGTATCGAAAAAGGGGTAAGCGTCAACAATTTCACGGGTAATTACATCGCGCTGTTTGCCGGAAAACGCTGGGGCAAGTCTGAGTCCGCCTACCAGCTGGCGATGATCGGTATTGAGTTTGGTATGCAGCGAAGGTTCCTTAACAATGGCCGGATTGAATTTGCGCTTGCCGCATCTTACCAGAAATACCTGGACGGGCATTACCCGGTACAGCTGAGCTATGGCGTAGTGCGGGCCAGTGACTTTGCTATTGAGTCAAGAACAAGCATGGGTCTGGCTTTCGGCGATTGGAAAAGGAACAATCAGACAGTGCTTTGTGAAGTGCTGCGCTGCGATGAATTTGTACAGCAGCAATGGACGTTGCTCTGGCCGAAAATATACCTTTCTTCCAGGTTTATCCAGGGAACCGTCGGACTTGCCTACGAGCGAAAATTGGGTAGCAGTCCCGTATCTGTGCACACGCAGGTCATTACGGACTATTTACGTATTGCTTCAAAATACGGATTGCAGGCCAGAATTGTCAGCAATGATGTTCAGGTCTGGCCATCCTTACAGCTCAGGTATTACCTGAATCAAAAACAGGCGGTGAGAACAGGCTACCAGGCTTCTAATTTGTCCGGGGTTTACTTTGGCCCGCACAGTGATTTCGTGTTTTATCGAAGTGAAACCATTTTCGGGGAGGGCCGGCCCAAAAGGCATCTGGGTATTGGCGCGGCAGCAGGCTTCCAGCAAACATTGTTCAAAAAAGCCTACGTTCATTTTTCACTCAATACCAGCTACAATCTGCTCAGCCAGCAGCCGCATGTGAAACCCTGGCTGACTGCCATTCGCGCCGGATTTGGACTTATTCTGTAAATAAATCCTGGCTGGCGCCGTGCACTACTGGAAAATTTTAAAGGAAAATACTACGAGAACACAGGCACATTGGCCACCATTTCGAGCTTTGTCCTGACGAGTTCGGTAATTTTGCAGGTAGCTTTCGGGAACACTTTTCTCAGGTCGATCTCGTCGTTGTGGGTCAGTTCATTTTTCAGCGAAGCCATGAAAATATTCTTGATTTCCGTTGCCAGGTTTACCTTGCAAACCCCATGATAGATTGCCTGCTGCACCTGGTCATGGGGAACCCCCGAACTGCCGTGTAAGACGAGTGTTGCTGCGGTTTTTTCTGCAATCCGGCGCAACAGATCAATATCCAGCTTAGGTTCCTGCTTATAAAAACCGTGAGCCGTACCAATCGCCACGGCCAGTGCATCCACGCCGGTTTGCTCCACAAAAGCTGACGCTTCATCGGGCTGCGTAAATCCGGTACTGTCGTGCGACTGGCCAAGCTTGGCCACATAGCCGAGTTCGGCCTCCACGTGCACATCGTAACGTTTTGCGCGGGCCACCACTTCCCTGGTTACCCTCACATTTTCGTCAAAGGGCAACTCGCTTCCATCAATCATGACTGAGTCGAAACCTGCGTCCAGGCAGCGCTGCACCAGCTCCACCGAACCGCCGTGGTCCAGGTGAATCCAGCCTTCCACGCCAAATTCTTCCAGTCCGTTTCGGCCCAGGTTCACAGCCGTTTTAAGCCCCATGTATTCGATTGAGCTCTGGGTAAGTTGCAGGATGACAGGCTGTTTGGTATCTGCTGCGGCTTGCAGGACGCCGTGGAGCGTTTCCAGGTCGTAATAATTGGTAGCCAGCAGGCCTTTTTTCAGCTGTGTAAATTCCCGTAATTTCTCTTTCAGTTTCATGTCAGGCTTAGTTCTATTCCCCAGAAGTCTTTGATTGTTTCGCTGATTTTTTGTCTGTCTGCAAATGCGCCGGTACCGCCTGCCCCGGTCGTACTGATTGCGCCCATCAGATTCCCTGCCCTGAGGCATTCTTCCAGGGGCGCGCCGGACATGTATTTTTGGATAAAACCTGCATTGAAAGAGTCCCCGGCCCCGATGGCGTCCACAAAATGCGGCACCTCAAATGCGGGTACGGTCAACTCCTGCCCACCGCAAATGCCCATACTGCCGTTTTTACCCATTTTAAGCGCCAGGGTATTCAGGTAAGGCCGCACTTTCTCCATCGCTGCGGCTAGTGAGCCTGCTTTGGTAAGTGCCAGTAATTCAGCTTCATTAGGCATAAAAACATCCACATAAGGCAGGCAGGCTGCATAGTCGAACGCCCACTGCTCGGTAGGGTCCCACTGCATATCCAGGGACGTAGTCATTCCGGCTGCTTTGGCATGCATGAAAATTTGCGCGATATCCCTGTGAATGCCTTTTTGCAAAAACAGGCTCGATACATGCAAATGCTGGTAAACTGTCGGACTTTCAATAGGTATATCCCTGATGGTCAATGCATCCATGGTACCCGGATACGTTACATTGGCACGGTCCTGGTCGTAGCTCATCACCAGTGTGCAGCCCGTTTTCCGGCCGGCAAGTCTGGTGATATGCTGGCAGCTGACCGCCTTTTTTTCCAGCTCGCGCAAAATGAACTCCCCGAAATAATCCTCGCCGATCACGCCGCAGAATGTAGTATCCACCCCCAGCGCGGCACTGTTTGCAGCCATGATCGCCGAGGAGCTGCCAAGACAGATCTCCATTTCCTCCGCGATCATTTCCTTGCCCATTTGCGGGAATGCCTGGATTTTATTCAGGATCAGGTCGACGTTGAGTTCGCCGGCCACCAGTAGTTTAGGATTTGGCATCATGTTCCTGGTAAATATTCACACCCTGCACTACCCTGCTGATGGACCCGGAAGCAGACGGGCTGTCGGGATTGATGCTGGCGTGCACCGCACTGTAATATCCGAGCAGCTGCCCGACAAGGGTTACCGGGATCATCTGATAAGGGTTCTCCTGGTCAATGTCCAATGCAATTGCATGGCCGTTTGACAGCGTAATTTGGTCTTCCCTTCCTATCTGCAGGGAGGCGATATTGCGGGGATCACGGGCGGTGTCTTCCACCAGGTCGCGCTCGTAGCGGAGAATGTGCGGGTTTCTTGAAAACAGATAGACTACCAGCGTATTTGCATTCACAAACGCCCGGGGTCCATGCCGGAAACCGAGGAAAGAATCAGACATGCAAAGCTGTTTTCCGTCCGTCAGTTCCAGTAATTTCAGATGGCACTCTTTGGCAACACCCAGCATTTCGCCCGAACCCAGAAAAACCACGCGCTCAAAACCTTTTTGTGCGAGTGTTTCCAGTAAAGGCTTCCGGTCCAGAATCACATTGCCCTGTTCAGTAATCTTACTAACTTTTGAAAATTCATCTTGCAGGGTGTCGATATGCGCTACCAGCAATGCACTGAGCAGCATACACGTAAAGCTGCTTGTCATGGCAAGGCTCTTGTCGTTGGTTGCTTCCGGCAATACAAGGCAGTATACTTTGCCCGGATTAGCCGTGCTCATCGTTGCCAGCGCACCCTCGCGGTTACACGTAATGATCAGGTGGTAAACCTCGTCGCAGTGCACATCCGCCAGCCGCACCGTCTCTACACTTTCAGGACTGTTTCCCGACCTTGCAAAGGAGATCAGCAACGTGGGTGCCGGACGGATAAAGACCGCTTCGGGCCGGGTCACGATTTCGGTGGTCGGTACCGCTTGAACCGGCCTGCGCCATTGCTTCTGCAGCGTTCCCTGCGCAGATTCACCGATATAGCCTGAGGTACCGGCGCCGGTGAGCACGACCCTCAGATTGCTTATCTGCAGAATCGGTTTCAGAAAACCGGCAATCGCGGCGCTTTCATTTTTGATTAATTGATATACTTCTCCCCACAATTCCGGCTGGGAAAGGATTTCCCTTTGGGTATGTGTATCTCCATCGCTGTCGAGCGTAGGCAGTTCATTGTTAATTTGCATCATTCCCGTGGTATCAGAGGATGGTGATTCTTGATTATTTTGCAGTCTGGCTTTACGACGATTCAAATTAAACATCATAAAACGAAAGTAAAAAATATTCTTAAACCTTTCTTTTACTTATTTATTCTTACGTCTATCTTGCGCTGAATATTATTAATGTACTTTTAGCTGAAAGGTCGCCCCATAAAGGCGTATCCGGCAAAAACTCCGAATTACTGACCCGCTTTTATGATTTCGATGGAAGAGAAGGCTGCTCCGCAAGGCCTGACGATAGATGATTTGACCAGGATCAAAAAAGTAGGTGCTCCGCTCCTGTCGCCGGCAAACGACTTTCTCGTATATCAACGATCGGTAGCCGATGCAGACGAAAACGACTGGCAGGACCTGATCGTTCTTTTATCACTCGATGCCCGCGCTGAAACGGTTTTAGGCAAAGGTACTGCGCACGCCTGGTCACCGGATGGAAAGGAGCTTTTATACGAAACAGAAAACGGAGCGCTGCACATTTATACCGTACAAAATATCGAAAGCAGGTTCCTAGCACAGCGGCATGCATCGTCCAGGTTTATCAATCACCTGGCTGCTGACAACTGTATCTGGTCGCCCGATGGAACGCATATCGCCTATGCAGGCGCAGCCATCGGGACGGCTGAACCTGAGAACCAGGCGATTCGCGTGATCGACGATTTGCTGTACAAAACGAAAGGCGGCCGCGGCAGGGATACCTATGCCGGTTCTGAGCAGTTGCACATTTACCTGATTCCGGTCACTGGCGGTACGCCCTGGCTTCTTACCTCAGGCATTTACAGCGAGCATTCTCTCACCTGGTCACCCGACAGCCGGCACATTGCATTCATCAGCAACAGAACGGAACAACCGGACGATATACAGCAGAGCGAAGTCTGGAAAGTTGATATTGAGACAAAGACCGTCATCCAGCTTACTGACCAAAAGGGCTTGACCTACCAGCCAGCCTGGTCGCCGGATGGAAAGCATATTGCATTGCTCGCAACATCCGGACCCATCGGCACCAACGACAGTCCGGCTGAGGATACGCACATTGCCCTTATTGACCCCTGCGGTGGTGCATTCAGGTATTTAACCAAAAGCCTGAATCGCAGGATCGAGCACATCCGCTGGCATCCTTCGGGCAGGTACATCTACTTTATCGCAGGTGATCGTGGCGATACTTTGATTTACAGGGTAGACATCGAAACGAGCATTATTGAAACCATTCAGGAAGGTACAGGCTGCATTTCCGAATTTTGTCTTGATGCTGAAGGTGAAAATCTGGTATTTGTAAAATCGCAGTCCAATCGTCCCGCTGAGATCTTTCATACTAAAAATCAGCATGCAGCCATTGAACAGATCACACAGGAAAACACCGCCTGGCTGGCAACAAAGACCCTGCAACCCGCCGGCACGTTCTGGTTTGACAGCTTTGACGGTACGCGCGTGCAAGGCTGGCTTGTGCCGCCGGTTGGTCAGGAGCAAACCAAAAAATACCCACTGATCCTGGTCATTCACGGCGGGCCGCATAACATGTTCGGCCAGGATTTTGACGAGCGCATGCATTTGCTTTCTGCCGCAGGTTATGCGGTGGTTTACATCAATCCGCGGGGAAGCCACGGTTATGGGCAAAAATTTACAAACGGTACGCTGACAAACTGGGGCGGCGGTGATTTTCAGGATTTAATGGCCGGGGTCGACTTTGTTCTGGACCAGCATGCATGGCTGGATGCAGCAAGACTGGGTGTTACAGGCCAGAGTTACGGTGGCTACATGACCAACTGGATCGTCACCCAAACATCCCGGTTCAAAGCTGCGGTTGCAGATGGCGGCCTGAGCAACCTGGTTAGTTTTGCGGGCACTTCCCTGTACTATTCTTTAATGGAGTCCGAGTTTGGCGGCCGGGCGTTCGACCGGTTTGATCTGCTTTGGCAATGGTCGCCGCTGCGGAATGTAAGCCAGGTAACCACGCCCATCTTGCTCCTGCACGGCGAAACCGACAATGAAGTACCTTTTTCGCAGGCCGAAGAAATGTACGTCGCCCTCAAAAAAGCAGGCGTAAAAACAAAGCTTGTCCAATACAAAGGCGAAGGTCACGGCTGGCGGCCGGACCTGAAACCCCGTAACAAAGCCGATTTAAATACGCGCATGATCGCGTGGTTTGACACCTATGTAACAACAACCAGTAATGAGCAGTAAGACAAACAGTTGGCTGATTTATGTGATTATTCATGTTCTGTTCATCGGAGTATGGGGGGCCGTGATTGAAATACCCGAAAAAAATGGTTTTCCTGCAACCCTCGGCTATGTCGTCTGGGCACTGACCATGGTTCCCGCGTCCCTGGCGGCTTTGAAAATAAAGGGCTGGAAGCTCGATTTTAACAGAAAAGCGATGATCTGGGGTGGCATGGCAGGACTTCTCGGCGCAGGTGGCCAGCTCGTGCTTTTCTTTACGCTGCGCATTGCACCGGCGTATTTGGTTTTCCCGTTACTTTCGCTCACTCCGGTTGTCACCATTTTGCTGGCAGTGTTACTGCTGCATGAAAAAACGGGCAAAATGGGCTGGATCGGGGTTGGATTGGCATTGGTGTCTATTTTCATGCTTTCCTACCAGCCCGCGGGAGCTACGCAGGTGAGCGGCTATACGTGGATGCTGCTTGTGGCCATTCCGCTCTTTGCCTGGGGTGCACAGGGGTATATCATGCGTTTTGCCAATGAAATTATGTCTGCCGAAAGCCTGTATTTTTATATGATGGCCATGTCGGTGATGCTGATTCCATTTGCGCTCTATATCACAGACTTCAATCAGCCGATTGAATGGAGCTTTAAAGGTCCGTACCTATCGGCGATCGTCCAGTCGCTGAATGCTTTTGGTGCGCTCTGCCTGGTATATGCATTTCGGTATGGAAAGGCAATCATTATCGCGCCTATTACGACTGCCCTTTCGCCGGTTCTTACGGTAGCATTGTCCCTGGCTTTGTACAAGACCATTCCTCATCCAGTCATTATTGCCGGCATTGCGCTGGCGATCGTTTCAGCCTTATTAATGGGCTTTGAAGAAGTTCGTGATGCAAATGAAATTTAAAAGAAAGATTTCGAAAGAATTATGACTTCATACTGCATTATTTAAGCTTAGTTTTTTACATTAGCATCAAACTAAGCTCATCTACCTAAACCTTTAACTTTTGACACGTACATTACACATCTGGCTGCTTCTGATGTGCGCTGTGCCGGTTTTTGCCCAAAAACCTGCCGGTACTGACAAGAACATCGCCTTCATCGAATACCCTGATTTTCCCGAGGCGCATTCTACCTGGGGTTCCATCGGGTACAATGCGGCTTCCAATACCGTACACATCGGGGTGACGAACCATGCCAACAACATTGGTTTGTACACTTTTGATCCGCTTCAGAATGCGATGAAACTGAATGGTTTCATCCGGGATATGGCCAATCTGCGACCCTACCAGTGGCAGGGAAAAATCCACTCCAAAATTGTGGCGGCACCTGACGGTTCCATTTACTTCTCGACCGATGGGGGCGAATCGCGGGAGGAATATTTGATGGAGCACCCGCAAGGATATGCCGGTGGTTTTTTCATGAAATGGGATGCTGCAAACGGGTTGAAAAACCTCGGAATCGGCATGCAGTATGAGAGCATCAAAGATGTTGATATTGACCCAAAAACAGGAACACTTTACGGCATCAGCTATCCGCAGGCGCACTTTTTGGTCTACAACCCGGACAAAAACGAAATGCGCGACCTCGGCCGCCTGGCCAGCTCACACGTTCCCCGGATACTGTTCACCGACTGGTGGGGCAACTGCTATTACGTGGATTGGCGGCAACGGCTGGTAAAATATGAGAAAGACAGCGACAGCCTGGTTTTTGCGCGTGAAAGTTTGCCCGCATTTCCCGGCACACCCGGCTCCAAGATCATCACCGGCGTTACTGCATTTGCCAAAGACGAAGCCAAAGGCATTATTTACCTGATCACTTACGGCGCAAAACTCATCGCATTTCACCCTGAAAAGAACGGTATCGGCAAAGTGGAAGATCTCGGCGGCGTAGTTGATACCGGTAAAGGCAATGCCTGGGGACCTTATGTGCCCAACCTTAATATCGGCAAAAACGGCAAGCTCTACTACATTATCGGCGGTCATGACAATTATGTGATCAAAGACAAAACAGTTCTGGTGGAATACGATCCGGCAACTGGCAAAAAGATTATCCTGCGCGAATTTCCCATTACTGCAGTGACTGAGGCCACCGGCTGCGATACCAGGGACAAAGACGGAAACCTCTACTTCGCGGCCCGCCGCAACCCGTCGGGTATGGGAGACAATACCCGCCCTTTTATGATCCAGTTCAACCCCGAAAAAGAGATCCGGAAATGAGAGATTTTACTAAAATATTATTGCCGGCTTTGCTCCTCGCCTCTTCGACCCCGCTGCTTGCGCAGTACACCTTTTTCACGCCGAAAGAAGCATTTGCCATCGAAGTTTCACTGCCGAACAGTGCCGAAAAACGCCTGCCCATGTACCGCAATGCCATCACCTCCCTGCATGTACAGGGCAACCGGGTGATTGGCGGAACGACGGCAAAAGAGGGTTTATCTCCTTATCTTTTCGTAGCGTCGCTTTCAGACCGGAAATTGGTTACTACGAAAGATTTACAGGAAATTCTTCCAGGGCAAAAAAGCATTGCGACAGGGTTTTGCAAAGGTGCCGGAAATGTGCTTTATGCAGGCACGATGCCGCATACGACCAAAAATCCACAAGCCGGACATTTGATACAGGTAAGCCTTGGCAGCGGCGATGTGATGGAGGTTAAAGACCTGGGTGCGCCTGTCGCCGGGGAAGGTATTTTTACATTGCTTAGCAACACCCAAGGCACTGAGCTATATGGCATTAGTTATCCCAGCGGGCGATTTTTTACCTACCACATTGCCAGCAAAAAAACACAGGTTTACGACGAATTAGCACCCAAAGAAAAGGAGTTGAACAACCTGCATGAATACGCAGTCGGGCCGGAGGTTTATTTGTGCAAATCGCTGATTCAGGACAATGCAGGGATCGTTTACGGCAGCACGGCTGGCAACCGGGTTTTTGCTTTTGATCCTACTAAAAAAACGTTTGAATTTCTTGAAAATGGGCTGCCTGCGGTTTGGGGACGGGAAGTGCTGGGCCAGGTAGAAGCCTGGGCGAAGGCGCCGGACGGAAAACTTTACGGCGGCAATGCGGGTGATGGTCAGCTGTTTGTGTTGGATCCGGCTACTAAAAAAATCAAAAATCTCGGCAAGCCTACCATGATGCCGCGCTTGCAGGCACTGGCTTTCGGGGGTGATGGCAAATTGTACGGCCTGGCGGGCGGCGCGCCGGGATATTCCCATTTGTTTTATTATGACGAAAAAGGCGCTGGCTTTGTCGACTTGGGTAATCCGGAATTTACGATGGTTGCGCCCGGCATTGAGCAAGGCATTATGTGGCGGGGCTTTCAGCTGAGTACGCTGGCTGCGTCGGCGGATGGCAAATACATGGTCATCGGCGAAAATGAGGCATTGAGCCAGCTGATGGTTTTTCCAGTCGAAAAATAAATTCGCAAGATCTATTCCTAAACCTGCTATGACCCGATTTGCAAAACTGATCCTTTGTTTTTTAGCATTAACCGCATTCACCAGTGCGAATATATCGTTTGCTGCCGATCCCTGGCTGCTGCGCGCATTGCCATCCTCCGTACGGCTCGACCCGGTGAATAATGAGATTATCGAACACCGGTTCAAAGGCGTGCCGGCCAATGCATTGGGTAACGGAAATCTGCTGGATAAAAACTGGATCTACGACGGCAAGCAGGTGGCATTGCACGGCGCACGTGGGGAATATGTCTCTTTTCAGCTGGTTTTAACAAATACATCGGATGCCGAGCTGACAGGCATTCAGCTGGAAATGACGCCTTTTAAAAATGGAAATTCAGAACTGAATATCAAGCCCGAGCTTTTTCTGGAATGGTCGGTGAATGTACTGAGCACCAGCACGGGTTACCCCAGATCTACCCTCGGCAAAGGCTGGTATCCCGATGCGCTGATCCCATTTAAATTCCTTCAAACCGACTCCGCCAAAGTCCACGGCCGCTGGGTGTACCCTTTTAACCTGCCCGACTTTAATAACCGCATTACCAACCAAAAATCACAGATTGTTTGGGTAGATCAGTTTATTCCGCTGGATGTGCAAAAAGCGAAGCCGGGAACATACCAGAGCGTGATTACGGCCAGGATTGGCAATGAAAAAAAGCAGATTCCTGTGAGTCTGACGATTTGGGATTTTCAGCTGCCGAATGAAAATGCTTTCAAAGCCAGTTTGCAGCATGAAGGTTTTTTGAGCCGCATGGACGAAAAACAAGAACTGGCAGTCTATCAGCTTTTCAAAAGAAACCGCATTTCACTCATGGACCCGACTTACGATCCGGAAATCCAGGTCAAAAGCGGCAAAGTGGAAATTCGGTGGGACCAATTTGATAAAAGACTAAAAAAATACCTGACCGGCGCGGCTTTCACCGAGGCGCAGGGTTACAAGGACGGCCCCGGCTACGGCGAGCCGCTCGAAACATTTGCGTTACCATTTGATGTGTATGGAAAACATGGCACCGCTGGCTGGCCGGACATTGGCAAGCCCGAAGTGGAACGCGAAGCGGCCAATCAGGCCATTTACACGAGTGCTATTAAGCAGGTACGCCAGCATTTGCTGCCGATGGTGGACCCGAAAAAAACGTTGCTGACAGTTTATCTGAATGGTCTGGATGAATCCTACTTTCCGGAAGCCTGGTCGCGGATGGTATTTTATGGGAATTTGTTTAAAAAAGAATATCCCGAGGCCAAGTTCCGGGTCGACGGCGGCTATAATAAAGATGCGATGGATGTCATCGGAAAATCCGTTACCGACTGGGCGTCGCATACCATCAACTACAACATTGATACCGTAAAAACGTATCAACAAATGGGCATCAAAGACTGGCTTTACGGTCCGATGCTCTATGAAGCAAAACTCAACAGCTGGGTCGGCAGCTCGACATTTATCGATTTGCCGCTGGTTAACGACCGGGCGATCAGCTGGGCATGCTGGAAATATAAAACCTTTTCCTGGATCAGCTGGGGAGTGGGCGCCGGCTGGGAACGCGGCTGGTATGACCCTGAATCCTGGAAAGATTTTTACAAAGAAGCCTCCGAAGCCGACGCCGAATTCACCTACCGCACATTCAACGGAAACGGCTCAGTGATTTACAAACCGGGCATGGTGCCGAATGTCTCCGAACCCTGCCCGTCGATCCGGCTGAAAACCATGCGCGACGGGGTGCAGGAATACGAATACCTGCGTCTGCTGGCAAAGATCGACGGGAATTCCAAACGTGCGGATGCGCTTGTGGATCAGCTCATTAAAGAACCTTTTGGCGAAAAGTCCATCGGCAACCTGGATGTGTGGAGCTATGATCAGGAGCAGTGGCACAAAGTCCGGATGGAGCTGGGTGCGCTCATTTCTGCCGGCAAAAAGTAAGATCAAGTCTATTCCTAAACCTTTCATATTTTCCGTGTGAGTGTCCTTTTCACCTACTCTATGTTGCCGTCAAATGCCAGGATGACCCGTTTTGTCCTGGCTTTGATGGTGGTTTCGCCTGCTTTGCACGCGCAAAAAGCCAGCATTTCGGAAAAGGTGCAGGCCATGAAGACGTATCCTTTTTCGGATCCAAGTCTGCTGCCAGTGATGGGGATCGGCAAAAAGGTTGCGCCGTTTTATCCGTATTATGTTTTTGATGGTTATACCAATAAAAGCACGACGCAAAACTGGAAAATCGTCGAGCTGGAAAATCCGTACATCAAAGTACAGGTGCTGCCGGAAGTGGGCGGAAAAGTGATGGGCGCGACTGAAAAATCGACGGGTGAAGAATTTGTGTACACCAATCATGTCATGAAATTTCGCTCGATCGGCATCCGCGGACCGTGGACGAGCGGCGGCATTGAGCATAACTTCGGGCTCGACCTTGGCCACGCGCCCTGGGCAGCCGCGGCGGTGGATTATGTGCTGCAAAACAATCCCGACGGGAGCGTAACCTGCGTGGTCGGAGGCCTCGATCTGGCTTCCCGCACGCAGTGGCGCGTGAAAATTGTGCTGCCAAAAGACAAAGCTTATTTTGAAACACAGAGCCTTTGGTACAATCCCCTACCCTTGCACGACTCCTATCTTTCGTGGGAAAATGCGGCTTTCCGGGCTTCGGACGATATGCAGTTTTACTTTCCAAGCACGCACCACGTCGGGCATGACGGCAATGCGAGTCCGTGGCCGGTGGATGAAAAGGGCGTGGATTTGTCTTTTTATAAAAACAATAATTCGGGCGGCGACAAGTCCTACCACGTGGTGGGGACGGCTACGAATTGGTTCGGCGGGTATTGGCATGACCGGAAGTTCGGTTTTGGTCACTGGGCACCTTATTCGGATGCGCCGGGCAAGAAACTATGGATCTGGTCGCGGGCGCGTGAAGGTGCGATTTGGGAGGATTTGCTGACGGATCAGGATGGACAATACATTGAAGCACAGTCGGGTGTGACATTCAACCAGGCGGCGGAGCGAAGCGGGTTTCACAGTCCGTATAATCAAAAATCACTCGGCCCATTTTATTCTGAAACCAAAACAGAATACTGGTTTCCGGTAAAAGGCGCGGGCGGAATGGTGGATGCCTCACCTTACGGCACGCTGAATGTGGCGACAGGCAAGGATAGTTTGAAAATCATCATTAACCCGATTTCCAACATTACGGATACGCTGAAAGTAACGGTCAGCGGAAAGACGATCTTTCAAAACCCGCTGCAATTGAAGCCGATGGAGGTTTTTGTAAAAACAATTCTACTATCGGGTACTGATCAAAAAACGGTCCGAGTAAGCGTTGGCAATGATAAACTGCTGTTTGCGGCCCAGCCTGAAAAGATTTTAGACCGGCCCATTCTTTCTGCCGATAAACAGGATCCACATTCCGCAGAGCGGCTTTTTGAATTGGGCGAAGATGAAAATGCCATGCGCAATTTTGAAGGCGCGCGGCAGCGTTTTCTCAAAGTTTTGGAAAAAGAGCCCACGCACAGCGGCGCACTAATCCGGCTGGCGGAATATCATTATCGTAAAGGTGAATATGCGCAGGGACTTGATTTTGCCAAAAAAGTGTTGGCTGAAAATACCTACCACGGCGGCGCAAACTATTTATACGGAGCACTTTACCGAAAACTTGGTGATCTTACCAAAGCGGAAGAAGCATTGTCCGTCGCGACATGGACGATGGAATATCGCTCGGGTGCCTACGCGCAGCTGGCGGGGATTGCATTGCAAAAGCAGGATTTTGAAAAAGCCGAACACGATGCGCGGAAAGCCTTGGATTATAATCGAAATAACCTGGTGGCTTACCAGCTTTTGGGCACGGCGCTCCGGAAATTAAATAAAACCGAACAGGCAGCGCAGGTCTGGAAGGATTTGCTGGAAGTCGATCCACTCAATCATTACGCACATTTTGAGCACTATCTACTTGCGCCAAACAAGGAAAACCAGGCCATTTTCCAGCAGGCAATCCGCAATGAGCTGCCGCATGAAACGTACCTGGAACTGGCGATGGATTATGTGAATGAGGGCCAAAATCAGGAAGCCAAAAAAGTGCTTGAACTCGCGCCCGCCTACCCTACTATATCTTACTGGCTGGCCTATCTTACACGTGACTCGGGGGCTGCTGAGAGCAAAAAGCATTTACAAAATGCCATTCAAATGTCCCCGGAGTGGGTTTTTCCTTTCAGACTGGAAAGTATTCCTGTTTTAATCTGGGCTGAAAAACAAAGTGCGCACTGGAAAAACCGCTACTATCTGGGGCTGATTTACTGGCATATTGGCGATAAGGAGAATGCTAAAATGCAATTCACATCCTGCAAAAACGAGCCTGACTATGCACCATTTTACATGGCAAGAGGTATTTTGTTCCAAAATGACGCGGTTTCTAAAGAAGATGCGCAACATGATTTTGAAAAGGCCAACCAGCTAAATCCCAAAGAATGGCGCAGCTGGCATTATCTGACTGAATTTTTCAATGCTAAAAATGCGCAGGATAAAGGTCTGGAAAATGCAAAAAAAGCCTACGAGCACTTCACCGGTAACCCGGTGATCGGGATCGACTATGCCAAGGCGCTTTTGGATGCAGGTAAGTTTGAGGCCAGCCTGCAAGTTTTGGCAAAAACGCAGATTCTGCCGCAGGAAGGCGCAAGGGAAGGGCACAATATATATGTGCTCGCCAACCTGGCGCAAGCCCTGGATTTAGCAGAAAAGAAAAAATTTAAAGATGCATTAAAATCCCTCGAAAAAGCACGGCTCTGGCCGGAGAACCTGGGAACAGGCAAACCGCACGAGCCTGATAACCGGTTGATGGACTATCTGGCCGCTTACTGCGAAATGCAGCTAGGTAATGTGCAAAAGGCGGCCAAGTACGAGCAGGAGATCAGAGATTATTCCCTTTACGGAAGCAAGGAAAGTAACCGCAATGCCCTCAATAACTATCTCGGCGTGAAGCTGCTGCAAGATGCTGGCAACAAAGATGAGGCGTTGAAATACCTGAATAATCGGAAAGCGGAGCAAGACTCGCTTGGAAAATGGGACATTACAAAAGGTTCGGATGCGCCGGAAGTGAAGTGGGTAATAGCCAAATCGCAAGATGATCAGGCGCAATCGGAGCGGCTTAAACTGGAATTGATCGGGGATGACAAGTATAATCTTACCGCTTTGTTTTTCAGGATACTGGACCTGGCGGATACACGCAAGACTTTGAGCAAATAAGACATGATGACTTCCTTAAATCCTGCTTTTCACTTTTTCAAATACAATGTCCGCCGTGCAATATTACTGGCAACATTGCTAGCTTTTACATTGCCACTAGTTCAGGCGCAGCCGTCGCGGTCGAAAGGCATTATTGAAGATGGGAAACATTACAGCAAAGTATTTAAAGAGGAGCGCAACTTTCGGCTGATTTTGCCTGCGGATTACCACCAGCATCCCGAGCGGCGGTATCCGGTGATTTACTATTTTCATGGGAATGCGGGGCGGTTTAATGGTCCGGCGGAGGGGGAAGTTTCGCGCTCGGGTGAGGCGCGGTATTACGATGATTTCAATGGAAATTACGAGCGTACCGGGCCGGATTCGCTGGATAATTTTACGAGCTATGTGGCTGACAATGATGTGATCATCGCGAAGTGGGACGGCTATGTGCCCGCGCAATATCCACGTCCATACGACATTGCGCCGGTGAAGGAAGACCGGCAGTTTGTGGACTATTTCCCTGAATTTGTAGAGTACATAGATGCAAATTACCGCACCAAAGCGTACCGGGAGGCGCGGGCGGTTTCAGGGCTGAGCATGGGCGGGTTTATGTCGATGCTCGTGGCTTCGAAATATCCGCATTTGCTGTCGAGCGCCTCGTTTTTCTGTCCGTCGGCTTCCTTTACAGTTGGACCGAAGGCTTTGCAGATTTACACGCCATTTAAAGAAATGGGCCGAAATTTTGTGGGTATGCCGATTCGGATGCACTTAGGTAGCAAGGATTTTCTGCGCCAGCATGACCAGGAAATTGATGATGCCTATAAAACCTTAGAGCTGAACTACGAGAGCTGGCATTACGGCATCGGCTATTTCAGGGGATTTCACAATGCGGTGAATATTAAAAGTCAGTTTGATTTTCACATGCATTACTTCCGCATGCCGCTGGCAAAACCGGATAAATGGCATCATATTGATCTTTATCCCAACTTTTCAGTCTGGAATTATGAGGTAAAAACTGATCGAAAAGTTCCAGGATTTACTTTGCTGGACGATGTGCGGCGGGAAGGATTTAGTTTGCAAACAAAAAAATGGCTCCCCGACGGCCCGACCTTGCCGGGCTTATCCGTCAATATTACGACGGACAGCATTTACAAACCCAACACCACTTTTGAACTTCTTGAACTGAATGTTCCTACCCGAAAAATCACCCACAAAAACCTGCGCAGCGACCTAAAGGGACGTATTCAATGGCAGGGAAACAGCGAGCACAGCAACATTGGAATTTACAAAAACGGGGATCCTGGCCACATTACCTTGGCTACCTATACGCTTGACCGGCAGATGCCCGGCGTCGGGGATATCGTTTCTTTAACTCCATTATTGTTTAATAAAGGCGGCGCGGCGGTGGACTCGGTACGCATAGAGCTGATTGCGCAGGATCAAGATGTCGAGGTGATGGATCCCGCGATTACAGTTGGGAAGATTTTGCAAGGTACTTTGTATGATAAAACTGCATTTAAAATTAGGTCACGAAATGCGAATTTAGACCGCGCGAAGCTGAAATTATTGCTCACTTATCAGGGCAAAAAAGATCAGTTTTTGCTGGAAGTGCCCTTTTATTCACCTGAAAAAACATTGACAAAATTTGAGATCGCAGATGGTCGCAATGTCAATCTCGAAGTCGAAAACCAAACACGGGTTGGAGAGGGAAATGGCGACGGAACCGTCAATCCGGGCGAGTGGATCAGCATTTTCACCAAATCAGAGCTTGATTCGCTGCATGATTTTGGCTTGCAGCTTTTTACCGAAGATCCTAATGTAATGATGGAAAACCGTCGCATGCTCTTTTTCGCCCGCGCCGACTGGTCGGGTGCGCAGCGGCTTACTTCCCAGGTGCAGATCAGGAAAGATTGCCCGGATGGGCATGAAATCAAATTTTATGGCATTTACGAATATCCCAAAACCGGCAACACGCGCCGCGATAGCCATGGGGCACATTCGTTTATCCATGAAACCAGGCGTGTTTCTTTTACTGTGAAGGTCAAAAAATAGATCCGATGGAAAACCAGTTTGCCGGGTCTAGCCGGATATCGATCTACGTCACAGACACGAATAACATGCTGAGCAGACTATTGCAGGTATTTGGCAAAAGCCGCTTTGAGGTCAGCTACATGCAGGTTTTTAAAACAGAGGACGAACACCTGAAACTGATCGTCGTGGAGGCGACATTTCCCAAAGAGATGATGACGCTGATCCTGGAACGCATTGAAAAGATCATTGAAGTGCACCGGGCTTTTTCGCACCCTGATGAAGCTGAAATTCCGTCGACGGGCAGGAACGGTTAGTCCTGGTTCTACAAAGGCATTCCCCGGATGTTGCTACATTTACAAATAAAATGAATTGTTACCATGAAAAAGACTGCGCAGCGTCGTTCGCTTATCCTGCAAAAACTCGATGAACTGGGTGAAGTAAATGTGAATGATTTAAGTGAAATGCTGGAAGTGAGTGAAGTCACGATCCGCAATGATCTGGACAAGCTGGAAAATAGCAATCTGCTCGTGCGGGCTCATGGCGGGGCATTCAAAACCAACAACATAGCCCTGACCGTTACCGAAAAAAGGAACATTAACCACGACATCAAACGGCTGATCGGCAAGAAGGCCGTGTCGCTGATCAATGAGGAAGACAGCATTATTCTGGACTCGGGCACCACGACTTTTGAAATCTCCAACAACCTTGAAAAATTTAAAAACCTGACCGTCATCAGTAACGCGCTGGACATTGTGAACAACCTGGCCCAGTACGAAAACTTGCAGGTATATATGCCGGGCGGCTACCTCAAAGAATTCTCAATGTCGCTCGTCGGCCCGATGGCGGAGCGGAATTTTAAGCAACTATACTGCAACAAACTTTTCCTCGGAATCGACGGAATTAAGGCCAATACGGGCTTTTTCACCCACTACATGGAAGAGGCCTACCTCAACCAGATCATGATCGACATCGCTGAAGAAGTCATCATCGTAACTGATTCTTCCAAATTCAAAAAGTCAGGGCTGGCGTTTATTTGTGGTTTTGATAAGATTAATAAGGTGGTGACGGATGATAAGATTGAGGAGGCGGATTTGCGGATGCTGAAACAGCATAATATTGAGGTGATTATTGCGTGAGGGGCCACGCGCCCGATCTGTCCTAAAATTATAGAATTCGAGTTTCGCTTTAAAGAAACTTTTATATATTTGCTTTATAGACACACCTATATATGAACAAGCTTTTTGAAATTCTGATTTTAGAAGAGGCGCTTGAATTTCTGACTGGACTTGACAAGAAGCATTCTGAGAAAATACTCTTTAACATTCGTAAATCACAGGTCAAAACTGATCCTGAACTTTTCAAGAAACTCACCGATGAAATCTGGGAGTTCAGGACACTTTATCAAGGTCTTCAATATAGGCTTCTGGCGTTTTGGGACAAAACTTTACCTACTGATACCTTGGTAGTTTCCACACATGGATTTATAAAAAAGAGAAGTAAAGTTGCGCATAAGGAAATCCAAAAGGCACTTACCATGCGAACTGAATACTTTTCGAACAAACAAAAGGAAAACAACAAGAGAAAATGAAAACGTACACATTGGACGAAGTTCAGGATAAACTTCTCGGTAAAGTCGGGACACCAGAACGGGACAAATTTGAATACGAGTTACAAATGGACCTGATCGGCAAGGCTATAAAAGAGACCAGAAAAGAAAGAAATTTGACGCAAGAAGAATTAGGGAAATTAATTGGTGTGCAGAAAGCGCAAATTTCAAGACTCGAAAGCAATGCTAGTAATGTTACAATGGATACATTGCTAAGAGTTTTTACAGCTTTAAAAGCCAAGGTGAAGCTGCAAGTTGAGTTGCCAAACTTAAAAATCAGTATTGGAGAATAGTCTATTTTAAATATGAATAAACACACTAAAACTCGATAAGATTGAAATCCTCCCTCTCCCACCTACCCAAAGAAAAGCAGGAAGAATTAAAAGTCCTCACCAAAATTATTCTTGACAAAATACCCGCTGAAATGATCATTCTTTTTGGAAGTCATGCGCGTGGTGATTGGGTGGAGGACTTTCAGGAGACTTATGAATATGTGAGTGACTTTGATATTCTGGTCGTTACTAAAGATAGGAAAGCTGCAAGAGGACATAAGAAATGGCAGGAATTAGATAAGGCACTAGCGGCTAATCAGGACATTACCAAAACTAATATCATTCAACATAGCGTTTGGTTTGTGAATGACAAAATCGAGCGGAACTTCTATTTCTTCGTGGATATTTTCAAGGAAGGAATTATGCTTTTTGATTCCGGAAATTTCAGTTTATCCGAGCCGAAAGAATTGAGTCCGCAGGAAAGACAAAAGAAAGCGATAAATTCTTTTGGCCATTGGTTTAAAAGAGGAAATGACTTTCAAAAATATGCTGATTTGGCAATGCAAAATGAAGACAACAATTTTTCGGTATTCAATCTTCATCAAACAACAGAAACATATTATGCAGCCATACTTCTCGTTTTCACCGACTACAAGCCCCGAACTCACGATATTGAAGAATTAGGAAAACAAGTTGAGAATCTTCATTCAGATTTTAAAACTGTTTTCCCTAAAAATACACCTGAAGAGGCTCGTCTATTCAAACTTCTCAAAAAAGCATATATTGACGCGCGCTATGAAATCAACTACAAGATTGAGAAAGGGGAATTGGAATATTTATCCGATCGTGTGAAGTTGCTAAGGGATTTGACGGAGCGGATATGTAAGGGGTGTATTGCGAAGTTTACGGAAAAATAAAAAGTAAACTCCTATTATGATTCTGAGGTCATTGATTCCCGAATCTCCGCGATGTAATCTATTCTCACATTCATTGCAGAAGCAATTTGTTCATCGGTAAGCACTGCCTGCTTAATCAGATTCTTTACAGCCTCACAAGTAGTTTCTTGTTTGCCTTTTTCCTTGAATACTTCTAAAATATCCATAATCGCGTCTTTGTTTTGATTTCCTAATAATGTAAAGAGGTCATCAATTTGTTTTTCGGTAAGAGGATTTCCATCCAATGTATAAACAACGAGGCTATTTTGCAAGTTCTTCCCCATCCCACTTGCCAGCGTCAAAATGGTTGGAAGTAATGCATTCAACTGTTCTTTAAACGCAATATGTTTCATAGCCAGCAGGGACGCAGCCAAAAATTTATTGTGCAGCTCCTGGATTTCTTCATCAGAAATCTCGCCCAGGTTATGGAAAATATATTGGTAATCAGGCACAAACCCACGCAATGCTGGTTCCACATTTTCGAAGATATCCGCCAGCGTTTTGTACTCCCACCGGTCTTTGCCGTGGTAAAGGAGAATCGGAATGATTAGCGAGGGACTTTCTTTGTTGCTGATCTGCTTTAAAAGTCCGGAAAAAATGTAGCTGCCAATCTGGATCGGTACGTATTTGTCGACGTAGCTTTTGTGTTCGACGAGTAACGAGATCTTTACCTCTCCGTCGCCGCCTGCTCTTTTGCAGGTGTACACAATATCAGATATGGATTTTTGCAGTTCCTTGGAAATGTATGTATCAGGAAGTTGCTGAAAGGTTGAGAAATCAAGCAGATCCTGGATATTTCTCGGAATGCAGGATTGGAAATAGTCGAGGGCGATCTGCCGGTTACCCATGATGGCCCTGATAAAGGTGTCATGTTTTTGTGTGTGCTTGTCCATGCGGCAAATATAGAAATTGACGCATGAACAAGACAAACGTTAGCGCGTACTAGCCAGCGCCCACCAGATCAGAACCGGCTGAAAAAACAATCTGCCAAAACGTTTTTTATCTGTGTCAAGTCCAAATGCGTCCCTTTTGTGGGTGTATTGGGCGATATTGCCGGGGAAGACGGCGGTAAAAAATGCAGCAGCGAACTTACCGACTTTTGCACGATGCTTTGCGGGTGTGGCGATTAGCGCGGCCCCGAGTGCAATTTCCGCGAACCCGGAATAAACCACCGTATCGTCCGTTTTGAGTGGAACAAAGTCAGGGACTTGCGCCCGGAATTCTTTTCTGGCAAATGTTAAATGACTGATGCCTGCGTAAACCAGGCTAGCGCCCAGTAATATTCTTCCTGCGGTTTTTAGGTCTTGATTGTCCATGTTGTTGTGTCGTTTTCCGGAACGTCTCAATAACTGTACCCACATTTCCTGGAATCTCACTGTCACACGGGAAACAGCTTCTGCAAAATCCTCTAACTCACTACGCAAAACTGTATGGCACACCTCAGCTGAAAATTGACCAGAAAGTTTCGTTTCCTTGTCTTTTTGTTTTTAATTGCAAATAAATGCTTGTCATAAGTTTGATAGATCAACACTTGTGCGGCGTGCAATGCTCTTCGAATACTATTCCTAACCAACCCTTAATACTTCCAGCTTTGAACTTTGTTACAACTTTCCCACAAAACCGAAAGATCAGCGCAGGCAAAATGCTTTTCCTGGCCTGCTGTCTTTTTCTAACAACAAGCACAGTAAACGCCCAGGTCAAAACTTCAAAGGCAGCCACCACAAAAAACATTGATCCCGGATCTGCCTTACTCCCACTCCCACAGCAGGCTGCGCTGACCAGGAAAATGTTCACCATCAACAAAAAATGGAAAATTGTAGCCGATCCGGCATCGGCCAAAGAGCAGGCGAGCTTGCAGGAAGGCTTGAAAGAGGCGGGCCTTACATTGAATAATGCCTCAGGCGCATCAGGGACCGCTCCGGCTATCCGGCTCGTGGTGCAACCCGGATCCGTAAACATTGGCGCAAGCGTGGATACCAACCGTGCGGCGCTTACTCGTCAGGCCTACAAGCTGAGCCTGAAGCCAGGCAATGTGACCATTACGGCCAATGCTACGCAGGGCTTGTACTATGGTGTGCAAACGTTTTTACAGTTGCTCCGCGAGCAGGCGCCTCAAATGCAGCTGCCGGAAGGTGAGATTACCGACTGGCCGAATGTGGAAGTCCGGATGATTTATTGGGACGACGCTCACCACCTGGAAAAAATGAGTGCATTGAAGCGAATTATCAAACAGGCCTCTACCTATAAAATCAACGCGTTTTCAATTAAACTGGAAGGTCATTTTCAATACAAATCGGCTCCTGCGATCGTGGAGCCGTATGCATTAACACCTGCTGAGTACCAGGAACTGGCAGATTATGCAAATGCGTACTACGTGGACATGGTACCTTTTTTGGATGCGCCTGCGCACGTTTCTTTTATCCTCAAACATCCGGAATACCGGAAGCTGCGACTGATTGATGACATAAATTACCAGTTTTCGGTCACCAATCCGGAGACATTCAAGCTCCTGGATGCCATGTTCAGTGAGCTGATCAATGCGAGCAAAGGCAGCAAATACATCATTTTTTCAAATGATGAAGCCTACTACACCGGCAAAGCACCGTCGGAAAAAGCGATGGCCGACAGCCTTGGCGGAAACGGGCGACTACTGGCCTGGTTTATCAAAAAAATGGCTGACAGGCTGCATGAGCAGGGCCGCACGGTTTTGTTCTGGGGTGAATTTCCTTTGCGAAAAGAGGATATTACAGCCTTGCCGACACATCTGGTGGACGGGGTTTATAACAAGGAAATCGCGGCTGAGTATAAGAAACACGGCATTCGCCAGTTTGTCTATACCGCCACGCAGGGCGCCGAGCCCATTTTTCCAAACTACTACCCGCTGCATACCAAGTCGGCCGTGATGGCGGATGGAAGTGACCGCTCCTCGGGCCGGGTGGCAGATATGATGAAGGAAATCAATACGGCTTTTGCCGACAACCTGTCGTCTTTTGCGGGCGTGGTGATTGCCGGCTGGGCCGATGCAGGGCTGCATCCGGAGACATTCTGGCTGGGCTATGCGACGGCTACGGCTGCTGGGTGGAACAGCAAAAACCTGACTCCCGAAAATGCTTCTGCGCGGTTTATGAATGCTTTTTACGGACCAAAGCAGAAAGATATGGATAGCATTTACCACGTCCTGAGCGAGCAGGCCGAGTTCCATACTGAAAGCTGGGACTGGATCCCGTCAACCTGGCGGCCCATGATCAAGGGAAATTCGGACAGCCTTTTTGTGCATCCTGAAAGAGATCAAACCCTGCCCCTACTACCCGTGCCGTTAGCTGGCACACTGGCGATTGCGGACAAAACTCATCCCGTCAATACCGCGCGCCTCGCTACTGCAAAAGCCATGCTCCCACGTAATAAATATGCGCTCCAATTGATTCGGGACAACAAATCGCTTGTCAAATCCCAGCTTTATAATCTGGAAGTGCTCGAATCAGTAGCCGCAATCTGCGGACAGAATTTGCGGATGCTGGTAACATTGAACCAGGTGACGGATTTGCTGCAAAAAGCTTCAACTACCGGCGCAACTAACTCAACCCAGGCAATCAAGCAGCTGGATGCCGCCATGGACATGATCAGCAAATTGAAAACACAGCGCGACAGTACACTGGCATTCGTAGAAAAAATATGGTTTAAAGAATGGCAGCCGCTCGTGGAAGAAGCCAACGGACGTAAGTTTTTGTTTGAGGTGGACGACATCAAAGATCATCAGCCGGTGCGCACCATCGATCTTAGCTATTTAATTTACAGGGAATTGCATTATCCGCTGGAAGAGTGGTGGAGCAATGTGCAGAAAGTCAGGAATGAATATGCGCAGCAGCACAAGTTGCCGGTCGTGAATAAAACACTGAACTGGCAGCAATACCGGTAGGTACCACTGCGTCGCCGATTTTTTTCGACTATACCAAAAATGCTTCCAGCCTGAACCCTGGAAGCATTTTCTTTTTTGTCACAATCAGATCAAGAATATTCGTCAAAACCTCCGTTACCTTTCTTTTTAATTCGATAATATTATTTTTTTCTTATGAAAAGATTTTACATTTAATAAAAACATTATATTTGTTTCGATACCTTTCGATTCTACCATTTCTAGACCACTAACCTTCCATACCTTATGGGAAAAAAAATGTTTACTAAATCTGCCAATCACTTCCGCGATGTCTGCGGTGTGCCTTTGGGACTACTCTTTAAAGTATTTGTACTGTTCTTTTGCTACACCAGCGCTCAGGCTCAGACTTCCGGCCGGACTGGCCAAGTTACTGTGAGCGGACAGGTTACCGAAAAAGCAACCGGTCAGCCGCTCGTCGGCGTGTCGATCCGGGTGAAAGGCGGCACCGACGGTGTGGCTTCGGATGCAGGTGGAAATTATAAGATCCAGGTGCCGGCAAACAGCACACTTTTATTTACGTATATAGGTTACGGTGACCTGGAAGAACCGGTAGGAAACCGCTCCACCATATCACCTCAGCTCGAAAGCAGCGACAAAGCGCTGAATGAAGTCGTGGTAGTAGGTTACGGAAGCCAGCAGAAGCGCGAGCTGACCGGCTCGATTGCCTCGGTAAGCTCCCGGCAGTTGCAGGACCGTGCAGTAGTTTCCTTCGGCGAAGCGCTGGCGGGCCAGATGGCCGGTGTACAGGTGCAGCAGACTTCGGCCGCACCAGGCGGTGGTATTTCCCTGAAAATCAGAGGAACCGGCTCTATCACAGCGGGTAACCAGCCTTTGTATGTGGTGGATGGCGTGCCGCTGGACAACTCGGTGAGCAGTGCAGGGGCACAGGGTGGTGATATCGGTGACCAGTCTCCGGTAAACCCGCTGGCGAGCATTAACCCTGGTGACATTCAATCAATTGATGTATTGAAAGATGCTTCGGCAACTTCTATTTACGGATCACGCGGCTCCAATGGTGTGGTTCTGATCACAACCAAAACAGGCGCAGCCGGAAAATCGCAGATCAGCATCAATGCCAGCTACGGTTTTCAGGAGATCGGTAAGAAGGTGGGCATCATGAGCAACCAGCAATATGCACAGCGGCAGATTGACCAGCGCAATACCGACTGGGTGCGCGCAGGCGGAAAAGCAACTGACCCCAATTCGGTAAGAAGCGGACCTCAGTTTAAAATCCCTGACGAATTCAAAAACGCAGCCTCCCTCCCATTTACGGACTGGCAAGACCTGCTTTACCGCCGGGCACCCATGCAAAACTACCAGATCGCAGCCTCTGGCGGCACTGAAAATGCGCGGTACTACCTGTCAGGAAATTACCAGAACCAAGAAGGGATCGTGATCAATTCAGGTTTCAAGAAATATGCATTTCGTCTGAATGTGGATGCCAAAGTAACCGACAAAGTAAAAGTCGGCTTCCGTGTGGCTCCGTCTTATACCAATAACCGCATCGCCACCACCGGCGGGATCCAGGATTATGGTGCAGTAGCTACCACGGTCATGTCGGTTCCGGGCATATACCCTTCCAGAAATGCGGATGGCAGCTATGCTACTTCTTACACGCTGCATTACGACGACGGTACCACGCAGAACATCACTTACAACAATGCACTGGCTTTCGGGGAAGGCATCAAGAACACCATGAACCAGTTCAGCACGGTGGGTAGCTTGTTTACCACGATTGACATTGTAAAAAACCTGCAATTCAAAACGAGTATCAATGCGGATGTGAATACGTTCAGCAACAACAAGTTTTCACCTTCATTTATCAGTGTAAACCCATCGTTCGGCCGGTCGTACGCAGCGACCAATATCAGCTGGATCAATGAAAATACGCTGACTTACGACAACAGTTTTGCAGAGCGCCATCATTTGAATGTGCTCGTGGGTTTGACCGAACAAAAGTCATCCTTCAACTCCACAGCCGTTAATGCCAACAATTTTCCTAACGACCTGGTACCGACCCTGAATGCAGGTATCGTGACCGGCGGTAGCTCCATCCGCTCGCAGTGGACATTGCTGTCGCTTTTGAGCCGCGCTACTTACAATCTGGATGAAAAGTATTTCCTGACCGCCACATTCCGCCGCGACGGTTCGTCCCGCTTTGGTTCGGACAACAAGTGGGGTAACTTCCCTTCGGCTTCTGTGGGATGGAGAATCGGGCAGGAAAAGTTTTTGGCTGATGTAGCTGCACTCAGCGAGTTGAAGGTGCGCGCGAGCTATGGTCTGATCGGAAACAACCAGATCCCTGACTATGCTTCGGTGGGATTGATTTACGGCAGCAATTACATCCTGGGCTCAGGCGACGGCTCCATCGCCAGCGGTTTGGCGCAGGGATCTCTGGGCAATGCAAACTTAGGATGGGAAAAAGCCAAAGAAGTGGATCTGGGATTGGATTTGGGTCTTTTTCAAAACCGCATTTTCCTGAATGTAGATTACTACAACAAGCTGACATCGGATTTGCTTTTGAACGTTCCGGTGCCGCTTTCAACAGGTTATGAAACTGCTTTGCGTAACCTGGGAAGTCTGCGTAACAAAGGACTTGAACTTGCCCTGGAAACACGGAATTTCAAAAACGCGAATTTCACCTGGACAACCAATGCCAATATTTCCTTTAACAGAAACAAAGTGGAATCACTCGGCGCAGGAGGCACACCCATTATTGTCGCAAACCGTGCCCAGGAAAACTCTTTGACCCACATTACGCAGATCGGTCAACCGCTGGGAAGCTATTACGGCTACATTTTTGACGGCGTTTATAATACCATTGAGGAAGTGAATGCATCGGCACACTTACCAAATACCTACGCCGGGGATGCCAAATTCAGGGATCTGAACGGTGACGGACAGATCAACGATTCTGACAAAACGATCATTGGCAACAACCTTCCGAAATTCACTTACGGTATGACGAACAGCTTCACACTGGGCAACTTCGACTTCGGGTTCTCGTTGCAGGGTGTTCAGGATGTGGAAGTGATGAACCTCACCAAACGCAGTGCCTACCGCAACAACGGAACGATTTCGGTGAACTACTGGCGGTCGCCGGAAGAACCGGGTGATGGCAGAACGTTTGGTGCAGGAAGCTCGGCCAATAACCGTACGATCTCTTCGTACCTCGTAGACGATGCCTCTTTCCTGCGCATCCGGAACGTGACCATCGGCTACCGGCTTGGCAAAGTGCTGAACGGAACCATCCTGAAAAATGCGCGGGTGTACATGAACATCCAAAACCTGCACACTTTCACCAAATACTCGGGCTACAATCCGGAAGTGAACACCACCGAGGGTGATCCGTGGATCTCGTCTGCGCTTACGCCGGGTATCGACTACGGTACCTACCCGATGGCACGCACGATTGTATTTGGACTTAACCTTGGTTTTTAAACCCAGCCCAACCTTTAACATTGACTGACATGATCTCAAAAAATATAAAAATAGCTGTCGCGCTGGTTGTCCTGGCTTTTTCAGGCACTTCCTGCGAAGAGTTCCTCGAATCAAAACCCATCTCGCAGATCGGTGAAACGGATTTCTTCAAAACTGAATCTGATTTCGGCCAGGCCGTCGTGGGTGCCTACTCCGCTTTTTCACAGGTGTATTCGGGAAATGGTTACTATCACTTGCTGGTGGACCTTCGCTCTGACAATAGCAGCGAGCTTGTCGCGGGTGCGTCGGGCAATGATGCCAAAAGAAACATCGACGAGTTCCGTGAGACAACCGATAATGAGCACCTTACTGCATTCTGGCAGAACAGCTACACATTGATTGCGAGAACCAACAGTATTCTTGCCAAAATCGATGGTTCGACGGTCGGTGATGAATTGAAAAAACAATACACAGGCGAATCACTCACGTTGCGGGCCCTGGCTTATTTCAACCTCGTACGCTTATTCGGCGGCGTTCCGCTGGTAACCGAGCCGGTAACGGATATTGATGCAAGCTATAAAGTAGGTCGTGCGAGCGTGCAGGAAGTTTACGCGCAGATCGAGGCCGACCTTACAAAAGCGGAAGGTTTGGTACCGGTTTCCTATGGCGAGGCCGGTGTCGGCCGGGCCACCAAAGGAGCTGCACAAAGCTTGCTGGGCCAGGTTTATTTAACTCAAAAAAAATACGCTGAGGCTGCTGCTGAGTTCAAGAAAGTAGTGACATCGGGCACTTACAGCCTGCTGCCTGTGTATGCCGACCTGTATAAGGCCGGGCAGCAGGGCAATCCTGAGGCCATCTGGCAGGCACAATATAAAGGTGCTGCAAATGGACTGGGTTCCAACCTTCCCAATCACTTTGCGCCTACCGGCTCAGAAGGGATTACCATTGCATCCGGCGGCGCCTACGGGTTCAACCAGCCCACAGACGACATCGCTGCTGCCTACACGACGGGCGATGTGCGCCGCAACAACATTGCTGACGGTTACACGCAGAATGGCGCATTTGTTGCTGCCAAGTATGTCCGCGGTTATGTAGAGCGCGAAACAGGAGGCGGCTTCGGCGATTCGGGTGCGGACTGGTACGTGATCCGGTACGCTGATATCCTGCTGTATTATGCAGAAGCACTGAATGAATCAAAGAAAGGCCCCGATACCGATGCTTATGCAGCGATCAACCTGGTACGCAAGCGTGCTGGTTTGAAAGAGCTGGCCGGACTGACCTATGATACATTCAAGGCGGCGGTTTACAATGAAGAGCGACTGGAATCTCCTTTTGAAGGCCACCGCTGGTTTGATCTGCTGCGTACCGGACGTGCCATGGAAGTGATGAATGCGAAAGTATCCGGACCTGGTAAGAGTACAGTAGGCATTTCGACGCCGATCAAGGAGTACCAGCTTTTGTACCCGATACCGGCACTCGCTGTCATTACCAGCTCGCCTGCCATTAAACAGAATGACGGTTATTAAAAATAAGGGGAAGCATTAAACATTTCCCCTGCTGTAAAGACACAAAATCCTGCAAGTGCTTGACTTGCAGGATTTCTGTTTTAAAAACGTCTTTGAATCAGCCTAACTTACCGCCAGCCCAAGCCGGGCGCCACATGTTCCAGAATCGCCGAGAGCACATGCACATTGTAGTCAACCCCCAATGTGTTGGGGATGGTCAGCAGCAATGTATCAGCCTCCTGTATAGCCTCATCCTGCGCCAGTTCCTGGATCAGCTTATCGGGTTCGGCAGCGTAGCTTCTGCCAAAAATCGCGCGTTTATCCTGCTCAATCATCCCGATCTTATCCCGGCGGTTGGACTCCTGCCCAAACAGGTAACGGTCCTCATCATTGACAAGTGCGAAAATAGACCGGCTCACTGAAACCCTGGGCTCGCGGGGATGTCCCGCTTTTTTCCAGGCTTCTTTGTATAACCTGATCTGCTCCGCCTGCTGCATATGAAAAGGCTTGCCGCTCTCATCGTATTTCAGCGTGGAACTTTGCAGGTGCATCCCGTTTTCGGCAGCCCACACAGCCGTCGCATTGGATGCTGCCCCCCACCAGATGCGCTCCCTTAATCCCTCGGAATAAGGTTCTAGCCGGAGCAGACCCGGGGGATTCGGGAACATCGGGTTTGGGTTTGGCCGTGCAAATCCTTTTCCTTCCAGCTTTTCCAGGAATTCCAATGTTTTGCGGCGGCCCATATCAGCGTCCGTCTCCCCCTCCTCGGGTTCGTATCCGAAATAGCGCCAGCCGTCGATCACCTGCTCCGGCGATCCTCTGCTGACACCCAGTTGTAATCGTCCGCCCGAAATCAGGTCGGCAGCGCCGGCGTCTTCCACCATGTACAGCGGATTTTCATAACGCATGTCGATCACACCCGTACCAATTTCAATCTTGCTTGTTTTGGCACCAACCGCCGACAGCAAAGGAAAAGGCGACGCCAGCTGGGCTGCAAAATGATGTACACGAAAGTAAGCGCCATCCAAACCGATTTCTTCGGCGGCAACGGCCAGGTCAATGGACTGAAGCAATGTATCGCTCGCTGTCCGGGCCCTGTAAGCCGGATGGCTGGCCCAGTGGCCAAATGATAAAAACCCTATTTTTTTCATAATTCGTCTTTCAGAGTCAGGTTAGAGTAAAAAGGTTATTTTACGCTAAAAGTTCCTTTGCGACGCCCCGGCACTATCCATACCGGTCGGTGAGCTATCTGCCCATTTTGGATATGCTCAATCGTACATCGGGAAGGCGGCGTCACCGTCAGATTGTGCGCTTCAGAACATAGCAGCCACATTCCAACCCTAACGCAGGACAGTAAACGTCAAAAAACAAGCGGGAAGATTAACTATTCCCTGACACTTTCAATGGTGTATACAAAACTGTCAGCCCGGTAGTAGCCGAGGTTGTATTCGATAGGCCTGTCGCCCTGGTCAAAGACAAAACGCTTCCGGAACAATATCGGGCTTCCCACGTCCACTTCCAGCTTGGCAGCAATGAACTTGTCGGCGGCAATAGCCCCTACCTCTTCCTTCGAAAGCGTCGCCACGACCATGTGGTCTTTTTCAAGAATATCATAAAGCGGTCGTTTAAAATCTTCCTCGCCCGTGAGCCCTACCCTCGGGTGGAAATAGGAAATGAAGTAAACGAATGGCCCTTCCACCTTGCCCCTCAGACGTTCGAGTTTCAGGATTTTCTTACCGGGATCAATGGCAAAAAAATTAGCGGTCTTTTCGTCCGGCGTAACCCAGGTGATGTGCAGCTCGAAGTTTTTGACATGGATACCCCGCGCATTCATTTCCTGCGTGAAGCTCAGCCAGTTCTTCGACTTGGAGGTAATCACCGGTTCCGCTACCCTGGTTCCTATCCCCTTTTTCCTGACCAGCAATCCTTCATATACGAGCTTATTCAAAGCCTGGCGCAATGTGGACCTGGATATGGCCAGCTGCCGGGCCAGATCCATTTCATTGGGCAGAAACTTTCCGTTCAGATGCTCGGGATCATTGATCATGGCACGCAGCAGGTTTTCTGCCTGAATGTGCAAAGGGACCGGACTTTTATGATCAATGCTGAGTTTCATGTTCAGGAAATTGGGAAGAATCACAAAAATAGTAATTCCGGATACCTTTCAGTCACCCGCATTTTCAGGTTCTGACGTAAGCTTTTAACGTCGCGCACTGCTTTCCGGCTGATTTTCCGGCCGGCGTGATCGTATAAGCCGTTACATTGGCGGGTACGATGAAGGTTTCGGCATAGTGAATTGTATAGGGTTCAAACAGCCTGTCAGGGCTTTCGACCAGTACTTCATCCCCTGCTACCAGGTTGACCACATGCAGATTTCCATTCGTAACATGGAGCACCTCTGTGTCAAACCAGTGCCTCCTGGTTTCGATAAACTGCGTGGTATGCAGGCCTGTTGACTCCTCGGTCACGTGCTCGCCGGCTGAAATAGTGGTAACGTGATTGACAAGATGCTTTTTTACCCAATCCTCATCCCGCGTATAATCGATTACCTTGCTGCCATGTTCGATGTTGATCGGCCTGGGCTTGCCGTCCAGCCCCAGCCGGCCCCAATCCCACAGCTTGAATGTAAAGATGTAGGGGGTTGCTGATATTTCGAGTACTACGGCATTTTTGCCCGAACAATGGATCGTTCCCGCAGGGATCAGGATATGATCGTGTTTTTTGACCGGCAGCTTATTCACATATTTTTCAGCATCAAAGTCGCTCATTTCGCTTTGTGCTTTTTTCAGATCGTCAATCATCGCTGCGGCATCCACACCTTTACGGGTACCCAGGTATACGCATGCATCTCCCTTTGCTTCCAGAAAATAATAACTTTCATCCTGCGTATAGCTCATCCCGAAGTGCTCCTGAATGTACGCGCGCGTAGGATGCACCTGCAGGCTCAGATTACCGCCTTCCATGGTATCCAGAAAATCAAACCGGATCGGGAACTCTGCCCCGAACTCCCGGACGATGGCTTTTCCAAGCAGCTGCTCCGGGCGAGTCAGGACGAGGTTCATGGACGGAAGCTCAAAAAGGTGATCGCCTACTTTGAAAAGCAGACTGTTTTCTTCGGGCACGCAATCAAATCCCCATGCATAGTTCATGGCATCGCGGTCCAGGTCCACCACTTCTTTGAGCCACTGGCCACCCCACGGTCCGGGATCAAAAAAAGGTACCACTCTGAAAGGACGCGACACGGCCAGCTCCAACCCTTGCCGGTATGTTTCTGCATGTAGCATTTTGGGCTCATCGGCCTTATTGGCATCAATGAAATAGTCGATACGGTCAAAATGCGCCAGCTTGTGCCGGTCCAGCATGCGCCAATCCAGGAAATATCCCTGTTTATATTTAAGTGCAAAACCTGCATTAAGGTTGTCCACGCCAAAGTTGCCCACTTCATTGCGTCTCATCCTCTTCTGTATTTCCCAGCGTGCAAGGTCGGTATAAATCAATACATCGGCCGGTGCAAAAACGGCGGCGCCCTCGCCAAAAACAACGACGATCCCCGATTCAATGGCGCTGATCTGCTGTTTTATCCGGTCGAGCGCGGCTGTATCTAGGTAGTCACTTAATTCAAGGTTATTGATTTTACCAAAAATCTGATCGTCTGTGACAAAAGGGTGAATCATTTCCTGAATATCGGCCTCACTTTTCAAACAGGATCTTGTTTCAAACAATGCGTCAGGCCGGAGATGATTCCTGATGGCATCCAGCATGTCTGCAACATCCACCCCATGATAAAGGTCGATGCAAACAACAGTCCTGGTTTTACTTTTTAACCGCACAAACCGGCTTATTTCAGAAAAAATGAGCTTCCAGCCCGTGAAACACAATGCGGATGATTTGCTTATTTCTATATAGGGAAACTTGTCGTAGGTCGATTGCATGTCAATGGTTCTTTTGTTTGAATAACTCATAAATACCCCAGATTCCGGCATGCTCGGGCTGTGCAGCCACCACCAGCTCCACATCGGCAGCGCTGACCCAGGCATGTTTATCGAGCATTTGTCTGATGTAGGGCAGAATGACCTGGCTGCTTTTCATAATGCCTCCGCCGAAGATCACTTTTTCCGGATCATATGCATGAACCAGGTTGATCACGCACAGCGACCATACTCTGAGGCAGCGATCCAGCAAACTTACCGCGAGTGCGTCTTCTTGCTCCGCAAGCTCGAAAAGGTTCTTAAAATCGATGAGATCCAGTGCTGCAAGCCTGCTTTCGGAAAAGCCCGGAGACGCTGCGGCGATCCGCGCCAATGCCCAGGTGGAGCTCTCGCTTTCCACGCAGCCGATATTGCCGCAGTTGCATATCACTCCGTCTGCATTGATGGTTGAATGCCCTCCCAGGTTGCCGCCTATAAAGTTTTTGCCCCGCAATGGCGCTCCATTTACCAGCACTCCTGTTCCCACTCCGGTACCCAGGGTTACCAGTACGAGATCGCTGCTTCCTCTTCCCGCGCCATGCTTCCACTCACCCACCAGCGCAGCACGGGCATCATTTTCCACCGCGACGGGTACCCCGAAATTGGCTTGCGCCCACCGGTTAAGATCAACATTTTCGGCACCGGGATATTTTACATATTTTGACAAAATCCGTCCTGTATGAAAATTCACGATTCCGGGAAATGCAAAGCCGATGCCCGTCAGCCTGTATGAACCTGCAAAAACCAGCCGGCTCATTTCCAATCCAATGTCCGTCAGCCTTTGCTCAAACGTCAGCGCTGCATCTGCTTCCAGGTTTGCGTCTGCAATCAGCTGCCCGCCGGCAATAAGCCCGATTTTGATCCTGGTACCGCCAAAATCAATTCCTATAAATACATCTTTCATTGCTGCCTGCGGTTGATGGTCGATCATCGAATTTCCCCTGGTTCGGTCACCAGCTTCTTTCGATTTCTTCCAGCGTCCGGTTTTTTGTTTCCGGTATCTTTTTAAAAGTGAATATCCAGATGATCACAGCGTTGACCATAAAAATCCAGAATGTGGATGCGCCTCCGAATGTCTCCAGAAAATAGGGCGTAAGCTGGGTAATCACCACTACCCCAACCCATAGTACCAGTGTAGCGAGCGACATGGCAATGCCCCTGATCCTGGTCGGGAATATCTCCGACATCAGCACCCAGGGAATCGGGCCGAGTGACACGGCAAAACCGGCAATGTAACCCAGTATGAAAATCAGCAGCCAGGGTCCCTGATCCACATGAAAATGGAAACAGATACCGGTGGCAAAAAGGCAGATCACCATCACGGCAACCCCCCAGATCAGCAAGCTCCTCCTGCCTGCCCTGTCTATCAGCCAAATCGCCAGGCAGGTAAAAAGCAGGTTCACCAGCCCGATGATGATCGTTTGGGTAAATGCTGACTCAGCGCCGAAACCAATGCTTTTGAAGATTTCCGGCGCGTAGTAAATGACTGCATTGATACCGGTAATCTGTGAAAACAGCGCCAGCACAACCCCGATCAGCAATGGTTTACGAAGCTTTTGGTCCATCAGGTCACGCCAGCCGCCTTTTTCGTCGTGCAGACTTTCCGATATCTCGGCGTAAACTTTCAGCGACACTGCACTTCCATTGATTTTTTCGAGGATTTTTTTGGCTGCATCCCCCTTCGACTGCGCTGCAAGCCACCGCGGACTTTCCGGGACAAAAAACAACAACACAAAAAATACGACCGCGGGGATCACTTCCGAGCCCAGCATGTAGCGCCAGCCATTGGCCACATTCCAGGCTTGGTCGCCAGCCTGACTGATTTTAAGATTAATTACGTAAATGATATTGATCCCCAGCACAATCGCCAGCTGGTACAGGGTAACCAGGCGACCCCGTATGTGCGGAGGCGCTATTTCTGAAATGTACATCGGGCAAAGCATGGAAGCTGCGCCTACACCGACCCCGCCCAGCAGCCGCATGATAATGAAGCTGGTAAGATCGTCGACTACGGCCGAACCATAGGCAGGCAGTGCGAAAAGCACCGCGGTACCAATCAGTACCGCCTTCCGGCCATAGCGGTCGCTGAGGTACCCGGCCGACATAGCGCCGAGCACGCACCCCCAGATGGCGGCGCTGGCAGCCCAGCCAACCATCAGGGGAGAAAGGTTGAACCTCACCTGAAGATATCCGATGGCCCCGGCGATTACCGCCGTATCATAGCCAAAAAGAAAGCCTCCAAATGCGGCGACGCTCGTGATCAAAATGATATAGGGCAATCTGCTCCCGGCGGGTGCTACATCTGCTTTTTCCGTCATAATACTAGTGGCTTGCGTGAGTGGTGGGCTGCCCGAATTTCACCCGTACAAAGCGCGGGCGATACAGGTCAGGCTTTTTGGGTAACACGTCGAAAAACTGAAAGCTGTTCACATTATAGGAAATCAGCAGCTCCCCGGGCGCTGACAATGCGGGATGTGCCTTGGCATTGTACGTAAACAGGTCCGTATCCCGGATGTCGCTGGTGGTTTTGTAAAGAATGATCCGCTTTCCAAACGGACCGGCGGGCGTAGGTCCTACCTGCATGCATATTTCCGGAAGGATACCACCCAGCTGATACACCAGGGCATATTTTCCTTTTCCGAGTCTGCTTACGCTCATTTCATTGGACACCGAATCGCTGATTGCTCCGGCAGATTTCACATCCCTGGACCACCCACTGCTGTTCCGGAACTCCCACTGATCGAATGAATCGATCGCGCCAGGCTTTACCCTGGCCGTAACCAGCTGCTTGTTTTTGCCTTTGATGCCATACACATATACAAACCCATCTGCATCAGGCTCCCCGGCACCCTCCGTGTTGTTGAACACACCGGCACCGAAGGAAATCGTCTCTTCGCCGCTCCTGTAATTGTTGAAGGGCAGGGATTTCTGCTGCTGACCGGCATAGGGAAAAGGACTGCCGGCAGGTATCCGGATCAGCACATTGCCTGTTTCTTTAAAAGGAAAAGGTGACTTATCGTGGGTATTGGTAATCTGATAGGCAAAAATAAAAACGTCTTTACCGGCATCGGGATTTGCGAAACCGTCCCCGAGCCAGAGGTAGGTATCCTTGTCGGGCTTGTTTGTATCTGGTGTAAAAATGGCTTTGTAAGCATTCTTTTCGCCCGCAATCCTGAATGCAAGGTTTGATGACACAGGGGCTTTACCTTTCAGCAACGCAACGGAATTGTTAACCATCACAAAACCCGGCTGCAAGGTATCATTACGGATTTCACCTACCATGGTATCACTGAACAGGAACAGCAGGCTGTCGCTCTTCCCGTCGTCCTTCCCTGAGAGGGGTATGGCAAAAATCCCGTCTCCCCCGAACCAGCCCGACTTTCTCACAAACAGGTTCGTCCAGTCCGGTGCGGGCTCTGCCGTGAAATGCTTTTCATCGATTTCCTGCTGTGCTGCGTCGCCGCGCTCCCCGGACTGCTTACCGCCGCAGGAAAGCAGTACCGCCACGCAAAACAGCATGCTGCAACTTTTTAAAGATCTCATTTTCAGTAATTATAAGGGTCAGGAGCTTTACTATGTTCGAATGTATGAACATTTAAATGTATGTAAAATAGCAGGAAACAAAAATTGTTTAGGTAAATTTTGCCCTGAACTAAAAATCAGCCTGGCGGACCCTGATCAATACCAGATCAGGTACCCGGGTTTATATCATACAATGAGCAGTTTTAAATCCGGATCCATCTATATGAAAGCCAGGTTCAGCGTAGCAGTGGCATTATTGGTCATGCATTTGGCAGGTGCGCGCACAGCAGCACAGGATGTGTTAAAGTATGTTGATCCTGATATCGGTACAGCGCACAGCCGCTGGTTTTTTTACACGCCGGCGGCAGTCCCTTACGGCATGGCCAAACTTGCCCCGTCGACCAACGCGCATTACGGCAACCCTTCCGGCTGGGAAGCTGTCGGGTATGATACGCGGCAAAATTCCATTGAGGGATTTGTGCATTTTCATGAATGGCAGATCGGCGGGGTGAGCTATATGCCCGCTACCGGCACTCTCAAAACCAGGCCCGGCGATCTGGAAGGTACCAATACGGGTTACCGGTCCCGGTTCGACAGGAAAAATCAGGTGGCACAGCCTGGCTACTACAAGGTACTGCTGGACGATTACCAGATCACCGCGGAGCTTACCGCCACCAAAAGGGTGGGCTTTCAGCGCTATACCTTTCCCGAAAGTAAGCAGGCGCATATCATCCTGGATATCGGCAACAAGCAGGGCGAAAGCGACATGGTAACGGATGCCGGTATCAAAATGCTCGACGATACGCACTTTGAAGGTTTTGTGATCACCTATCCCAGGTATGTAAAAACTTACGATCCCGAGGGAAAGGTCGCCATGTATTTTTATGGTGAAATCAGCAAAAAACCGGCCGATGTAAGTGCATTTACTGCTGATCAGATCCAGGGACATCAGAAAAGCGCCACCGGCAAAGGTGCCGGGCTTGCGCTCCATTTCCAGACAAAAAACCAGGAAACGATTGAGGTGAAAACCGGCTTATCGTACACCTCCTGTGCCAATGCCAGGCAAAACTTTATGGCCGAAGCAAAAGGGCTGTCGTTTGACAAAGCAAAAACAGAGGCGCAAAAAACCTGGCAGCAGCAGCTGGGCAAATTTGCTGTGGACGACCCGGATGAACCCAATAAAATCAAATTTTATACCGGGTTATACCATGCCCTACTGGGCCGGGGCATCGCCAGCGATGTGAACGGTGCCTACCCGAAGCACGGTGGCCAGGTGGGGCAGCTGCCAAAGCAGAACGGCAGGCAAATGCCCTTTGAATTCATCAATACAGATGCTATCTGGGGGGCTTTCTGGAACATTACGCAGCTATGGTCGCTATCGTACCCGGAATGGTACGGCAGCTTCGTAAACACACATTTACAGATATTCAGGGACAAAGGCTGGTTCGGCGACGGCATTGCCAATAGTGAATTTGTATCCGGCGTGGGGACCAATTTTGTGGGTCTTGCCATTGCGGGAGCCTACCAGGCAGGCATCCGCAACTATGATACAGCTCTGGCGTACCAAGCCGTAAAAGCCAACGAACTAAACTACCGGAACCGTCCTGCCGGCTCGGGCAAGCTGGACATCAAAGCATTTCTTAAGCATGGCTTTGTGCCTTTTCCGGAAAACGCCGGGCAGGATTTCATAACTGATTCCCTTGGCTCCACCTTCGCAGGCTCCCATACACTGGAATACAGTTACAGTGCATTTGCTGCTGCACAAATGGCGAGCGCATTGGGCAAAACGGAAGATTATAATCAGTTTATCAAATTGTCGAACGGCTGGCGGGAGATCTTCAACCCGGAAAGCAAGCTGATGCACCCGAAGACCGCTGCCGGCATTTTTATACCAAAATTTGATCCGTACCAGCCCTGGCGGGGTTTTCAGGAAGGGAATGCAGTGCAATATACTTTTTATGTACCGCACAACCCGGCCGGACTCATCGGAGCGATCGGCAGGGACAGTTTCAACAGCAGGCTGGACAGTATTTTCACGGTATCGGAAAAACTTGGTTTCGGCGGAGGCAAAACGATCGACGCATTTGCAGGCATCAACTCCATTTACAATCATGGCAACCAGCCCAACCTGCACACAAGCTGGCTGTTCAACTTTTCGGGGAAGCCCTGGCTCACGCAGAAATGGACGCGCATGATCGGCAACGATTTTTATGGTACCGAACCCATTCACGGATATGGTTACGGCCAGGACGAAGACCAGGGACAGCTTGGGTCCGGGTATGTGCTGAATTCGCTCGGCTTGTTTGATGTAAAAGGCTTTACGGATCTCCGGCCGGTTGTTGAATTGGGCAGTCCTTTATTTAAACAGGTCACCATCACATTGGGTAATGGAAAAACGCTGGTTATTGAAACCAAAAATAACGCGAAGGACCATGTGTATGTCCAGTCTGCCAGCTTCAACGGAGCTCCGCTTGATAACTGCTGGCTGTACCGCGACGAGCTGATGCGGGGCGGCAAACTTACGTTTGTGATGGGTGCACAACCCAATATAAATTGGGGTACAAAAACGCCGCCGCCCTCCGCACAATAACCGGCCGGAAAATGCCCGCCGGCAGATCAGCCCCTACTCGCTCCGCAGGGATTTTACGGGATTGGTCAGGGCCGCTTTCACGCTCTGGAAACTCACTGTAAGCAAGGCAACCATGACGGTCACCAGCAGCGCCAGCAGGAAAAAGACAGGACTAAGTTCAATTTTATATTCAAAATTCATCAGCCAGCCTTTCAAAACCCACCATGCAACCGGAGCCGCCAACAGGAATGCAATGCCGATCAACTGCATGAACTCTTTATTGAAAAGCCATAAAATGCTGCGAACGCTTACGCCGAGTACCTTGCGCACTCCTACCTCCCTGGTCCGCTGCACCACCATGAACAGAACAAGTCCGTACAA
The DNA here is from genome assembly GCF_016894445.1 of Dyadobacter sandarakinus. Lineage (NCBI taxonomy): Bacteria > Pseudomonadati > Bacteroidota > Cytophagia > Cytophagales > Spirosomataceae > Dyadobacter > Dyadobacter sandarakinus. Next base: position 2,670,823 of record NZ_CP056775.1, read on the forward strand.
ACCCATGCACCCGATCAGCAGTGCGACACCTGCATAAAAGTTGATCAGACTGCCCATGGTCTGTTCAGCCTGGTAAGCTTCCCTGATCTGGTCGTCTACAAATGCAGGTTCAAAAAAACTGTCCGCATAAACCTGGTTGTACGCTTTTTCGAGCTGTTTGAGTGCCCGGCTGTAATGGGTGGAGCGCAGTTGAATGTTGGCAGAATAGTATCCGCTCGCAAATGTGGTAAGGAATATGGGGCTGATCTGTTTTTTGAGATCCGACTGGTTATAATCTTTCAGAACACCGACAATCTCCAGCGGAGCAAAACCTCCTTTATACAGCAGCTTACCCAATATGCCCGAAGGTTGGGTAAAGCCCAGCCTTTTCATAAATGTTTCATTAATAAGTACTTCCCTCGCCGTATCGGATGGCTGCACATTGCGCCCCGCCAGTAGTTTCAGGTTATACAATCCGATGTAATCCGCATCGATCCAGGTTTGCTGCGGGGTATAGGGTTCTTCCTGTAAACGCGTATCAAACCGCACAACCGTTTGGCTCGTCCAGCCTGACTGGGGCGGACCGCCCATGGAGTAACTGAGCTGGCCTACATCCGGCAGCGCCATCGCCAGATTACGAAATGTCGCCATTTTACCAATATCCTGAGCAGGCAGGTTCGGCAGGCTCACGGTTACAATGGCTTCTTTACGGAAACCCAGATCTTTGGATTGAACGTAGCTGAGCTGATTGGCTACCACGATCAATCCGATAACGAGCATTTGTGAAATTGCAAATTGCATGACCACCAGCCCGCGCCGGAGTGAAAAACCGCCCGCCTGCCGGGTAGTAAGCCGCCCCGCCAGTGCCACTACCGGGCGAAAACCAGCTACAATCAGTGCCGGGTATAATCCTGCCAGCAAAATCACCGATATGGTAAGCAGTACCAGCCATCCTGCCACCGAGGGCGAGAAGTAAAAGGAAAAGCGGAAAGGTCCGTGCAGGTAGGTCTGCGCCATCGCCTGCCCATATTGGAACACGCCCATGGCCAGGACCACAGCCACCAGTACAATGAGTGCGGTTTCGCCCATGAACTGCCAGAAAAGCTGCGCCTTCGTACTTCCCAATACTTTGCGGACGCCAACTTCCCGTGCCCGGGTAAGTGCCTGTGCAGTGGCAAGGTTTACGAAATTGATACATGCCGTGCTGATCAGTAAAATACCGATTAAACCCAGTGAAAGCAACAAACTCGGGCTTACCCCTCCATACTCGGGCGATAAATGCATTTTACCAAAAGAAACAGCCGGATAAGAGGTCACCCCGACCTTTTTAGGATTGTATTTTTTGACAAATGAAGGTAGCTGCCGCTGCCAGTCGAGAGCAGTAAAGCGGTCGCTGAACAAGGCGAAGCAATGCGTACTGCCATTGGTATTATCAAAAGGTTCGTCTTCCGGGCGAACATTGAGCTGCTCCCTGAGCGATCCCCAGGAAACCATGATGGGATAAGCTAAATCGGTGTTCTCCCGGTAATCTGCAAATACACCCACCACGCGGGCCGTGATGCGGGCATCCAGCCGTACCACCCGGTTAATGACGTTGGTTGTGGTGCCAAAACATTTGCGCGCCATTTCAGCACTCATCACTACGGTACCCGGCTGACTGAGCGCATCCGGTCCCCCGGCGAGCCATGTGTAGTCGAAAATGCGGAAATAGGCAGGTTCCACAAATGCACCCTTACTGTTTTTATTCTTGATTTTCCGGGCAGCTCTTTTCCCGTCAGGTACTGAAATCATCGGCGAATACCACTCATCCAGCATTGCCACACTTTCCAGTTCAGGGTTGTCATTCCTGACCGCCTGCCCGAATGCGTAGGGAATACCCTGCATCCTGAACTCGTTAGCCGGGGATTTAAACAAGGACGTGAACTGATAAATGCGGTCGTAATTGCGGTGGTGACGATCCGCCTGGTAGTGGAACCGGACCAGTGCGAAAATGAGCAGCGCACAGCCGATACCCAGTGACAACCCGCTGATATTGATGAATGCATACGCCTGGTTTTTGCGCAGGTTCCGCCAGGCGATCTTGAAGTAGTTAAAAAGCATAATGCTGAATCGTGGTATAGCGGACCAGGCCCGGTGAAACTTTTCCTGCCCTGTTTATTTAATTACCATACCATGACCTGAAAACGCGTTATTCCGGCAACAACACGGCATTTTGCGCTGGCGGCTGTGCGAATACGGACGATCAATGTCCGGTAATGCGCTCCTGAAATTTACCTGCCGGTTGCACCCGGAACCCCTCCGGAACCTCATAGAACCTGGATGACTGCGAAAGGTAGCCCGAACCATCATACAGCTCTACTTTCCGCCGCCTTCCTTTTCCGACGAGCATTACTTTGTTCTCCATTCTTCCTGTTTTTACCAATTCAGGTTTCCGGCCCCCCTGGCGGACATATACTTCCAGCTTTCCCCCATTGGCTGCACCTATGAGGAACACATTGCCTTTTGGCCCGAGGAGTTCGGCCAGTGACCGCCCGTCGCCACGTAGTGCCAGGCCACTGGAAGCGGATGGTACGGGAGCAAAGTTTCCCCTGCCATCCCCTTTTAAACACAACCCCTGCATGGCATCATACCGCCCGATGGATGCATCCGGCGCGTAGGAATTTCCGGAAAGGATCAAATCCAGATTACCGTCGTCGTCGATGTCCCGGACAACAATGCCGTGTACCGGGGCAAACTGTGCCTGCACGGGCAAAGGCCGCAGCCTGAACTTGCCTTTACCGAGATTTTCCAGGTACGAAGACTGGAAACAGCTGCTTTTCAGCACGGCTGCCTTGTGCAGTAATTCCGGCGAAACGACGTCCTGCACGGTAGCTTTTGCATAGTCGTCGTACAAAAAAAACTTTTTCCCGATCCTCGGCATCTGGCGTAACAATGCATCCCGCGAGGGCCAGGGATAATTTTTACCCTGTATGTACCACGACAGCAGCGACTGATGCAGGCCGCTCCCATCCAGGTTGCCGCTGTGCATGGTCAGTGGTTCCTGAGCCGAAGCCTGGAAGGGCGTATTGGTGCCCAGGTTACCAAGTATGTAGTCGGTATCGCCATCATTGTCCATATCTGCCCCTGCCATGCTGTTCCACCAGCCGGAAGTTTCTCCGAGACCGGCCGATCGGGTTACATTCACGAGCTTTCCGCCTTTGTTTTTAAAAAAAGTCACAGGCACCCACTCGCCTGCCACCAGCAGGTCTGTGCGACCGTCATCATCAAAATCCGTCCACAGGGCGGAGGTAACCATACCGATGTGCCGAAGTTCGCCGCAGACCTGTGCAGTGACGTCCGTAAACTTTCCACTATCATTCCGGAGCACGTAGCTTTCGGGTGCCGAGGGGTATTGTCCCGGCACGATCCGGCCACCTACAAAAAGGTCGGGATCACCATCCTGATCAAAGTCAGCAGCAGTAACGCAGGATTTGCTTGCGCGCATGAGCGGCAGGGCAAGGGTGTCTCTGGTAAACCGTCCTGTACCATCATTGATATAAAGCCTGTCCTGGTAAAGCGCTGTGCCCGCTTCGAATTCATCACCGCCGCTCGCCATGTACAGGTCGTTATCACCATCACCATCCGCATCAAAAAGCAGGATACCGGCATCCTCATGTTCTTTATCAGCCCCAAACACCTGCCGGACAAACCGTCCGTTTGCCTGCTGCAAAAAGTACGTTGCCGGCAAACCCGCTGCTCCTCCCATGAAAAGGTCGTCCAAACCGTTGCCATCGATATCGCCCACTGCCATCGAAGGCCCGATCGTTGAATAGGTTTGCGGCATCAGCAGCTGCGTGGCTACATCGGCGTATTTGTTTTCTGCATGTGTATAATCCAGGCCGTATGCGTGGGAGACCTCTGTGAAAACAGGGTTATCTTGTTTTAAAACCGGCCGCTTTGTATGGGCATTCTTGTAATCCAGAACCAGCCTCTGATTGGCAGCAACACCTGTCAGCTGCTGGATTTGACCATCGGGCCACCGGACTTCCAGGGTGTCGACCCTGCCGGCACGGCCCAGGCCAAAGTGGATCGTATTGCCGACGGTAGACTGAAACCCGCGATACAGGGTATGCTCATAAACCTGTATTTGCCCGTGGTAGCGGAGCGTCACCTTTGTACCAAGCCCGAGGCGGTTGGGCTTGTCGCCATTCAGTGAAAGTTGCAGCCAGTTGTTTTTGCCAACTTTCTGCGATTCGTTTTTATAGATAAATGCTTTTTCATTGACATTGTTTACCACCAGATCCAGGTCACCGTCATTGTCCAGGTCGGCATAGGATGCACCATTGGAAAAGGAAAGCTGGCTGATCCCCCAATCTTTTGCGTGCGTAAACGTAAGATCGCCGTTATTGCGGAAAACATAGTTGGGCACTTTCACACCTTTAAGCTCCTGCATCATGCGCAGCAGCTTTGCATTGGCCTCGTTCTTTTCTTCGAACATGGTCGTCTGCTGGCTGTATTTGATAAAATCCTTGTCGGTCATGTCTTTCAGATGCCCGTTGCTGATAAAAAGGTCGCGGTACCCGTCATTGTCGAAATCCGCAAACAGAGGGCCCCAGCTCCAATCGGTTTTGTCGATACCGGCCAGCTGGCCAATTTCACTGAAATGCCCGCTGCCGTTGTTCAGTTGAAGGGTATTGCGCATATACTGCGGCTGATAGCCCATTTGCAGCATGAAATCAAACTTTTCATTGGACATACCGGCAGCCATGATCTTCTGGCGGTAGTTGTCTTCGGGCAGCATATCGAGTACCACCACATCCTGAAAACCATCGTTGTTATAATCGGCCACGTCCACGCCCATGGCATTGTAGCTCTGGTGTTTCATGTATTCGCCGATGCGGTTAGTGAAAGTACCGTCGTGGTTGTTGATGTATAAAAGATCATTGCTCAGGAAATCATTGGCCACGTAGATATCGGGCCAGTTGTCCCCGTTCAGATCATTGACCGCTACGCCCAGCCCATAACCTTCGAACAGAATGCCCGCCTGTGCCGAAACATTTTTGAAAACCGGGTGACCGTCCACTCCGGTACCTTCATTCAGGAACAGCTTGTCGGTATTGGCAGCCTCTCCGTGCGTCCGTACAGGCATGAGGTTGTTCACTGCCCGGGGTGAATGATCGTGGGAGAGCAGGTACACGTCCAAATCCCCATCCTGATCATAATCCAGGAAAGCGGCCTGGGTGGTATAGCCCGTATCGGCCAGCCCGTAAGCCTCCGCTGATTCTTTAAATGTATTATTTCCCTTGTTGATAAAAAGCAGGTTTGCACGTTGGGACGGATTCGGGCTGCCTGCCTTGCTGACGTAGATATCGAGCCACCCGTCGGCATTCAGGTCAACCATCGACACACCCGTGCACCAGCCGGTGGTAGTAAGCCCCGCCTGCGCGGTAATATCTTCAAACTGCATATTTCCCTTGTTGAGGTACAGTCTGGAAGAAACCATATTCCCTGAAAAGAAAATATCCGTCAGCCCGTCGTTGTTAATGTCCCCCAGTCCCACGCCGCCGCCGTTATAGAAATACATATATTTCAGAATATTGAGCGAGTCGGTCTGACGGATTTCATTGGAAAATGCAATGCCTGTTTCCTGCGCTGGCAACAAGGTAAAGAGTGCCTCGGGCGCCTTCTTTTTACAGCCGCACAAAATGACCAACAGCCACACGAACCTCAGGGAAACGCTTTGCATAGGAGTACTCAATGGTCAGGTATTTTATAAAAATCAGGAAAGCTGCTCTTCCATTTCTTCCAGCGGAACACCTTTGGTTTCGGGCATCAGCCAGGCTACAAAAAGGAGCTGTAACACCATCAGGAATGCAAATCCGCCAAAAATAGCCCAACCGGGAAATTGATGGATGAGCACGGTTCCCAGCAGCGTGATCATACCCGCAAATACATTGAGCATTCCCGAACCCCAGGCCTGCCCGAATGCACGTACCCTGGCCGGGAAGATTTCGGCAATAAACACCCAGATCACAGCCCCCTGCCCGATGGCATGCGAGAAAATAAAGCCCAGCATAAACAACAGCACAAACCCCGCCGGCCAGTTTGCGAACATACCGAGCGCGATCATCGATAAGCTCAGAATATACCCGGCCGATCCCACAAACATGAGCCGCCTGCGCCCCACCCGGTCAATAAAATACATGCCCGCGAAGGTAGCCAGCAAGTTCACTACCCCGATGGACACGCCGCCGAGCAGGGATTGAGACATGTCCAGCCCGGCCTGCTTCAGAACCTGCGGACCATAGAACAAAACAAAGCTGATGCCCGAAAATTGGTTAAAAAAAACCATCAGGAGCGTGACCAGCAGTATTTTAGAATATTTACCCGAAAACAAACCCGCATCGCCCGACCTGCTGCTTTGTGCTGAAACGACCTGCGTGCGCATTTGCCAGCGGGGACTTTCGGGAATGCTGAAAGCAAGCAGCAGATAGAGCAGTGCTATCACGCCTGTGGCACCGGCCATCAGGCGCCAGTTGCCCGGACCGCCTGCACCCGCAAGAAGGTAATTGGAAATATAGGCCAGCAGAATGCCCGCAACCAGCTGGGTCTGGAAAAGCATACCGAGCTTGCCGCGGTCCCTGGCATCGCTGACCTCAGCAATGTAAGTGGGCGCCGCAATGGAGCCGATGCCCGAAGCCATACCGCCCAGAAAGCGAAAAGCCGAAAACATATATGGCGAAACCGACAGCGCACTCCCGGCAGAAGCGACAATAAACAGCCCGCCGGCCAGCAGCAAGGCCGCTTTCCTGCCCCAGCGCTCGGTGGGGTACCCTCCTGCCAGCGCGCCTGCGATAGATCCCCAGAGCGCAATGGAAACAATGAATGCACCGTGAAACCAGTCGGAAGTATTCCAGAGTTGCCGCACGGAGAGGTTGATACCCGATATAACAATGGAGTCAAAACCGGAGAGAAAGCCGGTCAGCGACACGATCATCACGCAGCGAAAAACCCGATCTCCTTTTGCCATAAACAATTATGATGATGCTCTGACAATCAGTGTGGTAGGTAATGTAATCACTTCTCCCGGCTTCTGAACCATCACAGGTTTTTGCAGCTTCTGCATCAGCGTATCGATCACTTTCTGGGCAATCGCCTCAATGGGCTGCGCGACAACCGTAATGCCCGGGCGGTGTATCCGGAACAGGTCGTGGTCGTCGAAGGAAACCATTGCAATGTCCTCCGGAATCCTCAGTCCCGACTGGTTGATAACTTCCAGACCTGCAATGCCGAGGTAATTGGTACCAAACACCACCGCATCAAGCTGGTTTTCTGTAAGTATCCGGCTGATATCTTCCAGGTACTCCTCATGTCCCCATTTAAAAGGCACCGGAAATACATGCGTGGGGAGCCCGTGGTCAGCGATTGCTTTTTTGAAGCCGATAATGCGGTCCTCCTTTTCGGGATCATTCAGTGCCAGTGCAATAAGCCCGATGTTTTTAGCGCCCCGGCTGGCCAGGTGTTCCACTGCCTGATACATGCCGCCCTGGTTGTCGACCATCACCGCATCGATGCCGTCGTTGCCGAAGTACCTGTCAAATAAGACCACACTTTTGCCTTTTTCCAGCATGTCGCGTATCTCCTGCTCCATGCCCAGGGTAGGCGCGATAATACAGCCGTCGACACTCAGGGTCGAGAACATCGTCAGGAATTCCTTTCCGCGCATCACATCATTTTCCGTGCTGCAATACACGATTTTGTACCCGTTCCGGTATACCTTTTCTTCGATGAGCTTGGCAATGCTGGCATAAAACGGATTGGAAATATCTTCCACCATCAGACCGATGATGTTTGTACGCCCTGTACGCAGGCTTTGTGCAAACTGGTTGGGACGGTAGCCCAGGTTAGCCGCTTCTGCAAGTACTTTTTCCACCAGCGACTCACTGATCCGCTTTTCCTTCGCCTTGCCATTCAGAATGAATGATATGGTTGTTTTTGAAACGTTGAGCTTCCTGGCGAGGTCGCTCATGGATGGTTTCGGATCTGTCATTACTTTTTAGGAGTGATCTCGGGCCAGTCGTCGCTGCGGAAGGGCAGTGCGGGCAGGCCGTCTTTGTTTTGTAAATTAGTTACCGGAAAATTGGTGAAAGCATACCTGACAGCCACCGGTCGCCTGACTTTCAAACTTGTTAAAATAATTCGGCCTCCTTCGATTTTTGCTGCCGCCGGGTAAAATTGCCTGTCGGCACCGGCTACGAAAAAGTGGGCGGGTGCTTTTCCGTCGTTGGTTTCAAGACCACCCCGGACAGTCTCCGGCCGGAAGTGTACCTGCACCTGCTGATTTTCAAATGTCGCATAGTCGAACTTTGGCCCCTGAAACGCAACTTCCATGAAGCCGTAAGTCCGGTTCAATGCCGTTTTTGCAAGGCGCACGCCAATCGGCTTTTTGTTTTTGGGATGCAGATCCCGGGACTCTCCTACGTCCATGGTTACGACCATTTCCGTATTTGCCAGCTTACTGACCTGCTCCTGCGCTTCCCGGAAAAACGCATAGTCAGCCAACGTGGCGTCGGCCATATCATACCAGAACGGAGCTACCTGTACGTAATAAAACGGCAGATTGCCCTGGCCGAACCCGGCCCGCCAGCTTTGGATCATGGTTTGCGTGAGGTGCGTATAGCTTCCGCGCTCAGCGCGGTTGGACTCACCCTGGTACCAGATAAATCCTTTGACCGACAGATTAACAAATGGATGGATGATCGCATTGTACAGCAAAAACGGGCGCGTGACTTTCTCAAAGGTAAACCCGCCATCGATTTTTTCCTGTGACTTAGGACTGTCAAGATAAGGTTGCAGATACACCCGGCTCAGCAACGTATCCGCGGCCAGTACCTCCTGCGGTACATAAGCCTGCGCCGCGGATGCGCCTATGCCTGTAAACACGAGGCCAACCGGCACATTTAGCCTGGCAAACAGCTCGCGCCCGAAATGATAGCCTACCGCACTGAACGTTCGCACACTCGCTGGCGTGCATTCCTGCCAGGTGCCCCCGATGCTGTCCAACGGTTCATTGCTGAAATTGAGGCCGGCGCTGAACAAACGGACCTGCGGGTAATCAGCGGCAGGAACCTCCCGCGCTGAGTCGAGCGTTTCGTGCATTTTGAACTGCATATTCGACTGCCCGCTGCATATCCAGGTTTCACCAATCAGCACGTTATCCAGCAACCGTTTTTCATCGTCACTGGAAATGGTAATCCGGTGTCTGGTAAAATCCCCTTTTTTCGCCACAGGGACAGGAATGATCCCGATAAACCTGCTATCTGCATCCGCTGTAACACGTACCGGCGAAGACATCCAGTCGGCCTGGATAGCGATGGTTGTTCCCGCAGGCGCATGGCCCCAGACTTTAAAAGGCTGATTCTGCTGAACCACCATGTTGCTTTGCAACACGGGGCTTAGTTTAAGCTTTTCACCTTCCCGGGCAAATAAAGCCGTGGAAAAGCAAAGCAGCAGGCAGATGATTTTGAAACAGCGCATGGTCATTGCTGCAAAAGTAAGCATATCAGTCAGCTACAAAGTTTTTTAAACGAAGGGTACGGATCCCGAACCGCGGCATGGCCACGTTGAGTATGGTACTTTTATTTTCATTTTGCAAAGACAGATCTTCCCTGACCTTCCCATTGAGCTCCACCAATGCTGCCGCGCCGGCACTACCGCCCAGCTTTACTTTTTTTGTACGTGCATCACCAGCTGCATTGTACAGCCTGACGAGCAGATCGTCACCCTCAAACAAGGTTGATGTGACCTGGTAACCCGTCCCGCTTACGTCTACGAGCGACTTTTCAGCAGCTTTGTCCGCACCGGCAAGGAATGCAAATGCGGGTTCATGCCAGTCTGTTACTTCTGCTGCAATGCCTGCTGTATCCCACTTGCCTGCGTGCGGCACAAGGGCATAGCGCATGTGGGTCGGGCCGGTCAGGGTGTGGTTTCGGCCCCAGAGGCCTGCACCTGAGTATTGTACATTCAGTCCCAGTGGAAAATCTTCGCCGTGCGTATAAGTTGTGGTTTGGTCTGAAAGCAGGGCAAGGCCCATGTTTTTATCAGCATCGTACAGATCCACCCAGCTGACCATCAGGTTGTGCTTGATACTGTCCCAGCGGCTGAAAAATGTATTTTCCAGCTTACTTTCGGTTACGTCAAATGGTGCATCCTTGTAAATTTTTCCTGATTTAAAATTGACAGGAAACAAGGCGAGAAGCTTCTGACTATCGTCGTAAAAAGGCTTCTGGTACTCTTTCGGATCCAGCTTTTCGTGCTGTTTGTAGCTGCTCCCGATACCGGTATTGACTTTCCAGTCCAGTTCCAGGGTGCATGCAATCTTGCGGTCACCCTGTTTAAGCGTAATGGTCTGTATAAAAGGATTGGATAGCAGCGCGCCTTTGATCTGTGCCGTCACAACAAGCGGACCGTTTTCTATCAGGGTGATCGTGACCGGATTTTCTGCCGTCGAGTGATACCCGCCCTGATCAAAGAAATTACCCCGCAGCTCATGGAATGCGCGTTCACTGTTCGGATCGACAAACTCCCGGTTACCCATCGTTTTCACGACCAGACTTTTGATCGTGCCGCCTTTTGTTTTGTCCAGAATCAGCTTGTAATGATCATTTTCCAGAATCACATCGCCCGAAGCCGCTACCGAAGCTTTTGCACCTGCTGTTTTCGAAGGTTTTTTCTTTATCAACCTGTATTGGCTCAAACCCATTGCCGGAACCGAAGCCCTGAAATAAAGCTGCCTGGCGGCACCAGGCTGCACGGGTACTTCCCTGTTTTTGTGATCTGTCAGCGTAAATGCATTTGCGTCCATGCCGCCGGGCAGTTGGAGGGCTACATTCCCGGTTTTTGGATTTCCGGTCGTATTGTAAACACTCACATATTCCTGCCCTCCCGCATTCGGGTTCTTTTGAGCGCCCGCTGTGATGATGCGGTCGCTGATCTGGTCTGTGGTGTCTGTCCATACCACTACCTTGTCAGCCCAGGTATTTCCCTTTTTACCATTATAAGGCACGATCCAGCAGTCGTGGTGCTGCGAGAGCATGAGCGTGCGCCAGGCTTCGTCGATGCGCGCCTGCGGCCAGGGTGTATGGTTGTAAATTTTGTTGAAAGCCGCCATTTTCTCGGCCATGATGATCTTGTTTTCCGAGACGCGGACCTGCTGGGCGATCTTTTGCAAAACCTGCGAGCCCCAGACCAGGCTCACCTGCATATCTTCCTGCGTGAAGTGCCAGTCCTGGCCGGCTTGCCCGACTGATGTGTTAGCGAAATAGTCGCGCCAGGTTTTGTACTCGGTTGGCTGGTAGCCCCGGTCGCCGTTTCCGATCCACGGACCGTTTTTCCAGCCGGCATCCTGCAGGGTCATGGCCACGGGGTTCTTAATGCCCGATTTCAGTGCATTGCTGATGTATGCCGGTGAATTGGTCCATCCTTCGGTCTGCCAGGTAGAATTGGGTTCAAGACCTTCGCTGGCATAGCGCGGAACGGTCGTAATGCGCGAGCTGTCGGGCCCTACCCAGTTGACCAGCTCGCCGCCAAATGCGCGCGTGTAGCCGCCCCAGCAGGTATTCGGATTTTTCAGTGAGGCATAACGGTACCCGAACGAGTTCAGGATCTGCGGCAGGGCGCTGGTAAAGCAGGGTTCTTCCGAGGAATAGGTGGTAAATACAGCACCCGGAAAATACTGGCGTACCTTTTTCATGCCATAGTGAAAATGCCGGATAATGCTTTCCCCGGACACATTATAGAAGTAGCTCTGGCCGTAAGCCGGGCTCACGTATTCAATGCGGCCGGTAAGGGATTGATCCGCAAAAAGCTTCTGAAACGCCGCCAGTGCCTCAGGTTCCCGTACCTTCACCGAATCCCACGTTTCAGGCTCAATTTCAAGGTTGATTTTCCAGAATGGGTTCTGGTTCAGCTGGTCTACCACAAACTGCGTATAACCCACCGGATAATGCCCGTACACGCCGCCATGATAGCCATCGATAAAGTATGCCTTCTGAGCATGCGCTCCGATGGCCAGAAATACCATCGGAACGATAACAATTAAAGGGTTCAGGAATAGTAAAAGGGACTTTTTCAAGGTTCAGGATTAAGGTTAAGGGTAGGAATCAGTCGCCGAATTGCTGGTTGGGTTCAGGTCCCATGGTCAGTTCCAGTGTACCTCCGGCAGAAATGTCCTTGTAGTCGAGATAGCATTTATCATAAGCTTTACCATTCAGTTTGGCACGCTGGATGTACAGGTTCGCAGGTGAGTTGCCGTGAGCGATGATGGTAAACTGTTTTCCTGTGGCAAAATCAGGATCCAGACGAACCGTTACTTCTTCAAACACCGGACTGGTGATCTCAAAGCGGCTGTTGCCCGGACAAACCTGGTAAAGCCCGCTGGCTGCCAGCACATACCAGGCCGACATTTGTCCTACGTCCTCATTCCCCACCAACCCTTCCACAGAATTATGGTAAGCCCGCCGGCATATAGCACGCGTCCATTTCTGCGTGAGCCAGGGTTTTCCTACGTGGTTGAAAAGGAAGGGAACATGGTGTACCGGCTCATTGGCGTGGTTGTAGTAGTCGTTCCACATCATATTTTCAGGTACTTTTTCAAAAAACGTGGTCAGGTCGGAGGCGACTTTTTCAGGCCCGCCCATCAGTGCGACCATACCCGGGATGTCCTGCGGCACAAACCAACCCTGCTGGTAGGCGTTGGCCTCGATACTGCCGTACCATTGTTTCAGCCGGCCCCCGTCGGGCCAGGACTGCCAGTTGCCGCTTTTATCTTTCGGCCTGAACCAGCCTTTTTCCGGATCAAAGATGTTCCGGTAGCTCTGTCCGCGTTTTTCAAAGACGGCGGCTACGTCCGTTTTGCCCAGTGATCTGGCCAGGGTTGCCGTGCACCACTCTGTATAGGCGTATTCGAGGGTATTTGAAATTCCGAAAGGCTCTACGGTATAGCCGCGTTCCCCATTACCAAACTGATTGCTGGTTTGTACGGCATACTGCAATGCTTTTTCCTTATCAAAACGCGCGATGCCCTTTGCATTGGCATCTGCAATGACCGAAAGGGCCGGATTACCGATCATGCAGCCGCTGTATGCATTGAGCATTTCCCAGCGTTCGAGGTAAGTTTTCTTCCGCTCGTCGGCCAGGGAAAGCAATGAGCTCACCACATCATTCACGAGCCGGGGATGGATAATCGATTGTAACGGAAACTGGCTTCGGAACACATCCCAGCCGCTGAAAATCGTACGGCGGGTATAATCAGCAGAGGTGTGCACCTTGCCATCGCCACCCGTGAAGCTGCCGTCGGCATCGGCAAACATGCGCGGATCGATCATCGTGTGGTAGAGCGCCGTGTAGAAAATGCGTTTTTCCTCGTCACTGCCGCCAGCAATGGTCATGGCGCTGAGTGCCTGGTTCCAAAGAGCGACGGCCTGCCGGTGGAGCCCGTCAAAATCCCAGCTGCTGATCTCCTTTTCCAGGTTTTTCCGGGCACCGTCCATGCTCACAAACGATATGCCCGATTTGAACAGGATCTGATCATTTTTCTCAGTATTATATTCTGCAAACACACCTATATGATCACCTTCCAGCTCAGTCACCGAGTCGAGCACCGCTGCCTTGGCAACCTGCTCCTGGTAGCGCCTGCTTTCAACGTCTTCACGCTTGCGTTTCCAGTTTTTGGGAATGTCGGCTTTCCAGGCGCCCAGTTTTTTGAAAGGCTTGCTGAACTGCGCGTAGAAGTAAACCGTGTACTCGGCATGACCATCGCCATTGCCCCAGCCGCCGCCCTCAGGCGTACATTGCATCCAGCCTCTGATCGTGTGATCATTTACCACCTGCACGTACTGACGCGTGGACGTACCTCCTACCCGTCGCGCCAGGTCGATCTGCACGCATGACTTTTCGTTTTGCGGGAACGTGAAACGCAGCATGCCGCTATGCGGAGCGGCGGTCATTTCAGCACGGATGCCGTAATCGGTGAGCGTGGCGGCATAATATCCGGCAGATGCTTTCTCATCTTTTTTGGAGTACCCGGAGCGGTAACCGCTTCCTGCAACACCTTCCTGCCCACGCGCGGTGCGCAGAGGTCCGGCAGCAGGCATCACGAGCAGGTTGCCCAGGTCACCATACCACCCTACGCCGCTCATCTGGGTAAATGCGAAGCCTTCAATGGAAGTATGCTCAAAGCTGTAACCCGAACCATTGTCGCCTCCGGTGATGGTATTGGGACTTACCTGCACGAGACCGTATGGTGTAGTCGCGCCCGGAAACGTTTTTCCCAACCCATGGTAAACCCCGGCTTTGCCTGTGCTGGTACTTGCGCCGATCAGTGGGTTGACGTATTCGGCCGGGGCAGGTTCCTGCCGGCCTGCCGCTTTGTCCGGTTCGTGCCGGGAGCCGCAGGCAGACAACAGGCCGAGTACGGCCGCACAGGCGATGATCCTGTATTTCATTTGCTGTTTTATCTTAGGAAAAAAAACCGGGACACTCATGCAGCGTCCCGGCCCATGTAATTGCTCAATAACCAGGATTCTGCGGAAGTTGCGGATTCACGTCGCGCTCGCGCTGCGGCAGCGGGAAGAGGTAGTAAATCGGTTTGACGGTGATGGACTTCGCTTTTTGCACTTTGCCTTCCAGCATGCCCGTCCGCACGAGATCATACCAGCGGTGTCCTTCTGCGACAAATTCTTTCCTGCGCTGGTCAAGGATTTCTTCTTTCAAAGCAGCACCGGTCAGATTGACTTCGGTGAGCTTTGCTCTTTTACGTACCATATTCACATACTGGTTGGCTACGGCAGTGTTTCCAAGTTCTGCCTGTGCCTCGGCATAGGTCAGCAGCACATCCGGGTAGCGGATCACCGGAAAATCCTGCTGCGAGTCGCCGGCAACGGGCTCGGCGGTACGGTCCCAGTATTTTTGAATGTAAATATCATTCAGCTTGATGGTCGCGCCTTTGTCATTTACAAACTCTGTCAGGAAAGTCACTTTTTTGCGCTCATCCTCGTCTGTAAATGCATTGTACAGATCTTTAGTAGCAGCCTGCCAGCCCTGCGTATTGCGGATTCCCGAAATTTCCCTCGAAAGCTCCGGCGGCAGCAGACGCACGTTAAACTGGCCAAATTCCCAGAAAGAAATACTTCCGCCCCCGTCGCCAAAGCTGACCGAGAAAAGTGCTTCTTTACCGTTTCGGTTGGTATGCCTGAATACGTCTGCAAAATTTTCCCAGAGCGCATACTTATTAGACTGGATTACCTCCAGTGCTTTTACCGATGCATTCTGAAAATCTTTCCGTGTGAGATACACTTTTGCCAGCAATGCTTTTGCAGCCCCGCTCGTGGCGCGGCCTTCCTGGATGGCGCCGTCAAGCGGTAAATCCTCAGCAGCCTGCAAGTCACTGATGATCTGTGCATATACCGCATCGGTATCCGATACTTCCGGGTTCAGCGGCTCTTCTTCCTTTACCAGCAAAGGTACATTGCCAAACATCCTGACCAGGTTGAAATAGGCCAGCGCCCGCAGGAATCTGGCTTCATTGACGAGCCTGCTTTTCAGGGTTTCGTCCATATCAATCGGCGGAATGCGCTCGATGGCAATGTTGGCCAGGGTGATGGTTTTGTAGTGAATGCGCCAGATCGTACTCACATTACCGTTTTCCGCATTCCACGAAAACGTAGCCAGCTGATCGTTTGCAATAGCCCCCTCCTGCTTGTTGATCAGCTCGTCGGAGGCCAGCCCTGCTGCAATCCAGGTGGTACTATGGTAAATGCCTTCTGGCCCGGATGAGGTGGAGCCCAGATTGGAATACACCGAATTGACGGCCGCAGTAGCATCTTCCGCAGTCTGGTAAAAACGGTCCTGCGCAATGCGGTCTTGCGGATCTTCTTTAAGAAAGTCCTCGCAGGAGCTGAGCCAGAGCAATGCAGTTGCCAGGATCAGTCCGGATGTTTTGATGAGGTTATATTTTTTCATTGCATTGGTTAAAATCTGATTGAAACTAAAATCCGAAATTGAGACCGACCGTGTACGTCCTGGCCTGCGGATATCCGCCGAAATCCACGCCTACGATATTGGTAGTGCCGCCGTAGGCATTGCCTTCAGGATCATAACCGCTGTAATTGGTGAGCGTCCACAGGTTCGTGGCACTCACATAGAGCCGCAGATTGGCCAGCCCTATTTTTTTGAGGGCCACCGCCGGAAGATTGTAGCCCAGCGTAATGTTTTTCAGGCGCACGTAGGAAGCATCTTCAATGAAGCGCGAGGAAAATACATTGTCGTTGGCCGTAGTGAGTGCACGCGCATATTTGTTGCTCCGGTTCTCGGGCGTCCACCTGCCCAGGCCAGCCTCTGCGAGCACGTTCTGCTTACCGTTCACATTGGCCAGGTCGCCCAGGTTCTGGTTTACCATCTGGTTGCCCTGCGAGCCCTGGAAAAAGAGGGACAAGGCAATGCCTTTAAATGTGACGGTGTTGTTCAAACCCCAGGTAAAATCAGGCTGGGCGGAGCCGATGATCGTGCGGTCAAAATCGTTGATGATGCCGTCGGGCGTTCCCGCCGGGCCGCTGATATCCTTGTATCTGCGATCACCCGCAGCAGGGGTCTGGCCGGCAATGGCAGGGCTGTTTTTAGCTTCTTCGTCCGACTGGTAAATGCCATCGAAAACATAGCCGAAGAACGTTCCGATGGGCTCGCCTTCGCGGAGAATATTTCCGCCCACGCCCAAGTTCACGTCTTCCTTGCGCGCCAGGTTGGTGATTTTATTGCGGTTGACCGAAATGTTAAGCGACGTATTCCACTGCACTTTCCCGTCGAGGTTCACCGAGCTGATCGCCACATCAATCCCGCGGTTACGCACATTCCCGATGTTCAGCAGGGTATTGTCAAAACCCGACGTGTACGGAATGGGTGTATCCAGGAGCAGGTCGATTGTGTTTTTGTTATATGCTTCAATCGTAAAATCGAGCCTGCCTTTCAGCACCGAAAGGTCTATGGCTGCATTGAGCTGGTCTGTGGTTTCCCATTTCAGATCGCGGTTGGGATAAGAGACGGGCTCGCGACCGCGGATTACTTCCTGTCCGGTAGTTGAGAAAACACCTTGTCCGATTGCGCCAATCAGCGCCAGCGAGCGGTAGGGCTGAATGGACTGGTTACCCGTGCGGCCATAGCTGGCGCGAAATTTCAGATCCTGGATAAAGTTGACCTGCTTCAAGAAATCCTCTTCCGATACTTTCCAGGCAAATGCCGCAGACGGGAAGAAACCGAACTTGCGGCCTTCGGAAAATTTGGAAGAACCATCGCTGCGGCCCGTCAATGTGAACAGGTACTTGTTTTTCAAGGAATAATTGACCCTCCCGAAGTACGACAGCATGCTCCATTGCAGCTCTCCGTTGGAGGTGGTCTGCGGGTTTTCGGCTGAGCCGATATCGTGCCAGCCGGTGCGCGAATCGGGGAAGCCGAATGCGTAGGCATTCACGGATTCATTCCTGAACTTCTGCGTTTCCAGACCCAGCAACACATTGAAGCTATTGTCTTTGTTAATCTGTTTGGTGTAGTTGAAGGTATTGGTATTCAGCCAGGTCAAAGCCTGCAAAGTGGTTACGGATGCCTCGCCTTTGCTGTTTTCGGTTCTTTTCAAAAAGTTGGGACCGAATGTATTGGACTTGGTATTCAATGCATCTATCCCAAAGCTGGACCGGAAGGACAGCCCTTCTGCAATTTTATACTCGGCGAAAACAGATCCCAGCATCCGGGAGGTGTTGGTAACCGCTTCGTATTCCTTTGCCTCAGCGATGGGGTTGGCGATGGCGTCCCTTCTGTCGTGCTGAAAAGTATAGCCGCCCGGTCTTGATGCATCGTAAACCGGCAGGATCGGGTTGAACATCAATGCATTGGTTACCACACCCTGCACCACATTGCCCGGGCCGGTCAGCACACCATTGGTAGACATGCGGTTGTAGGATACATTGGCACCTACTTTCAGCCTTTTGCTTACATCCGAGTCCAGGTTGAGCTTAAAGGAGTAGCGGCCGAAATCGGAACCTGTGACAATACCATTCTGCTTAAAATAACCTCCACCCAGTGCATAGCGGGTTTTCTCATTGCCACCGGCAATGGATACCTGGTAATTGGAAATGGAAGCCTTGCGAAAAAGCTCGTCCTGCCAGTTGGTACCTTCCCCGAAACCCGCCGGATTGGGATATACGGGCGCCTGCTTGGCATTTACGCTGGCCTCATTCACCAGCTCCGCAAACTGGGTCGCATTGAGCATGTCCAGCGTTTTGGTTACCTGCTGACTTCCGTAATACGTTTCAATATTGATAGAAGCCCTGCCTGCCTTGCCTTTGCGGGTGGTAATCAGGATCACGCCATTCGCAGCGCGCGAGCCGTAAATAGCCGTGGCGGAAGCATCTTTTAACACTTCAATCGACTCGATATCACTGGGGTTGATCGTCGACAACGGATTCAGGGAAGGGCCGCGGCCGCCAGCAGACATTTCGCTGGTATTGTTGTTGATCAGCATGCCGTCGATAACATACAAAGGCTCGCTGCTGGCGCTTACCGAGGTGGTACCGCGGATACGGATGTTGGTCCCGCCGCCGGGAACCCCATTGGATTGTACTACCTGCACCCCCGCCGCCCGGCCCTGCAGTGCCTGGTCGAATGTAGCGACGGGTACGGCTTTCAGCTCTGCCGAGGTAATGGTTGCCACAGAGCCCGTCAGGTCCGATTTCTTGACGGTGCCATAACCTACCACCACCAGTTCATCCAGGTTCTGCAGGTCTTCCTTCATCGACACGTCGATTTTTGTGCGTCCGTTTACAGGCACTTCGGCCGCCGCATAGCCGATGAATGAAAACAGCAGCACACCATTATCACCCGCAATGCTGAGCGAATAAGTACCATCCACATTGGTGACGGTACCGGCTGAGGTATTTTTTACGATAATGTTTACACCAGGGAGAGGCTCACCCCGGGAGTCGGTAACCGTTCCGGTTACCTGCTGCTGTGCTGCCGATTTTGCCCAAAACAGAGCAAAAAACAGGCAAAAAGGTAGAAAGTTTCTCATAGAAACAGAATAATAAAGCGGGTTTAGAAATAGTTAAACGATTTAGCACACTAAGTAAATCGATTTAGCACAAATAGAAAAATTTTTTAAGGAAATATTTATATTTCACTTACTTAGCCTTATTTCCGGACACTGACCTGCCAAGTTTGCGGGCTGTGGGAAAGCGGGATTTTCAGGAGGGCATGGTTTTATTGTATCCACACCAACAACCAAACCATAACTCACTCATGGGCATAATTACCTGGATCATCGTCGGCCTCGTTGCAGGAGCCATTGCAAAAGCTATTCACCCCGGAAAAGATCCCGGCGGATTTATCGTCACCATTATCATCGGTATCGTAGGAGCTATTATCGGCGGATGGATTTCCTCCATGCTTGGTTACGGAACCGTAGACGGCTTCAATATCGGAAGCTTGTTTATCGCTGTATTAGGTGCTGTAATTCTCCTTTTCATTTACCGGAAAGTAACCACCAGGGCCTGATCAGAACTTCTGCCCGCAGGATCAGAAAAAATGCGGTATTAGTGGTAGTATTGTAAGAAGAATCCGTCCGGACGTGCCTGACGGTCTGCGTCTTAAAATAGCAAAGCCACTGTGTCTGACAATCAGGATCCAACATACGACTTCGATAACATCATCATTGGTTCGGGAATGGGTGCGCTTTCAGCCGCCATTTGTCTGGCGCGCGCAGGACAAAGCGTACTCATTCTCGAACAGCATGATGTACCCGGTGGCTGGTGTCATAGTTTTTATATCGATGGGCACCGGTTTTCTCCCGGCTGCCATTATATAGGACAGCTTGGTGAAGGGCAGTCTACCCGGATGCTGTATGAAGGGCTTGGGATTGCCGGCGAGCTTACCTTTTTTGAAATGAATCCTGCTGCCTACGAGCATTGCTGGATCGGTGATCAGAAGATTGACCTTCCTGCCAGTTACGATGCACTTTACAACATCCTTTCCCAGCATTTTCCCGAGGAACAAAAAGGTTTGAAGCAGTATCTGACAACGGTACAGCAGGTAAGCCGCCAGCTGGGACTAATCTCGGAAATGGACGGTTTCCTGGATCACCTGACCATTCCCTGGCGCACAAGGCACCTGGGAAAATATGGTTTGTTCAGTCTGAAAAAGGTGGTAGACTGGCACATCAGAAGCCCGTTATTGAAGCGGATACTGAATATCCAGTGGGGAAATCATGGCCTGCCGCCCGCGCAGGCGAGCTTCCCCTATCATGCAGCTGTGATGGACCATTATTCCAATGGCGGATTTTACCCGATGGGCGGCGGCGCGGCTATTGTAAAAGCCATGACCAACGTGATCAAAAAGCACGGCGGGCACATACGCACCCGGCAAAAGGTGAGGCGTATATTGATCGGCGGTGAAAAAACAAAACGCGCAGAAGGTGTAGAACTCACCAGCGGGGAATGCATTTATGCAAAAAGGGTGATCTCCAATGCAGATCCTGAGACAACCTACCTGCACCTGGTCGGGCAGGAATACCTGAGCGCGCGCCTCCTCAAACAAATCAAAAAGACCCGGTATTCATGCACATCCCTGATCCTTTTTCTGACGGTGGACATGGATGTTCGCAAGGCCGGCCTCGACTCGGGCAACATCTGGGTCATGCCCGACATGCAGGGAAGAGAAATGTACGAGCAGGCCTCAAACGTGCAAGCTACCGCCGAGCAGGAATTTCCCGGCCTGTTTGTCAGCTGCAGTACTTTAAAGGATCCTACCAGCTATGATGGCACCCATCATACCCTGGAAGTCATCACGTTGATTGACCATCAGTCGTTCAGCCGTTTTAAGGACGAAAAAAACGAACATTCCCCGGCATACCTGCAGTATAAAGAGGAACTGTGCGAAAAGATGATCACCGGGCTGGAGCGCGTGCTGCCGGGCATCAGCAAAAGCATTGTTCAGAAGGAGCTGGGCACACCCCTAACCAATATGCGGTACATCGGCTCAACCAACGGATGTATTTATGGCACCGAAAAAAGCTTCTGGCAAATCGGTGCTTTCGGTTATAAGGCAGAGAGTGAGATTGAGAACCTTTACCTGTGCGGCGCAAGCATCCTGGCCAATGGTGTGGCGGGAGCAAGCTACTCAGGTGTGCAGACGGCGGCCCGGATCCTGGGCAGTACACAAGCCATGCTGCTGAAAACTGACGCTCCCGGGAAGCTCAATGTGTATCAGGCAGACGACACCTCAGCCTATCCGGAATGGCTTAAAACAAAAATGAAAACCAGGCAAAAGTTAAAAGTATAAGCCACTGCCGCAGCAAAACTGCCAGGATCAGCTGCATGCTGTTTTCACGGTGCCCAGCTAGCGCAGGGTTTCCAGATAATTCTTAAGCTCATTCAGGTAAGTGGTGTAAACCGCCTTACTTTTTTCAAGCTTGCCAAAGTTGCGGATGCCCCAGTAGCCGGACATGACAAACAGGGTTACCTGCCTGGCATCGGTGTGCTTCCCTACCCTTCCGCTCAGCTTCCCACGTTCCAGTGCATCCATCATCGTTTGTACCCATTGTTGTATCAAATCATTGAGGGCTGTGTTGAAACCGGCGTTCCAGGATGTCATCTCCTGCGTGAGGTTTGCGGCCGGGCAACCATACTCGACTTTCAAAAATTCGTCTTCCAGCAACAGGTAATGCATCAGCTGGTAGATGGCGGTCAAAGGATCATCGCCGGTTTGCAGGGGAGTGATGAAACTGCTGGAAAGTGTGGGCTTCAAAAGTTCTTCAATGATAGATATGCCCATTTCATCCTTATTTTTGAAATGGTAAAAAAATGCGCCTTTCGTCACATGAGTGGTTGCTATGATATCGTCAATGCTGGTAGTCTGGTACCCGTTTGCATAGATCAGTTCAAATGC
This sequence comes from Dyadobacter sandarakinus, assembly GCF_016894445.1. NCBI lineage: Bacteria > Pseudomonadati > Bacteroidota > Cytophagia > Cytophagales > Spirosomataceae > Dyadobacter > Dyadobacter sandarakinus. The sequence continues at coordinate 2,692,765 of NZ_CP056775.1, forward strand.
TTTTTCCAGAATTGTCAGCCTGGTCGCCTCTGCCTTTTTCATCTTTTTATCCATTGTTTTTATACGGATCAAATCCGGAACAGCTACTGATCTTCCCGGGCAAGGCTTTTTATGTAATCCCGGATCAGCTGTACACCTTCGGCATCCGGAATTGTAGTGCCGATCTTCGGCATGTGGTATTCGCCCATGGTCTGCATGCGGATGACGATATTTTCCCGGTTGTAGGCAATGCCTGTCTGGTCAAATGGCGTCGTATAGCTCAGGCTAAGTGATGTACCCGCGGCCGATCCGTTTTCACGGTGACAGTGTGCATAGTTTATTTCAAGATACGACCTTGCCCGGTACTTCAGGGGCAACGAAGCATCCCTGTAATCCGGAAGCGTGCTGATCCCTTTCCTGTCCCCATGTGCAAAAAGTCCATTTTCCATGAAATATCCGAGCTGATTCACGCTTTTTCCATCCCTATTCACATTCCGGTTCAGGTTTTTTACCTGCGGACCGAGCGGCACGAGCTCATTCCCGGAGCGGTGGCAGGTTCCGCAATCACGCTGCGCGGGTATTTTGTATTCCAAATGCCGGCTCTTTCCTGATGAATCTTGAAAATAAACCGGTACGACGGCTCCGCCTGTCAGCAAATCAGCTTCGGTCTGGGCAGCATTCCACCGGTAAGTCGCAGCATTCCAATGCCCGCCTGAGTACAGGAGCAGCCGGGTTTCGATAATCTGCCGCCCGCTGTGATTTGCTTTTGGATAAAAAAACGTCTTGACAAGGAGCGATCCGTCCGGAAACACGGGAAGTCCGTCTCCCCGGATCACCAACTTGGTTGCAGCGGGGATCCTGATGAGCCGCTGCTTGTCAGCATAGTCCGTGAATAAAGCCGAGCTGATCTGAATGGGCATGACACCATCAGCGGGCACCAGGTTGCGCATTTCACCCCGAAATAATGCATATTCCGACAGCTTCTTTTTGAAAGTAATACGATTGCTGATTTCCCCGGCAGGATGGTTACAGCCACCCATCAGCAAGGCAGCGGCACCCCAGTACAGGATCCGTACAAGCTGAGCCCGGTTAAGCGTCATTTTCACGATTTTTCCAGGCAGCCTGCTCACGGACAAGAATATGCTTATCAACATAAAAAGTGCCAAATGGAATGATACAGGCCAGTAACACCTTCCACGAAGTTTCGGAAAACTTCCAGCGACAGGTCACGCCCACGCTCAGGGTTGTGAGCACAAAAAGCACAAACAGCAGGCCATGAACCGGCCCGATCATTTTGACGAGCGCCGGCTGGCCGCCCCAGTATTTGAGGGGAACTGCTATAAACATCAGCACGATCAGTGAAATGCCTTCAAAGAAGCCGATGATCCGCAGCCGGCCAATGGGGGTTTTGAGAAGTTGAAACATAGGGACAAAAAGGGAAGATGATTAAAACCGGAAATAGGGCCTGCCCGCCAGGGGTGAAAATGGCCAGGGAACAGCCACTAAAATGATCAGCAAGGCAATTGCAAACCAGGTGCGTATGGTCCTGAACTTTTGCTCGCGGGACGAGGACCGCTTCGCTTTGGCAGAGCCGATCGTGATGATCACGACAGCAATCACCATCAATGCAATGTGGATCAGACGAAAGAACAGGTGCTCACTCACCAGCCCGCTGCCCGCAGCTTCCGCAACATCAAACTTTACAATAGGACTGATCATGTAAAGCGAAAGTCCCAGGAGCAGTTGAATGTGCGCAAGGGTTGCAGTAAGATGTCTGGCAATATCGTCTGTTCGAGTAAATTCCCTGGATGACCGCAGTCCCTCCCATGCTCGGCAGATGGCATAAAGAAGGCTTACCAGGACTAACCACCGGTTGAGTGAATGTAAAATAAGGAGTGTTTGATGCATGGGAATATCGGTTACCATGCAAAGGTATTCAAAAACATACTAACTAGTATGTTTTTGAATTGAACAATGCCGGGCGTGATGCTGCGTCCTCAGCGTCAGGCAATCAGGCTGAATAAGGTCCGGCTTAAAAACTTCCGGCAGGATTCTATTTGGATTAGTACCTGCGGTATGAAAGTGCCGGTAAAAGTAAGGCGTGTTTTTAACCGGAATTGTTCCAACATACGCCCGGAAAACCGAACTAATCAGCCCGTCATCCCGTTAAAAAGTACACCCATTTTACAAGCTAAACCGTTGACTATGTGCTACCATGTTTCGAATGAGCGTGATGCCGGGGAATTGGAAAAGGCATTTAAGCTTCCTGTCGCAAATTCGGAGAAATTCAAACCGCACTTCGATTTTGTGGGCTGGGAAAAGCCGTACCTTCCGGTGATTTCGAAGGAAAATCCGAGGGAGATTGATATGTACCGCTGGCGCCTTGTTCCTGCGTGGGTAAAGGATGAAAAAGATTTTAAAGCCAATACCCTCAATGCCCGGAACGATGAGCTTTTTACCAAAAATTCATACAGAAGCTCCTGGATGAACCGCTGCCTGGTACTGTGTACGGGCTTTTTTGAGCCGCACTACCCGGTACTTGAACAAGACGCTTACGAATCGTGGTACATCAAGCCCAAAGACAAACCATATTTTGCGCTGGGTGCCATATATCAATCCTTTAAAGGTGAAAATACCGTCAGCATTGTTACGACCGACGCAAGTCCTGAACTTGCCCGGATACATAATGATGGAAGGCGCCAGCCGCTGATCCTGACCGGTGATGCAGCCAGGACTTGGCTCACTCCGGACCTCACAAAGGAGGAAATGAGCAACCTAATGCTGTTTCAGTACCCCGATGAGATGCTGGTTACCTACCGCACGCTTGACAATATATTTCATTCCAGAATTGACACGAACGTACCGGAGGCAATCCTGCCCTACCAGCGGCCCAAGGTGGATGTGCTGGGGTTATTTGGTGTGTAAAAATTCTTTTTAAGGCAAAATATTGCAGTAAAGGCTTGTTTCAGACAAGCCTTTTTTTGTGCAGCACGGGATGACCAGGAGCGTCGCACACGCAAAACACAGAATGCAGTATATAAGAATCTTGAATATTTTGGAGGGAGCACGGGTAATTTGGATACCGAAAAACTTTTATCAGTAATACCGGCAAACAACCCTGTCAGAAGTAGACAAAGAACACTCCGGGAAGCTTGCTGCTCATCCAATCCGACAGAAAGTTATGAACAGGCTCCACTTCAACATTGCACTGCGCACTTTCCTCAAAGGCAAATGGTATAATCTGCTGAATATCCTGGGACTGGCGCTGGGGTTGGCGACATTCACTTTTGTGTCCTTATATGTTGCCCATGAAACCAGCTACGACCAGTGGAACCCAAATATAGATCGTGTTTTCCTGGTGGAGCGCGAGCTGCCCAATGGTCCTTCCCCTTACACGCCCGGTAACCTGGCAGCGGCCATCAAGGGTACTTGCCCTGAGGTGGAGGAAACAGGCCGCATGAACACAGCCCTGTTTCAACTGCCGTTTTTTACACGATCAGGAAGGTTTTTGATCAAAAAGTGGGTAGGTGCTGATTATTCCATGGCCAGAATCCTGGGCATCCAAGCCGTGGGATTTGAGCTGAAACCCGGCCCGGACCATGCTGTTCCTATGGTTTTGCTTTCCAGGCGCACAGCCGGCGTCCTGTTTCCGGGCGACAGCTCCGTATCGGGTAAAACGGTGAATATAATGTCGCGCAGCGGGATGCCCATGACCATCGCCGGTGTAGCCGAAGATGCTCCCGGCAATACCAATCTGCAATTCGATTGCATCGGGTTCAGCCAGGACCTCACGCAGGGCAAAGACCAGAGCTATGCCAACCAGATCTACCAGACGTACCTGCTCGTCAAACCCGGCACCAACATGGAGCTGCTCTCCAGAAAGATCGACAGAATATACAAGGAGGCGGCATTGGCGGACACCAGCCTGGTCGCCAGGCAAGCCCTGGCGATGGCCGGCAAGCCCGCTATTTACCTGGATCCCCTGAAAAACCTGCACCTCAAACCCCACTACTCTTCCCCTGTGAATGACCGGATCGTGAAAGGACTTGCCATCCTGGCAATTATCATATTGGTGGTCACCGGGGTGAATTTTACAAACCTGTATGTTTCCCAGGCTGCCAAACGGTCAAAAGAGGTAGGTATCAAGAAAGTCAGCGGCATGAACAAAAGCCAGATCATTTTCCAGTTTCTGGCGGAGATCTTTTTCCAATGCATGATCGCTCTGGCGGCCTCTTTGGCGATTGTGACTGCCGCCTTGCCGTACTTCAACCGGTTACTGGGTGTAAAACTGCTCCTTTCCGGTATCAGTATGGAAATTACCATGCAGATTCTTGCAGCACTGATCACACTCACCTTGCTGGCGGGACTTTATCCAGCCCTGGTGATGGCAGGGTTCAGGCCGGCCGAAGTTTTACGGGGCAACCAGTCCGGGAAAGGATCGTTTTCATGGTCAAGCGGTATCATCCCTGTGTTTCAGTTCACCTTTGCCATCGGCTTTGTCATTACCCTGATCATCATCAACCAGCAGATCCGCTACATGAAAACCGAAAACCCGGGCTTTGAAGCAGGGCAGGTCCTGTATGTAGACAACATGGGCATTTACAATCATCCTGACCAGTTTGAGGCGGTCGGCTCGCGGATCCGGGCGATTCCAGGTGTAAAAAACGTGACGGTTGCTTCCAGTGTACCGGGTGGAATCCTGCCTCCGTCTTATGAATATCTGGTTCAAAGCAAGGCTTATACCATGCAGACGATAGCGGTAGGATACAACTATTTTGAAACACTAAATATCGGCTTGAAGGAAGGGGCCGTCTTCTCCTCAACATTCCATAGGGATTCTGCCAGCGCGGTCATTAACCAGGCAGCTGCCAAAGCATTGGGGCTTGCAAGTCCGGTTGGAACGGTGATCAGAGGACGGGCGGGCAGCTATACCATTACCGGAGTGGTAAACGATGTAAAAACAGCTGGATTTGAAGCCCAGGTTCAGCCTGCCATTTACCTGCTGCACGATCCTTTCGGCTTACCCAAAACCCAGATCATGATCCGCGCAGAAAGCAGCGCCATGCGGCCGGTACTGGCTGCTTTGAGCCGTGATTGGAGCAGTATCAACAAACTTGACCCGGACAATTTCAACTACCATTTTCTGGACGAGCTGTATGGAAAGCTTTTTCTCCGGCAGGAACAACTGCAGTCGGTCCTCACCTGCTTTTCAGCCTTGGCCGTTTTCATTGCGTCACTGGGCTTTTTCGCTTCGGCAGCTCAGGCAATCCATTTGCGGATGAAAGAGGTGGCGATCAGGAAAGTGTTTGGGGCCAGGAGCGGGCAGCTGATGATCACCTTGGGAAAACCCTTTTTTTATGTCATGCTGACCGCCAATGCACTGGCGTGGCCTGCTGCATTCCTGGCGGCTACCCAATGGCTCGAAACCTTCGCTTACAGGATTGATCTTACGTTTGCTCCTTTTTTAATTGCGACAGCCCTTTCCATTGTGATTGTTGCAGTTACGGTTGGTCTGCAAATGATCCGGGCTGTGCGATTTAACCCGGCCATGAAGCTGAAAGTATGAGCACAGGCCCGTGTATCTTTCTCCAATAAAAATGTCCTGCATACCTGTGCTGAGCTGCAATATATATTGCTGGAAAATAAGAAGTAATGCCTGGTGGTAACACCGCCATTTACACCAAAAGCTTATTCCCTATGAAGCCCAATGCCCATTATACCTTGCTGGCCATCGTTTTTTTGTTTGTTACAACGGTAAAAAAATCCAGCGGACAAGCAGCGAACCCGGGCTTTAACCCTAAGAAGGGTGATCGCATCATTTTGCTCGGCAATACCTTTGCCGACCGGATGCGCCACTACGGCTATTTTGAATTGATGCTTCAGAAAAACTTTCCCGGCAGGCAGCTTACCATGCGTAATATGGGATGGAGCGCCGATGAAGTGGGACTGCAGCCGCGGCCGCTGAACTTTCCCGGATTTGGAGAAAAAACCAAAAGACTCACCAGCGGGCAGAATGAAGTAAAATTCCAGGGATTTACGCACGAGGGGGAGCCGATCGTCATGCCTGTTGCAATGAATTTTGACGGCCTCAACCAGGATCTTCACGATCAGCAGGCAGACATCATTTTCCTGTGTTTTGGCATGAACGAAGCATTCAAGGGGCCAGCCGGTTTGCCGCAATTTGAAAAAGACCTTCAGATATTTATTGAAAACCTGCAAAGGAATCAATACAACAATCGCTCAGCGCCGGTGCTGGTGCTCGTATCCCCTATCGCTCATGAAGAATCGGGCGGACATTTTCCTGATCCTGCCACTCACAATAAGGACCTTGCCCTGTATACCCGGGCGATGCAAAAAGCAGCTTCCGGAAAAGGACTTTACTTCATCGACCTTTTTACGCCCTCACTGACAAGAATGAGGCAGAAAGGCCGGGAAAAACTCACGATCAACGGTATTCACCTCACCGATGCCGGTTACCGGCAGGCTGCCGGCTGGATGGCGCAATCGCTGGGCTTCGGAAGAATGCCTGACCTGAATACGGATAGCAACAAAAAGCTGGCAGCTGTCATCCGGATGAAGGATGATCATTTTTTTTACCACTGGCGTGCTGTAAATGGTGAATATATCTACGGTCGCAGACGGGAGCCTTTCGGCGTGATTGCATTCCCGCCGGAGCTCCGAAAGCTCAACCAGATGACCGTCTCCCTCGATTCGGTAATCTGGAAAATGGGCGCAACCGATCAGGTTGCCGCTTACCAGCAAGCCCTTGAAATTGTGGACCGCCGCGGAAAGCCCGTCGACCCGATGCTGATACCCGCTGTGCCGATGACGGGCCGCCAGGAGGAAGCCGCCAAAGCTGCTGCGCACGCACATCACGAAAAAACATGGCCCGCAACCACCGAAAAGTTTAAACTGCCCGAAGGTTATGCAATCAATCTGTTTGCCTCGGAGAAGGATTTTCCGATTGAAAAACCCGTTGCCGTGAACTTCGATGCGCGCGGGAGGCTGTGGGTAGCGACCATGCCGACTTACCCGCAATATTTCCCGGGCATCCCGGTCCACGACAAAATTGTAATCCTGGAAGACACCGACGCGGACGGAAAGGCCGACAAGCACACCGTTTTTGCAGACGATCTCTACCTGCCGCTGGGCTTTGAATTCGGGAATGGCGGTGTGTATGTTTCGCAAGAGCCGGATATCCTGTTTTTGAAAGATACCGATGGAGATGGCAAGGCCGACCTGCGCGAAGTGATCTTGACAGGGTTTGGCTCCGAGGACAGCCACCATGCAACACATGCATTCACATTCGGGCAGGATGGTGCATTGTATTTTAATGAAGGAACATTCCTGAACACACAGGTGGAAACGCCTTATGGGCCGATACGTTCCTATGCGGGTGCCACCTACCGCTACGAGCCACGCACCGCCAGGCTGACGCATTACATTTCTTATCCCTACTACAATCCCTGGGGAAGCGTTTTTGATAAATGGGGTACGCACCTGATCGGCGATGCGTCCGATGGTTCCAACTATTTTGCGCCGCCCATGACCGGCAATATCACCTACCCCGACAAGCATCCACGCATAGAAATGTTCACGGAAACACGCGTGCGTCCCACTGCCGGCATTGAGATTATTTCGAGCAGGCAATTTCCCGACGAAGTGCAGGGCAACTTTCTGGTCAACAACAACATCGGCTTTCAGGGCACAAAGCAGCACCGGATCATTCCGCGGGGCTCGGGCATCGGCAGCAAGGAAGTGGAGGCAATCCTGCAATCAGAAGATCCCAACTTCCGTCCGATCGACATCAAATTCGGTCCGGATGGCGGCCTGTATATTGTAGACTGGTACAATCCGCTCATCTCCCACGGCGAAAACCCGCCCCGCGATCCCGCCCGGGACAAGTCGCACGGGCGCGTCTGGCGGATTACCTATAATGGAAAACCTGCGATGAAGGTGATTGACCTATCCCAGCAAACAATCCCGCAGCTGCTCGATCATCTCAAAGCCTATGAAGACCGGTTCAGGTACCGCTGCCGCGCCCAGATCCGCGAGAAGCAGGCTTCGGAAGTTTTGCCGGAGCTGAAAAAGTGGGTTGCGGCACTGGACAAAACGGACCCGCAGTATGAGCACAACCTGCTGGAAGGATTGTGGATTTTTCAGGATTTCGATGTGGTTGAGCCCGATATCCTGAAAACATTGCTCCATGCAAAAGAGCCTCAGGCACGTGCCGCTGCCACCAAATTGCTGCGCTACTGGCGCGACCGCATTCCTGCATCGCTGGACCTGATGCGAGAGAGGCTGAATGACGAATCGGCACGTGTCCGAATCGAAGCAATGGTTGGGTTAAGTCACCATAATTCCGAGCAGGCGGTGAGCGCAGCAGCGGATATTTTCAACTATCCGCGCGACTATTACATGGACTATGCAATGCACGAAACGTTCCGGTTTCTGAAACCCATCTGGCTGGCGGGTATGAAAAATGGGAAAAGCTTTGGCAAAAACCCGGAACAGTCGCACCGGTACCTGCTGAAACTTGCCAGCATTCAGGAACTGGCATCGCTGCCCCCGAACGCCGAAGTACTCACAGCCATCCTCAGCAGGCCCGGAACGGACGTTACAAAAAAAATGGAAGTCGCAGACCAGCTGGCCCGAATCCGGAACACCGGAAAAGTGAAGGTGTTGCTGGATGTTATTCACGAAGAAGAAAATAGCCCGACATCCGGCCAGCCGAGCAGTGCACAGCAAGAGCTTGTCAGGCTTTTGCTTGCTTCCGGGCAATCCGATTTAAGGCAGCATCAGGCCGAATTTACACAATGGATTGAGACGGATACCAGTCGGGTGATGCAGGCCGTAGGCTTTGCGGCAGCTATTTCGGCGGGACAAGGTGAGCAGGATTTGCAGAAATACGTGCCGGAAAAGCGCGAAGCTTACCTTACTGGAATCTCTATGCTGACAAACACGGATCTTAAAGCTTCGTTTTACAAAAATGTACAGAGAATGGCTCCGGAAACGCCGGCGGCAGCCTATCCTTTACTTATGAAAATGACCCTCGAAAATGAAGCTAAAACGCAGTCGGCGAAAGCGCTGGTGGCATCATTGAAAAACGTACCGGAGGCCGTACAGCAGTCGCAGGCATTTGCAAATGCCATTTCCGTCATGAAAACAATGGTGAACGCAGTGCCGGAGAATGACAGGAAAGATGTGCTGCTCATGCTTGAAAGTATGGGAACCATCGAGCTGAAACTAGTGGCAATCCAGGCAAAAATGGCTTTTGACAAAAAGGAGCTCACGGCGCCCGCAGGCAAGATGGTATCGCTGGTGTTTGACAACCCTGACCTGATGCCGCACAATGTGGTGATTGTACGGCCGGGTACGGCTGAAAAAGTAGGCGAAGCAGCCGACGGAATGGGTAGTTTGAAAGACGGATTTGAAAGAAATTTTGTACCGGTTTCACCGGATGCACTGTTTGCAACACCGCTGGTCAACTCCGGGAAAAACTTCCGGCTTGAATTCAGGGCTCCTGCCCAGCCGGGTGACTATCCCTTTATTTGCTCGTTTCCAGGTCACTGGCGGGTGATGCAGGGAATTTTGAAGATTACCGGGCCCGAAGCACGCTGAGGTATGCGGAGGCCAGACCTGCATCTGCGGATGTTAAATGTTCACTAATTTTCGCTATTTCCGGAGTCGTTTTCTGATCCGGCTTAATGATGGGTTTGTTATACCCAAAAAAGAGGAAATGTGATAGGCCGGGATACGCTCCACCAGATTCGGATGCGCTTCCAGCAGCCGCAGGTAGCGCTCTTCATGCGAAAAAAGCACAAATTCCTCGGTGCGCGTCTGGGCATAAGAAAAGAACAGCTCTGCCAGCAGCCGCCCGAACTTTGCCCAGTTGGGACTGGCCTCATACAGCCTGTTGAGGTCTTTGTAAGAAATAAAAACGATTTCGGAATCTTCCAGGGCTTCGATATAGTACCAGCAGGCTTTTTGCGAAATAAAACTCCTGAAAGAGACGACAAACTGGTTTTCCGAAAAAAAGAAAAGGTTTTTGTCCGTCTGCGTCTTCGGGTCGTGATAGTAGATACGAAAGATCCCCTTGACGATCAATCCAAGGTCATTGCAGACCATACTCTGCATATTAAAAAAATCGCCTTTTTTAATGGTCCTCGGCTTCCAGAAAGGCTGACCTTCGGCAATGTCCTTGTCTGTCAGCGAAGCAAAATTCCGCAGGTGACTGGCCAGGATTTCATTTTTGTCGCTCATCATACGTGGTTTACTGACAGGAAAACGGCGCAGCTGAAAAAAAAGCAGGCAACTTTCCCGTAAACAAATTTACAAACGTCCCGATCTTCGCGAGCTGGCCGCGGCATAAAAAGTATGCGCTCTTTCGATCCGCAGTATTGGGTAAATTTAAGAAACATGGCCCATTGCCGACGAGGCATTTGCCTGCTTGCAATGAGCCATGAAAGACGTCCGTAAAGCTCAGGCAGCAACCGGTGCATTATTGATTGTTTTTCCTAAACGAAAAGCCGCCAGCAAAAAGTAAAATGCACCAAAAGCTGCGTAACCAGCCAGAATATCCACCCCGGCGTCGGAGTTATTTGCTTTGAGAAAGATAGAAACACCCGCCAGCATTGACTGGCCGCCACTGATGATCATCGGCCACTGACCGTCCAGTTGCCTGCGCCTGTGCAAACCCAGGATCAGCTGTATCAGGCCGGTCAGGATTGCCCAGGCACTAAATACGACCAATGCACCTGCAATGCCTCTTTGCAGCGCAACCAGGACTGCAATGGTCGTGGTAATGCCAATGACGATGTTTACATACTGTGGTACTTTACCGGCAGCCGGCGGATTGGACCTGATGTCGAAAATGGTTGCGAGCACATCCCATGCCGGGTAAATGATGAACAGGATCATCGCAAGAGATGGGTTTGTTTTGGCTGCTACGGTGACGAGCAATGCCCATAAAACCGAGAATGCTGCACGGACAAAATAAAGGGTTCGCAGGGATTTGGCAGTTTCAGCAGCCTCGCTGCTGAAAGCCATGGCGGATGTGTCGGGTGACTTCATGATGTAACATTTTTGTTATTTGCTACATCAAAATTCGGCATTGGCCGTGTCGCCGATTTTCACCTAAGTTAAAAACGGCAGAAAAAAACCGATTTATTTAAGATGAAACCGGCAGCATTGCCTGCACTCATTGCTGCTTGCCAAATGCTGCCAGGCAAGCTCCTATTTGTACACGGCAACTTCAACGGATCAGGATTGGAATTTTTGCATAACTACCGGAAACCTACATCCGGTATCAGGTTGTAACCGGTCGTAGCTGTTTTTTCAGATATCCTGTCGTGCCATGCAGCCTAAACCGCAGGTGGTGAAATGTACATGACAGTTCAACTTTTGTCCATTCTCTCCCGCCTTCCCGCCCGCCAATTTTGCATTCAGTTCAAAGGAGCCGGTACAGTGCCGCTCCCTCATCTTAACGCAATGCAAAATGAAAAAACAACAGAACCGCACCCTGGGTGCATTTGAAAAAACATTCTGGCTGCTCGACCAGATTGATTCCAAAGACTTCTGCCTGGCCGCAGACATTTCAGGAACCCAGCCCGTTGAAAAATGGCGGAATGCCATTGATTTGGCACAACAGCGTCATCCAAATCTTTCTGTGAAAGTGGTGCTGGATAAGTTGGGAAGACCCGCGTTGCAGCACGTCGACAATCTTCACATTCCACTCCGGGTTGTGCATGCGGAGCAAAATTACCGCTGGGAACAGGAAGTTGAAAAGGAGCTTTCTGTTCGGTTTAACACGCAAGAAGGTCCACTGTTAAGGGTTGTACTAGTTCAAAAAACAGATAGCACTGTTTTGATTCTGGCTGCTAACCACACTATTTCTGACGGCACCTCATTGAGCTATTTGACACGCGACATTTTGCTGGCGATTACAGGAAACGAGCTTGCATTACTCGAACCGCAAGTATCCAATGACGAAACACTCGACTTGCCGGAAGACCTGCCTGCACAGACGGTCGATCAGGTTTTGGAACTGAAAATGAAGACGGATATCGTTAACCCATTAGTTTCCTCACACCGCTTTTCTGAAATCGTAACGCACAACTTGCTCGAACGTGCCCGACAGGAAAACACAAGCGTTCACGGCGCTATATGTGCGGCGGTGTTAATGGCTTCACGGAAGTTGCGTCCGGAATGGGACGAGACGAGAATGGAGCTGGTTTCGCCCGTTTGCACGAGAGGCGCGCTGAACCTGGACGATAACTTTGGGCTGAACATTACCACGCAATCTGTATTTTTCGAAAACCAGCGGTACTTGTCCTTCTGGGATTTGGCAAGACTCGCGAAGGCGGGGCTCGCCGGCACTAGTTCAGCTGAATATACAACCGGCTATCTGTCGTTCTTCCGCGACCTGGTATTTGGTCATAATGATGTACAGCAAATGCTGGATGCCTTGAAGCAGGCATTTAATCATCACATTATGGTTACTAATCTGGTGAGGGTAAGATACAAGACAGATTTCGGGCCACTGAAATTGCAAGCCTTGTATGGCCCGATGGTGCGCTCGGGAAAAGGAATGGAACAGACAATCGGCGCATTGACGACCAACGGTTCGCTCTGCCTGACCAATACGAGCGATACACCCATTCCCGGCTTGCTGCTGGAAATAGAGCAGATTCTGGAAAAGGCTTGTGAGGAAAACGTGGTCACGAAGACTGCATGTTCTTTTCGATAAGCATGCGCAAACGCTCATCGTTCTCATCGCCCCACTGTCCGATGGCGCCGATGACGGGAATGAGTGATTTCCCAAAATCGGTGAGATAGTATTCGACTTTTGGAGGCACGACGGGATAAATGATTTTCCCCACCAGCTCGTGATTTTCGAGCTCTTTCAATTGCACATTCAACACCCGGCGGGATGCATCGGGAATTTTCCGTTGCAGCTCGCTGGGGCGTTGATGGCCCTGGTGGATAAACCACAAAAGCCGGATCTTCCACTTGCCGTAGAGCACTTCCCCGATCAGGTCGAGTCCGCAGTTTAGGTTGGGCATTGTCTTTCTTTCGTACATATTACAAAGGTAAATATATGCCCCCAGCAGTTCAATAGGGATAAATTTATCCCTATCTGAATCGTAAGTTCGTACTTGTCAGCGCTGGTTGTACTCCCGAATTTTGTCCTACACAAAACAATAAAGGACATGGATTTCAACTTTGAAAATGAACTGAAAGACAAGATTGCGCTGGTAACCGGCGGTACCAAAGGCGCCGGAAAAGCCATTGCCGAGCGGCTTCTGAAAGCAGGCGCAACGGTCATTGTTACTGCCAGAAATCAGCCGGAAGAGCAACCCCACAATATCCATTTTATCGCCGCCGATTTGAGCAAACCGGAAGGCACCCAGAAAGTGGTTGAAGAAATTCACAAGCAATTCGGTCGGCTGGATATCCTGATTAACAACCTGGGTGCGTCGGAAACGCCGGGTGGCGGCTTTGCAGTGCTGACCGACGAACAATGGGAAGAGACACTTCAAACCAATCTGCTGGCGCCCGTGCGACTGGATCGCGGATTCCTGCCCGACATGATCGCGCGCCGCGCCGGGGTGATCATTCACATTGCGTCCATTCAGGCAAAACTGCCTTTGTACGAATCCACATTGCCCTACGCCGCAGCCAAAGCAGGATTGGTTAATTACAGCAAAAGCTTATCTAATGAAGTTACGCCGAAAGGCGTGCGTGTGCTTACCGTTTCGCCGGGCTGGATCATGACTACCTCGTCCGTCCGGATGATGGAGCGCATTGCCGAAAGCACAGGGGGCACAATGGAAGAAGCGGAAAAAAGCGTCATGGACGCGCTGGGCGGCATTCCGTTCGGCAGAGCGGCGTGGCCGGAAGAAGTTGCGGAGCTGGTCGGTTTCCTGGTTTCACCAAGAGCAGCTTACCTCACCGGCACAGAATATGTGGTTGACGGCGGCACGGTCCGTACGATTTAAGGCAAGTATCTTTCAAATTTTATCAATACAAAATCGAGTTCTGATTTACTTAATATTTAAACAATCATGAAACTTCCGGAAAATATCGCGGGCTTTATTCAGGCGCAAAACGAGGCTGACAGCACTGCATTCGCCAATTACTTTACAGAACAGGCTATCGTTTCCGACGAGGACTCTTCTTACACCGGCAGATCTGAAATCAAACAATGGATCGAAGAGGCAATCGAGAAATATAAGATGCAATCGAAAGTCATTGATTTCAAACAAACCGGCTCAAAAGGTACGCTGATCGTAGAAGCAAGCGGCGACTTCCCCGGCAGCCCGGGCGTGATGCATTATCATATGGAGTTCGATGGCGAGCTGATCCGTTCGCTGCGCATTACGGGTTAACAGCAGATTGTAGATCAAAAAAGGGACTGACACCGCAGTCCCTTCATTTTTAAACCTTGTCTCCCAACTTCTGAAATCCCTCCACAAGTAAGTTCACATCAAAAAGCGCCGACTTCTCAGCCGTACCAAACGGAACATCCGAATGATAGATCGCCAGATCATGGATCACTTTCAGCGAATGCGCGAGCTCCTTGTAGCCCTGACATTCAATGAGGTACCAGAACTCGGCTTGTGACTGCGTCAGCGGATCGCCGACATTTGATGCGTGACATGCATCGTGCGTTGGGTTGACTGAATTTGCATTCGAGTCGATTCCTTCTTCATTCGTTAAAGTTTGCATATGACCATGAAAAAGAGTGAAAAATAAGGAGAGGTCACCGCAAACTTTAACGAATGAAACTACATCGGTCAGGTCTCGGGACTTGCACCCGTATGCCTCTCCAGGACCATTTTGGTCTGACATTTGAAAATAGTTTCATAAGAATTGTATTAAAGTTTGCGGGGTAAATATAGGAGAAAGTTTTGGATGGTAAAGTGCTGCAAGTTCACAGGCATAGCGCATCTGTGTATTTCTATTGGGTCAATACAAAGTCTACAAAGAGATAAAAGCAACCTTGAAATAATTGACAGCAGCTTTAAACTTCCAGGCAACATCATATACTCAGCCAGTTCCATCTGTCTTCCTCACCGCAGGATAATCCACCGAAGTATTTACCGAGCGTACTTCTATATTGGGTTCAAACAAACTGGAAATATGGAGAAGCAGATTGAGATTTATGAAAGTGCTGATGGCGGAGTTCAGATGGAGGTGTCGGTAAAAGATGGATCTATTTGGCTGAGTCAAAAACAGATTGCCGCATTGTTTGGCACGGAAGTACCTGCAATCAGCAAGCATATCCGGAACATATTTAATAGTAATGAATTGGTGCGAGAGGCAACTGTTTCCAAAATGGAAATAGTTGCGATGGAAGGAAAAAGGCATGTTTCCAGGGAACTGGAAGCGTATAACCTGGATATGATTCTGTCAATCGGCTACCGCGTCAATTCCGGCAAGGCTACCCAATTCCGAATCTGGGCGACCCAGCGGCTCAAAGACTATCTCGTCCAGGGCTATTCTATTAATGAACAGCGGCTTGCGCAGAAAAACCAGCAGGTGCAAACTTTGAAAGACGGAATACGGATTCTGAGCCGCGCGATTGAATACAAAGTTGACGACGCAGACACAAGCTGGCTAGCACATTTTGCAAAGGGGCTCGAATTGCTCGACGATTACGATCATGAAGCATTGGACCAGAAAGGAATCAGCCAGCGAGCAGCGACATACCCCGATTTATCATCTTATCAAAGCATTATTGAAACCATGCGGCAGGATTTCAACTCCTCCGTATTTGGAAAAGAAAAGGACGATAGTTTCCGGAGTTCGGTGGCGCAGATCAGCAAAGGATTTGGGGAAATTGATTTCTATCCGTCCATCGAGGAAAAAGCGGCTACCTTACTCTACTTAATCATCAAAAACCACTCTTTTGTCGATGGGAATAAACGGATTGCGGCGGCTTGTTTTCTGCTTTTTCTGAAAGTAAATGGTTTGTTAAATCCGGGAGCAAACGCGATTATCAGCAACGAAGCACTCGCAAGTCTTACACTATTCGCCGCAGCCAGCAAGCCGGAGGAAATGGAGACTGTGAAGAAGTTGATTGTGAGTGTTTTGAATAGGAATCAGTAGCGGCTACTATTTATAAAGTTCGCGGGGCTTTGCTATCTATTCACTAATACATGAACCTTCCAAGTTACAATACAGTCGCTTATGCCGAAAACGCCTTTCGTTTTTATAGTAAAGGCAACCACAACATGCTGATTGCTATCGTGAAGCTTCCCGAGAATGACAATGCATACAATCTGGGCTTTGGCGTTTGGGATCGTCAGACCAATAAGATTGATGATAAAATGTTGGTCAATAATGGTGACCGCGATATGATCCTGGCCACCGTGGCGAAAAAGGCACTTGAATACATTGACACACACCCGGGAATAAAGCTTTTAGCAACTGGTTCCGTCAGGAAGAAGGAAGGTTCGGACGGGTTCGAAATGCGACTGAGAACGCGCTTATACCAAATGGGCATCAACCAACATTATGACTATCTGGTGCAGCGCTACAACATTGAAGGTTTTAAAGCTGTCAAAAATAAGAAAGGTGATATTGAAGGAAATTGGCCGGCATGGAAGGGTGAATGGTTTCCCTTTGAGAAAGGTACCAACTATGATGCATTTTCGTTAAGTTTGAAAAGATGATATATTGATAATCAACAAGAGAGATCAACATGGCAACTCAAACGACAAAAAATCAAAAAGTAAGACAGACAAAAGCGGTTGAGTTCTTGATTGGAAATAAATCGTTTGTCTCCCCCGCTAAGACTTTCGTAATGCCTGATTTGTTTGTTAACCAAGCAAAAGATATGGCCGATTTTTTAAAGAAAAATCCACTTCCGCGTGGCAATCAGTGATTTAATCTGGTCTTTGCACATTACTGGCTAAGCTCAGAGCTTCAATACATCCCTACTTTCATAGGATTTCAGACCAGGATACAGCTACAAACGTGTGCCGAAGTCCAAGCTTATAATTCGCGTTTATAAATGTTCATGCTTTCCAGACTCACAATAAGAATCGCCACTATTATTCTCCTGTTTATTTCAACGTACACCCAGGCGCAAAACAAGACTCATTTAAATACTGACGAGCTTTCCCAGCGCACCAAACCCGCCCCTGAAAGCGTCTTCAAAATGTTCCGCGAAGCCGGAATGCAGCCGGTTAACCACATTCTGACAAAAGCTGAAAATGAAAGAGTAAGCAAGGCATTTGCCTTATTACCGCCGCTGCACCAGCGCATTTTGAGAGATCATTTATTCAGCATCAGCTTCATGGACAATATGCCGAACACGGCATTGACTTCGCCGGTCGATTCGGTTGGCGGCAAGAAAATGTTCAACATTACATTCCGGGCAGGTATATTAAATGAGACGATTTCGGAATGGGCTACTTGGAAAGAAAATTCGTGTTTCAAACCGGACGATACGCATTATAAAGTGCACGTGGAAGCGGGCACGATGGATGCATTTTTGTATGTGCTTTTGCACGAATCCACGCATGTGCTGGATGCGATGATACAGATCACGCCGCATTACAGCGAAAATGATTCGATTATTGCACCTACCCCATTTACAAAGGAGATTTGGCGACTGTCAAATGTACCTGAGCCGCCATTCGTGGATTCTCTTCTGGAACAAACGCGTTTCCGCAGCGGCAAGCCGGTTTCCAATACTCTGGCTCCGGAAGTATATGCAAGACTTTCAAAGACGCCTTTTCCTTCTTTATATGCCACGGCAGCATGGTCTGAGGACATTGCCGAGCTGGCGACCATTTATCACATGACCAGCCGATTGAAGCAGCCTTATTATATTGTGGTTACCAGAAACAATGTAGAAGTCGCACGCTTTGAGCCGATGAAAAATGCATTGGTCAGGAGCCGTTTGAGTCAGCTTTCGACATTTTACAAGTGACAATTTCGCCTTCCGGGATTCCATCCGGGAAAAATGTACAAGGCGGATGGACTTTTATCCATTCTTCCCGGGGGCAAAACCCACCACCTTTGTCATGTCGAAACGAAATGACAATCTGCTAATGGTTAGCAGATTAACTCCAAAACTCAAACTTACTGCTCACATGAAAACGCTTACGCTGGCCATCGCCCTTGTATTCACATTGATCCAAAGCCAAATCACTTTTGCACAAACACGCAAGCCCGCATCACTGGGAAGAGAAGAATACATTGAAGTAGAGAAAAATGTAAAACTGCACGTGATCGACCTTGGTGAAGGTCAGCCTGTGGTACTCATCCACGGGTGGCCACTGAACAATGAGATGTACGAATACCAATATCAATATCTGGTTGATAAAGGGTTCAGGGTGATCGGTATTTCCCTCCGTGGGTTCGGAAAATCGGACAGGCCTTATGGAAAATATGACTTTGATACCTTCTCCGACGACATTAAAGTGGTATTGGAAAAACTGAAAATTGAGAACGCAACATTGGGCGGATTTTCATTGGGAAGCGCCGTGACGCTCCATTTTGTTACCAAATACAAAGGTGCCCACATCAGCAAGCTGGCCTTATTCGGTGCAACCGGACCGTCGTGGAAACAGCGTGAAGGTTATCCCTACGGCATCACCGACCAGGGTGCGGCTGACCTTATCCTGCAAACCAAAACCAACCGCCAGCAACTGGTAGCCGGCTTCGGACAAGGCTTTGCCGGACAGGAAGGCAGCCTTTCGAAGGAATCGCTTCACTGGCTGGAAAGCATCAACCTGAACGCATCACCCTACGCTACAACCCAGGCGATCAGCGCGTTGCGTGACCTAGACCTGCGCCCTGAGCTGGCCCAAATCAAAATACCCGTCGCCTTATTCCACGGTGTGAATGACAAGCTGTGTGCTTTCACCAACTCGGAGCAGCTGCAAAAAGCGATCAAAGGTTCGTACATCGTGAAATTTGAAAAAAGCGGACACGGCTTGTTCCTGGAAGAAATGGATAAATTTAACTCCGAGCTCGAAAAATTTGCAAGGATGTAAATACATGACAAAAGCTGTGAGGTTTTCATTCTTCACAGCTTTTTCACCTTCATTTGAAAATAAAACAACATCAATCCCGAACTGCGTATATAGTCATGAGTACGAACGTTTTCAACAATAATTCTAAAACACTGGGGCTGCTGCAGGTTGGTCAGGCGCAAACGGATGTCATCAACGGACCCAGCTATAAAGAATACATCAAGATCCTTTACCTGCCCGCCGGTTACAGGCTCCGGGTAGATTTTGCGTGTTATGAAACCGAGCAGCCCACGCTTTTTTTCATTAGCCCGAATCAATATATCGAACTTGAAAAAGCGGGAGAAGAAAGCGGACATTTCATTTTCTATAACCGCGATTTCTACTGCATTCAGATTCACGATCAGGAAGTTGCGTGTGATGGTTTGCTTTTCAACAACATCCGTAATATGCCCAAAGTAGAGCTTCGGGAAGATGAATTCGCGTTTCTCAGCTATCTTTTCCAGGAAATGATCGGCGAATTTCAGTTGCAGGACAGCTCGCTGGAAGAAATGATGCGGACTTATCTCAAACAACTGCTGATCCGCGCCACGCGCTCCTGGAAAAGGCAGCACCTGACCCATGAAGTAACCGACCAGCAAAGTGACCTGGAATTTTTCCGCAAATTCACCCGGCTTGTGGAAGAGCATTACAAGTCCAAACACACCGTCGCGGATTACGCAGACCTGCTCTGTACAGCCCCGAAAACGATTACCCACAAATTCAACCGCCTGCGCCTTCCCCAGCCCAATGAAGTGATTAAGAACCGTATTATTCTGGAAGCAAAACGATTGCTGGCGCACACTTCGCTCACGGCCAAGGAAATTGCATACAACTTGGGTTACGATGATCCCGCCTATTTCAGCAGGCTGTTTATGGCCAAAACAGGCGAGTCACCGTCCGCTTTCCGGACGAACTTTGTGGCTTAGCAAATGCACGACAGCATTTACCTCCCAGCACGTCCCTACTCCGCTACCGCTACCTTGACAATCTCTGTAGCCGTCGCCGACTCGACTTTCAGAAGGTAAATACCCGGCTTCAAAGCATGGCCTGACAGATCGATAATTTCACTACCTGCGTGCTGAGGCGACCTGGTGATGGGAAAAGACCTGCCGGACTGATCAATGATGCGCATGGAAACCGGCCCTTCGTGCCGGCCGGAGATCCTGAATGCAAATTGCTTTCTCACGGGATTCGGGAACACGACGGAACCCTGATCCTTTTCTCGCAATGCCCTTTCCGGCTTGCGGACCTCGGCGGACTCCCTTGCACCATTCACAACTGGTCTGTTGGTAGTAATTACGAGCTGAGGCGGTGAGCCGGCAACATTTTCCCGGCTGTGAAACACCAGTTTCTTGTTGACAAATGTGGGATTCTTAACCACCAGGCTCACTACTTTGTCACCTGCCAGCTGCGACTGGACGAAGTTGGTGACATCTATTTCCCGGTATCCCGGATCGTCGTTCGTGGTGGCATGCGACAATTCCGTAAAGCTGTTCTTGGGCGCATTGTTGTAGGTAATGCCCGTTTCTGTCCAACTATCATTATCGACACTGAAAACAGAGGTATTCACCTCCATGGTACTCTCGACATTTACACCATAAATCCTGAGCCGGGCGGAGGTAATCTGCTGTATACCATTCAGCCCGAATTTCAGAAAGCTGTTGCGCGTGACATTGGATTCACCTGACTTCACGATCAGCTCCTGGGCGGTACCGAAATTTTCATCGGGAAAATCCGTGTACACGTAGGCATCAGCGATGGCGGGCAGTGCAACTGTATTTTTGATATAGGTAGCCGCAGGAAGAATTTCGATTGCCGCAACCGTGGGCAGGTCGGCAGTTCCGCTGGTAAAATTAAGGTTGATAGCGCCATCTGTGATCGTGACCGGGAAGACTTCTTCAATCGCCACACGCGGACCATTGCCTTTTGCATAAAGGTCGTACTGGGTCAGTTTCCTGGTTCCTTCAAGATCAACATTAAACAACCGCTTGCCGCCCAATCCCGGTCTGCTGGTACCGAACCAGATCTCAGCAAAATGCAGCACGACTACATAATCAGCATTGTTAACCGGAATGTTATACTGGAAAGATGTTGCACTGCGCTCGGTACGATACAGTACATCCTCAGCCGTAAAAAGGATTTCGTTGCCGGCAGGGATCTGGTATACCCGGTCAACACCGCCGTAATACTGATCAGGACCAAACACGCGTCCGTCAGAGGTAGTAAATCCCGGCCCGCCCGCGTCAATGCGGATGGTGACCGGACTGCCTGCGGATCTTACAACGAGGCTCACCTGCAATGTATCGCGGGTATAACCGGGCGCAGCAGCAATAACAGAAGACCGGTAGGTGCCCGGCAGCAATCCTGCGGCATTGATCCCGAATGACAGATTACCCGCGGCAGGTGCCGGCAGCACGAGCCAGGAATTATTGGGCGACTTGGTCAGTGTTACCGCCGGATTTCCTGAAAATGCCCTCAGAAAGGCAGATTGTGACGGCGTGGAACCGCCCTGTACAACCGCAAAATCCAGGTTCGAAGGCGCAAAAACAAGACGGGTGTCCGCAGCTTGCGGCCCCAGCTTCACCACCCAGTAATCATCCAACCCACGGCCAACCTCTGCCTTTTCTCCACCCCCCACGGACTGAGAGACCCCACCAAGGATAAAACCACCGTCTGCGGTTGCTTCCATATGAAACAGAATATCAGCGGACTGACCTCCCATCGTCTTGTCCCACTGCCGGGCTCCGTTGGCATCAACTTTGATGATCCAGTAGTCTGTATCGCCTCTTCCCCGGCGGTTTTCGGACTTATCATTGCCTGCCTGTTCATTGGAGGAACCACCGATCAGAAAACCACCATCCGGAGTTGGCCTGACGGCATACAGGGTGGCCGAAGGCGACGGATTGGTAGTAGGTCCACCAACGTAAGTCTTTCTCCATACGAGGGTACCCGCGCTGTTCAGCTTAACCAGCACATAGGGTCCATCGGTAACCTGCTCCTGAATCGCCAGCAGGTACCCGCCGTCGCTGGTCGGGATAATGTCATTTACCTCAGTACCGGTCAGCGGTAGGTTTTTGGTCCAGAGCACGGTACCTGAGGGAGCTATTTTAGCTACAAATGCGTCTGCCGAAGTGGCGGTCAGCTGTCTTACGCCTCCACCCAGTATAAAGCTGCCGTCGGGGTTAATGTTTATTTTTGCAAGGCGGTCGGCATTGCTGCCGCCAATGCTCTGCGTCCATTGAATATTGCCGCTGGCATTGATGCGTACGAGCCAGAAATCGCGCGATCCGGCAGATGGCTGTGTTTTGTCACCTCCCACGCCTGATATGGAAGAGCCGGCGAGGATGTATCCGCCGTCGGGTGTTTGCTTGGCATCTTCCAGCACTTCCTCACTTGGGCCACCAATGGTCTTATCCCAGATCTTATTTCCATTTGCATCTGTTTTGATGATCCAGAAATCACCGCGCCTGCCATTGCCTGTCACTTTATCATTCACACTCTTTTCGCCTCCGGCATCGGACTTGGAATATCCGGCGAGCACATACCCGCCATCAGCCGTCTGGAAAGTCTGCACGAGCCGTTCTTCCATGGCCCCGCCAAACGTTTTATCCCACTGCTTGCTTCCATTTGCCGATATTTTGACAATCCAGTAATCGTAATCTCCGCGGCTCGCCTGCGACTTATCGCCACTGATGGGGCCGCCCGACCTTCCGCCTGCGATAAATCCGCCGTCAGCGGTAGGTCTTACACTGGTGAGAATATCATTGCTGTTGGCTCCAAATACCTTTTCCCACACAATGGCGGGCTGCGCAATTACCTTTGTAGCGAGCTGCACAAGGATGAGCACCAGCAGGTAGCCATTACGGGCACGGAAGATGCTTTTGCGAAGTAGTTTTGTTTTCATAATGTTGATTGAAATGTTTGATTGTTAGATACTTGAAACAAAAGCTACCTACCTGCTGAATCTATCCCTGCTACTGAACTACAATCTGCCTGATTTTGAATTTTTTCTTAGTCTGGAAACCGGATGCAAGTGTGGCTTTGATGCACCTTTGAATACAGAAAAAAGAAAGGCCTTTTGAGCTCGCACTCAAAAGGCCTTTCACTCATTCATTTTGCTGCCCGCTATTCCACAAGAAGCATTTTGATGATCTCGGACCGCGTCCCGGACTGTACTTTGAGGAGATAAATGCCTGCGGTTAAAGAAAGATCAGCGATATCCGCACTGATCACCGGCTGGCCTGGCGTATGCGGTGCATGAACCTTCCGCGTAATGCCTGCCACGCTGGTCAGTTCCAGTGAAACCCGGCCAGTATGTCCGGCTGACAGGGTCACTGTAAACTGCTTGTGGACGGGGTTGGGAAATAGGTGTGACCTGCCGGCCGAAACATCTTTCAGAGCATCACCGTTTTCAGCTGTCATCCGAGCCGTTGCTTGCTGCGGAATGACCTCGATTGCCGATACAGTGGGCAGGTTTGCCGCGCCGCTCAGAAATGCAAGATCGAGGACGCCGTCGGTTACTGTTACCGTAAATGTTTCCTGAACTGCCCGCAATGCACCACCGGCTTTGGCATAAATGTCATAGTTGGTCAGCTTTCTGGCACCCTCCACGTCTACATGGAACCTGCGTTTTCCTGCACCTCCTGCCCCCCTGCCCGGCGCACCAAACCAGATTTCGGCGAAATGCAGGACTACGGTGACCAGCCCGTTCTGTACGGGAATCGCGTAGCTGAATGCAGCGGACGACCGCTCATTTTTGTAAAGTTCATCGTCGGTCGTATTCAGGATATCACCTGACGCAATGGAACTTACGCGATCAGTACCGCCATAATACTGGTCTGCGATAAAGGTTCGATTGTCCGTTGTGGTAAAAGCAGCCCCTCCTGCATTGATGCGCGCAGGACCTGCTACTGGCGGATTTTCAGTTTGAGGTAGCACTTCAATGGCCGCGATGCTTGGAATATTCGCGGCACCGCTCAGAAATTCAATGTTCAGCACCCCATCGGTTATAGTTACCTGAAAACTTTCCTGAATTGCACGCAAGGCACCGCCTGTTTTTGCAAAAATGTCGTAGTTGGTGAGGCGTCTGGCCCCTTCGATCTCCACATGAAACCTGCGTTTACCACTACCTCCCGCGCCTCTTCCCGGTACTCCAAACCATATTTCCGCAAAGTGCAGCACCACATTCACCCGGCCATTCTGCACGGGAATCTTGTAGCTGAAAGCCGCAGCAGAGCGCTCGTTCTGGTAAAGCGCATCGTCGGTTGTATTGAGAATCTGAACATTGCCTACAGAAGAAACCCGGTCTGTGCCCGCATAGTACTGATCAGCCGCAAAGGTGCGGTTGCCGGACGCATCCACCATGCCGCCACCTGCATTGATGCGGATAGCGCTTGGCGCTGGAGGCGTACATGCCATTCCCCCGGGATACTTGGCAGGGTCGGTATCATCACAGTCGGTATTGTTGCTCACATAACCGGCAGGCGCTTCACATGCCTGGATCGTTACCGCTGCATTGCCATATCCATCCTGATCATTATCCTGGTAAAAGGTACTCTGCCCCTCGTCGATCTGTCCGTTGCAGTTGTCATCAATACCATTACAAATCTCGGGCGCATTATGCCCTACTGCCGCATTCAGCGGTGCACAGTCGGTTGCATCAGGATCGCCGTCATTGTCATCGTCGGTATCAACGCAATCGGGTATATTGTCCCGGTCGGTATCGGTAGCTCTGATCGCAGCGACAAAAGGATTACCGTCACACGCAATTTCATCGGCATCAAGCTGCCCGTCATTATCATCGTCCGGATCGGCATTGTTACCGATGCCGTCACCATCTGTATCCACAGACTCGTCTGCATTGAGTGGAAATCTGTCGTAAATGTCTGCTATCCCGTCATTGTCATCATCTGTATCTGTGCAGTCCGGTATGTTATCGCGGTCCGTGTCAGTCGCTTTGATGGCTGCAACAAATGGATTTCCGTTACAGGCAAGCTCATTCGCATCCGACTGCCCGTCGTTGTCGTCGTCAGGATCGGCATTGTTGCCAATCCCGTCTCCGTCTGTATCAGTTGTTTCCAGCGCATTCAGCGGAAAGGCATCGTATATGTCGGGCGTGCCGTCATTATCATCATCCGCGTCGCAGGCATTTCCGCTTCCGTCTTTGTCATAGTCGGCCTGGTCGCTGTTGGCAGCCAGCACACAATTATCAATCGCGTCAGCCACTCCGTCCTGATCCGCATCAATGCGGCTGCCGTCATTATCCTGTGCTTCATATGAACCGATGTCGGAAAACGCAATCCCGTCATTGTTTCCGTCAAAAGGCCGCACCATCCCACGCTGGTCTTTGGAGGGAGTATTGGTATTATCCGGACTTCCGGCATTGATCGCCGGACTTCCCGGCAGTAAAGCCTGCGTATTCGTGGGACCTCCATTGTTGGCCAGTGCTCCCAGTTTCGGATCAAATCCGTAGATGTTGCCTGTTGTTGTCCCGGAAATGGTTCCCGCCTCGGTATTTTCGATCAGGTTGTAGCCCTGTGACACGATCTTGCCGCTCACATCCGGTCCGGTGACAGACCTGCCAGGTTGTTCAAGCACATTGTTGGCGACAATGGAATTGCGGATGTAGAGGAAACTGGTGGTAGCAATGCCGCCCCCGCCCCCGCTGCTGCGGGTTTGCACGTGATTACCGGTGATGGTCGTGTTCGTGACATTGAATGCGCCGCTGCTGTGGAAAATCCCGCCCCCATAGCTGGATACAACATTGTCACTGATGGTACAGTTGATTACATTGACAATCGACGGGTCCCCGAAAACCGAAGTTCCGTAGGCAATAATACCCCCGCCTAGACTAGCTAAATTATTATTGATCGTGCAATTGTTGATCGTGAGCAGGCCGTATCCGTTCCAGATTCCGCCGCCGCGTTGCGCGCGGTTATTGCTCACCACCATATTATTGAGGGTCACGGTGGAGTTGCTGGCAAAAATACCTCCACCTGCATTGTATTCATTGTTTTCTGCCCGGCCGCCGCTCACCGTCATATCATTCAGGGTGGCATTTGCCCCGTTCACAATCGTAAACAAACGCGTTCCAAAGTAGCCATCCCTGCCGTTGTCGGCCAGGATGGTGAGCATGCGCGCACCAGATCCCCTGATTGTGAGACTGCCGCTGGCCGTAATTTCCAGGGCAGGGCGAGCTACACGGATCGTTTGCGGAACAGTACCGAACACGCGGCTGTCAAAACTGATGACATTGTTATTGGGATCTGCGTTGGCATCAATAATCGCCTGCCGCAAACTACCCGGCCCGCTGCTGTTGGTATTCAGTACCAGGCTCAGCGTTACATTCTGGGCTGAGAGCCGGTGTGCGGGTAAAATCAGGCACATCACCGCCAGCATCAGCAAAGCGGCAACTTTTGGATTAATTATTTTAATACCTCGTCTGACATAGTCCGGCAACGCAGTATTATTCCCGGGTTTCAGGCGGGATAAAAGGCAGGCTTTTGGGTAAAGGTTCAGTAACATAAAGATGACTTTAACGATGGAAGTTGAATCTGTGACTACAAGATTTTGACAGCGCGGGCGGCATATCGGATCAGTCGGAATGAACAGGACGAAAGTCGCTTTTTACACAGGAAAAAATGGATTTTACCCCGGGACAAAAACGGGACAAATGCAAAACGTGCCATTGAGCATACCTGACAGGGATTTTTTGTCTCAGTTTCAGCTCAAAAACATCATTGAATACGATTATTGCCCTGACCGGCAGCTGCGTCTGGCAGGAAATTATTCTTATGAACAAACAATTTGCCCGTTACCCCGGCCTTGTATTGCTGATGATCCTGATGGTATCTTTCCATGGTGCTGCACAAACGCAATTTCTGGCGAAGGCTCCCCCGGAACAAAGGCTGCCTCAGCTGTGGCAATATTGTTCGGAGCACCTGATATCGGACTGGGATTCCACAGCCAGCCACAGGTTTCTGAATGCGGCGATTGCAACAGCAGACAGTTTGGGGGACAACAAATTAAAAGCCTACGCGCAGTATTTCCTGAAATGCTACCGGGTACTCTTCTCAAAACGGTATGAGCAGTATTTTCGGGAGGGCGATTACAAGCCGGTCGTAGCATTGCTTTCACGCACCAAAACATGGGCAGAAAAAAACAGGTACCGGGACATTGCGGCAGCCTGTGAGCATGTTACAGGCGGCGTGTACTTCCGGGCAGCACGCTATGGAGCCGCCTTTGAGCATTTGCTGCTGGCCCGGAAAGCTTTTGAAGCAATCGGCTACGAGCGGGTTCCCAATGCGTCCGGGTACCTTTTTGATCTTGGATTATGCTACTACCATTTTGAAGAACAGGATAAGGCACTGGCTGCTTTCCTGGAAGCTACCCGGCACCCGTTTTATGTTTCCCGCATTCAGCTGAATACTTTGAACACCATCGGCATGATCTACGGTCTGAATAAAGAGTGGGATCGTGCGGCCGATTTTTACCGGAAAACCATAGCGCAGGCTGCTGCCTACCATGATACGGTTTGGGTGGCGATCGGTGCAGGTAATCTGGGGCAGGTTTTTCTGAGAAAACAGCAGCCTGACGATGCACTCAAGTACCTCCGCCAGAGCTATAACATTACCCGGATCGTCGCAAACGGAGCGCCGGAAGACGCGGCGTACAGCGCGATAGGACTGGCACTTGCTTTTACACGAAGAAAACAACCCGACAGTGCACGGTATTACCTGCAAAAAGGCCGTGAGCTTGCACTGGCACATATTCCGGGATCTACGGAACGACTGGACTACCGCGTGCGCCTGCTGGATGCTACCATAAAGTTCAACAGGTCGATCGGCAACTATGTCACTGCATTCCAGCTTTCGGACACGATGAGCGTCGTCAAAGACAGCCTGCGAAGGATACTCGATAACCGGATCGTGGACCGGGCGGTTGAAAAGTCGGAGGCGGAGCGTTACCAGACCGAGCTGAACCTGCTGACGAGCCAGGAAAATCTGAGCAGATTAAGATTTTACGTGTTACTGGCTACCCTGCTGGGTGTCGTGACCATCGGAACTTTGCTTTTCAGCCGTTTCCAGGTCCGCAAAAAACGACAGTTTGAACTGGCAGAAAAAGAAAAAGCATTTTTGGCGCTCGAAAAGAAGCTGGTAGAAGAACAGCTGCATCATGCCGAAGAACTGCTGAATGCCAATCTGAAAACATTGAAGGACAAAGCCCAGCTGATAGACAGTCTGACCACCGAACTGCAATACCTGAAAGAAAGCGATCAGCAGGTGATGGCGACGTCTATGGCTACGCGGATCGAACAACTGGTGTCGGCAACCATCCTGACCGAAGAGGACTGGCGGAAGTTCAGGACATTGTTTGACCAGACCTACCCGGGATTCAGTTTCAGGCTGCGGGAAAAGTTTCCGGACCTGTCCCCCGCCGAAACCCGGCTGCTGATCTTAACCAAACTGAAGTTGTCCAATTACGAAATGGCCCAGATGCTGGGGGTTTCCGTAGACGCGATCCGGAAAGCCAGCTACCGCATCCGCAAGCGGTTTGAGCTGGCGAAAGAGGAAGGACTGGACATATTGATCCAGCATGTACATACGCCGGATGAAGACACAGGATCCTCCATGAAAAAGGCAGACTGACTCCCCTTAAAGATCGGCAAATACTTCCGGCTTACTGCTGCTCCCTCGCTAAGCGGAAATGATGGACAATAAAAAGGCCGGACGAGATAACCCCGCCCGGCCATTCCCCACCGACTCTCTGCAGAGTGCAGCACGCCGGAGTATGAGGCATTATTGCCGGATAAATTCCAGAATATCCTTGTTAATTGTTTCAGCCTCCGTAGTAGGCATTCCGTGCGGAAAGCCCGGGTAAGTGATCAGTTTACCATGCTTCAACAGCCCGGCGGCCTTCAATGCAGTAATCTGGTAGGGTACGATCTGGTCGTCCTCGCCATGCAGCACGAGCACGGGAACATCCACGCTGCGAAGGTCTTCGGTAAAGTCTGTTTCAGAGAATGCTTTGATACATTCATAATGTGCCAGTATGCTCCCCATCATTCCCTGGCGCCACCAGTTGTCGCGGATTCCCTGTTTCTGGACAGCTCCTTCCCGGTTGTAGCCGTAAAATGCTTCTGAAAAATCCTTGAAATACTGTGGACGCTGCGTGGCTGTGAAAGAACGGATTTCATCAAAAACGCTCATGGGCACGCCGTCGGGATTGTCTTCCGTCTGTACCATGACCGGTGTTACGGCGCTTACCAGCACGGCTTTTGCGACGCGACCTTTTCCATGTTTATGTACATACCGTATAACCTCTCCCCCGCCTGTAGAGTGACCAATGTGTATGGCATCTTTCAAATCAAGGTGTGCCACGAGCTCGGCCACGTCCGCTGCGTAAGTTTCCATTTCATGCCCCTGGTAAGTCTGGGAAGAACGTCCGTGCCCCCGGCGATCGTGGGCAATAACGCGAAAACCATTCTGCAGGAAAAACATCATCTGGTTATCCCAGTCATCGCTGGAAAGCGGCCAGCCGTGGTGAAAAACAACGGGTTGTCCTGTGCCCCAATCTTTATAGAACATTTCGGCCCCATCTCTTAACTTCAACGTGCTCATGATTTTCTTTTTTGAGTATAAAATTCTTCGGGCAATAAAGTAAGAATCGGAAGATTTTTCAAAACCAGAAGATCAAACTTGTATTAATTCGGCTGGCATGGCGCATGCATTGTTCCGCACTGGTGGAATATGGTTTGGTTTAGTCAGCCTCGTGCCGACATTTGAATACAAAAAACTGCTCTGGATTACCGGGAGGCGCATCGCTGCGGATTTTCCTTGCATTGTTATTTTGATAAAAATGCGGGTACTGGCCTGGCGGATTTGCTGAATTGTTCCTTCCATCCGCAACAATGCAAAACCACCTACTTCATCAAACTGAGGTTTGTCATGCCTCCGTCTGAGAGGATTTCGGTGCCGACGATAAAAGCCGAATCATCGGACGCCAGGAAAACTGCCGCTTTTCCGATGTCGGACGGGAGGCCCTGCCTGCCTACCGGGATCATGTCGATCCAGGTTTGCTTTACTTGTTCTAAATGCTCCTCAGGCACCAGTTTACCAAAAACCGGAGTGTCGATCGAACCTGGGGAAATGGTATTTACACGTATGTTCCTGCTCAGCAAATCCAGCGACAGGCCCTTGGCCAGGGAAATTACCGCGGCTTTGGCGGCACTGTATATGGCCATTCCCGGCGCGGCGCGGTGAGCTGCACTCGATCCGATCAGGATCACCGATGCTCCATCGTTCAGATACGGAAGTGACTTCTGCACTGTAAAATAGGCGCTTTTCAGGTTGAGGTCCATATAACGGTCATAACCTTCTTCGGTCACGTCGCTGATGGAGCCCATCGGGATGCCGTCCACCACACCGCCTGCATTCACCACCAGCACATCGATTTTCCCGAACTTGTCAGCCGTTTTCCGGAAAATATTTTCCAGGTCATGCTGATTGGTAACATCGCCCTGAATACCAATAAATGCTTCGCTCAACGCTTCTGTAGAACAGTCCAGCGTCGCCTGGTTGCGTCCTGTGATCGCGCCGGTTGCGCCTTCTTTCTTGAATGCCTCGGCAATTCCGAAGCCTATGCCGCTGTTGCCGCCGGTTATCACGGCTACTTTGTTTTTTAGCTTTTCCATGTTTTTTCTGTTAAAAATAAAAAGGCAGGTACCCGGCTTAAAGCCCGTAAATGCCGCCTGAAACCGATATTTTCTCGCCGGTAATCCAGGCTGAGTCGTCGGAAGCCAGGAACACCGCTACCCGCGCGATGTCGTCGGGCTGACCGGTGCGCCCGAGCGGTGTGGTGGCGATGAGTTTGGCTTCAAAGTCGTTGCCGATAAAACCTGCACTGCGCGACCCTTCGGTTTCTACCACGCCGGGCAGAATGGAGTTGATCCGGATGTTTTTGCCGCTGAATTCTTTGGAAAGGGAAACGGTAATGGCATCCAGTGCGGCTTTGGTTGCCGAGTAGACCGATCCGGTGGGAAGGGGCGTGCGGCCTGCTTCGGAGCTGATGTTGATGATGTTGCCGCCGGTTTCCCCAAACAATTTCACCGCAGCCTGGATGGCTAATATGGAACCCAGCACATTGATGTTAAACTGGTCATGAAAGGTCCGGGCGGATATCTGCTCAATGGGTTCGTACTGGTAAATGCCCGCATTGTTCACCAGAATATCCAGCGAACCGAATGCATTGCTGGTTTCTTCAAAAAGCCGTGCAATGTCGTTTTCGTTTGAAACGTCTCCCTGTACGGCAATGGCACTACCCCCATTTTCGGTAATTGTCCGCACTACTTTATCCGCATCTTCCTGGCTGGATGCATAGTTCACAACTACCTTTGCCCCTTCTGCCGCGAATTGCCTGGCGATCGCCGCGCCTATGCCTTTGGATGCGCCCGTAACCAGGGCTACTTTGTTTTCTAATTTGCTCACTGCTTCAATCCATTAAGTTTAGGCTGCAAAGCTAGGTGGAGGTTGTTACTTTTCGTAACTTTGTATTGAAAAGTAACAGTAATATCGAGGTAACCAACTAACCTATGCAGTGCGAACCCCGTCAGACTGACAAGCATAAAAAGGAAATGATGGCCGTCCAGGATTCAATGGACGTGCTGAATGGCAAATGGAAAATTTCGATTATTTCGTCGATCTGCTTTTATAACAAAAGGCGGTTTTCGGACATCCTGAACGACGTGGAAGGTATTTCCAACAAAATGCTGAGCAAGGAGCTGAAAGAACTGGAAATTAACCAGTTGGTGAAACGTACCGTGCTCGACACCCAGCCTGTGACGGTCCAGTACGAGCTGACGGAGCACGGTCTCACCTTGAAAACCATCATTAACAACCTCACCGACTGGGGCCTGGCGCACCGGAAGAAGATTATCGGGGAATAGGTACGTTCACTTTAAAAACCCCGCGTGACCATGGAATCAAAATTGCGGCAGCATATAGAAAAGCTGGTGCCTTTGACAGACGATGAATTTGCGTTTGTCGAGAAGCATTTTACTTTTAAAAAATACAAAAAACATCAGTTTATGGTGCAGCAGGGTGAGCCCGTCCCCTATAATTATTACCTGCTTTCCGGGCTGACGAAACTGGTATATACCGACGAGACTACCGACAGGCAGTACATTCTGTCATTTGCGATGGAGGACTGGTGGGACAACGATTTCCAGGCTTACTACACCCGCACCAGGGCTACGCTGTCCATGGAATGCCTGGAAGATACGGAGGCGCTCTGCCTGTCGCTGGACGATTTCCATGCCCTGAGAACCGGCCTGCCGAAGATTGAACATTTCTTCCTGGAAAAAGTGATTGCGGGCTATTTCTCAGCCCAGCGCCGCATTCTTTCACTGATGACGTCCAGCGCGCAGGAGCGATATGCACAGCTCGCAGCACAACACCCCTCCTTATTGCAGCGCCTGCCCAAAACACAGCTGGCTGCCTACCTGGGCGTGTCCAGGGAAACCCTCAGCCGGCTGAACTGACGTGTGACCTGGCTCACACCAAAGTCGTGCGGTGGCTCACGTGATGGTTTTCGTTGCACCCGGTAGGTTTGCAGGGAAATCAATTGAAAGAAAAAATGGAAAAAAGCGTCATCAATCCCTGGCAATGGCAAAACGGGCGCCACTACGCGCAGGCAGTAGCAGTGAAGCAGGTCGAAAGTACATTTTACTGCGCGGGGCAGGCGGCTGTGCATGCAGACGGAACATCGAGTACGGCGGATATGCATACGCAGCTGCTCCTCGCGATCAGCAATCTCGAACAGGTTATCCGCGCAGCGGGCTTCGAAAGTAAAAATATTGTCCGGCTGAATGTGTACACGACCAATCACGAGGAGTTTTTCAAATGTTTTGACACTTTCGGCGAGTGGATTACAAGGAACGAAATCAGGCAGGCGGCAACTTTTTTTGAGGTGAAATCACTTTTTGAGACGCTATCGGTGGAGTTGGAAGCGACTGTGGTGAAGTGAGTGACGGCTACCGGGCAGCAACCTGCGCCCGGTAGCCGTTTTCGGCAACTTACGTGTGGGTGGCTGTAAGGTAATCATCCTAAATGGTTACAATTCCGGTAATAACTTCCCGTACCTGCATCCGGATTCGCCCCGCAACGTTGTCAGCAGGCCCGGGATGCTGCTGGAACAGAAATTGCTACACTGCTCACATTCATCAACATTAATAAACATCATGAAAAAATTAACCACAGGTATCGCGGCATTGATGCTGATCGCAGGCGGAACGCTTTTCGCACAAGGCACAACCAATCAGACCACACAGAAACAGGGAACCAGCACAACAACCCAGCAGGGCACCTCAACTTCGGACATGCAGAACAGCAGTACTACCAATAACGCTATCCTTCCTAGCGGGCAGCAGAACAGCGGACAGAACAGTAATATGCCTGCAACGCAGAGCAACAGCAACACCCAGGACAGCTCGTCGACGGGAAATGTAAATAACAGCACGACGAATAACGCCATCAATCCTACTGGACAGCAGAATGGCAGTTCATCCGATAAAAATTCTGCACCGCAGAGCAGCACCAATATGCAGGGACAGAGAACCGGCACAACCGGCACATCTGTAACCAGCGAAATGGATTCGACAAAAAGCACTATGACGGAAAATTCAGGCACCAGCAATACAGGAAAGTCTGACATGTCTGACAACAAATCAAAAAAGAGAAAGAAAGACAAAAAAGGTACTTCTGACCCGAATTGATTTGAAGCGTAACAAATAAAATAACCCCGGCCAGCCATGACCGGGGTTATTTTGTTTACGGTATTTCATTAAAATTTTTGAAGCCGCTCACCTGGACCTGCGAATGGATTTTCTGTCTTTTCACGGGCACGATTATGTTAAAGAGAGCAATAACCTGCATACCATTATTAAGTGCGGATGATGCACTCACCGCAAACTT
Source organism: Dyadobacter sandarakinus (assembly GCF_016894445.1). Classification (NCBI taxonomy): domain Bacteria; kingdom Pseudomonadati; phylum Bacteroidota; class Cytophagia; order Cytophagales; family Spirosomataceae; genus Dyadobacter; species Dyadobacter sandarakinus. The sequence goes on from NZ_CP056775.1 coordinate 2,726,744, forward strand.
CCCCGGCAGGTATACCTATTTAACTTCCCAACAACAATGAACCCATTCAAAGTAAAAGTTTTGTCCTTCGATCAAATTCACGAACTGCCCGGATCATGGGAAAAGAGTGATCTGGTGAATCTGCTGAATGCCATGGATTACGATAATCCGGCCGAGATCAAGGACGCTGAACTGAAAGAAATGTGCATGATGTCGCTGACGGATTATGAACCGGAAGAGGCTGCGAAAATTGTGCTGGACTATACCATTGCGGACCGCCTCACGGAGGGACAGCTCGCCAACCTGTCACACGAAATTCTGAGTGAAAAGCTGTGGGAGGAGTATCCTGAGCTGCACCTGCATCCTGATCTGTTCAGGTCTACGCAACTGTTGTACGATGCATTCAACGGCAAGTTCCCGCGGGCAGAGGCTGTCCGGTTCAGCATTGAAATTGAAGGAGATACAAGCATTTTTAATGAAAATCCCGAGGCACCGGTCGTCAGGATACTGGCTGGCGGCATGTCGGACCGTAGCCTGATCCACCGCCTGTTTTCAGATCAGCTTGCGGGAGACAAGTTTGACGAGGCAAAAGATATCCTATGGCAGTTGCATGTGGTTGCCAAAGGCGAAAATACGGTCACTTTCGACATTGTTAGCTCAACGTACTGGCTTGAAGAGATCAAATATGCGGATAGCTTTGAAGCCGGTTCACACGCGGATGCGGTTGCGGAAGATAATGCAGCCTAGCCGCAGCTCTCATAAATCAATGTCAGCCGGCCTGTCAAAACTGAAAATACCAGGACTACCGCCGGCTTAATAACAATTGTTTTCTCCGCCTGGGTTGAACCATGCCCGGCATGTAACCCAGGCGGAGTTATTACCCTGTCAGGCTTGACCCGCAAGACCGGGCCGGCCAAAAGATCCTTCACAAAACATTTACACCCATCCGTCATCCGCAATGATGTGTTTTCAAAAAAGGAAAACCTGTTGCTTCCAAGGTTGGTAGTCAGTGCTGTTACCTTCCTCTCACTTACTCAAAAATGCCGCTTATTCTTCACCAGAGTGGTTGAGGAGACATTATTTACCTGTCGACTTGAAACGAAATAGTTCTATATTTATATTAAATTAAAATTTTCTTTTATAGGTTATAGTCAAATTTCTTACCTGAGTTTCTGAATTCTGCGTAGCACACATTCTAATGGGTTTAAAATGAGCACTGGTATCAAGATAGTTTACCTGGGAGTATCACAGGATCAAACCGATGCGGTAAGACAAGCTTTGTATAAAGCACAGTTGCTTCCTGAGATCCGGGTAGCCGACACCTATGAACAATTTCTGACAGCTGTAAGCGAGTTTTCTCCCGACCTGATCCTCTCTGAATACCGACTACCCGATATCAGTTGCTCGCAGGCGATGGAAATCCTGCGGGAGTCAGGGATTACGATTCCCTTTATTGTAATTTCCGATACAATATCCGAAGCCATGTCCGAAGAGCTGCTGCGGATTGGCATTGATGATTACATCACCAAAGCAGAAATGAGCCGCCTTGCTTTTGCGGTGTGCAAGACGCAGGAAAAGTACCAGGTGAAGCAGGAGCAGCAGGCTTTGCTGCGGCAATTGACCGACAGTGAAAAACGTTTCCGCACCCTGGTCGAAAATAGTTCTGATGCAGTTGTTGTGCTCAATGCGGAGGCGCAGCCCATTTATGTATCCCCTGCTGTAAAAAATGTTCTCGGGTATACGGCCGATGAAGTGCTGGCCATGAACATTTTCTCCAAAGCACATCCCGACGACACAAGCGGGCTGGCAGAAACCATGATGAAGGTATTTGCCAATCCGGGCGTAGCAATTCCCGGGCATACGGGCCGGATGCTGCACAAGGACGGCACCTGGCGGTGGATTGAAGCCACGGTTACAAACCTTTTGCATGAGCCGGGAGTGAACGGGATTGTGGACAATTTCCGTGATGTGACCAAACAAAAGCTGGGCGAGGAAAAAATCCTGCAGCTTAACAAACTTTATGCATTCCTGAGCGAGGTGAACCACACCCTGGTACATGCGGCGGACTCCCGCACGGTGTTCAGGGAAGTATGCCGGATTGCGTGTGAAGTAGGTCAGTTTCAGGGAGCGTGGATCGGGATGTTTGCCGGCGACAGCAACAAAGTAGCCGTCGAAGAACAGCAGAATATGAACGCTGAATTTCTGTCGGCATTCGCGAATGCGACTGAGGAACAGGCACAATTGCGCGAGGCTTTAAATGTCCACCCCTACTATGTTACAAACAACGCACAGGAAGATTTTATTTCCGGGCACTGGAAAGCGCTCGCGGCGTCCTCAGGGTACCGTTCCTGCATGGTCCTGCCCATAAAAAGGTCAGGGAAGATTGTGGGCACCTTCAACCTGTATGCTTCGCAGGCTGATATTTTCACGACGGCTGAAATAAGCTTGTTAGAGGAAGCGGCGATGGGAATTTCCTTTGCGCTCGACGTTTTTGAAAAAGAAAGGCAGAAGGTTATTGCCGACCAGCAACTGCAGCATAAGGAAAGGCGTCTGAGCCAGGCGCAGGCGATTGCACATCTGGGAAGCTGGGAGACAGACCTGGTAAAAAATACGAGTATATGGTCAGATGAGACCTGCCGGATCTATGGCCTGCCCGAAAACAATAATATGCAATCGCTGGAATCCTGGTTATCGTTCGTACATCCCGACGACCTGGAATATGTTGTCCAAAGCAACCGGCGTGTACTGGAGACCATGCAGCCCGCGGATTACTACCACCGGATCATCCGGAAAGACGGGCAGATCCGGCACCTGTATGTGCAAACCCACATTGAGCTGAACAGTCTGGGGCAGCCGGTTACATTATGCGGCGTGCTGCACGACGTGACCGACAAAAAACTGGCTGACGAAAGGATCATTTCGGCGCTTGAAGAGCGGAATGTTATCCTGGAAAGTATCGGGGACGGGTTTTATGCACTCGACCGGAACTGGACGGTTACCTACTGGAATAAAAAAGCCGAAGTTCTGCTCCACCGCTCCAAGGAATCGGTAGAGGGTCACAGTTTATGGACGATGTTTCCGGATGTTGTCAATACCGACATTTATTACGCCTACCATGTTGCCGTGGAGCTGGATGTGATCCAGCAATTTGAATTTTTCTATGAAAGTGACAACAACTGGTTCGAGATCACTGCTTATCCTTCTGCCAATGGATTGTCTGTATACTTCCATGACATTACCAGCCGCAAAAAATCACAAGCACAACTCAGGGAGCTGAATGAAAGTTTGAGGAACTATGCAAGTGAGCTTATCGAATCCAACCAGGGGCTCGACCAGTTTGCTTACGTAGTATCGCACAACCTGCGTGCACCGGTAGCCAATATCATTGGCCTGGGCGAGCTCGTAGCGCAGGATACATATCCTTCCCATATCAGGGATGAGTTTATCAACGGGATCTTGGTCAATGTAAAGCGGATTGACGATGTCATTTCGGACCTCAATACCATCCTGCGGATCAAACAGGAAGTGAGTGAAAACAGGGAGATGATTAACCTGCAGCATCTGGTAGACAATGTACGGTCCAGCCTTGTCGGCATTATTGACAAAGAGCAGGTCGATATTCAAGCCGATTTCAGTGTTGTCCCCGAACTATTTACACTTAAATCCTATCTTTATAATATCTTTTACAACCTGATCATCAATAGTATAAAGTACCGCAGGCCCAACCACTCGCCGGTGATCTATATCAGCAGCAGTGTTCATGAAGACTGCGTAATCATCAGCATTCGTGACAATGGGATGGGGATTGACCTGGCAAAAAGAGGAACGGAGATTTTCGGTTTGTATAAGCGCTTCCACCAGCATGTTGAAGGAAAAGGCCTGGGATTATTTATGGTAAAAACGCAGGTGGAAATGCTCGGCGGGAAGATATATGTAAATAGTAATATCAATGAAGGTACTGAATTCAGAATTGAATTTTGTTCGGATGTGTGTCAAATTACTCCTGTATGAATCCTCCTTCGCAGTTTATTCTTGTAGATGATGACCCCATCAACAACATGCTCAGTAAATACATCATCAGTAATGTTGCTCCCGACGCCGGTATTCAGCTTTTCACTGATCCCGTACAGGCGCTGGCAGCGATAGAACAACGATTTGACGACCCGGCAGCCCGGGTGGAAACCGTTCTTTTTCTTGATATCAATATGCCTACGATGAGCGGCTGGGAATTTCTGGAACAACTGGCTGTGTTTCCCGGCAGGTTGATTGCACATATTTCCATCTTCATTCTCTCTTCTTCCATTGATCCCAAGGACGTCAGCAATGCCGAAAGTCATCCGCTTGTGCAGGGGTACTTTTCAAAACCCCTCAGCAAGGATATCGTAAGGAAAGTAATAGCAGGATAGCCGGTAGTTAAAGGCTCGGAAAGGCTGGTTAACATGCTCGTAGATAGTATGTTTTCCAGCGCTTATCAGCATCTTGCCATGAAGCACTTAATACAGTTAGTTTATTTTTTCTTACCTAACTAATTCTATAAAAATCTTTATTATTTTTGTTACGATATTTTTATCGATCAATACCACCAACCTCTATCAAACATGACCATAACGCTCACCTTCGTACGGAGGAGAATTTCCGTACGCAAATTCCGAATTCACAATAAATGGTTTGTAGGCTTCTGGGTCGCTAATTTCCTGATCTGGTTTGCTATTCTTTATGGCGTGAGCAAAATCTTTTAAGCCGATTGTTCAGGCAGGAATACACCGAAAGATCTTCAACTGAATAACTTTTACCCGATTCAGGTGCAATATCGTAAGCTTTTGCCGGTGACATGCGTAAAAATGGCATGTCACCGACTGCCTGATTGTACCACATGCAGCTTTGAGGCAAATCGATCATTACTTTACCTGGCTCAGCGGCCGGTAAAAGGATAGTGCATGTGCCGCAGGTTCCTGTCCGCATGCTGCGTATAGCCTTCTACCGTAATCGCCTGCAACCTGCGGCCAAATTGACTACCTTTGGCAACAAAAACGCGGGTTATGAAAGTCCTAAAAGCTATTCTGCTGATCTTGTTGCACTATTTTTCTGTTCAGGCACAGTCGCCTGTGTATGTTTCCGGTAAGGACGGGTACAGTTCGTTCCGTATACCGGCAATACTACGTTCACCCGACGGACATCTACTTGCTTTTGCCGAGGGAAGAGTGGCCGGAAGCGGCGACTTCGGCGACATTGATATTGTAATGAAACGGAGCAATGACAATGGTAAAACATGGTCGTCGCTGCAAGTGGTGGCAGACCATGGCAAAATGCAGGCAGGAAATCCCGCTCCCGTATTTGATTTAAGCGACCCTGCATTTCCTGCTGGAAAGCTGTTCCTGTTTTTCAATACCGGAAACAACCACGAAGGAGAAGTCCGGAAAGGCAACGGGCTGAGAGAAGTATGGTACAAGACCTCAACGGATGCGGGCCGTACCTGGACCAAACCGGTGAACATAACAATGCAGGTCCATAAACCAAAGCAACCGCAAATCAATCCGGCATATCGTTTCGATGCGGACTGGAGGAGCTATGCCAATACGCCCGGCCATGCTCTCCAGCTTACCGAGGGCCCGCACAAAGGAAGGCTGTACATGGCCGCCAACCATTCTGCAGGCGAGCCCAGACCAAAAAGTTCGGACTACCAGGCGCATGGTTTTTACAGTGACGATCACGGAAAAACTTTCAGGTTAAGCGAAACCATATCCATTGAAGGATCCAATGAGTCTACCGCAGCGGAGATTTCCGGGGGCGGGATCATGTTTAATGCAAGAAATCAGCAGGGTGATGTGCGGGCGCGGATCGTGGCGGTAAGTACCGATGGCGGTCAGCAATGGGATACCACCTATTTTGACAACAACCTCCCCGATCCGGTTTGCCAGGGAAGCATTTTAACTATCGGTAAAAACAATGACAAGAACATCCTGGCCTTCTGCAATGCAGCAGACACCCAGAACCGTGATAACCTTACATTAAGAATCAGTTACGACGACGGCAAAACATGGACGAAGCGCTACCTGGTTGATAAAAGCCGGAACGGAGAGAAAGATTATACCGCCTACTGTGACCTGGTAAAAACCGGGGAACAGCAAATTGGTGTTTTATACGAGCTGAATGGCTATCAGTCGATTGTTTTTAAGGAGATCAATTGGGAAAAGTAGGTGCAGCTTCAACAATTTGCTACTTAGCCGCAGCAGGCTTGACCTAACTTGTATATAAGATTCTAAAACCGGCATATTCCTTCAAATGCCGGTTTTTTAATGTTCTTTCCCCCCGACTTATTTCTGTATCAGCCCGGATACTACATTGATCGTCAGCGCTACCAGCAGGGTGTTGAATGCAAAAGACAAAAGTCCGTGTACGAGCGCAAGACGCCTGATTTCCTTCGATGAAATGGTCACATCCGAAACCTGGAAAGTCATGCCGAGCACGAAGGAAAAATAGGTAAAGTCGAGGTAGTCAGGTTCCGGCTCGTTTGGAAAATCGAGTCCGGGATGTTGTTTCGGCTGATGATGCGTATTGTGCCGCGTCTGCTTGTAAAACATGTGTGCATACCGCAGGGTAAAGATGGTGTGAACCAGTACCCACGAACAAATGATACATGAAAAAGACAGGATCACATGCACCGTCAGATCATCCCAGGATGCGGTGCTCCGCGCATCCTGAAGCAGGAACAAAATCGCAAACAAGCTTACAAAGGACGCCACCACCACGAAGAGCGTAATCAGCGCCCGGCTTGAATCCTGCCCGCTGACTTCCCCCCGGACCTCGGAAGGGTGCGAGCTCAGGATGGTCACCCACATGAGGCCAAGATGCACGCCGCTGTACACAAGCCAGCCGATCATCCAGTTCATCGGCTTTTCGACAAGGGAAGCAGTAAGTACAACCGTGGCTGCGCCAAAAACCAGAGCGATCCCAAGCTTGTGGTGGGCGTCGAGCCGGTTGATTAGTTTTGTGATTTTCATAGGAAATCAGGTGCGCGCCGCGAATGGCAGCGCATTTTTCATTTTAAATGCATAGATCCATGCAATGATCCGGCAAACTATCACAAAGCATCATATTTCAGCCGGAATATTTGTGTGAGAAGCAGATAAAACGATATTTGAGAATATTTACAAAATAGCTGACAGAGCACACTAAACTGTTGGTACCAACATCTGCTATTTCAGGCATAAAGATCTAAATCGACTTAAAAATGCAATCCAGATTCGGGAAGTTCGGAAAGACAAAATACAATGCCCTCGTACTGTCTGCAGTACTTCTTGCAGGTGTGGCGCTCGCCGGGCTGACCATAAACAATCCGCGCACCTGGAAACTGGGCGTCGCTTTGTATACGTTCAATCCGTATTCCTTTGAAGGTCAGCTGGACAAGGCAGACAGTGCGGGCCTGAAATATGTGGAAGGCTTTACCTTCTCCAAGTCTATCCCTGAATTGCAGGACTCGGCCATCATGAAACTATCCCCTTCCGGCATCAAAAAACTAAAAGCCCTGGTTGAAAAGAAGGGTTTGAAAATGGAGTCGATTTATCTTGTTGGCGGGAAGACGGTCAATGATTGGAAAAAAGAATTCGAGATTGCGAAAACTTTTGGCGTCAAATATGTGACCGCCGAGCCTCCGGTCAACCTCTGGGATAGTGTTGACAGTCTGGCCGGCATTTACGGGGTTAAGCTCGCCATCCATAACCATTGGAAAGGCACGAGCGCTTACTGGCACCCGGATTCCACCCTCGCAGCCCTGAAAAACCATCCGAATTTTGGAGTTTGCGCGGACCTGGGCCACATGCCGAAAAGCGGCATCAATCCCGTGGATGCACTGAAAAAGTTGAAAGGACACATCATTGCCATCCATTTGAAAGACATTGCTGCCTATAATGATCCCAAGCTGGTGGATGTGGTAGTCGGAACGGGCGTGATCGACTTCCCGGCGGTGTTCAAAGAGCTGGAAGCGCAGCAATTCAACGGACACATTATCATCGAGCGCGACCGCCAGGAAAAACCGAGCAACCTGCCTTCAGTAATTCAAACCGTAAAATATTATAAAGCTACTTTGGGTTTGAAATAGCTTCCAAACCTGGGTGAAATGCAGGGCGTGACTGAAATTTACCAAACCCTGCATTGGCAGGATCCGTGCATTTTACCGGCGCAGCGTACCCGGAAAAACCTGCTCAATCTATCCTAAAACCTTATCTGTTTTTCAAAGCCTTGGCCACTGCTTCACTTTTGGAGTTAACCTGCAGCTTTTCGTAAATCCGCTTGATGTGCGACCGGACGGTGTCGAGAGAAATGAATAATTTATCTGCGATAAGCTTGTAGCTGTACCCGTCTACCAGCAATTCGAGCACATCCTGTTCCCTTGCCGAAAGCTCAAAATCCTGCTTTGGACCGCGGTGGGGGCCGGATACCATTTTCAGCACCTGGATGGCAATCGAAGAAGTCATCGGCGCTCCGCCCTGCAGCGCATCTCCGAGAAATTCAATAAGCTTGGCGGGAGGCGTTTTTTTCAGGATGTAACCTTCCGCCCCGGCCTGGATCGCTTCAAAAACGTGCTCATTGTCGTCAAAAACCGTAAGCATCACCACCTTGTTCCCAAGACCGGCCGCCCTGAGCTGTTTCAAACCTTCAATGCCATTCTGCGGAGGCATATCAATGTCCATGAGAATGAGGTCCGGATTATGCGTTTTCACGTCAGCGACAATGTTGCTGTAATTGGGAAATGCAGCCGGAACGTGGTAACCCGCCGCTCCGGTAATGAGCAGTTCGAGGCCTTCGCGCAGCTGTCGGTTGTCTTCGTAAATGAGGATATTAAATGCCATGCGACAAAGGTACTGACGAGCATAAAGTTTGTCACTCACATGTTTGTGTGAATTCAATTTCCGGTTTACTCAAATCACATGTTTATGTGAATGCGCCGTGTTTGGGCCGATGATACTTTTGCGGCACAAATCACAGAACATTTTATTAGCCATGAAAATTAAGTTTACTCAGATGATTCTCAGCATGGTGGCCTGCGCTGTTTTGACAGCCTGCCAGCCGGGTGAATCTGGCCTGGTACCCGAACCGGAACCCCAGCACCCGACCCAGGGAACACCCACGGAAGTCGGCAAGCCGCTCGGCAACCCCATTCAAAAAACCATCGGCCCGGCAGGTGGGTCCATCACTGCGTCCGACAGCTCAGTGACACTCATGATTCCCGCCGGTGCATTGAAGGCAGATACGCCCATCAGCATTCAACCCATAGAAAATAAAGCCTGGGGCGGTGCAGGAATGGGTTATGAACTGACGCCGAAAAACCTGGAACTTTCCAAGCCTGCCGAGCTGGTATGGAATTACAAAGATGCGGATGTGACCGGCTCAGCGCCGGAAGCATTGGGCATCGCTTTCCAGCAGGCAGATCACAGCTGGAAAGGCCATGGCAGCATTACCGTTGACAAAATCCGGAAGACAGTAAAAGCGAAGGTGGTCGAATTTGTCCCGGTTGCCTTTTATGAATCCTACTTCATGGATCCTGTGAAAAGTTCGGTAGTTCCGGCTGAGCAGCTTTCATTAACCATTTACTTCCAGGAAGGCCACGAAGACGACATAGAAGACAAAATTGTACTAAGTCCGCTAACAGAACCCAAAAGGCTCAAAAAAGAAGAAGTCAGGAACTGGCGGGTCAATGGGCTGGACCTTAGCAATACCGTGGACCCGCTGCTGGGAGGCCTGAGTGTATCCGGAAACGGAGCAGCGGCCTATTACCTTGCACCCAACAAAATACCGGCAGCAAACGAAATCGCGATCAGTGTGGAAGTGATCCTGAAAAATACCAAGGCCAAATTGATCCTCATCTCACAGGTGACCATTGAAGGTGCCAATCATTTCAGCTTTTCGGGTGCAAAAGTGGATAGTGCAGAGGTAGGCACCATAGCCGTTGCGGATGGTGAGTTTTTTCAGATCAGTCTGGCCGAACGGAAAATTACCGGTGACGCGCAGGCAATGATGGTTCTGAGTATGCTGCCTTTCAATGGACTGGGCCTGTATAATGTAACCGACAACGGTAAAGTGACTATTCATGCGCAGGCCAGTAATCGAAAATCCTGGTCAGACTCCTACTATCCCAGGGTAGGCAAAAAAGTAATAGGACCGCTATCTGTTACCATTACAGAATACAACAAAGCCAAAAAGCTCGTAGCAGGCCGGATCGACGGTACAATGCACTACTACGATAAGGAAACCAACAAGCATGAAACCACCCAGGTTTCCGCCAAGTTCAAGGCTGCAAGCCCCTATTAACTCCATGTATTTATTATTTATTCCATAATTTTTTATAGCCATGAAAATTTCAGTATCCGTACTAAGTCTCCTGTTATTGTTTTCCTCTGTAAGCTGCACGCAAAAAGATAAGGACGTCGACCCGGGCAGCGGCCATGTCGATTACGGGGATTCACCCAGGACGCCGATCCCGGCAGAATTGATTTCACCTACCCAGTATTGGCAGTTTGGCATCCTGTCTTCCACCAACTTTTACGATTCCTACAATTCAACTTACAAAGACGGTGCGGGAGGCAGCTATATGTTTTATGATTTCAATGAAGATGGTACTTATACCTCCCTTTTGTATCTGAAAGCGACTTCTTCCGCCGGCGAAACCCGCCAGGCCTGGACTGAAACAAAAGGTACCGTAGTAGTAGGAGAAACGACACTGAGCAACAATGTCACTTACAAAACCATTGAGCTTCATCCTGTTACAGGCACCGACCGCTGGGTTATCAACTACGGCGCAGAGACAAAAAAGGCGCTGACCCAAAAGGATTTTGAATCCAGGACCTTGCTCAAAGCCAAGTTTGCATGCGAACCCTTTGTAAGTGAATATGGTGTTAAATCCATGGATATGCTCCGGATCGACACGGAGCCTTACGTCATTTTCAACTTCCACGAAGAAAAATAAGCCCATCATGAAAAACCTTATTCTTTATGCAATCCTGATCACGGGATTGCACACCATCACCCATGCCCAGTTTCTGGAAAGTTTGGACCGGAAAGTCAAATCCCAGGTTAAAACCAGGGTCGATAACAATGTAGATCAGGCTATTGACAACAAGCTCGATGAGGCAGAAAAAGCCATCAAGAAAAAAAATACCGGCAAGTCCAAATCTACCGCTTCCACCAGCACGCCCGACCAGCCGCAGCAGCATGCAGCAGCGCAGCCGGACACTGCCGGTTCCCAGCCGAAGGTGCGTTCCACGACCAGATATGACTTCATTCCGGGTGAACGTATATTGTATACCGAAGACTTTGCAGCCGAACCGGTCGGTGAAATGCCCGTGAGCTGGAATGCCAGCGGAAACGGTCAGGTAGTGACGGTGGAGGGTTATCATGGAAAATGGCTGCGGATGTTCCCCGGCACCAAATACCTCAGCGGGAATGAGAAGGAGCTGGGCGAAAATTACACCGTCGAGTTTGACGTACTGCTGCACGGCACGCCGCCGTCAGGAACCCGTTTTTTGCCCGAAATGGCTATCGGATTACTTTCCAGCGCAGGCAAACCCACCACCGACAATTCATTTGTACTGCCCTACGACCATCCCGAAAATGTGACAGAGCTTTATTTCAAACCCAATGTAGACGCAATTTCGAGGATCAAACTGGAAAGCAGGGTGAAGCATGGTGCTGTTAGTTTCAAAACCGAAAATACAGAGGTTGCTACTTTTGGCAAAACCATTGGAAAGTCTGTTCACTATGCAATTCAGGTACAGAAGCAGCGGCTGCGTTTTTGGGTCGATGGCAGTAAGGTTTTTGATATTCCGCGGGCGATTAACCTGACGCCGGCATTAAACCAGCTTTATTTCAACATCAAAGAATCCTGGCCGTACAACGAGTCCAATTATGGTCTGTATGTATCCAATCTCAAAATCGCCTCGGGACTGCCGGATATGCGCAGCAAGCTGATGGATGCAGGCAAGTTTTCAACCAATGGAATCCTGTTCGCAGTCAATTCAGATCAGGTGCAGCCGCAGTCTATGGGTACCATCCAGGCGATTGCACAGATTTTAAAGGAAAACCCTGCCGTACGGATTAGGATTGTTGGTCATACCGACAGTGACGGAGACAATGCCGCCAATCTTTCCCTCTCGCGCAGCCGCGCTCTTGCGGTGAAATCACTTTTGGAAAAGGAATTTGAGGTGCAAAGTTCACGGCTGGAAGCAGACGGAAAAGGCGAGTCGGAGCCGGTAGCAAAAGATACCAGCAAAGAGTCGAAGGCACTGAACAGACGTGTAGAGTTTATAAAAATTTAAAATACTGATGATGAAAACTAGTTTAATGATCCTTGCATTGTTTACGGCATTGTTGTTCTCCTGCGCAAAGGACGGTGACATTGGTCCGCAAGGCCCCAAAGGAGATACCGGTGCGGCAGGTCAGAATGGTCAAGACGGTACCAATGGAACCAATGGTACCAATGGTGCCGACGGCGCTCCGGGAACACCCGGTACTTCGGCCAGCGTGTGGACGTACATTTACACGAATCAGCGGGTTACCGCGGCCGGGCCGGGCGTCCTCAATCCGGCTACGGGGAAGTACGTATTCACTGGCACAAAGGAGTACGCGCCGGCCAACTACGAGCGGGTTCAGAACGCGGGTTTGGTGCTGGTGTATTTCAGAATGAGCGGCGTCGGCAAATGGCAGCTCGGTTCCTACCAGACCGAAGTAAGCAGCGAGGGTACGGGAAACAGCGGCATGGTCCGGATCGGCTATTCGCAAGAGCAGCAATCCGTGAGTGTGCTAAGTCAGTTCAATGCAACGTCCGATAGCGGAGCCGAAATGCAGATGGCGCAATTTGATGTCAAGATCATCCTGGTGGAATCAGGTTCGGTAACGATGCCGGCATTGAGGACCCGGGTTCCGGATCTGGAAATAGGTGCAGTAGAAAGCTACCTGAAATCCGTACAAAGCAAATGATCTGAAAGCAAGCCGGGCAGTTTGCCGCTCCGTGACCACAGTGCAAAAAGCTTTTTGAAAAAATCAAATTACCACTCAACCTGCATTAGCCTGAATAACCAGATGGAGAAAAAAAACCGGCAGCAATGCACAATGCATTGCTACCGACACACTAATACAGCTCGACCCTGAATATGCCCCGCATGGAGGTTGTGGTGTATCGGGGGTCCTGCGGATTTGTTGCATCCACCAGTCCGGCAGAGGGTACACTGAAGTGCCCGACTGCCATTTCACCGCCTTCCCCATTGCCGGCCATGGCTACGGTGAGGCCGCCTTTGCTGACATCCGGGCGCATGCCGTAAAGGTGGTAGTAGGTTTGTTTCCCATTGATCGTATACGTACAAATGACCGTCTCAAAGGTCCATTTGAAGGTTCCTGCTCTGGGGCCGCGCCAGTGAAGTGAAACAGCATGTCCGTCCTGACTTGCATTGATCATATTAAAACCCGCCAGCCCATTCATTCCTCCATTGCCGATGGTCCGCCAGGCTCCGTCGGCAACCTGGATAGAAATCCCTTTGGGCGCTACGTAGATCTTGGAAATAGCAAAACCGACTTCCTTGCCGTTGGATCGTAATTTCACCAAAACCTCAGCCGGATTTCTGGCAGGAATGTGATCCGGTGCCTGGTACACACCTGCATTGCCGCTGGCTTGCAGGCTGCCCTCCCCCGTGAGCTGCCAGCCCGTAATGTATTTCGGATCCAGCGGCTCGGTTGCCTGCATCATGGCAAGTTCCTGACTTTCCGGGATGAGCGGCGCAAGATCATCGCCCGGGCCCGACTTCCAGCGGCGCACAGAAACCTCGACTTTCGCACCCGGATCGATGGCCTTGGTGAGCGGCACCATCCGCATGGACTCGAAGAGGTCCCAGTCGCTGAAATGGGTTGACCGGACTGACAGCGTTCTCTGAGTCGTATCCAGCTTTGCGCCGCCTACGGCCATCCAGGTATTTTCCTGGTTTTGATAGGCAATGCCAAGTGCTCCGGGCATGGTCCCTGTCAGGTCATTTTCATCATAATGAACGCTGAGTTTTACCGGCTTCTGGAATGTCTGCCCGTGCGGGGTAAGCCGGTATGCAGTGCCTACGCCGTGCATGTTGGTGTTGGTGATAGGCTGCAAACCGATCGTCACAGGGGTAGTGAGCGCCCCTGCGGGAACTTCAATGCGGAAGCGTCCGGTACTGTCTTCGATCACACCGCCTTCCGGCCCGATCAGCTTTTCGATTACTGCACCATCCGGCAAGCCCACTTCCGCTGCATATCCGCCAGGCTCGGTAGCGCCGGGAATTGCTGTACCGGGGGAATCAGGAGCCCGGTCCGGCTCTTTGCAGGACGTGATCAGGAAGATAGCAAGGATGGTTAAATGGAGATAATGTAAAATTTTCATGGCTGATTAATTTTTTTTAAATGACGCCACGAAATTGGGAGCTTTTTCACAGGCTGGAAATGCCAGTTTCCTTGAAACGGAAGATCCGCATGCCGGAACAGGCTAAATGAAAAATGGGCCGGGCAGATGCCGTAGGATACAGTTTTACATAGATATTAGGCGTTCCGAAGCAGCCTTTTTCGTTTCATTCAGCCTTTATTCCGGTTTAAATAAACCAAATGCCGGTTCAAAGCCCGGCGGGTTTGCAGTACCCTTTTCATCGCTGAATTTTGAAGTGTTCAATCAAAACATTTTAAACGATCAGCCATGAAAACAATCACCAACACAAACACACCTGAACGGGCCGCCAGGACCATCACCAATCCATTGATAAAAGATGAGGTTGTGTTTTTAGAAACCAGCCGGGAAACAGGTGGGAAACACACACTGGTGGAAGTGACCCTGGCAGGCGGCGCGGGCAATCCGCTGCATTACCATGATCATTTTTCCGAAGAGTTCACCTGTCTTTCCGGTCAGCTGAGCATTGAGCTTAATGGAAAGGTGATCGTCCTGTCGCCGGGGGAAACGGCCGTTGCGCCCATCGGCAGCAAGCACCGGTTTTTTAATCAAAGTGAATCCCCATGTCGCTTTCAATGCCGTATTGCGCCAGGCTGTGCCGGTTTTGAGCAAACCTTGCAGATCACCTACGGACTGGCGCGCGAGGGCAAGACCAACAAACAGGGAATGCCGCAAAGTCCGGTGATCCTGGGCTACATGTTCCTGATCAGCGGTACGCGGCTTACGGGCATCTTGTCGGGCATAGAGCCGCTGCTCCGGTGGCTGGGACGCCGTGCGATCTCCAAAGGCATAGCCGCCGATTTACAGCGCAGGTATATCACCATTCACTAACCGGGGGTTGATCCTTTCTGCCCCGGCCAGTATATTCGTTTTGTAAACCCTGATCCGCATCATGAAGCAATGGGCAAAGTTTGACCGGTACGATGTGCTGGTTTACCTGCTGAACTCGCCGGCCATCTTTATCGTCAATTACATTCTTTTCGGCAGTCTCTATTTTCAGGATACCGACATTTTTATCACCGCGACGCTGCTTGCCAACGTGTGGGGCGCGCTGGTGTTCCTGATGCTTACGCTGTGGATGAAATACATGCGCTACTGCTTCGGCACGCCCGATGATTTCGGCTCGCGGCTGATGTACTCGATGCTGATGTATGTGGCGGTAATGATGGTGATGATGCTGCTGCTGGTGTATGGTTACGGGCTGCTCGGACTGCCCTACAAGCCTGAAAATGTACTCTGGGTACTTGTGATCGGCTTTGTGACCAACGTGATATCAGCGGGTTGTCACGAAGCCATTTTTACCTATTACCAGCTGAGGGAAAGTACCAAACGTGAGTTTGAGCTTAAACAAATGCACATGCAGCGGCAGATGGATGTGCTTAAACAGCAGATTAACCCGCATTTTCTGTTTAACAGCCTCAACTCGCTCATGGCGCTGATCGGGGAAGATGCTGCGCTGGCCGAGCGGTTTGTGGAAGAGCTCAGCTCCGTGTACCGGTATGTACTGCGTGCCAATGAGCAGAACCTGATCAACCTTTCCGACGAGCTCGAATTTATCCGGTCGTATTCGCATTTGCTGACTACCCGCCATGGAAAAGGCTTCAACCTTACAATAGCAGTTGACGCACGGTGGGCGCACTACCAGCTTCCGCCGCTCACACTGCAGCTGCTGATCGAGAATGCGGTGAAGCACAACATTGTCATGAACGAAATGCCGCTGAATGTGCAAATCCATACGGACGAGCTGGCGAACCTGCACGTAAGCAACAACTTACAGAAGAAAAATATACGCGTGGCCTCCAATGGTGTGGGACTTTCCAACATCCTTGCCCGATACCAGATGCTCGGCCAGCCCGAACCGGTGATCAGGCAGGAGGCAGGGCAGTTTATTGTTGCCGTGCCGCTGATCGGTACCTAATGTGCATCCTTTTTCCAGGCATTATCGATTTGAATAAAAATGAATGTACTAATTGTAGAAGACGAGCAACTCGCTGTTTTGAAGCTCACCAAACTCCTGGCAGAGGTGGCCCCGCACCTGGAAGTGGCGGCTGCCACCGCCAGCGTGAGCGGCACGGTTTCCTATCTTGAAAACAACCCGGCCCCCGAGCTGATTTTCATGGATATCGAGCTGGCCGATGGCCAAAGCTTTGAAATTTTTGAGCGGATCCATGTACCGGCTCCCGTGATTTTCACAACATCATACGATGAGTACGCCATTAAAGCATTCAAGGTCAACAGCATTGATTACCTGCTCAAACCGATTAAAAAGCAGGATCTGGCGGCCAGTCTGCAAAAACACCAGGAGCTTTATGCAATCAGGAAGACGACCGAAATGCCCGCGTTTGCGATCGACTCCCTGATCGAGCAGCTGCGCAGGCAGGTACACCCTACCGACTATCGCTCCCGTTTTCTGGTGCGGCACCTGTCACAATGGGTACCCGTCAATGTAAGTGAAATCGCATTCTTTTATTCCCAGGATGGCACCACGCTTTTTCGTACCGTTGCCAATCAGAAATTCCCGGTGGATTATGCGCTGGATGAACTGGAAAACATGCTCGACCCAAAGCTCTATTTCAGGGCAAACCGGCAGTACCTGATCCATATCGGCGCAGTGCAGCAGATCCACTCCTATTTCAACAACAAACTTAAAATAACACTCAAACCAGCCGCCGACGATGAGGTGCTGGTCAGCAGGGAACGTGCTGCGGATTTCAAGAAGTGGATGGGAAAGTGAATCTTTGCACAAACTGATTTCAGGAAAAAGTACGTACGAAATGCATTATTTTGACGGAACAAGAACCAGGATGCTGAAATGAACACTTACTATTTGCCGGATGACCTGCTGAATGATCCCTCCGCGCGGCCTGATGAGGTTGTGATACGGTACTACAATTCGGATCGCGACTCGGTCAGAAACAGGATTGTACTCAACCAGAATATGATCAACCTGCTCGTCAGCGGCACGAAGACGATCATCTATCCGGATGCGACGGCGGTTGTCCATGCAGGCGAGCTTGTTGTATTGTCTACCGGCAATGTGCTAACTTCCGAGCTGCTGGCAGGTACGGATCAGTTTACCAGCATACTTTTCTATTTCAGCAATAATGTTTTTAACAGGTTTCTGATCAAATATGATCACCTGATCAAAGGCATTACGCCAAAAGCCGGTCAGCAGCCCTTCCTGATTTTTCAGCAGGACACTTTTATAAAACATTTTATCACATCCCTCAAAGCCTTGCTGACAAATGCGGGTGTGTTGCCGGCGGAAGTCAGGCTGCTGCGGATCGAAGAGCTGCTGTTATACATGCTTCATGCTGATCCGGAAAGGTTTCAATCCATCCGGATCATCACGCGCGACAAACAGCAGTTACAGATCAGGAAAGTTGTAGAAAGTCAGATTGGCCAGCTGACCACGGTGGACGACCTTGCCTTTTTGTGTCATATGAGCACTTCGACATTCAAGAGGAAGTTCGGCGAGATTTATCAGACATCCCCTCAGAAATGGCTGCTCACCAAAAGACTGGAACTGGCGGCCGATCTGCTGAGGGCTTCCGATGAAAGCCCCGCGAGCATTTACATGAAAGTCGGTTATCAGAATCATTCGAGCTTTTCAGAAGCATTCAAAAATCATTTCGGGAGCACGCCCAGCGAGTACCGGCTCATGTATTTGAACGTTGCGCCGTAGTTGTTGGACGTCTGCCCCTAACCTCAGGGGTAAATGCACCAGTACTTTTGGACCATCAGATAAACATAAAAATGATGGAAATGACGACTGAAAACAACAAGGAAGTAGTACGCCGCTTCAACCAGGAAGTGATTGCAGAAGGTAACCCCGAAAGCTTCCACGAGCTCATGGATGAGCAGTTTGTAAACCGTTCTGCGCCGGAAGGAATGAGTAGCGGCGCGGATGGTATGCTATACTTTTTCAATGAAATTCTCCGCCCGGCCATGCCCGACATCCATGTGACAATCCACCAGCAGGTAGCAGAGGGAGACCTGGTCACGACACGCAAAACCATCAGCGGAACGCAAACCGGCACCCTGCTGGGCATTCCCCCAACCGGACGGACGCTGAACATTGACGTGGTCGATATCGTGAGGGTAAAAAACGGGCGGTACTTTGAACATTGGGGAATCACTTCGCTGCCGGAGGTATTATTCCAATTACAAAAATAGGCGTCCACTTAGACCTCGTACTTACCCGGTTCATCAGAAAAGCTCCGCGCCGATCTGATGAGCCGGGCTTTTTTGTCGGCAATACCTGACGTAACCGGAAAAAATGCATTGTTGCACACTATCACACCTGATAAATTGATGTGGCCTTTTCAGCACACGAATCTGGACTTTTCAACAAACCCGCGCCTGCTTACCTGAGCTACTTTTGTCATATCAATATGAACAAATAAAATCTCAGGCAAAATGAAAAAGACAGCATTAGTAACAGGAGCTTCGGCAGGCATTGGTAAGGCAACGGCTATTTATCTTGCGCAAAACGGATACCGGGTGTACGGTGCAGCGCGCAGGATCGAAAAAATGGAGATCCTGAAAAGCTACGGCATTATACCCGTGGCGCTGGATGTAACCCAGGATGAAAGCGTGACCGCCTGTGTGCACCAGATTTTCCGGGAAGCAGGAAGCATTGATATTCTGGTGAACAATGCGGGTTTCGGACTGGAAGGCGCGATTGAGGATATACCGATGGAAGACGCCCGGTATCAACTGGAAGTGAATGTGTTTGGTGCTATGCGGCTGGCGCAGCTCGTATTGCCGAAGATGCGGGAAAACGGGTACGGCAAAATCGTGAACATATCTTCAGTGGGCGGGAAAATTGCATTTCCACTGGGCGGCTGGTACCATGCAAGCAAATTTGCACTGGAAGCATTGAGCGACAGCATGCGCAGCGAAGTGAAACCATTCGGCATTGACGTGATCGTTGTCGAGCCCGGTGCCACGCGGTCGGAATGGGGCAATGTTGCGACCGATATTCTCATGAAGGTATCGGGCCATACAGCCTATAAAGACCTGGCCGCCAAAACGCATGATGCATTTAACCGGATCAATCAGGATATTGCGGAACCGGAAGTGATTGCCAAGCTGGTCAGAAACGGGATCGAAGCAAAAAGTCCGAAAACGCGGTATACCACCTCACAAATAGCCTCCTCGCTTTTGCTATTTTTGAGGCGGATCCTGTCCGACAAGCAGATGGATAAACTGATCATGAGCCAGATAAAATAGCCGAAATGGAATCGAGCATAATGGAAAAAGTTGTTGTTCAGCACAACTTCCTGTATGCACAGGGGCATCAGAAAACGCAAAGCAGCGAACATTACTTTCCCGACCACGCCCTGGGAATCATGCTTTCAGGCGAATCGTATTACTACTCGAATGAGGGTACATTTATCATGAAAGAAGGCACGATCTGCCTGATGCGCCGGAATGAGTTGTTCAAAAAGCTGAAAAAAGCGGGTCCGAATGGTGAGCCGCCTTCCCTGATCAGCCTGTTTCTGGACCAGAAAACTTTACACCGGTACGCAGCAGAGAATGACATTCCCAGACAAAATGCATACAGGGGAAAGGCCATGACAGATTTGACGGGGGACATGTTTCTGAAAGGATTTTTTGACTCGCTCCTGCCCTATGTGGATCAGCCCGAAAAACTGAGCGCAAAAATCGCGGAAATCAAAACCCGCGAAGCCATCGAGCTGTTGCTACAAAACGGGGATGCATTCCGGAGGCTCTTGTTTGATTTTCAGGAACCGTATAAGATTGATCTGGAAATGTACATGAACCACAATTTCAAGTATAACATTCCACTGTCGTCTTTTGCCAAACTTGCCGGACGCAGCCTGTCCACATTCAAGCGCGACTTTACAAAGATATTTGAAACAACCCCGGAAAAGTGGCTGCAGCAGAAGCGTCTGGAAGAGGCGCATTATCTTATTGCAAAAAGGGAAATGCGCCCGTCGGAGGTTTACCTGGAAGTGGGTTTTGAAAACCTCTCGCACTTTTCATTTGCTTTCAAAAAAACATTCGGTCTGACACCCAGTGAGCTGACGGAACAAAACAGGGCAATGCGGGGCTGACGGCGCGCGGAACTTTGAAAGTGCTGGTAAATTATCTGCTGGCCCGGATTGATGAAATCATTGTATTCCTGCTTTTTCCCGCGAAGTTCAGATACAGCTTACTTCCATTGATGCTGCCGATGTACAACCCATCCTGGTAAACAATGTATTCACCTTCGCCTTTCCGAATATCAAATAAGCCGAGGGGATCTGTGTACGGCGTCCCTCCTGCTGTTCCCTTTCTGAGAATACTGATCTGATACTCATCCATTTTTGTAATGTCCAATGCTGATGTAATATCCACTTTCCCGTCAGGCGTAAGCACAGGAAAACTGAGCGTTTCGCCCTGCATATTGTGAAGGGTTGTAATCTGATAAACCCCGGCAATCTCCGGCAGCATTACCTCGTCAGCATCTTTACGGCATGCGAAAAAAGCAGCGAGTATGACGAGAAACAAAGCAGTCTTTTTCATACAAAAACAGTTTAGCTGCAAATGAAATACATCATACATTAACAGAATATTAAATCACTGCTGATTTGAATGAGATAAACTACAATTGCTGCTTTGAAACATACGGACGAAGCAGGTTCTTTTTGTACATCCTATAACATTCCTGCGCGCTGCTGACTTTTTAAATATTTGTTTTCATTTGACCAGCTTGTACGTTCAGGCAACAGGATGCTGATCGTTTTAGCAGGTACAGCGTACTGGCATTCCGGGCTTAGTAACACTATTTTTAAAACCAATAATCAACCAATCCAATAAGAAGATGGCAAAACAGATATTTATTAATCTGGCTGTAAGTGACCTCAGCCGCTCGGTGGATTTTTACACCCAAATGGGATTCAGTAACAACCCGCAGTTTTCAGACGATTCGGGAAAGTGTATGATCTGGAGTGAGGAGATTTTCCTGATGATTATGACCCATGAAAAGTTTGCATCCTTCGCGACCAAACCCATTGCAGATACAAAATCACGCCTTGCCGGCCTTTTCTCGTTGTCATTAAGCAGTCTGGATGAAGTAAATGCAATCAGCGAAGCTGCCATCAGTGCCGGTGGTATAGAGCCGGTAGGAATAAGGGATTATGGGTTTATGCAGCAACGGACCATCGAGGATTTTGACGGCCATACCTGGGAGCTGTTTTATATGGACATTTCACAATTTCCGGGCGGGCAACCAGCAGAGTAAACTGGAAATGTAATCATGCGCAATACACATTATTGCGTTTGCTGATGCTGAGCCAAAAATTCACCGGGTGACAGGTTATCCTGTTTTTTGAAAGCTCTATTGAATGTAGCTTTTGAATTGAAGCCACAATCCAGGGCAATTCCGAGTAAGCTTAAATGTGCATGGGCCGGCATCAGCACTTGTTTTTTAAACTCCATGATCCGGTAGGCGTTGATGAAGTCATTGAAATTCTTTCCGCTTCCGGCATTGATCAATTGTGAAATCGAGGTGGTATTTAATTTCATCCTTCTGGCTAAATCGGCCAGGGATAAATCCGGGTTCAGATAGGGCTTTTCGGCGTCCATCACGTTCAGTAACTGCTCGTGCAGCCTCTTCTGCTCCGGTGTCAGAACAATGGCTGATTTTGCAGCATCGGCAGCGGGCTGCTCAGGCAAAACAACCGGATCGTCTGAAAAAGCCAGCTGCCGACCGGGCTGGCGCTGGGCATAACCTGTTATACTTACATAGTAAATCAAAACGACGCCCACTAGGTTGTTCCACCAGTCCTCCCAAAAACTCAGGTTCAGCCATAAGTCCAGCATCGTTACCATAAAGTCTGCCGATACCAGCAGTGCAAGGGCAATCAGGAAATTACGGAACCAGACAAAACTTACCGGCTCGGTATTCGAAAATTGATCCTTGATCCACGACTGATAATGCACATAGAGCTGAAATGACCAATAAAGGTACAATAGGTGCTGACCGGTACCGACTACAAAAAACAGGTCATCAAGATGCAGCGGGTTATGGTAGGTATTTTCCCAATAGCGTACGAAAGAAGGGCCTTGTGCAAAAACAATCAGACGGTAGGCAGCATCCACTACAAACAATACAATGTGCGACAGATCTTTCCATTCAAACCTGAAAGTAACGTCGAACTGGCTGCGTAAATAAAAGTAGTAAAGCGGCGGAAGCAGGAACGCCAGTGTTCGCGGGAAAAAATCCAGCTGCTGCCATAATATCTCAATACCCCCAAACCCCAGCATATACACCCAAATATTGAAGCACAATGCAACCAGCACACCTGCCAGCAGCCTGTCCGAAAGTCGCCCCTCTCTGATGCCGCGAAACCAGAACAGCAGGGCATAAATCCACCCCTGTAAAAAGCCGAACAGAAGAATAGACGAATACGCATTGAAGTAAAATGTCATCTGATCACAATATTAGTTTAAGCATACAGTCCGATCGGCTGCTACCTGCCCATCAGTAAAGCCGCGCAGCAAGTGAGCCCGAACAGAAAAGATGAAAACGGGCAGGATTTCCTGTTGGGTCAGCTACCACCCGGTGAGTAACCTGCTTGTTTTGCTTAGGCTAATGCAGGTTGCGGTACGGATGACGACCTATCAAATAGGTTGGACGTCTAGGCATTTCATCACAAATTATCTTTCGTCTTAATACGACTACCCTCTGCATCCGCACGCCGGCCCCGGGCAGCTTCGGAGTCGCTGCGTCCAAATCGGTAGGCAAAGCGCAGGGTTGCCCGGCGACTCTCCCATTTACGATTGATTGAAAACTGCTGATATCCAAAATCTGCAGATTGGCGCCACCGCATGGTATTGAACAGGTCATCGATATGGAATGAAAGCTTACCCTTGTTTTTCAAAACTTTCTTTTCCAGGCTCAGGTTTAAGGCAGCCAGCTTACCAATGCGGTAGACCGTCTGGGTAGTGGGAGCATTACCAAATCCGGAAACCTGCGCAGACCAGCTTTTGG
The DNA here is from genome assembly GCF_016894445.1 of Dyadobacter sandarakinus. Lineage (NCBI taxonomy): Bacteria > Pseudomonadati > Bacteroidota > Cytophagia > Cytophagales > Spirosomataceae > Dyadobacter > Dyadobacter sandarakinus. The sequence continues at coordinate 2,750,179 of NZ_CP056775.1, forward strand.
AGATTGTAAAGGAATGCTGCATATATCCTTCCAGCGCAAATGCTTTTTGGTTGAAAGTTTCGGCTTCGGAAAACCTCCCCCGGAAACGGTTCCATGTTGCCCCGGCATACACGTAAATGTTCCACCATTTAGCCACCTGAAAAGGCGAACTGGCCGACAAACTGAGGGCATTGACCGTCCCTGCATTCGCCACGGTCCGATAAGCCGTCAGCTCCTGCTGCCGGAAAACATCGGTAGAAAAGCCTTCTGTATGACCATACGACAGCTTTACATTAGTTGCCCATTTGTAGGTGTAGCTGAGCGCTGCGTTATCGGTATAGGCAGGTTGTAAAAAAGGATTACCGCGCTGGCTGGTGTAGGGATCAACCTGGTAAATAAAAGGGTTCAGATCCTGGTAGTTGGGCCGTCCGATGCGGCGGCCGTAGGTCATGCCCAGCTGCACGTTTTCAGAAGCCTGATACTGCACGAACCCGGTCGGGAACAAGTTCAGATAGGCGGTATCAGGCCGGCTGATCATGCTTCCGAGAAGATCCATTGACCGCCCCCTGGAAATGGTCCGCTCAGCCCGAAGCCCGGCCTGCATCGCCCATTTCCCTGCCATATGGTTCAGGGAAGCGTAGGCTGCACTGACAATTTCGCGGTAGGTGAAGCGGTTGGTTCGGTTTACATCAGGCTGCATCTCCGCTCCGTTAAATGCCAGCAAAGCATTGTCGGTGGCAACATCGGTGTGTTTGAAGCCGGTTTCCAGTTTCAGGTGCCTGGATTTCCATTCTTTAACAAGATCAGCCTGAATGGTCCCGATCCTGATTCCGGTATTTGCGTCAAATCTGACCTGGCGCGTGAACAAAGGCATCCGGTCCGCATTGAAATATTCACTGGCGATAAGACTTGGAGAAACATTGCTGAAACGGGTCAGATCGGCACCGACATTCAGTTCCAGGCCAAGTGTATCGGCATACCGGTAGTTCATCACAACATAGATGCGGTTATGATGATTTGGATTGAAAACGTGGTTTACAATGCTTGAATCCTGATTTCCTTCCTTGTTGACCAGCCGGGTATTCGTATGTGTCCCAAACCGGTTGTAAGCCGTATTCCCCGAAACATTCAGGCTGATCGTTTGCTTGGGATTCAATGTATAGTCAATCCCGGTTTTATAAACAAGTGCCCGCGTAGCATCTGTATCATAGCCTCTCTGCAGAAATTGCAGGCTATTTGCATTGCGGTCCAGCAGTACTTTTGTGATCTGATCATTATCACTGGCCGACACATTGCCATAAACGTTGAGCGATTTAGAACGGTAAGTGAGGTCAAGTGCCAGATTGGCCCTGTGGTGCGCGCTTTGTCCGTAGCTGCCTGAGATGTTGCCGTTCAGGCCCGCATTTTTATTTCTGCGAAGACGGATGTTGATAATGCCTGCGCCGCCCTGCGCGTCAAAACGGGAAGATGGATTTGAGATCAGCTCAATATTGTCAATGTTGGCGGCGGGGGTACCGCGCAAAAAATTGGCCAGGTCAGCTGGTGAAAGATGGGTCGGCTTGCCGTCAATGAACACGTTCACACCTTGTTTGCCCCCCATCCGGATCTGATCATTGGGATCGATCATCACACCGGGTGCCTGCTGCAAAAGCTCGTAGGCTGTTTTGCTCTGGGCAGTCTGATCGGAGGAGATGTTTAGTACGGCCTTGTCAACAAACTGCTCAACCGCCGGCTTTCTGGCTTTCACGATTACCGCTTCAAAAGTCTGCTGCAAGGGTAACAGCATCAGCGGCTCCGACTCCCAGTTCTGCCCATGGCTAATCGTAATCAGCGGCCCTGATGTACTCTTCATCCCGACTGTTGAAGCCTGAAGGTAATAAGTCCCGGGTTTTAGCTCCGTGAATGCATACCAGCCCGATTCACTGGCGATTGTGGCTTTTACGAGCGAAGAGTCCGCTGCGCTGATCAGTTTTACAACAGCAAAAGACGCTGCCTGGCTGCTGTCGTCCAGAATACGCCCGGTGATCATTTGCGCATGTAAGGTAAGTGTTGCAAAAAGCAAAATGAGTGTACTCTTTAAACGTGCCATATCTGAGCCTGGTTATCGTTGGATAATAGCTCAAAAGTGGCAGTCCGGCCCCGCTGATTCGCCTCGGTAAAGATTTGAGACGGCTCAAATCATCATTTGAGACACTTTGCAGGCAGAAAGTACTGCAAATAAGCAGATGTGGTCACTCTGGCATTGAGGATCAAGAAAACGTGTGGGGCAATTTAAAGTAAGCTTGTTCCATGCATCAGCCGGTAGTCATTCGGCGTGACGCCTGCTTTTTGTTTGAATAAACGGGTAAAATGCTGAGGGTACTTAAAACCGAGTTCATAGGCGATTTCGCTGACCGATTTATTCCGGTCAAACACCCGCTCTTTGGCCAGGTCTATCACTTTGGACTGAATGTATTCCTGAGCCGATCTGCCGGTTTCTTTCTTCACCAGGTCGCCAAAATAGTTGGGCGACAAATGCAGGGCTTCGGCGCAATAGGTCACGGAAGGCAAGCCTTCGTTCTGCGGTTTGTCGGATAAAAAATAACCGTTCAATATGTACTCGAAACGTTCCAGGATTCCCTGGTTGGCATTGTCGCGTGTGATAAACTGGCGGTCGTAAAAACGGATGCAGTAATTAAGCAGTAACTCGATGTTGGATGCAATCAGTAATTTGCTGTGCTTGTCTATATTCTGATCCAGTTCATACTCGATTTTAGAAAGGCAGTCAACCACGATGTTTTTCTCTTTATCCGACAGGTGAAGTGATTCATTTACATTATACGAAAAAAAAGAATAATCCTGGATGTGCCTGCCCAATGGTGTACCGTTGATCAGGTCGGGATGAAAAAGCAATGTCCAGCCTTGCGGGATAAAGGCTTCTGCGGCGGGTTCCACACCTAATACCTGGCCGGGCGCAACAAATACCAGACTTCCTTCCTGGTAGTCATAATGCTTTCTTCCATAGCGCAGCTGGCTGCTGTGCAGCTCCTTCAGGCTCACCGCATATAAACCAAAGTTAAACGACCCGGCGGGTATAGGCTTTGCTTTCGCCAGGTCGATCACCGCAACCAGGGGATGTTTGGTAACTAAGCCCCGCATGGCATTGTACTGCGCGACGCTGTCCAGTTTTACGATCTCTTCCATGTCTTATCCTTTTACCAAAACAAAATTACAGGTTCTCCCAAGGCATTACCATACCCGTCTTTCCAATCAGTGATATTGGTAGGAAAACCTGTAATCTGTATACAAAACAGGCCCGCCTTCCTCCTCAATTTTGCAGCAGAAACATAAAAACAGCAACGCATCATGAAAACACGACAATTAGGAACCTCTGGATTATACGTGTCCGAACTGGGTTTGGGCTGCATGGGCCTCAGTCACGGTTACGCCAACCAGCCCAGCCGGCATGAAGCCATCCGCGTACTGCGCGACGCCGTGGAACAGGGCATTACTTTCTTTGATACGGCAGAGGTTTATGGCCCGTATACCAACGAGGACATTGTGGGAGAGGCGCTGGAACCATTCAGGGACAAGGTGGTGATCGCGACGAAATTCGGATTCAAAGACGGATCGAATGCCGGACTCGACAGTCGCCCGGAGACCATCCGCAAGGTGGTGGAGGCGTCGCTCAGACGTTTGCGCCTGGACACGATCGATCTCCTGTACCAGCACCGGGTGGATCCTTCCGTGCCTATGGAAGATGTGGCCGGTACCGTGAAGGACCTCATTGCCTCGGGTAAGGTGAAGCACTTCGGGCTATCGGAAGCCGGGGTTGCGAACATCCGCAAAGCCCATGCCGAGCAGCCTGTTACGGCGCTGCAGAGCGAGTACTCCCTTTGGTGGCGCGAACCTGAGGAAAAGGTTTTTCCCGTACTGGAAGAACTCGGGATCGGTTTTGTACCATTCAGTCCGCTCGGGAGAGGTTTTCTGACGGGCAAGATAAAGCCGGACACCACCTTTGAGAAAGAAGACGGCCGGAGTTATTTCCCCCGTTTTCAAAAAGAAAACATGGAAGCAAACCTGGCCTTTGTGGAAGTGCTCACCCGGGTTGCAACCGAAAAAGACGCTTCTACCGCGCAAGTGGCACTTGCCTGGATCCTGGCACAAAAGCCGTGGATTGTGCCGATCCCGGGCACTACCAGGCCGGAACGCCTAAAAGAAAATATCGGTGCGGCGGATTTGGAGCTTTCTCCCGCGGAGCTAAGCATGATCACCGAAGGCGCCGACCGCATTGAAGCACAAGGCGGCCGGTATCCCGAAAGTCTGGACAAGGCGATAGACCGGAAAGCATAGGCGATTACGTCATAATGCCGGTCTTTATCATCTCATCTGTTCTTTAATTTTCATCATCAAAAATGAAAACTAGACAATAAGGAAACTTAGGGCTAAAAGTGTCCGAGCTGGGTTTCTGCTGCATGGGACTAAGCTACGGCCCGGCCACCAATGGAAACGACGCCATCGCACTTATTCGCAAAACTTACGAATCGGGCATTAGTTTTTGACCCCGTAGAAGCATATGAACAAGCTGTCAATAAACAGCTGGTAGGAAAAGCATTGCACTATGCACGTGATCAGGTAATCATCGCCACCCAGTTCGGCTTCAAAAACGGCAGGAATACAGAGGGTCTGGATAGTCGCCCGGAGCGCATCCGGCAGGTAGCAGAAAATTCGCTCCGACATCTGGAAATTGATTTTATTGAAAAATGCTATCCCGCCAGCATGTCGGGCCTGCAAGTCAGGTAAGCAGGTTGAAGTACGGATATCCCTTCCAACCAAACCGCCTCGATACGCATCCTTTCAGAAACATCAAACTATGAAACAATTATTATTATCATTTAGCCTGCTTCTGGTTCTGTTTGCGTGTAAAAAGGACAGCCCGACACCTGAGCCGGAGATTAAGGATATTGTTGGAAAATGGAAGGTTACGGCTCATGAACAAAAGGTAAATGGAACCAACAGCTGGGTTCCGGTAAATGGGGCTCCCTACTACCTGGTGATCAGGAACGATGGCCTCATACTCGATTTGAATGGCTGCCCGAATTGCGCTCCAAAATCGTACTATGTGAACGGAGTACTCTTTGAAGCTAAACAAAAGGAACCAGTAAGCTCCCAATGCCCGATTGTTGATTGTATTGGCTGCGCAACATGGGATATTGATCAAACCGGCGATGAGCTCATCGTCACACTTTGTGACCCTACCGGTACGAGGACAAAGTATATCCGGGAGTAATTCTGAAGCCGAAAGCGCCCGTTTTCCTTTCTGCCTTCCCCCACCCTGCGGTTCGGAAAATCCTGTGTTATCCTTTGTCCGGGAATATTTATTGAATCGCAATCGTATTTTCCTGAAGATAAAGCAGTATGTAGCCGGGTATAATGTCTAATGACATTCGAAACCATATTTTACCTGAACTACTACATATGAAGAATCTTCTACTGCATGTTCAATTCGTTTTGATTTGCCTGGGTATCTCGGGCAGCCTTTTAGCCCAGCCGGCCATACAATGGGAAAAAACCCTGGGAGGCGCACAGTCTGACAAGCTTACCGCCATCAAACAAACGCCTGATAAAGGGTTTATTGCGGTTGGTCAATCACAGTCGGGCAAAAGCAGCGACAAGACGCAGGATAGCTACGGAAGCGATGATCTGTGGGTTGTCAAAACATCAGCCGACGGAACCAGGCAATGGGATCTGACCCTTGGCGGCTCGGGCGCTGAAATAGGCGCATTTGTGGAGCTTACCCAGGATGGCGGATACATTGTGGGCACAACATCCACCTCCGGCATAGGTCCTGTAAAAAGCCAGCCTGCCTACGGTACAGACCCACAGGAAATGTACGATTACTGGATCATCAAACTAAGCGCAAGCGGTGCTATCGAGTGGGAGAAAACCATTGGCGGACCCGGGCGGGATTTCCTTGAATCGTTGAAAGCTTCCGGGGATGGAGGCTATATACTGGGAGGCAGATCCAGATCGCCCATCGGCGGCAACAAGACCAAAGCACCTTATGTATTGTATTATGGCCAGGTGTATGCCTATGACCATTGGATTGTAAAGCTGTCATCCGTCGGGAAAGTGCAATGGGACCTTGTACTCAGAAGACAAAAGGCTGAGTATAATCTTGACAGCTATGGTACAAAGGTCGAGCTGGATTTTGATGGCGGCTACGTTGTAGGCGGGTATCAGGGGCCCGAGGAAAATTATCTGGGAGACTACTACCTTGCCAAGCTAAACCGGAATGGAGTAGTGCAGTGGCAAAAGACCTATGGTGGTCCCCACTATGATCAACTCGAATCTGTACTGCCGATTAATGGTGGGGGATATCTGCTGGGAGGATGGTCTTACTCGGGTATCGGAGGGGACAAAACCCAGCCCAGCAGTTACGGACAGCCTGACTACTGGGTCATTAAGACCGACGAGTTCGGAAATAAATTGTGGGACAAGACCTATGGCGGATCGGGCGACAACCGGAGTTACCTGCATGCCATGGCCCAGGCAAGTAACGGAGATTTCCTACTGGGAGGAGCCTCAACAGCAGGTACAGGGCGCCACAAGTCACAACCTTCAAGAGGATCGGATGATTTTTGGCTGATTAAAATAAACAGAGAAGGCACAAAAATCTGGGACAAAACCATCGGTGGAACAGGGAGTGATAACCTCAGCGCACTCATGGTAACTGCTGACGAAGGCATGATTATAGGCGGCGTTTCCAATTCACCTGCAGGCCCCGAAAAATCTCAGGACAGCCGTGGAGGAAACGATTTCTGGATTGTAAAACTAGCCCGCGAACAACCGCCCATCCCCGATACCCCGCTGCGTATCAATGCCGGCGGTGCGGCTTTCACTACTGCTACCCAAAAACTGTTTATTGCCGATCAGTACTACTCCGGTGACGACCGCGTCAGCTCCATTGATTCCGGAGACATTCTGAATACAACCAACAACGTGCTTTACCGTTCAGCCCGCTGTTCGCCTGCGTTCAGCTACAATATTCCGGTTGTGAACGGCACAATGGATGTCATATTGCACTTTGCTGAAACCTACTTCGGTGCTCCGGGTAAAAAGGGAGGTGTAGGCAGCAGGCGGTTTCATGTTAACATAGAAGGCTACCGGTATCTGACCAACTACGATATATTTTCTGCAGCCGGCGGAGCTATGCGTGCTACTTCAATCGGATTTAACGTCGCTGTAGCAGACGGAATGCTCAGCATTGATTTTCTGAGCGGTGTGGCTGATATGCCCAGAGTTTCTGCCATTGAAGTAATCCAGATAACCCCTTACTGTACGGTAGGCAATTTGAAGACGCAGCAGGATGTTAATGCTTTCCGGTCTACATATAACGACTGTAAGGTGCTAAAAGGGGATCTGACTATCAACACCACCAATATTTTAAACCTGGACCCCCTGAGTAATTTAAACACCATCACAGGATCTGTCCGGATCAGCCATAACCCGGACCTTACCAGCCTTGCAGGCTTATCTGGTTTGCAGCAAGTGGGTGGTGAAATCATTATTGAAGACAACAGCAAACTTGCTACCCTGCAAGGCCTCGAAAACCTTACAAGCGTGAAGGGCGACGTACGCGTGGTTAGCAATCAGATCCTGAACAGCATCAGTGCTCTCAGCGGCCTGGTCACCATCCCTGGGTCTTTGTCAGTCGGGACCAATCCTGCTTTGACCAGCCTGAAAGGACTGGATAACCTCACTACGGTCCAGGGAAGTATTTCCATTGCAGCGCTCGACCTTGTGCCGGATCTGAAACCATTGAGTAAGCTTACCAGCATAGGCAACTCTTTCCTTCTTGTCAAAAACAATTTACTCAATGACCTTACCGGACTTCAGAACCTGGAAAGTGCAGGGCAGAGACTGGAAATAACGGGCAACAGCAACTTGCTGAGCCTTTCCGGATTAACAAAGTTGTCCTTTGTACAAACCATCAAAGTCGACAATAATCCAAGGCTTTCGGATTGTCTGGTACAAGCGGTATGCAGCAGAATAGGAACCGATGCATTGAGCATTTATTCAAATGCGCCTGGCTGTAATACGATTGCAGAGGCAGGCTATGCATGCTCCTCGCCGTCAACGACCGTCCGTATCAATGCCGGCGGAATTGCTTTTATGACTGCTACCAAGAAACTCTTCAGTCCCGATCAGTATTATGCAGGTATTGACCGTACCAACTCCATTGCAGGCGGCGACATTCTGAACACGACCAATGACGTGCTTTACCAGTCTGCCCGCTCCTCCCCTGCTTTCAGCTACAACATCCCGGTTGCCAGCGGCACCGTATATGTGACCCTGCATTTTGCTGAAACCTATTTTGGCACGCCCGGTAAAGAAGGCGGCGCGGGCAGCAGACAATTTCACGTCGATGTGGAAGGCAGCCGGAAGCTGACCAATTATGACATTTTTGCGGCAGCCGGCGGCGCTATGCGTGCCGTGCAGCTGACCATCCCGGTTACGGTGACGGACGGTTTGCTCAACATTGATTTTCTCGCCGGAGCGGCGGATCTCCCCAGGGTTTGCGCCATTGAAGTGATTGCTCCAACCCTCACGCTCAACACCGTTGCCGACGCGTACGTGCGGGACGGGCGTTACCGTGAGGCCAACTATGGTAACAATTCGGCTCTGGAAGTGAAAACCTTTTCCAGTGATCCCTCGGTATTCCGCTCTTCTTACCTGAAATTCAATGTGCCGGTAGCTACCACCGTTGTCTCCGCCAGGCTTCGTGTTTACGGGCACAATCATGAAGATGCCAAGAGCATTCCGTTACATGCCTATGGCATTGACGATGACAGCTGGACAGAAGAAGGTATCAACAAAAACAATGCACCCGCGGCATCCACACCCTCTCTCGGATTTACGGCCGTAAATGCCATATACCAATACTACGAGATCGATGTGACCAGCTATGTAAAGGCGCAGCTGCAATCAGGAAATCCGCAGGTGAGCATGCTGCTGAGTGATCCCGGCAACCGCAATACCAGGCTGATCTTCAACAGCCGGCAAGCAGGTTCCCATCCGCCGCAGCTTTTCATTCAGTCTGTCAATACCGGTGCACGGATGGGCCAGGATGAGCTTGCGTCAGCAGTGCCGGAAAAGCAGCATTCGACGGTTTACCCGAATCCTGCCAAAGATCACTTTACAGTTTCAATATCGTCCGATCATGGGGGCGCAGTTTCGTTTGAGCTGGTCAATGCGTCAGGAAAAAGCCACCCTATCCCGGCACCCCGGAATGCAAATCCCGGCGAAGACGCCCGGGTGGATCTGGCCGGCAGGTCGCTGAGTGCAGGCATGTATCTGCTGAAAATAAAATCGGATGCATTAACCGAAAATGTCAAAATGCTGATAACAGAATAGTACGCTTAACCTAACCCGAAATGCAAACAAGCCGCTCATCCCAGAAAGATGAGCGGCTTGTCTTTGTTAAGCTGAAAATTCCACTAACCTAAACAATCCGGTTTTAGAATTTCTAAAATCATCCAGAACCTGATTGGGTACAGTATTGAATGTGAACTATTTGACTAAAAGAATTCTTAGAACTTCCATCTCGGTTACCGACTGCACTTTCAGCAGATAGATGCCATTTTGTAGCGAAAGGTTCGAGATATTCACTTCCTGCACCGGCTGGTCCGATGCGGGAAGTTCAATGCTTTGTCCCAGCTCGTTACTGATATTTAAGGAAACTTTCCCCTGATGTTTGTCCGATAATTTGAGCATAAAATGTCCGGATACAGGATTCGGATAAATGACCGAGCTTTCTTTTTCCTGAATGGTGACGACTTCTTCTTCCACTGCACCGGTACGGATATTATTCAAATACAATCCGCTCGTCTGGATAATCAGCTGCGGTGCAAGTCCCGACGGATTCTCCCGGCTGTGGAACGTCAGCTTGCGGTTTCTGGCACTCGGATTTTTAAGGATGATGCTGGTTAATCCTCCCCCTTTCTGCGCGGACTTGGACCTGGCTCTTACAAATGCAGTAACATCCAGTTCATAATAATTGAGCGTCGTCGAAACATCCACGGTACTCAGCGCCGCATTGGTTTGTATGGGCGCATTTTTCCAGGTGATTCCGGATTCCGTCCAGCTGTCGTCCTCAATCCCGTAGGCAGAAAGATTTATTGCAGATCCGGTTTCTACATTATTTCCATAGATGCGCAGCTTGGCAGAAATGATCTCGTTGATGGATACAAACGGAAATTTCAGGTAAGTATACCGGTCAATGCTGCTTCCAGTGCCTGATTTTACATCAAGCAAGGTTGAGCTGCCGAAATTCTGGCTGGCAAATTCATCAGCCCTGACGGTCGCATCCTCTGCCGCAGTCACTTCAATAATCCTGGTATATTCTTCCAGTGGCACCATTTCAATGGCCGAAATAGTCGGGAGGTCGGCTGCGCCTGTTGTGAGATCAATGTTCATCCTGCCATCGGTGATGGTAATCGGCAGCTCGAAGCGGAATACACGCATGGGCGCGACGGTAAATGCAATGATGTCAAAATTGGTATACCTGCGCTGACCCTCAATATTCACATTAAAAAGCCGCTGACGCTCGCCCAGCGGCTTCCCGCCTGGCGCTCCAAAATAGATTTCTGCAAAATGCAGCACAAGCATGTACTGACCATTGGGTGCCGGAATATCGTAGCTGATAGCGGCAGAAGTCCTCGCATTCCGGTACAGCTCATCATCGGTTGTTCCAAGAATATCACCCGTTACACTACTTACCCGATCCACGCCGCTGTAATACCGGTCCGCACTGAAAACGCGGCCGTCAGCGGCGGTAAAAGCCTTTCCTCCGGCATTGATCCGGACTGCCCGGCCCGAAATGGCTGGTTGCAAGACCATGGTAATGTCAAGGTCTACCCCGACGAAGCCCGGCGCACTTGCCTTGATGCGCACCTGGTAAGTTCCGTAGGCAAGGTTTCCCGGATTCACCCGGAAAGAGACGGTTCCCAATGCAGCTGGTGGCAAAATCAGCCAATCGGCCTTTGAAAGTTTGGTAAATGTCACAGCCGGCGAGCCGCCCGAAGTGTTTAGCACCAGCGTCTGGGCAGGTGGCGATGGTGAACCGACCCGGGCAACAAAATTCAACGCATTAGCTGAAAATGAAAGTTTATTATCTGCCCTGTCCGGGGCAAATCGCAGCAGCCAGCAATCATTGCTTCCCCGATGAGTTGTGGTTTTGTCATACTCCATGTGTGAATCTGTCACGCCACCAATGAGGTAACCGCCGTCTTTGGTGAGTTCAATGCTGGTCGGCCGGTCTGTACCGCCGCCGCCCATTGTTTTGTCCCATTCCCTGACACCATTGGGCGATAACTTGACCATCCAGAAATCTTCGAAAACTCCGCGAACGTCCTCACTCTTATCCGCATTTGACTTGCTGACCGACGCACCTGCCAGAATATATCCCCCATCCGGTGTTTGCCGGATACAGGCAAGCTCGTCTGAATTGTAGGGGGCTGTGCTGGTCCTTCCTTTTACAAACCGGCTCCAGACAATATTGCCGCCTGCATCAAGTTTCAACGCATGCATGCCCAGGCGTCCCTCTGACGTCCGGAGCCCTAAAATATAACCACCGTCTTTGGTCTGAAAAGCTTCCACCAAGTAAGAGCCCGGATAGTTTTGGGGAACCGCTTTTTCCCACTGCTGATTTCCGTTTTGGGAAAATCGGTACAAGGCATTATCCCCGGCAATCAGAAATTCACCGCCCGCAGTCAGGCTCACGTTGCGGAGACGATCGATATACACCGTGCCCAGGGTCTTATCCCATTGTTTGGTGCCATTTGCCGACAGTTTTACGATCCATATATCGTCATCAACATCCCTCCCCAATCTTGCTTCCGACTTATCTGCACCTTTTGTTCCGGTGGTATAGCCACCCAGTAAAATACTATTGTCGGGTGCCAGCACCATGGAAGTCATGATATCATTGCTGGTGCTGCCAATGGTTTTGTCCCACAACTTGGTACCATTGGAGGAAATTTTAATTACCCAAAAATCCCCTTTCTGTTCAATGGCACCGCGGTCATTTTCGGATTTGTCGCCACCCGCCTCCGAGTCTGAGGTGCCGGCGAGAATGTACCCGCCGTCGGAAGTCTGCTGTACGCCGACCAGCCTGTCATTTTCAGTTCCTCCGAACCTTTTGTCCCATTGCCGGGTACCATCGGAGGATAATTTAACAATCCAAAAATCGAATTTGCCTCTGCTCGCCTGGGACTTGTCTACACTGACACCCGATTCCGAACTTGCGCCGACGAGCATGCCTCCGTCCGACGTCGTGATTACCTTACTTAATTCGTCGTTTTCGGCGCCGCCGAGCGTTTTATCCCACAGGACAGCCGGCTGTGCAAAGCCAGTTTTGGAGAAGCCAAGGAAAACCAGCGCAAGCAAAATAACGAGCTGATAAATTCGGGCGACATGCCGTTTGTGATGAAGTACAGTTAATTCCATAAGAATTCTTAAGTAATGTTGAAAAAGATGTTTGATGAGTAAGAATAATGCGGAAGCGGAAAAGATGCGGCTACTTACCAGCCTTAATATGCGTTAAGTTACCATTATTTATTTATATAGTTATAAACATTGACATATCGGAAGCAAATGCTGGTTGGGCTGATAGGTGTGGCACACGTGCAGATTCGGATGACATTAGGATTGCACAGGACAGGCAACTATCTCACGCCCCGACCCATTGAAATTACCCTTGCCAGCTTCAACAAATTAAGTACCCTGTCAAAACCTGTAAGTACAATCCTCCCATTTAACCCAACCTCTGCAAGGATATCAGAGTATATTCTAATGCATGCGCTGGTAATGTTTAATTAACGTGGATGTTTTTTCATACCTGCACATTCCTCCGGCTGTAACAAAAAATAATCGGGTTGATAAATGATCGATATTAATAAAGAAATCTGCATTCGCATAAGCTATCTATTTACCATATCAGTGCTATGTACGATATCGCTTTCATATCTCAAATTCCAGCTTGATTACGACTGCTTTCATCCGAATGCAGAGCGCATTTACATCTTGTCTACTCAGTTTAACACGCTTGATGAAGCGGCTGCCACCAGCATTTCTTCCTGGACTACTGCTTCCAGAATCAGCTCAAACAATGAATTTGTGGAGCAGACTGCCCGCCTGGCATACAGCCAGATCCGGCTGAGAGGACAATCGGATTTTGCAGGCACCGGCTTATTTGCAGATGCTTCTACATTTGAAGTTTTCGAATTGCCACTCATTCATGGTGAAAAAAAGACCGCGCTGCTCCATCCGCAATGCATCATATTAACCCAGGATGCTGCGCTTCAATTATTCGGGGACAAAAATCCAATGGGGAAATCGGTTTTTCTTGAAGATTTTAATTGTGCAGCAACGGTGACGGGAGTAGCAAAGAACCTTCCTAAGAATTCACAAATCCGAACTGATGCATTTATTTCCATGGCTACGCTTGCCAAATTGCATGGCTCAGCTTCCCATGAAAGTTGGGACCAAATCAGTGTACTTACTTATCTTTTATTGAAGAAAAATGTACCATTTCAGCTAGCCCAAAAAGAAGTAAATAAACTTTATTCACTACGGGCGGACAAAACCCAAGAGCTATTATTAACAAAAAAGAATTTCATTCTAAAACCGCTGCGAGCTGCCTTAATCAATCCTGCTCTTACCGGAATTCAGGTATTTTCACTTTGTGCCGCATCACTTATACTCACCTTAATGCTTTTATCTTCGCTAACAAGGTTGATCAAGATAATTTTATTGCAAATCAGTCTCTCGGCAGCGTACATGAACATGCCGAAAGAAGAGCAAAACAGGAAGGTAATCCGGAAAGTTTTCTTACTAACGATAGTGATTTCTATTTCCTCCTGTGTGGCCTGGGTAGGCATAAACTATGCGTTGAAATATGCTTTTGACATCACTGTTTATGGAGATTCTTACCAGCCCGTTTACTTCCGTGCCGGACTGATGCTAATTTCCATCCTAACCAGCCTTTTGTTATGCATGTGGATCACTCGCAAAGTGCCCAGCGAACCGGTCACTACCTATTTGTTACTCAAGAAGCAGCAGGAGAAGGGTTAATGTTTGTAATGCACCAAAAAGGTCAGCCACTTCCCTGTGACTGACCTTTTAAATAGCCCCGCCAAGTTACTGCGCCACCACAAACTTCCGAGTCGATTCCGTACCGTCCGTAAGGGTTACTTTGATAAAGTACAAGCCTGGTTTAAGCATTTTGGTATTGATATCCTGAGCAGGTTTGATTCCTGAGCTGTAAAGTGCCTTGCCCTGGCTGTTGAGAATTTGCAAACCTTTTACTTTCGACCAGTCTGCTGCTTTCAGATGGATGGTCTCTGCTGCCGGATTAGGATAAACGGTGACTTTAAACTCCTCCTCAAACTTCACATGCCGGATCTTGCTGTAAGCAGAAGTTCCGTCCGCATCAACCATTTTAAGACGGTACAGGTTATCGGATCCCAACACAGGGGTTGTGTGTGTATAGTGGTAAACGTTCAAACTTTTACTCTCCCCTTGTGCATGAATTATAGCTAGGTTTGTCCATGCTTTTCCATTAAAACTATGCTGTAGTTCAAAATGGTCACTATTGGTTTCGGAAGTGGTCTGCCAGGTCAGCAGTGTGGTTTCTGCCTCTTTGCCGGCCGAAAAGGATTGAAGGGTTACGGGCAGCGGGGGCAGCTCGTCGACCAGCTTGAATACCCAAATGTCACGTACTCCTTTTGGATCTTCGGACTTAAAGTTATTTTTGGGCGAGCTCGAATTTCCTGTCACAATGTAGCCGCCATCCGAGGCCGGCAATATGGATAATGCAACGTCATAGCCAGCACCGCCGATCGTTTTATCCCATTGGGTAGCACCATTGGAATCGAGCTTCACGATCCACATATCCCCATCCCCGCCAAACCCCGGTTCTGTTTTGTCCTTGCCCGGATCCACTGAATCGGATATTCCCACCGCTACCACTCCCCCGTCTGCTGTTTCTGTCAAGCTGTACAAAAAATCGTCGCCATAGGTTAAGTCTTCTTCCTCATATACAAGACTCCCCAATACACGATCCCAGATTTTATTCGCGGCCGAGTCGGTCTTGATAATCCAATAATCAAAAATAGATGCATCTTCAGACTGATCGCCAGATGCTCTCCCCGAGGTATATCCTGCGAGCAGAAAACCGCCATCCCTGGACTGCTTAATGTCGAGCAGTCGTGATTGATCTTCGCCTCTCAAGTGTCGGTACCACATCTTGTTTCCAGCTGAGTCTACCCTCATCATATTAAAGCGATCCCCATTACTTTCATAATTATGATCGCTGCTAATCAGTAATCCGCCGTCAGAAAGGATTTGAGATGTAATTGGAGAAAACAATCCGCCAGTACCTACAACTTTATCCCAGAGCTTTACTCCCTTGGAGGACAGCTTTACAATCCATCCCTCCTGGACATTTTCATTAATTGGATCATCCGTTTTATCACCATTTGGAGTGCCACTTGTGGCACACACCAACAAATAACCTCCGCCAACTGCCTCGTGTATTCCTGCAATTCGATCGTAGTCATCGTTTCCGATTGTCCGGTCCCATTCCTTGTTGCCCAACGAATCGATTTTTACAATCCAATTATCCTGTGCAGGGCTAAATGCCCCCGTTTTTACCGGTTCCGATTTGTCACCACCCATGCCGGATTGCGAGCCTCCTCCTAGTATGTAGCCACCATCTGATGTGGGCGCAGCCACTGTAAGGAAATCATCTGCTGAGCCGCCAAAGGTTTTGTCCCACTGCTTATTGCCATTTTTGTCAATCTTGATGACCCAATAATCGACACCGCCGCGTCCGTCTTCAGTTTTATCAAATCCGGCATTCGCGCCGGATTGAGCGGCGAGCAGGTAGCCACCATCTTTGGATGGGACTGCTTTGATGAATGACCCAATCCCGAAAGTCTTGTCCCATTCCACAGCAGGAGTTTGTGCAACAGCAACAGCTGCCAGAAAGAAAAAGATAACGTTGAGTAAAATGTATTTCATGGCTGTTAGTTCAGAATGTTTGATCTTAATTCAATTGAACCGAACGTTGGTGCAGATACTGTCAGGAAGGGCAGCATTTTTGAAAAATTGCCGGATCTAATGCAGGCTTGTGAGGAAAGAAGCCGCCTACCCTGCTGACAGACGGCTTCTATGGGTTTAAAGATTACTTTACTAATCTGGTCGAACCGCTCACTTCGCGATGATCATCTTGACGACCTCTGCAAATGCGTCCGATTTTATTTTCAATAAATAAACACCTGCATTCAGTGACCGACCAGCCAGATTGACTCCTGCATCTTCGCCGGGACGGCTATTTTGCGGTGCCGGAATCGCGTGGCTATTCCCGGCTGCATCAAACATTTCAAATGTAATTGGCCCGGCATGTTCCGGCGAAAGTGAAACCGTAAAGTGGTCTTTTACCGGATTCGGGAAAACCGTTGAATGCTGTTCTTCCTGTATCTCTGCCACAACTTCCTCCTGACCAAGTCTGGCACTACTGTTTGGAGTCTGGACGACATTTGTAGTCTGATAAATGAGCTGCGGCGGATTGGTGCCTGCTTCCTTGCTGTTAAAAACTACCTCCGTGCTACTTTTGTTAGGATCATTTAAAAGAAAGCTTACCGATACATCACCGGATTGGCGCTGTGCATTTACATAGCTGGTCACATCAATTTCGTGATATTTATAAACATCATTCACTGCTGCAGACCCCAGCGACGAAGTGGATGCGGCAGGCGCATTGTCTCCGGTGATGGCCTGTTCCGTCCAGCTATCATTGTTGACGCCATACGCGTGAATGGCAATGCTTGTATTGTTTTCATTGTTATGCCCATAGATGCGCAGCTTGGCTGAGGTAATCACGGCTTTCCCAGTTGGCAGTTGAAATTTAAGGTAAGATAACCTGTTGGCATTTTGATTGCCTCCGCTGGGTACTTGCTTGACGCTCAGACGGGCGGTCGAGACATAGTTACTATTGCTATAAACCCCTCCGCTTACAAGGCCGTCCGCAAGCGGGATCAACGTTGGGCTTGCCGTAACTTCGATGGCCGCAACTCTTGGAAGATCTGCTGCTCCGGTAAGAAAGTCTATGTTAAGTACGCCGTTCGTGACGGTGACCGGAAAGGTGAGCTGAACCGCACGCAATGCGCCGCCCGCCTCGGTAAAGATGTCGTAATTGGTCAGTTTGCGGCTACCTTCTATGTTGACATTAAACTGCCTGCTGCCGGCGCCACCTTTCTTACCCGGAGCACCAAAGTAGGTTTCGGCAAAGTGCAAAGTCACGTTCACCTGATCATTGACCACCGGAATGTTGTAGCTGAAAGAAGGCGAGCAGCGGCCCGAGCGGTAAAGCACATCATTGGTCGTATTCAAAATATCGCCTGATGCAATGGAGCTGGTGCGGTCGATGCCGGCGTAATATTGATCTGCGACAAACAGTTTTTGGGTAGCGGTCGTAAAATCCGGACCGCCTGCATTGATGCGCACCAGCGTCTGCGGCATACAAGCGGTAGACATCCTGACTTCCTGGTTAGAGGTACAGCCAGCAGCGTTCCCGGAGATGGTAATCTGATCAAACGCAGCCCTTGCACAAACGATCCCGATGGCACAGTCTGAAAGAAGGGGATTATTGGTAATAGTGATATGTGATACGGTTTTAAGCTGAGCAAGCTCCGAAATGCTGGTCAGTGCCGTATTCTCGGTAATCTCAATCCTGTCATCTGCAATTTCAAGCCGTTCAAGCCCTTTTAAACTTTTGAGACTCTTGTTTTTGCCTATGTAGAACGGCGAATTTACCTCTTTGAGTCTTCTCAGGCCGTTTAGATCCACGAGCTTATCGTTTAATCCTATTGAAACACCCCGTACCCGGGTAACATTGTTCAGGCCGTTCAAACTGGTCAGTGCAGGATTTGAGCCAATCGACATACTGCCAAGAATCCGGGTCATGCCTCTCAGGCCCTCCAAACTCGTGAGCCTTTGATGTTCCACAACCCTGATGCTTCCTTGCAAGCTCACCAAATGCTGAAGACCTTCCAGATTGAGCAGGCTGTCATTGTCTTCAATGTTGATGGACGCATCTATTTGCGTCAGCGAAGACAAGCCTTCAATGCTCTTAAGCCTTGGATTATAGTTGATCTTAAGTGACCTGTTGATCCGGGTTATACCACGCAGTCCGTCCAGGTTAGTGATGCTGGATGAACTAATCTCCAGATCGCTGGTGATGACCGTGCAACCTGGATAAGAAGTGCTGAAATTGTCAACATCTGCCTGCGTTTTCAATACGGGAACGCTGCATGTCTGCGACCAGGCCGGGATGGTTGAACCGGCCAGCAGTAAAACGAGTTGTAAAATCCTTTTCATACCATTATTCAGGTGAGGTGATTGGTTATGATAGTCTGTTTATCAACCATCAGACATTACCCCAGGCGAGATACTGCCTAAAAGCAAATTAATTTTCAAAGCGCTACTGTCGTAATTCAAGCTACTGCCCTATCACAACTTTTCGCGTCGACTCCGTGCTGTCAGTGAAGGTTATTTTGATAAAATACAAGCCCGGTTTAAGCGACCGGGTACTGATATCCTGAGATGGCTTGTTCTCAGAACTATAAAAAGTTTTACCCTGACTATTGAAAATTTGCAGGCCTTTTACTTTCGACCAGTCGGCAACTTTCAAATGGATGGTCTCGGCTGCCGGGTTGGGATAAACGGATACTGTAAATCCCTCCTCAAACTCCACATGCTGGATCTTGCTGTAAGCAAACGATCCGTCCGCATCGACCATTTTGAGCCGGTACAAATTATCTGATCCTGACACAGGGGCTGTGTGTGCATAGTGGTAACTGTTAAGCCCCGAACTCTCCCCCTGTGCATGAATGCTTGTCAGCACTGTCCAGTCTTTACCATCCAGGCTGTGCTGTATTTCGAAGTGGTCACTGTTGGTTTCTAAGGTAGTTTCCCAAGCCAGCAGTGCAGTTTCTCCCTCTTTAAGTGCTGAGAAGCTTTTTAAGGTTACAGGCAGAGGATTTTCCGGCGCAAGCTTTACAATCCAATAGCTTGAAAATCCTTTGTACCCTGAAGATTTGTCCCCCCCGGCACCGGAGTAGGAAGTACCACCCAGCACATACCCCTGGTCGCTCGTTTCCTGTAAAGAAAAAATTGCATCGGCCTCGTTGCCACCTATGGTTTTATCCCAAACCTTGGATCCATCCGGATTAACTTTGACAACCCAGAAATCGTAACCGCCTCTCGAATTTTCCGTTTTGTCCCCGCCCGAAACCGAATTAGAACTGCCTCCTGCTACGTAATTTCCGTCAGCATTGGCGTACAGGGAGTACAGGTCATCATTGCCCGCACCGCCCAAGGTTTTGTCCCATTGAACGCTTCCGCTTTCACTTAGTTTGACGATCCAGAAATCGCGCAAACCCCTGTTACTTTCGGTTTTTTCGCTTCCAATCCCTGAATTTGACGTTCCGCCAACCAGGTACCCGCCGTCAGAGGTAGCTACGATTGAGCGTGCTTCATCGTTAGCTCCCGATCCCAGGGTTTTATCCCAGATCACCTGCCCGGCTGCATTTAATTTAACAACCCAGTAATCCAGCTGCCCCCTGGTATTTTCAGACTTATTGCCACCTGCAGCTGAGCTGGAACTGCCCGCAAGCACATAGCTGCCGTCTGTTGTCTGGATCAATGAAGCCAGCAAATCCTCCCCTTCTGAACCGATTGTCCTGTCCCATTCCAGATTTCCTGCTGCATCCAGCTTTACAATCCAATAATCATTCAACCCTTTTGAATTTTCTGATTTATCAGAAGCAGTATTCGAAGTTGAGCGGCCGCCAAGGAGGTAACCCCCGTCGAGGGTCTGTGTCAATGTTGTCAGTTGTGATTCATTATTGCCGCCCAGGGTCCTGTCCCATGCAATTGAACCGTTGGAAGTAACTTTAACCACCCAGAAACTCGAAGTTCCTTTCAGGTCTTCACTCCGGTTTCCATTGGCTGCACCAAGGTTTAACTCGGAGGTACCGTACCCGCCCAGGATGTATCCTCCGTCAGCGGTTTGTTTTACGATACTAAACTCCTCAACACCGTTGGTTCCGATGGTCCTGTCCCAGACCTTGGTGCCGTCGGGTAAAGTTTTTATGATCCAATAGTCGGGGTAATTCGTATTCCCTCTGTGATTTTCGGTCTTATCACCGATGGCTGACGAATTGGAAAAGCCGCCTGCAATAAAGCCGCCGTCATTGGTTTGCTGCAATGATCTCAGGTTGCTGTTATCGTCGCCGCCGAATGAAACATCCCATTGGATTGCGGGCTGGGCCAAAAGACTGGCTGATGAAGCGATCCCGAAGGCCGATAAGCTTAACTGAAGCAGAAATTTTCTCATAGGTCGTTAGATGTTGAGTATGTAAAATGAGCGTACATTCCCTATTAGACACCAGCTGGCGGCTGATACTGCCTGGCGGGAAAATATTTTCAAACGTCCTGATTTACCATTTCATTCACTTCATTGGTCCGCTATTGTTATAATGAAGAAGTAAAGCAATGAGAACAGCAGCAGTGCCAGGATTGGGATCAGGTTCCCTTTTTATTAAAATAACCGATGTCAGACAAACCTTCTTATCTGGATTTCAACAGTCAGGCTTACGAGTGGAAGCCGGACATTGATTACAAGCAGCATCCGGAACTTTACCGGGTTGGCAAAGGTGAACAGGGCGTGCTCATCTGTGAACCTTACAAATCCGAGATCGGACAGTTCTGGCGTTTCAAAACGGAAAGCATTGCCGAAGAAAGCAGCAGCAAAATCTATGAATTGTTCCTGGCTTATGTGGAACATCATGATTTTGTAGGCGCCGATATGGCGCGGAAGTATTTACAAATGGGCTTCACCCGCGCGCGGCGTTACGCCAATTATAAGGGAGGAAAGAAATACGATAAAGACAAGGATTACGCACTGCTGGAAAAAGGGACCGGGCAGCAGGAAAAGGCGAAAGCGGCCGCTGTGTTCTATTCGAGGTGGAAGCAGGCAGAAAGCAATGCGCTGTATGCGCAAATGAAAAAGGATTGGAAAAGCAGGCTTGGCTGATTGAAATTGCCGCTGCCCTGGCTTTCAAAAACCTGCAAGCTTTTCAAAATCAGGGCAGCGGCAACATCTATGATGATTCCGGGGGGATTTTGTGGAGGGTTGATGAAGGCTATAACAGCCCGCCCGAAACCGTAAGCCGCTCTCCCGTCACCCAGCCGGCCTCATCCGACGCGAGGAATACGGCAACTTTTGCAATGTCTTCCGGCTGACCAATCCGCCCCAATGGTGTGAGGGGAAGCATTTGTTTTTCAATATCTCCGCCGATGATACCCATTTCATGGTTTCCTTCGGTATCGGTCACGCCCGGGGCGATGGTGTTGATGCGGATTTTTTTCGGGCCCAGTTCTTTGGCCAATGTTTTGGTGACATTATCAATTCCGGCTTTTGCAGCGGAATACACCATGACACCGGGGATGGGATTTTGGCTGACCGTTGAGCTGATATTAATAATGCTCCCGCCTTTCTCGCCAAATAAATTGACGGCCTGCTGGATGGTCAGTATCGGCCCCATCAGATGAGTGTTGACCTGCAAATGAAAGCTCTCCTCCGATATCCCGTCCAGCAATTCTATCTTGAAAACACCTGCATTGTTGACCAGAATATCCAGCTGACCATAAAGCTTTACTGTTTCATCCAGCAGCTTTTTGATATTGGCCAAGCTGGAAATATCTGCCTGTACGGCGCTGGCAATGCCGCCATTTTGTGTGATATCACTGACCACCTTTTCAGCATTCGACTTACCAGATGCATAATTGACAATCACTTTTGCGCCTTCCCTGGCAAATGCTTTTGCAATCCCGGCACCAATTCCTTTGGATGCACCGGTCACTATGGCAACTTTATCTTTCAATTTCAAGCTCATTTTATTTCTGATTTTAATGAGCTGCAAAGCTAGACGGTACATTCTCCTGCGTCAAGTATGTACTTTTTTGTATCTTACATACTATAAAGAATCTATTGTTGATTATCAGTGATTTAAAAATGAAGAAAACGAAGAAAATATGTCCCGATATGCCGACCTGCTCGGTTGATTATGCATTCAGGCGGATTGGCGGAAAATACAAAGGCAGGATCTTATGGTACCTGCATGAACATTCGATCCTGCGCTATGGGGAACTGGGCAGGACCTTGCCGGACGTGACAACCAAAATGCTGACGCAAACGCTACGGGAACTGGAAGCCGACAAGCTGATCAGCCGGAAAGTATACCACGAGGTGCCGCCGAAAGTGGAATATACATTGACCGATGTCGGGCAGGAGCTGATCCCTTTTATTGAACACCTCCGGCAATGGGGAGAGAAGCAGATCAAAAAGGAAATGGTTGAGGAGGCATCTTAAAATTGGACGGCGCTGGACAATATACTTTTAATTCATGTTCAGGTTACCAGGTGCTTACAAAGGCAAAACGCTCAGGTGAAGCCCGCGAGCTCGAAATGTTGGATTTTCTGAATCGAAGTAAGATCAAAACGACCGACAAAACTTTCTACGGAGCAGACCTGCATGATAAGACTGGAAGTCTGACCGGTAACAGGCTCGACAAAAGCTTCGCCATTTACGAAATCACATTTTCAAAAGACCTGCATGTAGACACTGTGAAAACCATAACCGGTTTCACCCCCGAACTGGACAACCAACTTGGATCAATTTTACGGGAAGCGCATTGGGTTAGTAACCGGATTCTTATCGATGGATTGAAAAACACGGTTCCCGCCGGGAGTAAGCTGCTATTTGGGTTCTATTACTATCCAGCACAGGGTAACGATCAGAGTTTTATCAGTGAGTGGGATCTCTAAATCCTATTGTCATTGTTTTCCAGTCAAAGGTGTAAAGAAGTTTACCAAATTTCCGTCCGGGTCGCGGAACAGTAATGACCGGTTTCCCCAGGGCATGGTTGTCGGAACCTGTACAACTTGCTCGCCCAGGAAACCGGCCAGACGGTTGTAATGGGCGTCAACATCATCGACCTGGAACTCGATGATCACTGCGCGGTTCGTACCCGGCGTAGCGATATGCCCGCCTCCAAAAAGCTGCAAGGTGCGAATGCTTCCGATTGCCAGTACCGCCGTTTCTGTACGCAGCTCGGCAAAGTCTTCTGTATACTGTATCAAGTCCATATCTGCCGCCGTCCGGTAAAAGTCAACCATCGGTTTAATATCCGCAGTAATAATGCGGGCTGATGCCAATCTCATTTGCTATCTGTTTAATGATTAGAGCACAAATAAAATGACGCGTGGTGACAACAGTATGTCAGCAGGAAACGGGCGGCATTGAATTTAGGGGGGCCGCCCCATTGAATAGCCTTTGTTGAATTCTGTTTTTCCTGCATTCAGCCTCACATAGTAAGCCAATCGGGCTTCTCAGCCCTGTATCATCTAATGCGATAATATGCTTGTGGATGATTTCCAGCAATTCATTCATCAAGTAATGAAGTATACCGATCTTGCCACTTTTTACAGCGGTTGCGTCAATCCTGTAAATCAAACTCAGATGCTCTGACATGTCGCCGATAGTTGCAACAGCCGGTAAATCAATAAATTATAGAAATAGATTTTAAATTATTATTTATACTTAATTTCCTTATAGCGTAAGTCCTACGCAAATATCCACAGCTATTTCTCAGGAAGAATACGATATCGACAACCCTCATATCTGGATATCTCTGTTATGAAATTCCTTAATATTTCTGCTGAGCGGATTCCAATAATCATAACGCTGGTGATTGTCATTTTTCTTGGATCAGGATACTATTTTGTGTACATCCCCGGCAATGAAAAGGATATTAAAGAATGGAAATTTCGGGCGCTAACGCATACAGGCCACAATATTCAGGAAAAGATTGGTACCGGCCACAAGCAGTTAAAAACCTACCTTCATTCGAAGAAAGTAAAAGATGCTACCACTAGCCATACCCGAGCATTTAAGAAATCTTCTTCAATAAAGGATCTCAATGGATTCCTAAAAAAATTGCTAACCGACAATTTACCCATTTCAAATCTTTTACCAGGAGACAGCAACAAGGTCTTTGTCAGTGAGTTTCTGGATCCATCTACCAATCCAAAGAAAATAACGCTAGCTGATACCTTGGCGGTAAAAAGCGGCTTTTATGAATTAAGGCTTACTTACGATTTCGATAAATTCATTAAGCCGTTGCTTTCCAAGCAAGTATTTGATCAATACTTCGTTATTGGCGAAGATGCTGTTCTGTACGAAGACTTTGCGTCAGGCCTTGATCCCGGACAAGACTCGCTGTTTCGGACCTGCGGTAAGCTTCAAGGCGCACTGATTACGGATCGAGAATATGCTGGCAAACTTTACAAGCTTTTTGTCCTTCCAATCGATCTGAATGCAGATACAAAGATCTTACTCGTCGGACTGCTGACCGCCGACCATTTCTCAGAAGCAAAAACAAGGCTTCCTCCCCGGCTGATTTTACTTCTGATCACTTTATTCACCTGCATTCTCGTAACGTTTCCAATCATTAAATTATATCAATTAGCTGAGGGAGACCGGCTCACTATCAGCGATGTTATTTCCGTCACCATCATAACTTCTCTGCTGGTTTCTTTGATTTTTTTCTGTTTTGTAAAATACAGTACAGTATCCTCGGAGGATAAGCGGCATGCAAAGCAAAATTTAGCGGAAACGATATCCGGAGCATTCAAAAAAGAGATAAAGGAGAATTACCTTAAACTTGCATTGCTGGATAGGTGGAGTGCGCGGTACCCGCAATTCAAGCCGAACTTTTATGATGTAGGAAAGCTTGCCAAAGATTTATCAGCACAGAAAGAAAACCTGAATTTAGTAATGGGAAAAACATTATTTGACCGGGTTTTCTGGATGGATAGTGATGGGGAGGAGATAAAAACCTGGACTTCCGAGAGTGACAGTAGTTTCATCCCCGGCAATTTTAAAGAGAGACCTTATTTTAAAAATACGAGAGATCGGCGCACCTACGCGATTGACGGACTTAGTAATTCACAGCTATACATAGACCAGATTGTATCCTGGGTATCCGGAAAATTTTTGACGGTCATAGCAAAACCAGCCTTGTCAGATAAAGCCGTTGCAGCAGTTTTTCTTTTTAACGAACAAAGCCTGAAAAAGACTAAAATCCCTCCCGGCTATGCATTCGCTATGATCGATTACAATGGGCGCGTTCTGTACCATTCGGATTCAACGAAGCCATTGAATGAGAATTTGTTCGACGAGTTTTCGGAGCAGAGGAATTTGCAATCGAGCATCAAATCGGGCATCAGTCAGCACCATCCTTTTAATACAATGTACTACGGCCGTGAGTACGAGGTACAGATGCAGCCCGTCGGCGGTGGTATCCCATTCTACATTGTAATTATGGAAGACCTGATGTTTGAGGAATTTCGCGACGTCAACGTATACACATTTACGTTTTCTATGCAGTTCATTCTGTTTGGGCTCATCATTATCCAGGTACTTGCTATCTTCCTGTCGTCTACCCGACTGCTCAAAACCAAGGGTCGCTCATTTGAAACCGGCTGGCTTGGGCCTAAATCTAACATTCGGAAAGAATACTTTATTGCGATGCTATTCAACCTGGGAATGTTCGTCATCCTCCAAGTATTTTTTATGAACGAAACGATACTTACTAGGATTTTTATGCTCTTGTCGGCTCTTGCCATCTTGCCTGCATTTCTGAGTATGCTATACTTCAAAAGATATTCAAGAAGTGCCGCAACGAGGCCCCTGGCTACCGTAAAATTTAGATCTGCTTGCGTGGCTGCCGCTTTCATTATTCCAATTGAGCTATCGGCTTACATATTGCCCAATCAATCTTTCGCTAAACTTATCGATTTTCAATTGATTGCGCTTTATTTCGGCTCCATCCTATACTTTGAAGTTCAAAATCTTCCTCAAAGCGCCTCATTTCGTAAGTTTTTCTGTTTTAAAAAAGCCTATACGGGAATGCTGGCTTCGTGGCTACTGGTGAGTATGGGATTGCCGATCGTGCTATTTTTTAATGCCGCCTACAACTATGACCAGCATATGATTGCACGCTTTATGCAGCTGGAAATGGCTGAATCCAATGTCGGAGAAACCGCACGTATGCTTCGCGTAAGTGGCGATACATTAAATAACGCACGAATAAGTGATATTAAAAACAGCTTTTATAAAGATCACTATTGGATTGATAGTGTATGTGTTGGTGCTGCCAAAGACCGGGTAAACGATGCGGATGAGGCGGCGATCAATCTCATGCGAAGCTTTCACTTATATTCCAGCGATAAAATCCCCGACCGCCTTCCTATTTATAATTCCTTTTCTTTTGACTTCTCCTTTTATTTTAACAACCTGCTTCGGCAAAACCCCGGGGAACAAGGAGCCAGCGTTACCTATTACAATTTGTCCAATGGAATCGATCTTGTTATTAAGTCGGCTGCACTCGATTTTCACCTGCCCGATATTCGTCAATTCGGCGGACTGATTCCCTGGCTGATCTTCTTGCTGGCATTGGTGGCTTTTTGCTTCGTCTTATTCGGATTAGTCAGGAAGATTTTCTCACTCGATATGATCGGGGAAAACAGGTCACCCCAATTCGATCCTGTAACCTGGCTTGCAAACGGCCCTGACAAGATATTTCTGATCTGCTTTCGTGGGGGATATTCTTCCAATGCAATGCTCCCATCTTCGGCCCTTATATTCAACGTTGCAGAAATTCCTCCAATAAAGGACTTGCCTGGAAGCAAATGGTGGAGGAAAACAAAAAGTGCAATCAGCGACACGCAAAGGCCCATCATTTTGGATCATTTCGATTACGATTTTAAGTCGGTCGAGACCAATAATAGAAAATTGAATCTTCTTGAAAAATTGTCGGCCGGGAACAGAAAGATTTTGATTTGCTCTGCGATTCACCCCACGCACATGCTTGCCGACAGTAAAGTCCAGCCACAAGAAAATACCGACAAGCTGAAAGATGATATTTATAAATACGAAGAGCGCTGGCATAGCCTGTTACGTTTATTCAATATTGAAATTAATCCGATTACCATAAGTGGGTCCGCGGGGAGCAAAACGCTTTCAGATAACCAGGTTTTTGATGGTTATGTCGCACATTACCACCAATATTCCGCCATTTGGCAGTCACTGCCTGATGAGGAAAAGTTTGTACTCTTCGACCTTGCCGAGGATGGATTGGTGAACACCTATGATCAGGATGCATTCAGGATGCTGCTCAGGAAGGGGCTTATCGCAGAGCGGAGCGGCCGTTTTAAAGTATTTGACCAAAGTTTCCGCAATTTTATTCTTAACGGACTGAGCCGCAGTGAACTGGCGGCAATTATGGAAAAGGTAAATGATAATACGAATTGGAATAAAACCCGCATTCCGCTCATGCTGGTGTCTGTTGCCATCCTTGTTTTCATCATTTCTTCACAACGGGAAGCCAGCATAAAGCTTTTGACGACGCTTGGTGCGCTCGCTACCGCAATTCCGGCACTGATCAATTTGCTTTCGGCGATTTCGGGAACGAATAAGAAACCTGCTAATTGAGATTTTGTAACGCTAAACCTAAAATTGGATGACAGCAATGGAAACAAACAATACAACTCCAAAAAAGATAATAGTATGCTCCGACGGTACCTGGAATGATCCTGAACAGCTGGACCGCGGAAGCCTGGTCCCCACCAATGTTGTTAAATTTGCAAGAGCGCTTGCCCTGGCGGATCAGGCTGATCAAAAAATATTTTACGACCAGGGTGTTGGAACCGGTAATTTCTTGGACAGATATTTTGGTGGTTTATTTGGAAAGGGCCTCATCAAAAATATTTTCGATGGCTATGGCTTTATCGCCCAGCACTACAATCCCGGTGATAAAATTTACCTTTTCGGATTTAGTCGCGGAGCTTACACGGTACGCAGCCTGGGTGGACTAATTGAGCGGTTCGGGATTGACAAGTCGTTGAACGCAGCGCAATTAGCAAAGGCAAGCACGCCAGCATCAGCAGGTAAAGTCTCACAGACCCGTACGAAGGATGTTCCGCAGGAGCTCAAATCGATAACAAAGCAATACGTGCAGTACAAATCAGCATCTGAAGATAAAAGACATGAAATCGTTGACACATACCGGGAGCAGACAGACGCTCATTATCCAGAAATTGAAATGATTGGCGTATGGGATACAGTAGGTAGCTTGGGCATTCCTCTGCCACTCCCAAGATTCAAATATTAAACTGGCTCAATAAACGTATGGAGCAAATGCGACTGGGAAAGTACTGCTTTTTAAACGTACAACTCGGAAGTAAGGTGAAAGCGGCCTATCATGCGCTTTCCATTGATGAAAACCGAAAAGCATTCCTGCCGACATTATGGGAAAAAAGTCCCGATGCTCCCTCCGATCAAATTCTCAGCCAGGTTTGGTTCGCTGGTGTGCATTGTAATGTGGGAGGCGGATATGCTGATAGTGGACTCTCCGACAATGCATTATTATGGATGATTGACAAGGCGAGTAAAAACCACAATCTTAAATTTAATAAAACTTACCTCCATCGCCGGGTGAATGCAGATTCGTTCTATGGTGAGATGCGCGACGAACGCAGAAAATGGAACAAAAAATTAATTTATACTCCTGCATCCAGATCCATTATTGATCTTTGTGCGAAGGCACATATCGATGTTGTGATTGCGGAAAGCGCTTACAAAAGAACTTTGTCGGATATATGCAAAGTTAAATACATGCTTTCAGATGAATTAATAAACGCCAGGCGGGAGCCCAGGTTCTGAGGCTCTCCCTTATTTCATTTTCTTTATCAGATTGTGAAAAAGCTAAGCAAAGAGCAATGAACAAATGCTTAGCTTTTTCTATTCAACCAGGACAAATGCGATGCTATCAGCCAGGCAGGTACTTCGTTCGTCCGTTTCCTAATTTAATAGCACGTAAAGGCTGCCTGCGATTTTCGGGGCCAAAAGAAACGTGAACCCACCGGCCAAATTCCTGTATTACCTGGTCAAAAGGCAGGCTGCCGTTCCGGATAAAACGAAACAATTCTTCCACCTCGAATTTTGTGGAAAAAATGTCTGCTGCCTGCCCAATTAAATGTTGACTTTTAAGCGCCCCGCCCACTTTTGCATTGACACGGGGACACCTGTAACCGCTGGAAATCAGGACTGTCGCATTGGTGGATTCCCTCAGCGGCACCAAAACATTTTCACACAATGCCACCAGGTTTTCAATGACTGTTACCGGAGGTGCAAATTGTTCGTCAAAACGAAACCTCGCCGCTGTCTGGCTTTCGAGCATCTCTTCCAATGTAAAATGTTGGGTAAGGAAAGTTGCCATTTCGATCAGTTTTTTAATTAAATCAAAAATGAACACGCAGAAAAGCGCATGTTACGCGCGCTTTTCCGGAATCTTAAAACCAATGTAGGTAGCCGCACTTAACCCCTGTAATGCCAGAAGTGTTGCACCAAATTCAGGCATAGACAATCTCTTCCAGACCGAAAAGACAAAAAGTATCCCTAATACCATCGTCCATACAAGTATCTGGAACCGGTGAAAACTTACGCCGGTGTTGTCCCTGAGAATATCGCTGAGCCAGCCTGCCGATGATCTTGGCCTTGAAACGACATTCAAATCTGCCAGCTGATTATCCACCAACGAAAGACGAACTTGCCCGGCGATCCTTTGTTGCGTTAAAACCTGAATATTAGGAGGAGGCGGAACAGTGTTTAAGTTAGTGTCAAGTGCGGTTATTTCTTCCGTCAACTTTAATTTTTCCATTTCCAGGCTTTTTTGTTTGGAGGCGACTTCCTCCGATTTGCCGGAGTCGATGCTGGTTGCTCCCAATGCAGTGGCGGAGCCGATCCCTATCAAAATCAACGCCTCAGACGTAATAATATCGTATGCGCCGGTAATCAACCAAAGATATATGAAGGAGCAAATCACCCAGAAAAACCAGAATGCCATCTGGCAACGGGCCAGACTATACGGTTTGGGAACTTCGTTACCTACTGCATCCGTCACAATCGGACCGGAGTCACGCAGGATATCACTTTTTCTGGCCAGCCTGAATGTATAGAAAAGAAGAAAACCCATAAGGACTGTGCCCACCCAGAACCAGGCTTTTCTAATTCGGATGAGGTTAAATTTATTGCACGTGGGCTCAATGGGTATAGGAAATTCGCCTTCCAGACCAACACTCACTTTGGTCGGCTTGTTAAAGAAAAGAAGCCCTATCGGCGGCGCGCCAAGCAGGTCAGCCCAGATTTTATCATTTACTCCCACTGCCCTTTCCAACCTGAATCGCAGGATCTGCTCTGAGGGGCTGGGAGCCCCGGATTCGGGGTTAATACCTTCCACCTGGCGCCCGTCGAGATAAAGCATTATCTTTTTGGGACTGCACTTGTTCGATTCAATCGGATTTTCATCATTATCAAGACATTTTGACCTGTTTGTAAGCTCCTTTAAATGTTCAACTTTTACCTCTATCAGGTCGCCGATACCCGCAAAGTTTCGATCTTCTTCCTTCTTCTCGCTATTGCCGTATCTAACAACACTCTTGACACAAGGTTCTTTTTTGTTAGCTTTTGGAGGATTGACACGGTCAGCACCTGGTTGCTCTTTAACTTTCGCGGGAGCATCAATAACCTTAGCCGCAGCGTTCGGGCTGTCATTTTGCCGTACTGTGTCCAGAGGCATTGAAAAGGCCAGCGTAACAATAGGGACAGCCTGGATTAATAAGAATAGTTGCAGTGCCAAACAGTTACAAATGATGTCCATGCCTGAAACACATACTTTACCATTCCCCATTCCGGATTTAATTCCAAATCGGTTTGTTTTCATTTTCGAAAAGGTTTAGAAAAAACGTATAACAAATTAGCTCCTTTGTGGTGCATAAATGCTATTAAAAAATGAAACTTACTTAATGGTATTTAATCCAAAATCTTTTAACCATAATTAACATATCCGGATATTGAATGTAATAGATAATGTAAATGAAGGGACGCTGACCACGTATCGAAATTTCTTTATTTATGTTGAGAATAAACGCCCAAACACCATATTGGGAAGACGTGATTGATGCCTGATCTTCTTGACTATTTAGAACATGGCTGGTGATCCATACAGTACGTTTGAACCGTAATCCGCTTTTATTAGGCCGGCTGAGCGGAACATGTAGAGGCCGGCAAGATTTACGTTCCCAAACCTTCAAAATCCAGCCAAAAACGTTCCGATGAAAGTTGCGCTCTATCTCTCTTTATTTATCGCATTTCCTGCCATCTCGCAGACTTCCAAAATGGACAGCCTTAAAAATCTTTTAGCCAGCGCGCATGCTGACACAATAAGGATCAATTTGCTGTTTGAAATTGCCATGGAATCATGGAGCACGTTACCCGAAAACACACTGGCAAATGCTGAGAAGATCCTATCCATGTCAAAAAAGATCAGCTATCAAAAAGGGCTGGCGGAAGGAGAATATGCGTTGGGCGTGTACTACTGGCAGAAAAATAAGTATCCCGAGGCCCTGGCGCATTATGCTGAAAGCGGAAAAATTTACAAACGGAACCAAGATCAGGTCGGTATTGCCAAAGCAATTTCCAGTGCGGGCCTTATTTATGGAGAGCAGGGAAATTACAGTCAGGCATTGGACAATTATTTGCAGGCGCTGGCTATTTTCGAGGGAATGAATGATCAGAAACGGAGCTCAAATATCTTCAACAGCATTGGAAATGTTCATAAAAATCAGAAAAATTACGATGAAGCACTTGTATTTTACAAGCGCGCGCAGGCAATCTGGATCAAGTTGGGAGATAAAAAATCAACGGCCGGATCTTACGTAAATATTGCATCGATATACATCCGGCAAAAAAACTTCCAGGCTGCCCTGACCAACGCGCAAAAAGCTTTGCAAATATTCGAAACGTTTAAAGATTTTAACGGTCAGATTATTTGTCATAATAACCTGGGCGAAATTTATTATCAAACCGCTAAATATGACCTGGCTGCTGCGGAATATAATGCAGCTCTGGCGATCAATAAAGATTTTCAGCGTAAGCCTGCGCTGGTAAGTTCTTATAACGGATTAGGGCATATTTATGCCAAAACCGGCAAAAGCGACAAGGCTTTGGAAAGCTATCAGAAAGCAAAAGAACTTGCAGAAGCAAACGGGATCCGACCGGCATTGCAGCTGGCCTATGAAGGGCTCGCGGTTGTGTATGGACAGAAGGGAAATTTTGCGAATGCATTTCATTTTCAGGAAAAAGCAATTGCGCTGAAAGACTCTATCTACAATGAAGAAAACACGGCGAAAATGACCAACATGCGCGTACATTACGAAAATGAGCGCAAAGAAGCCGAGCTGAAATTATTGCAAAAGGAAAAAGACCTGGGCGATGCGGCACGCAATACGATGCTGGTGGCACTAGCGGCGGTACTTGCGATGGTGGCGCTGGCATTCAACCAGCAGCGGATCAGGGCGGCTAAAAACCGGGAGCTGCATATTGCCCAGAAAGCACTTGCAGATACCGAAATCCGTAACAGCCTGGAAAAAGAGCAGCTGCTCCGCGACGAACTTGCATTCCGCAACAAGGCACTCACCACCCACACGCTCAACCTGATCCAGAAAAACAGCATTCTTGAAGATATCCGGGAAACGATTTTACAGGCGCTTAAATCAGGCCCCAAAGACGCAAACACGCCTTTATTCAACAAGCTGATCAACCTGATTGATTACAGCTTCAATCTTGATAAGGACTGGGATGAGTTCAAGACGTATTTCGAGAGCGTCCATCCGGATTTTTTTACAAAACTAAAAAAAGCCACGCCCGAACTGAGCGCCGGCGAACTTCGGCTCTGTGCATTGGTAAGGCTCAACCTGAACCTGAAAGAATCCGCAGGCTTGCTCAATATTTCTCCCGACAGCGTCAAAACCGCCCGGCACAGGCTCCGGAAAAAACTCAAACTCAGCGAAGAAAGTAATCTGCTGGATTACCTGATGACCATTTGATTTAACTACTGCAAAAAACACTTCTCTCTTTTCTTAAAATGCCGTATTCGGCATAGGCTCTGCGCACACATCCATTTTTCCATATATGCTTGAACATCAATCACTTTACTACCTTGTACACCTTTTGTACACCTGCATTTTGGGGTCAGTAATCCTTTTGTATACCCGCTGAAATAGGTGCCACCTCTCCGCCTTGTTACGTTTGCATGTTCACAAAATTTCCCATCACTTAAACCTGAAACGGTAACAAGCAACGTCATGAAAACTCTTTTACAATCATCAAAAAAAGCATTGTTCGCATGGGTCCTGTTTTCTGCAATCCACCTGGGTGCTTTTGCCCAGAACTGGGACCAGATTATCAAGGCCAATGCGGGCGACAGAAACAGTAAACCCTCAGGCACCCGCTCCGCAGACGACGCTTATGGCTATGCGGTAGCCGTTTACGGCAACTATGCGGTGATCGGCGCGCCAAAAGAAGATGAAAATGCATCCGGCAAAAGCACCCTGAACAACGCAGGAGCAGCATACGTACTGCATTTTGAAAACGGCAGCTGGAAACAGGTCAGGAAACTTGTTCCGTCGTTTAGAGCGGCTGAAAACAATTTTGGTTCTTCGGTGTCGATCAGCGGGAGCTACATCGTAGTGGGTGCCTATGGTGAATCCCGGATCAGCATAGGACTTCCTACCCTGATCAATGCCGGCGCAGTATACATTTTTCAGAAAGACCAGGGAGGAGAAAGTAACTGGGGCGAGGTTAAAAGACTGACCGCATCGGTACCGGATGCTTCCGATTCATTTGGGTACTCTGTATCCATCAGCGGAGAATTTCTGGTGGTTGGCGCGCCCCTCGACGCCCAGGATGCGGCAGAAGCCAATACAAAAAGTCAGGCAGGATCGGCCTATATTTTCAGGCGCGACCTGGGCGGTCTGAACAATTGGGGACTGGCCAGAAAAATTGCTTCCATCGACCGTGCTGTCACCGACCTCTTCGGGGTTTCAGTGGCGGTGAGCGGGGATAACATTGTGGTGGGGGCCTACCTCGACGACGTGATCAATTCAGCCGGAAGCACCGTATGGGATGCCGGTTCGGCCTATATTTTCAACAGAATGCAGGGCGGTACCGACAACTGGGGCCAGGCAAGAAAGCTGACAGCCACGACCTTGTTGGAAAACGGAAAATTCGGGGAAAGCGTGGCGATTGACGGAGATAACGTAATCGTAGGTGCCCAAAAGGATGCCGGGGCTGCATACATCTATAACAAATACAAAGGAGGTGCCGGCTTCTGGGGCGTCGTCAAAAAACTGACTGCTCCCTTTCCTGCCAATACCGACAATTTCGGGCAATCTGTTTCCATTCAGGGCGACTATGCAACCGTGGGTGCTCCGTTTGAATCCCAGAACAGCAATGAGGAAAACACCGTGTATAAATCCGGCTCGGCTTATATTTTCAAGCGGAACCAGGGCAGCGCCGACAACTGGGGCCAGGTGAGAAAAATCACCGCGTCTTTCCGTCAGCAAGACGATCAATTTGGCAGTGCGGTTGCTGTTTATGGCGATAATGTGATCGTAGGTGCACCCAATGAAGACGATGACGAGGAAGAGGCAAACCAGCTTTTCAGTGCAGGATCGGCTTATGCCTACAAGGCAGGCAATGGTGGGGCGGATAATTGGGGATTTTTAAAGAAAATGGTCATGGAAGGCTCAACGCCGGACGATCATTTTGGCTACTCGGTGTCCATCAGCGGCAAATATGCAATCGTAGGTGCTCCTTTTGAAGACCATGACCAGCAAGGTGGAAATGCCATACTGGATGCCGGGGCTGCTTATATTTTGTACAACAATGGTAGCAAATGGTCACAGGTTAAAAAGATTACGGCGGTGACACGCTGGGCTAATGACAACTTTGGGCAGTCAGTCTCTATCAATGGAAAATACGCGATTGTCGGCGCGCCCCAGGGCAATCTGAACGGAATCGAAGAGGGTTATCTGGAAAATGCGGGGGCTGCCTACATTTTTTACATGGACCAGGGCGGTGCAGGAAATTGGGGGCAGGTAAAAAAATTGGCAGCATTGAACCGTCATGCAAATGACCTGTTCGGCAAATCGGTATCTATGGGCGAAAATGTGGCCATCGTCGGCGCGCCCCTCACCGATGGTACCGAGGGGGTACATCAATATGGCTCTGCATACATTTTTGCCAAAGATCAGGGGAGCGTTAATAGCTGGGGACAGGTGACTGAACTGGCGGCACCTATAAGACTGGCTGACAGCAACTTCGGCCAGTCGGTCTCGATCAGCGGAAATTACGTGATTGTTGGTGCGCCGGGCGACTCATTCAATAGCGGCGGATCGATGATTCCGTGGACCGGCGCAGCCTATGTTTTCAAAAAAAATACAAGCGCCGGGAGTGCCTGGACTTTGGTAAAAAAGATCTACGCGAATGCCCACACTGCCCTGGACCGCTTTGGTTTTTCAGTCGCAATCAGCGGAACTACGGCTATCGTGGGGGCTTATGCGGAGTCAGAGAACAGTCTTGAAGCCGACTCGCACCACGCATCCGGCTCGGCATACATTTTCAAAAAAGACCAGGGCGGGACTGAAAATTGGGGACAATTAAAAAAACTGACGGCCAGTGACCGTGCGGCGGATGATTATTTTGGGTACTCCGTCTCGATCAGCGGAAACTGGGTGATTGTGGGTGCGTACCAGGAAGATGAAAATGCCCTTGGTTACGGAACTGCCGCCATGTCGGGTTCGGCTTACATTTTCCGCCGCGACCAGAACGGATCCAATGCCTGGGGAGAAGTCCAGAAAATCACTGCATTGAACCGCCATCCTGGCGACCGGTTTGGTTATTCGGTCAGTATCAGTGATACCTACGCCATTGCCGGATCACCTGACGACAGCCGTGACGCAAACGAACAAAATCCACTTCCCGGAGCAGGAGCGGCATCCATTTTCCACAGCCAACCTTCTACCGCGGCACGTACAAGCGAATTTTCTTTCGGTGTAGAAAACGAGGAAGAGCAATCGGCCACCGAGGAAATGACGATTTACCCTAATCCGGTAGTAGACAGGTTGTTCATCTCTGCCGTAGCGGCCGATAAAATCGCATCCGTAAGTATCATGAATGCATCGGGCAGATCTGTGGCATCCTCCTCCGGGCTATCAGCAGAAGGGATCACAACCAGCCACCTTATTGCAGGTACCTACATTGTGCGTATTGTGAAACGCGATGGTACCAGTATGCTCAGGAAGGTGGTTGTTGCCAGATAAATCCCGGGATGCAATTCAACTTCGCATCTTCTGAAATGGCCAAGGAAGAATATCAAAGTCGTGTAATATCCCCTTCATTGCCTTCAGGGTATATTCAGTCAGGTAATTAGCACTTACAATTTGATTCAATGCCTTGGATTCAGGGTGTTGAATCAAACTGTGAGCTTTTTGAAGTTTATTGCCACAGATAAAATTGTCGGCTGCGCCAAGTACACGACCCACGAGCCCTGCATTCTCTGCTCCTACGCGATCCGGCATTATCAAATCAGCTGGGTAGGCTTCATGCATGCTGTGCCGGCAGTTGGCGGCGTCAGTTCACCTTACGCGATATTGACGGCAACCGATATATCAATTTGGATGCCACCACCTGAGATGATGCACTTCGGAACATTTCCTGATGCTAATTAAATATTATCGAAATTGCATTGGGCCGATGTTTGACATTGAAGAACCAAGCCCGTGAAATAGGATGGCTCAGACCTGGCAGTTAGTCGTATGATCTTTGGCAAGATGGACTAACTTTCTGAAAGCAGGTTAACGTTTACACCTAAACGTTAACGTAGAAATATTGCAATTGATTTTTTTGGAGATAGAAGGTGGCAAACCAGCACTGTGTATTTAAGATTGGCGTTAACTGTAAGCTAGTCATAACATCCATCCAAAGTTATCAACGTGAACTTACTACCTCTTGTATGTCAGGCAAATAGCCAGCCATATAAAGACAAACAGCCATATCACGGATGTCTTCCAGCGCCCCGGCCAATTTCGGATACAATAATAAAGCAAGACCTCCACTGCGAAAGCTGCAGTACCGGCCATTAAATAGTACTGGAATGGAAGTCTTTCCGTATCGAAATTTCTTCTAAAAAGCGTTTCGAATATCGAAAACAGCACGCTTCCCATGATCATAAACCGCCACCAATCTTTTTGCGATTCCAGCTTCTTTAATTGATCCATCGTTTATATACGCTTTAAAATGCTGTTGAACTAACACCAGCCTGTCCGGCAAAAGTAATCCAGATGGCTAGCAATATATTTTATTCAAACATCTTGGTTGACAAAATCTACAAACTTTCACACACTCCTTTTTATTTCTGATACAATATATTTTTGATGCCCAATTTTCACATGACAAGGATAAACCTTCAAAACAGTGTGAAACATTTGTTCAATCCAAAAACAGACATAGCGGCTGCACAAGTTAAATTACGTTAAAAGAGCTTTACGAATATTTTCTCGTTCATTTAGTACCCTATCTTCGCAGGTAATAATTTCCATCTAATTGATTTATACTACGATGAGATTTACCGGGATACTGGCCATCTGTCTCGCACTTACACTATCGGATTTTGCCTTTGGCCAGAACTTTCATGCTGACAAAAGCTCCATTAGAAAGAAAGGCGTAAATGAAACCACTATAATTAATGCGAACCAAATATCCACGGATGGGCAAATTGTAACCTATACAGGCAACGTCTCCGTCAAGTCATGCGGAATGACTGTTCAGCGGGCAGATAAAGCTACTCTTGACATCAAAACAAAGAAGCTCACCATCTGGAATACAAATAAGAAGTTCAGGGTCGACATCGCCACAGGAGATCAGGATTGCAACTTTTCCAAGGGCCGCGTCGAATACACGCCCGGATCAGGTGTGGTTATGTATGCCACACTACCTGATTGATGTGAGGGTTTTATAAGGCTTAAAAGCAATCGCTTTCCCAGATGCCCAGCAGGTTGAAAAGTCGATTAAACAGGCGAAACTTTTCAAATACGTTTTTGAATGTGTTAATTATACTTTGTTAATCCCATTTTTTTCAGGGATTGTCAGTAAAATGACGCCGGCCTTTTTCCTGGTTAAATTTTCTGGCGTTGTATTCGTCCGAC
This sequence comes from Dyadobacter sandarakinus, assembly GCF_016894445.1. Lineage (NCBI taxonomy): Bacteria > Pseudomonadati > Bacteroidota > Cytophagia > Cytophagales > Spirosomataceae > Dyadobacter > Dyadobacter sandarakinus. The sequence continues at coordinate 2,788,435 of NZ_CP056775.1, forward strand.
GCTTTTCTGGCGATAGACAACGTTTTCCAGTTCTCATCATTTACCATTTTTGCAACATAAACAATCTGGCCAATGTGATAAGGATAATGTGCCAGTTGCCGGTTGATTGCTTCTATCACGGTATGACCTTCATTTCGGATATAAACGATCTTTTCCAGATCACGTTCATCAAGATTGCGTAGGGTCGACAGCAAACAATCCCAACCGTTGTTCCAATGCTGAATCATTTGTTCCCGGCTGCTTAAATACGGCTCAAATTCCAGGTCCCTGTTGCGCCAGGTTTTCTCGCCGTCGGTCGTCAGGAAATCTGTAAAGCGGGAAAGCATATTGCCAGCCAGGTGATTGACGACCATTGCGATACTATTGCTTTCAGGATTATACTGCCAAAAAAGCGACTCATCTGATACCTGTGCCATCGCTTTATCACCCAGCATTTTATAATATTCAAATTGCTTGATGGCACTTGACAAATAGCTGTTATTCATGGCTCTGAATATTTAAAAATAACCTGCATTGGAATTGTAACCTTGTTACTAAAAAGAAAACCAGGAGACGAAATTGGAGAACGCAATCCAGACTCTTGTCAATCAGGTATACAGAAAGCAAAGTGAAAAGGGCTATCGATTAAGTAGCCCTTCCATCTTATTGGCGTATTGCGATCTTTCGGGTTATTTCTATGCCATCCACAAGGGTTACCTTGACAAAGTATAAGCCAGGTGTAAATGATTTGATATTAATATCCACGGAAGGTTTATCTCCTGAGCTGTAAAGTAACTTTCCTTGGTTATCAAGGACTTGTACACCATTTACTTTCGACCAGTCCCGAGCCTTTAAGTGGATGTTCTCCACTGCCGGATTGGGATAAACGGATACAGTAAATTCCGCCCCAAACTGCACATGCCGGATTTTGCTGTAAGCAAATGATCCGTCTGCATCTACCATTTTAAGCCGGTACAGGTTATCGGATCCTAATACAGGGGTAGTGTGTGTATAGTGGTAAACGTTCAACTTTTTACTCTCCCCTTGTGCATGAACCTTGGTTAGGTTTGTCCATGCTTTTCCATCCAGGCTATGCTGTATTTCAAAGTAGTCACTGTTGGTTTCGGATGTAGTTTGCCAAATAAGAGCTGCGTTTTCGTTCTCTTTGGCAGCTGTGAAACTTTTCAGGATTACGGGGAGAGGTGGCTGCTCTTCAACCAGTTTTAAAACCCACATATCATTGATTCCTTTGGGATCCTCTGATTTATAGATATTCTTTGGTGAGCGGGAATATCCTGCAAGAAGATAACCTCCATCAGAAGCCGGGATAATTGAGTAAGCTACATCAGCCTCGATGCCTCCAATAGTCTTATCCCATTTGGTTGTTCCGTTTGAATCCAGTCGAATAGCCCAAATGTCCGAACTGCCGTAGCCAGGTTCTGTTTTGTCTTTCCCGCGATCGCCGAAGTCAGACATTCCAACTGCTATTACTCCCTTATCAGGCGTCTCTATCAAACTATAAAACAGGTCGTATCCTACTGGATTATAATCATCCCCCGTGTCAATGCTACCTAACACCCGGTCCCATATTTTGTTGAGTGAGGAATCTGTTTTTACTATCCAGTAGTCTAACCCGGATGCACTTTGAGATTGGTCACCATTTGCCGGGCCGCTGATGGATCCGCCGAGAAGAAATCCGCCGTCTAAGGATTGTTTTATTTCCAGACATTCCGCCAAACTTATCTGCCCACCCAGCTGCTTAAACCACATCTTGTTTCCATTAGCGTCGACCCGCATCATGTTAAACCAGTCATTATACCCTTCGTAAGTGGTAACATTGCCAATTAACAATCCACCATCTGCAAGAATCTGAGAAGTAACCGGTCGGCATAACCCACCTGTTCCGACGACTTTATCCCATAAGATCAAACCATTTGGCGCAAGCTTTACAATCCACTCCTCAACGAAATTATCCCCGCCAACAGAAGATGCGGTCTTGTCACCGCTCGGAGGCCCATATGTCGGCCCAACCAATAAGTAACCTCCGCCCACTGCTTCGTGGATACCGATTATTCCATCAGGCTGGTTTGTTCCTATCGTCCGATCCCATTGTTTGTTCCCCAATGCGTCGATTTTGACAATCCAAATATCCTGCGGGGTTTGTTTGCCTGGCTTAACGGGTTCGGTCTTATCGCCGCCTGATCCGGATTTTGAGTTGCCTGCTATAATGTAACCGCCATCAGAAGTTGAAGCTGCTACCGTAAGAACATCATCGGCTGTGCCTCCAAAGGTTTTATCCCATTGTTTATTGCCGCTCTTATCGATCTTTATTATCCAGTAGTCTATTCCGCCGCGACTGTCTTCTGTTTTGTCAAATGCTGCATTAGAACCTGACTGGCCAGCCAACAGGTATCCACCGTCTTTGGAGGGAACAGCCTTAACTGCTCCGCCGACCCCGAAAGTTTTGTCCCACTTTACAACAGGAGTCTGAGCGATTGCGACTGTTGTTAGTGACAGAAGGGTAATGCTGAGTAAAAGATGTTTCATTGAAGTCCGTTTAGGATGTTTGGTTTTAATCCTATTAGACGAAGCCTCGCGATACATACTGGAAGGAAGAGAAAAAAGTTTTTTCTTCAATATCAACCAGTTATGATCCATCTAAAAAGATGGGAAATGCGCACAACTTATATAGCAAAGTCACCCATCTCTGAGTGGCTTTTAACCTTGTCTGTTGTCAGAATTTAATCCGTCACAAGCACATTCACTACCTCCGTAAATGCATCTGATTTTATTTTCAGCAAATAAATGCCTGGATGGAATGATTGTCCGGCAATATTAACTTCTGCATTTGCGCCAGGCCTGGCATTTTGGACTGCTGAAATAGTGCGGCTTTTACCAGCTGCATTAACCATTTCAAAAGAAATTGACCCGGCATGTTCCGGTGAAAGGGAAACTATAAACTGATCTTTTACAGGATTGGGAAAAATGGTCGAGTGCTGCTTTTCTTGAACTTCCGTAATAACTTCTTCCTGGCCTATGCGCGCAATGCCATTTTGAGCCTGTACAATCGGAGTAGTCTGATACACGAGCTGAGGCCCCAGAGCGCCTGATTCCTTGCTGTTCACAGTTGCCGTGACACTCGTTTTGTTCGGATCGTCTAACACAAAACTTACCAGTACGTCGCCAGATTGCCGCTGTGCATTAACATAACTGGTCACATCAATTTCACGATATTGGCCAACATCATTCACGGTCATGAATCCAAGTGACGAAGTTGAGGCGGCAGGCGCATTGTTTCCGGTAAGGGTCTCCTCTGTCCAGCTATCATCATTGACGCCATAGGCGTGAATGGCAACGCTTGCATTGCTTTCAGGAGTATAACCATAGATTCGCAGTTTGGCCGAGGTGATTTCAGCCTTTCCGGCAGGGAGCTGAAATTTTATATAGGTTAAGGCATCACCGATATAGGTGGGTCCTGGGTTAAGAAACCGACGAACGTCTATATATGACCCGGAACCGTAATTCGTATTGCTATACTTACCCATATTTATCATACCATCGGCCACTGGTGACAAAGTTGGACTCGCAGTAACTTCAATGGCCGAAACGCGTGGAAGGTCAGCCGCTCCCGTGAGGAAATCGATGTTTAGTATGCCGTCGGTAACCCTCACCGGGATCGTCAGCTGAACTGCACGCAGCGCTCCGCCAGCCTCGGCAAAAATGTCGTAATTCGTCAGCTTGCGGCTTCCCTCGATATCAACATTAAACTGTCTGCTACCCGCGCCGCCTTTTTTTCCTGGCGCGCCAAAATACGTTTCAGCAAAGTGCAGGGTTACATTCACCAGCTCATTGACAACCGGAATGTTGTAGCTGAAAGAAGGCGAACAGCGTCCTGAGCGGTAAAGCACATCATTGGTCGTATTGAGAATATCGCCCGAGGCAATGGAGCTGGTGCGGTCGATACCGGCATAATACTGATCAGCGACAAACAGTTTCTGGGTCGCAGTTGTAAAAGCCGGTCCGCCGGCATTGATGCGCACCAGTGTTTGAGGTGTACAGGTTGCCGACAACCTCACTTCCTCATTATTGGAACAACCCGCAGCATTTCCTGAAATGCTGGTGTTTCCTGATGCAACCTGATCACAGACGATCCTGACAGCACAATCGGACAGAAGAGGATTATTCGTAATGGTTACAGAATTGGCGCTTTTCAATTGACTCAGCTCCGAAATGCTGGTTAATGCTCCGTTGCCTGTAATTTGAAGATATGAATGCACTGATTGCAGCCGAGCTAATCCTTTCAGGTTTTTGATGTTCTTGTTATTACCGACATACAAATAATAATCAACTTCTTTAAGTCTCCTGAGGCCGTTCAAATCCCTGATCATGTCGTTTTGCCCTATGGAAACGGCTTTAAATACCGTGCTCACATTGTGAAGTCCCTCCAGGCTGGTCAATGCCGGATTTGCACCGATGGACAATGAGCTATAGATCCGGGTGACGCCACTCAGTGCAGTGATACTTGTAAGCTTCTCATTGGAAACAACCCTGATACCCCGTAGCGGCCGCACAAGTTTTTCCAGGCCGGTCAGGGTAAGAAGGTTATCATTGTCTTCGATATTGAGTGAGCCGTCCAGTTGTTCCAGGGAGGACAAACCTGCTATGCTGACCAGATTCGGGTTATGATCAATACTCAGTCTTCCGGCAATCCGGGTCACGTTGCGCAGCCCGTCCAGGTTTGTAATGTCCGTTGAAACGATGCTCACATTGCCGGTAAGCACAGAGCAACCCGGATAGTTAGTGCTAAAATTGTCAATCTCCGCCTGCGTTTGAAATTTTGCTACGCTGCATGTCTGTGACCAGGCGCGGGATGTTAACAATGCCAATAAAAAAACGAGAGGTAGAATCTTTTTCATAAATTTTCTAAGTAAATGTGATGGCTAGGCATATAGAGCGCCTGTTCACCATTAGACGAAAGGGGGAGCCGGATACTGCCTGGCAAGAAAACATTTTCAGAAATCCCTGCATTTACCATGTTACAGGCTACCGATCAAGTAGCCCATCCATGTTACTGCCCTATCACAATCTTTCGGGTTGTTTCCGTGGCGTTCGTAAGGATCTCTTTTGCCCTTAAAATCAAATGCTGGACGTTGCAGTTAGCATCAGAGAAATGGCTGTCCAGCTTCGTGGGCCTGCGATCGGCGGCCCGACAGACTGGAACGCGAAGGCTAAGCAGTTGAAGGTATCCTGGTTACGAGCACAACAAGCTGCTCAGTCAGGTCAAACAGGACGGTCTGACCTCGACGAAGATCGTCCGGGAAAGAAAGAGTTTAAATACAAATGATCCGTCGGTTGCACGAAAACAAACTTCACCAAGGCGGACTTTTCCTTGATTTTACTTCTTATTTCATGGATGGCAGCGTTTATCTCTGCACTTGTCATATCGTCACGGAAAACGACCATGACAATCATAACGATTTCATTGGGGGACAGATAATTGGAAAGAATTTCCGGGACTGAGACTACACCGTTGACCTCGTCTACCAGCGCTTTGATCTTCACTTTCGTTTCCCGGGCAACACCTTCACCCATTAACAGACTTCTGCTTTCCCGGGCCAGGATGATGGATACAATAATCAACAGGATACCAACCAGCAGCGATGCAACCCCATCCAATACCGGCATGTTGAGCAAATGTCCCAGGTAAAGGCAAACACCCACAATCACCAGACCAATCACGGCGGCTAAATCTTCGAAAAGGACCAGAAATGTAGACGGATCTTTGCTTTTCACAATCGCTTCCCACCAGCCCAAATCGCCTTTCACATGGTTAAATTCCTTTGCAGCAATGACCAGGGACGTACCTTCGAATAAAATGGACAGTACCAATACAATATAACTCAGCTTAGGATTTCCCAGCGCCTCCGGCCGGATGATATGAATGATACCCTGGTAAACCGACAATCCCCCACCCAATCCAAAGATCAGGATCGAAACGATAAACGACCAGAAATACAGCTCTTTACCATATCCGAAAGGGTGCGTAGCATCGGGCTCTTTGTGGCTCCGGCTGATTCCCAGCAGCAACAGCAACTGATTGACCGTGTCGACCAGGGAATGGATGCCCTCGGAAATCATCGATGCACTGTTGCTGAAACTTCCTGCCACAAATTTTGTAACAGAAATCAGAAGATTAGCGCCGAGCGCACTGTATATAGAAGTTTTAGAAGATGACATGTAGGTCTGTGAGGCTTGTAAAAAGTGATTCAGATACGCAGGATCGTAATCCCGTTACCTGTGCTTTAACTCTCAGATAATGCCATGCCCGGATCCTTGTTTTGAAGCAGATTAACACAAAAAATTCAGGATAAAAGTTTTCAGCCGGTTTGCGGTTACGATGGTTAAATGACTTAAACCTTTGTTGGTCAGTTCTTCTGGTATGCATGTCCGGCACAGGTTCCCGTGGAAAATGGCAAGCATTGCGTGGATTTTGTCAAGTCTCAGGCCGCCCGGATCAGGAACTTTGTGCTAACAAGAAAACAAGATCAGCAATGAAAAAGACAGTGTTAGTAACAGGTGCATCCTCAGGTATCGGCCGGCAGACGGCCAGGTTGTTCCGGCAAAATGGGTGGAATGTGATAGCCAGCATGCGTAACCCTGAAAACGAGACGGAATTGAATGCATTGGAAAATGTATGGGTGAGCAGACTGGATGTTACAGACCAGGCAAGCATCGACCGGACTATTTCGGAAGGGATAGCCCGCTTCGGCACGATTGACGCGCTCGTGAATAGCGCGGGTTATGGCTTGTTCGGTGCATTCGAATCCATTGACCGCCCGCATTTTCAACAGCAATTCGATGTCAATGTTTTTGGACTGATGGAGATGGTACGGGCAGTGCTACCCGTTTTTCGTGCGCAAAAAACCGGGGTGATTATCAATATCTCGTCCTACGGCGGCCAGGTGGCTTTACCATTTGCTACCGCCTATGCCGCCAGCAAATTTGCGGTGGAAGGATTTTCGGAGTCACTTTCCCATGAGCTTTATCCCCTGGGCATTACCGTCAAGATTGTCGAGCCGGGCAGCATTGCCACCAATTTCCGTAATTCCATGCAGTTCGTTCCCACCCAGATCGACGACTACTCCCCTGTCGTGTCCTCATTCTTTTCGCGATCAGCAACGCCGACCGCTCACCTGCAAAAAGCCACGGAAGAGCAGGTTGCACAAACGATCTATCTTGCAGCCACAGACGGTAAGCAGCAGTTGCGGTACGTAATTGGCGACGATGCACAGTTTTACATTGACCAAAAGTACAAGCAGACAGACGAGGCTTTTGTGACTGCAATCCGCGAATATTTTGTAAACTGAGGCGATTCCAAATCACCCTCCTACCATTTCTGACATGCAAAATCAGATCATTGACATCCGCTCGATCGCCCAGTTCAATGCACTGTACGACGCACCGGCACCCCGGCATCCGCTGATTACGGTAATTGATCTGGCGGCTTACGGGATTGGAAGCGAACAAAGGGAAGCCAGCTACCGGCTGGACCTGTACACCATGTACTTCAAGGAGACGGGCGGAAGCATGAAATATGGCAGGGCAAACTACGATTTTACCGAAGGCTCCGTGATGTTTACAGCGCCTGGGCAGGTGATAACACCCGGTCCGGCAGGCCCAGCCGGATCGGGCTGGGGTTTGTTTTTCCATAGCGATCTGGTCCATCCTTCGCCCCTCGGCCGGAAAATGGCTGATTATTCTTTCTTTCAATACCAGGCGAATGAGGCTTTACATGTTTCCGAAGAAGAGCGTAGAACACTGGAAGCATGCCTGGGAAATATCAGCAAGGAATATGCGCAGCACATCGACAAACATACGGCTGTATTGATCCGCAGCAACCTGGAACTGCTGCTCAACTACTGCGCACGCTTTTACGACAGGCAGTTTTACACCAGGGAAAAGGTGAATGCGGATATTGTCCAGCAGTTCGAAGCCTTGCTGGATGATTACTTCGGGCAGGACCACCTGATCGAAACCAGCCTGCCCGGGGTGGGCTATTTTGCAGGCCGGCTGAATTTGTCCCCGAATTACCTCACCGACCTGCTGCATCGTTTTACCGGCAAGGGTACTTTGGACCACATTCATGCCCATGTTATAGACCGGGCCAAAAACCTGCTTTGGGGTAGTGCCAAGCCGGTGAGCGAGATTGCCTACGAGCTGGGATTTACTTATCCTTCGCAATTCACGCGTTTATTTAAAAACAAAACTGGACAGTCCCCAAGCGACTTCCGCACCCGGGGCCTAGCCTGAAAATTAATGTCCGCAGGCTGAAAAATTGTTTGTAAATGCGTTTTGTAATAGAATCTTAAATCCATTGCTTCGATATCAGCCGGAAGCCTGTACCCTGCTCTTTAACATAATTAAAGCCGGGAATTTGAAATGAGGACCAGCAATCAGCAAGCGCTCCCGAGCGGCCATGATTAAAGCAGCCGATCTCATTCAACGCAAAGTTTATCCGGTAATGCCCCCGATGGTTAAATATAGTCTGACACCGGCCAGATAAGATTTAAATGAAGCACTCTCTGAATTGTTTGAATGGTCAGTAAAGAAGGCTGCTTCGGAAAAAAGCGGCTGATTCAGGTGGATTTACGTAGACTGACACCTGTTTTATGAATACGAATGAAGGTACTTTTTTAACTTAGTAACTCCGGTGCTTTTCTTTCTAATTACAATAAGCTCAGCCAATCAATGTACTTCCAGCTTATCATCCTTTGCGGGACTATCTTTCCGGCCAGAAAAAAAACCGATTCTCTGAAAGTAGATTGTATGTTTTTTCATTAAGTAACGAAATTTCTTTGCGGCTTTTTGCGGCTCAATTATCCCAAATTCAAAGTCATCTTTAAGCTGTAATAATTCTATCTTATACATAGAACCCCAAGAAGCACGTCTCGCAAAGTCGAAAGTTTTATCAACAATAATTACTAATCCGGGAGTGCCACTTACAACAGCTGTCCAAAGTTTACTGCCAAAAATGTATATATCCTGAGCAACAAATATGGCCGACGAAAAGCTTGCGATTATTGATATCCAGAGGAATGTGTGAGCCAGGCAGAAATCTATTGTCTCCCACCTTGACCGCAGGCGCAGTTCTTTTTTCAACTCATTTTTTACCTCCTGAGATTTTTCAGAGTAGTCATTCATTTTACATATATCTAAAGGTGGCATCAAAGTAAACTTACTGAAGGTGAGCAATTAAAGTCAAGCCGAATAATAACATTTCATCAAAGAAACAATCACGATTATGGCTCTACTACTGTGATGAGTATGAAAGTACATATTTTAAAAAGCTCCATTAAAGAATTTTAAGGAGTATGGTTGGTCAGGTGCCCGAAAACATCAACAACCCTGCTGACAACTACATGCTGGGAAGCGCACTCCAATTCCGCAATAAGAAAAATAACCAGGGTGAGTATACGTCTTGGAAAGAGCATTTGATCGTTTTAGTTTTCATTACCTGTACGCTGCGGCTGCTGTCCATGTTGCGAATGCGTGATTTGATGCCGGCCTGCCTATCTTTCAAATAGGCATATCACATTTTTTGTTTTGGTACGATCTTATACCATTTTCACAATCATGGTCTATACCAGACAATATGTCCTCTGTTGCTTATCAAACTCCGAGTGCTGCATCCGGGAAACTGCTTAATTTTAAATCAATGCGTCAATGAATTTTAATGGAAAAAATATCCTGGTTGTAGGCGGAAGCTCCGGCATCGGCTTGTCACTGGTTGAGTTCTTACACGAAAATAATGCGTCGGTGTATGTGATTTCAAGATCAAAGCCAGCCGAACTTCCCCAAGGTATCACACACTTACAGGCCGATGTGACCGGTGATCTTGGAGCGGTCAGCGGGTTTTTACCGGATCAGCTGCATGGCTTGGTCTATTCGGTCGGCAGCATTAACCTGAAACCATTCAACCGCCTGACGCCCGACGATTTTTTAAATGACTACCGCCTCAATGTGCTGGGCGCTGCGCAAATTATTCAGCACGCGGCAAAGCCATTAAAGAATGCAGCAGGCGCTTCGATCGTTTTGATCAGTTCGGTTGCAGCGAATACCGGGTTGCCTTACCACGCGAGTATCTCGGCAGCCAAAGGTGGCGTACAGGGATTGGCTATTTCGCTGGCTGCAGAGCTGGCTGGCCAGAAAACCCGGGTTAACGTAGTGGCTCCCTCCCTCACCGATACGCCCATGGCACAAAACCTGCTGAGCTCCCCCGAAAAGCGTGAAGCCTCTGCAAAAAGGCATCCGCTGGCCAGATATGGACAACCTGAGGATATCAGCAAGGCCATCGCATTTTTGTTGTCGGATGACAGCAGCTGGATAACCGGGCAGATCATCGGGATTGACGGAGGTTTGGGCAAACTGAAAACAGCGTAATATGGATACTGAGATAAAAAAGGGCAATCCCGACGTCATCATTATCGGTGCGGGATTAGCCGGATTAACAGCTGCAAAAGTGTTGAAGGCCGCTGGAAAATCAGTCAGAATACTGGAAGCATCCGACCGGCCGGGTGGCAGGGTGAGAACCGAGGAAGTGGATGGATTTCTGCTGGACAGAGGATTCCAGGTGTTGTTAACAGCCTACCCTGAAACGCAAAGGTTTCTAAATTACGAATCACTTGACCTGCAAAAATTTGATCCTGGTGCATTGATCTTAAATGAAACCGGCATTACAAAAATCGAAGATCCGCTCAGGAAGCCTGCTGCATTGATCAGCACACTGACATCATCCGCAGGAACACTGTCCGATAAACTCCGGATGCTGGGATTGAAGCTGAAACTGACTGGCAAAAGCATTGATGAGATATTTGCCAGCCATGAAGCAACTACTTTGGCCTATCTGAACGAATTTGGATTCAGCCAGCGGATGATTGGCCAGTTTTTCAAACCGTTTATGAGCGGTATTTTCCTGGAAGATCAGCTGAGCACTTCGAGCCGGATGTTTGAATTTGTATTTAAAATGTTCAGCCAGGATGCTACGGCAGTTCCCGCCAAAGGCATGGGCATGATTCCGATCCAGTTAGCCAGCGGACTTGCAGCCCATGAGATTGCATTTGATCAGAAAGTAGTATCTATAGACGGGAATAAAGTCACCACAGCTTTCGGGGAAGTCTGTGAAGCAACAAATATTCTCATCGCCACGAATGAGCTCAACATTCCGGGTCCGTTCCGGCAGGCACCCGCTTCTTTCCATTCGGTTACCAACATGTATTTTACCGCAGGCCGCACACCGTATGCGTTGCCATTGATTGCTTTAAATGCATTACCCAACAAACTGGTAAACAACATGGCTGTAATGAACCAGGTGGCGCCCCATTATTCCAAAAATGGCGATGCCTTAATTTCTTTATCGCTGATCGGAGACCATTCCGGCACAGATGCCGCTCAGTTACAATCAGAAGTGTTACGTGAACTCCATGCCTGGTTTCCGGATGCACTGCAATGGAAGCATTTGAAAACCTTTCATATCGACTACGCGCTACCCAATGATGATACCGTAATTGACGAGCCTGCCAACCATGCAAACCGGCTAAACGAGGAATGTTTTATTTGCGGGGACCATCTCCTGAACGGCTCAATCAACGCCGCCATGAAGAGCGGGAGGCTCGCGGCGGAAGCGATTATTACAAGCCAGAAATAATACTTAAAATGAAAATCAAACGAGCCGATTACATCTCCTAACTTATTAACTGCGTTCATCCTCACCACTATTTGCCTAAGATGTAATCTTTAAACATAAGGTGAGGAACTGAATGTCAAAGTGCTTAGTGTTAACGAAAACAGCATTTCCTTTTCCTACCCTGATGAAACAACCGTTAATACCATTGGCAAGCCATTGGTTGCAAAGATCAAATATGAATCAGGCAGGGAGGAAATGGTCAGTGAGATGGTTACGATAGATGGTGAAGATGGATGGCAAAACGTTTTGATTACAAACAATCGTAATGACATTGTCGGGCTGAAACGATTGGGTGAAATAAAAAGCAAAGCTGGCGGATATGCGTCATTGCGCACCACACAAGGCAGTGACAGAAAAGCTACTGAAAGAATTAAGCGGGAAGCTGCAAAACGTGGCGGCCACCTTGTTTATATTCAGCAGCATGAGACTACTGGCGGATCTTATGGAAAAAACCCGGAAAGTTTTCAGTCAGGTGTGGCCTACGGATATTAAGCAATTAGGTGTAGCATGACGGAGAAATTGGTTGTGATGGTGCAATTAAGACAATGCAAGTCTGTCCGCACCCCTACTGGATCGAAATACGCTGCGCCTGATAGTTCCCTACCTTGATAATATAACTGCCAGGAGCCAGGTGTGACGGGCATTCGATGGTTCCTTCACCTGCACGCAGCACGAGCCGATTTTGTACCAGGATCGACTTTCCATGGATATCCAGAATCGCTACGCTGGTCTCCGGCAGCCCCTTGTCGGGTACGTGGATACGCAGGCTTCCTTTGACAGGATTCGGGAAAGCAACAAACTGAACTTTCGGTCCTTTTTCAACAAAGCCCACAGCCACAATCTTACTGTAAGCATAGGATCCATCCTCATCATTCATTTTAAGCCGGAAGTACTTTTTCAACGGACCATTTGAATATAGGAACTCGTATGCGCCATGCGTGCTGCCAGCCTGCACTGAGCCCACCGTCTGGAAAGATTTTCCATCCCCACTCCCCTGCACTTCAAAATTTGAAGCCTGAAACTCGTCCACGGTATTCCAGGTCAGCAGCGTACCTGCGTCCGTGGGCTCGGCCTGGAAGGAAACCAGCGTCACGGGCAAACTGGCTGACATGACAAACTGATTCACCATCAGATCCTGGTGGTAGACCTTAAATTTCACCTGATCGATATTTACAAAGTCTGCATTAAACACAAGATTCACATCCTGCTCCGCCGGAAGATTGTTGTAGTAGACGATACCGACCTGAGCACCATTCCGGAAACCTTGCACTTCCAGATTGGTCAGCTCGTAAGGGGAAGTCGGGTAAGGCCGGTAAGCGATGGGTCGGAAATTGATTGAAACAGGACTGAATGTCGATCTGTCGACTTTTTCCAGAGTAAGTATCTTGGTGATATCAGAAGCATTACTAGCACCGCAGCCTGTTAGAACCAGGCTACCTTCCGAGTTGTAAAACCAGGCATAATCGCAAGCATCCTTGCCATACTCTTCGGCCGTGATACGAAGTTCGTTCTGGTTTTCTGTGTATACCTCGGATACAATGGCTCCACCATTCTCATTTGCTGCAAACTTGGTATTGAATTCAAATGTCTGGGCACTTACCGCCACCATTGTAATTAGCGTAATGCAGATCGTCGTAAAAATTCTTTTCATGAGTGCTGTCATTGTTGTTCAGGACAAATAAACAAGATTTTTACAGAAACAATACAAGTAATTCTATCTAGTAGCAAATTCATCAAAAAAGCCTGTATTTCATGGAATTAATGAAAATTTATGGCCCATTAAAGCTCCATTAATCGAATATTAACGAATTCTTAACCCTCTGCGGATTTCTTTGATCCCACGGTCGGCCGACCAAAACCTGATCAATCCAATCTGTATGAGAAGAAAACATTTACTAAACCTGCGGACGGGGACGAGCCTGCTGCTCCTCTGGCTGCTGACCCTCACCGTCGCCTTCGCCCAGACCAATGAAGTGTCCGTCTCCGGCGAAATCCGCGACGAAAAAAATGAGATTGTACCCGGCGCAAGTGTGGTGCTGCAAGGCACTGCCAAGGGTACGACCACGGATGCCAGCGGAAAGTTTTCATTGTCCGTCCCCAAAACGGGCTCCGTCCTGATCGTCAGTTTCCTCGGCTACAAACGACAGGAAATTGCCGTGGGCACGAAAACGATTTTCGACATCAAGCTCGAAGCCAGTACCGACGATTTGCAGGAAGTGGTCGTGGTCGGTTATGGTACCCAGCGCAAGCAGACACTCACGGGCGCGATTTCCAATATTACCACCGATGAAATCAAAACCACCACCCACACCAGCTTAGCACAAAGCTTGCAGGGAAAAGTGGCCGGCGTGCAGATCCGCCAGAACTCCGGCGAGCCCGGTTCTTTCAGCACGAATATTAATATACGTGGCTTCGGCGAGCCGCTTTATGTGGTCGACGGGATTGCGCGGGATGGAGGTTACGAGTTCCAGAAAATCAACCCCGATGATATTGAAAGTATTTCTGTACTAAAAGATGCTTCCGCAGCCATCTTCGGCATTCGTGCAGGAAACGGGGTGGTGATTGTGACTACGCGGAAGGGAAAACAGGGTAAACCGCAGTTCAGCTACAATGCCGTGTACGGCCGCCAAAGCCCGACCGACGTTCCTAATATGACCAGCGCATTGCAATGGGCCGAAATGCGGAACGATGCCGCTAAAAATCTGGGTGAAAATCCGGTGTACTCGCCCGAAGAAATCCAGAAGTTCCGCGATAATGCGCCCGGTTACGAAAGTACCGACTGGTACAAAGAAACCCTCAAACGTTCTGCAAGCCAGCAGCAGCATTTCCTGTCGGCTTCGGGCGGCTCGGGGTCGGCTACCTACTTCACCAGTTTTGGTTATCAAAAAGAAAACGGTTTGCTGAAAAGCAACGATATGGGTTATCAGAAGTACACCTTGCGCTCCAATATCGGTTTGGACCTGACTAAAAACCTGCGCGCAGACCTGATCCTTTCCGGCCTGTTTGACAAGCGCGACCAGCCAGGCGACAATTTCTTCAATATCTACAAAGGAACCCGCATTGCCCTTGCGACTGAGCGGCCTTTTGCCAACAATAACCCTAAATACCCCGCATTGCTCAGCGGCGGCTACAATCCCGTGGCCCTCGCCGATTGCGAACTGACCGGTTATAATGAAGAAGTGAACAAGTTCTTCCAGTCCACTTTCGCCCTGACTTACACAGTCCCATTTGTGCCGGGATTGAAGGTAAAAGGGCAAATCGGCTATGACAGCAACAACTATCGCAACAAATCGCTTTCAAAAGCCTATAACCTCTACACCTACGACGCCATAACCGACAAATACACGCCGCACGAGCAGCGCAATCCATCCCGCATTGGCAACAACTTCTCGGATAATAACCGCGTGACCCTGCAAGCGCAGCTTTTTTACAATACTGTGATTGCAAAAGCGCACAATGTCGGCGCTACGCTGGTGTACGAGCAGCAGGAGTCGCACAACCGCTGGGCGGGACTGGGCCGTGAATATGCATTTTACACAAATGACCAGATCGACCAGGCGGGGTTGAATAACCAGACTACCAGCGGCTCGGAGTCTGAATATGCGAGCCAGTCGTTTGTAGGCCGGTTTAATTATGATTTTCGCGAGAAATACCTGCTCGAAATCGCAGCCCGCTACGATGGTTCCTACCGCTACCACCCCGACCGTCGCTGGGGCTTGTTCCCGGTAGTTTCCGGCGGCTGGCGCGTTTCTGAGGAGAATTTCATGAAGTCCATTCCACTGATTTCCACGCTGAAACTCCGCGGTTCTTATGGACTGGTGGGTGCGGATGCCGGTGCGCCGTTCCAGTATGTGCCGGGCTTCTCGCTCACGGGTGGTGGCGGTTATGAGTTTACCAATGGAAACTATACCACTGGCGCAGCTTCTCCCGCCATTGTGAATGAAAACCTGACCTGGTTTAAGTCAAATATCAAAGATGTCGGTATTGACCTTGGTCTTTGGGACAACCGCATTGACTTCACGTTCGACATTTACCAGCGTGATCGTAAAGGTTTGCTGGCGCGAAGAAATGTGTCCCTGCCCAATACCTTCGGGGGTACATTACCGGAAGAAAACCTGAACAGTGACCGCGTGCGCGGGATTGAATTCTCGGCTTCTTACAGCGGGCAGATCCGTGATTTTAAATACGGCATTTCCGGAAACTTCAACTATGCGCGCACCATGAACCGCTACGTGGAGCGCGGTGAGTTCCTGAGCAGCATGGACCGCTGGCGCAATGGTGCGGCTAACCGCTGGAACGACGTCGTATGGGCTTACCAGCTCGAAGGTCAGTTTCAGAACACCGACGAGGTGATTTACGCGCCTATTCAAAACGGCGACCTGGGAAATACCCGCGAGCTGCCCGGCGATTTCAAATATAAAGACGTGGATGGAAATGGCGTGATCGACGGTAATGATGCGACCCCGCTTTTCTACGGCGGCGACCCGAAGATGTATTATGGTGTGACGCTGAATGCATCCTGGAAAAACTTCGATTTCACGGCATTGTTCCAGGGTTCGGGCAAGTACAGCGTGCGTTTCCGTGAGGTATATGCCGAAGTGTTCGCCTTCCGCGGCAATACGCCCGAGTACTTCTATGACCGCTGGCATTTGTCGGACGATAACCAATGGATTGCAGGGACCTGGCCCGCTTCGCGCTTCAACTATAATGTAGGCGCGATGTACGCAGAGAGCGGTGCGTGGCGGAAAGATGCTTCCTACCTGCGCTTCAAAAGCGCGCAGCTGGGCTACACTGTGAAGCTCGAATGGCTGAAAAAGATCGGTATCCAGGACGTGCGTTTGTACGCAAATGCGCACAATATTTTCACCTGGGCCGACAAGTTCGTCAAACCTTTTGATCCTGAAAAAGTAGAGGGATTGTTCGGTGCAGGACTCACTTACCCGGTGACGCGCAGCTACAACTTTGGTATTAACATCAAATTTTAGTTTTGATAAAAATGAGATTTTTGAAACAAATATTCATCACCACCCTGATCCTGACCGCAGCGAGCTGCAATGTGCTCGACAAGCAGCCGCTGGACAAATTGCAGGGCGAGGCGCTTTTCTCCAATCCGGAGGGCGTGAAGCTGTACATGGCGAACCTGTACTACCAGCTGCCGATCGAGGATTTTACCTTTTTCCGCCAGGGTTTCAACTGGAATACCGGCGACCCGAACAATGGTGGCTTCGCCCCGGCCATGATCACCGACGAGGCAGTACATACCGAGTTTGGCGACTTTATCGGGAACGATGATTTTCAATGGTGGGACCAGGGCTACAAGCTGATCCGTGACGTGAATATACTGATTGATATTATTCCGACGCTGGATATTACGGAGGAAGAAAACAAGGCGCTCGTAGGCGAAAGTGCATTTATCCGCGCCTATGCCTATTTCGCGCTGGCCAAACGCTACGGCGGCGTGCCGCTGATTACAGCTGTGCAGAAATATGAAGGCGATGTGGAGTCGCTGAAAGTGCCCCGCAGTACCGAAAAGGAAACCTGGGATTTTGTACTGAAAGAATGCGACACAGCAATTTCCAACCTGGCCGACTCCTGGCCGGGCGGCGAGCGCAGGGCTACAAAATGGGTGGCCTATGCATTAAAATCGCGCGCTGCCTTACACGCAGCCTCTATTGCCAAATACGGCGACCGCTCCCCGATCTCCGGTACGGCGGTAGATCAGAAGCTGGTTGGTTTGGACAAATCCGCCGCAGCTGAATATTACAAAGCAGCGATTGAAGCTTCGGAAGCGATCATCAATTCCAGCAAATTCGGCTTGTTTAAACCCAACCCGGCAACCCCGGCAGAAGCGGCTAACAATTACCGTCTGCTTTTCGAAGATCCGAACAATGCGCCGGAAGAAGCAATTTTCATCAAAGGTTATGCACGGCCAGGTTCCGGCACCGGACATAACTACGGCATCTGGTACCAGCCGAACCAAACCGCCAACGGGTGGCCGCACCCCGGCCGCATGAACCCGACGCTGGAATTAATGGATGTGTATGAAAGCTACGACAAACCCGGTCAAAGCGCACCTATTGTCACTTCTGCCGCTGCCAATGACCTGACCGATTACAATGGATTCAATGCAGCGAAGCAATACAAACGCTACAACGATCCGGCGGGCATTTTTGAAGGAAAAGATGCACGGATGTGGGCGACCATGATTTTGCCCGGCACGAGCTGGAAAGGTCAGAAAATTGTGATCCAGGCTGGTTTTGTAAAACCCGACGGCGGTACGCAGATCATGGGTGGCGATCCATTTACTTTAAATGGAAAGACTTACTATACCTACGGCGCGGCCGACCGCACGCAATATTCGGGCTTCGATACCTGGGGCGGCAACAATACCCGCACAGGTGTGAGCTTCAAGAAGTTCCTGAACGAAGGCCAGAATATACCGCCGGGCTGGAACCAGACTACGACCGATTTTGCAGACTTCCGTTACGCCGAAATTCTGCTGAACTACGCCGAGGCGATCGTGGAAAGCGGCCAGGGTGATAAAGTAAAAGGTGCAAAGGCGCTGAACGATATCCGCCATCGTGCCGCCCACAAAACGGATGTTCCGCTCACGATTGACAATGTAATCCGCGAGCGCCGGGTGGAGCTGGCTTTTGAGAACAAGCGTTTCTGGGACCTGATCCGCAGGCGTGAATATCACACGATGTTCAACAACACGATCCGCCACGCGATCCTGCCTGTGCTCGACCTGCGTGTGACGCCTGCACAGTACATTTTTGTCCGCACGAATGTGCCCCGCAGCAACCCGTCGACCTTCGATTACAAGCAGTACTACCGGTACATTCCGGGAATCGGCGCGAATGGTCTGGTGCAGAATCCGCAGTATTAGGGATGGAGGAAAGGAGGATGGAGGAAAGGAGGAAAGGAGGAATGGAGGAAAGGAGGATGGCTCTCTTTCTTGCCGCAGTCTCGCTCCTCCCTTCCTCCCTTCCTCCCTTCCTCCCTTCCTCCCTTCCTCCATCCCTCCCTTCCTCCTTCATCCCTTTCGTCCTTTCTCCCTTTAAAACAACTATTATGAAAAAAATAACAACCTTCTTTTCCGTACTGCTGCTGATCATCGTGGCGGCGGCTTGCAGTATCGACAATTATCCTGCCCCTGACGCGCAGCTTTACGGTACTTTCCTCGATGCTGAAACCAATGAACCTGTGGAACAAGATATTATCCGCGGCAGTGTGATTGAGTACATTGAGCAGGGATACGCATCTCAAACGAAGCAGACGATGATCGTAAAAAACGATGGCACCTACCGTAACAATCTGATTTTTGCCAATACTTACTCCATTGCCCCCGTACGCGGCAACTTCGTGCCGCTTTCACCCCAGGAGGTGCAGGTGGCCGGCGAAACGCAGCTCGACTTCAAGGTGCAGCCGTACATCCGGGTAAAAGATGCGAAAATTGAAAAAGTTGGCAGCAAGATTGTGGCTACTTTCAAATTGCAGCAGACAATGATCAACAATGTGCGCAAAATTGGCTTGTACGCGCACCCGCAGCCCTCCGTAGGCGAGCCCATGCGCGTGGCGCTGGTGGAGCAGGAAATCAATGCAACCACTGATCCAAACAAAACGTACACCCTGGAACTCGACGCAGCCGCCAATGCAAACGTGCTGAAAACAGGCAGCCAATACTTCTTCCGCGTAGGTGCACTGATCGACGCGCCCGAGTCGAAGTTTAATTACGCAAAGGCGGTGCGGCTTGGGCTTTGACGGGCGGATCGACCGGTGCTCTGCACCTTCACAATTTTCACCCTGAGCGGCCCGGGCATTTAATGGCCTAACCAAAATGCCTTGTCACCCTGAGCGGAGTCGAAGGGCTGATGCGGCAGATATAATGTTCAATGAGGCAACATAGCTACTAGTTTTTAAAAAGTAAACTAATAAACGCCTTGACCCTATGAGCGCTTTGGCTGCCGCATCAGCCCTTCGACTCCGCTCAGGGTGACAAAAAAAAGTATTAATCCAAACATTATAATTGAAAATGCGACTATTCCTACTTCCTTTAATTCTCTTAACATTTTGTTGTGGGGGCACTGAGCCTGCTGCTGAACCAGGCCCCACGCCCGTCGACGAAGTTAAATACGATGAAACAGGCGTACTTTTCAAATCCTACAAAGGCCTCGTTATGGCGGGGTACCAGGGCTGGTTCACCGCAGAGGGTGATGGGGCTGACCGGGGGTGGCACCATTATCAGAAGAGCGGCAGGTTTGAGCCGGGATTTGCTTCGGTGGATTTCTGGCCGGATGTGACGGAGTATGCCAAAACCTACAATACTGCATTCAAGTACGCGAATGGCGAGGTGGCAAAGGTTTACAGCCCCTATGATGAAGAAAGTGTCGACCTGCATTTCAAATGGATGAAGGAGCATGATATTGACGGGGTGTATATGCAGCGGTTTGTTGGCGAAGTGAAAAGCGAGAAAGGCAAAAACCATTTTAATAAAGTGCTGGCAAATGCATTGAAGGCCTCCAAAAAATACGGACGTGCGCTTTCTATCATGTATGACCTGAGCGGGTCTTCGTCGGCGGATATGGATTTCCTGGCAAAGGATTGGGAAGAGCTGCAACAGCAATTTGCACTTTTTGACAACATAAAAAACCCCACCTACCTGCGCCACAACGGTCGCCCGCTCCTCGCTATATGGGGTGTGGGCTTCAATGACGGACGAAATTACACCGTAGCCGACATTCAGAAGCTGATGGAAAAGGTAAAAGGCCCGACCAAAAAAGCCTCGGTGCTGCTGGGGGTGCCCTATTACTGGCGGACGCTGGAAAAAGATACCGAGAACACGCCGCTGCTGCATCAGCTGATTAAGTCGGCGGATATCATCATGCCGTGGGCGGTGGGCAGGTACAATGCAGGCAGCTACACTTCGGTTGCCGGGCCTACTTTGCCCGGGGATATTGCCTGGTGCAAAACAAACAATATTGACTATGCGCCGCTCGTGTTTCCCGGTTTCAGCTGGGGAAACCTGAAAAATGACAAGTCACTGTATAATCAAATTCCCCGGGCGAAAGGTGACTTTTTGTGGCAGCAGATCGCTGGTGCAAAAGGATCAGGCGCGCAGTCGCTGTACGTAGCAATGTTTGATGAAGTAGACGAGGGTACTGCGATCTTTAAAACCAAAAAAGAAGGCGAAACGCCCCTGAATGCCGAAGGAAAGTTTGTGGGCATTGAAGCCGACCTCCCTGCCGACCATTATTTATGGCTCACCGGGCAAGGCGCAAAATGGTTTCACGGGGCGGCGGGATACAGCGCGCAAAAGCCTGTCCGCTAGGAATGCATCACCTCGGGCATATCCTTCCTGAACTCTTCCGCATAAATGCGGCTGTACTCTCTGGCAAAATTCTCGTAGGTAGATTTGGCCAGGGAGTGCTTGCCCAAATGCGCGAGTGCCTTGCATTTCAGCGTCATGGCCTCTTCATTCACCGGATCAAAATAGAAGATGTAATTGGCGAGCCTGACCAGGAATTCGGGATCATCGGCTACCTTCACCGAACCGGCGTAGCGCAGGTAAGTATCAACAATTTCATTCGAAACTTCCGATTTGAAGGGATCCAGCCACTCGTAATTCTGGTTGGACAAAAAGCTGCCGCGCTTGGTAATGTCGGCCAGCTGCGCAATGTTTTCTTTCGTCAGCTCCTTGCCGGAAACAAGGTCGAGGTAATGCGCATAATCCACGTGAATATGCTTTTCGTCAATATCAATGCGCCAGTAGCCAGTCTCTTTCGAGACCTGGCAGTGGTGAAGTTTGTCCAGAATGCTTTTTAGCTTAGCAATATTCACAGACCGGTTATTGCGCGCACTTTCGGGATTTTTATCAAACCAAAGCAGCTCTTTCAATTTCTCCGAACTGATACCGGGCCGCCGCAGCGAATGCAGCAACAAAACAAGAAAAAGCTCTTTTAACAGCGGCGTGAACGATTTGGTGATCTCATTCCCCTGTTCGTCGAAAATCTGAAAATTCCCGAAAAGCGTAATGCTGTTAGTAGCCGGAAAATGCCGGGGAGCTGTATCGGGGACCGCAATAAGCTCAGCCGCCAGCTCGCTTTCAGGCTCAGCCAGAACCACCGGATCCGGCTGCGCCACATTACGGTCTGTCCTGCGCATCATGCCCCAGACGCGCCACGCGGCAATTGCGCCCAGCATGATCAATATTGCGACCAGAATCAATGTTAACATCACCCGGGTGTGCATTCCCGGATCCTGGGTCCGCACTTCGGTATCAAGTGGCGGAGCGTAGAGGGAGTGGATTGCCACATTCGTTTGTCCGTGCTCGTTAGTAAACTGCGTGACGGCCACAAAGCGATTGGAATGCGCGTCGAAAAACAGGTCGGCGAAGGATTTGGTATCCACAAACTGGTACTGAATCGGTGAGCCCACGCGCCTGATCTCCGGCTTCACCAGCGAACCCCTGATGAGCTGAAGTTGGGTGGCAAACTTGTCTTTTGGAAAAATCAAGGCATAAAACGTGCTGTCTTTTTCATTGACTACCATTGAATTAGCAAATACAAAATCTTCGCCCGGCACTTTCAACTCGTAAATGCGCTTGAAAGTATTGTCTTTCACATTGTAAAAAAGCAGATCGTACAGATTGCGCGGATTCAGGACCTGCCTGCCCGTCGTACTTCCGTAGCCGCCGATCACATAAGCACCACCGGTCGCCACGCCGAGCGAGGCCAGGTAGCGGGGCGTAAAAAGCGTATCGCGCCGCGACAAATCCATCCAGGCGCCGCTGCGCAGGTCGTATTTCTGGATATTGCCTTTGTATTCCAGATGCCCGTAGCCACCGAGGATGTAAATTGATGAATCTGCGGGCGAGAAAAACTTATTGGCATGCAGAAAATGCGTTTTCAGTGCGGGCTGGGTTACATTCTGGTTCCAGGCGCCGGAAGTAAGGTCCAGCTCGGAGACAGATTTTTCATTGATAAACAGATTGTAAATCCGGCCGGAGGATTTTTCAAACAAAACCTGATTATCCATGAAAAGTGACTGCCGGGCATAAGCTTTCACCGACAACTGCCCGGTGGCAATGCGGTAGCTGTAAAGCGAATCCTGCCCTACCACATATACAGAACCGGTTGCAGGATCGCCCGTAACCCGCGCCGGGCCGGTGATCGTGAAGTTTTGCAGCGGCTGCCAGCTGTGATGCATTTTTTTGATCCAGACCGGGTTACTTGTTTGTGCATTTGCGTGCCGGATCGTTTCGGCAGCTTCTGCACCTGCCATTTCATCGAGCGGCCACTGGTATTTTACTTTTCCGTCCTGGCTGATCTGTACGTCACGCACTTTCATCGGCGGCACGTCAGTTGTATGGAAATTCTTGTACTGGGCTGCGCCGAAGAGGATTTTATAGCAGGTTTTGTCACTTACCTGGTACGGGTGTGTAAAGGTTTTGTTACCCGCATGCAGCACAATCTGCTGTTTCTTCTGGTCAAAAAACAACCTCAGGCGGTTCCATTCGTAAAGCTGCGCGCCGGTAATGTCAAATGCAATGCTCGAAAAACGATCACCGGTCACCACTTTAAAACGCTGGGAAGCGGTGTCCGAGTTGTCGTAAAGAATATCCACATTCCGGTTATTGTCCCCGATCAGGCGGAGAATGTAGCCGAAATAGTTTTTCTGGTCGGGTAAAAAGGCGAGGTCGAAGGCGATTTCGAAGTTGTTGCCGGGGCATAAAGTAGTACCCGGACTCAGATCCAGCGCGGTACGCTTGTCCTGCACCACCTCAAAACTCCGGAACCCCAGCCCATAGGATTGCGCCCAGACGCGCGTGCACCCGGACAGAGAGGATATCAGCAGAAAAATGAACAGTAATAAACGTGACAGCATGTTGATGAAAATTCTGGCAACGGATCGAGGTAATATTAAGCTTCTATAAACACCGATTTACTTAATCCTGATTTGCGTAAACCCGTCTGCGGGTGAATCGGAATGTGATGTTCCGGATTTACAATTCTATTAAAATTAAATGATTTTATGTTGATAAAACAACCTTACTACACTATCCTGGTAGAAATGGCGGGACAATGCGGAAGTCGCACCACTTGAACTGATGAAAAATGAGCAGGCGAAGCGATCGGCTGGGATCGCAGGTTTTAAAAATGAGCAATTATGCGCTCCGGGAAAAATGTACAAGCCGTCTTGACTTTTGTCCATTCTTTCCGGCGGTTTCATGCACCACCTTTGTCATGTCGAAACTAAATGACAATCTGCTTACGGTTAGCAGGTTAACCCGAAAACTCAAACTTACTGCTCACATGAAAACGCTTACCCTGACCATCGCTCTTGTATTTACATTGATTCAGAGCCAAATCACTTTTGCACAAACACGCAAGCCCGCATCCCTGGGAAGAGAAGAGTACATTGAAGTTGAAAAAAATGTAAAACTGCACGTGATCGACCTGGGCGAAGGTCAGCCTGTGGTACTCATTCACGGGTGGCCGCTGAACAACGAGATGTATGAATATCAGTACCAGTATCTGGTGGAGAAAGGGTTCCGGGTGATCGGCATTTCCCTCCGTGGTTTCGGAAAATCGGACAGACCTTATGGAAAATATGACTTTGATACCTTCTCCGACGACATTAAAGTGGTGTTGGAAAAACTGAAGATCGAAAATGCCACGCTCGGCGGATTTTCAATGGGAAGTGCAGTGGTATTGCATTATGTAACCAAATACAACAGTGCGCATATCAGCAAGCTGGCCGTATTCGGCGCCACCGGCCCGTCGTGGAAACAACGTGGAGGTTATCCGTACGGAATCACCGACCAGGGTGCAGCCGATCTGATCAAGCAGACTAAAACAAACCGTGAGCAGCTGGTGGCAGGTTTTGGAAAAGCATTTGCCGGACAGGAAGGCGGACTTTCCGAAGAAACGATGAAATGGTTGGAAAGCATCAATCTGAATGCTTCACCTTATGCTACCATACAGGCAATCAGTGCATTGAGAGATCTGGACCTTCGTCCTGTTTTGTCAAACATCAAAATTCCGGTCGCGATATTCCATGGTGTGAATGATAAACTGTGTGATTTCGCTGGCGCAGAGCAGCTGCAAAAAGCCATTCAAGGTTCGCACATCATCAAATTTGAAAAAGGAGGCCACGGGTTTTTCGTGGAAGAAATGGACAAATTCAACACCGAACTCGAAAAATTCGCAAGAAACTGATTAACCAAATGTACCTGCAAAGCTGTCCATGCATTGCAGGTACATTTTATTATTTACAAAACTTAAAAAGACCAGGCATTAATCAGCGTATTTAGCCGTGCGTACAGTCTGACTTCGTTTGAATAGGGCTTACATATCCGGTCATTTTCAAAGACGAAACACATACTATTAATTAAAGCTCGACCGGTATTTCATTGGCGACATTTTGGTTTTGTTCTTGAAAAGTTTGTGAAAAGATTGAGGGTACTCAAAACCCATCTGGTAAGCGATCTCACTAATCTGCAAATCAGTAGTAGTCAACAACTGCTTTGCCTTTTCAATTACTTTCGCCTGAATATGTTGCTGGGCGGTCTGACCCGAAGTAATACGGAGCATATCGCTTAGGTAGTCAGCGGACAAATTTAATTCTTCGGCAATTTGCCGGACAGTCGGCAATCCTTTTTGCAGGTTCAGGTATTGGTCAAGTACATTTTCCAGGCGGATCAGTATCTCATCGTTGGCAACTTTGCGGGTGATGAACTGACGCGCATAAAACCGGCTGCTGTATTGGAGCAGGAGCTCAATCTGAGCAATCATTACGTCCTGGCTGAAATTATCAATACCGCCCTGATATTCACTTTCTATGCTGGAAAATATGCCTTCAATTTTCGCTTCTTCCTGCTCAGACAAATGCAATGCTTCGTGTAGTTCGTACGAGAAAAAGTGAAAGTTCCTGATCCTGGCAGCGAGTGGCGTATTTGCGATAAAATCCGGATGAAACATGAAGGTAGTGCCGCCCGGCGGTTTGGTGCCGGTGCTTAGCTTTAACAGGAGCTGATTGGGGGAAATAAAAGCCATCATCCCTTCATCAAAGTCATAATGCCGGTGACCGTATTTCAACTTGCCATCGTAATCCTTCTTTATGGAAATGCAGTAAAAATTTAAGGTAAAATGCTGCAATTCGGTCAAAACGTTGAAATCGGCATCTTCGTGGCGGAAAATGCTGATCAGGGGATGTTTGGGCTTAGGCAACCCGAGCAGTCTGTGCTGCTCGGATATGGAGTTGATCAGGTATGGCTTGTTCACTTACTAAAATTACAAGGTTTGCATATCAATGACAAAGCGGTACCGGACATCGCCCTTTTGCATCCGGTCGAATGCATGATGAATGTCTTTGATGTCAATCAGTTCAATATCAGAGACAATCCCGTGTTCCGCACAAAAATCCAGCATCTCCTGTGTTTCCGGCAGGCCACCCGCGCCAGACCCGGCAATCACCTTATTACCAGTTCCAATGAAAAGGAGCTCACCTCCCAGGGCTTGGCCGGCATCCCTACATTTACATAAATCCCATTGGTTTTGAGGATGGAAAGATACGGATTGACATCACTGTTTCCGGAAACGGTATCCAGCACAAAATCGAAGGTTTTAAAAGCTGCTTTCATCTGCTCTTCATCCCTGGAAATAATAAAATGGGATGCTCCGAGCTGTTTTGCAGCTTCCTGCTTGCCCGGAGAAGTGCTCAGCACGGTTACTTCCGCGCCCAATGCATTCCCAAACTTCACGGCCATATGCCCCAGTCCGCCCAGACCGACGACAGCCAGCTTATGGCCCTTGCCAACATGCCATCTTTTTAGCGGCGAGTAGGTCGTGATGCCTGCACAAAGCAGTGGCGCCACACCTGCCAGGTCCAGCTTTTCCGAAATGTGATGCACAAAGTCCTCATTGACAACGATGGTGTTGGAATACCCGCCGTATGCAGGCAAATTGTCGTGATCCAGGTTGTTGTAGGTTTGAACTGCGGCCACCGAGCAAAATTGCTCCTGACCATTTTTACAATCCGGGCATTCGCGGCATGAATCCACCATTACACCCACCCCACCCAGATCGCCGATGGCGAACTTTCCGGCATGGGCTCCCACTGCGCTGATGCGGCCCACGATCTCATGGCCGGGAACCATCGGGAAGATACCGGGAAACCATTCGTTGCGGGTCAGGTGTATGTCGGTATGACAAACCCCGCAGTACAGGATTTCGATCTGTACATCATGCGCGCCGATGTCGCGCCTTTCAAATTGCCAGGGCGCAAGTGGGCTTTCTGCCGTTTGCGCCGCATATCCTTTTGCTGCTATCATAATAAAAGTTTATAGCACAAACTTAGGAAGCATCTCAAACCGGCGATTATCCAAATCCGGGAGAAAAGTATCCGGTTTTACTAAGGGTTTCATCCGGGAACAGCAGCCATACTTCAGTAGATTCTGACAATGCATGTTTAAAGACTTTTTCGACCCATTACTCCTGATATAAAGATCATAATCTATAAATACCTGACCCGCTCCATTCCAATCATTACCATTTTATAATAACGGCTACTTCATAATTCAAGGTACTCAAATACGTATACCTCTATTAATAGAATCGGCAATTGATTATCCTTTTCAATCATGGTAAATCATGTAACTCCGATATAATTCATATTCCATAAAATAAATAGATTCCATTTTCCAACCAAGTCATCGTGCATTAGTCATTACTTTGATGAATTGATAATTCAATGATCAGATAACAGTTTACCATTTTTAAACAAAACTAATAGCTATGAAAACACTTGTGCCTTATTTAATTCTCTTCATGTTTTCCGCCGCCATTTCCGGAAAACTTCTTGCTCAGCCAGCAATCCAGTGGGACCGGACAATCGGTGGTAGCGGTAATGATTTTTTGTATGCCGCGGTCCGGACTCCGGATGGAGGTTACCTTCTTGGTGGTAGTTCCGATTCAAATATCAGTGGGGAAAAATCCGAAAATTCAAATGGCTCTAAGATCTGGCTTGTTAAGACCAATTCCACCGGCATAAAAGAGTGGGATAAAACAATTGGCATTGGAGATACAGGTATAGGGTTACGAAAGTTGTTACTCACCAGCGATGGCGGCTATCTGCTGGGAGGCGTAATAACAGACGATGATGTAAATGTGGTTATCAAAATTGATAAAAACGGGGTGAGACAGTGGCTCAGGCGTTACGCTCGCGGGAAGACTACAGATTTCGAAGCAATGGAAAAGGCCCCTGACGGCGGCTACATACTGGGGTTTACTTCCCTGCTGGATGAATCACAAAGCCAGGGACCTATCAAGGGATATGACTACTGGATCGTAAAAATAGACGTCAATGGCAGAACACAGTGGGAGAAGGTATACGGCGGTGCAGGCTCAGACCAACTGGAATCTCTTCAGGCAACGTCAGATAAGGGATACATTGTTGCGGGTGCCTCTAATTCGGGCAAGGGTGGCGATAAGTCAGACCCGGCAAAAGGCTATGGAGATTTCTGGATTTTAAAGCTTGATCCGTCTGGTAACAAGCAATGGGATAAAACCATAGGTGGACCGGGAGGAGATGGGCATGCACAAATAAGCCAGACTCCTGACGGGGGCTATATAGTGGGCGGGATCACAAGTGGTACTGCTGGCGGGGATAAATCTGAAAACTCCAATGGTGCTGACTACTGGGCTGTAAAGCTGTCTGCAACCGGACAAGTGCAATGGGACCAGGACCTTTCGGGCAAAGATTACACGGAAGGAGCTGACGGCGAATCGTTCTCGGTGATTATTCAAACTGCTGATGGAGGGTATCTGATCGGTGGGACGTCCGATTCGGCAGCTGGTATCGATAAATCGGAGGAAGGAAAGGATTTTGAATCCATTGATTTATGGGTCGTCAAACTTGCTGCTGACGGCACGAAGGAATGGGACAAAACGGTAGGAAGCGGTGATTGGAATCATTTGCAGTCCATCGTACAGGCACCCGACGGCGGTTATTTATTAGCAACCTCATCGGAAAATGGCATTCATGGAGACAAAACGCAGGATTCAAGAGGGGGGTCAGACTTCTGGATTATCAAACTCGCTCCCGAAAATGTTCCGTCCCCTCAGACTTTGGTCCGTATCAATGCCGGCGGACCCGATTTCACTACTGCTACTAAAAAGCTTTTTATCGCGGATCAATATTATTCTGACGCATTCAATGTTACCAGCTCCATTCCATCCGGCGACATTCTTAATACGACCAATGATGTGCTTTACCGCACCGCCCGCAATTCACCATATTGTTTTTACGAGATTCCGGTCAAAAATATCCAGGTAAATGTCACCCTGCATTTTGCTGAAACATATTACGGGACACCCGGCAAAGGAGGCGGTGCAGGCAGCAGGCGGTTTAATGTCGATATAGAGGGAAAGCGCGTACTGACCAACTACGACATCTTTGCCGCAGCGGGCGGAGCCATGCGTGCTGTTCAGATTACGATCCCTGTGACGGTTGCGGATGGCATACTGGACATTAACTTTGGAACCGGAGCGGCCGGCCAGCCCAGCATTTGTGCGATTGAGGTCGTTTCCACAAATTATACTTTGGGTCCTCTTGCTGATGCTTATGTGCGGGATGGAAATTTCAGTACGACCAACTTCAATGGTTCAAGTCTGGATATCAAAAGCACATCGGGTGATCCTTCGGCCAACCGGAGTTCCTACCTGAAATTCAAAGTACCGCAGGCACTGACGATTGCTGCTGCCAAACTGCGGATTTACGGCCATAATCATGAAGACACGAAGAGTATTTCCGTACATGCATACGGGGTTAACAACGATAGCTGGACAGAAGGCAGCATTGTCAAAAACAATGCACCCGCCGCATCGACGGCTTCATTGGGCTATGCATCCGTAAACAATGTATACAAGTACTATGAAATTGATGTGACCAGCTACGTCAAAGCACAGCAACAATCCGGCGACGAGATCGTAAGCCTGCTGCTGCGCGACCCCAGCAATCGCAATACCAGAATGGTCTTCAATAGTAAAGAGGCAATTTCCAAACCTCCGCAATTGATCATCCAGAACGTTGCCAATAGTACTGCAAGGCTAAGTCAGGAAGAAGCGACATTTGAGCAGCAGGAGAAAGAGCTGTCGGTAGTGTTTCCAAATCCGGCAACCGACGAATTTACGGTCTTAATTTCCAGGCAGCATGCCGGAAACATCTCCTTTCAGCTTGTTAACAACGCAGGAGAAAGTAATCCCATCCAGGCAGCTGAGCGTGTCAGGCCGGGAGAGAAAGTACGGTTTGATGTTGATAAAATTCCGGTTAACGCAGGTATTTACTTATTAAAAGTTGACTCGGAAGGTTTTTCAGAGGTAGTGAAACTGCTTATTGCGAAGTAAGAAATTCGAAAATCTGCTGAGCGGGAAGATCACTTTTTGTAATCTTCCCGCTCAGTTATTTAATGGTCTCCGTGGATCACCGGTTATCCCATTTACCTGTGAGGTTTTATTTAAATAAAAGGGGTGCCATCTGATACAGGCTGCGGCGCCAGGTAAGGAATTCGTGCGCTGTGCCCTCCGAAACGTATGAAACCGAATTGTATCCCGCCGTTTTGAGCGCAGCTGCCGCATTCCTCACGCCATCGGGTTTCTCTTTACTGCCTGCACTGAGAAAAACGAGTTCAGGCCTGGCTTTGTCTTTCAGATCCTCCGGTGAATACACGCCTCCGCTGAGTAGCGCATAGTATCCGAAAACGTCCGGCTTGTTAACCGTAATATTCCGGGTTTCCATTCCTCCCATGGAAAGGCCCGCCATTGCACGTTTGTCCCGGCTGGCCATTGTTCTGAAAGTAGCGTCCACATATGGAACAAGCTCGTCGACCAGTACGGTCTGGAAAGGTTCGATCTTAAATTCCCTGATCTTTCCGAATTTCACCTCATTGGTCATTCCATACGTCATCACAATGATGAACGGCTTGATTTTGCCGTCTGCAATCAGGTTGTCCATGATCAGGTTTGCACGGCCCTGGTTGCTCCATGCAGTTTCGTCTTCTCCCCATCCGTGCTGCAGGTACAGTACCGGGTAGCGTTTATTTCCCTTTTCATAGCCGGGAGGCGTATAAACAAATGCGCGGCGGGAAGTATTTGTGCTTTTGGACGGGAACAATACCTGCTGCACATGGCCGTGAGGCACATTCTTCAGCTGATAAAAATCCTGGTCATGCGCCGGGATTTCGATACCGCTTTCCCAGCGAACCGAGCCGTAATAGTTGAGCGTACCCGGATCATTAAAGGTGCCTCCATCCACATTCAGGTGGTAATAGTGAAAACCCTCGTCCAGGGGTCCTTCCGTCGTTCCGGTAAAAAAACCTTCCGGATCTTTGGTAAGTCTGGTGCCTCCCCTTCCACCCAGTCCGAGGCTTACCCTTACACTATCTGCCTGCGGTGCCTTGATCCGGAAACGGACGTATCCCTGGGAATTCACCTGAGGATATTCCTGGCCGGGCTGATTGAGTTCTGAGGGCTTGAAGTCGTCCTTGACAGCCGGCTTTTCCACCTGTGCCCATGCGGCTCCCATTGTCAGCGAAGCTGCCAGCATCAGGGAATAACATTGTTTGTTCATGTGCTTTCCGTTAAAATAACGATCAGAATGTAGTGCTTTTTGATCTTTTAGCTAAAATCAAATTGGGCACTGGTTTCCGGTTAAAAGAAGTCAGATGACAAACCTACTTGATACACGAAACTTCGGATTTCATTGTCGTGATCGCCCCAATTCCTGTTACTGCCCTACCACGACCTTTCGGGTTGTTTCTCTACCGTCCGTGAGGGTTACTTTGATAAAGTATAAGCCAGGCTTGAATGATTTGGCATTAATATCCTGAGAAGGCTTATTCCCTGAGTTATAAAGTGTTTTCCCCTGGTTGTTAACCACTTGTACACCCTTTACTTTCGACCAGTCGGCAGTTTGCAAATGAATAGTTTCTGTGACAGGATTGGGGTATACTGACACAGAAATGCTTTGATCAAACCTCAAATGCTGGATCTTGCTGTAAGCAAAAGCTCCATCCGCATCTACCATTTTCAGCCGGTAAAAGTTTTCTGAACCAGATACAGGGGTTGTGTGTGTATAGTTGTAGAAGCTCATTTTCGTACTCTCCCCTTGTGCGTTAATGCTTGTAAGCTGGTTCCAGTCTTTACCATCCAGGCTATGCTGCACTTCGAAGTGGTCACTGTTGGTTTCGGAGGTTGTTTCCCAGGTAAGGAGTGCAGTTGTGTTTTCTTTGGCTGACGAGAAGTTTTTGAGGGTGACGGGAAGCGGCGGTTCTTCGGCTGCCAGCTTGACGATCCATAAATCATTTGCGCCTTTTGCGTTTTCTGTTTTCTCGAACCCGGCATCAGAGACGGACAATCCCAATAAGGCGAAACCTTTGTCAGAGGTATTAACAATGGACAGGGCACGCTCGTAGCCCGGTCCACCAATCGTTTTGTCCCAAACAAATGCACCGGCGGAATTCAGTTTGACAAGCCAGAAATCAGGAACTAAATTATGGCTGTCTTCGGATTTTTCACCACTTGCAAATGATGCTGAATACCCAAGCAGTAAATATCCACCGTCTACTGCCTGCGCCAGCTTCACGAACGTATTGCTAAACTTATCACCGTCCACAAAATCGGTCGCAATCACATTGTCCCATTCAACTGCGCGGTCGGCATCCAATTTCACGATCCAGTAGTCATTAATTGATGGTTCAGATTGGTCTCCGCTTGCCCTACCTATCGAAGTACCACCCAGGATAAAACCACCATCGGGTGTTTGTTGAATGTCACTGATATCTGCCCAGCCTTCAATTTCATCTGCACTATGAATAGTGCCGCCAATGCGTCGATCCCACTCCTTCACTCCCAATCCGGAAACTTTGACGAGATAGTAGCCGCTTGATTGTTCCTCGTAACCTTGCTCACCACCGAAAACCGCTCCTCCGTCCGCTGTAAGTGTCATGCAGCGCATTCGGTCCGGGCCCGATGTGCCCAGTGTCCTTTCCCATTCCAGCGTGCCAGCTGCATTGATTTTTACCACCCAGAAATCATTATAAAAATCGTCCAGTCTGGGCTCACTTTTTTCGCCGCTGATGCCTGATGTGGACACACCTGCAAGCACATACCCTCCATCAGGCGTTTGCCTTAGATCAACCATCCCGTCTCCATTATCTCCACCAAATGTTTTATCCCAAATCTTATTTCCGCTAGCATCCAGCTTTACCACCCAGAAATCGGAGCCGCCCCTACTTCGCTCAGATTTGTCACTCCCCGCAGGCCCACCTGAGCTGCCGCCCACGATGTAGCCCCCATCTGACGTTTGACGAATTGCAGCTGCGGTTTCTGAGCCTGGGCTGCCAATGGTCTTGTCCCATTGCTTTGTACCATCCGCCGCAAGTTTAACAATCCAGAAATCTGAACTTCCCTTGCTGGGTTCAGATTTATCCCCTCCTATCCCTCCGCCTGATGTACCAACCAGAATAAAGCCGCCATCACTGGTTTGTTCCATGGAACCGGGGGCATCGTTTTGTAAGCTGCCGATCGTCTTGTCCCATTGAATGGCTGGCTGGGCAAGAAGGCTGGTGATAGCCAGGAAGAAAATAATAGCGTTGAGTAAAATGTATTTCATATCATTTAGTTTAACATGTTTCATTTAAATCCTGTTAGACAAAGGCTTAGGATAGATACTGCATTGAATAGTAAATTCTTTGAAAAATTGCTGAATCAACTCAGGCTTGTAATAGAAGAAGCTGCCCATCTTACGTGACAGGCGGCTTCTTTGAGTTGATATATGATTTACTAACCTAAGCTTTTACTCTGCTATGAGAATTCTGATCACTTCGGTAAATGCATCCGATTTTACTTTCAATGAATAAATGCCGGTGTTGAATGATTCTCCGGCGATGTTAATTTTTGTGTTTTCACCCGGTTTGGCATTTTGAGGTGCCGGAATGAAATGGCTTTTCCCGGCTGTATTGATCATTTCAAATGTAATTGGCCCGGTATGTTCAGGCGAAACTGAAACAGTGAATTGATCTTGAATTGGATTTGGATAGACGGTTGACTGCTGCCTTTTTTGGGCTTCTGGAAATACTTCTTCCTGCCCGATGCGCGCGGTCATATTGGTCGGCTGAACAATCTTTGTAGTCTGATAGATCAGCTGCGGCGGATAAAAACCGCCTTCCTTGCTGCTAAAAGTTACTGCTGTACTTTGATTAGCAGGATTATCTAACATCAGGCTGACAGTCTGATCACCGGATTGGCGCTGCGCATTTACATAGCTCGTCACATCAATTTCATAATATTTTAAAACATCATTGACTCCCACAGACCCAAGTGATGCAGTGGATGCGGCAGGTGCGTTGGTCCCGGTAATCGCTTTCTCAGTCCAGGAATCGTTATTGACGCCATATGCATGAATTTCAGTATTCTGAGTATTATCGGGATTATTGTCGTAGACATCGTCATTATGCCCGTAAACGCGCAGTTTAGCAGAAGTTATCGCCGCCTTTCCGGCAGGTAGCTGGAATTTAAAATAAGAACGCCAGGTGAGATTAGCGTAATCTCCACCACTGGGTACCTGCCTGATATAAAGATGGTCGGAATTCGCATAGTTGTTAGATTTATAAAGCCCTCCATTCACCATGCCGTCTTCGATTGGGATCAACGTTGGAGTTGCAGTCACTTCAATGGCCGAAATGCGTGGGAGGTCAGCCGCTCCCGTGAGGAAATCGATGTTTAGCATGCCGTCGGTGACACTCACCGGGATCGTCAGTTGAACTGCGCGCAGTGCCCCGCCAGCCTCGGCGAAGATGTCGTAATTGGTCAGTTTACGGCCGCCTTCTATGTTGACATTAAACTGCCTGCTGCCTGGCCCGCCCTTTTCACCCTTGGTGCCCGGAACCCCGAAATAAGTTTCAGCAAAGTGTAACGTTACGTTGACCAACTCATTGACGACTGGAATGTTGTAGCTAAATGACGAAGCGCTGCGGGCAGAGCGATATATTACGTCGTTGGTTGTGTTCAGGATGTCACCCGATGCGATGGAGCTGGTACGATCAATACCGGCATAATACTGATCAGCGACAAACAGTTTTTGGGTCGCAGTCGTAAAAGCCTGTCCGCCGGCATTGATGCGAACCAGCGTTTGAGGGGTGCAGACTTGCGATGTCCTGACCTCCTCAGTACTTGCACATCCGGCAGCATTTCCGGAAATCGTAGCATTTGCAAATGGAATACTGGAGCAAACGATTTTGATCGCACAATCGGAAAGGAGCGGGTTATTGGTAATACGTATGGGTACTCGACTTTCCATTTGCCCAATTTCTGAGATGCTGGTCAATGCTTTATTGCCGGTAATTTCAATATACCCACTAGATTGGGAAGTCAAGGTTTCAAGCCGCTCCAGTCCTTTCAGATTTTTAAGGCTGTTATTATTGCCAATGTGCATGGTCTCACCTATTTGCCTAAGTCTTCGAAGACCGTTCAGATTTAGGAGATTGTCATTTTTTCTTAAATCCAGACCACCTATGAAGCTTATATTTTGCAGCCCTTGTAAAGTGGTGAGAGCCGGATTTGAAGCAATAGTCAAACCACCAAAAATTCTGTTAAGGCCACTTAACGATGAAATGCTTGTAAGTTTCTTATTATTGAAAACGTCGATATTTTTTGTTGATGTCAGATGATCAAGCCCCTCTAATGTGAGCAGATTGTCATTATTATTTATGCTCAATCTAATATCTACTATCGTCAAAGAGGACAAACCGGCTATATTGGTCAGATTCGGATTTTGAGTAATCTTCAACGATCGGGTAACACGTGTCACGTTACGCAATCCATCCAGATTCGTGATGGTAGGTGATGAAATTTCCAGATCACTATTGATAACTGTGCAACCTGGATAGGCAGTACTAAAATTGTCAACATCAGCCTGCGTTCTTAAAACGGGAACACTGCACGTCTGCGACCAGGCCGGGACAGTTGCAAATGCCAATAAAAAAACCAGAGGTAAAAACATTTTCATAAAGTGGGCTAAGTAAATGTGAATGGCTGGGGATATAGAGCGTCTGTTCACCATTAGACAAAAGGCAGAGCCGGATACTGCCTGGCTGGAAAATACTTTCAGCAATTCCTGAATTTGCCAGTTTGCAGCAGAGACTGGATCATTCGGCTTACGCCGCCAAGTAGCCTCATCGTCATTCGTTTACGATTCAGACAACAGGAAAGATGATGAGGCTCAAAGAGGTACTGAGCTGTATGAAAATCAGGTTTATAGCGAAAGGGCTACCAATTAAGTAGCCCCTCGATGTTACTGCCCTACCGCAATCTTTCGGGTTGTTTCCGTGCCGTCGGCAAGGGTTAATTTGATAAAGTATAAGCCAGGCGTAAGTGACCTGGCATTAATATCCTGAGATGGCTTATTTCCCGAGCTGTAAAGTGTTTTTCCCTGGTTGTTAACCACTTGTACACCCTTTACTTTTGACCAGTCGGCAGTTTGCAAATGAATAGTTTTTGTGACAGGATTGGGGTATACTGATACAGAAATGCTTTGATCAAACTTTAAGTGCTCCACTTTTGAATAGGTAAAAGTGCCGTCTGTGTCGACCATTTTCAGGCGGTAGTAGTTGTCTCCTGCAACAGGGTTAGTGTGTGAATAGTGGTAAGTAGTCGATTTCGTACTTTCCCCTGCTGCATTGATTAAGGCTAATAAAGCCCAGGCCTTGCCGTCTGTGCTGTGCTGTACTTTGAAGTGGTCACTGTTGGTTTCTGAATCGGTTTGCCAGGCAAGATTCGCAATATCCAATTCTTTTCGCACCATAAAGTTTGCTAACCTGATAGGTAGTGGCGCTTCAGGAGCCAATTTGACGATCCAGTAGTCTTCACTACCACGAGATGGTTCTGTTTTATCTGCGCCAATTGGCGAATTTGAGTACCCGCCCAGCATAAAGCCGCCATCCCGGGTCGGAACTATGTCTTTTGCTATATCTACTGAGTAGTTTACTCTAATACCGCCGATTACTTTATCCCAAAGGACGGTTCCATCATTCGAAAGTTTAACTAGCCAATAATTTAATAAACCTGAATTCACTGCTTTTTTATCAAGATCGACACCGGACCGGGTGCCGCCGAAAAGGAGATACCCGCCATCATTTGTCATTTGCATGCCTGCCAAATTTTCCCGATCGTTAGCTTGAATTGTATTTTCCCATTCAATTACCCCATTGCTATTCACTTTTACCACCCAGAAATCTTCATTAAAGCTGTCTTCTGATTTGTCCAAACCTTTACCATCCCGGGAATGACCGCCCACAAGAAAGCCTCCATCTTGTGTAGCTAAAACAGACCGCAGTTCGCTGTTGGTAAAGGTATCATTACTTGCCCCCCCTCTTATCCTCTTAGTCCAAAGCGTAGTGCCATCGTCAGATACCCTAATTAAATAATAAGAGCCAAATATGCCTTCATTGCCACTGGTATCGGCGCCAAGAAGGTAACCTCCACCCGGAGCGAGCGTAATGGATGTCAAGAGCATGGTGTTAAAATTAACCTTGTAGTCTCTGCTCCATTCCAACTCGCCGGTTGCACTTAACTTCACAAACCAGCCATGGTTAGATACAGATTCATTGAAAAAAATCTCGGAGGAAGTTCCCGCGATTGCCAGCCCCCCATCGGGAGCAACCTCCATATCTTCCATGAAGTCATTATTTCCCGTACCAATCGTTTTTTGCCAATTAATCTTTCCGTCCGCGGCCAGGTTTAAAATCCAGAGATCACTATATCCGCTGTTACTGGGATCGGTTTTGTCTCCGCTGATCCCGGAGTTCGAATACCCGGCAACAAAATAACTCCCGTCGTTTGCCTGACGGATCGTGCTAAAAGTTTCATCCCCGGTTCCGCCCAGTGTCCTGTCCCATTGCTTAGTCCCGTCGGCGGCTAGTTTGACGATCCAATAGTCCCCATTTCCTCGTGCCGAATCGGATTTTTCACCCGAAACACCACTATAAGAAGTTCCTCCAACAATATATCCCCCATCAAGGGTCTGCTGGACCGAGTTCAAGCGATCTACACTATTGCCGCCAATAGTTTTGTCCCACTGAATAGCCGGCTGGGCAAGCAGGCTGGTGATAGCTAGGAAGAAAAGGGTAACGTTGAGTAAAATGCATTTCATATCTCTTAGATTAAGATGTTTCATTTGATTCCTGTTAGACAAAGGCTTGGGGCAAATACTGCTATAAAGGGGAATTTTTTAGAAAAATCATTGATTTGACTTAGGTCTGTACAAGAAGAAGCCACCCATCTTACCTGACAGGCGGCTTCTTTATGTTCAAAGTTGTTTTACTTACCTAAGCTGTCACTCGGCTACGAGCACCTTGACAACCTCCGTAAATGCATCTGATTTTACTTTCAACAAATAAATGCCTGTATGGAATGATTCTCCGGAAATGTTAAGTTCTGTGTTTTCACCCGGTTTGATGTTCTGAGGTGCCGGGACAGAGCGGCTTTTACCAGCTGCATTGATCATTTCGAACGAAATCGGCCCGGCATGTTCCGGTGAAAGCGATACCGTAAAATGGTCTTTGACCGGATTGGGGAAAACAATTGAAGGTTGCTTATCCTTAGACTCCACCAAAACTTCCTCCTCTCCCAAACGTGCACTACTATTTGTAGTCTGGATCACCAGCTGCGGAAAGTTGGAACCTGCTTCTTTGCTGTTGAAAATTAGCCGGGTATTCTGGTTACTGGGATCGTTTAAAAGCAGGCTGACCAATGTTTCACCCGATTGCTGCTGGGCTTTTACAAAGCTGGTCACATCAATTTCGTAATATTGGTAAACATCATTTACGGCTACAAATCCCAATGAGGCAGTCGATGCTGCCGGCGCATTTTGTTTGGTTATGCCTGTTTCGGTCCAGCTGTCGTCGTTAACGCCATAAGCATGCAGGAGAATACCTTTGTTGTTTTCATGGTTATGGCCGTAGACGCGCAGTTTGGCCGAAATGACAGGGGTTTGTGCAGGCAGTTGAAATTTAAGGTAGGAAGCCCGTCTTTTTGAGATGTCGCCGGATGAATATTTAACCTCGAAAGTTGAGCTTGTTCCAAAGTTGGTGTTGAGAAACTGTGCGGCCTGTATATAAGTATCGGCAACCGGTGCCAGGTTCAGCCCCGTTGAAATTACTTCGATGGCAGAAACCCTAGGCTGGTCAGCCGCTCCGGTCAGGAAATCAATGTTCAAAATGCCATCAGTCACCATGACCGGAAAAGTAACCTGGTTGGCGCGAAGTGCCCCGCCTGCCTGGGCGAAGATGTCATAGTTGGTCAGAATGCGGCTGCCTTCCATGTTGACGTGGAACCGGCGGCTGCTTGTCCCACCCTTTTCGCCCTTCGTGCCAGGTACTCCGAAGTACGTTTCAGCAAAGTGCAGGGTGACATTCACCTGTCCATTTTGTACCGGAATGTTGTAGCTGAATGAAGGCGCGCTGCGCGCCGAGCGGTAGAGCACGTCATTGGTCGTACCCAGGATATCGCCTGATGCAATGGAGCTGGTGCGGTCTGTGCCTGCGTAGTACTTGTCTGCAATGAAGAGTTTTTTGGTCGCGGTAGTGAAGTCCGGCCCGCCGGCGTTGATGCGGAGGGTGGTTTGAGGGAGCGGCAGGTTTTCGGGGGCAAGTTTGACAATCCAGTAATCGGCGCCGCCGCGCGAGGGTTCGGTCTTGTCACCGGAAACAGGGGAGGCTGAATTGGCCACAAACACAAATCCTCCGTCCCGGGTAGCTGTCGATGCATTGGGCGTGTCATAGAAACTGCCGCCCAGTGTTTTGTCCCACATGATCTGGCCAGCATTCGAAAGCTTGACAAGCCACGTACTTAGTACGCCCCGGTTTGGTTCCGTTTTATCCAACCCGCCTGTGTTGCTTGATTCCGAATCCCCGACCACGACAAATCCGTCGGCTAATTCCAGTACATCGATGAGGTTTTCAGGACGGTCTGCCTGGATCGTTTTTTCCCACTCGATCTTCTGCCCCGAACGATCCAGTTTAACTACCCAATAGTCGGTACTTAGGCTCCTTTCCGATTTTTCAGAAAAAGCAAGGGCCTTAGAGGTTCCCCCTACAATGTAGCCACCGTCCCTTGTTTGCGAAACGGACCTGACAACGCTTGCCTGGCCGTCTTCCAAAACGCCGAGAACTCTTTTCCACTGGACAATGCCCTGCGCATCCGTTTTTACAATGTGATACACATCCGGATGATCCTCGAAGTAAGTTGTTTCCAGCCCAAGGACAAAACCACCATCAGAAGTAAGGCTCACGCATTGAACGCTCACCGCATCGCGGGGCTGCAAACCGTCGTACCTTTTAACCCATTGCACTTTTGCATCCGCAGATAGTCGCATCAGAAAAGCCTGATTCAAATTGTCATATCCCCCGATATCCTGTGCTCCTACCGCCAGGATAAATCCGCCGTCAGGCAGCATTTTCATATCCCTGACGCCTGCATTGTAGTAGTTTTCTACGCCAAGTTGTTTCTGCCACAAGATGTTGCCGGTGGCATTGAGTTTAACAACCCAAAGTTCACCGGTCTCTGACGTTTCAGCTTTATCACCGCCGCCTCCCGGATAGGAAGCTCCTGCCAGAAAGTATCCGCCATCGGGAGTCTGAGCAACTTTCCCGAGATCGTCACCATAAATGCCGCCCAGCGTTTTATCCCACTCTTTCTCACCGGCTGCATTTAATTTAACAATCCAGGCATCCACGCGTCCTCTCAGTGAATCAGACTTATCAAATCCTGCGGGGCTTGCCGAGCGTCCGCTCAGGAGGTATCCCCCGTCGGCGGTTTGAATTACACTCCTTACATACTCTTCGTCAGACCCGCCCAATGTCCGCTGCCACTGAATAGCGGGCTGGGCAAAAAGGCTTGCAGACAGCGACAGACAAAGCATTAAAAATTGTAAGCGAAGAAAAAATTGTCGCATAGGTAAGAAATTTATTAAGTTTTGAAGTTCAAAATCAATCGTTTCCTTTACATTTCACTCCTGGAAATGCTATTCCGTCACAAGCACTTTCACTACCTCTGTCAATGCATCAGACTTTACTTTCAACAAATAAATACCCGCGCTGAGAGCTTTTCCGCCCAGATTAACTTCTGCTTTTTCACCAGGTTTCACATTGTGGTTTACCGAGATAAAATAACTTTTACCAGCTGCATTTACCATTTCAAATGTAATGGGCCCGGCATGTTCAGGCGAAAGGGAAATCGTAAACTGATCTTTGACAGGATTAGGGTAAACAGTTGAAAATTGTTTTTCCTGAGCTTCGGTCACAACTTCTTCCTGTCCTACGCGTGCAGTACCATTTTGAGTCTGGACAATGGGTGTAGTCTGATAGATGAGCTGGGGCGGGTTGCTGCCCGCTTCCTTGCTGTTGATGATCACCCGGGTACCCGTTTTGTTTGGATCGTCTAACACAAAACTTACCAGTACGTCACCGGATTGCCGCTGTGCATTGACATAACTGGTCACATCTATCTCACGGTATTGAGGAGCATTATCGACGGTCATTGATCCAAGTGACGAAGTTGACGCGGCAGGTGCATTGTTTCCGGTAATGGCCTGCTCCGTCCAGCTATCGTCATTGACGCCATAAGCATGAATGTCAACGACACTTTTACTGACCCCGTTATACGTATAAAGGCGTAGTTTGGCTGAGGTAATTTCAGCCTTTTTGGCAGGGAGCTGGAATTTCAAATAGGCTAAGTCGTTGCCGTTATTGTTGGATCCTGCATTGAGCAAATGAACAACACTTAAATAGTACCTTTGGCTGAAATTCTCACTTTTACGCGCACCCGTATTCACCATAGCATCAGCCACGGGTACCAAAGGAGCAGGAGTAACTTCGATGGCCGACACTCTTGGAAGGTCAGCCGCTCCCGTGAGAAAATCGATGTTTAGCATGCCGTCGGTGACCGTTACCGGAATTGTTAGCTGAACTGCACGCAGTGCTCCGCCCGCCTGGGCAAAAATGTCATAATTGGTCAGCTTGCGGCTTCCTTCTATGTCAACATTAAACTGCCTGCTGCCTGCACCGCCTTTTTTGCCCGGCGCGCCAAAATAGGTCTCTGCGAAGTGAAGGGTCACATTCACCACCTCATTGATCACCGGAATGTTATAGCTGAAGGAAGGCGAGCAGCGTCCGGAGCGGTAAAGCACATCATTGGTCGTATAGAGAATATCTCCCGATGCTATGGAACTCGTCCGGTCGATACCGGCATAATACTGATCAGCGACAAACAGCTTCTGGGTCGCAGTCGTAAAAGCCGGTCCGCCGGCATTGATGCGCACCAGCGTTTGAGGATTACAGATCGCATACAACCTGACTTCGTCATTGGTAGCACAACCCGGCGCATTTCCTGATACTCTGATATTGCCCGATTTAACCTTATCACAAACGATCCTGACAGCACAATCGGACAAGAGCGGGTTGTTGGTAATAACAGTAGAATTGGCATTTTTCAATTGAGCCAGCTCCGAAATGCCGGTTAATGTGCTATTGCCTGAAATTTCAAGATTTGAATTCACTGATTCAAGCCGCGCTAATCCTTTCAGGTTTTTGATGTTCTTGTTATTACCGACCCACAAATAATCAACTTCTTTAAGTCTCCTGAGGCCGTTCAAATCCCTGATCATGTCGTTTTGCGTTATGGAAACGGCTTTAAATACCTTGCTGACATTGTGAAGTCCCTCCAGGCTGGTCAATGCCGGATTTGCTCCGACGGACAAACTCTTCATGATTCGGGTGACGCCACTCAGTGCAGTGATATTTGTAAGCTTCTCATTGGAAACAACGCTGATATCCTGTAGCGGCCGCACAAGTTTTTCCAAGCCGGCAAGGGTAAGCAGGTTATCATTGTCTTCGATATTAAGTGAGCCGTCCAGTTGCTCCAGGGAAGACAAACCTGCAATGCTGACCAGATCTGGATTATGCTCAATCCTCAGATTTCCGGTGATCCGTGTCACATTGCGCAGTCCGTCCAGGTTTGTAATATTTGTTGAAATGATACCCACACCGCCAAGGACAGTACAACCCGGATAGTTAGTGCTAAAATTGTCAACTTCCGCCTGCGTTTTAAACACAGGAACACTACATGTCTGCGACCAGCCCGGGATTGTTGAAAGGACCAGCAGTAATACAATTTGTAAAATCTTGTTCATAAAATGATCTAAGTAAATGTGAACGACTAAGGATATAGACCAGGCGTCTTTTTACCTGTTAGACAAAAGATAGAGCCCAATACTGCCTGGTGAGAAAATACTTTCAGAGATCCCTGCATTTACCATTATGCGGCAGAGGCGAATTACTGCCCTACCACAATCTTTCGGGTTGTTTCCGAGCCGTCCGTAAGGGTTACTTTGATAAAATATAAGCCGGGTGCCAATGACCTGGCACTGATATCGTAAGAAGGTCTGCTTCCTGAGCTGTAAAGTGCTTTTCCCTGGTTGTTCAGGACTTGCAGGCCTTTTACTTTTGACCAGTCGGCTGCCTCTACATGAATGTACTCCGCTACCGGGTTGGGATAAACGTTGACGTCAAACTCAAATTGAAAGCTCACCTGCTCCGCTTTTGAGTAAGTGAAACTTCCATCTGTATCCACCATTTTCAGGCGATAGTAGTTGTTGCCATTTGCCGGATTGACATGGGTAAAATGGTAATTGTGCAGCACTTCACTTTCACCCAATGCATTCACGCTGGCAATGTGGTTCCAGGTTTTTGCATTTACACTATGCTCAATTTCAAAGTGGTCGCTTTGGGTTTCGGAGGAAGTTTGCCAGGAAAGACTTGTGCTGCTCAATTCCTTTCGGGCAGTGAAACTTGCGAGCCTGACAGGCAGCGGAGGTTCCGGCGCAAGTTTGACTATCCATAAATCAGACAAACCTTTCTTATTGTCCGTTTTTTCAAAGCCGGCATCTGAATTTGAATTGCCCGCCAGCAATAATCCACCGTCTGCTGTGCTGATAATAGCTCTTGCATTATCGTACCCGCCCCCGCCGAGGACCTTATCCCATACCTGCGTACCTGATGCATTTAGCTTTACTAGCCAATAGTCCCACGTTCCATTACGTGAATTTTCTGATTTATCTCCCAACCCCGGCTCACTCGAATAACCAAGTACCGCGTACCCGCCATCTGAAGTTTGGGCCAGATCTGCAAAATAATTGGGCCCCCTCGCATCGTCATAAAATAGCGTATTTAATAAATTAGTCCAGGCAACAGTCAAATCTGCATTAAGTTTTACAATCCAGTAATCAGAATGAGAGTCTTCGGCCTGGTCTCCACCTGCACGTTGATTAGATGTCCCGCCAAGTATAAAACCTCCATCCGGTGTTTGTTCAATGTCATGAATTTCGGCGCTACCAGTTCCCTGAACGACCTTTTCCCAAACCTTGGTGCCACTCGCAGCAACTTTCATCAGCCTGTAACCACTGTCTTCATATTCAATCCACGACTCATCGCCACCAGCAAAAATAAATCCTCCATCAGAAGTTAGCGTCATACACCGCATCCTATCTGGATCGGGGGTGCCAAGCGTCTTATCCCAAACGATATTGCCGGTAGGCGATAGCTTCACGATCCAATAATCACAGTTTCGCCAGTGATCTTCAACTTCTAACGCCGGCTCCGTCTTGTCTCCTCCGATACCTCCGTTCGTCCATCCCCCCAAAATATATCCGCCATCGGAAGTTTGTTGAACATCAACCAGATAGTCACTGTCAGTGCTTCCTATTGTTTTGTCCCAAGCCTTGTTGCCGTCTTGATCCAGCTTGACTACCCAATAATCAGACAATCCGCGGCTACTTTCTGACTTCTCGCCGCCTATCGACGAACCTGATGTCCCACCAATTATAAAGCCCCCATCGGTCGTCTGATGTATTGAAGGGTCATAATCTGCATCCGGACCGCCGATCGTCTTATCCCACTGTTTGGTACCATTGGCGGACACCTTAACAATCCAGAAATCCCTTTCCCCACGGC
This sequence comes from Dyadobacter sandarakinus, assembly GCF_016894445.1. Classification (NCBI taxonomy): domain Bacteria; kingdom Pseudomonadati; phylum Bacteroidota; class Cytophagia; order Cytophagales; family Spirosomataceae; genus Dyadobacter; species Dyadobacter sandarakinus. Next base: position 2,833,221 of record NZ_CP056775.1, read on the forward strand.
TGTTTTCAGTTTTATCACCGGCAATACCAGCGTTAGACACCTGAGCGAAAATATATCCTCCATCACTGGTTTGCACAACTATCGTATTCTTTGTGATAGCGAATGTGGTTGTATTAGACGGAGAGCCGATGGTCTTATCCCACTGAATGGCGGGCTGAGCTAGAAGGATTGTGATAGACAGGAAGAAAAGGGTAACGTTGAGTAAAATGTATTTCATATCTCCTGGTTTAAGATGTTTCATTTAAATCCTGTTAGACAAAGGCTCAGGATAGATACTGCTATAAAGGGGATTTTTTAGAAAAATCGTTGAATCGACTTAGGTCTGTACAAGAAGAAGCCACCTCATCCTACTCCACAGGCGGCTTCTTTGAAATATAAGTGTGTTTTACTTACCTAAGCTGTCACTCTGATATAAGCGTCTTAACTACCTCAGTGAACGTATCCGACTTTATTTTCAGGAGATAAATGCCGGTGTTAAATGATTGTCCGGCGATGTTAAATTCTGCACTTTCACCAGGCTTGGCATTTTGAGGTGCCGAGATCGTGCGGCTTTTACCAGCTGCGTTGATCATTTCGAACGAAATCGGCCCGGCATGTTCCGCAGACAGCGCTACTGTAAACTGACCTTTAATGGGATTGGGGAAAACAGTTGAAGGCTGCTTCTCCTGCGCTTCCGAAACGATCTCTTCCTGGCCAAGTCTCGCGTTACCATAGACAGTCTGGATAACGAGCTGCGGTGGATTTGATCCTGCTTCTTTGCTGTTGAAGATAAACCTGGCATTCCGGTCATTGGGATCACTGATACGGAAGCTTACCTCAGTGCTACCAAGCTGCCGGCTTTCACTCACAAAGCGTGTCACATTGAATTCATAGTATTGGTAACCATCATTGACAGTCGTGATACCATGGGCGCGAGGCGATAGTTCCGGAGCGTTGTTTAGGGTTATGCCGGTTTCGGTCCAGCTATTATCATTGACCTCGTATACAAAAACGTCAATCTTTCTTGCATCCTGATGGTTATGCCCGTAAAGGCGCAGCTTGGCAGAAACGATGGGTGTTTCCGGCGAAGGCATTGGAAACTTGATGTAGGAGTCGCGACTTATTTCAGGATCGTTGGAGAGGGTCTTGACATCCAGATTTGGGCTTGTTCCAAAATTGGCATCACTGTAAATACCGCCCCGCACAAATGCATCTGCAATCGGTGAAAATGTCAAATTTTGAGTCCGCACTTCAATGGCGCAAACCTTGGGCTGATCGGCTGCTCCGGTCAGAAAATCAATATTCAGAACATTGTCCGTAACTGTTGCCGGAAAAGAGATCTTGTTGGCGCGCATCGCTCCGCCCGCCTTTGCAAAGATGTCATAGTTGGTCAGCTGACGCTTGCCTTCTACATTGACGTGGAACCTTCGGCTGCCCACGCCACCCTTTTCGCCCTTCGTACCGGGAACCCCGAAATACGTTTCTGCAAAATGCAGCGTGACGGTTACCTCACCATTAACCACCGGAATATTATAGCTGAATGCAGGCGAGCTACGCGCTGTCCAGTAAAGTGCATCGCTGGTCGTGCCCACGATGATGGCTCCTGGATTGTAGGTGGTGCGGTTAATGCCGGCGTAGTACATGTCGCTGATATAATGCTGTTTGGTGCCCGTAGTGAAGTTATCGCCGCCGGCATTGATGCGAAGGGTGGTTTGTGAGAATGATGGGGTTTCGTCAGACTGGGCACACAGCGTTGCAGACAAGCCGAGGCAAATCATCAGAAATTGTAAGCGAAGTAAAAATTGTCTCATAGGTAGATAGTTGTTAAGTATTCGAAATCGGTTTCATAAACGATTAGACGAAAGGCAGAGCCGGATACTGCCTGGCTAGAAAATACTTTTGGCAATTCCTGAATTTACCCATTTGTAGCAGAGGCGGGATCATTCGGCCTAATGCTGCCAAGTAGCCTCATCGACATTCGTTTAGGACACAGCTAAAATGGAGACGAAATGAGGTTCAAAGAGGTACTGAGGCATATTACAATCCGGTTTATAGTAAAGGACAATAAAAAAGGGCTACCGATTAAGTAGCCCTCCTGTTGTTTAATGTTCAATAGCAATCTTTCGCGTCGTCTCGGTCCCGTCTGCATGGGTGAGCCTGACGAAGTAAAAGCCCGTTTTCAAAGCTTTGGCACTGATATGCTGCGGAGGATTACTGCCGGAGCTGTACAGCACCTGACCCTGGCTGTTAAACAGTTTTACGCCGGATACCTTCGACCATTCCGGGGCTTTCAGGTAAATCGTTTCCACGACCGGATTGGGATAGGCTACCACATCAAAGGCATCTTGTGTACTCACACTTTCAATTCCGGAGTACGCAAAGGAGCCATCACTGTCAACCAGCTTCAGGCGGTAGTACAGCTCGGTTGCCAGGGATGACATTGCCTTTATATCTGTAAAGTTGAAATCCATACTTCCATCATATGCAACCTGCCCCACTTTCTCGAATGCTTTCGCGTTCAAAGCCCGCTCAATCTCAAAATGACTGAACGCTTTCGCGTCGGCAATTCGCCATTTCAGCGCAACGGCACCTTCTGTCTGGCGCGCTGTAAAGGCAATCAATCTGACAGGCAGGGGTGAGGAATTGGCAGTACTTCCCAGGGTAAACGGACTCCATGTGCTTATGCTATTACTGACAACAAATCCTGTATTGGTTGTGCCCGACGTTCCATTTGCACCTTCATTTAACCAGTTGCCACCAGACAGGTGCGCTACTGCCAGGTCGGCCGTATTGGCAATACCGGTATTATTGTCTTCGTCCCAATAGATGGTGACAGTACCCGTAGCGTTTCCCACTGGTGAGAGTGACCAGTACTCAAGCATATTGCGCGCAACTAGTGGTGTTGAACTGCTTCCTTTAGTGGTAAACGGTCCATCACCTGCATTCCCCGCTACGTACCGGGCTACCAGGCCATCGCTGTTAGCAGTTAAATTTACACCGACTGGCTGGTAAATAGCACCATTCCCGCTCGGATAGGTAAATGGTCCGTTACCTTCCCTGCTGATGAAGCCATTGATGTGACTCAGGTTAGAAGGCGAAACGGACGGGTTGACGGACGCGCCTGATTCAAATATGAAAGCATTGATTGAGTCAGGAATCGTTAGCACACCTGCGGTGAATGTCATCTGACCGCTAATGCGCAAGGGTGTGTTCAGCGTGAAACCGGCGGGATTGTTAACGGTCACATTGGTAGCAAAGATGGGACTTCCCCCGATGATCGCCGGCGTATTACCCTCTAAAAGCAGCTCTCCGGCATCGGCCTGCGTCATGGGTACATCATTGATTACGTTCCCGTTGGTGGCAAGAATACCGCCATTTTCGAGGTTGCTACCCTCCCGATTGATAAAATCACCATTGACCTGTACGTAAGTATCTTTCGAGACGTATAGTATAGCACCGTTATTGTACAAAGCAGGCAGCTGAGCAGAAGCAATACCGCTTAATGCAGTGAAAATTGCTGTTGATAATGTCTTTTTCATCCTCTTGCAGAAATTAGTATAGGTTTTCAGGATTCGGCGTAGCAAAAACCCTGAAAATTCCCGGTGAACCAGCTGCCGGAGGATTATTTATATTTTTCGATTGGCTGACATTGACGACACCGCCTGCACCGCCATTGCCTCCGCTGCCGCCGCCAGCACCACCATTGGAAGATCCCGTTCCGGCCATTGCTAAGTTATTACCAGTTGCTCCACCACTTACCTGTACATTTCCCGCCGATACCGTCGATCCTAGTAAAAGGACAATTCCGCCGCCACCACCGCCACCGCCAGGCCGCGGACCATTTCCTAATGTTGCGTCAGAACCAGAACCGCCTGTAGCGCTGATTGTTCCTGCATTGTTGACGCCAGACTTTGATAATAGTACCACAATTCCACCACCACCGCCACCATTACCATTCGAACTTGTTGCAGTCCCTGCATTAGTAACGCCATTTCCACCATTGGCCGCGATTACTCCACTTGCATTGATGTTGATCTGGCCATTTGCATAAATTGCAAACGAGCCTCCTCCTTCACCTCCGTAATTCAAACTTCCTACACCTCCGTTAGCGCCGGTACCGCCACCAAAAACAGGAATATTAATCAAACTGGTTACCGAAGTTGTGAGAACACCATAGGAAATCGTTTCTCCGCTACCTGCTACTGTTCGGGCGATACCTCCAATCCATCCCGCGCTGACCACCCCTACAATCGTCTCGGCACCTTCAATATTAATCGTGCCATTGATATTAACATTTCCATTGCACCGCAGCTTTGTACCGCTCGGAATTTTGAATGTAGCGTTTGAAGCGACTGTAATTTCCGAAAACTGGAAGTTTAAACTCGTGGGGGGTGATGTCGTCCAATCCACATCTGAGGTAATATTCAATGCACCCGCAGAACCATCCCCGTAAATACTCGAAGATCCGGTGCCCGTGCCTCCTCCTCCACTTTTACTTAATGCCTCCCAGGTAGTACCATTGAAATAATAAAATCCGGCATCGCCATCATTTTGGTAGATCATTAATCCGGCAGCAGGAGAAGGTATGGCATCCCGCTGACCTTTACTCATCCGCGGAATCAAAACACCCTTATCCGTACTGCTGATATCGAGTGCAGCCGAAGGGTCCGGATTTTGGGTGTTGATACCTACATTCTTTTGAGCGTGAGCCATGTTTGCCGAGGCTACTGCCAACAAGAGGAACAAGAAAAGCTTTTTCATTGATAGGACTATTTTGGTTGTTACAAATTCTAATCACATGTAATATCAAAATAATGCCACATACAGCAAGCCTGAACATAAAATTATTTCTTTATTTCTTTAAATGTTATTTGAGTTGGTCCTTAATAAATGGAACGAACCGTCACAGTGCATTGGAAGTCCACTTTCTATATCCCGACATTTTACACGCTTAATAAGGGCTAAGCCAGATCAAGGCAGGGCATTACCGGACGTGTATATACGCCGTGATGTCGCATGACAGGCTAACGTTTTCCGAGCAACACTGCCTATCCAGATCCTGGGCCTTTTGAGATCCATACCATTTGCGAGAATAAAAGCTAAATTGCGGTCGTGGGTATCATCACGAATACTCTTTAAACAAAAAAGAAAGCCAAAGAACAAAGTCTCTGGCTATGAGCGTGTGTTTGCAATCTTTGGCCTAAGTTGTATTGAGGTAGTCGAAGTAAATCTATGTATGGTATTTATGCCTTAGGCGAGAATTTCGAACGTAAGCATACAGCTATTCTCAAACTATCATTCGAATTCATACCCCTTTTCCTTAGCCTGCCTTAATGCATCCTGTGTCCGGCACAGGTATAAGTTATTCAAAGGCTGCTCTTCGCTAGATAAATTGCAGCTCTCCGCGCCGGCATTTCTGCATTACAGGTTTATATGTTTTTAACGCTGAATACCCTCATGAAATACGAAAGCCATCCAAAGTAAACTTGGATGGCCTTGTCAAAAATGTGCAATGCTGTGCTACTGAGTGACGAGTACTTTGAGAACTTCTGTTGCGGTAGCTGAGCCTACTTTCAAAAGATAGATCCCTTTGCTTAGCGGCAACCCTGAAATGTCCACTTCTACCTTGCCCTCATTCACACGGGGCGCCGCAAGCTCGTAAGCCGTACCCAGTCCATTGATCAGCTGTAACCGCACTGCACCCTGGTGCTTGTCTGACAGGGTGAGTACCAACTGTTTTTTAACCGGATTGGGGTATATGATCGATTTTTTGTTTTCCTGTTTCAGGGTAGTTGCAGGATTTGTCCTTTCCATATTCATACGGTTGGGAGTCGTGTATGCACCGTTCGTCAGAATAACGAGCTGGGGCGCATTGCCGGAAGGATTTTCCTTACTGTGAAAATACAGCTTGCGATTTCGAAGTGTTGGATTTTTAAGCATCAGGCTTACAAAACCGTCATCTCCAACCTGCGCGCGGACATAGTTTGTCACATCAATTTCGTAGTACTTATTTTCAGCGTTGACATTCGTGTAACCCTCAGGAATTAAGCCTGCCATAGGTGCATTTTGCCAGTTAATGCCCGACTCGGTCCACTCGTCGTTATCAATCCCGTAGGCAGATACATTTACGTTCGTATTATTTTCAACGTTATAACCATACACACGCAGCTTTGCCGAAATGATCAGTTTGGGCTCGTACAATCCGGTGACAGAAAATTGCAGATAGGTATTGCGGTTTCCATTTCCGTTGGCTGACTTTACTTCAAGTAACTCGGAAGCCCCAAAGTTCTGAGCGGCCAGCTCACTGTCGCGCACATGCACATCGGCCAGCGGCGATAATACGATCGTGCTGATATATTCCGACGCGGGCACTACTTCAATGGCAGCCACAGAAGGCAGGTTGGCACCCGCATTCAGAAAATCAATGTTCAGTAAGCCGTCGGATACCACCACCTGGGTATATTCCTCCTGTACCGCACGCATTGGCCCGCCTGCATAGGCTGAAATATTGTATTCCGAAGCACGGTTGAGACCTTCGATATCAATGTTGAAAAGACGCTGGCGGGGTGAAGCCTTGGGCCCTCCCGGCGCACCAAAGTAGATCTCTGCAAAGTGCAGTACGACCACGTATTCCCCATTTTTAACCGGAATATTGTAGCTGAACGAAGTTGCGCTCCGCTCAGAGCGGTAGAGTGCATCATCCTCTGTTTTCAGAATATCGCCGGCAGGGATGGTATGAATGCGATCAATGCCGCTGAAATATCGGTCTGCACTGAACAATTTCCCGCCCACAGTAGTAAATGCGGCACCACCTGCATTGATGCGCACCGTCGTACCGGTATTGACCGGCTTCACGGTAAGTTCCACCATAAGTATGGCGTTCCGGTACCCTGGGGCTGATGCAGTGACTTTGGCAGTGTAACTTCCAGGCGACAGGCCAGCCGCATTAATCCCGAACGTAAGCTGACCCAGCGCAGCCGCAGGAAGTGTAAGCCAGTTACTATTGGCCGATTTGGTAAAGGTTACGGCAGTAGAATCCGCACTGGCCGCGAGCATGACTGTCTTAGACGCCTTACTGGTACCATTTTCGAGTCTGAAATTCAGAGTACCACTTGAAAAAATAAGGTATTTGTTGTTTGACTCCGGCGCCAGCTTCGTGATCCACATATCAAAGCCGCCCCTGGAACCTTCTGTTTTGTCCTTTCCGGCTGGTGAAGTGGAGTATCCGCCCAAGGCATAGCCGTCATCTTTGGTCTGGATCACGCTGGCGAGATAATCGTAAGAAGTACCTCCCACTGACTTGTCCCACTGCTTGGTGCCGTCAGGATAAAGTTTGATCACCCAATAGTCATCAAGTCCTTTCGAGTCCTCCGATTTGGCACTACCCGCATCCCCTGAGGAATACCCCCCTACCAGATACCCTCCATCTTTGGTTTGTATTACACTCGCCAGGATGTCAATACTGGTCGAGAAATCGGTAGCCAGACCGCTGAATGCCTTGTTCCAGACGACCTCTGCATTTGTATTCAATTTTGCAACAATGTAATCATTGTGTGGTCGCTGGGCACTCGCACCCAGGATATACCCGCCATCGCTGGTCATGTGGGCTTCCTGTAAGAGGTCATTTCCGTTTGTTGAAATTAATTTTTCCCAAAGACGTGTACCCGTCGGGCTGAATTTGGCCAGGTACCATTGCAGGTTTGTTTCCTGACCAATCACATTGCCGGAAACAAGGCATCCGCCATCTTCGGTTACATCCATGGAAAGCATGGCATCCTGGTAGGTTGTACCAAAAGTCCGGTCCCAGACCTTATTGCCGGTTTCAGAAATCTTCACAAGCCAATTATCACGCGGGAATGTAGTTTCCAGCGCAGGCTGCGACTTTTCACCGCCGACACCAGATTCAGAAAACCCGGCCAGGAGGTATCCATTATCGGGCGTCTGCCTGACCGATGTAAGATAGTCACTGCCTGTTCCGCCAATGGTTTTATCCCACTGTTTGATCCCGGTCGCTGATATTTTCACAATCCAGTAATCACCTCGTCCGCCTGCGGTAAGCCTGCGGTCGTTGCTGCTTTTATCACCGCCCGCATTGGAGTCGGACCTTCCCCCCAGAATGTAGCCGCCGTCCCTCGTCTGGTGAACAGCTATAAGCTCATCGAAGCCACTGCCCCCAAAGGTTTTGTCCCACTCTTTCGTACCATTTGCCGACACCTTTACTACCCAGAAGTCAGCACTGCCCTTACTGGCCTGTGTCTTGTCACCACTGATATCCGACTCGGTCGTTCCACCCAGGATGTAGCCGCCGTCGGTGGTCTGCTCCATTTGACGAAGCACGTCCCTGTTATTACCGCCAAAGGTTTTGTTCCACATTAAGGCAGGCTGCGCACTCAGGTTAGCCGCAATAAAAAGGAAGATCATCAGCCAGGGTCCCGCAAACTTCGAATTCAGGCGGGTTTTAAAATCAGATCCCCCATTTGAAGATCCAGTTGTTAAAACAAGCCGGCGGAAAATTCTTTTTGCCCGGCAAAAGAAAGTAGGTAGCATTGATTCCATAAAAAGTTGAGCGTTGATTGAAGTGGATAATAAGTCAGCGGTAATCGGTAAAGTGCAGAAGTGCTGCGTGTGCGCTATAAAAGCAATAGAAACGAAGCCGTGTATACGTTTGCTGATAGCCGTGAAATGCCTGCCGAAAAGTAAATGCCTCACTTACTTCAAAAGGCTGACCGGCAGCGCATTATACATATATGAACAGGATTACATTCACGAAGCTGGGGAGGATATGTAGCTGTTGCAAACGTCCGGATCGCAGCTCCCCTCTCACACGTCCTCTATACATCAAAAACGGGTTAATGGTCAACAGATTCCACCAGCATGTTGTGGAATTATATTTTCTGATTTCACGAAAGATTAAAATAAAATACTGTTATTTTGAAACCCTGCATCATGCCTGAATTTGTGCCTGAAAAGAATTCTGATATCGACAACTCGATTTTAATGCTTTCATCAAGGGCAGATGAAGCCGCTTTTACAACCCTTTTTGATCGTTACAAGCATAAGCTTTATGGCTATCTGCTCAGCCTCACCGGCTCAGAAATGCTTGCGGAGGATATTGTGCAGGATGTTTTTATCAAAATTTGGACAGACCGGGAGAGCTTGGCCGATGTCAGAAACTTTGATAGTTACCTGTTCCGGATGTCGAAGAACCATGCGATCAACCACTTTCGCAGGATGTCGCAGGAGGCACTGATTATTTCCGAAGTTTTCAAGGCAGACCCTTCACAAAATCTGACCGACGACTCCATTGCATTGCAGGAAACCGAGCGCCTGCTGGCAGCGGCTATCGAGAAATTGCCCGCACAGCAAAGAGCGGTTTACGAGCTGAGCCGCCATCAGGGGCACAGCCATGAAGAAATCGCGGATCTGTTGAAAATTTCTGTTCATACGGTGCGCAACCACATGGTGCAGGCGATGGCTACGATCCGCACCCAGCTGAGAAGCCAGGCTGACGTGTACCTGCTGGCCGCCCTGGCCATTTCCCTCACCAAGTGTCCCTGTTTTTCAGCCTGAGGTATACTTTTTTCTAGGTTGGAAGTAATTTTTGATCTGCATAAATGCCCTTTGCAGCCTCCGGGCCCAGGTTTTGAAATTAATTCATCTTTTTTCGTATCTCCACTAGTTCCTGCGCGCTTCCCATTTGTCTTTTATTTGGTAGTTGATCATTCAGGCTTTATAATCCTTTGCCATTTACCAGCAAAAGCATCAGACACACAAGTTATTTTTCGAGAACGAAAGGATTATCTATGCATACGGACCGAATACAATACCTAACCAGCAAATTATTTGCGGGTACATGCAGCCCGGAGGAAAAGCTGGAACTGGCCGAATGGGTCCGGCAGCATCCCGATCATGAGCTGGGCGGGGTGCTGGAAAACGAGTGGAGCGAATTTAAGTCGGACATCAGAATGCCGGAGCATATGTCCGGACGTATCCTGGGCAACATCTTTGATCAGGACAACAAGGATACGATCGTGGAAGAACCGGCAGAAGACCGTTCGGTGCGGCACTTGTGGCTCAGGATGGCAGCCGCCGCCGTGCTGATCCTGTCACTGGGGATTTACTGGTGGTCGGGAAAAGACCAGCGCCCGATTGCCCGGTTGCAGGCTCCGGTATTAAAGGAAGCTGACCTTCCTCCCGGCGGCAATAAGGCAACACTAACGCTCGGCGACGGTTCAAGCATTGTCCTCGACGGGGCCGAAAACGGCAGTCTGGCCAGCCAGGGAGGCACCAATGTCATCAAATCCAGAAAAGGAGAGCTGGTTTACAGCGCTTCCGGGGAAGGCAGGATGGCCGCGGTCTTCAATACCGTCGCTACTCCAAAAGGCGGTCAATATCATATTGTACTACCTGACGGATCCAAAGCCTGGCTCAATGCGGTATCCTCCCTCCGGTTTCCCACTGCTTTCACAGGTAAAGAAAGAAAGGTGGAAATTACCGGGGAAGTTTATTTCGAGGTAGCGCATAATGCAAAAATGCCCTTTGTCGTCGCTACTTCCCAGGCGCAGGTGACTGTTTTGGGGACGCATTTTAACGTGATGGCCTACCCGGATGAAAATGTATTGAAGACTACGCTGCTGGAAGGCTCGGTAAGGGTAAGCAATCATGCAGGCAAGTCGGCCATGCTGATCCCCGGGCAACAGGCCCGGATCAAAACCGTGTCCGGCCAGATCGGGATTGCGGATGACATTGATATTGAAAAGGAAATGGCCTGGAAAAACGGGTACTTCCAGTTTCAGGATGACAACCTTGAACAGGTCATGCGGCAGATATCCCGCTGGTACGATGTGGAGGTTGTTTATGAAGGTACACCGGGAAAGGAAACGTTTACAGGCCGGCTACCCAGAAATGCAAACGTGTCAAAAGTCTTTAAAATATTATCGCTCAGCGGTGTGAAATGCCGCATTGAAGGAAAGTCCATTATCGTAAACCCATAAAACCATTCGAGCGCCTATGAGAAGATAAAGACCAGCCATCCAAGTGCAGGTGCTGTCTTCATAAAAAAGCGGGAACGTTGGCGCGCTCCCGCTCAAATGAGCCGGCATTAACTACAATTTCTCCGAAAGTATTTAATCAACTCAAAACAAAAGTATGAATCACGACCATTTTATCCAAAAGGGGTCCTGGCTGTCGTATATAGGTGACAGTTACCGCAAGCCTCTTGCCACCAAAACTTTTTTGGTAATGAAACTGATCTTTATTTTCTCCCTCGTTTTTTGTCTGCAGGCAAGCGCTTTCAGCTCGGCACAGAAGATTACACTGGTTGCCCAGAATGCACCCCTGCCGAAGGTGCTGAAAGAAATCGAGCGTCAGAGTGGCTATTCGTTCTGGTACAAAACCCAGCTGCTGACCAATACGAACAAGGTTTCCGTGGCCATCAAAGACGCCAACCTGGAAGATGCGCTGGCCAAGGTGCTCAGGAATCAGCCGGTGGACTATTCCATTGTGGATGAAACGGTGGTATTGCAGGCAAAAAAGGAGCCTAAGATCCTGGCGCCTGCCAAAGAACTTCTGGAACTTATCAAAGGCCAGGTACTGGGAGCCGACGGAAAACCACTGGTAGGCGTGACCGTTATTGTGAAAGCGACCAAAATGGGGACAACCACCGACCTGGATGGCAATTTCTCTGTGAATGCTGCGGATACGGATGTGCTGGTGTTTTCCTACATCGGTTTTGATACAAAGGAAGTAGCTGTAGGCAAACAAAGCACCATCTCCGTGAGCCTCGCAGAAAGCAATACAACCCTGAACGAAGTGGCGGTCGTAGGTTACGGTCAGCAGTCGCGCAAAAACCTGACGAGTGCCGTGAGCACGGTCAAAAGAGAAGAGCTGAATAATGGTGCTATCACCGACGTCGGACAGTTGTTGCAGGGAAAAGTACCGGGACTCAATATCACCGCCAGCGGCGACCCGAACAGGCCGGCAGCAGTGGTGATGCGTGGTGCGTCGACCATCAACAGTGCGCAGGGACCATTTTACGTGATCGACGGTGTGCCCGGTGCTGATATTGCGACCATCGCGCCCGATGATATTGCTTCCATCGACGTGCTGAAAGATGCGGCAGCAACCGCTATTTATGGTAACCGCGCTGCCAATGGGGTGATCATGGTCACTACCAAAAAAGGAAAGGCAGGCACGATGCAGATTTCGTACAATGGTTATGTGGGGATCGAGAAAATTTCGAACAAACTCGACATGATGACAGGTGACCAGCTGAGGGCGTTTCTGGAAAAAAACGGTGTTGGATTTACGCCGGCGGACGACAAAGGTGCCAATACAGACTGGCAGTCATCGATCCAGAAGAAGACAGCGATTTCTACCAACCACAATCTTTCTTTCAATGGTGGTACCGAGCACACGACTTACGCGGCGAGCTTGAACTATGTTAAAAAAGACGGTATCCTGCTGAACAGTGACCTGACCCGCGTCATTGGCCGCCTCTCGATCGAGCAGCGTGCATTGAAGGATAAACTGAAATTCGGCTTCTCGGTGACCAACTCGCATAGCGATGCGAATGACATTCCTTACCGCAACACGGTGTTGCTGCAATCGGCTTCTTACCTCCCTGTTTCCCCGATCAGAAATGCAGACGGTTCTTATTTTGAAAACTTTCAGAATACGAACTACTACAATCCGGTAGCGATGATCAACAACAGTGAGATGAATACGAAGTCAAACAATCTCATCGGAAGTTTTAAAACGCAGGTGGAGCTGCCTTTCGGGCTGACTTACAATCTGGATATTTCCTACCTGAACACCAGCACTTTGCAGGGCACGTACTACAACAAATATTTTACGAACAATTATAACAACATGTACGACAACCCCGATCCGGGCTTGGGATTTCATGCGGTACAATCGTTCGGCAAAAACGGCCAGGCCAACAGAAGTTCGTACCAGAATACGAGCAAAATCCTGGAAACCTACCTGACCTGGAACAAGGAATTCGGAGATCATTCCATTAATGCGGTAGTGGGTTACTCATGGCAGAACAACCGCGTGGGTCAGGGTTTTCAGGTGACGACCAGCAATTTCCCGGTTGATAACGTTACCTACAACAACCTCGCACTGAGCAATCCTTACGGTACGGCCGGCTACCAGATCGGCTTTGGGCCCGATGGTGTTTACCAGGAAGTACAGCTGATCTCGGATTTTGCCAGATTTAATTATAACTACAAAAGCAAATATTTGCTGCAAGGCTCGGTGAGAAGGGACGGCAGCTCGGTATTTGGCGCCAATAACCAGTGGGGCTACTTTCCGTCCGTGGGTGCCGCGTGGCGGATCAGCCAGGAAGGTTTCATGGAAAACCAGCATATATTCAGCGACCTGAAACTGAGAGCAAGTTATGGGGTTACTGGTAATGCGAGTGGATTCAATGCCTACACGGCCCAATTCATCTCCGGTGCTTTGGGTACCTACTATTACAATGGGGCACTCACAGGCGCTTATGGTCCTACCAAATCCGAAAACCCAGATTTGAAATGGGAGAAAACGGCCACGACCAATATCGGTCTCGACTTTGCTGTGCTGGGTAACCGTATCAACGGCTCGCTGGAAGTATATGATTAAAAACACCACGGGCATGATCTATTCCTACACCGTGAACCCGATCCTGGTACCGTCCGGCAGCATTGTAGCCAATGGCGGAAGCGTGAACAACAAGGGTATTGAATTCAATGTAAATGCGAAAATCGTTGACCGAACCAATCTGAGCTGGACGAGCGGAATCAACCTGGCGCACAACAAAAACGAGATCACCAGCCTCACCAACCCATTATTTGCGGGCGGCGACTCAGTATTGCTCTCGCGTCCGGAGGGCGGCGGGCAATCCGGAAGGTCGCTTCAGATTCTGAAAGCGGGCAGGCCACTGGGACAATACTTCTCATTCAAATATGCCGGAAAAAATGAAGCGGGTGTATCCCAGTTTTATGCCGCGGACGGCAGTCTGACGACCACGCCGGTAGTAGGAAAAGACTATTACTACCTGGGCAGCGCACAGCCCAAGCTGATGCTGGGCTGGACCAACAGCCTGCGGTACAAAAACTTTGATCTGAATGTCTTCATCAGAGGGGTATTCGGAAACAAGGTTTTCAATGCAACCCGGGCCGATCTGTTCAGACCTAGTACTGCGCAGTATTCCAATATCCTGGTGGATGCGGCTGACGAGCCGGCCAGCGATTTCAATGCTTACGTTTACTCGTCGCGTTTCCTCGAAAGCGGAAGTTTCGTACGGTTTGACAATGCTACGCTGGGCTATAATTTCAGGAAGCTGGGTCCATTTGTCAAAAACCTGAGGGTTTATACTTCCGTCAATAATTTGTTTGTCATCACCAAATACAAGGGTGTTGACCCGGAAGTGAATCAGGGCGGGATTGCGCCGGGGGTTGATTATAACAACTTCTATCCGAAGACGCGCACGTTCCTGTTTGGCCTGAATATCTCCATCTAACATCGAAGCAGCATCATGAAGATTTCATATATAAAACTACTTTTCTCAACACTGGCGGCAGCGACCCTGTTCTCCTGCCACGACCTGGATGTGCCGGTTACGACCGCACTGACGACCGACGTTTTCCCGAGCACGGATGAACAATTCATTTCCGCAGCCGGGCCTGTTTATGTAGCATTAAGAGGCAATTTCGGAGCGGAAGCATTTCAGATTGCGTCATACAGCACCGATGAGGGCATTATGCCGGCCCGGGGCGGAAACTGGTACGACGGTGGACAAAACCAGACATTGCACCTGCACACCTGGACGGTAGACAACGGCTATGTAAATGGTCACTGGACCTGGCTATCGACCATTATAGGCGTGGCCAACCAGTCTATCTCCATTCTGGAAGGAAAAATGCCGGAAGGTGCAGCGAAACAGACGATGCTTTCGGAGATCAGAACGGTGCGTGCATTCGCCTATTTTATGATGATGGATGCCTTCGGAAATGTGCCGATTTATACAGAATACGGTGATTTTGCACCTAAAACCAACACGCCGAGGACAGAGGTTTTCAATTTTATCGAAAAGGAAATCCTGGAAGCAATGCCAAACCTGAACGAAGTATCGGGCGTGTCACAGTATGGAAGGCCCAACAAATGGGCGGCTTACGCGCTGCTTGCGAAAATGTACCTCAATGCGGAATATTACACCGGGACGAAGCGCTACGACGACTGCATTGCGGCCTGCGATAAAATCACCGCCTCCGGATTGTACAGCCTCGAACCGAAAAGCAGCTACCTGAACATGTTTTATCCGACGAACGGACCGCAGATGAAGGAATTCATTTTTGCGATTCCTTACGACCCGGCGCAGACGAACACATTCCCGTTCCGGAGCGTGAACAACCGCTCGCGGTACGATATTCCGAGAAGCGAGACGAAGAAGTTCAGCCTGCCGTTTACGCCCGCCGGTTCGGCTTCCACATTGCCGGAATACTATGCAAATTTCAATGATCCAAACGATGTCAGGAATGGTCAGTGGCTCAAAGGACCGCAATTCATGAACGACGGCGTGACGCCCGTGACCGTCACCACAACCAACATTGGTTACGACCAGTTTTATACCGGCAGCAACCCGTCGGCGCCTTACACTTACCAGGTGAACATTACGCCGGAAGTGGTTTTGCGCCAGAGTGTATCCGCATTCGACGCCGGAAATGACGAGATCGCGTGGCACATGGGCTATCGCAATATGAAGTTTTACCCGGATGCCAGTTCCCTGAACAGAAACCAGAACAACGACATCCCGGTTTTCAGGTATTCGGATGTTGTGCTGATGAAAGCTGAGGCCATCCTTAGAGGCGGCACGCCGACATTGGGGAGCACTGCACTTTCGCTGGTCAATGACCTAAGAGCACAGCGCACCACGTCGCCTGCATTGACCAGCGTGAATCTGGACTTCATCTATGCCGAAAGAGCACGCGAGTTTGCGTGGGAAGGTTGGAGAAGAAACGATATGATCCGTTTTGGAAAATTCGAGGGCAAATGGGGTTACAAAACCGATTCGGATGTGAACAAACGCATTTTCCCGATCCCAAGAGTAGCCTTGCAGTTGAATCCGGCACTGGTACAAAACCCCGGTTATTGATTTCGTAAAATCCTGGCACCCGCGCATTTCGTGCGGGTGCTTTTTCATCATCTTTTTTCAAAATGAACGACATCCGAACAGGTTGTTTTTCTCTTCGTATTTTGAAGAGGGTCAACCCCTTGTGCCTGATCATTTGCTTCTTTTTTACAGGGATAAATGTTAAAGCGCAAACCATCGCGACCTCCGGCAAAGCCCTGATTGCACGGGTAGTCCCATCCCATGCCTCTCATTTCGAGGTGGAGCAGCTGACTTCCAAATCCGGCAAAGACGAATTTGAAATTGAAAGTAAAGGCAGCAAAATCGTGCTGCGCGGATCGAGCGGCGTGGCGGTGGCTTCTGCGCTTTATTATTATCTGACAAACTATGCGCACTGCCAGATCACCTGGAATGGGACCAACTTATCGCTTCCGGCAAAACTGCCTGCCCTACCCTCGAAAATCACCAAATCGACGGTTTACAATTATCGTTACAATCTGAACTACTGCACGTTTAATTACACCATGAGCTGGTGGGACTGGGAGCGCTGGCAAAAAGAAATTGACTGGATGGCCATGCACGGGATCAATATGCCGCTGGCGATCACCGGCGAGGAATACACCTGGCTGGAAGTGTATAAAGACATGGGTTTCAGTGAAAATGACCTGAAAGATTTTTTCAGCGGCCCGGCTTATTTCGGCTGGTTCTGGATGGGAAATCTGGACGGCTGGGGTGGCCCGCTACCGCTGAGCTGGATGGAAAGCCACAAGACTTTGCAGCAGCAAATTGTGAAAAGAGAGCGTGAGCTGGGCATGAAACCCGTTTTGCCGGCTTTTACGGGGCACGTTCCGGCTGCATTCAAGAAGAAATTTCCCAATGCACAGTTGAAGGCGACTAACTGGACCAATGGATTTGGAAATACTTACATTCTCGATTCACAGGACCCGCTTTTTGCAGAAATCGGCAAGAAATTCCTGGACAAGCAGACCCAGCTTTACGGCACCGACCATTTATATTCGGCCGATACATTTAACGAAAACGAACCACCCACCGACGATCCCGAATATTTATCAAAACTGAGCGAAAGGATCTACGACGGCATGCGCCAGGCGGACCCGAATGCAGTTTGGGTGATGCAGGGCTGGTTGTTTTACAGCGACCGGAAATTCTGGAAAGCCCCGCAGATTGAAGCACTTTTGAAAGCAGTACCCGACGATAAAATGATCCTGCTCGACCTGGCAGCCGAAATCGAGCCGGTCTGGAAGCGGACAGGTGCATTTTACGGTAAACCGTGGATCTGGAACATGCTGAACAATTTTGGGGGTAATGTCAATCTGTTCGGCAGAATGGAAGGTGTCGCGGCAGGACCTGCCCAGGCCTGGAACGATCCCGGTAAAAAACGATTGGAAGGCATCGGCCTGACGATGGAAGCCATCGAGCAAAACCCGGTCATTTATGAATTGATGATGGACCACACCTGGCGGACTACTCCTATCGACCTCGATCAATGGTTGAAAAAATACGCAAGAAACAGGTATGGGAAAAA
This sequence comes from Dyadobacter sandarakinus, assembly GCF_016894445.1. Lineage (NCBI taxonomy): Bacteria > Pseudomonadati > Bacteroidota > Cytophagia > Cytophagales > Spirosomataceae > Dyadobacter > Dyadobacter sandarakinus. The sequence continues at coordinate 2,850,860 of NZ_CP056775.1, forward strand.
CGATTCGGATCTTAACCTGGCCTGGCAGATTTTAAGAAAAACGGTTTACAATGGAAAGGAAATCCGCGACGGTGCAGAGTCAATTGTGACGGGCAGGCCAACCCTGGATTCTTCCACGATCTGGACCAGAACGAAATTGAATTATGCGCCGGAAAAACTTTTGCCGGCTTGGGATCTGCTAGTCAAGGCTGCAAATAAGGGTGTAAAAACAGACGGATTTAGCTACGATCTGGTGGATGTTTCCAGACAGATTCTGGCCAATTATGCATTGGTTGTTCAGAAAAAATGGGTAACTGCATTCAGAAAGGGAGACCAAATTGGTTTCAAAAAGCACAGCCGCGAGTTTATTGACTTGATCGACGATATGGATGCGCTGCTGGCAACCAGAAAAGATTTCATGCTCGGACCCTGGATCGCAGATGCCAGAAAATGGGGCACGAATGCGCAGGAAAAGGCACTTTACGAACAAAATGCCCGCGACCTGATCACGCTGTGGGGTGATGCCGACAGTCCGCTGCACGAATATTCCAACCGGCAATGGAGCGGCCTGCTCAATGATTTTTACAGGGTACGCTGGGAAAAATTCTTCGCCATGCTCGACGGCAGCCTGGCAAATCACACGAAGGCGGATTTCAAAACCTTTGAAAAAAGCATTGCACAATGGGAGTGGCAGTGGGTCAATGAGCAAAAAGCTTTCCCTACGAAACCGGCAGGCAACAGCATTGAGGCGGCCCTGAAACTACATCGGAAATATGCTCAGCAAATCAGCCATGACTACAAAAACTAACCGCTCCTCCCCTGCGGACATGCAGGTGAATACGTCGCAACGGCTTGTGTCACTGGATGCGCTGCGTGGCTTTGACATGTTCTGGATTATCGGCGGTGAGCACCTGATCCATGCGCTGGCTGAACTGACGGGCTGGCCGGTAATGATATGGCTCTCCGCCCAGATGCACCATACCGTCTGGAATGGCTGCACTTTTTATGACATGATTTTCCCCCTGTTTCTATTTATTTCGGGTGTGTCCCTCCCCTACTCGCTGGGCAAAAAAATGGGGCTGTCGGGTGTGGATTATGCCTATCAGTTACCGGCGACGGTCAAGCGTCAGATACTTAAAGCCAATCTGAGGAGGATGCTGATCCTGGTTTTCCTTGGCATGGTGGTCAATGGTTTGTTCAAATTCAATGGGTACGAAAACACCCGGTTCGCCAGCGTGCTGGGCAGGATCGGGATCGCGTGGTTTTTTGCCGGCCTGATCCACCTGCATTTCAGTTTGCGCAAGCAGCTTGTGTGGTTCTTTGTGATCCTGACCGGCTACTGGCTGGCGATGTCTTTTATTCCGGTGCCCGGATTCGGGGCCGGGGATATGTCAATGGAGGGTTCCCTGGAATCTTACATTGACAGACTGCTGCTGCCAGGCAGGCTGCATAGCAAGGTCCACGATCCGGAGGGCATCCTTTCTACGATTCCGGCGGTGGCCACGGGACTTCTGGGCATTTTTACAGGTGTGTTTGTGCGATCAAAGACCTTTGACCCATTAAAGAGTGTCTATTTTATGCTGATGGCTGCACTGGCACTCATGGTGGCAGGGCTTCTGTGGGATGGCATTTTCCCGATCAACAAGCGCCTCTGGACCAGCTCGTTTGTGTTGTTTGTCGGCGGGTGGAGCCTGGCTTTTTTTGCCGTTTTTTACCTCATCATCGACGTGGCAGGCTGGAAAAGATGGACATTCCCTTTCATCCTGATCGGAACAAACTCGATCCTCATCTACCTGGCTGTGGAAGGTATGATAGGATTTGACCATACGGCTCAGTTCTTTTTAGGCGGGCTGATTCGGCTGGTCCCGGATCGTTTTGAAGAACTGCTTAAAATAGTGTCGGTTATTCTGGTCGAGCTGCTGGGCCTTTATTTTCTTTATAAAAACAAGATTTTTTTGAAAGTGTAGGAGGTGATGGGTTTGTTGATACTAATTAATGGTTTTGATGAAAATGGTGGTTTTTCTGTACGCTCAACACCATAGGATTCTTTTCCTAATTGGTTCAGAAATAGCCCTTATTCGGGTTAAATAATTAGTGTGCTGTGTGGCTTGAAGTAGTTTGTATTCCCATTGGAAGTCTTCAATTTTGTTTTAAGCATCGTCTGATGATAAGAACCAATTTACGAAAAGGCGCTCATCCGGGCTTTCCATTAAATGTTTTAATGTAGGGATTATCAGTGAGATTCGCAGGTCTTGAAAAGTCGAGTATTACACTGTTTGGATATGCCCATAAATCCATATTCTTCGAAATGAATAACTACTATTGCTACATTGAATTTTCTTCGGGCGACATCCTACAATCAGGTAGATCCTAGCTAGTTCAACCGCAACGTCGTCAACTCAGCTAAGCGTTTTTCTCCCCAACTGACGCAATTCTCGAAGCTAAGCAACACCCATTTCACCATCTTTTTCTTCCAGTTGGAAAAGGTGGCCTAGAAACCTTCCAATTGACGTCATATCCTTTATACCTGTGCCGGTCTTCCAATTATTTAAGCGCAAAAGCAAAGGCACTCAAAAAGCAAGTTGACATCAAAAAGCGCCGACTTTTCAATCATATCAAACGGAATATCCGAATGACAAGGTGCCAGACCATAGATCATTTTTAGCTGATCCACCAGCTCCTCGCAGCCCTCACATTTTACGTGATACTAAGACTCGGCTTGGGATTACGTCATCGACAAGCTAAAATTTGATGCATGACGGCGCGACCAGAAATCGGTAAAAAGTATACAACAACCCTGAATTCGTATTCATACCAGCCCCGTTTTCACCCCGACCTTTGATGCATTATTTTAACAATCAGAGATCATGAAAACCATTTTAATTACAGGGGCAAGCAGCGGCATCGGGAAAGAAACCGCCAAATTATTTCACGCAAAAGGCTGGAACGTCATCGCTACCATGCGGAATCCGGAATCCGAAACTGAATTAGGGGAATTGGAAAATATATTGGTTACCAAACTCGATGTGCTCGATCCTTCCTCCATTAATCATGCAGTAGAAGAAGGCATTGCCAGGTTCGGGCAGATTGATGTTTTATTAAATAATGCCGGTTATGGCGCTTATGGTGTGCTGGAATCTTTTACGAGGGAGCAGATCATTCGCCAGTTTGATACAAATGTGATCGGCCTGCTGGATGTGACCCGGGCTTTGCTGCCACATTTCCGCAGCAACAAAAGCGGGCTCATTATCAATATTTCGTCGATCGGTGGCAAGATGAGCTTTCCGCTCGGGACCTTATATCACGGGACGAAATTCGCGGTCGAAGGCATTTCCGAATCGCTGAACTATGAGGTGCAGGAGTTTGGCGGAAAGGTTAAAATTGTAGAACCGGGTGCAATTGCTACCGATTTTACGGGCCGCTCGCTGGATTTCAGCAATGATGAAAGCATGACGGAATACCAGCCGATCATCGGTAAACTGCTGGCAGCCACGGAAGCGATGTTCGGAGACGCCTCCCCGGCGAGTGTCGTGGCCGGTGTGATTTATGAAGCCGCCACCGACGGCACAGATCAATTGCGGTACGCGGCGGGCGAAGATGCCAAAGCCATTATTGCGCAGCGCTAGCAGGCCGACGACGCCACTTTTAACGGGATCATTAAGTCACAATTCGGTTTATAATTTAGCAATCATTTACACCTCATTGCCCACGCAATGAGGTTATCTTTGTTTTTATGAGCACAAATATTCACCTGCATACCGTTGATGAATTGCTGAAATTTTTCAGGCTTGACCAGCCTGTGCACCACCCGCTCGTGGCGATCATCGATTTCAGCCAGGTTTGTGAGGCGGACATCGGGCATACCAAAATTTCGACGGACTTCTACACGCTGATTTACAAGACTTACAACCGGAATCACGTCAAATACGGGCGGAAGCTGGTCGATTTTACAAATGGAAGTCTGATCTGCCTGGCGCCCAACCAGGTGCTGGAAATGGATGACGAAATCGAGGGATCAGCCCAGCCATTGGGTTGGGGCCTGGGCTTTCATCCCGATTTGATCCGGGGCACGTCGCTGGGCGATAAAATGAAGAGTTACAGCTTTTTCTCCTACGAAGTTTCGGAAGCACTGCATTTGTCGGAAAAGGAAAAACGGATTCTGACACACTGCGTCCAGAAGATCGAAGTCGAACTGCACGAAAACATTGATATACACAGCCAGTCGATCCTCGTATCGGGCATTGAAATGCTGCTAAACTATTGCTCCCGGTTTTACGGCAGACAGTTTATTACCAGAAAAACCTCCAATAATGCGGTAATTGTCCAGGTGGAAAAGCTGTTAAACGAATATTTCAGCCTGGGCGATCTCAGCGAACGTGGCCTGCCAACCGTCAGATATCTTGCAGAACGGGTAAATCTATCGCCCAATTACCTGAGCGACCTCCTGAAAAAAGAAACCGGCAAAAACGCCCAGGACCATATCCACTTTCACCTGATCGAAGAAGCCAAAAACATTCTTTTAAGCAGCAGCCGCTCAGTCGGCGAAATCGCCTATGGCCTGGGCTTTGAATATCCTCAGTATTTCAATAAGCTTTTTAAGCAGAAGACCGGGAAGACGCCGGTGGCGTTTAGGAATATGAATTAGCGGCCTCTTACCGGCACTGCGTTTCGTTGTGGATCAGCATAAAAACAAAAAAGGACTGTCGCCAACAGTCCCTCAGTTCCTACATTTTCGCTCCCATCTTCTGGAATCCCTCCACGAGCAAGTTCACATCAAAAAGCGCCGACTTCTCAGCCGTATCAAACGGAACATCCGAATGATAAAGCGCCAGATCATGCACCATTTTAAGCGAATGCGCGAGCTCCTTGCAGCCCTGACATTCTACGAGATACCAAAACTCGGCCTGTGAATCTGTCAGCGGAGTGCTAGCATTTGATGCGTGACGTGGATCATTCATTGGGTTGACTGGGTTTGAATCCGAACCAACACCTGAACCATCTAGAGTTTGCATTTGGCAATGGTTTTTAAAAAAGTGAATGAAAAGGAGAGGTCACCGCAAACTCTAACGAAGAATACTTCGGCCAGGTCTCGGGACTTGCACCCGTATGCCTCTCCAAGGCCATTTAGGCCTGGCTTTCCTTAAATTAATCATACGTATTCTACTAAGAGTTTGCGGGGCAAATATAGGGGAAAGATTTGGATGGCAGCGTGGGGAATGAGCGGGCGGTTGAGCTGCCAGTATACAGAGAGCATTCCGTATCGATAATAGTTCGTTTTATGGAGCACTATTCTAAATCTGAATTCCAGATTGCAAATACATCGGAAAACATTGATAAATGTTTTCCGATATCAAACATTAATATGGCAAGAGGTATCGCACTTAAAATAAGTCTTGCGGCAAACACAATCTCTTATGATGAGATAGTTGAAGCAATTCTACCATTATAAAGTTGAAGATAGCGCCAACTGAGTTTTCAGCATATATCTTTTAGTCTTTGGCTGTTTCAGCACCGTTTGTTCTTTAATAAGTCTATCAATCCACGCCTTGGCTTGCGGATTTGAAACACAAAGAATCTTCGCAACCTCCTCAATGGATTTCGGTGCTGACAATTGTGTAAAAATCAATTCTTTTACCTTTAAAAAGAGCTCTTCCCCAGGATTTAGATTATTCTTTGGAAGAATATTCGAAGGCGGCGGCGTAGAAGTTACATCGTCTACTTTTGAAGAGATTTCTACCTCCTTCACAAATAATTTTTCCAAAGGCTTTTCCGAGAGTTGGCTGTAATCTCCCTTTATAGCACTCGCAAACGACTCAATATCGGCAGGATTAGGCCAAACAAACGCCCCCTTTCTAGTCAGAGCTTCCAAACCTTTGCTCGGTTGGCCAGTCGAGCGAACGTAAACTTTGCTGTAATGTAGTTTTGTCAATTGCTCAACAGCACCATTCCAAGTCCCGCCTTTATTGAAATCAGAATTCACCACAAGGGTAGCACTGGATAATGCATAGATCAGCTTATTTCTATTCATTGCATTACCAACATTGAAACCAGCTTTCGGGTCATAAGGTGACAGTAAAAGCATACGGTCATTCATTAATGCTTCTCGATATAATCGGCTGGTGGCAGACTTTTCAAGACTATCTGCTACAATTCCCACAGCTGCACCTAAGTTTTCAATAGCTCCGACCATCGCTGCTTGATCAATTCCACGTGCACCACCAGAATATATTACTTTCCCTGCTTTCACAGCAAGTTTCGCCACCGCCTTTGTGTAATCGACTAAACTGTCATCCACATCTCTTGAACCAACTACTCCCAATCCTTCGCTCTCAACGAGTGATATATTGCCACAACCATATAGGATAGGTGGCGCATCCTCTTTCAGCTTCTTTTTAATCTTCTTTGGATAGCTATCATCAGCTCTGCTGACCACCCATATTGACCGATTTTGCCAATCGGTGAGCACTTGACTTAGTAAGAACCCGCGGCTAAGCAAGCGTCTCAATTTATCGACGTCACAAACCTTTGCACAAGACTTTAAAAGATCATCAGCATCTGGTTTAAGAAGATCTAATGGCTGTTTTTTGTCTTCATGTAAAAACCGCGCGAGCCGGTTGTATTCACTTATCGACAATAAATCTGCATAGTTTTTACCCTTACCCACAATCAAAGGACTTGTGAGCAGCAAAACTGCTTTTGTATTTTCAGAGACACTATTTTTCATTGTTCATTTCCTGTTTGCGCGAGGGCGAGAGGCCAAACCTCTCCGCTTCCTTTTAAGCGCAGCAACCAAGCTGCGACTGTCAATGTCCACCTAGAATCCACCATGTCATCAATTAATAAAACGGGACCATTTGGAATACTTTGATCATTGATTGCCAAAGAACCATCAAGGTTTTTAGCCTGCTGAGTGCTATTTGCCATTGCTTTTTGTGCAGGACGCTCATCAGTTTTGATCAACACTGGTTTGAAAGGCAATTTAAGCTCATTTGCAATACGCGCAGCAAAATCAGGGACAAGTTCTGGATGTCTTGTTGATGGAATGCATGTAACCCAAACCGGAGCGGGAGTGGGTTTCCATCGCAATATTAAATCTACGCAAGCCTTAACAAGCTCATCATCAAATCTTTTTGTATAATATTTCCCTTCTTTCACTAATTTTCCCCACCCTGCATCGCCCCAAATACATAAGGCTTTCCCATTTTGTGTTTGATAAAAGGGATTAATTTTGCCGCTCACACCGTAGCCAGATAGTCCGCCAGTTGGCCATTGCTTACGGGGTTCGATGGGTAAGTCTGACCTCTTTAAAAATGAGATCGCGGCTGTAACCAATTTACTATTTACCGTCGAAGGTAATGGCGAGAGAACTCGTGATGCGTTTATTGTATTTGGCTCTCCATCCAGCCCAGCAATTAAGAAATCCATATGGCCTGACTCTAATCTTGAGTATTCTTCCATCTGAGCTTGCTCTTCCTTTCTTAAAGCGGTCAAGCGCTGTGCGCGCTCCCAAAATTCCGGTGCCAGATGTGAAACTGTTAGTTGCCATTTGCTGCCCTCCTTCACAATTGGAGCAGGTGATTCTAACGATAGAAGCGAAATGGTCTTTTCAATACGCCCCTTTGAAATATTCACTTTCGTCATTAGATCTGGCACTGACAATCCAAATTGAGATTTCTCCAAAGCTGATAATATCTCTTGAACCTCATCTGGCGTCGGAAATGCAGATTCTATAAACCAATTTGTGATAGTCTTATCCTCCTCTCCAATTAGAAGTATACCACGAGCACTATCAATTCCTCTGCCAGCTCTGCCAACCTGTTGATAATAAGCAACAATAGACCCTGGAAGCTGATAATGAATTACAAAAGCGAGATCGGGTTTATCGAATCCCATGCCTAGTGCCATTGTTGCCACCAAAGCCTTCACCCTGTTATCAAGTAGGGCTTGTTCCAATTCCTCTCTAGCGTCCCCGCTCTCACCGGTATAAGCTTCAACATTTACACCTGATGATTTAAGCCAACTTGAAACTAGATTTGCATCTCTCACCGTCAATGTGTAAATAATTCCGTGGCCTTCAATTTTGGGAACATATTCCGCGAGCCAGGCCAATCTTTCGGCTTGACTAGGAATATGTATAGTTTGTAGTGATAATGATGGACGATTGAGGTCACCTCTAACAACGCTAATATTCGGTCCTAAAACTGCAACTAAGTCATTCATTACTCGTTCATTAGCAGTTGCTGTCGTTGCCAGTAATCTCAGATTACTTGGCAACGTCTTGACAATACGCTCCAAAAGCCTGTAATGAGGGCGAAAGTCATGTCCCCAGTCAGAAATACAATGAGCTTCATCAATTACAAGCATCGAAATCTGACTGGCAACTGGACCTAATACTTTCTCGCGGAAGTGACCATTAGCCAGTCTTTCCGGCGATATTAATAGAATGTCGACCTCGTTATTCCTAATGGCTCTTTCAACTTCATCCCACTCATCTTGGTTGTCGGAATTAATAGTTCTAGCTCTAACGCCCATTCTATTTGCCGCAGCAATTTGATTTCGCATCAAAGCAAGTAAAGGCGATATTAACAAGGCAGGGCCGCCTCCCGCTTCCCTAAGAAGCTTAGTAGCTATAAAATACACAGAACTCTTTCCCCATCCGGTCTTCTGAACCAACAAAAGTCTGGAAGGACGATCTACTATTTGTGAAATAGCCAATTCTTGGTCCTCTCTGAATGTAGCAAAGGGATTCTGGGTGCCAAGACGTAGTAGACGAAGCGCTTGTGGTGATGAATAGGGCATATAGTTGAGGGTTTGAAAAGAATGGTGTTAAGTAGTGATACCTTTGAGCGGTAAAGCAGCAATGCACCCAAAACTCCCCGTTGCAAGTATATGCATTGAGTGATCGGTTAAACTCTTGACTTATCCAAATCATTCTTATCTTTAAATCATTAAAAATCCCTCTGATAATTAAATCAATGTTTGTAGAACAATTTTTGGACCGAATGCGGTCTTTTTCGACTGCACCTTATCTTTTTGTAGGATCTGGGCTTTCAAATAGATATTTGGAAATTGGAACTTGGCATAACTTACTTCAAACAATTTCATCAAGTATTGAACTTCAAAGAAACTTTAACTTCTATCTATCCAAAGCAAACGGTGATCTTCCCAGAGTTGCTTCTCTAATGGGTAGTGAGTTTCATGAACAGTGGTGGGACAAACCTTTGTTTCAAGAAAGCAGAAGCAACTTTGAACAAGATGTAATCAATGAGTTTAGTCCACTGAAATATGAGATCGCTCAATACATAAAGAGGTTCGGAATAATCCCGAAAGCACCATATGCTACGGAATTTGAGCTTTTAAAGAAGGTTAATATTGACGGAATTATAACAACCAACTGGGATACACTTTTACAAAATGTGTTTCCAAATTTCTCGGTATATATTGGACAAGACAACTTAATATTTAACAATACAATATCTATTGGTGAGATTTATAAAATTCACGGATGCGTAGAATCACCCAATACTCTTACATTGACCGAAGAGGATTATCATCAGTTTAATGCAAAAAACCCTTACCTCGCTGCAAAACTTTTAACCATATTCATGGAGCACCCTGTCATTTTCTTGGGTTATAGTCTCCATGATCCAAATATCCAGGAAATACTAAGATCAGTTATGCTGTGTCTAAGTCGGCAAAATGTAGATAAACTTAGAGATCGCCTTATTTTCTGTGAGTACGACCGAAATGTGACAAGTTGTACTATGTCCAATACAAGCATGATGATCGCTGATATAAATCTGCCAATTACTATTGTTAAGTATAAATCATTGATTGACGTGTATTCTGTGTTAGGTGAAAACGCACGAAGACTACCGATAAAAATCCTTAAACACATGAAGGATATGGTGTTTGATTTCGTTAAGAATTCTGACTCCAAATCAAGAATTTATGTGGATGATAACTTTGATCTAGACCAACTCGATTTGAAAAATGTTGAGTTCTTTTTTGGAGTAGGAACTAGGGAAAAGCTTGCTAAAATCGGCGTAAAAGGAGTTGCACAGCAAGATCTATTAGACGACATTATAAACCCAAATGAGAAGTTCGACTCAAAGGTTATTTGCAAAGATTTGCTACAAAATATCACCGGTGTGTACTTTCCCTTTTTTAAACATTTGAGAAACGCTAATCTATTGGACGACACAGGCAATTTAATACTCGACGATACCGATTGCCCTTTTACAGAGGAGTTCAAAGATAAAGTTGTGAAGACAACCATAAAAAAATTCTTTCCTGGTGCTACTTACGATCGTCGTAAAGTCAGTATTAATGAAAAATATCAAACACTTGAAGAACTCATTGCTGGTGAAACCACTGATCAAGCATTGATTCATATCCCTCTCCTTTCTACTGAAAAAATAAATTTAGACACTTTGCTGACTTTCTTACAACAGAACTATACAGCGGATAAAAAGAAAAGTCCCTTTATGAAGAAAGCGATTTGTCTTTATGACTATCTGAAATACAAATTACCGGAATTAGAATAGTAGGAAAAGACTTCGTGCTATTTTCAACGCGCTTATCTCTTATGCAGTAGTATTTAATCAGGATTTTAGACAACAGCTTGAAGAAATTTCAGTTATTCGAAATTTTCGAATAACTGCCCATGAGAAGAAATGCGAGCGAGTTGAAAGAGGGTGTCAAGCCTTTCAATCCAAATCCCCCGCTCGCTCCTGATATTCATCCAACACCTTATCATTCATATATTCAAGCCTCTTCTCCGCCGACAATTCCGTAACTGCTTCATAGGAAATAAAAGTACAAGACTCTTTCAAAGGCCCTTTCTCTAAAAGTGCGAAAACGGGCCGGGAGATTTCTTGCAGTACCTTTTCGCGCCGCTCGGCTGGGGCTACAATGTGGGCGCTGATGTCCAGATTGGGCTGCAAGGCCATCAGATCGGCCATTCGGAGGATGCCGGAATAGATGGAAGTGGTATGTTCCACTTCAAAAGCACGGACGATCGACCGGCCTTTGATCCAGAGTACATCGATATTTTCAATGGTTTTCAGCGTAATGTTGTCATAGTACAGGGGTAGCGTGGTAAGGAGTGAGTCAGTTTCAGGTTTCCAAACTGCCAGCACTCTTTGTCTGTCACTTTTCGGCAGCCAAATTTTCAGCTTCATCCTCTCTCCAATGCGCGACAACATTGCCTGCACCCGGATCGACTCGCGGACATCGTCTTTTTCGGACGTTGGGGCAGGTTCCTGCTCTTCTTTCGCGGGTACTGATACTTCCACTTCCTTGCTTTCCTGCGTTTTAACGGTCAATGTGACCAGCTTGCGATGGTCGCTTTCACTGAGCGGGAAAGTTTTGGGGGCCGATAATTGTTTTTTCAAATAGGCTTCAATCCAGGCTCCGTCCGCCTCTTCGAAACGGCGCAAATTGCCGCGCACCATATTGGTCCACGCGGTGCTTTTCCTTGGGCAGATTTTTGGTAAAAGAAAGGCTCGTCCAGCATTCCTCATCGTCCACAGGAAGCGCGTGGTCGAGCGGGAGCCAGGCAATTTCCTTCACCGGAAACCGCAGGGTATACACATCATCTTCCGAATAAACCGGCGTATTGTCGATAAAATATTCCCCCGTAACTTCCAGAATGCCAGCCCAGCGCGACAATTTGGTGACGTAAGCAATCAACTTGTTACCCTTTTTGATCGCATTTGCCTGCGTCTTCTGATTTTCACGAAAACCAGAGATGGAGCGCTCGGTTTCAGTGAATGTCTTGTAGGTGTCGGGAGAGAAGAGGGTGATGTAGTAAGCCATTTTGCGGTTTTCAGGAAAACAAGATAGTGGCAATGGTTGTTGAAACAGCTGCATGTCAAAACATCATCGGGCACGTCGTTTCAGACTTACAGCGCACGCTGTTGGAGGCAATGCAATTGAGAAGTTTTTTATGCCGGAAGAAGAATCCGCCGAGCGGTTTGCCAACTCAGGAATTATCGATTCCTTCGAGATTTCGGAAAATACAGCATTATCGAAACCAAGGTTCCCAAACGCTACACCGACATGACGCTGGCGCAGGCGCACCTCACGAAAAGGTACAATGTAATCGTGCTCACCGTACTCACGTTGTCAAAGGGTTCCGAGGATGGATTGGCCAAAATATTCCGCCGTGCGTCCGGGATTGCCACGCCGGAGACGATGATGCGTGACGACGAAGTGCTCGTAATATTCGATGAGCTGGCTGATATCGAGCAGTTAATGCATTGAAATCAGAAAGTTGATTTTTCTACAAAAACTTTCACAGAATCAGTTTTCAGGCGCACTTTCAGCCAATTATTAATTCAGCCCGGCTACCTTGCTATTTGCCTGGTGTTGGTCGAGCCAACCACCACGACCGTGAAATTACGGATGACATTTCCGGTTTCATAATGCTTTTAGCATACTGGTCAGTTGTTGAGTAATTTGAACCTTCATTTAGTTTTGGAATGCGAAAATCCCGCACCAACTCTCGATGCGGGATGAATAAATTTTGTTCTTCTCCTGAAATATCCCTCTACCTTCCCACCACAATCTTCCGGACGGTCTCACTTCCATTTATATCTATGATTTTTACAAAATAAAGGCCCGTCCCAAAAGCTTCTGCATTCAATTGCTGGACAGGCTTTTTGCCTGATCTGTAAACCACTTTTCCCTGTGCATTCAACACCTCGACGCGCTTCACTTTTGTCCAATCCGAAGCTTGGAAATGAATTATCTCAGATGCCGGGTTGGGATAAACGTTGACGTCAAAATCCAATACAAAGCTCACCTGCTCTACTTTTGAATACGTGAAACTTCCATCCGTATCCACCATTTTCAGGCGGTAGTAGTTATCTCCGTTTACAGGATTCTGGTGTACAAACTGGTAATTGTGCAGCTGCGCACTTTCGCCCAATGCATTTACGCTGGTAAGGTGGTTCCAGGTTTTTGCATTTACACTATGCTCGATTTCAAAGTGGCTGCTGCGGGTTTCGGACGTGGTTTGCCAGGTAAGCAATGCGGTGGTGGATTCTTTTCGGGCGGTGAAGGTGGTGAGGGTAACCGGGAGTGGATCTTTATCGTCAATGGAGGCAATCCTTACGATCCAGAAATCAGTTTTCCCTTTTGAATCTTCGGTTTTTACATTCCCTGCATTGGCAGCACTCGACGCGTAAGTATAGTATCCGCCGTTAAAGGCCTTACCCAGACCAGACGGGCCTTCAAAAGTTTTGTCCCAGATTTTGGTACCGTCCAATGCCAGTTTCAAGGTCCATGCGCCCGGCACGTCGCTCGTTTTGTCGTCACTTGATTTACCTGATGACGATCCGCTTACAATGTAGCCGTCAGCGCGTTCTTCCAATAAGCCCAGGGCACTGTTGCCCGTGTAATAAGTGTCCTGCACCTGGTATTTGCTGCCACCGTAGGATTGATCCCACTGCTTGGTTCCGTCGGCAGTAATTTTAATCAGCCAGGCGTCGTACGTGCCGTTGATCCCCCCGGACTTATCTCCGCTGACGGGCGAGTCGGACTGTACCGAAACCATATAGCCTCCATCAGAGGTTGGTGCTATTGAGCCCCGCTGGTCATTGCCGCTGCCGCCAAAGGTTTTGTCCCACTGCTTGGTTCCGTCAGCAGCCACTTTGATCACCCAAATATCTTTTCCGCCCCTGGAAGGCTCGGTTTTATCACCGAAAATGCCGGTCTCTGTCGTACCGACCATGATCATACCGCCATCGCTCGTAAGCCTGGTGAAGGCATAGTCACCATAATCGCGGTAAGGCATCGGCGTCGACGCAGCATACATGCGGTCAGATTCAATATTGCCATTTGCACTGAGCTTTACGATGTTGAATCCGCCACTTTTCATACCTAATGCATAAAAGCTTCCATCAGCCTGCTCAAAATTTTCATCCCAGTCCCATACTACGTCCCTGACATCATCTCTTTCCCATTCGATCTTGCCGGTAGGTGAAAGTTTTACCATATAATACGTGCCCCAGGCCAGGTAGCCGCCATCTTTCGTAGCTCTAACATACCGCAATAATTCCTCGCCACGCCGCACGATCGATCTCTCCCACTCCATCGCACCCGTGGAAGATGTCTTGATGATCCAGAAGTCGGGCTGGCGATCCTCTGGGTTGCTCGTCCCCCCATTATCCTCACTTTTATCACCGCTTGCTGACGAATACGAACCACCCCCCAGGATATAACCGCCATCTGCGGTTTGCTGCACCGATCGCAGGGCATCAGTATCACTGCCACCGAAAGTCTTGTCCCATTCCTTCTGACCGTCTGCTGAAATCTTTACAATCCAGTAATCCAGCCCGCCACGGCTGGGCTCGGTCCGGTCACCAGTTTCGGCAGAGTTTTCCGAGGAGGAACCGCCTAAAATGAAGCCGCCGTCAATGGTTTGCTCCACGGCGTTAGGGGAATCGCTGTCAGCCCCGCCCAGCGTTTTGTCCCATGCAATAACGTAGGGCGAAACCCATGGCGCAGGCGGCGTGTAGTCGGCACTGTCGATGGCGCTGTAAGTGCGCTTTCCGTTGCTGGCAGTCATCCGGAGACGATAGTAATGTTTGACCAGGGCGGGATTTGCATGGGCATACTGATAGCGTGATCTGAGATAGCTGGTATCTTTTGCATGGACAGAAGCCAATACCTGCCAGGCAGATTTATTAAGACTGTGCTGCACTTCAAAGCGATCCGAGCCTCTTTCCGTTTTGGTCTCCCACACCAGGTCAACCTGCGTCGCTGCTTTCTGCGCTTTGAAGTAGGACAGTCTGAATGGTTTGGGCGTCTCGTCCGATTGTAGTTTGACAATCCAGTAGTCATGCGAACCGCGTGAGTCTTCGGATTTATCCCATCCTTTATCGCTGATCGACACTCCTGCAAGAAGGTAGCCGCCATCAGGGACATACTCAACAGATGATAAGTCGTCGTGATCGGAAGACCGGATCGCCTTATCCCACATCTTCACTCCAGTTTTTGATAACTTGACTGACCAATAGCCAAAACCACCCGATGACTGCGTTTTATCTCCATTTATACCGGAAAAGGACGAACCGGCCACAAAAAAATTTCCGTCGGCGGTCTCACGAAGATCTATCAACCAATCATCCTCATTGCCGCCAAGTGTTTTATCCCATTCCACTAAGCCGTCCCTGGATATTTTTACGACCCAATAATCAGAGTAGCCACGACTGCTTTCTGTTTTGAGCCCCCCGATCGGGGAGTTGGAATAACCACCTAAGATGTATCCGCCATCGTCAGTTTGTTCCATATGTGAGACGATATCGGAGCTGGTCCCTCCAATCGTTCTGTCCCAAACCTTATTTAAATTTGAGTCTACTTTAACAATCCAATAATCTCCTCCTCCGTAACCTGGCTCACTTTTATATCCTTTTGCTCCAAAACTTGCACTACCTGCCATGATATAGCCGAGATCTGGTGTTTCTTCTATGAAGCTTACAGCAGATAGCTTATCGCCTGGTGACTTGTCCCATAGAACAATTCCGGTGTCCGTAATCTTTACCAACCAGAAAAAGCTCTTTGGGACGGAAGTGGATGGGTCTGCACCATCGTAATTACCAGCTGCACCCAGGATAAAACCTCCATCCCTGGTTTGGCTGATGGAACCCAGCCGGTCTCCTCCCATTCCGCCATAGCTTTTGTCCCATTCTTTCGTACCGGACGAATCGATCTTTACAATCCAGATATCATTAATGCCGTTCAAAGCGTCACTTTTATCCCCTCCCTGATCTGACCAGGAAGTTCCTCCCATCAAATATCCACCATCCGAAGTAGCAATGAGTGTGGTAAGCTGATCCGTTTTTGAGCCTCCAAAACGCTTATCCCACTGTTTTGTGCCGTCTTTTGAAAACTTAACAACCCAGTAATCCATATCGCCCCGCGTAGGCTGACTTTTGTCGCCACTAATTGTTTCAGAAACCGATGAGCCGCCTGCGATATATCCCCCATCCGCGCACAACCTTACAATCGGCGCGAAATCGCTATGTTCCCCACCGAAGGTTTTGTCCCATTCAATGGCGGGCTGGGCAAGCAGGCTTGTAATAGTCAGGAAGAAAATACTGACGTTAAGTACAATGCATTTCATTTCTCTTGGTTTAAGATGTTTCATTTAAATCCTGTTAGACAGAGGCTCGGGGCAGATACTGCATTGAATAGTAAATTCTTTGAAAAATAGCTGAATCAACCCAGCTTGGTTAACGAAGAAGCCGCCCATCTTACCTGACTGGCGGCTTCTTTGAGACAAAAGTATTTTATCTCTCTAAGTGTCACTCTGCCACGAGCACCTTAATAGCTTCCGTAAATGCATCTGATTTCACCTTCAACAAATAAATGCCTGTATGGAATGATTGTCCGGCAATGTTAAGTTCTGTGTTCTCACCCGGTTTGGCATTTTGAGGTGCCGGAATGAAATGGCTTTTCCCGGCTGTATTGATCATTTCAAATGAAATCGGACCGGTATGTTCAGGCGAAACTGAAACAGTGAATTGATCTTGAATTGGATTTGGATAGACGGTTGACTGCTGCCTTTTTTGGGCTTCTGGAAATACTTCTTCCTGCCCGATGCGCGCGGTCATATTGGTCGGCTGAAAAATTTTTGTAGTCTGATAAATCAGCTGCGGCGGATAAAAACCGCCTTCCTTGCTGCTAAAAGTTACTGCTGTACTTTGATTTGCAGGATTACCCAACATCAGGCTGATAATCTGATCACCGGATTGGCGTTGCGCATTTACATAGTTGGTCACATCAATTTCATAATATTTTAAAACATCATTGACTCCCACAGATCCAAGTGACGGCAGTGATGCGGCAGGCGCGTTGGCACCGGTAATCGCTTTCTCAGTCCAGGAATCGTCATTGACGCCATATACATGAATTTCAGTATTTGGATTATTATCGGTATTATCCCCGTAGACATCGTTATTATGCCCGTAAACGCGCAGTTTAGCAGAAGTTATCTCCGCCTTTCCGGCAGGCAGCTGAAATTTAAAATATGAATGCCAGGGCAAAGTAGGATAATCTCTATAGGGTCCCTCCCTGACGTAGAGATTGTCAGAATCCACATAGTTGGTATTGCTACCAGATGCCACCATGCCATCTTCAACTGGGATCAAAGTTGGGCTTGCAGTAACTTCAATGGCCGAAACCCTTGGAATATCAGCCGCGCCGGTAAGAAAGTCAATGTTCAGTATCCCGTCGGTGACAGTGACAGGAATGGTCAGCTGATTTGCGCGCAGTGCCCCGCCAGCCTCGGTGAAGATGTCGTAATTAGTCAGTTTACGACTTCCCTCTATGTTGACATGGAATCGCCTGCTGCCTGGCCCGCCCTTTTCACCTTTGGTGCCCGGAACCCCAAAATAAGTTTCAGCAAAGTGTAAAGTTACGTTCACCAACTCATTGACGACCGGGATATTGTAGCTAAATGACGAAGCGCTGCGGGCGGAGCGGTAGAGTACGTCGTTGGTAGTGTTCAGAATGTCGCCCGATGCAATCGAGCTCGTGCGATCAATGCCGGCGTAGTATTGATCTGCGACAAACAATTTTTGGGTTGCTGTTGTAAAATCCGGCCCGCCTGCATTGATGCGAACCAGTGTTTGCGGCGAACACGTTGCAGTGAGCCTTACTTCCTCAGTATTTGCACATCCCGCAGCATTCCCGGAAATAGTAGCTGATCCGTATGCAATCCTTTCACAAACAATTTTAATTGCACAATCGGATAAGAGAGGATTATTGGTAATGGTTATTTGTGATGCAGTTTTCAACTGGGCCAGTTCCGAAATACTGGTCAATGCCGGATTGCCGGTAATTTCAAGCTCGTCCTCCGCAATTTTAAGGCGTTCCAGCCCTTTCAGACTCTTGAGACTTTGGTTGTTGCTTATTTTGCTCCACCAGTTTATTTCCCTGAGCCTTCTCAGGCCGTTCAAATCCGCAATTTTTCCATTTGATGAAATCGTTAGAGAACCCCGGACCCGGCTTAAATTGTGCAGGCCCTCCAAAGCGGTTAAGGATCCGTTTGAACCAACAGATAAATTTCCCAAAATCCGGGTCATGCCCCTCAGGCCATTCAGATTAATGAGCTTGTTATTATTAGCAATGTTCAGGCTACCCTGCAAAGTCACAAGATTTTGAAGCCCTTCCAGCGAAAGCAGGCCGTTGTTGCTGGTAATGCTGATACTCGCATCGACTTGCACAAGAGAAGACAGCGCTGCTATGCTGGTCAGATTGGGGTTACCCTCTATTTTAGAGATAGGTTAATGCGGGTGATACCTCGCAGACCGTCCAGGTTTGTGATCTCAGGCGAAGTGATTTGCAGATTACTGCTGATAACCTTGCAGCCCGGATAAGTAGTGCTGAAATTATCAACCTCGGCCTGGGTTTTCAGTGCTGCAACACTGCATGTCTGCGACCGTGTGATAACGGTCGAGTATGCAAATAATAAGACGATGAGTAAAATCTTTTTCATAAAATAAATTAGGTTGTTCGGTTAGTTGAGACGGTTGTTAGTTATTGCTATCAGACAACAGCTCATGCTAGATACTGTACAAATGAAGATTATTTTTTCTGCTGTCTTACAGCTACACTTCGAATCGCCTCAATATTCCTGTACTACCTGAAATAACGGCTCTCTTGAAAATAGTAAATCTTCCATTCCGGCTGTCTCAAGCTTTTGCAGTAAAGAAACATTTCAGCGCAAATTTGCTTGGGAGAGAATCAAAAAAGGGCTACTAATTAAGTAGCCCTTCAATGTTACTGCCCTACCGCGATCTTCCGAATCGTCTCCGTACCATCCACAAGAGTTAATTTGATAAAGTACAACCCAGGCCGAAGTGATCTCGCGTTGATATCCTTAGACGGCTTATTTTCTGCGCTGTAAAGCATTTTCCCTTGGTTGTTGAGGATCTGCAAGCCTTTTACTCGCGACCAGTCGGCTGCCTTTAAATGAATATTCTCCACTGCCGGATTAGGATAGACGGTAATTGCAAAGTCTTCCTCAAATTTTACATGCTGGATCTTGCTGTAAGCAAAAGTCCCATCCGCATCTACCATTTTAAGCCGGTAAAGGTTGTCTGATCCAAGCACAGGGGTCGTGTGTGTATAGTTATAGAAGCTCATTTTCTTACTCTCCCCCTGTGCATTGATCATGGCTAGCATCTCCCAAGCTTTACCGTCCAGGCTGTGCTGTATCTCAAAGTGGTCGCTGTTGGTTTCGGAAGTTGTTTCCCAGGTAAGAGCTGCGGTTTCGCTTTCTTTGGACGCTGAAAAAGTTTTTAGGATTACGGGAAGTGGATTTTCCGGTGCAAGTTTGACAAGCCAGTAGCCTGCATCAAACCCTGTCACACCTTCCTTGAAAGAGTAGCTTGCCAGGACGAGACCGCCGTCTTTAGCAATTACCAGTGCTTCTAAACCATCGTAACTGGAACCACCCACATTTTTATCCCATACCTTTGTACCGTCAGCGGCCAGCTTCACTAACCAGATGTCACTCTCAAATTTGTCCACAGTATTATCACTCATTTTGTCAAATCCGGCACCGCTGCCGCTGCTTCCACCTACTAGATATTCGCCGGATGCTGTCTGGACAACATCAGTAAGCTGGTCGCGTCCGTAAGCTCCTCCCCATGGATCCTCTGTAAGAGCGCCAGTTAGCGTTTTGTCCCATTGTATGGCAGCATCAGCATCAATTTTCGTCACACGATAATCACCAATAAGCTCCCCGCCCAGAATATAGCCCTTGTCAGCAGTTTGATGAAAGGTTGTTGCTTCATAGTCGAGACCTGGAACAGACAGGTCGGAAATCAGCTCGCCTTCTGCCGATACCCTGATAATATGGGTCTCTGATGGTCGCCCGAGCATAAGCATCCCTCCGTCCTGCAGGGGTTCCACAGCTCTGAGATTACCCGGATATACTACCTTGTCCCAGATTTTGTTTCCTGCGGCATCTAACTTTACGATCCAGAAATCATAGTAGGAACCCAATCGGCTTTGTGATTTTTCGCCACTGATGTCGGAATCAGAGTAACCAGCAGCGATAAAGCTGCCATCGGGGGTTTGATGTACGGAAACACAACGATCTGAGTTATTTCCGCCGAGTGTCCGGTCCCATTCTATTGTTCCGTCTGGAGACAATTTAACGATCCACATATCACCAATTTCACTGAACGGGCTTGGCGTGCTTCTGTTATCTTGTGTTTTATCACCTCCGGCATCCGAGTACGAGAGGCCTCCAAGAACGTAGCCTCCGTCCAAGGTCTGACGAACACTTCTAAGTAAGTCAGATTTCGTGCCACCAATTGTCTTATCCCACTCCCTGGTTCCGGCTGCTGAAACTTTTACAAGCCAGTAATCATCCTCTCCCCGTGAGGCTTCTGTTTTATGTTCACTGGCACCAGCATTTGAACTGCCACCAATCAGGTAACCGCCATCAGCCGTATTAATTACAACAGTGGGAACACCAATTCCGAGTGCGCTGTCCCACTGTATGGCTGGCTGTGCAAGCAGACTTGTCATAGCAAGGAAGAAAATAGCGACGTTGAGTAAAATGTATTTCATTTCTCTTGGTTTAAGATGTTTCATTTAAATCCTGTTAGACAGTACCTCAGGGTAGATACTGCATTGAATAGTAAATTCTTTGAAAAATTCCAGAATCAACTCAGGCTTGTAAGAGAAGAAGCCACCTCATCTTACCTGACAGGCGGCTTCTTTGGGTTGAAAGCTGATTTATTTACTTAAGCTGTCACTCTGCTATGAGAATTCTGATCACTTCAGTAAATGCGTCCGATTTTACTTTCAATGAATAAATGCCGGTGTTAAATGATTGTCCGGCAATGTTAAGTTCTGTGTTTTCACCCGGTTTGATGTTCCGAGGTGCCGGGACAGAGCGGCTTTTACCAGCTGCATTGATCATTTCAAAAGAAATCTGTCCGCCATGTTCCGGAGAAAGCGATACCGTGAACTGATCTTTTACCGGATTGGGGTAAACAGTTGACGGCTGCTTTTCTGCTGCTTCTGAGAATACCTCTTCCAGGCCGAAACGTGCGCCGGGGTTTGTAGTTTGAATCACTAGCTGGGGCGGATTGGAGGCGGCTTCCCGGCTATTAAAGATTAGCCTGGTATTGCGACTGTTGGGGTCATTTAAAAGCAGGCTGACCAAAGCTTCACCGGCCTGCTGCCGGGCTCTTACGTAGCTGGTCACATCGATTTCGTAGTATTGGTAAACATTATTTACTGCCGCAAATCCAAGCGAGGCCGTCGATGCGGCCGGGGCATTTGATTGGTTAATGGCGCTTTCTGCCCAAGTGTCAGTATTAACCCCATAAGCGTGAAGGGATATCGGTTTTGTGTTTTCATGGTTACGGCCATACACGCGCAACTTGGCAGACACTACGGGTGTTTGCGCAGGCAGCTGGAATTTGAGATAGAAGGCACGGTTCACCGCAGGATCAGTGGACAGCGACTTCACTTCCAGACTACCAGTGAGCCCAAAGTTGGTCACGCTGTAACTTCCGCCCCTCACATAAGCATCAGCAACCGGCGTGAGCGTAACGCTGACCGGAACTACTTCAATGGCACAAACCCTGGGCTGGTCTGCCGCACCTGTCAGAAAATCAATGTTCAATACACCGTCAGTCACCATAACCGGAAAAGTAACCTGGTTGGCGCGCAGCGCGCCGCCTGCCGCGACGAAGATGTCATAGTTGGTCAGCTTGCGGCTGCCTTCCATGTTGACGTGGAACCGGCGGCTGCCTGTTCCACCCTTCTTGCCCGGCGCCCCAAAGTAAACCTCGGCAAAGTGCAGGGTAACGTTTACCTGTCCATTCACTACCGGAATATTATAGCTGAATGAAGGCGAGCTCCGGCCCGAGCGGTAAAGTACGTCATTGGTTGTGTTCAAAATGTCGCCGGAAGGAATGGAGCTGGTACGGTCAATTCCTGAATAATACTTATCAGAAACAAATGTCTTTTTTGTAGCGGTTGTGAATTCTGGCCCGCCCGAGTTGATGCGCATTGTAGTTGGTGTGGTCGTTACGTATTCGGGCGCGAGTTTAACAATCCAAAAATCAGAATTACTTTTCTTATTTTCCGTTTTGTCGAAGCTTATATCTGAACTAGATCTTCCTGCGATTATTAGACCGCCATCGGATGTGCTGGCAATTGAACCATCAAACTCGTTTCCGGCTCCACCAATTACCTTATCCCAAACCTGAGTACCGGATGCATTGAGCTTTACAAGCCAGAAATCGGCACTTTCGTTGTGAGCATCTTCTGATTTGTCCCCTAAACCCGGTTCGCTTGAATAGCCAAGCACAGCATATCCGCCATCAGGGGTCTGGGTAAGGTCCGTGAAAGTGTTTTGTCCTCTTCCATTATCGTAAAAAAGTGTATTTAATACGTTGTTCCAAGCAATACTGAGGTCTGCATTTAACTTGACAATCCAGTAATCACCGCCACTTGAATCTTCTGTCTGATCTCCGCCGGCGCGTTGATTAGATACGCCGCCAAGGATAAACCCGTTATCGGGTGTTTGCTCTATATCATAAATTTCCGCACCGCCAGTCCCTTGGATAATCCTTTCCCACATTTTAGTACCATTCGCAGATACTTTCATAAGGTTATAGCCACTGTCTCCATATTCAAATTGTTGATCCCCACCCGCCAAAACAAAGCCTCCATCAGAGGTTTGTGTTATACATCGCATGTGGTCACAGTCCGGCGTTCCTAGGGTCTTGTCCCAAATAATACTGCCAGTAGCCGATACTTTTACAATCCAATAATCAAACATGCTCGGGTACCAATCCTTATCTCCTCCTAGTGAAGGCTCTGTCTTCTCGCCTCCAATACCCCCCAATTGACCATCCTGCCAATATATAGTTGCCGTCAACCGTTTGCTGCACATCGACCAGATAGTCGTCATAAGTGCTTCCAATGGTTTTATCCCACACCTTGTTACCATTTTTGTCTAGCTTTACTATCCAGTAATCTAAAGCACCTCGGAGATTTTCTGACTTTTCACCGCCTGCCGATGAACTTGATGTGCCGCCTATAATATAACCCCCATCTGAGGTTTGATGAATCGAAGGGTCATATTCTGCACCTGGGCCGCCTACTGTTTTGTCCCATTCTTTTGTTCCGGTCGCCGATATTTTGACTATCCAGAAATCAGAGCCGCCGCGGCTGATTTCAGATTTATCACCTGCAATACGAGAGTTGGATAAGTATACTAAAATGTATCCTCCATCATTAGTTTGCTCAATTATCTTGTTCTTAGGTCTGCTGAATGAGGCGGTATTCAACGGAGAGCCAAATGTCTTATCCTACTGAATTGCTGGCTGTGCAATGAGGGTGGAGGAAAAACATGAAAAAAGAATAATAAAGTGAAGAAAAAATTTTCTCATCGGGTGTAAGAGGTTGAAGGTACCATTGGGCATTTTTAACCATTAGACTACAATTCACCTAGATACTGCCGGGCATGAAAATAGTTTCAGAGATCCCTGAATTTACCAGTTAAACAGCGCAGACGAGCCTGTACTGTCTTAGCAGCTTGATAGGCTCATTGATATACGTTTATGACAGAGAAGAAGGAAAGGAGATGAGACCGGAGGAGGTAATCCAGGCTTATATCAATCAAGTATACAGGCAATGAAAAAGGGCTACTGATTAAGTAGCCCTCTGCATTACTGCCCTACCGCAATCTTTCGGGTTGTTTCCGTGCCGTCTGTCAGGGTTAATTTGATAAAGTACAAGCCCGGTTTAAGTGACCTGGCATTAATATCCTGAGAAGGCTTATTTCCTGAGCTATATAGCTCTTTCCCTTGGTTGTTGAGGATCTGCAAGCCTTTTACTTTTGACCAGTGAGCAGTTTGCAAATGAATAGTTTCTGTGACAGGATTGGGGTATACTGATACAGAAACACCTTGATCAAATTTCAGATGCTCCACTCTTGAATAGGTAAAAGCTCCGTCAGCATCCACCATTTTCAGGCGATAATAGTTGTCTCCCGAAACAGGGTTAGTATGTGAATAGTGGTAAGTTTTCGATTTTGTACTTTCCCCTGCCGCATTGATCATGGCTAATAAATTCCAGGCCTTGCCGTCTGTGCTGTGCTGAACTTCGAAGCGATCGCTGTGCGTTTCCGAGGTGGTTTGCCAGGTAAGCAGCGCAGTGGTGTTTTCTTTTTCGGCGGCGAATTTTGATAGAATAACTGGTAGCGGCTGTTGCTCAGCAAACACCATCCAGATATCTGAGCTACCTTTTAAAGGTGCAGTTCTGTCCTGTGGCTTATAACCTGTGTAAGAATTTGATTCCCCCAGAAGTAAATATTTCCCTTGCTCGGTCTCCGTTGTATACAACAAAATATCAATTCCGCTTCCCCCGATTGTTTTGTCCCAAACTTTTTCAAAAGCTTCATTCAACTTTATGAACCAAAAGTCACCCTGGTAGTCGGAATCTGCGTATTCTTTATTAGGCTCGGTTTTGTCTCCACCTGCCGGGGATGTGCTAAACGCCGAGAGTAAATATCCTCCATCAAGTGAAGGTTCGATGTAAAAAAAATTTTCCCGGCCGGAACCGCCCAATCTTTTGTCCCATTCTTTGACACCATTAGAACCTAGTTTTACCATCCAGCCATCCTCGGCACCCCTTGATGGTTCGCTTCTATCAAATCCGGCTTCGGACCAAGAACTTCCCAGCAAAACGATGCTTCCGTCCGGGTAGCTATATACGTATTGAAGCGTTTCATCTCTGGTTGCGCCCAGCGTTTTTTCCCAAAGCTGATTTCCCAGGCTATCAATGCTAATAACCCAAAAGTCATAAAAGCCTTTCGACTCGGCCTTACTCTTGCCCACAGGCGAATTTGAGTCTCCTGCCAGCATATACCCACCGTCAGCGCTTTTTACAATTTCTTTCAAATTATCGGCACCTGTTCCTCCAAATGATTTGTCCCATTCTTTCTGCCCGGTCGAAGTCAGTTTCACTATCCAGTAATCATAATCACCTTGTCCGGCAGTGGTTTTATTACCACTAATTCCAGAAGTGGACTTTCCACCAACCAGGTATCCCCCATCTGCAGTCAGTACAATGGAACTAGCTTCATCTGTTTCTGAGCCGCCAAGCACGATATCCCATTCTTTCAGACCATTCTTATCTATTTTAATAACCCAGTAGTCGCCTAATCCATGAGTCGCTTCGCTTTGGTCCCAGGATGCACCACCTGAACTTGATGCACAAATGATGAACCCTCCATCAGGTGTCTCTTTGATATCCCCCCTTTCACCATAAGCATAATCGGCACGCAGCGTAAGATCCCATAATTTTGCGCCCTCTGGGGAAAACTTGACGATCCAGGGGTCAGAGTCTCCCACGCCATCCTGGGACTTATCACCTCCGGCCGGCCCGGTGGATTTTGCTAACATAATGAAGTTGCCGTCCGAGATCCTGTGCACTATTGGATTCAGGGTATATTGATATTCAACCGTAGTTCCAAAGCTTTTCTGCGATTTAATAATGAGTTGTGCCAACAGGTCTGTTGGGAAGCCCATAGTCAACAAAACAATTTGAAGCAAAAATTTTATCATAGGTAGATAGTTGTTGAGTATGTAAAATGAACGTCAATTTACTTTTAGACAGAAGGTTGGAAACAATCACCTGTACCCGCCTTACAGTGCTGAATACTAATTGTTTAAACTGGGATTTAAAAAATAATAATACAAATCCCATCAATGATATCACCAGCTCTACCTTGGATGGGAAAGTATTGGCAAAGGGGTTGGTGTATTCTGCAATCCGGAATCAGTTAAGCTTTATAAGAAAAAGCCGTATGATCAAAATCATACGGCTTCTAAAAACGTGCCACTGACTTAAAATTTCACAAATTTGCCTGATTGTATGCCGCTAGCTGTTATCAGATGAATCAGGTAAATGCCTGGCGACAAGTTATCTACCGGGACGGTGATTTCTGTCTGATTTGCATCAGTGGCAAGGTTACAAAGAATTTTACCATATGCGTCCAGTAGTTGGGCGATCCGGGTATTCTCTGGCAATGCGATCATCACCTTCTCAACTGCCGGATTAGGGTAGACTTTTGCCAAAACTTCGTTAGAAGCACCAAAGGTCAGTGATTTGATCCCATACCTGGTGGTAGTTCCGTCATAATCGACCTGGACAAGTCTGTAATAGTTTTTGCCGTTTGCTGGCGATTTGTCATACCACGAATAATTTCGATTCACCATTGAGTTCCCACTGGCCTCTATCAATCCAATAACTGTGAAATTTTTAGCATCTGTTGCATGCTCTATTTCAAAATGACTATTATCCGTTTCGGTAGCTGTGGACCATTCAATCTTAGCTGCATTACCTTCTGCAATGGCCGTGTAACGGATTAGTGAAACTGGCAGGTTAACCTGATAGTCAATTTCAAATGGAAGTGCAGCAGTGTTTGCGTTTGCAGCGGGATCATCAGCGACGTTGTCGGCAACATTAACTGTCACAATACCATACGTGGCAGGGATCAGATCAAAAGTGTAGGTTGTCCCGCTTCCTGAAAATCCACTTATTGCACCGTTACTAACTAAAACATCATTGGCATCAAAACCTGTTACTGTCTCAGAAAAGGTAATGGTTACCGGAATAGGTGAATTGTATGTGAATCCGCCCGACGCGCCTGCGCTACTGGTAATTGCAACAGATGGCGCTTGATTGTCAACCGTTTCATTTGATGCCCCGGATACAGTACTGCTATTTCCTGCCCCGGCAGCAGCGGTAACTGACACATTTAAATTAGATACGCCGTTAATATCGCCGCTGATGATAGTGTAGGTTGCAGTCCACGTCTGAGCATTGTTTGTCGCTGAGACAGATGTTCCACCAAATGGACCAAAGTCTATGGTTACCTCTGTAATACCGGTATTATTGTCTCCATTTGCTGTGTTATTCCAGGTAGCCGTAACAACATCGCCTATTCTGAATGCACCATTTGTCCCCGTAGCTCCGCTAATACTAATATTCGATGCAGTAACAACAGGGGCTGCGGCAGGAAAGCCAAACTCCGTTAAATTCCCGGATCCAAAACCCAGGCGAAAGTTATATGGTGTATTCGCGGTGGTCGTATTGTTCCAGTTGGTTGGATCGGTAATGTCTTCTAACCAATCAGCTTTTGAACCACTTGTCTTTAATCCAGGATTATATTTGGCATTAGGATAGCGCGGATTGGTGTTTGGGTTGGTTAAAAAACCAAGGGAGCAATTAGCTGGCAAGCTTGCTGGTAACTCCGAGTATATTGGGAAGCTTGTTGTTGGTTCGGTATTGTCAGGATTGACATACCATCCATTTGATACGTTTGTAGCAGTAGACCTCAAATTATTAAACGCAAAAATAAAGGATGGGCTGCCTATTGTCCCTTGGTATATCAATATCTGATCACCAATCGTTGCCGGCCATGGGTTAGCAGAAAGAGTGGTATTGATCCAGGTACCGGGTTGTATCATCAGGTCTGGTGATGGAAGTGCTGTGCCACCACCGGTCATACCCGATACAGTCCTTGTGGCCAGGTCTATTTTGAATACAATGACAGTACCCTTTGGAATACTTGCCGACGGTTTCCATTGAAATGTCCCTTCATTAGTATAGGTTGCTGAAAGTGGCGGATTTCCCAATGCACCAACAAAATGCCCCGGTGTGGCGTCAAAAGCATTGACCCAGCCACGATCAGTAAAATATATCACCTCTTGTGCGGCAATGTCATTCAATGCAACAACTGCGAAACTGCGTATCGAAGTTGCCGGATCGGTATCGCCATTCATCCCGATAACAGCAAGGTCGCCCGCTGACAAGGCAGCCTTAACGTTAGATATGCCTACAAAGAGTATAGGTACAATAAATAAAAACTTGTAAAGCTTCTTTGTGAAGTAACGTTTTTTCATGTAACTAGATGTTTATATAAGATATAAAACTAATTCTATTTGGTGATTTTGTTGTATTTGATATCAATCATTTATTTTATTTTTTGAACTATCTACTAATGGATCCCAAACGGAAGCGATATATCACGGTTTTAGATACGCTCTCGTCTAGAATGATCAATATGGACCTGCATTTCTTTGTGTATAGCCTCACCCACTAAAAATGCCTGTTAATCGAAACGGTCTATTTTCAAGGATACACACATGAAGAGACAGCCAAGTACCTATGGCTTCCCTTGGGAATGTAAAATCAAAGGTGCGTAAGGCGCTGAAAGATTTACGAATGATCTATGATGCCTAAGCCTGGAAACGTGGCAATTAATGTCCTGACAGACAGGTAAGAGGTTCACTGCCATTATGGATATCCGGAGGTCATGTTCATAGTCCTCGGCAATGCGCTTTACGGCAGCCAATTTTTCTTCCTCCGATGTTTCATCCTCGCTGTTGCTAGTGAGTGCGTTGTTTGTAAAGCATCGTGCAGCGGTAAGACAAAAGCCTTAGATTTATCGATGCCTGAATAAATCCTTACTATTCATTTTCGTATTGCATTTGTATACAGCAAACTCTGGCCTTTGGTTGTTCTAACCAGTTTGCTGTTGCAAGATGCCGCTGTACTGTTCAAGGGTCAATCAGTAAAGTACTCTACCAGTGGTAAAACTATATCTGGAATCGCATTGGCGACTTCTGGGGAAATACAAGGGCAAAACGATCAGGTACGGTTATATAGTAGTAGGTCAAAGATCCTTCATCCCAGACTTACGTGCCCGAACCTCAGAATTTACTAGTTGAAAATACGACTTTAAGTTTCTACTCCGGAAGCAAGTACGACACTAATCTTGCCTACAAAGTTTGCGTGATCGTTCCTGTTCGCAATGAGGCAGACCATCTGCATCAAACGCTGGAAGCACTAAGAATTCAGCTTGGTGCCGATCAGATTCCATTACCGCAAGACAGCTACGAAGTTCTTGTACTGGTCAATAACAGCTCGGATGAATCCCTGGCGATTGCCCGCCGGTATGCAGACACCTTCCCTGATTTTGCCATGTCAGTAGCCAACATTGATCTAACAGACGCGGATGCGCACATCGGCACTGTCAGAAGATTACTGATGGATGAAGCCTACACCCGCCTTACCAAGTCCTGCCGGAAGGGCGGCATTATTGCCTCTACTGATGGCGATACAATGGTTGACAAACATTGGATTACGCGTATTACTGCCGAAATAGACAGGGGTAATGATGCTGTGGGAGGCAGAATACTGACCAGGCCGGAGCGCGGGGATGGTCGGGCTTATCATTTGAGAGATGTTACATACCGCTGTTTACTGGCGCAGGCCGAATGCATGATAGATCCGTTGGCACACAATCCGTATCCATGTCATCACCAGTACTTTGGCGCCAATTTTGCTGTTACTGCAAAAATGTATGCGCAGGCAGGAAGGCTTCCCATCGTTCCTTTTCTGGAAGATGTTGCATTTCACAAAGCTTTGATCAGCCATGATGCCAGAATCCGAAATTCCTTCGATGTAAAAGTATATACATCTTCGCGCAGGGACGGGCGTGTTCATATTGGTTTTTCCGAGCAGCTCCGGCGATGGCAGCACGATGAGAAACTGTATCAGATGCAAATGGTTGAAGACGTGCAGGTACTGCTTCATATGTATCAGACCAGAAGTATATTGCGTAAAATGTGGTCGTCCTATCAACAAACCAGGATCGTACATCCGCACGATGTGAGGCAGGCTGCATCAATGCTTGAAATGGATTTAACAAAGCTTGAAAACCTGATGGTGGAATCAGCGTACTTCGGGCAATTCTGGCATACACTCTTGCAGGTGACTGCCCACAGCCAGAACCGGACTGTCACTTTTCAGCCCATCAAACAGGCAATTATGCAATTGCGGAAGTTTGTAAAAGATCCGGCCCTTAACGCCTCACAAAAGAGTCCAGCCGATAGGTTTCCGCCCGCAAACTTTGCACCAATCTGAGAGGCTGCAGGTCTTTACTCAAAGATAAGAATGCCTCATGGACCTGGTCTCCGGTCAAGGGGTAGTCATGAACTTCGGGGGTCCAGTGTACCAACAGTAATTGTCCGCCTTCTTCCAGGTGGTCCAGTATCCGCTGCTGTAATTGCAACAGATCGGGCATTGTAAAGTAGTAACCTACTTCCGACATCACGATCAGATCAAAGCTTTGTTCAGGAAATTGCGCAGGAACAGTCATTTTTTGAATCTCTACATGCGGAAATTCGCTCAGCCTGCTTCGTGCTTTTACAAGCGGGGCCTCGGCCACATCCACCGACAGCAACGTATTGCACCGGACAGCAAGCATTTGGGTCAGCACACCGATTGAACAACCGATTTCAAATGCACGCCCGTAGCGTTCTTTAATCAGCGAGCTGATGGTTACCGCGTACTTATTCAGCTCATATTCACTGGATTCGAAGTTCCAGGGATCATGGCTGTTTTGGTAAACGTAATTAAAATACTCTTCGGTTAATGTTTCCATCTGGTCAGCCATGTCCTATATTCTTTCAAATATTATTTCAAAATCGGTATCGAAATGCGCCAGCACTTCATCTGACAATGTAAAGCCCTCCGGATCATCGTCGATCAGAGATGTTGTCTGGGAAATATGTGCACTGATCGCTTTCTTTTTCAGCTCCTTTGCTTTTTCAATATTCACTTTCCAGATCAGCCCTTCGTCAACATCGGGAAGGTCGCCCGGCTTGGCCCGCTCCCAAAGCCACACAAAATATTCAAACCTTCGTACGGTATCGGTATGCTTTGCAATTGCCTGATCCACGATCTGCCAGGTAGCACGGTGATCCTTATGCGGGTCCCGCTGCCAGGGACAAAGAATGGTAGCAGGCTCAAAACCGGATAGTACAGGAGCCAATACACGAACTGCAGCATCAAAATCAGGAGCTCCGCCATCAGGAAGCCGACTATCTTTTAACCTGAGAAAAGTAATGTTTTCCTGATCCACCCCAAGGATAGCCAATGCTTTTACAGCTTCATGTTCCCTGAGCACAACCAATGTTTGAGAAGGGAATTTTGCAGAGTTCGGATGAGACATGCTACCATCACTCACAAATACCACATGCACGGGCATTTTGAGCTGAGTAAGCAGGTAAATAATTCCTCCGCAGCCCAGTGACTCGTCATCTTGATGGGGTGCAACAACTAATGTCTTACCCCACATCGACAGCTCGCTACCAGCGTGCTGCCGGGCATATTTTACCAGGCGATCTGCTTCTGTTAAGTCCACAATGAAGTCGTATTTTGTTGGTCAAGCACATATTTTCCAACATATGCCTGGATAGCATCCGGGGCAGGCTGACGTAAATAGGTAGTCAGGTCACGATGCATGCGCTCCAATATGCCCGGTCGCATCAACCCCCGGGAGCCTACCGAGCGTTCTGCCAGCTGCATGGAGCGAAGACACGCATCCTCAATAATGGTGCGCGTCATGTTCGCATAGGCAATCAACTTCTCAGCCGAACCCGGCATATGCAGCCACCGGTCATAAAGCTCACCTGCCTGATTGAGCCACAGATTCCCGGTTTCAATCAAATAGCTTATTTCTGCGATTCTGGACTGTTGGAAGGGATCCTCTGTCCGCTTGAAATCATTAAGCAGGCGATGTGTTTCTTCGAGAACTGCTTCTGCTCCGCCTAACTGTACGGCAGCAAACCGTAAAGCCCCCGAGCCAAAGAGGGGTTGCCGGTAATAATCATCGGGTAAGCCCAATAAGTCCTGTTCACCGATCTCTATTCCTGTCAGATCCATCCGGTAACTGGCCGAAGCCTGCATGCCAAGCGGCTTCCAGAAACTGCTGTCCGCCAGGATGGGCTTTACAGTCTCCGTGGGAATAATGCACATCTGCCAGCCTGACTTTTCAGGCGAAATCAGCTTGCCCGTGACAAGGGGCCTGCCGATCCATCCTGCCCCTGAGCAAAAGGTTTTTGATCCGGTCAACCGGTAACGTCCATTTCCTGTGTCCTCAATTTCCAGACCGCCGGCATCCTGCGTGTTCCAAACGCCAAACAAATTAGCTCCGGCATCTTCAAACCACCTGCTTTTCTGATCCTGGCTGCCAAACGAAGCGATCAGCAGCAATGCATTGATATGTCCCTCATAAATCCGCCCGACAGGCAAGCTCGACTTACCAATGTTTTTCAAAAGCTGCAGCAAACCAGGTGTGCTGGCTTTATCATAACACAAGGCTTGTCCGGGAAGTGTGATGGTGAGTAGCCCTGAGGCTCTTAGCAACGCAAATTCGTGAGCGGGAAAACCTCCGTCATAATCAGATGCAGCCGAAGCTGCTGCGATTTCTGCAAATAACCGTTCATTATATAATTGATCCTGAATTGTAGAATTTGTTGTGTTGATCATTATGCCGAATTATCCCGGATAGCGCATTTTAGCGGGGCTCATCATAGAACTGTTAAAAGTGTACCAGGAACCTAGCTTATCGGTCAAAACCATGTTGCTATCCCTGTGACTAGCTTCACTCTAAATTACAGATCAGACAAATGATGGTAAGAGCTTCATTTAAAAATACGGGGAAGGTTACAATTTCAGGAAAGCTTACAATTCCAGGGGAGCTTACAATGCAGCTCTTTCGTACATTTATACACTTCGAACAAATCAAAAACTAATTATAACATTACATCTGTAAAATGCCATCAGCAATTATTATTGGTTCAGGAATTGCCGGCATGGCCACTGCACTGCATTTACGGGCCGCAGGCTTTGAAGTGGATGTATTTGAGAGCAACGATTATCCCGGAGGCAAGCTACATGCCTTCGAAGTAAACGGCTATCGTTTTGATGCCGGGCCTTCGCTCTTCACCATGCCACAGCTTATCACTGAGCTTTTCGAATTGTTTGGTGAACAACCCACAGATTTTTTTCAGTATCACCGCCTGAAATCAGTGTGCAACTATTTTTGGGAAGACGGCATGCGCTTTACTGTTGATGCCGATCGCGACGTTTTCGCAGAAGAGGCCGCAGCAAAATTTGGAATTGAAGCCACAGCGATACTATCTTATTTGAAAAACGGCCAGAAGAAATATGAGTTAACCGCTCCTTTATTCATTGAGAAATCGTTGCATAAAATGGGCACTTATCTTTCTGTGGAGACGCTCAAGGCCATGGCTCACCTATCAGAAATGAATTTGGGCACTAGTTTGGATGCGCTTAATGAAGCGGCTATCGGTGAGCCACATCTGGTTCAATTGTTTAACCGATATGCTACCTATAACGGCTCATCGCCATACCTCACACCGGGTATCATGAGTATGATCCCACATCTTGAACTTTACCTGGGCGCTTATTATCCAAATGGTGGTATGCACAGTATCACTACCAGTCTGTATCAACTGGCACTTCGGCAAGGCATCCGATTTCATTTTAATC
The DNA here is from genome assembly GCF_016894445.1 of Dyadobacter sandarakinus. Classification (NCBI taxonomy): domain Bacteria; kingdom Pseudomonadati; phylum Bacteroidota; class Cytophagia; order Cytophagales; family Spirosomataceae; genus Dyadobacter; species Dyadobacter sandarakinus. Next base: position 2,884,259 of record NZ_CP056775.1, read on the forward strand.
AAAAAATAGAACAAATACTGGTTGAGAAGAATAAAGCAATTGGGGTTAAAGCGGCAAGCAACCAGCATTTTGCAGATTGCATCGTGTCAAACATGGACGTATTTTCTACCTACAAAAAACTGTTGGCATCACAACCGCACCCCGAGCGTACGCTTAGGCAGGAACGATCAAGTTCGGCAGTAATATTTTATTGGGGCATTCGCGGCAGTTTTACGCAGTTGGACTTGCACAACATATTTTTCAGCAGCAATTATCAGCAGGAGTTTGCGCATTTGTTCGAACACAAAAGTCTTTTCAATGATCCTACGGTCTATGTAAACATTACCAGTAAAGAAACTCCGGGTGATGCACCTGAGGGATGCGAAAATTGGTTTGTGATGATTAATGCACCGGGCGACTATGGTCAAAACTGGGAGACATTGGTGGCACAGGCGCGCCAGAATATCATCAGCAAATTAAACCGCCTGCTAGGCACTGACATTGCCCCACGCATCATGGCAGAAGATGTGCTGACACCCCCGCTTATTGAAAAACGGACGAGCAGTTACCGTGGCGCATTATATGGTGCGGCAAGCAATTCTAAACTCGCGGCCTTCCTTAGACACCCCAATTTTTCAAATAAAATAAAACAGCTCTATTTTTGCGGAGGATCCGTCCACCCCGGTGGCGGTATTCCTTTGTGCATGCATTCGGCAAAGATTACTTCAAAGCTCATCATTTCGGCTTTATGAATAAAGAACTTTCATTTTCGGTTGTGCAAAGCAACAGTTCCATTTTTGCTATATGGCTGGTAACCATTTCAGGCATGATAGGCATTTGGCTGGGTTATGGCGCTTGGTTTTTACCAAAAACACCATTTAACCTGCTGCTTGGCGTAGTGCTTTTGTACTGGAATTTTCCGCTTAAGAATGTTTGGCCAGGCATCTTCATCTGGTCACTTGTTTACATCACCGGTATGGGCGTTGAAATGATTGGAGTAAACACAGGCTTGCTTTTCGGAAACTATTGGTACGGTGAAAATATGGGGCCTAAACTAGGTAATGTTCCCTTGCTGATTGGCATCAACTGGGTGGTGCTTACTTTTATAACAGCCACTATCGCAAAACGTTTTATACGTAGCCCATGGATGGCACCTGTTTTCGGAGCTGCGCTAATGGTTGCGCTCGATTTTTTTATTGAACCCGTGGCTTCACTATTTGATTACTGGCATTGGAATGCAGGTTACGCACCGTTACGCAACTACATAGACTGGTTTGTAGTTTCATTAGTATTTCAGGTGCTTGTAAGAGATTACGTACCGCAAGCAAAGTATCCGCTTCCGCTACACCACTTTGCATCTCAGGTTTTGTTTTTTGTTTTCTTCTATGCAATCAACAGATAATTACGAGATAGCCAAAATCGATTAAGCAAAGCGTCATTGGTTCAAATAGGAAGCCAAAACATTCTTACCACCCCAGGTTCCTTCGGAACGATAAGGCTGAAAGCGCGCAAATAACTCTTCTTTGTACCAATCTATTTTCCGGGTTTTCCGGATGGCCTCCTGATGTTCGGGGCTATTGTAGGCATAGTTTTTCAGCGCATCTATATTTTCCCATAAACTGAACGTGGCCATCTGAACCAGTGGTGCTTCTCCAATTCCTTTAGTATAAATCAGTCCTTTACAACCTTGCATGATAGGCCTCTGCGACGTTGGTACGTAGTCCCAGAATCTTATCAGTTTACCCGCCTTAATGGTCGCACGCGTAATGACTGCAATCAGCGGGTTGTCACTATCCAAATCAGTAGAGGGGGTAAATGGATTACAGCCCGACCAAAGGCCCTTTACCTGTTTGGGTTTCATATAAATGGTCCACTGTTCACTGCTCTTCGCCTGGTATCGCTTAAAAATTTCAGCATTTTTGAAAAACTGATCAGCGCTTTGCTCGTTGGCCCAAACACCCAACATGGCATATACACCCCAGTCGGGCAATGGGCTAAAACCTGGCTCGCGACCGCTACCCATGAGTTTGTAAAATTGCAACCCGGGCGTTCTACTGATATGAGCATGTGCAAACTGCATTTGTCCGAAAGCCCACATTTTAGATCGTGAATTGTGAAACTGAAACAAAGTAAGCGTAGTGATGGAACTCATTAGAAATGGCAAAGCAACCGATACAAACTAGATTTCATTTGCATTAAGATAAAAAATAATTGACCATGCAAACGTACTCAGAGAAGTTTACGGAATCAAAAATTGCCTTAGATGTGGTCCTTACTTTTATGCTGACAGCATTTCCTTTGAAATAAGTAATGATCATACCTTTTGAGACGAGCCAATGTATCGAAGAGTACAAAATACCACCATTTTCCTTCAAATAAATGATGTTAAATGGGTAATGCTTTTATATAACCCTTACTGTTTTCAATCTCTCCCATGTCGTCCAACAACAAGGAGGCCTAGCTGATCAGTAGCTGCACTTACATATTGCAATTTCTTAGAAGTAGTAGAAAATAGCCATCTCCATTGATGTCAGCTACCTGGACAAAACCAACACCGCCCAATGTAAATTCCATGCCTTGTGGAACTGGACTGATGTGGTATACACCTTTATCATTGAGTAAGTAATTATCGTTACTGGCACCAGGTAACCTGTTCCATATATCCAGATCGCCATCGCCATCAAAATCAGCAATGCTGCACGAAATATTTAATGCAAATCCCGGCGGAGTAGATGAAACAAAGTCAGCAAAGGGATTAGGCTGCGGAGTGCCGAAGGATTCACCATTGTTATTCTGCAAGTAAACCAATGTTCCTGCCGTTGTGGCCGTATATAAAACATCAGGAAAGCCGTCACCATTGATATCAGCTACCTGAACAAAGCCAGTTCCGGGTTGTGGTGTGTATTCTAAGCCTGTTGGTAGCGGTTGCTGTACAAATTTTACCTGGCCTCGTGTCTGCAAGCCAGTACAGAAAAGGGTTACCAAGAGGGTAGCATAAAACGGCTTGATCTGGAAAGTCATATGGAACGAATAAAATTGTCGCATCAAAATGTATAATGTTTGTTGGTAGTATCACACATAAACATAAATAGTAATTACATGTGATATTTAAAGGTATTTCTACTCTTAAATGTTGTTGGCTAAACTTGAGTAAAAGAAGAAATGGGGTGGAAAAGGCTTAACTGCCCTTTTAAGGATGAATATTAATGCAAATCACCAGATAGTGCGGAATATTAGCGTAGTTCAGGAATAGAAGTAGTGAGTCATCAAACAAAATGACACCCTGACATATCCAAAAATCATAGGTTTTGTCTCACGTACTCAGGCAAAGGTTTAAAAATGTTACATATAAATGTGAGATGACGATTTGAGAGGGTAAATGCCCTGGTTCCGCGGTAAAAAGAGGCTGACGGCTAGTGCCGCAGAAAACGGGCGTTATTTTAAACTATTTTTCGGAAAATAAATCAGTATATATAATTTATCTGTATATTCCACTTTAAAAGGAATGTGTGATGACTGATCGACATACACAATTACTGTACTTCTATTGTGTCGCAAGCTGTCTTGCGGCTGCTTTTTTTGTAGTTAGATTATTAAATGAAGAACAGCAGGACAAAGAACGAATTGGCAGAAAATATAGGGACAGGAGTTACCTGGTTAAAAATATTATCCCAGATACCACTGTGCGTTATTGGAGGTATGTTGACAAAGTGTCAAATATGATTATTCGAGAGGCTGGCGACAAATCAACTTTGTCAGCTTATACAATAGAAGATCCGAATAAGGGCTTTTTTGATAACGGCCACATGGTGGTTAGTTACTCATATATAGTTTACGCTGACAGCAGTGGATTACATTATGTCTCTGACAAAGATTCATTCCAAAAATTTATAGGACATGTGGATAATATCTCAGAGGCGATATTGATAGGAATGGCGGAAGGTCTATCGATCGATACACGAAACAAAAAAGGAGGATCCTACATTGCTACTAAGTTCGGGTATGCCATGAAGCTTTTAAAGTACAACAATTGCCCTGAAACATTTGAGTCGATATTATTTAGTATTAAGTACAATGGTGATTTTCAAATAAAATCAGACAGGGTATATAGTAGGACTGGGGATTGTATTCAATTTTGAGATATCAAATCATTTCTTATTCGATCAAACGATAAAATAGTGATAAATCACATAATCGAACGATGATTCGATTGGGAGGAAGCCTTAAAAGTATGGAGTTGGAAGGTATACTCAATATTTCCCTTTTGGGAAGCACTTGCTTCATACTGTAAAAATACAATTTCGAGATACCATAAAAATAGTAATATTTTGTTATTTGCTTGAAATGAATTTGTATGGTCAGAAGATAGCATCTTTTCTCATAAAACCCTCGTTTTAAACTACTGCAATCAGCTACAACGTTAATACCACAGAAGTGACGTGGGCATTGCACAACTTACGATCACAGGTGCAATTTGATTTGTGCGGGCCACACAATAAACTTGGAGAGCACGAGTTAAACGAAGTAAAGATAGAGTACTCAGATACGTGTAAAAATGACCTGTACTTAGGCGTTCGAGTTCATAACGATACCCATAATAACAAACCAAGGTTGACAGCGAGAAGAAGGGCCATACACGCATAAGTAATCCGATCTGAGTTTTGATCAGACTGTTCCATACTAGATCTATCAAAATGGTCTTCCATAGTTGTACTTTAAATTATAGTTACTACTAGTACATCAAAGTAAGTAAGATATATGTGAAAGCAGTTCGTTTTAACGAAATTGCAACGTAGATCAATTTATTATAGTAATATAGAAAATATCTAACCGTATTTACTCGAAACTTGGTATAGCCATGAAAATTTACCCTATGATGTTGTTAGCATCAATAACAGTACTAACTGGATGCGAAAAAGAAAACTCCATCCCTGTGCCCCTATACAACCCACTTTCAGGAGTTTACATTGGGGAAGTTACTTATGTTGGTCTTGATGGATCAGGCAATGTTGACCCCGAATACCCCACAGAAAAACATACTATAAAATTTGAAATCGAGGGCGTAAATTTCAACCGACCCGAATGCGGCTGTGCCGGCGCAATTGCTGTCAATGAAACCGAGGCAACAGTGCAATTTACAAGTAGTGAAAAGGGTTGTGAAGACGCTGGAAGCTTAAACGGCCAAAGTTGGTTCTTCTCCAACGACATTATAGGTAAATTTGATTTTACAATGCATGATGATACATTACACCTGAGCGGTATACCAGACAGCACAAAGAATCCTGCAAATTTGCAAAAGAGCATAGTTGCTATCCGTCAAAAACCGTAGCATTTCGGGTTTCGTGCAGTTGCTAATGTGTAGATAGAGCGTAGAGTCTAAATTATATTTGGCACATCGATGGTTATCCCTCTGAATATGGCTCTATTTGAATCTTAAAAAGTCACTTATCCTGAAATAATAATATCCAAGCTGCAATCTCACAAAACGGACGTTTTACAAAATTTCAAAATATAAGAAAGGCTGCGCCTTCATTCTAGAAGTGAGTATTTTCGCATTTAACATCAATTTGCCAATTAATGCTTCCAATCACAAAATATCGAGTTAACACTCTATTAATCATTCTTTTGTCATTTGTTGCCTTGACTATTGCAACCTACATTAACAGATTCCCCACTGGCGACGACGGGTGGTTCGCGGAACAATCTTATTGGCTTTACCACCAAGGTATTATTAGGTCGGAATTCTTTCGGGGAATTGCTGGGTGGGAAAATGGCCTTTTGGTCAGCCATAAGCTGTTCCTTGCCTTTGGTTCAATGCTTATAAGTTGGTTTGGTTATGACTTGCCAATTTTAAAAATCTCTGGTTTCTTCTTTTTCCTCATACTAATTATTGAGTTGATTGCTTATATCCGTCAAAGAGAGAAACAAAACCTTTGTCATTACATTGTAGCAATACTTATTCTGGTATTTAGCAATAGGTTGCTCATTAAAATGAGTTTTGAGAACAGACCTGAAATGATGGTTGCAGCATTTGGATTTGGATCGTTTCTGTTACTGAACTTCAAGCGGGAGCAAAGAACATTTGTATTACTTAGTGGATTTCTAGCAGGCCTTTCTTTCTTAACTCACCTTAATGGAGTCATCTACGTCATAGCAGGCGTACTTGCGTTGTGGGGACGCCCAATCAAGATTAGTCGAATGTGCTTTTTTTTACTAGGAGCAACGTTAAGCGGCTCCATGTATTTGATTGATATTTTATCGGTTGACAATGGAATGTCAACATGGTGGTTTCAATTTAGAAATGATCCTGCAACCCAAGCTTCATTCAATTTTACTCAAAAACTTATTCAGATCGTGACATATCCTCGGATGTTTTTTCAATCGCCTGAACAGCTTTCACTTTCTGTTCTGCTTGTATATTTTTTATGGCTTAGACGGAAAATGCTGGCTATGCTTCCAGCATTTTTAAGCAAGTATACGGTTCTCCTAATTGCATCATTTTGGATAGTATCAAAGGCAAATGCAGGCATGTACTTGGTATTATTTATTCCATTAATGCTTGTATCAATATATGAACTATACATCCTAAGCCCAATCACCCCCAATTTCAAATGGATGCTTGCTTTATACTTTACAATTGGAATTTATGGATCGGGCCAGTTGGTGTATAAAAATTGGAAATTAGGTTATTTACCAAATACTTACCATGAGATCTCAAAGCAACTGCCAAAATCCTCCCTTGGAGTTGTTCCATTAACCTTTTTTTACAATGATTACAATCAATTTACAAGGTTACTAGCTCACGAGAATTATAAACTTTATTGCCATAAACAGAATATGAGTTCAGATGGCTTTGCCAAGTGGGCAAAAGCAAACAATCCGTAGTTCATTGTAATGGATTATCAATTTAATCCAGAAGTATTCTTCCCTGCATTAATGGTGACAAAAATCCCCTTCTACGAAAGACGTTATTTTGATGGGCGATTCGCAGTGTTCTTCATGATTGATCCAAAAATGTAGCCGCGATTAGCTATGACTTCTTAAATGGTTTACCTAAAAGCTTATTAAAGGATCTTTAACAAGCGATGGTGTTACAAATAACATTCATTTGAAAAACACATTTGTAAGTGCGCAACCCTGCGATCAGTCTTTGTCTAGGCTAATAGTTCATGTATCAACCGTTATCTGTAGCCAATTAATAAATAGACGGTTATGTTGTTTTTCTTGCCGCGGGTGATCATGGTTAATATACGTAGTCTTGTATGCGACGAATCCTAGATCGCAAAGTGAAGAGTGCGTTCTTCTTGCACTATTCGAAGAACTTCCCTAAAAGTCGATTTTCCCGCTTGTTCTATGTTTCGTCATTTAACATAAAAAGGGTTATTTAAACAAAACCTGAGTTTTATGTAAACGTTTACAGTCTGATCGTTAGCACCAAAAGTATCGCAAATAACGCTCCTTCGTAAGACGACTAGTACCATTCACTGACTGCCCAGATCCGCCACATATCTGGGAGGTTTTATAAGACAGTACTCACATTTCTTTGATGCTCGTAATCTGTATTGGTCCCCCAGGAGCCCGAAGTCTTAACTCTGGATTAGGGCCTAGACACGTGGATTTAATATTGCCGGAGATTGTATAATTCCAGGTATTTTCATCCTTACCTATTTCCCAAGAAGCATCTACATCACAAGCATGTACGCTCAAGCCGCCAGTTAATGTATCAGGGACAAAAAAAGTGCCTTCACCAATATATCTGGCTTTTCGATTTTCTAGAACCTGACTTGTTGAACCACCACACCCGCAATCTTCATCTATATTTTCTTTTGAGCATGATAAGGCGAACAACGAAACTAGTAAGATGAGGAATGCGGCTTTAAAGATTGAATGCATAAATTGTTAGTTAGATACAACAACGATGACCCCGCTAAAACAAAATGGTTGGAATTTTCAAGCAAGTGTCACTTCATTGTACAAAACCAATAACTTCTACAATACCCCAAATAGCCTCTCGTTCTGTGTTAGCTTACTAACTATAACAATATAGTTGCTTGACAATAAATTGGTAGTTTCATAAAACCCTCTTTTTCTGAGAACATCCCTCGTAGGCCCTAATTATGCTTCCATACTTTCCTTTGCCACGAACACTGGCCAGCTCAGCTTCGAATTTGAAAAATCGGTCAATTATCTCGTCATGCAGGAAGAAAGATTGGTAATCGCTCGATGCATAAATTTTTTTCGGCTTGTTGCCGATCCATCCAATCAGGCCGATGTAATCGTCAAGATCAACATCACGGACTTCTTCTAGAAATTTGTATTCCTCCATACCACGCATATTTCTCGCAAGATGGCAATTTAAATGCTTTATAACCAAGGTATTTGGTATCAGATTCTTGTTATATATCCAGACAAATCCTGCGGGTAAACAGTGACTTGGATGCATCTTTAATATGGAATATATCCACACTAGTGGATATATTCCATATATTTGTTACGTTGAGACAGCAAATGGCAAAGAGTTATTTTACACTATTGTTTCAGAGAAATGGTCTGGCTGTACTACTATGACCAGCACAGAACGAAACACTTTAAAGAACTTTTAGGCAGGGAAGCAAAAGACTTCATTGACAAGCGTAAACTCACTGGCAACAATGAACGAAGTTATCAGCAGGCTTGAAATTGCTATAAGGCAGTTCTGGCCAGATGCCTTAATGCTCCGGCGGAATCAAAGCAGGCTTGGTGAGCCGTCTTCATATTGGTTCTTACTTGAACCTGGATCCAGAGATTTGATCAGGGTATTTCCTGGCCGGGACCGAGCAACATTCTATCTCTCGTGCTTTCAGTGTACTGACAAGGATATGTTGGCCAAATTTATATTTGATCTTGAAAGGTTTGGCAGTGATATGCTTATGCTGCCTTACAGCACGCAAAATCTTGAAGTCTTACTTACAGGTGACAATTATCTGATCCGCAATGTTGGTACCGTGGCCAGATACGAGACGCTGCTTTTAGCGAATGGCAATTAACTCATGACTTATGCAGCCAATGGTTTCCACTAATGAAAAAAGTGTGCAGGGTGGGTGACCTAAAAAGCGAAAACCATAAATATCTATTTAGCATAGCAAAAGTTATACGAGTCGCGTCTTTGAATTGCTATATATGCTGGGTCGATCACTGAAAGACCTGATTGACTGGGTGGCCTACCTGAAAAAATCAAGGTGTAGCGCAGCGTAGCCTGCACGAATCTATTGATACATCCACTTCGACGGCCAAATTGGTGTTTCACCTCTTTGGAGCTCTTGCTGAATTTGAACGCAACCTGATCCAGGAGCGAACCATGATCGGATTGTCAGCTGCCCGTTCCCGGGGCCGATTGGGAGGGCGCCCCCAAACACTTAATGCAGATAAACAGCAGCTGGCCATTCAGCTTTATGAAGCTAAAAAGACATCTGTCAAAAAAATATGTGAAATGCTTGAGATCAGTAAGCCTACCCTTTACGCATACATAAGGGCAAACCCAAAACAGTAGTTTACGATCAATGCGTAGTTGATATGGTTGCCTATTGTTTTATGTTTAGGATTGCCAATTTTCAATGCAATCACCTATTTTTTTTATTCTGGCTGACCAAATGTTATAATTTATATAAGCCTGAGTGGCGACGAGCAAGACCAAACCAACAAGCATCCAGCTTTTCGTAGTATTGAGCTCAATGGAGGAAACAAAGAAGATTAACAGACAAATCAATGAGACCGTCCGTGTAAGCAAAGATACCATAGCGTATCCTTTAAGCTTTTTGTGATATCTGCTCATTGACTGTAAAATATTTTTTCCGGATATGATGTTTTTTGCGGCCAGGTAGCCTGTCAAGCTATGGATGATGACCATGAGAAAAGATCCGACAAGTAACAAATTGGCGTATAATGGTTTTTTGTCCCCATCAAACATCGTATAGTAAACAGCCAGAAATAAGACGTAAGACACCATTTCTATCGCAAGCCGCAGTCTGATAGCATTTAACTGACTATTTCCTTTTCCGTTTTTTAGCATTGACTGTTCTTTCATGCCGGTATTGTCTGGCTGAAGGTTTTTCCAATCGTTTTTAAGTTCATCTATATTCATTTTGCTGGATTTAAGATTTTTTTTAACCTGGATCTTATTCTTCCCATCTTTACGGCAATAAGATTTTCGCTCAGTCCTGTAATTTCTGCCATCTCGCGGTAGTCGACGTCTTCAAAATACAATGCTAGTAAAGCCCTGTCTGCTTCATTTAGCTTTTTTAGTATCATAAACAGCTGCTCTTCTCTTTCCCGGTTTTCACAATCAATGTTGCTGTCTTCTTTATCCGGTAACCGCTCGGTAAATGATAAAATTATACGCTTCTTTCGATAGCATGCCATTGCGGTGTTAAGGGCGATCCTGTATATCCAAGTACTTTGCTTGGACTTTCCCTCGAATTTTGGGAAAGACTGCCACAACTGTAAAACTATCTCTTGAAAAAGATCCTCTCGATCCTCAGGGCTGTCCCGGTAAAGTCGTGACACCTTGTGAATGGTGGCTTTATGCATGGCGATCATCTCCAAAAACTGTTTTTCCATGCTATTTGTTTTTGACAAAATGAATTGATTGTCCCTTTAGGTTGGCTTTGAAACCTTTAATGGTGTCATCTGAATCTTTTTCAAATTCAATCTGCACTGATACCTTTTTGCCAAAAAACACAGAGCTATCCGAAGGATACAATTCAAAGAATGGATTTTGGCCCATTTTCGCATAGAGCTGTGCTCCTTTTAAAAAAATCGCTAGTTGGTGGCCATTGTCCGCAGTGTATGTTCCTTGGAATTTATCAAGCTGCGATTCTTCCATTATTATAGAGGTACGTAAAACCGGCATATCAAACCTGTCTCCGAAAACGATGCTTTCAATATTAGACTGCATTTCCCCGACAGGCAAAGTGGAAACATTACTTAGGATAACCACAGAAATCTTTGCATTTCGATAGTATCCCGAAATAGCAGAACATCCAAAAGTACCCCCACCGGTAAAATTAAAATCTCTTTCTCGGTTTGAAGTTCTCCTAAGAAACCAGCCATAACCATAAGATTCGCTACGTCCATTAACCGGTTGTGAATTTTGAATTGCGAATAGCTGGTCTGTGACCATTTTGTTGAAGTGGCCACCATTTATGGCATTGTTCCATTTTAATAGATCGCTCACAGTTGAATACAGGTTGCCTGATCCCTTCATTAAAGCGTAGTCTCGATGTGGTGTCGCGATAAGTCGATCTGCTAATTGATGATAAGGGGAAACCATTCCACTGATAACGTCTGCTGCATTGCTTACTCCTGTGTGATCCATACGCAATGGATGTGTAATTTTCTCCCTTAGGATGGCACCATAGCTTTTATGGTAAATGATTTCCAGAATACTTGCCAGAATAAAGTATCCAGGACTGGAATATTGCGTCTTTGTCCCTGGAACAGACAATAGTTTTAGTTTGAAAATCTCGTCCGTGGCCTGCCGGTCCGAGAGTGGAAGAAACGAAACTTCCTGCCAGTAATTTGCTATCCCTTCGTTGTGCGGAAGGCCGGAGGTGTGGGTAAGCAATTGCCTGATAGTTATATTACTCCAATCTGATTGACCGAGTTGGGGGTAATATTTATTGAGTTGATCGCCAAGTGCTAACTTGTTCTCTTCGGCGGCCAAAACAACCAACATAGCAGTAAACTGTTTGGTGATTGATGCTATTCGAAAAACAGGATCTGCGGAAAAATTTACGTCAAGTTCAAATGATGCTTTTCCTACGGACCGTCGATAGATTACACTATCATTGCCGGCAATCATGACTGTACCGTTAAAGCCGATTAATTGCTGCTGTACGCTCAAATAACGGTCAATCAAGTCTGTCCGTTCTTTTTGAATCTGGGCTATGGACCTGGTGGGAAAGCCTGGCAAACAAATAAAAACGAGTATAAATATTTGTAGTCTGTTCATCTTTTTCTTTTTAATCAGCACCATTAGTAGCGATTTATTGAAAAAGATGACAGGTAGTAAAGAAATATTTAATTACTGAATACAAATATTACTGGACCTGTACGATCTGATGAAACTTAACAATCAAATTCCAGATTTAAATTAAGTTGATGGGAAATTTCGTACAAATGTTGGCAGCTCCCCATAAGACTTACCACCTACTCGTCATGACTAGTATCAAAAAGTTCGTCTCACAAATGTGAAATCAAAATGTTGACTGAACCTATTTTTTGAGCCAGGTTTCCTAAATCAAAGCATGCAGAGTTTTGAACTTTGAGATAGCTCAGGAAGGTATGAGTTTTGGCAACGGTAAACTCATACTACCCATTCCCTATCTTGAATGTAAGTCTCCTGAAATGACAGGCAATGGATGATAAGGGTTTAGGAACTTGGTTTAACTGAAGTCTTCTTGCAGGTCTTATCGCTAATCACGTCACTTACCAGCACTGAAAGCACAGGTTTCTCTTCCGGTGAGCACTTGACTTTCCAGCAAAATGCTCACCGAATTGCTCACCAATTCGCACAACTTTTTAACATGGAGCGTCAAAAACAATATTGACAGTTAAGTAGTTAAATGCCTTAAAACAGTTATAGCGGAGGAAACGCCTCCGCTATAACTAATTGAATTCTAATCACTTATGCCCCCAGCAGAGAGAGAGGGATTCGAACGATTGACTTAATGTTCTGAGAATCAGACTAATATTTGTTTTCAAGAGTCCCTTCCATGATGAACGAAGCGTCCAAAATTCCGATAAATGCTATTCTTCTAACTAACTGATTATCAATAGCAAACAATTCTCTATGTTTGTAAAGTTAATGACTTGATTTTTGACTTCAAAAAGCCTTGCGTGATTCGTGGAAACTTTTTATTCTATTTGTAAATTATTCATAATCTCATACATCTATTGAATCGGTTTAAGGATGTTCCATTCGCAGAAGTTTGCCAAAGATAATGTTCGCAGATTCCATGGCCAAAGTAATATCTACTACTTTTTCATCGATTTCATACCCACTTGGTAATACAAGAGGTAAATTAATTAATGAGCTCTTGGTACCTATAAAAGATCCATCAAATATAGAAACTTGATCAAACAACGATAATCAACAAAATTAAGTTATGCACGGTGAATTGTACTGATACAAGACAGTGATTAGGTTAGTGCTTACGGATAGTAACGTTACACCACGCCCTAAGAAAGATTGTTAGTGTCAGAATACTTACAAAAGTTGGACTTTGGTAAAACTTGACCGTATTGTGAATTTACAGATTTTAGTATAGGATCTTGCCATCGTAATCTAAGCACTGCGCGTCGTTCATAAAAGCGATTAGACGAGGCTGTTGTAAAAGGATATTGTGCTCATTAAGGAAATGTGGTGGTAAACTGGGAAACTTTCGAGCTGGTAGATATCCTTCACAGATCAAAACTAGATTGCTGGCTAGGAATCAAAAATCTACTGGATTGCAAAATCTTCCTACTCAATGATCAAACTTTATCCCGCTGTAAATTACGACGATACCAGGTCCACGAGAGTTTACCGGTGACGGGATAATTAACTTATTTCCATGTATCCGAATGATTGAGTGTGCCGACAATGGCAAGATGGTGAAGCTGGCCCCAGTATTAAAAGCATTCGCCGGGAGTATGAAAAGGCAGCAAGATGTTTGTGGCATTGCGTGACTGATAGTAACCAATAATTGCGCAGCATAAGCAGCACTTTCACGATTTACCGATTCAACGCAACCGGTAAATAACTTTTCGTGATATATTGGATTACTGACAGCAGTATCAATCTATTTTTCTCTAAATTAACAATTCAAAATAAGGAGCCGCAGCCGCTAAATATTGACACGCACACTTATGCATCTTTCCAAAAAACCTAATCTAATAGGAAGTTTATCCTTCATCATAAGCTAAGTAAAGTTCTCCATCTGACACACTAACATTTTCAAGAGATTACCATTGGTAGGATCAGAATCTATGGAACTTTAAACAGCATAAATATGCTCGGCTCTGAAACTTTGGACGTCGCGATAGGAATCATTTTTGTTTTCCTAATCGTTAGTGTGATATGTTCGGCAATTCGCGAAGGCCTAGAAGGTTGGTTTAAGACACGTGCGGCTTACCTTGAATATGGTATCAGGGAGTTATTGCATGATCCCGATGCGACGGGTCTTGCGAAGCACTTTTTTGAACACCCGCTGATATATAGTTTGTTTGCAAAAAGCTATGCGCCGCAGGACAAAGGCGAAAAGCCGGGTTTGCTGGCCAGCGGCCGGAATCTTCCTTCTTACATTCCTTCTAAAAATTTTGCAAGGGCATTAATGGATATGGCCGCGAGGGGGCCAGAGACAAGCGTAGTAAGCAGTGATCCTAACTCGCCAATACTGTCGCCGCAGAACATCCGGATGAATATCCTCAATCTTGGTAATCCTGGTGTTCAGAGGATATTGCTGATCGCGCTGGATTCTGCGGGCGGCGATTTGAATGTGATGCAGACGAACATAGAAGAATGGTATAACAGTGGTATGGACCGAGTTTCAGGATGGTATAAACGATCTACAGGTTGGGTTCTTTTCTGGATAGGGCTTTTCGTCTCAGTTTCTTTAAATGTCAATATTATTACCGTTGCCAATCATCTTTACCGCGACAAGCCAACACGGCAGGCACTTATAGCGCGGGTGGAAGAAGCAGCTAAAGACCAAACGTATATCAATAAAGGTTATCGGCAAGCTATGAGTGAACTCAATTCACTTTCACTGCCACTTGGGTGGGATCGTGTTGATATCGGTTTTCCTGGTACCGTTCGTAAAAGCTACATTAAAACAGGCGGGATATGGACAAAAGTCGGTGTTAAACGGGGCTGGTGGGACTACGTTGTGCTACCGCTACTGGGCTGGCTCTTAACGGCATTAGCAGTTACAATGGGAGCTCCCTTTTGGTTCGACCTTCTTAACAAATTCATGGTGATCAGGTCGACTGTAAAACCTCATGAGAAGAGTCTGGAAGAGGATTCCGAAGATCGTCAGTTATCCGGCAACGAACGATATCGATCCGAGCCGAAACCGGGTTCAAATCAGGGCACCGGATTAGGTTTTCCAAGATATCCTGATCGCCAGCAAATGATTTCCGTACCTACTCCTCCAGATGATGAGAGTACAATTGATTCGTGCGATGGGCACAACCATGCGTTAACAGTAGCAGAAGTCACAGAGGATTATGATTTACCACAATCACAAGGAGGTGTAGCAAAATGAGCCATTCACTGATCTGGTTACCCGATGTGCTTGCCGCAGCGGACCTTAAAATAGCTTTGGTAGATGGGTGGGAAACCCGTGGTAGTCGTGATGTGGGGAATATCTTCGGTGTGATCTGTCACAATACGGTGGGGCCGAAAACAGGCAACATGCCAAGCCTCAACGTGCTTGTCAATGGTCGGGTTGGCGGAACGCACCCGCTACCAGGACCGCTATCACAATTAGGCTTGGGTCGTGATGGAACTTATTATATCATCTCCGCCGGTAGATGCAATCATGCGGGAAGAGGTATCTGGCAGAATTTTTCCAATGGCAATTCTAATTTCATTGGTATAGAAGCTGAAAACACCGGCGGTGCCGATGACTTCCCTTGGCCAGCAGTGCAATTGGACGCATATCACAGAGGAGTAGCAGCGATATTAAAGCATGTTGGAAAAGGTGCCGAATTCTGTGCAGGGCATAAAGAATACGCCTTACCAAAAGGACGAAAACCTGATCCAAGCCTGGATATGGACATCTTTCGGTCGCACGTGGCTGCAATTCTGAGTGGTAGAGCACCTGCACCCGTACTCATACCAGCAGCAAATACAACCGGTAAGCGGACCATCAGAAGAGGAGGTGACTACCCTGAAAATTTAATTATCGAACTGCAAACGAAACTTGATATAACAGTCGACGGTGATTTTGGACCAAAAACGGAGGCAGCCGCGCGCGCATTTCAATTAAAAAACGGGTTAGTTCCTGATGGCATTGTCGGCCCGAAAACGTGGGCATTACTCGATTCACAGCCCTAAGCACCGCTGATGAGCAAACTATTCTCTTTTAGCCGGACTCAAGTAATTATCATAATCACCGTGTCAGTCATGCTGATCTTGGGCGCAGCGTACATCTTTATATATATCCCAAACCACAAAAGAAGAGTTGAAGAGCTGAGGTTCAGGTGCTTACAAAATGTACAGGCCAATATTAAGGCTAAAAGGGACAATTCGGTTGCACTGCTGAAAAACCTGCTGGTGACCCATATGCTGAACAGAGAAAATTACGACAGGCGTACTCTTCGGAACTACATCTCCGAATACTCCATGGACAATTTCACCTTGATGCAGCCCAGTCCTGCCAAAGGTGTGCCGGGAATTGATACAGAAATCAAAAATATTCCAGACCATACCCTTGAAGCGATTGACGCAAAGTACGCCGACAATGTAATGATTACACTGATTCATGACCAGCTCAATATTTTCCTTACCAAAGGTGAATACAGCATTGGAATGAAATACACCTTGAATCAATTTTTTGGCACGTTGCTGCCTCTTGATACTTATGACCAATACTTGGTGTTGCTCGACACTTCGATCATTTACCAGACGTTTGAGACTGGTATCACTAAAATCCAGGCGGACTCTTTGCCTACTAGACAAGGTGCTTTTTCTAGAGATCAGGTAAAAGATGTAGTCATCGGGGGTACACAATACAAGCTGTTTGCGCAACAGTTGAACCTCGACAAAGCATCGGTGCTCACTGTAATTGGCTTGCTGAAAAAACAGACTTATCAGGAAGAAAAGAATGAGCTACCGGGTAATGTGGTTATTTTTCTGATGATCATTTCAATAACCACAATCCTGATTCTGCCCTGGATCAAATTGTATCAGATAGGCGGACAGGACCGGCTTACCGCTGCGGACGGAATGCTGACGTTCCCAATCGCCATGCTATTTATATCAATTCTCTTCTTCACCTCATTCAAATACAATTTCGGTTTCGGGCGTGCCAGGCCTAATTCTGAGGATAGTAAGAAAAAGCTGGCAGCCGAACTGGAAAGTGCATTTATGAGGGATGTAAAACAAGCCTATAATGACCTGACACTACTGGATAAACGATTTCGCGAATGCAGCAGAAAAGAATCGCTTACCGGCGAAAACGTAATTCCAGGCCTGGGGATGATCAAAAAAATATTCAACGAAAGGAATATCGACAGGGTATTCTGGCTGGACGGTTCAGGTCATGAATTAGCCAGTTGGACATCATTTGCCCAAAATGCCCCAGCAGGTATTTTCTCAAATCGAGAATATTTTAAGAATATCAAAGTTGGCAAACCTTTCTTCCTGAAAAAAGGCGAAAAATCCTCCATGTATCTTGAACCTGTAATTTCCTGGGTTTCAGGAAAATTCGTTTCGGCTATTTCAAAACCGTCCGGCGAAGATACGATTGCAGCAATGTCTTTCAATCTAAAAACTTCAGATCAGTCCATTCTTCCTTCGGGGCTTTCGTATTGCATCATTGACGAAAAAGGCAAAGTGCTCTATCATTCCAATTCTTCAAGAAACCTGAACGAAGATCTGTTCTCTGAATTGACGGAGCCAGAAACGCTGAGATCTTCGGTACTGGCAAGAAGCAATGTGTTTTTCAAGTCCAGCTACCGCGGTAAAAGATATGACATTTATGCAAAATCATTCGATAACCTCCCATTTTATGTCGTTGTTTTCGAGGATACACAAATGAAGGTCAACAGGGATATGAACGTTTCCTACTTCTGCTTTTTCATGCTGCTGGTTTTATTCTTGATCATTATTGTAGAGTTGCTGTTGGTTTTCTTGCTTTCTTATCAGAGTTCTTATTTCAAGAAACATTACTTCGATATTTCATGGATCGGCCCGGACGTACGGTTTCATAACCAATATGTTCTTTCAATTGGTTGGAATATCTTGAATATTCTGCTATTGTGGGTGATTTATAATTATGTTCATTTTCTAGAATTTCTGGCAATCCAGTTAGTATCGGTTACAACCATTGTTCTTTTTTTGAATTATCAATATCAGTTCTTCTACAAGAACAAGCAGGCAGATACTGCGAAATTCAAAACCTGGGTTTCGTGGGCTTTGATCGGCATGATCCTTTTTATCACATTAATTGCCCTGTTTTTCTTACCCAAGTGTCCGGTTTCCCTACTTATATACGAGCTCTGTCTTATTATGCTTATCGGCATTATAAGGGTATCCAGGTACAAGTGGGAGTGGATCCTGGATAAGAGATGGAGGTTCCAACCAGTCAGGGATTTAAGTCACAGTTTTTCCGTCATGGTATTTTCCGCCCTGATTATTACCAGCGGAATTCCGGTTGCTGTGCTTTTTATAGTTTCGAACACCCAGGAGCTTAAAATGTTGGCCAGATATCGGCATAAGCAATTTGCAGATGAGCTCATCAGACAGTACCCGACCCTAGGCTATATGGATGTGCAACCTGCGGCAAAATCCAGTAAAATCAAGATTCCAAATGCGTTTTCTGACGGTAATTGGATTAAAGATGTTGCCATTGTCAACACGTTGAATTTCGAGACATCCCGCGACACGGAATTTGTTGAGAAGGCTCGTTTAGACACTATGTATTATCAGCTCATACCATACCATGCCGATGTAACGCCTAATTTAAGCGAGTTTAACCATTCAAGTTCAACGGGCTATTCCTACTATTATGATGATGGATTAAACATTACCTATTTGCGCTTACAATCCGGAAATTATCTACGCATAACGTCGACCCGCTTGCAATATGAGAACTCACTGGATATTGCAAATAACAAGAAAAACGCGCTTTTGTACTTGTCGGTGTTTGCATTAACTCTCTTCGCTTGTTGGGCCATTCTGCATCAGATTCTAAGAAAATTATTTGCAATGGACTTTCCTGCACAGGATTACTGGAACAAGGTTGATGACCTTATCCTAAGCAAACCGGATCTCAATTCACTGCTTTTTATATTAGGCGCACCTGGTTCGGGGAAAATGAGAGTTATTAAGAAAATGCTGGCTGATAACAAGTTTCCTCGCCTGGTAAAGAAAGAAGATTCTGATGAATTTAAGTCAGTGCCCGTAACTTGCGATGATTATGAGGAGCTGGACTTATTTCAAATCCCGGAAAATTTAGATGACGAGGAAGTAAAGGAGTGGAAGAAAAGTGTTAGCAGAGTTTACCTGTCCGAAAAACCCCTTATCATCGTCAATCACTTTGAGTATGACATTAAAAATCCGGCAACCAACCATTATAAGCTGGAACTTCTTGAAAAGCTGATGCAAAAGAAAGACTCAAAGATTATGATCGTCTCTACGGTTCATCCGATGCATTTTTTAGATTCGCTCAGTAATCAGCTTCAACCCGGGAAACCTAGTGAAAGCCTCACTCAGAATGACCGCGAAAGATGGCAGGTGATTCTCGGACATTTCAGGATTGTTGTTCATCAACTCAAAGTCGGCACATGGGAGGACGCAATAACCTACCCGCAGGGACTTCGGATATTGTCCGAGGAAACGAACCACGGTCACTTTCTGGTTAAAATGCAGGATCCGATCCAAACAGAATTTAAAAAAATGACGGCTCTCACCAATGCGGAAGGAAGCGGGGTGGCGGCAAAAATCGGCATATCTGCGCACTACTTTTATACATATGTATGGCAATCGCTCACAAAAGAAGAGAAATTCCTGCTGTATGATCTGGCCGAAGATGGGCTGATTAATCCGTACGACGATTATAACATTACCATTCTGATCAGTAAAGGGCTGATCATCCGGAAAAACGGGCTATTAAAATTGTTCAATGAGGGGTTCAGAAACTTTATCCTAACGGCTATTGGGAATTCTGAAGTGAGGCTCATCCGAAATCAGATCAGGGAAAGTGGAAACTGGGGTAAGCTGAAAACGCCACTGACCGTAATCGCTGTGGCGGTGCTGGTTTTTCTTTACGCATCTCAAAACGAAGTTTATTCAGAGATAATTAAATACGTCGGGGTCATTACAGTCGTAGTACCAACAGTTTACAAAATATTCGGAGCATTGGAAAGTGTATTTGCAGCAAAGAACTTATTGGGCGATCGAAAAAGTAACACAAGCTAGGTTGATGAAACACCAAACATTTGACACATAGATCGGTCTCATTTTATCGCCTAATTTGTTTCCTCGCAAATGACTTTACCGAATACTCAAATTTTCAGGAAAAGTTAGCTTTACACTTCGTATATATTTAATTTTTAACACTTTAGACTGGCATTTGAATGCCGGTACCACCATACGAAGATCTCACTACATTCTTATCGGAATTACAATGTTAGCTACCTGAAAGGATAACATTAGCTCACATATTACTGGATTTATTGATATGGCGATCGAATTCGAGATATACCCATTTGCGGCACTGGACGGTTTTGCCTGTTCACTTTGGCGACTCAAACGGAGCAGCCCGGCGCTACGTGGGCCGGTATTGCTCGTGCACGGGGCGGGAGTCAGAAGCAACCTGTTCAATCCCCCAACGCGATTCAATCTGTTGTCCGCTCTGGCAGAACAGGGCTATGACGTCTGGCTTAGTAACTGGCGGGGAAGTATCGCGTGCAAAGCCAATGAATGGGACCTTGACCAGGTTGCAATGTTTGACCATCCGGCGGCAGTCAGAGAGGTACGTGCGCAAACCGGGGCCGAGTCCATCAAAGCAATCGTCCATTGCCAGGGATCCACAAGCTTTATGATTGCCGCTGTGCAGGGATTGTTGCCCGACGTCAAAACAATTGTGTCCAATGCGGTTTCCCTCCATCCAATAGTGTCACCCGCTGCCAATATTAAAATTAATGCATTTGTCCCGCTGCTCGAACCATTTGTTAAATACCTGGATCCGCAATGGGGTGAAAACCCGGAAGGTGGCGTTGGTCATTTGTTTCGGATTTTGGCTAAAATAAGTCATAGAGAGCACGATTCGGATATCGGAAAAATCGTCAGCATCATATACGGAAGTGGATATCCTGCGCTGTGGGAATTACCCAATCTATCTGCAACGACAATTGACTGGATCAGGGGTGAATTCGGGAAAGTGCCACTATCATTTTTTAAGCACATTAAGAAATGCATTAATGCAGGTGAGCTGGTATCCTTCAACGGAAGCCAGTCTTATGCGACAGTTAAACCATTAACAGATAGCCGGTTCGCATTTTTTGCCGGAAAACTAAATAAATGTTTCAGCTACCAAAGCCAGGTCAAAACGTACAAGTACTTCAACGGTTTTCGAAGCGGTTTTCATCAATTATATCTTTACCCTACTTACAGCCACCTTGACGTCTTTTTCGGGGAGGAAGCCAATTCGGATATTTTCAGTGACATTATTAAAGAGCTAAACCAATAAATGCTGATATGAAGATTCCAAAAAGGATCAGGGATTACACAGGCAAAAAGTCCCTAGTTGACGGCATCCCGTTTACCCTTCCCGTTGAAGCCACGAAGTCCCCAGCAATTATGGCCGGCTTCTTTTGCGATTATGAAAAAGCCACCGAACTGATGCCGGGGAATGAGTTACACCCTTTCAAGTATATAAATGGAAAGGCGCTGTTTATCGTCACGGTAATCGATTATCGTGTGACAACGATAGGAAAATATATAGAGTACAGTCTGGCCATCGCATGCACTAAGGGCGCGCGCCCGGGTCCTAAATTATTACCGGCAGTTTTTATGAAATCCTATGGTACAGGTCAGTATGTTCTGGATCTTCCGGTCAGTTCAGAAATATCGGTAAAAGGCGGCAAAGGTATATGGGGAATGCCTAAACACCAGGCATCACTGGACTTTAAAATAGAGGCAAACCAGATATCGTCGCAGTACGAAAAGGACGGCGAATTTGCATTTCGGATTGAAATCGAAAAGCCTCAGAAAATATGGTTGCCAGTGTCCCTCGCAAGTGTGAATTATAGTCATTTCAGGAATATGCTGGTTGCTTCGTACATCTATTTTAAAAGCAAGGCGGGACTACAAATAGGAAAAAGCGCGGTCGGCAGTATTTATGTCGGCGATCATCCGCGTACCCGATACCTACGCGATCTAAAAATAGAAAGCAGCCCTTTCTTCACGATGTACCTTCCCGAAATACATGGTGTCCTTGATGATCATTTTGACTGCTGGTTCGTCACCTATGATAGTATGCCGGCTACGATGAAATCTGATGGCCTCGACAGTATAGTAAATCTAAAATTAAACGAAGAATGGCTTGCTCCACCCAAATTCACAGATTACCAGAAATTCAAAATCTGATATGAAAAATATTTTCTATGCTGTTGCGAAAGGTTTATTGTTTGCTGCATGCTCAATGTACTTCGGCACAGGCTGGTCGCTTGTCCTGTTCTCATTTCCAATTGCAAAATCACTGACGCCGGACAACTACTACTTACAATTTGTACCACAAGTTACCGCCGCTACGCATTTCTTCACTTATATGACAATGGTGATGATCGCCTGTTACGGCATATTCATTATCGAAAAATGGCGAAGCAGAGAAAAATGGGTTCCTATCACCGGCTTGATATGCATCCTGGCTTCGACTTTTCTAACAATGAAATTTATATTTCCATATAATGAAAAAATGTCTTCCGGGATCAAAGAAATCAATGAATTACAGATTGTACTCAACGATTGGATTGATCTGAACATTTTGAGGGTAGCGATCTGGACGGTACAGTGGCTGGTGGTAATGTTCTATTTTTCAATAAATGTCTTTCGATATGAAAAAACTCATTAATCCCCTCCTGATTACAATATCACTGATCACCATTGCGTCCGGTATTGCTCAGATCATTGCACCAGCTTTTGTCCTAAGCAAGATCAGTCTTACAAACAGTACACTGGACGGGCAGTTATTTGCTACGATCGGCATGTTCATGGCTATTTTCGGCACATTATTACTGCATGCATTGTACAGCCCCTTTCCAAACCGGGCAGCAGTATTATGGTGCGCAGTTCAGAAATTTGGCGCATGTGTGGCAGTGATATATGGGGTGCACAGGGAGTTATTCAACTTCCTCGCATTGGCCGTAGCCATTTTTGACTTCTTTTCAGGGATACTGATCGCATACCACTACTTATCGAGCAAACGGGCATGATACACGCGATCGGCAAATTTTTCTTCTATACGTATATCGGAACAGTTGTCCTGGCCGGTTTTTGGGGAGCATTCATTAATCCCGTTTATGATTTCAGAATCCTTTTTAGATGGAAGTGTCCGAGTTAACTGATCTTCAAAAAAACACACTTTTAAGTCAATACAGATTTCTCAGGGCATTGGAGCTTGGATTTGGTGTGGTCTCAATTATCCGGGCAAAAGAGATTCTCAACACAAAGAACATGAATTTCATATTTCTGTGCATTATGACTTCGGGAGTCTTAGCAAGAGCTGTTGGAATGATCATGGACGGCGCTCCATCACGACTCTCCTACTTTTTCTGGGGATATGAATTAATCGGTATAGCAGTGATACTTCTTGATACACATAAGCTTTATGGCTCAGGCAGACACGCAGCAGTATAATCGTTCCCTGGTATTGGCAGGCGGCGGCATCAGGTTGGCATATCACGCCGGCGTCCTCATGGCTTTGGAGGAAGCAGCGATTGAGTTTAACCATATTGATGGCACATCCGGCGGGATATTTGGTACCGCTATGCTCGCATCGGGTATACGGCCGGTTGAAATAGCCAAACGGTGGCGCGCACTCAATTTGATGGGATTCGTTTCTTTTCTACCCTTTCGTAAATACCTGCATATCTCGCAGCTTCCCGCCATGGCAAGTGAAGACGGGATCCGCAAAAAAATATTTCCGGCACTTGGCATTGACATTGCGGCCATTAACGCAAACAGTGCATTCACTGCCACCTTCAATGTCTGTAATTTCTCTCGGAAAAACCTGGAATCGATCAGTAATAATATCGTGACTGAAAACCATTTACTGGCAGGAATGTCACTTCCGATGTTTATGCCCGCTATAAAAATAGGTGACTACTGGTACACTGATGCGGTATGGATAAAAGATGCCAATATGTCCGAAGCAATCCGACAGGGCGCAGATGAAATATGGCTCGTCTGGTGCATTGGCAATACAAGCGAATACGCCAACGGGACCTTCCGGCAGTATGTAAATATGATTGAAATCAGCGCGAACAGCGGATTATTTGCTGATCTGGAACTTATAAAAAAGGAAAATGAAAACCGATTAGAAAAGAATTTAAAACCAATAGCTATTTATATTATTAAACCTAAATATCCACAGGAACTCGATCCCGACTTTTTCTTTAATAAGGTCAATGCAGACACGCTGATCAACAGGGGATATGCGGATACTGTGCGAATGCTACAATCCAGAAAACCCTTTTCAAACTGGGATAACATACCGACCGCTACGTCCATGGAGGAGCCGGGCATATCCGTAGCTTTCTCCCACGAATTTACCGGTAATATCTATTTCAATAATGCCGAAAGGCCCGCTAAGGTACATCTAAACATGGTTATCAGAGAAGCGAATGGCAAGATTGAAACCGACTCGTCATCTTCGATACAATTGTCAGACGAACTTGTCCTTTCTGGTTACGACAATTCCATTACCTGCAACAAATCAGATCTGCATTGTACAATGAAATTTAAATGCTCCGGAGAGATTCTGAACGTATCACTAGCTTTCGAGCGGCCATATTTATTTGATATGCTGACTGGATTGGCGTTCAAAACAGCACACGCCACATTAAAATCTGAAAACGGCAACACAAGTGAATATGTTTTAACTCAGCCAATCCGGGACCGCATCAGAAACTTGTTTTATCAAAATGTCTCTGGTGCAAGCAGCTGGCTGGCTGGCATGAAGGCGAAGATCCGATTATTCAAGATTATATGTAGTCACTGAAATTAACGACAATAAAAGTATGGAAAATGAATACCGCCAGGCACCAATGATCAATTGGTTTTATCCTTCTATCCTTGCGCGATCGGGAATAAAATCCGTCGTGTCAAAACTATTTGGTAATTATGCTGATCGCCGGGAAATTCTGGCAACGCTGGATGACCCCGCAGCACAGTTAGAATGGAATAAAGCCACCGACGAATACAAAAACATGGATGAAATCTGGGTCGACTACATCAGCGACACCGGGGATGGATTTAATGCAACCTATTCTGTGGCCGTCACTGCGGCGCAACCCTTATTAAACTTTATTGTAAACGAAACTTCCACGGAAATTCCACGCGGTGATATTCTCATATTGGGCGGCGACCAGATTTATCCGACACCCACAAAAGAAGGCTATGAAAACAAATTTAAGGTACCCTTCGAGGCCGCGTTTCCAAAATGTGAACCAGGCGAAAAGCCGGCACATCTCTACGCAATTCCAGGAAACCATGACTGGTATGATGGCCTGGGTAATTTCTTAAAAGTATTTTGTCAGCAACGCTGGATAGGAAATTGGAAGACATATCAGTTAAGAAGTTACTTTGCTATTCCCTTGCCGCACGACTATTGGCTGTGGGCAATTGACATCCAGTTAAGCGAAGATATAGATAAGCCACAGCTCGACTACTTTAAAAACGTTTCCAGAGAAAAAATGAATGATGGCAGCAAAGTGATCCTGTGCACTTCTGAGCCCGCGTGGATTTACAATATGCTGCATTCCGACGATACGTCATTTGAAAGGCTGGAATTTTTCATTAGCAAATACATTAGAAATGAAGATTATGAAAATGGGAATAAACATAAGCTGGCAGTAGTTTTAACCGGCGACCTGCATCACTATTCACACTATGAATCCATTGGTGGCAAGTGGGGCGACCTGCACTACTTTGTGGCGGGTGGTGGTGGTGCGTTCATGCATCTTACCAATAATTTGCCCGACCAGTCAATCTTAAAAGAAGCAGGAACATTAAGTTTTAAAAAAGCATTTCCGTCAAGAAATGAATCGGAGAATATGACATGGAAAATACTATTTTTCGCCGGCTTCAATTTTTACTTTTCCGCATTGATTGGGGGCTTTCACGTATTATTTTTCTGGTTTCTGATTAATAATTCACACGGCCCACTGCAAGGTTCCAATTTCTTACTGAGCGCTATCAATCAAAGTATACCAATCTACTTGCACATTGTTTACACAAGTATGTTGCATTCTCCGGCATCCATGCTAATTGCTTTACTGCTCGTCTCCGGATTCTTCCTGTTTACCGACGTGAGAAGCAGCAAAATATCCTGGCTTGCTAAACTATGGGGACTACTACACGGCCTTATTGAATTAGTCGCTGTTCTCATGGCCATTTACACCAGTATTCAGCTGACATTGGAAGAGTATTCCATAAAGCAGGTGGAATGGCTGTTTCTGGTAGGTACAATCTGGCTGACCGGTACCCTCTTCTCAGGTACTATCATGGGCTTGTACCTATTTATCTCGAACCGTATTTTCAAAACACACATTGACGAATCGTCTTCTGCATTGATTGGTGAAGATTTTAAAAATTTTCTGAGATTAAAAATCTCGTCCGATTCCCTTACCATTTATCCTATCGGCATAAGAAAAGTGACAAAGAAATGGAAAACCCGTATGCAAAACGGCACTCCGGCTTTCGAAGGAGAATTGCCGGAGTGCGTGCTCATATCAGATCCTATCAAAATAACCTTTCAAGAAAATGAAACTATCAAGGCCGTTTACGGAGATAAAAGCAAGCTATGATGTCATTGTCATTGGCAGTGGCTATGGAGGAAGCATTGCAGCAGCAAGATTTGCGAGCTCGGGAATGAGGGTCTGTCTTTTGGAAAGAGGTAAGGAGTTTTTATCCGGAAAATTTCCGGATACCATCGAATCATCCGCAAAGGAAATGCAGATTAATTCGGATTTCTTTGAAGCGCGGACCAATGGGCTTTACGACTTCCATTTCAGTGAAAATATTTCAGTATTCAAAGGCTGTGGTTTGGGAGGAACATCGCTTGTTAATGCAAACGTATCCATTCGTCCTGAGGACAGAGTTTTTACAGACGTTACCTGGCCATCCGAAATTCGCGAAGATCTTACATCATTAAATGATGGATTTGAGCGTGCCAGAAACATGCTTCGCCCAACGAAATATCCTGAAGGCAAACATGGTTATCCTGTGCTTCCCAAAACAGAAGCTATGCGGGAAATAGCGGGCGCCCTGGACGAGCCGTTCCAACTTGCAGAAATCAATGTCAATTTTGAAACCGGAACCAACCATGTCGGCGTGTTTCAAAATAAATGTAACAACTGCGGTGATTGCGTTACGGGATGTAATTCTGACGCAAAAAATACACTTCTAATGAATTATCTTCCCTATGCTGTCGGATACGGTGCTGAAATTTATTGCAATATCGACGTAAGTCATATCTCGAAATCGGGTGATAAATGGCTGGTCTATTACGAAGTATTTGATTCGTTCCGTGAAAAGTTCAAGGCTCCGCTTCTTTTTTGTCAATCTGCCATCGTCATTGTTTCCGGTGGTGCTTTGGGAAGTACTGAAATTTTGCTGCGATCGGGCCAAAACGGTTTGCCTTTATCGGCACAATTGGGGCAAAGGTTCACGGGCAATGGTGATGTACTTGGCTTTGCTTATAACTGTGAAAAACCCATATCAGGAATCGGAACCGGCAAATTTCTCAAACAAAATAAAGAAGCCGTCGGCGGGGTTGGGCCCTGCATTACATCGATCGTGGACATGCGCCATCAAGAGCAACTTGAAAAAGGCATAACGCTTGAAGAAGGAAGTGTGCCTGGGGCGATTGCTGACATGATCAATATCAGTATGTTATCCCTCGAAAACCAGATTGGCATTGATACTGATGGCGGTTTCTCGGACTGGTTAAGGGAATCCGCTGCCGAGGTGGTGAGTCTGATCGAAGGACCTTACGCAGGTGCAACAAATAAAATGCAAACTTTTTTGATCATGTCGCACGATGACGGAAAGGGGCAATTATTTTTAAAAAACAATAAGCTGGATATAAAATGGCCTGGCGTGGGCAGCCAGCCTGTTTTTGAATTGGCAAATGAAAAAATGCTGGAAGCAACCAGGGTATTGGGCGGAACTTTTATCAGAAGCAGTATCTGGAACGAACGCATGAAACACGGACTGGTGACCGTACATCCACTCGGAGGATGTTGCATGTCCGAAAGCGGCAGTTCCGGTGTGACCAATCATATCGGTAATGTATTTTCGGGCAATACAAATGATGAGGTACATCCCGGATTATATGTTTTGGATGGTGCTATTATACCGCGCCCGGTCGGCACCAATCCATTACTAACCATTTCGGCATTAACGGAACGAGCCTGTAAAATCATTATTGAAAAAACGGGAAGAACGCTAATGTACGATTCACCGACACCGATTATTAAAGAGGAGCAAAAGCTACCTGCTGTACAATTTACTGAAACCATGCGTGGTTATTTCAGCCTAGTGGAAAAAAGCGGGTTCGACGAAGCTTTTCTAAAGGGAAAAGAGGCCGGCTCTCCAATGCTGTTTACGCTCACAATCCAGACCGGGGATATTGAGAGTTTTGTGTCAAATCCAATGCATGAAGGTCGGATGGCCGGAACTGTTATTGCGCCCGCACTTTCGTCTGAACCTCTGACAACAAGTGATGGTATATTTAATTTGATGATCGATAAATCTACTACTTCAACCGATAAATTAATGCAATATCAAATGGTTTTGAATAGTCATAACGGAGAACAATTTTATTTCGTCGGATATAAATTAATGCATAATGATCCAGGGCTGGATGTCTGGAATG
The DNA here is from genome assembly GCF_016894445.1 of Dyadobacter sandarakinus. Taxonomy (NCBI): domain Bacteria; kingdom Pseudomonadati; phylum Bacteroidota; class Cytophagia; order Cytophagales; family Spirosomataceae; genus Dyadobacter; species Dyadobacter sandarakinus. Next base: position 2,913,085 of record NZ_CP056775.1, read on the forward strand.
ATACCACAAAACTTTTCGTCACCTTATACAAGGGAATGGCGCCTGGGGGGGACCTTATTGGAAAAGGCATCCTCCAAATTGTCCCTTCCGATCTTGTAACCCAAATTGCAACCGTGCGTGCGCTAAACGCAACAACTCCATACCAATCTCTCGAAGCAATAACAATATTCAGCCAGTTTTTCGGTCAGAATATTTTACAAACGTATTGCCAAAGTATTTTATAACAATTCAACTGATTCGATGGTAGCACTTAAGTATTATACTTTACATTTTTGGAAAGTTTGTCACTCTATTTTAAGAAATATTCTCAGACTCAGACTGCTTGATTAGGTAACTAATTATATTATTACTCTAAATGGGCTATATTCTTAAAATGTAAATTTTGAATATTTAGCTATATTCCGAAAGCTGGATAACCGTTCAGCGTGTCTTAGCGGTCTCTTATTTTTTAGAATCATATCCTTGCTTGAAATTAATAGTAGAGTTTTTTTTTAAACAACTCAAATAGTAATTATAAACTCGTAGAACAAGTGCTCAAATATTAATTTTACCAGCAAACAATTATATTTACGCTTAGAAGTAAAGATCTACTATTCGTTGAAACGCTACCAATCAACTTGAAATCTATCGGCCCGCTTTAACTAATCATTGAAATTCTGGTTCTGAACTGATGACCCATGATGGGCATATTGTTGAATTTTCACTTTGTCGATCGGACATAGGTTAAGTTACTAATTTTTCTGCGTGAATTTTGGTGAAATCCGTTTTAATAATTTGGATGGAATTGTCGTAGCGAATTACAGATGATTTTACTCTTAGAAATCCATCTGACTAACTACGGGGTGCGGGGATAATTTGAATCAACTCGGCATACGTGGTAAGAAAAGAAGGCAATACGAAGAGAGGTCGAGGAAATACTCATCGGTTTGCCTTAGCCGATGTCTTATCACATCGGCACCAAATGTAGTGACGAAAAATCAAGGTTGTGTCAATCTACAATTTTATCTTAGAGAATTACTTAGTGGCTACGATATCTTAAAACTTTTTGAAAAGTAGCTACAAATGTATTCGAAGATCTCAAATAGCTGGTAAAAATTTTGAAGTTATCGTCATTTAAGACACGATAGTTATGGTAGTCGCTTGAATAAGTTATTTCAAAACCCTGGGGAAGTAAAATTTGTATCCTAACTAGTGTTTAGACATAGACATGCTAACAAAGTCTTCGTGTATCGAGAATTCATGACATCTTATTCAATAAGCTTTCTTCCAAAAAGAGATCGTTCGATAGTTTTATAAAAAATCCCTTCTACTTTAAAGTGTAAGAGGTTAACTTTTAATGTGCAAAATGCGCAAGGTAATAAGCTATTTCGAACCATTACAAAAAATCAAAATTATGACAACTGATGTAAAATTTACCATTAACCTAAACGGTCACGCTGGGATTACTCTGTTCGGTATCAACAATGCATTTTTCGATGCTGATGAAATGGAGCAATTGTTTGATGAAAATGATGATCCGGATATTATTGAAGGAACAATGAAAGATGTGATTATTCTCGACGACACAGTGAGGGTACGAGTTAAGTCCGTAGGCACGCCATTTAGATCTTGGTCCTTCACTCTCGAATTGAATGACGAAAAATTTCCAGAGAACCCAATAGAGTTTAGAATTAAGTCGGATGGGCGTTTTGAAGGAGCAGAAACCGTAGAACTACCATGAAAAGTTTGGTCACTTTAATCATCATCCTAATGATGAATTCCATCAAAATTATTGGCCAGCCAACTACTCAGGACGCTACGGGTAAGGGAACGATCTTAAACCATGGTACGTATATCAGCTTGGACCCTACGAAACCCGAAGTCTCACTCGGAATTAATAATCTAACTCTTAAAAACATAACAGAGACGAGCAATTTTGTATATGGTGGATATCTACAAGGAAAAAGCGAGGAAGGAATTGTCAATATTTTTTCCGAGGGAATACCTGCTGCCGGTGCAGTCGGGAGGCTTAATCTTGGTTGGAGATGGAGTAACGCTCGACTTCCTAAGTCAGCCGAATCCGGTGTAAAAGAAATAGAGAGTAAGTTGACAGTTGAATTTGTAGATCTCGAGAATGACTTAAAGGATAAAATTCGAAATCGAATAAAGACATCAAGGCAGAATTTAAATCCAGCAGCAGAGAAGAAAATGATCGATGCAGTTGAAGCATTTTTGAATGGAAATAATAAGGTGCTTACAATCTTGGGCATTTTTAAGATTGAGAATGGCGATCCAGCCGAGGTTCAACAAGCAAAAAAAGTTTTTGAAACGTTACTTACACCTGTCATCAATGAAGGGAAGAATGACTTTGCGGATTTGAATGAGCGAATCGATAAACTCATTTTTGCTGACAATCCTGATCAAGACCCTTACATTGAATTTATCCCCTTCGCATTTTACGGCCTCACTGGCTCATCATTCAAATTAGCATCGGGCACAGACACAAAAAAGCTGTCAGGAAACTTTGAAGATAAGATGTTACGTGGCTATGATTATGGAGTTGGCTTCAATTTACGCAGAGCATTTTTGCAGCTCGGATCGACGCTTGCATTTGTTAAGACGTCAAATTTTAAATATATAGACAAGGTTGAATACACCCTACGAACCACGACGACTCAGGACGATGGGAAAGCAGTTCTTGTTAGTGAGAAAAAAATTACTGCATACCAGGGCGATTTTCAGCGCATAAAAGCAAAGGAGGTAAACGTTGACTTGATTGGCTATGCTCCACTTTCGCCTCGTGACATGATGGTTATTAACTTATACGGACGCTTCACAGCTGGATCGGAGGACAAAGTTAGATATCCGAATAGATCGGATTTTGGGTTGGGCGTGTATTTGCACAAAAACGATGGGAAATTTTTGGGAGGACTTTATTTTCAGTTACCTGATACGTCGGGAAAAGTGACGGAGCTACTGGAAAAAACTGCACCGTCTCGTGCCATAAAAAGGTTTCAGTTCGGACTAGTCACCCGTTATTCAATCACATCGCTATTAGGGTGGTGATAGGGAGGGATTTATGAGCTTTTAGACTTTAAACAAATCATGATATCTTTGACCTAACAAACAATGTGCCATCGATCATCAAAATCGCTTGATAATCATGCTCGAACAGCGGCTCGGAAGCAATAAACTAACCCTTGCCATTATTGAAAATATAAAAATAATTCTGCAATCAACAACTAATACCCAGGTTTTCGTAGTGATTGCTGGCCACCGCCTTTAGTCTTCATTAATCAATCATCGATTGAATTGGCTTGGATCATTGCCTCAGGTGTTGCAGCAATCTTGACGGTACCGGGTTGTTAGTGTCATATCGTGGCAGCGGGGATTGGAACGAGAAAATCAATCAGCTGCTCGTCAACCAGTTCAAGTCCCAAACAAGTTGTAATCCATGATTCACGTCTCGAGATCGCTTTTCCCACTCTGATAAAGCTTAAAGAGATTAATTTATAGCGATATAACCGGTTAACCGGTTATATCGCTATAAAAACTTAGTAGTCAGCAAAAACGTACCCGTCCACCTCAGTATATCCTTCCAGGAATAAGTCCCGAGCAAAAGCGTCATAGTCAAAATACCGTTCGAGCACAGAAGGGGTGTTAGCCAGCATTCCAGTTTCATCAACGTACTGGTAAGCGTACTCTATTTTCGCGTCCTTCATCGATCCACGAAAGTACCCGCGATAGCTCTCCTGAAAACTCTCGATTTGTTCGTCTAATGCCTTCCCATTCCCAGGCCAGGACCTAACTTGTTCGCAGTAAATCTTGAAAGCTTCCGCTGTATCATCATCCATTTCGTCCAGCGCCTGGAAGTACTCAAACGCCATATCATCCAAGCTGCACTCGGAAATCAGGAAATCCGGAATGTTTTCCCAGTCTTGGAACATCAGCTCTGGATCGAATTCATTCCGATGATATTCATAGCAATCCTGGTAAAATTCCTTTGCATCAGCATAGTCTGTCAAATCAAACCATTTCCCGAAGAGTGAACCGCTGTTGTACATTCCGTAAGTACCTACATAGATTCTTGGAGCATTTTCTAATGATTTCATGATTGAAAGTCTTTGAAGTTACGAGCCCCGGCTTTGTGCTCAGGGCAATCGCCTTCTCCTATCGAAGAAAAAGTGACGGGGCTTGCCCCTTGGGTGCAAAGTCGGGAGGCGGTTTAAGGAGCGGCAATTGCCGCGGTAAATAGCCGGAAACTTTGCACGCGTCACTTTTTGCTTCGTAACTTTCGTTGCACTGACTGACAAGTGTGTGCGTGGTTTTAAACTCAGTAATGCATATTAACAGCTGCCTGTCTACTGCAAATTGTTAGATACTTAATCCTAGTCGCTTCCGGCGAGACTTTTTCTTCTTTTTTACAGGCACAAAAGCCTGCGACATCTCCAACCCCAGTCGCTTTTCAAGATTCTGCAATGAGTAGTCCTTACCCAGGTCAGAACCTTTCACCTTCATCCGATTCTGCATATTAAAAAAAGCTATACCTCTTCCTATATACGTCTTGAATCCGCATGATTGCATTTGCTTTCCGAACTCGTCAATCGAAGTTGTTTTTGATAAAACTTGATCTATCAAACTCCTGAGGTTGAAGATTGCGGCATCCTGTCTTGGCGCTTGCTGCTTCCCTTTTTGATTCAGGCTCATGCCAGGAGTTATGGTCAGCCCGAGCTCCATCTCCATTCTTCTTGAGAACTCACCCGTCCGTGCATAGTTTTTGAAATGATCTGCGGTGTTTTTGCCATTGTAGTTGATACGGTTGGCCACAATGTGGATATGTTTGTGTTTCGTGTCGTTGTGCCGGAATACAAGCATTTGATTTTCTGAGAAACCGAATTCCTTTGCAAACTCCTGCGCCAGAGTAGTCAACTTCTCTTTGGGCGGATCTTCGCCTGGTGGAAAGCTGAACGACTGATGCCATACATATTTATTCAGGTTTCTGTTCTTGTCCCTATTGTCCAACATCTGCTTTGCCAGATAATCCAAATCCAGTCTGCCGTCCTTCAATGTGCTGATGCCAAGATGCTGGATATAGATGAGCTCTCCTCGAACATCGCCGAGCGTCATTTTATTCGCTTGTTTTGCCGACAATTCCTTTTCATAGTAGCAATAGCTCAATATTCCTTTCGCGAAATTTCCCAGTCCGACTTTTCCTATCATGCATCAAGACGTTTAAGCATTGCCGTAACCTGTTCTTCAATCATCCGATGCACTCGATCCGGATTGCTCGATGTATCAGATTTCCATGACGAAAGCTGGGCGGTCAGTTCAGCTGGTTGGTAGTGGCGCTCATATTTTGCTAGCAGCTCCTTAACACTACTGAACAGATTCTCGGTCGTATCCATAATGCTTGTTTTGTTATGAGAGTCCGGCAACACGCGGCGGATGTATAACCCTAGCTGACGCATCCATTCTTGAACTTTGTTGAGCGTCTTTGAGAACGTCCTGATCTCAAAATCTTCAAACACCCACAAGGTTATGATTTGTGAAAGTAGCCGCACGTACCGACTGCTTTGCATCCATTGTTGACTTTGCATTTGCTGATCTTTCGTTTTCAAAACCGCAAGCGACAGAATCCCGCTGAGCTGTTCAAGCGTCCGGATCATCTCTGCCGTCCTGGCGGGGAGTGTCTTTTTTTGCGGTCGTTTGATGGGCGTATCCAAAGCAAGTGTCAGAAAGAACTGACTTGCAGAAAGTCCACTATTCTCGATCAACTGGTTGATCCTCGCTTTTTCGTCTTTCGTAACCCATACAGAAAAGTGGTCCCTTCGCACAACCTTCTCCTCTTTCGGTGGTCTTCCTTTTCTTTTACTTTCCATATTATCTTCCAAGTTGAGCTATGAGCCGCGAGGCGAATAGCAGGGGTCCAGGGGTTTTCCCATGGCCAGCCGCCGGGTAGTCGCATTTTGCGACGTACCGGCGATAGCTGGCTGTGGAAAAACCACCGTGGTTCCCGAAAATGTTTGAGTTTGTTTGTCTTTGTTTGAAAATGTTCGAAAGTCTGATCTCCAACACACAATGCGTTATTTCCGTCCAAGTGGAACAAGCATCTCCTTGCTCTTCTTGTCAAAAATATACTCTCGCCCGATCAGCAAATCCTCTTTATTCGCCTGAGGTCGGAGCTTCAAATAGTTGCTGCCATCTTTCTGCAAGATCTCTCCGTTCTCCATTAACAGTCGGTAATGTGGTGCATTCTTGTAGGCGTCGACAATTCTGCGAAGCTCGCGATACTCCTCGCCGGTTGATATCAGCCAGGAAAACAGACACAACAAAACAATAGCGACAATAGACCACGGAAGACTCACTGCCAAGCCATGCCAGAAAGCTAGCTTTTTGTCAGAAAAATGTACCGGACGCTGATTGCTTTTAATTGCAGCAGCCGCTTTGTCAATTGCATTTATGGATTGATCCAGATCTGACTTCATGCGGTCAAAGTTTTCCTCGACTTCGGCCAGCAACAACGCAGACCAGTCATCGATTTCCTGCGCATACTTTTGCACGTATTTTCCTTTGATATGATTCAATTCAGCTCTATCAGTCATGGCAAAAGTTTTCACGGATCTCCTTTTTCAGCCTCAATCTTGCCCCAGGGCCGTAATTCTCCAAAGGAAAGCCTTTCCGGATACCATCTAAAATCTGGCTACCCAGCAAAGAGTTAGCCTCGAAATCGCCAAACCCTACATGTTCCAATCCCAGTGTCGCACAGTTGGCGGCTAATTCATCAGAAAGCTTCGGGAATTGTCTGAAACTAAAAACATTTTCCCACACCAAAATTCGAAACTTGTCTCTGAGCACCTCGATCATTTTTTGTAGGTATTCGACACTTGGCCGGTAGGCTCCACCGCCCCCTATCACGATATGGAAAATCGCTTCGGCGTCTACTTCCTCGCACCATTCCTCAAAATCCAGGTCACGCGAAATAAGTGCAGGAAATTGTTCACTCTCTGGTGCCCCAAAATCGAAGTAGATTTCACTGTAGGGTGCCTCCATCAAGCTCTCTATATACCCGACAAAAATATCCCGAACGAGCATATCGCGGTTGTCAATCAGTGACACGGTTTCTAGTCGGTCGTTGCCCAAAAAGGCGAGCTGTCTCGTAGATGTTTGTGTAGAACTGTCGAGATCGACAAAAAGCGAAGATTTATCCTTCTCGGATAAGGCTCGCAGATAGGTGTGCAGACTTTTGCCGACTCCACCCTTTGCTTGAAGTATTAAATTGAATCTACGTTTCATTTTTCTTACATAGTTTGGTTCCTCTAAAAAAATTGTCTTGCATATCCATCATCTCCCCATCCGACCATACCGCCTTGGATAAGTCTTTAACTTTTTCCTGAGTAACCAGCTGCTCTCGTTTAGGAGCTGGTGAAGAAAGAAGCTGCTCCTCCCTCATCGGAGCACTTGAATGCCTCTTAGGCTTTTTGCGGAAATAGAATCGACAATACCGCACGTCATCAGCATCGACCAGCTCGGGCTTTTGCAAATCTGAACAGATCATCTCAGCGACGTAGTAAGCCGAAAGCGATGTCATTACTAGCTCCGCATAGAGCTCATACAAAATCTTCCGCCGTTTCTTGTCCTTCCTTTCGAAAAGGTCAATGAGGATATTCTTATCGACCTTCACAGCGCAGACTCAGTTTGAATAATTGCTGGCGTTGCTTACCGGCAATATCTCTGGGACGACTAACCGTTTTGGGCAAATAGATCGCTCTCGTGCCACCATCACCGATGAAATCTGAGATCTTCAAGTAGAAGATCAACTCGAATTTGTTTCCTCGCATAACATTGTTGTTTAGAGGAACAAAAGTCGAATTGTTGTTATTGAAAATCAAGATGTTTACCTGGTGGACAGGTTACAGTCTTGAGGGTTAAATGCAAACGGCACTGACGATCGACCACGATACAGTCCTTCAGAAAGCTGGACTTTGTTTGGATTTGTACATAGAAGGTTAAGCTCTTACAACAAGTGCCAACGCAATTTAGGATCATTGCAGCACGGTGTTGCGTGTTTTTGACCCCGTTAGTATGCGGCCAGTAGCGATTAACAACGGGCGACTAGTACTCAGATAAGTTCTGCGAGATGATGAGAGATGACAATGTTTATCTGCTGCTGGCATTGTACCTTTACATTAATATTACTACCTTCAGTTTATGGATAAGATATCATTTTCTGGTCATGAGTCGTTCATCTGCAAGCAGTTTTGGCTTAGGAAAATATTTGATTATACCAGCACTCACAGGACGTTTGGGGACGATTTAGCGGTCGTTGAGTTAGGTGTTGGTAAAAATATGGTTGCCTCCCTGCGTTACTGGGGAAGAGCTTTTGGCACGATCAACGAGAACGATAAGCCCACGCAGATAGCTGAATATATCTTTGGTGAAGCGGGACAAGATGTCTACCTCGAGGATTTTGCGACAATCTGGTTACTTCACTATTATTTGATTAAAACTAACCGATTCTCGGCTGCATCGTTGGTCTTTAACGAGTTCCGTAAAGACAGAATTGAGTTCACTAAGGAGCAACTTGCAAATTTCTTACTCAGAAAGGCGAAAGAGTACGAATCAAATACCGATAATGAGAACAGTATTGACCGGGATGCAAATGTGTTCATTCGAATGTATTCGAAGCCGCAACGAGGCGAGAATATTGAAATCGAGGATGATTTCACTGGCGTACTTATTGACCTTGAGTTGATAAAACGATATAAACAACGTGGCTTAGATGGCAAACTAACAGAATGGTATAAAATTGAGTCCGAGGACCGTGTAGGATTGCCTTATCAGCTTGTCTTGTTTGCAATTTTGGACAATTACGCCGAGCAAAAGTCAATCACTTTCAAAGAGTTGCTTGTGGGGCGTAATTCGCCCGGGGCAGTATTTGCTCTTAATGCCGATGGCCTATATCACAAACTCAAACAAATATCAGAAAATTACAAACCGGCTACTTATACAGAGACGGCAGGAAATCAAGTGCTGCAATTCAAAACATTGCCTAACAAGTTTGACATTCTGAATGACTACTATCAACAATACTAAGAAAAAACAAACAATAAGCTTTTCGCCATCGGTGAACATTATTAGGGATGCTGATACTACCCTGAATTATATCGCCACCCCTAATGCTAGACAGGCCTATAATCAACTTATTAATGATTACCATATAGGTGTCCGGTCGTTTGCAATTGTAGGCGCCTACGGAATTGGAAAGTCAGCTTTTCTTTGGGCATTTGAACAAACATTAAACGGCAAGAAGCAGTATTTTCCGGTTTCGAAGAACGGTCTTTCTAGTTTGCAAAAGTTCGATGTCGTTCGGATAATTGGAGACTTCGGGTCAGTGAGATCAGCTTTCGCTGCGAAAATGGGAGTTAATAAAGATGATTACGCTTCAAACGACGTTTTCTCTGCACTGGAAAATTACCATCAATCTTTAATCGAATCAGAAAAAGGTTTAGTAATTGTCATAGATGAGTTTGGCAAGTTTTTAGAATATGCAGCTAGCAACAATCCAGAAATTGAACTTTATTTTATCCAGCAATTAGCAGAATTTGTTAACGACTCTTCCAAGAACATTTTCTTCATTACAACACTTCACCAGGATTTCAACGGTTACTCACGGGCACTGACATCAGGGCAGCAAAAAGAGTGGGACAAAGTCAAAGGACGTCTGAAGGAAATTACTTTTAATGAGCCGGTAGAACAGCTTTTGTTTCTTGCGTCGGAACGGTTGCCAGAGTTAGGAATATCAAAAAAGACTGCTACTTTTTCGAAGCTTTTCAAAACAATCGAAGCTTCAAAAGCCTTTCCGTTAAGAGATTACTTTTCAGAATCTGTTGCTGAGAAACTTTTGCCTTTTGACATCCTCTCAGCAGCAGTACTGACCCTAAGTTTGCAGAAATACGGGCAGAACGAACGCTCCCTCTTTTCGTTTATTGAGTCGAATGATCATTTCGGTGTACGCGACTTTAGCGCGGAAAAGGCTCCGTATTATAACCTGGCGTGTGTGTATGATTATCTGATGTATAGCCACTATTCTTTCATTACCACTAAATATAATCCGCATTACGCACATTGGGCAGCCATACGTGTCGCTGTTGAGAGGATTGAAGGTACATTCACCGAGGGTGTGAACTCCGCGATTGCTCTTGTAAAGACCATTGGTCTACTCAATATATTTGCGTCTGCCTCGGCGCGCATCGACCAAGATTTTTTAACAAACTATGCGAAGCAAAGCCTTGGTGTATCATCTCCTGAGCAAACGATAAAGAAGCTTGAAGGGCTTAGGATTATCCGCTTTGTAAAGTACAGCAGTAAGTATATTCTCTTCGAAGGGACTGACCTTGATATTGAACTGGCGATTGACGAGGCAGGGAATTTTGTAGAGAGGGTAACAAATGTAGTTCACCATCTAAACAAGCACTTTGAATTTCCTTATCTCGCAGCAAAGGCTATTTTCTATGAAAACGGTACCCCTCGTTTCTTTGCTTTTCATTTAAGTGAGTTTCCGGAGAAACTGTCTCCTTCTGGAGAAGTTGATGGATTTATAAATCTTATCTTCTCCGAGTTTGTGTCCGAAAGAGATCTCAGGGAGGTCTCTGACGAGAATAAAGAAGCAGTTTTGTATGGATTGTATGAAAATACCGACGACATACGCAACCTCCTCTTCGAGATAGAAAAAATTGAAAAGGTGAAGCAAAACAATATCGATGATAAAGTGGCAATACGTGAGTTAGACGGAATATTGCAACATCAGATCAAGCTGTTGAATCATTTCGTATGGGAAAATATTTACGCCCAAAAGTCTTCTATTACATGGTACTTTAATGGTGTAAGGCAGGACGTAACAGGTCAGAAATCCTTCAACCGGCTATTATCAGAGATATGTCGTGAAGTATACCCCTGTACGCCAGCGTACCGAAACGAGATGGTTAACAAAACTAGGCTTTCCGGAGCACTTTCTGTTGCTAAGAAAAATTTGCTGAGAAATCTCACCGAAAATTGGAACAAGCGCGACTTGGGTTTTGAGGCGAACAAATTTCCACCTGAAAAAACAGTTTACCTTTCTTTGCTCCGAGAAACTGGCATTCATCGCGAATTTCTAGAAGGCTTTACTCTTTCTGAGCCCGATGACGATACGTTCTCGGAATTGTGGCGTGCCAGCTCTGACTTCTTGAACAGCGCTAGAAGCGGAAAACGGGATGTTAGGGAATTATCCGAAATTTTGCTCGCGCGGCCTTTTAAACTGAAAAAGGGCTTTGTAGACTTTTGGATTCCCATTTTCCTTTTTTCCCGTCGTGATGATTTTGCACTTTTTGGACGTGATGGGTATATCCCGAAACTCACTGGTGATACGTTAGACCTTGTGAGCAGGGCGCCAGGCGATTATACCATCAAATCATTTGATATTGAAGGAGTAAAACTCAACATCTTTAACAGGTATCGCGTCTTGCTAAATCAGGCAGAACATGAGAATCCAAAAGGGACAACTTTCATCGAGACCATAAGGCCGTTTCTTACTTTCTATCGAGATTTGCCAGGTTATGCGAAGGCAACAAACAGAATAAGTAAAAGTGCGATTGCTATCAGACAAGCCATTGCTTTTTCAAAGGATCCTGAGGAAACGTTCTTTGATCACTTTCCCAAGGCGCTAGGCTTTACTATACCGCAACTGCAAAAAAGTGAGAGCGAGCTGGAATTGTTTGTTCACCAATTGAAAGAGGGGATCAAAGAGATTCGAAGTGCCTATGACGAGCTGTTAAATGATTTCGAGAGCTTCATCTGGGAGGAAGCGACAGGTGATCAAGAAGAGTTTCCAGCTTATAAGATGAATTTGCAAAAGCGTTTTAATCAGATAAAGCGTCATTTGCTATCTTCATATCAACGTGTCTTTATACAACGTATAAATTCGGAGCTAAATGATCGGAACGCATGGCTCAACTCAATTGCGCAAGCTTGTATCGGTAAGGCGTTAGACGCTATTAAGGATGAGGATAAAGATTTGCTTTTTGAAAAATTCAAAGACACTATACATGAATTAGATAATCTGTGTGAGATAAGTATGAGTGGTTTCGATGAAAACAAAGAAATTGCGTTCAAGCTTGAAGTCACTTCTTTTGTCAAAGGCTTACAAAGCAACCTTGTAAGACTCCCTAAGACAAAGAGTAAAGATTTTGTTCGATTACAGAGTGTCATGAAGTCAAAACTAACCAACGACAGACAACTCAATATTGCCACCTTAGCAACATTGCTGGAAGAGCTTTTGAAAGATGAAAAATAAAGTAAGGCACGTTTTAGGTATTTCTGGAGGCAAGGATAGTGCAGCACTTGCTATATATCTTTTTAATAAATATCCGCAACTCGATATCGAGTATTATACCTGTGATACTGGCAAAGAGCTAGAAGCAACTTATCAACTAATCAAGAATCTTGAAATATACCTTGGTAAGAAGATAATTCTTCTTGAGGCAGCAAACAAGAGTCATGAAGACCCTTTTGACCATTTTCTAAAGCTCTACGGCGGATACTTACCGTCCTCAGGTTCTCGGTGGTGTACACGGAAACTGAAGTTAGATCCCTTTGAAAAATGGGTCGGGGACGATCCTGTGATCTCGTACGTGGGTATTCGTGGTGACGAAAGTCGAGAAGGATACATTTCTAAAAAGACAAACATCCAATCAATTTTCCCATTTCGTAAGAACATCTGGAGTGAAGACGTAATTAGCAAGTTGTTGAAAAATGAGCAGATCTCAAACATGGCTAATTGGTACGCCTTAACCGGAGCAGGAAAACTACCGCGAATACTAGAAATTGTAGAGGAGCCGATATCAGGTAAATTTACTCAAAACGAAAAATTAGATGCGTTGCTTGATCTGGACACCCGCGCTTTCAACCAGATGGTATTTGAGTATTTGAAAACCACCCATTATCCGCTGTCAAACTGCAATGAGTTTGAGTTGACGGATAATGAAGAGGTATTAATACGCGAGGATATTTTCCGTGTTTTACGGGATAGCGGCGTTGGCGTTCCTCAATACTATGAAAAGGTAAGTTTTGAAGTAAATGGTCAGAAGGGAGAGTATGCCCGAAGTCGTTCGGGTTGTTATTTTTGCTTTTTCCAGCAGAAGATTGAATGGGTATGGTTGTATGAACAACATCCGGAGAAATTCAAATTAGCTATGGAATATGAAAAGGATGGATATACGTGGATGCAGGATGAGCGACTCGAAGACATTATTAGACCTGATCGTATTCGGCAGATTAAGGAAGATCAGATAAAAAAGGCTAGCAAAGCAAATAATAAAAAATCTTCTTATCTTATCGACATCTTAGACGAGTCAGATGGCGAAGGATGCGCTAGCTGCTTTATATAACAAAACCCTTTACGATGGAATATTATGTTTCTGAATTCCCTATAGAACAGTTATATGATCTTGTTGATAAAGACAAGATAGATCTGAATCCCTCTTATCAAAGAAATTTTATATGGTCCACAATAAATCAAAAAGAACTTATCGACACGATCCTGCTAGGATATCCACTGCCATCGTTGTTTTTGTACGCCAAGGGCGACGGTAATTATGAGATGGTTGATGGACAGCAAAGAACAAAAACAATATATCGATTTATTAAAGGTATTATAACATCATCGAAATTGTTCGGTGGTGTGTCATTTAATGATATTGATACGACTCGATTTCTCGCTTATAGACTATCCATTATAGTAATTAAGAACCTTTTACCCAGCGACTCCCTGCAAGATTTTTATGTCTTGATTAATAAAAAAGGAGTCCATCTAAATACAGCGGAGGTAAATAAGTCTGAATTCCACGATACGAATTTCCTGCGTTTAGCTAACGATCTTCTTTCTTATCAAAACTTTATTGATTTGAATTTATTTACAGAGGCGGCTACCAAGAGGATGAATGATAGAGCCTATGTCGAGGAGCTGCTTGGTTATTTAATTTCCGGCGCGGCAAAAGATAAAAAGAAGGCTGTTGCTAGTCTATTTAATTCCGACATCTCTCATGAAGAGTATGAAATATTTAGTACACAATTCAAAAGAGTCATTGATGAGATTCATCATCTCAATACTAAACATCCAATTGATAAAACAAGGTACAAGCAGAAGAATGACTTTTACACCTTGTTTTCTTTTATCAATGAGTCGGAGGATAGCCGGGATATTCTCGAATATCAATATGAAATTTTACTAATTCTCGACGGAAGGGATGATGAGGGGAGGCAATTTATACGACCGTCTAATGAGGAGTGTTTGGCTCTTAAGGAGTATGCAAACAACTGCATAACACAATCAAATTCTAAATACGCTCGAGATCGAAGGTTGTCTTTCTTTAATTCGATTCTTAAAAATACGGTAGATAACGGAAATGATACCTTAGTAGATGTGTTAACTTATCTGTCCTCAGTCTATGGGGAAGAGCGAATCAATTTTAAAACAATAGGAAACTATAACTTACTAGATGTAGATTCCTTAAAAGAGAATTAGAATGAGCTTCACCTTCCCTGACAACGCTACTATCGTCAATGGCGCTCTTAAAAACTTCGGCCCGAGAAATACTTTTGTTGATATAAATACACTCGTACCACAAGACAACTTAATAGAAATCAATGGTATCAGCTATTACTATACATATTTAGGTTCCACGTCTGGCAATAAAGGAGGTAACTCCATAATTTTGAAACTGTATGAAAGTCAATTTTTTGACACGGATGATATTGAATACGGAGAGCCGGAACGCATTCTGAAGATATCGAAGAGCAAGATAACCAAATTTCCTAATAACTCTGAAAAGAGATTTACAAAGGAAATTGATGCTCTCAAAAGATGTAATGAGAAGAGTTTTCAGAATGTGATAAATATATTTCAATCTGGTGTTTGCCGAATATTGAATCAGTGGCGAAATGGGTACGATCAACACCAATTCTACACCATGGAGTTTGCCCAAGCCGACCTGAAATCTTATATCGAGCAAAACAACCGAGAAATGGGCACTGATGAAAAGATACGACTTTGTTTAAGTCTTTGTGAGGGATTAAAAGAACTTTATACGGTCGGCTATTATCATCGGGATATAAAGCCAGACAACATTTTCATAATCGGGAGTGAATGGAAAATTGGTGATCTAGGATTAATATCCGAGCGGGATGGTGTTGAGGAAGTTGATAGAATAGCAGATTTCATTGGTCCAAAAGGGTGGATGTCACCTGAGGCAATGAACAAATACTTATGTGAAGGAAAGGGATTCAGATACAAGCACAATTGTTGCATCGATCATCAATCTGACATTTTTCAGCTTGGTAAGGTATTTTGGTACATTTTTCAACATAATGCTCCAATAGGATCAGTGAAAGAGAGTGATTTCCAGGTAAGAAACTCTGTGATTTACAGCATATTAAAGACTATGCTAAGTCATTCAAAATCTAAACGATATAAAAATATTGATGAAATTATCAAGCTTTTAAAAACTTGCGAGGTAAAGGCATTTAGACAATTGGTGGCATAGATACTTAGGAAGCTGGGCAGGCTGAGAGTTTACAAAATATTCGGATAGTTGTCCCATGCTTTCAAGCAATGATAGAAAGATCGTGGAGAATTCATTAGAAATGGAAGAAATCGACTTACAGGAAAGCGAAGAGATTAAAATCGATTCACTAATTTAAAAATTTAAGTAGCTGTCCAGATATTCGGGGGTATTATAGCATATTTTGCGAGCATGTCAACGAATTAAAGAAAGACTTGTTCTAGTTCTTTTATAAACTATTTGTTTTATGGCATTTAATATTGATTTTGAAGAGCCCGGGTTTAGGAGGCCTTCTTATTTATTACAAATGTTAAAATGCGTTTACTAGAAGTGGTTTTATTGTTGATATGGTTGTCTCAATGTCCATAAGGGAATTGAATCGACCCAAGCTAAATCGGATAGACGAATAAGCGTCTTCATTGCTCAGCCCCATAGCTTTGAGGACGTGCGAAGGTTCCATAATTGCAGATGTACATGCAGAGCCGTTTGATAAAGCTATTCCTTGTAGTCTTCCAATTACTACGTTTGCATCAATGCCTTTAAATCCTAAGTTGGCAGTATTATAAAGCCTGTGGTCATAGCTGCCATTGAGAAAAGCGTTTTCTTCTTTCAAAAGACTTTCCTCGAGATAGGTTCTCAACATTGTGACATGATCGGCGTCCCGTTGCATCTCATTCATCGCTAACTGTGCCGCCATCGCCATTCCCACGATTCCCGGAACATTGAGGGTCCCGCTGCGTAAGCCATGTTCGTGCCCACCGCCATGAAGAATAGGTGACATCTTGACTTTGGGTTGCTTATGCTGTATGAAAAGGCCACCGATTCCTTTTGGGCCGTAGAACTTGTGAGCTGAGAAAGCTAATAAATCGATTCCTAGAGAATAAACATTGATCGGAATCCTTCCAATAGCTTGTGTCGCATCACACATAAATAACGCACCGTGCTCGTGAGCGGTGTCAGCGATATCACTTATTGGCTGAATAACTCCGGTTTCATTGTTTACATACATGACACAAATAAGAATAGTTGCTTCCTTAATTGCAGCTTTTAACTCCATTAAGTCGATCAAACCATCTCGGTCCACTGGAAGATAAGTAATGTCGTATCCATCTGCCTCTAGGCTTTTGCAGGTATCTAGTACTGCCGGATGCTCGGTGTTCGCTGTAATGATGTGATTTCCCTTGCTTCTGTAATTCTTTGCAACGCCTTTTAAGCCTAAATTTACCGCCTCTGTTGCACCCGAGGTAAAGACGACTTCTCCGGGATCGCACTGCAACAACGCTGCAATATTTTCCCTTGCAGACTTTACATGATTATTAATTCGTCGGCCAAATGTATGGCTGCTTGCTGCATTCCCGAATTCTGAGGTAAGAAAAGGCATCATTACTTCCAAAACTCGTGGATCAAGTTGAGTGGTTGAATTGTTGTCTAAATAGATCATTTTCTTATCGTCCATTGCGTGACTGGCGAAATTAGAATATTACTCCACGGTTTGGATAGTAAACATCAAACCAGGTATACCAATTTTATATTTGCTCACTCGCCCCATACTATTAGAAGCCTTGTCTCGATGGCTGTAATGGAATAGTGCCAAGGTGGTTGACAGAGGTTCTTAGCGCAAAGCATGTTAGACTACGCCGGAACGATGTTGCTTGCCTTTCACGAGGTGAAAGCTCTTTTTTCCCAAATGATTTGTGCTAGCTTTGAATCGGCGTCATTCAGTAATCCAAGAAAGAAATCGTTATCAGGATACAGGCAAGTATACAAGTGAAAGATAGCCACCTGCACCTGCGCAACGTATACATTTGTATCGTATAGCCCTGGACGCGCGAAGTTCGTTTTGTGCACTAATGAATTTCTCGTCGCCGACCCTTTTTCAAGTGCATTTGCCATCGGTGATTCGAATCCCGTATATTCTTTTAGGACGTCTTTGTAGAGCTTTTTCAATGGTGGTGAAGGTACATTTATAATTAAGGCTGATGTTTTTGGATCGAGTGTTGATAAAAACTCTTTAAATGCTAATTCAGCAGCTATCGTAGCATTGATCCATTTGTGTCTTGTGTCGTCTTCACTGAGCGCCTTGTGTAGGTGGTGGAATGCAAAAAATGGTCTGATATTATTTTCAAGAAGCCATGGTATCCACGACGTAAAAGTTCCATCAACCGAATACATTTTTCCAGTGCCAACCCACATAGTTTCTCTTCTATCGGGTATAGTTTGCCAAGATGTTTGATCAATAGACCACTCAAAAGTTTCCTTCGTTGAAAGAAATTCGTC
This sequence comes from Dyadobacter sandarakinus, assembly GCF_016894445.1. Taxonomy (NCBI): domain Bacteria; kingdom Pseudomonadati; phylum Bacteroidota; class Cytophagia; order Cytophagales; family Spirosomataceae; genus Dyadobacter; species Dyadobacter sandarakinus. The sequence continues at coordinate 2,930,937 of NZ_CP056775.1, forward strand.
GATTTCCTCAACACCAAAAAAATATTTTATATGTTCTATGAATAAAATCATAAAACTCTTCAGTGATGCTATCACGCTGTCGTGTTGTGAATTTTTAGCAAGCAAAACGTCTTTGTCTTGTAAATATTCTATCCACTTTTGGTCACCGTCTATACTTCGCTTAACTTCAAATGAACCGGTTTCGATGTAATAAGAGAGTTTACAGCCGTCTTTTGAGGTTAAAGAATCAAATGGACAGAATTCAATAGACGCATCGTCTCTTAAGTCTAGCAGGAACGTACCGCGTAAATAGATCTTCATATTCTATCAGGGTTTAGTGTTGACGAAAGCTTCTCCTAATCTTCAGACGACCTTACAATCACAACCACTCAGTTGGGCCATTAATCGGTTACAATGCAGTTTTATTGATTGCCCGAAATGAAACTGAAAAGTACGTAATTCAATTGAAGCAATATATCAACATGCATTGAAACCTTGGACGTTTCGCCCTAATACGCCCCGAGAGAACCCTGTCCGTTTAATTAATATGCTTATACTGCAAAGGGTCCGAGGCTGTTGTACCGGTGAGAAAAGACGCCCTGCAAGTGATTGTCTTGCAGGGCAATAGTTTAAAGAATCCCGTGATCCCACTGAAACCAATACTCAGGATCCGGACAAATCATTTTCGTAAAATATCCTTCAACCTCGCCATGTCATCGCTAATCTTCCTATCGACAATTTTCGCATACTGCTGAGTAGTCTTAATATTCCGATGCCCTAGCATCTTAGAAACGCTCTCAATCGGCACCCCATTAGTCAAAGTGACCGTGGTAGCGAAAGTATGGCGGGCCAAGTGGAAAGTAATATTCTTGTTAATCCCGCACAAATCCGCAATCTCCTTCAAGTATGCATTCATTTTCTGATTCGAAAGCACTGGCAGCACGCGATTCTCATTCTCGCACTGAGGATGATCCTCATACCGCTCCATGATCTCCATCGCCATCGGCAATATAGGTATCCGCGAGGGAGTATCAGTCTTCTGGCGCTTAGTTGTTATCCACTTTCCTCCATCTACCCCTTCCGCAACCTCAGTCCGCTTCAATTTATAAATATCTGCGTAAGCAAGGCCGGTGTAGCAGCAGAAAAGGAAAATATCCTTGACAAGAGCAAGGCGACCGTCACCCATATCTTTCTCCCATACCTTCTTCAACTCGGCCTCAGTTAATGCCTGTCGGTCTACCTCTCGCTTCGAAAATTTGAAAGCATAGAATGGATCACGTAGGAGCCATCCTCTTTTAACACACAAAAGAACGATCTTCTTAAAGTTCGCTAGATATTTCATCGTAGTGTTATGGCTGATCTTCTTAACTGCTTTAAGCCAGAATTCATACTGCGATATGAATTCGTAGTCCAGTTTCTTGATTTCAAAATCATCTGTCTGATATTTCCATTTGATGAAATCACGAGTATGTTTCATGCAAGTCTCATACCGCTCTAAGGTGCCGGATGCAAAGTCTGCTCCGATCAAAGCCGCGATCTGATCGTTGTGCTCGCGGAAGATGGGTAGTATGGTTTTGCCACCTTCCGTTCTTCCGAGAAGAATATTCTTGATAGCCTCCGAGGTGACTTCTTTATTTTCCTCAATCAAGGATCGCTTTGCCTCGTAAATTTTGGACGTGAGCGTATCGAGGTAGGCATTCAATGTTTTAGTGTCCTCCTTGTTTCCGGTCGCCCGGCCGGCACCTACGCTCCACTTGGACGGATGCCAAATGCGTTTGGTTGAGATGTCCTTCGGAATGCCGTTGACGGTGACGCGACAGTAAACGTAACGCATTCCCTCCGCTAATTCTGGTTTGGGTCTTTTCAAAAAGAAAATCAACCCGAAGCTTGTTTCTAACATGGTAAAAATGTTTAAGATGAACAAAAATCGAATTGTTACCATTGAAACGCAAGATGTTTACGGGGTAAACAGGTTGCTAACCAGCTAGTTAAGCACCTAATCGTGGAAGTTTTTTTGAGTTAACCTACTTCCACGAATCGCTACATTTTAATCGGCAATTTTTGAATATTTTGGCATAGCCCAAAAACGCAAAAACCCCGTTTAAAGCGTTTAAACGGGGTTTTTGAATGTTTTGACATCATGTCCTGCAGAGAGAGAGGGACATGAAACTTACCTCTAACTAACTGAAAACCAAATCTATATAAAAACATAAAAAATCTGCTCACCGATTTGCTCACCTTGATTTTATTTGGGCTGCAACTTCGCACAAATTTAGTGATGATTTGATAGAAAGGCAAACAAGTTTACTACCGACAATCTCTACTCTTAAACTATCGCGTTCCAGGGACAGAACTCACGTTCGGATAATACATTGGTAAAATATGCTAAACGAAGTTGTGTTCGGCATGTATTTTGCTTAAATGAGTATGTAGAGCATTACGATCATGAAAACCCAGTTCAAGATCATTGCAGGAGTTGATATCTCAAAACATACTCTGGATATTGCGTTAATCTCAGAGAGTAGTGAAATATTGTCCTACAAGATTGCCAATAACCATTCTGAGATTCTTGACTTGGTTAAAGAAGTCAAAACAAAATTCAAACTGCGTTATTCCGACCTCGCCTTCTGTGCAGAAAATATGGGGTTGTATGGCAAGTTTTTAACTGATGTCCTCTTAAAGCTCAGGGTGACTTTATTCCTTGAATCGGCATTACAAATAAAAAGATCCCTTGGCTTACAGCGAGGTAAGACCGACAAGGCAGATGCTGTACGAATTGCTCAATACGCAAGAAAAAATCTTCCTACCCTTAAAGCATGGGAACCACCAAGGCCATGCATAAATGAATTGAAAGATCTGCACGCGATCAGAAAACGCCTTTTGAAGATTAAGGTGATCTTGAAGGGTAATTCGAAAATTGAAAAGTTTTACCTTGATTCAACAGCAGCTAGCACGTTGGCAGAATATAGCTCTCGTAGTTTGGACGCTGTCACCAGGGACATTATGGATGTGGAATACAAGATGGTATCGATCATACATTCGGATGAACGTTTGAAGCATCTATTTGATTTGGTTACTTCTGTTCCTGGCATTGGCACGATCATCGGAAACCAGTTAATCATCCATACAAATGAATTTAAGGACTTCACGGATGCAAGAAAGTTTGCTAGCTTCTGCGGAGTGGCGCCATTCCCCTGGTCGTCTGGAATCAGTGTAGCCGGAAAAAACAAAATTTCTTTCTACGCAAACAGGGAAATCAAAGCTCTACTTCATATTGCTGCGATGCGGAATGTGAAATATGGAGGATACTCATTGGCTGGCTATTATCAAAGAAAGGTGAAAGAAGGGAAAAATAAAATGAGTGTTCTCAAGTATCCGGCCTATCAACTACATATTTGTCAATTGCTGAACTTTGTTAAAGTTTTGCGGATACAGGTCAGTGATGTTTTTATGATTGATTGTGGAGATGTTTAGCAGGGTGCTTTTTAGCCAATTGTAGGGATTGACATTGTGTTTTTTGCAGATAGCAAAGAAAGAGTATATCATGGCAGCTCGCTGTGCTGCTTCGTGTGATCCGGCAAAAAGGTAATTTTTTCGACCCAGGGCCAAGCCGCGTATGGAATTTTCAATTTGATTATTATCGATCAGCAGATTTCCATCATGTAAATACGCACTGAGCGCATCCCAGCGACCATAACTGTACTGCATCGCCTTTCCAATCTGGCTTTTTGGGAGCGTGCTTTTAATTTGTTCGAAGATCCATTTGCCCAGCTCGTTGATAACCGGAAGGGATTCTTTCAGCCGCAGCTCTTTGATTTTAGCAGCATCCAGCATCAGCTGACTGGCCTTCCGCTCCACAACGTATAATTGCTGGATCATCGATAGTGCTATTTGTGCCCTGGTTTTGTCATTATCCAGGGCTCGTTCAAATTCTCTTCGCGCATGCGCCCAGCAAGCAAGATGGATAACATCTTTCCGTTTTCCGTGCTTTTCGTAAACTGCGTACCCATCCGTCTGCAGATAGCCTCTGAAGCTTTCTAGCATCGTTTTCGCTCCTGCTGATCCTCTTGTGGGTTGATAATCAAAGAGAACTACGCCATCCAAGGGGCTGTGGTACACCCAATAGTATCCCTGATGACAAGCGCCCTTCTTCTCGCTTTCCAGTACTTTTATTGGACTCTCATCCACCTGAAGATATCCTTTTGTCTTGATATCGAAGACCAGTCGCTCGTAGAGCGGTTCGAGCTTGGTCAGGGCTTCTTTGGTCCAGCCTTCAATGGTTGATGAAGCAATTTGGATGCTGTCCCGGGCAAAACGTTGCTTCTGGCGATAAAGTGGCAGGTGGTCTTGATATTTATCGGTTAAAATGCTGGCTAGCAGTCCGGCAGATGGTATCCCCTTGTCGATAACCCGCTCCGGAAGCTGACCGATTCTGACACCATCACCGTTTTTAGGCGCATACTTATAGCGTATATATCTTTTGATCAAAAAGCGGGCAGGTTCATAATCGAGCTCTTCGGTAACTTCCTTGCCGATACATACCATTTCAGAAAGATCACCAGCGGGGTAAATCTCGATTTCTTCGACAGGTAAATGAGAGGGCAGCGCCGCACGGCCCTTATGATTAGGCCTTTTACGGATATAGTTGATTTTTTCTTGCAGGATTTCTTCTTGCTCAGCAGTCTGCTCGGTAGTGGCTTCAAAGGGAAGCGCAATCTGTGCCGGGTCACCTTCGAAACGTTCGCGCTTCTGGCCAAACTGCATCCGGCGGTACATTTCTATCTGAGATTTCAGGTAGGCGTTCTCCTGCTCCCGCTGTTTGACCAGGGCGATCAACTCTTCTTTTTCCAGCGATTCCAGAGCCGTTTGCATACTTTAAAAGTACGAAAAAACTGCCACTGGAGCTAAAAAAGAGACTTATTGCTGCAAATTAAACCGCTTTCTTCGGCGGCTTTTTAGTATCTGGATTCCCTCGATCATCAGAACTAAATCTGCCCAGAAGATGCTACCCGAGGAGACCTTTTTGGGTATTGGGAATGTCCCACTTTCAAGTCTTTTATGATATAGTATGAAGCCTCCGGGCTCCCATCTAAGCATTTTTAGCTGCGTGCGCCTGCGGTTGACAAAGATGAAGACTTCCCCACTGGTGGCCACTCGGCCAAGCTCAGAGTCTACTATGCCACAAAGTCCATCGAAGCCCTTGCGCATATCGCAACTCCCTCGATAAAGAAAATATTGGTACTGTACAGTTTGCAATGTATTGTACAGCTTGGATTGTGCGTATCATTTGCCAGACGCAAGGCTTTGTAGCAAACCTCAGTGCAACCGAGCCAGATAATCTAAGGGGCATTTTTAACGGCGGAATAGGGAATTATGTCTACTTGAAACAATTGGGTAATTACTTAACATATTAATATACAGCTAACTAAGACCTCAGAAATTCGCGTACCAATCTTGAATTGGCTGGGATTCAGTTTTTTTAGCCACGGTCCTACAATACTTCATGCAGCGATTGCCGGATCTGCACCGGCTTTATCATCAGGTGCAAATCAGTTTTGGCGTTGCGCTTTCCACTTACTTAAATCAAAAGCGATGGCAACAAACAAAAGAATAAATTATTCACTTAATCAAAACTATCATGAAAGCACTAGTGTATTACGGTCCTAAAAACGTAAGAGTAGCAGAGATGCCGGACCCGGAAATTGAACAACCTACTGACGTATTGGTGAGGATCACAACGACTAACATCTGTGGCTCGGACCTGCATATGTACGAAGGCAGGACCAATATGGAAGAAGGACGGATTTTTGGCCACGAAAATCTCGGGGAAGTAGTTGAGGTAGGTAATGCGGTGGTCAACATCAAAGTCGGTGACATGGTGTGTATGCCTTTTAATATTAGCTGCGGTCATTGCAAGAATTGCGAAAGTGGACTCACCGCCTTTTGTTTAACCATGAACCCCGGGTTTGCAGGTGCCGCTTACGGTTTTGCCGGAATGGGCCCCTACAACGGAGGACAGGCTGAATACCTGCGGGTGCCATTTGCGGACTTTAACTGTTTAAAACTTCCCGAAGATGCCAAAGAGAAGGAAAACGATTACGTAATGCTATCTGATATTTTCCCTACCGGCTTTCATGCAACTCAGTTGGCAGGCGTTAAGCCCGGGGATAATGTGGTCATTTATGGTGCCGGCCCGGTGGGCCTAATGGCAACGATTTCGGCTGGGATAAAAGGTGCAAACAAAATAATGGTGGTAGATGACCATCCTGACAGGCTGAAACTGGCCGAAGAATTGGGCGGCATACCTATTGACTTTTCAAAAGCACCAGCAGTTGACCAGGTCCTTGAATTAACCGATGGTGTCGGCGCTGACAGAGGTTGCGAATGCGTAGGTTACCAGTGTTGTGATAAGCACGGGCACGAACATAATAATATAACAATGAACGAACTCGTGCAAGCCGTTAAGTTCACAGGTTCCATTGGTGTCGTAGGTGTTTTTGTGGCACCAGACCCAAAAGCGGAAGACCCTCTTGCGAAAAAAGGCCACATGGATTTTGACTTTGGTAATTTTTGGTTGAAAGGCCAAAGCATTGCAACAGGTCAGGCAAACGTCAAATCCTATAACCGTCAGCTTTGCGGTTTGATATCTTCGGGCAAAGCCAAACCATCTGTCATTATTTCGCATGAGCTTTCATTAGACGAAGCACCGGATGGTTACCAGCATTTTGATGCACGCGACTCAGGTTGGACGAAGGTGATCTTGAAACCGGGTAAGCAAGGCGTTGCAAAAAAAACAAGTTGAAGAACGAGAGTCAGTAACTGTATAAAAAAGTAACTGCGGTTTATAAATCAGGAAAGCCTGATACTCAGGAATACAGACTTTCCTGTTTAATTGAATTTTTCAGCAATTCTTATGCACAATCACCGGCCAACTGACAGACTCGAATATTTTAGCGACGCTGTTTTAGCTATAGCGGCAACGTTGCTTGCTACGGAATTGCCCAAACCTGAAGCCGGAACCGACTTACTGCAGGAACTTATCAAAGAGTGGCCTCACTATGCTGCATTCGCCGCGTCTTTCCTGTTTATATGCATTGCCTGGTCCAACCATCACAACATGTATATTTATATAAAACAGACCAATCAGCACCTACTTATATTGAATGTCTTGTTTTTAATGTTCGTAACGCTGCAATCTTTCACCACAGGATTATTGGCCCGCCAGGTAGGTAAGCCGGACGAACGAACGGCAGCATTAATCTATCACACAACATTGGTGCTTATGACATTGCTTTATAACTGCGTCTGGTGGTATGCAATCAAAAAGAAAGACCTTTTGGAAGAAAATGCCGATCCAAGGCTCATTCAACTGCTGACCAGGGAATATGCAATTGCCCCCGCACTGCATTTGGCTGCCTTGATCATTTGTTTGTGGAGTGTAGCACTAAGTATTATACCTATTATATTGTTATACATTTATTTCGCCCTGCCACGTCTTAGTGAAAAAAAGATAAATGACAAGAAGACCAATACCAGCAGTATAATTCCAAAGATTAACGCTTAACTTAAATACCATTCCATCACAAGAATGTATTAATTTCATTTAAACTAATCAAACAGTTATGGTAAAATTGGCAATTCTGGCAAGGCTCGAAGCTAAGCCAGGTAAAGAACAAGACGTCGCGGACTTTCTCAAAGGTGCCTTGCCTTTGGCGATGGAGGAAGCAGGTACCATCAACTGGTTTGCCCTGCAAATAGGTCCTTCCACATTCGGGATCTTCGATACATTCGAAACTCAGGAGGGCAGAGAGGCACATTTAGGCGGCGCGATCGCCAAAGCATTGATGGCAAATGCACCGGACCTGCTTGCAGTTGAACCGGTCCTTGAAATGGTCGACTTGCTGGCAGTCAAGTAAAACAATAAAATACTACCCTTCACATTAATTATTTTTTGGCTCTTCATGGAAAGTATAGATGCCCGTCACGTCACGGGCATTTGATGGCGATCGTCGATCAACTTAATAAAACTTCCCATAAAAAATTACAGCGAGATGTTTACGGTAGCCATTCCTTTAAAAGTACGAAAAAACTGCCACTGGAGCTAAAAAAGAGACTTATTGCTGCAAATTAAACCGCTTTCTTCGGCGGCTTTTTAGTATCTGGATTCCCTCGATCATCAGAACTAAATCTGCCCAGAAGATGCTACCCGAGGAGACCTTTTTGGGTATTGGGAATGTCCCACTTTCAAGTCTTTTATGATATAGTATGAAGCCTCCGGGCTCCCATCTAAGCATTTTTAGCTGCGTGCGCCTGCGGTTGACAAAGATGAAGACTTCCCCACTGGTGGCCACTCGGCCAAGCTCAGAGTCTACTATGCCACAAAGTCCATCGAAGCCCTTGCGCATATCGCAACTCCCTCGATAAAGAAAATATTGGTGGGATGAGCCCAGACCAAACATCAGTAAAGGCGGATCAGTTGTGAAAGTATAGTAAGATCGTTACCCTGATAACTCACCCTCACACTATTGGGATAGACAACTTCATAACCTACACTTGGTGTACTATGCCGAGCAGATAGCTCTAAAAATCCAACCCCATTAACGGATTGTTTCTCTTTTCCGACCCAATAGCCAAGTTTGGCCATACCGATTTGGTGTTGTTTGCAAAATTCTCTCTGGCTAAGACCACTTTCACGCCATAACCGGACTAATTCGAACATCTTTTCTGACAGATCCATAACTGATTGTTTTTTGCCAAAAATAACTATCAGTGCTTAGTCGGAAAATATGCGCTTGGTAGGCCGGATACGTTCTCAATGCAATAAGAAACAAACTCATTCACAGGGTCTTTTCCTGTGTCAATAACAACATAGCGTTTAAGGAGCCAATGACGGGTTTAAGCGGCTTAGTCTAAGTCATTACTAGCAATCGTCTAGGGCTGACAATGCCCATCAGATGTACCAGTTTATCTTAGCTGCAATGGAATTGTATTGAATCCGTATCCAAAATTAGGCCAAGCCTGTCGAAGGTTTTGGAGAATACATAGTTGCGGGCCGCTTAAACCTGATACGCTTTATAAATTAAAGATATGCAGTGTAAGTACCTATGACATTATTAGAGTTCTCGCAAATCTTAATAGCTGTTGCTTTTGCTGTAACGTTCTTTGCAGAGGCAGTTGTGCCAATCCTATTAACCGCCGGATGATTTCGATCCCAATAAATCCGTTCAGACTATTGTAATTTATTTGATTGATAGAGCTATACCTGTCTAGTGTAAAATCTACCATTGCTTTATTTTGACCTGCCAGATGTAGGTGCGCGATCATAACGCCCAGATCAAACTCGGCAGGCCCATAAAAGCAGAACTCAGGGTCAATAATCTTTATTCCCTGCGTCGTATCAAGCCAGCTTCCTGGATAAAAATCTCCATGTAAAAGACATTTTCCATCAGAAAGATAGGTTTGCCCCAAATGTGCCACCTGAGTTTTCAGTTCATCATCACTCTTGTAAACAGTAGCGACAGCTTGCAATCCTGGCTGGACCGTATCGAGATCAAACCCGTTCTCTTTCATAAACGGGTATTCAAATATGTGTTGATGGTTCAGCGCCCTCATAGCTTTGTTTTTGAGCGAATCTGGAGGCGATTCGCAGGAAAAACGTGTATGAAGCGTGCTTAAAAAATCTGTCAACTGTGCGACTTGGGTGATTTCAAGAGCTTTGAGCGAATTATATAGTGGTATAAAATCGCTGGCCGTGCCCAAGTCTTCTAAGGCCATAACATTGTTTACCGGATCAATGCCAATCAACTCCGGGGTGAAGTCTGCAATCAATCGGTCAACGCTTGTCGTTTTGTAAAAAACACCTTCCATTAAGACCCTGTCAGCGGGAGCACTCACATGCGGGTACTTTTCGACATATCCCCTGGATTGCTTGACAATAAAGGATCTGTCCGCGGTAGTTATCCGGAGAACATAGTTCATATTTCCTTCTCCCGGCACGGAAACCTGACTGACCCGCTCCCCATTTATTAACCAGCCCTGGTTTTGCAGGTAAGTTTCGAGCGTAGCAATGTCGTTTGCACTTAGAATAAACATGTACAGCTGTTTAGGATAAATTATGAATCAAAGTTTTTCATTTTTTGCGTCCAGTCATACTCTTTGAATTTCAAGGAATATTCTGAAAAGTCTTCACCCAGGTATTTCTCCAAAATTATCTTAATGCCATTGTTTCCACCAAAATCTGCTTTGAACCACTGCAATATCCGGCTAACCATTACTGTTTTTTTCTGCGGGTTGATCTGTGTATCCGTCTTCAAAAACGATGATGCTGCAATGCTGAGTTGTTTGTCGATTTTACCATAGTCATAGAAAGCGATTGGAGGACAACTGGTCGCACCACAGTTAAGGGCAAAATGAATGCGATAATCTATTTTAGAAACAGCTAATTGTTTAATAGTTTTTCCAGGAAAAAACTGGGGCAGATACCCCAGACTCAATTTCGCCCGGTAACGTCTGAGGATACCATGTTCGATCTGGTCAAGGCTCAGTTTTACCCCTCCGATCGTTATCAGTTTTTCCTCAAAAATGGCTGGCCTGGTTTTCTTTTCCTTTGTAGCAAGGATCTGAAAATAAGCATTGTAGATATTGATCCAGAATGTTTTACGTGCATCATCGTCAGCCAATCCAGAAATCAGGCTATCGGTTTTGATCGTTGCCAAAGCCTTGCGAAGACTATCTACCGGCTCGTCCATCTTCACCTGCATGAGTAGCTTTCCTGATAGTGCAATCATCTTTTGATCAGGTTCTTTGTTCGATTGGCCGGCAACGGGTAGTAATCCAACTGCCCATATAACCAAAACAAGGCCTGCTATTACCAATATCCATTTCATTCTTTTTGCCATTAAACCATCAATATATCACGCAGGAAACTAACTCGACATAATTTTTTAGAAGTGACCCTGGTAACAAAACTGTTTACTTCTTGTCCCCGTACATACGCGTAGTGAAATTAATTAGATTGCTCACTGAAATCGTGCCTATCCCTATGAAGCTCAGTATTATCATTCCAACCTACAATGAGGCAACTAACATTGCACGCCTGGTACAGGATTTGTTCAGATATTCAGGCGATCAGTCGATTGAAGTCATTGTTTCGGATGGCGGAAGCAAAGATGCTACCTTGGAAATAGCGCTCCAAGCCGGTGCAAGCGTGCTCAAATCTCCCAGGCCGGGCAGGGCAGCACAAATGAATTATGCTTCTGGTTTTGCAAATGGAGATGTGCTTTACTTTGTTCACGCCGATGTTGGCATAAATCGGGATTATTTTAAAGACATTGAGCGGGCTGTGTCAGATGGGTTTGAAGCGGGCTGTTACCGGTTCCGCTTTGATTCAAACCGGGCAATCCTTAAAATCAACAGTTATTTTACCCGTTTTAACAGGCTGATGTGCCGCGGTGGCGATCAAACCCTTTTTGTAACCAGAAAGCTGTTTGATCAGCTAAATGGCTTTGATGAATATTATACCATTATGGAGGATTATGATATCATCATCAGGATCTGGAAAGTAGCCCGGTTTAAGATCATCCCAAAAGAGGTAACCGTTTCTGCCAGAAAGTACCAGAACAATAGCTGGCTGCGTGTCCAAATTGCTAACTTAACTGCTTTTACCATGTTTTATTTAAAAAGAGAACCATCTAGCATTGCCTTAAAATATAAATCCATGCTGGATTACCGGTGAGCCACGGGGCCCCTTAATCTTTGCTATTCTGATCATCGTATATAAATGCCAACCTTAACCTGCCAAAGATGAATACCTATTATAATCCCGAAGACCTAAAAAAATTTGGTTCAATTGGTGAATTTCAAAAAGAACTGGCTGATAAATTTTTCTCTTATTATGGTTCTGTATTTGCCGAAGGTGCACTCACAGCCAGGGAGAAATCGCTGATTGCACTGGCTGTTTCCCATACTGTCCAGTGTCCTTATTGCATTGATGCCTACACGACAGATACTTTGGAAAAAGGGTGTTCGGAAGCAGAAATGATGGAAGCTGTGCATGTGGCGGCCGCTATAAAAGGTGGAGCGACTTTGGTACATGGTGTCCAGATGATGAATAAAGCAAAAGATCTTTCCATGTAAGCGATTGTCGGCGTTTCACCAGTAACCCCAGTAAAGCAATGAAATCACTCAAGGCAAGCGGGCATTTGCTCTCGGATTCTGCATCGCAGATCAAGACCTTGCATGACCAGGTGTTTGATAAGTTGCAGCTTCCTCTTTTTGATCAAAAAATGGAGGCTGCATCCCTGTATCCTTTAAAACCGGCCCGCACCACCACCATGCAGATTAATGTAGGTAAAATGTGCAATCAGATTTGCAAACATTGTCATGTGGATGCAGGTCCTGACCGGAAGGAGATTATGACCAGGCACACCATGCAGCAGTGCCTAGATAAACTTGCGGGTTCTGAAATTACTACCGTCGATCTTACGGGAGGGGCACCTGAGATGAATCCCGATTTCCGCTGGTTTGTTGCAGAGCTGACTGCAATTGGTAAACAGGTTATTGTCCGCTGCAATTTGACTATTATCGTAGCCAACCCAAAATATCATGACCTGCCTGACTTTTTTAAGCAGCACCAGGTTGAAGTAGTCAGCTCGCTGCCCTTCTATAACGCCGACAAAACAGACCGGCAGAGAGGAAAAGGCGTTTTTGAGGATTCTGTGAAGGCACTAAGAATGCTAAATACGAGAGGCTATGGAGTGGAAGGCAGCGGACTCATCCTTAATTTGGTTTACAACCCAAATGGGGCATTCATGCCTGCACCACAACAGGGCTTGCAGCGCCAATTCAAAAAGGCACTGCATGACGAATTCGGTATTGTATTCAATGAGCTTTTTGCAATAACCAATATTCCTGTCAGCCGGTACCTGGATTACCTGATCAGCTCGGGAAATTATGATGGCTACATGGAAAAACTTGTTAACGCCTTCAATCCCATAGCAGCAAGCGGTGTCATGTGCCGGTCAATGGTTTCGGTCGGTTGGGATGGCTCATTATATGATTGTGATTTTAATCAAATGCTGGATATGCAGTTTGATCCTGCATACAACCACATTAGTCGCTATGACCAGGAGCTGATCGATAACCGTGAAATTAAGACTGGCCAGCATTGCTATGGCTGCACAGCTGGTGCTGGTTCAAGCTGTGGCGGCAATACGATTTAGCCCGTTTCCCATGAACAACGCTGTAATTGTTTTTTTGAAGAATTTAACGCTTGGAAAAGTTAAAACCAGATTGGCGGCTACCATTGGCGACCAGAAGGCCTTAGAAATTTATAGCCAACTTGTTGAACATACTTTCAAGCAGGTAAGCAGGACTGAACATGAGAAATTGCTTTACTTTTCCGATAACCTGCATAGTGACCTGCCTGTAATTGGACAAGATTTTCTGCTTCGCCAGCAACACGGGGGCGACCTGGGAGAGAGAATGTCAAATGCTTTCAAAGAAGTCTTCGAGTCGTCTGCTGAGAAAGTACTTATTATAGGAACTGACTGTCCTGGACTGGATGCATCTATTATCGAGCAGGCTTTTGATGCACTTGATATGCAGCAAGTTGTGATAGGGCCAGCAAACGACGGAGGTTATTATCTTCTTGGAATGAGCCGCTTCCATAGCTTTCTTTTCGAAGATGTACCATGGAGTACTTCAAGTGTCCTGGAGTTAACGCTTCAAAAATGCGCCATGCATGGGCTTAGTTATACGCTCCTCGAAGAACTTTCGGACATAGATGATGAAAGTGATCTGAATTCATGGAATGAATGGATAAAAATTAATCAGTCCAGAGAATCATGATCTATACAAGTAATGTCTTGTTTCGTTTTTGATAAACCCAGGTATGAACTATTAGAAGCAAAGTGAGAGCAGTAAAGATCAGGCTCAAATGGTTATTGGTCAATAAAAAGCCGCCCGCCAATGCGCCAAATGCGGAACCAGCATCCCTGAAAGTGGCATTAATTGAGACAGCGCGAGTCACATCGTCTTTCCCAGCTGATGCCGCGCCAGCTGCTAGCGATGCATTAACATTATAAAAGGTAAATACAAGGATTAATCCCGGCATTACCCAGCCGCTTGTTGCCAGCAGCACACCCAGGCAGATCAAGAGAATTGACCCTGAGTATATGTTAGCAAGCCCATACCGGTCAGCGGACCAACCCGCAAAAGGTGAAATTAAAAGCGAGCAAATCCGTCGGAAAATAAGAAATCCGGCGACAGTGGCAGTAATTTCAACTGCCGACCAATAGGGGTGTGCATCCATTAACAGCGCTCCAATTAAAACCACAAGCATACCTTCCACTGCAAAAGCTGCCAAAAAAGCTAACCGGTTAAAGACTGATGGAAATGATATTTGGAAGCTAAATTGCTGGGCAGGCCGCTGATCCCTTTCTCTGAGTTTAAACGCGAAGTAAACTCCTGGCGTCGAGAGGAGCGCAATTGCTAAAAAAATCGAGCTAGGGCTGATCTCTTCAAAAAGCAGTGGGCCAACCAACAATGCTAGTAGTGGGCCTGATTCGATGATGCTTTGGCTCATTCCTAGTGCAAAGCCTTTCTTAGGGTAATCCATGGCATAGGTAATTGCCCCAACGCGAAGGACAGAATACGATATGCCCCACAAGATCCTAAGCAGTACTAAAATCGCAATGCCAAAACCTGCACCATAGCCAGCCGTGGCCAATACGGACACAGTTGCCGCAACGATTATAGGTATACGAAAGCCCACAAGACTGAAAACGCGCAAAATAAGTGGGTTAAGCAAAATCCGTGTAAAGCGGTTGATTGACAAGATTGTTCCTATCCAAATGAATGGAACGTGGATGCTGGAAGCATTTATTGGCAGAAAAGAATATAGAAATGCATCACCCATTAAAGCGAAGCTCAGGCTGAAAGACGCATACATGGGTAATTTCATTTCGGCAATATGCTTTCTCATTCCTTCCCAAGCGGTTTATTTAGCCTTATAAACCTTAATTTAACGGTATAGTTTGCGGCTGGATGACGATCAGGCAAAAATACCCTCTTTCCAGTCAGCTGCCGGATCAAATCGTTATTAAGCTTATCATCATGGGTGAATACTTTCACTTTACCTATGGCGCTACCTTCGCCAATAGAAAACTGAATTACAACGATTCCGCCAGTTTCACCAAGAACAGAAGGATAGTCAAGAAGGTGGGATAATTGATTGCCTATGTCCTTTGGCTGTTCCCGTGCTCCAAAAGAATAGACCGATGACACAATGGGAAGGAAGATCAAAAACAAAACTATCAAGCCTTTCATCTGGATAAAGTTAATATGCTTTTCTTAAATTATCTGCAAAAGCATTAGGAAGAAGGCTAAGCTCTACGGCCTTTGCCGCCTTTTCTACATCGTATTTGACCCTTACAAATTCAACCTGAACAGCATCTTGAGTTGTTGTACTAGCTGTCTGATCAATCGTGATGAGTACGTAACAAGCGCGCGCGTCGCCATCCTTAGGTTTACCGACAGAACCAGTGTTAATCAGGTGATGAAAATGCTCAATGCTGTTCTCGCCAGAATTAATAACGCGGTGATATGGCTTGTGCGAGTGTCCGAAGCAAAGGATATCCGCTTTAAATTCCCTGACTAGTTCCAGCATGTACTGCTCTGGCAGATCATGTAAAAGATATTCATTGATGCTTCGTGGGCTTCCATGGACAAGCAGCATGTTCAATGGCTGATCATTAAGCTGAAACTCTATTCGCAAATGCCTGGGAAGTGTTAACAGGTAGTCCCTTTCCTTTTTCCCTACCAGCCTGTAGGCATACTCACTGCTTTCTTCTTTGCTGCAATCACCCTCGGAAGGCATTATCTTAGAAACTTTCAGGTCGTGGTTTCCTGCAATGGTCGCAATGCCATACTTACGTACCAGACCAATTACCTGGTTAGGCCAAACGTTGTAGCCTACAAGATCACCTAGGCAATAAACAGCATCAGGTTGTTGTTTTTCCAGATCTTCCAATACCGCCTCAAAAGCGGGAAGGTTTGCATGGATATCAGAGAGTAATGCTATTTTCATTTTCCCCGGCGTAATGATTCTGCATATGCATTCGGAAGGATACTGCCTTCTACGGCTTTGGCTGCTGCTTCTACATCATATTCAAAACGTATAAACTCTACTGTAATGCTTTCCTTGCTTGATGCCAGTGCATCTGCATCAATGTGCAGGATCACATAGCCGCCCCTTTGGTCACCATCTTTCGGCTTACCGATGGAACCAATGTTGATCGCATGCCGGAAATGGTCTGTGCCATCTGTTTGCACGGAGTTCAGGAGCCGGTGATATGGTTTGTGGGTATGGCCGAAAAGCATCACATCAGCCGTGGCCTGCTCCATGATTCGTAGCAAACTTTTTTCATCTCGGTCTTCAAACAAGTATTCGTTGATCCTGCGTGGGCTACCATGCACCAGAAGAACTGACAGAGGTTTGTCGTTCAACTGGAAATCCAAACGAATGTGTGCCGGCAACGTTCTTAGATAAGCACGCTGGTCATCTTTTACAATTTCGTTTGTATAAGCAATCGATACCTTGCCATTCTCTTTTTCATCGTCCGTTTTGTAAGCGCAGCCACAATCGTCACTGCTCCTTCCGATCCCGAAGTCGTAATTTCCGGCAATGGTAGGGATGCCACGTTTCCTGATCTGATCGATTACTTCGTTTGGCCAGATGTTGTAACCAACCAGATCACCCAGGCAATAAATAGCATCAGTGTCTCTTGAATCAACATCCTTAAAAAACGCCTCTAATGCTGGTAGGTTTGCGTGAATGTCTGAAAAAAGGGCAATTCTCATAAATCGTTATTTAAGTATTCGATAATCTCATTGACTGTCTGACGCGCAGAGCGGCCAACGCCAATTAAGGTGGCGGATGCAAAACCTGTGAAGCTTCCATAACCGACCAACCAAACCCCACTTACCTTTAAGGCCTTCGTACCTTCACAGTCAACTTTTCCGTCTTCATGTATGATTCCCAGCTCTTTCAGGTGCCCTGTTGCAAAGCCAAACCCGGTACACCAGATCACTACATCAAATGGTTGGCTGCTGCAATCGGGCCAAATGACACCGTCTTCATAAAACTCCTTAAAGGTTTCCTGGGATTTGAGCACGCCACGTTCGCGCGCTTGTTTTACCGGTGGTACCATGACAATATTGCCAATGTTGTATTGGGCAGCACTAAACTCCTTGCCTTCCTTCATTGCATGGTATTTAGCCGATGCCACATCAAAAAGTACCCTGCCATCCACATCATCAGGTAAGAATTGCGGCGTTTTGGCTGTTGCCCAGATCGTGGCTGCCACCTGGGAGACTTCGGCCAGGATTTGCGCCCCGGAATTCCCACCGCCTACTATCAACACCGACTTACCTTCAAACGGGAGAGCATTTCTATACTTGGATGAATGTAGCTGCTGGCCCTTGAACAAGTGCTTTCCTGGAATTTGTGGAATAAATGGATTTTGAAAAGTACCTGTAGCTGAGATAACTGTCTTACTCTGATATTCACCCTGACCAGAGGATACTATAAAAATGCCATTCTTTTTTTTTACGCCGGTTACTTTTGTACCATGCTGTATATGTATCTGGCACCTATCCTGATAAGCCCTCAAATAGTCCAGCACCTGCTGCTTTGATGGAAAACCTTCCCTGCATTTAGGCATCATCCAACCGGGCAAGGAACTCTGCTCAGCAGGCGAAAACAAGGTAAGCGAATCCCAGGCGTGTTGCCACGCGCCACCACTATGCTGTTGGTCATCCAGGATGATATATTTCACTTTGGCCCTGCGCAGAAAATAGCCGCAAGCCAAGGCACTTTGCCCGCCACCAATAATAATCAGGTCGTATAATTCCATTTCTGATCAGCGGGCTATACAGAAAACTTCTTTTGCTGTTTGAGTGCAAAATTCACCATCAGGATTAATACCGGCACTTCGATTAGTGGGCCGATGACAGCAGCAAATGCAGCCCCCGAATCAATCCCGAAAACCGCGATAGCAACCGCTATCCCAAGCTCGAAGTTGTTACCTGCGGCGGTGAAGGCCAGCGATGTTGATTTGGCGTAATCAGCGCCTGCACGTTTGGACAGATAAAAAGCAGAGAAAAACATGATTACAAAATAGATTGTCAGCGGCAGCGCAATGCGCAGCACATCAAAGGGGATACTCACGATCAGCTGACCTTTCAAACTGAACATGACCACAATCGTAAAGAGCAAGGCAATTAAAGTGATTGGGCTGATGGCTGGAAGGAATTTGTTCTCATACCACTGCTTACTAAACAGCTTTGTTAATACGATCCGGGAAATAATGCCAGCCAGGAACGGGATGCCCAGATAAATAAAGACGCTTTGGGCGACCTGGCCAATCGTAATATTCACTTCAAATCCTTTTAGTCCAAAGAGCGGTGGCAATACTGTTACAAATACATAGGCATAGACCGAATAAAACAAGACCTGAAAAATGCTGTTGAACGCCACCAGCCCTGCCGCATACAGACGGTCACCATTAGCCAAGTCGTTCCAGACAATGACCATGGCAATGCAGCGGGCAATGCCAATCATGATCAGGCCAGTCATGTATTCTGGCTTATCAGGAAGGAAGATAACGGCTAGGCCAAACATCAGCAGCGGGCCAATGATCCAGTTTTGAAGCAGGGAAAGCCCCAGGATCTTGGTGTTGCTGAACACCTTTGGCAGCTCTGCGTAGCGTACCTTGGCCAGTGGCGGGTACATCATCAGCACAAGGCCAATGGCCAATGGGACGTTCACACCTGACCCCGAATTAAACTGGTTGATGAAATCAGGCGTGCCGGGCAAGAAATAGCCGATTGACACACCGATCAGCATGGCCAAAAAGATCCATAAAGTCAGGTAACGGTCTAAAAAAGAAAGACGTGGGTTATTCATGCGGTTGTATGCTTTAAGTCTCTTTTCATAACTACAGCAGATGTTGGGCAAAGGCTGCTAAACTGCTTGGTTTGCTGAATGGCTTCCGGCACCTGCTCACGGTTTACTACCGCAAAACCATAACGGTCAAAATAATGGTCAGCCGTAGTTGTGATCAGGTATACTGCTTGAACTTCTTGTTTGTCAGCACCTGCCAGAAGCTGCTCGACCAATTTTCGAGCAATGCCCTTACCTTGATGATCAGGGCTAACTGCAATTGAGCGTAATAGTGCAACTTCTTCATACAGCTCCATTCCAGCGACACCAACAGGTGACCCTTCTTCTCTTGCTAAAAGAAAATTGGACAACCCAGCAGGCAAGTCTTCCGTAAGAAGGTCTGCTTCTTTCAGCAGGCTGGTTACGACTTCCTTGTCTGCTGCCACTGCTTTATCAATTTGTAGTTTCATAGCTGGTTGTTTTTGATTAGCAGCACCCAGAGCCTGGCTTGCAGCTGTCACCATCGGAGGTGACCAGTTCCAATTCCTGTTTGACAGGGGCAGGCGCGCAGCAGGAAGTTTCTGCTGACGGTGTGCCGCAGCTTTGGTTTCGGGTAAGTGCCTTGCATTGGGTGAAGTCCGGAACCAGGTTAACGGTAAACGTTTCCCCATCGGAAGCAAACTCTCCGGGGTACATCTGGCGTGTATCAAACCTGGAATTACCGAACTCAATTTTAACGGTTGCATTAGGGTTCAGGGGAAGCGATTTTTCAACCAGGTCGACAATCTTTAGCGCTTTGTCAACTTTCATTGAACGGTCTACTTCTTTCTCTGAGGCTTCCCATAGCTGCACGATCACTTCTGTCCAGCTATTCATTACCCCGCCGCAATCAACCGAAACGATGGGTGCTTGTTTGATCTCGGTAATGTGGTAAGAGCTGTCCACAAACTTGCCTTCCTCATATTGGAATCGCAGGTGCAGATCAGGATTTTGTTTAAGGGTATTTTTGAAATCACCCCAGCTCATCGGATTAGATTGGCTCATAGTTTCTATTGGTTAAATGTATTATTGCGATTGATATTATCAAAAAAAGCCCTGCTAATTGCAACAGGATTCACTTAGGGCAAATGTATCAAGCAACGCACCGAAAGTTTTCTGCGCTTCTGACCACACGACTGGGTTTATGCAATAGCATACCCTTGGTGGATTGATTTCTCCATGGATTATCCCTATCCTTTTAAGCTCCTTCAAATGCTGAGAAACAGTTGCCTGGGCAAGTTCGAGCTCATCCACCAAATCACCGCAAACGCATGCTTTTCTGGAAATCAGCAGTTGCAAGATCGCAACCCTGGCTGGGTGCGAAAACGCCTTTGCCAAATCTGCAATACGGTTCTGCTGCTCTGTGAATATTTCAGTTTTAGTTACTCCCATGCTGCAAATATAGATAGCATTCTCTCAATTGCAATATTACGATTAATATTTTTTTGTCTGATAAATTCTATCGTATCTTTACGATAGAATACAACTTACCTGATAAATATGAGCCTGATCCAAATTTTACTAATAACCTTTTTTACCACTGCCGCAATCATGCCAGCTAGCAACTTAGACAACAAAAAAGCACTAAACCCAAAGCTCTCTTCCTACATCAACACGATTAAAGACGACATTTCAAAAATTCCAGACGAGCGAAGAGAAGAGCTTGACAAAATAGCGGCATTTATCCAAAAGCAGGTTAAAGCCGGCCAGCCTGTACAGCTCACTTACATTTGTACCCACAATTCTCGCCGCAGTCATTTCGGTCAAATTTGGGCTGCTACTGCTGCTGCATATTACGACATCCCTAATGTGAAAACATACTCTGGCGGTACTGAGGCCACCGCATTCAACGAGCGGGCGGTTGCTGCTTGCGAAAGGGCTGGTTTTGATATCACAAAAACATCAGATGGCAAAAACCCAATCTATCATGTAAGCTATGGGGCCGGAGCTGAACCCATGAAAGCTTTTTCAAAAAAATATGACGACGCCCGCAACCCTCAAAGTAATTTCTGTGCTATTATGACCTGTTCCCAGGCTGATGAAGCGTGCCCGGTTGTGAAAGGCGCAGCTGCCAGGGTTGCTGTTCCTTATGATGACCCGAAAGCCTTCGATGGTACATCGCAGGAAACAGTAAAATATGATGAGCGCTGCAAACAGATCGCAACCGAAACAATGTATGTTTTTTCAAAAGTGAAAATCTGAGCTCATTATTAGCCTTCGACCAGCAACTTAATGGTTGTGAATAATGATAATGCCTGGCTAGATCTTAATTTGCGAAAGGACATGTAAGGACTTTGTTGTTGGAAAAAAGTTGCCAGTTACTCAACTCTGCCTTAGCTTTGAAGCATGAAGTGGTTTGTTTACTTGTTCTCACTTTACCTGCTGACACTTTCAGGCTTTACTTGCGAAGGTGACAGTGACTGCTGTAGTGATCAGCGGACTCAGCAATCGAGCTCCACTCATCACGGCGACGAACATCAAACGCATGGCACGTGTGTCCCGTTTCTGGCCTGCGGGGCTTGCAACAGCATTCTGCCAAATGAAATATTAGTTAGTTTGCCTGAAAAAGTGTCAGCCATCGACAGCGTGCCTTTTTACTACCTCGAAACGGCCTGGACCAATGCGCCAGGCTGGATCTGGCAACCGCCGCAGATAAGCTAATAATTTCACTTTCAACTTCTCGGGCTGATTTCGCGCCCATATTTAGCTATTCTATTTATTTACAAATAATTCAAATGAAAAAAGCATTTGGCATTGTGCTATTGCTGCTGATTAGCAGTGTAGCTACGGCGCAGTATACTTTGACAGCAATTATCCGCGACGCGGTTAGCAATCAGCCACTCCCTGGCGCAACTGCAAAGATTTCAAACACCGGCATCGGCGCTACAGCTGATGAGAAAGGTATAATTAACCTGACAGGTATACTCGCAGGCAGTCAGCAGCTCAGTTTCAGTTTTGTCGGCTATGAGCCGCAAGAACAAAATATCATTTTCCCTACTGCAAGTGACACGCTAATTGTCTTGCTAGCGGCCGATGATGAAGAGCTCGAAGAAGTAGTTATCACTACTACCCGAAGCTCGCGCACGATCCAGAGTATTCCTACCCGCGTGGAATTGATCGGCGGAGAAGAGCTCGAAGAAAAAGGTAACATGAAGCCGGGCGATATCCGGATGATGCTCAATGAAAGTACGGGCATCCAGACCCAGCAGGTCTCGGCCACTTCGGCCAATTCGAGTATCCGCATCCAGGGGCTCGATGGGCGGTATACCCAAATACTCAAAGACGGCTTCCCACTTTATGCTGGGTTTTCAGGCGGATTGGGTCTGTTACAAACTCCGCCCCTGGACCTCAAACAGGTCGAAGTCATCAAGGGCGCGTCTTCAACCTTGTATGGGGGCGGCGCAATCGCGGGACTAGTAAACCTGGTTTCCAAGGTTCCCACCGACGAGCGCGAGCTGCGCTTTCTGATCAATGGAACGTCGGCCGGTGGGCTGGATGTGAATGGGTTTTACAGCCAGAAGTTTAATAAAGTAGGGCTCACGCTTTTTGCTTCCCGAAATAGCAGCCGACCCTATGATCCCTCCGATGAAGGTTTCACGGCCATCCCGAAAACCGAGCGCTATGTTTTCAACCCAAAACTGTTCGTCTATTTCAGCGACAGGACGCGCCTGAACGTTGGCTTGAATACGGTCTTTGAAAATCGAATTGGTGGGGATATCAAGTACATTAAGGACGAAGGCGATGCGGTGCACAGCTATTTTGAAAAAAACAAAAGCAGCCGCTTTTCTACGCAGATAAGCTTCGAGCATGACTTCAGTGAACAAAACCGGTTGACCTTCAAGAATTCGGTCAACAGTTTTGATCGCCGGATCAGCATTCCGGGCTATGTTTTTGACGGAAAGCAGCTTTCGACATATTCAGAAGTTGCATTCAACAGCAATCATGAGCGCTCCGACTGGGTGACTGGCGTCAACCTGTACACCGATCAGTTCCGTGAATCGCCCTCCGACAATTTTGTAAAAAGGGATTATACCCAGAGCACGCTTGGTGGCTTTGTTCAGAACACCTGGCAGACTGCCCCCTGGCTTTCCATCGAAACTGGTGTTCGTGGAGACTATGTGTTTGACTACGGATTTGTCCTGCTTCCGCGCATTTCAGGGCTTTTTAAGATTACACCCAAGTTGAGCTCTCGGCTCGGCGGCGGCTTGGGTTATAAAGCACCTACTATTTTCACCGAGGAAACCGAGCGCAGGCAGTTCCGCGCAGTACTTCCGACCAATCCAGACGACAACAAGCTGGAAAAATCTTACGGTGCTAATTTTGACATAAATTACTCAACTCATTTTGGTGAGCTCAGTTTTAGTTTGAACCAAATGTTCTTCTACACGCGGATTAATGACCCGCTCCTATTGGAAGCCACCCGTGACCCCGCCGTCACCAAACTGCTTAATGCCGATGGCTTTGTTGACACAAAGGGGACTGAAACGAATTTGAAATTAGGCTATGGCGACTTCAAGCTCTTTGTTGGTTATACACTCACAAGTGCCCAGCTCAATGAGGGCGGCATTAAACGTGTTAACCCATTGACAGCCAAACACCGGCTTAACAATGTGCTGATGTACGAAGTGGAAGACAAATGGAAAATAGGTTTGGAAGCTTACTATTACAGCAAACAAACGCTCAGCGATGGGACGGTCGGTAAACCATATTGGATCACTGGTTTCATGGCCGAGCGGATCTGGGAGAAATTTTCATTGTTCGTCAATTTCGAAAACTTTACCGATACCCGGCAGACACGCTTCGGCTCCATTTACAGCGGTACGGTTACTAACCCAGTTTTTAAGGATATCTATGCACCCTTGGATGGATTTGTGGTTAATGGCGGTATCAAACTAAATTTGTAGTAATCCATTTGAGCTTACATATCCCGGTCCTTCGTTGAAAAACACAGAACCGGGATATGTAGCTATATTGAGAGAACCATTAATTATCTACCATCAAATTTCCAAAGGAGTTGTGCTATTCAGCCGAACGTAGAAATCTAACAGTTAAATTAACTCCTTTGCCGATTTTGCCCCTTGACTACGTAACCATTCAACCAACTCGTTTGCTTCTTCCCGGTGTGCAGCGTCTAGCGGTGATAGATTCTCCCATTCCGGAATCCAATTGATGTTGGCGCCCTGTTCAAGTAAGAAAGCAGCTGCTGTTTTTTGTCCACCATGACAACTGCCCCAAAAAGCGCGGTCGATCTCTTCCTTTTCGGGTCTTGAATTTTCAGTAAAATAACCCTCTAATCGATCCATCAAGCCAAGGGTAGCGGCATCCGTTAAATTAGTTCGTGCGCCGAGCTCGACAAGCCTGTGTGCAGCTTTCCATTGTCCAAAAGCTCTTGCATCAGTAAGCGGGGTTCCCCCGGAAATGACTGCGCCTTCGGCTTCTATATTGGCTCCGGCATCAATCAAAGCATCAAGCGCCTCGATGTCATTGCTGCTGGCCGCCCAATGCAGGGGAGTTTCAATGTGTGGACCGGTGAATTGTGCATTCACGTCGCTTCCGGCTTCAACAAGCGTTTTGATCGTCTGAGCTACATTAGGGAAGTGGCCAGGCCAGTCTGTGGCAACGTGTAGTAACGTACGCGACATGCCACAAGGGTCATTATCACCAAGCCTCGCTTTTGATAATCCAGGATTATCGGCCAGTAATTGTGTAAGGGTCGGGATATCGCCTGTTTGAATAGCGTTGACTACTGCAACCGCAATAGGATCACGGGTATCAATATAGTTCATTGATTATAGGCTTATTTGCAACAGCTTTTTTGCTCCTGAATAGGCGGGCATTTTTCAGATCCATATGAACAGAACACACAGCAGTCACCGCTTAGAGGCTTTAATACGATCTTACAGGAAGCACATTCATAAAAATACATGCATGCATCCGTTGGCATCGTTTCTGCTTCTTGATGCCCACAGTTCGGGCATTTAATTACGGATTCAAGTATGGCAACCATTTTATAGTGTTTTTGTGCTTGTTGCTTTATAACCGGTCGCATCGACGGCTTTTTTAATGTCAGCAATCGAGGTTTTCTTATTATCGAATTTGACAGTGGCCGCCCCTTTTGCGTACGAAACATCAACCTGTGAAACGCCTTTCAATTTAGCAACCTCCTTTTTGACGTGATGCTCACAGCTTTCACAGGACATCCCTTTTATGGTTACATACACCACTTTTTGCTGCCCATCCTGTGCAGGTTGTAAAACTTGCTGAACCTTCTCTTGGTAAAGCAGATTTGAATAGGATGGAAAGGTTATTAATAGCAGCGCTATTGCTGTTATCATGCCTAAAAACCCCTTTGTTTGCCAAAAGAAGGTTTTGTCTGTATCGCAAGCGCAGTCTTTCATTTTTTTGGATTTAAATTGTTCATACCAGGCCCAACCTAATGCTCCAATCGTCAGAGCAATGCTATATGGACGAAAAGATTCCAGCCACGCGAAACCACTCGCCGAGCCAGAAGTACCCAGAATTACAGCTAATAGCGGAATTGTGCAGCAGAGCGAAGAAGCAAATGCAGTAAAAAGTCCAATCAATCCTGTCGTTCTCATAGTTCAATTTTTAACTCAGGCTAAACCCCTAGCTCTGACGACTTTTGTAAAGTGGTGAGGTGTCCTAAAATCAAATTCAAAATATCTGAGGATTCTTCCCTCAGGGAATAAAAAACGGTTTGCCCGTCCTTTCTGGCCTGGATCAGTTGTGCATCTTTAAGCTTACGTAAGTGCTGGGAAACGGCCGGAATACTCATGCTTAAAATGTCGGATAAATCGCAGACACATAGATTGTTCTCCTCTCGCAGAAGATAAACGATTTTTAAACGGTTTTCATTTCCTGCCAAGTCCATCACCTGGGCCAGCCGTGCGAAGGATGGCTGAAATTCCTTTATGGTTTCTGTGTACTGCTGGATTTTTTCTTGATCTTCAAAAAGCCGGACACAACTTTGCTGATCGCTCATTTACATTATTTAGACTGCTAAGATACACAACAATTAAGTATTTAAGCAAATGATTAAATACAGTTTAATTCTTATCCTTCCCTGTATGGTGCAACTGTTATAAAGTCTTAACTACCGCTTTCTGTGCCATTGGCAATCCTTGTCATTCTATCAGCTATTCAGTTCGCCCCATAAATTTTTGCTCTGCATAGCATTCTAATATGCAACCAATTTCCGTGAACCACTTCATGCAAACTACTTGGATACTAGCAAATAGGAAAACCCAACTGTTAGCTGCAGCACTCCTTATAGCGGGATTGATTTTACCATAACCTGACCATCCACCTCATACACACAAAAAATTGATTCTCTGTCTGGACCTAGTGCCAGCTTAGGATATTGCCCCTTTGCGAGCGTTACGGCTTTTTAATCATTAGGACTACGAAATTGGATTGTCCCTTGTTGCTCCCAAGCAATTGCTGGCCCTTGACTGGTTTGCAAGATTACAGGGGTACGGCCACTGCCCAGTTTTATCTCGGGTTTGGAAGGCTCAGCTACATAGATTTCCATCTGACGTCTGAATACGGTGGTAACCTTGCCTGTCGCATCAGCTGATAAATCTCCGCCATCCATAGGACATCCATCAATCATGAAGTCCCCGGTTCCAATCTTTTGTGGCTTATCAAAATGCCCGCCATAGTCCTTTGAGCTAGTCAGGTACATATTTCGAGCGCCACTGACCTTGTTACGGAACATAACATGCAGATCACCGTTCCGGCTTATCGCAACCGATGGTTTACAGCAGTCACAAATCCCGTTTTGCTCACCTTGATAGATCAGTTGGTTCTTACCCCATGTTAACCCGCCATCTTTGGATAAGGCACCATACAAATTGTTGTTTCCCAGCCTGGTATCCAGCCAAACGGTATATACATCGTTGCCTTTTCCAGCACTTAGTCCGGAAAGAGCTTCTTTGGCGGTTGTATCGGCATCATTGATCTTTACAGGGGAAGACCATTGATTGTTTTCAGCGGAAAGTCGCATGGCAAACAAGTCTCCATGATGGTCACCAACTGTAACAACGGTATACTCCATTGTTGTTGTAATCTGTGGCCCCCTGCCCATCCCCAGGCCCATCTGGGAGAAGCTGCCCAGCAGCAAAGGTTTTGAATACGATTTGCCACCATCGCTTGATGATAAATAGTACAGATCCCGCTCTCTTCCGGCTTTGGTCCCATATACAATATGTATGATCCCTTTCTGATCAACACTTATTTCCGGTTGGCTACCTGTCCAGAATGTCTGCTGGGATGGGGCAAGGTTATCCTGCTTCAAAGCGTTGCCACCTGTCCAAATTGCAAGAAGGGCAAAAACGGTGGTATATAATTTTAATAACATAACTATAGATTTAAATCGATAATGAGATACACAGTTTTAAAAGGTGCAAACACACCGATTTACCTTTTTTAACTCTTGACTTCCATAATTATGCAATCCGTAGTAATAATTATGTAGAAAATTCCCACAGGAACCGGCAATCTTTGTGGTGCCTAAAACCGTATATTTTGATATGAAAGGTTGTGTTTTATTGCTGCTGATGATAATATGCCTGCTGCTACCAGCGGGTGTTAGTCAGGCGTGCGGTAGCAAACACATTCCTGCAAAAAAAGAATTGAGGCATATCGCTGCCCATCAACATGTGGCTACCCATAAAAAAGCGTGCTGCATCAGGCACCGAAACCATAGATCAGGAGACAGTGATAATAAATGCAGCCATAGCTGTAATGAATCTGGCTGTGATTGCGCCCACTCACTTCCCGTTTTTGCATTAAAAGTCCAGCCGACAGGGTTAATCCAAAAAACCCTTGCTGCTGTTGATAATTCTACCTCCTGGTTCTTCCAGGAAACTTCTCCTAAGCCAGTGTACCTTGCACTGTGGATGCCCCCCAATATAGGTTGATAAGTCCCCTGTAGCCACAGGTACGTCCCTCCGGAGCTCTTTTCACTTCGGACAAAAAACTTATTTTAAATCCAAATTCCATTCCGATGAAATCAATGAAGATATTGATGGCAATCCTGCTATTGCTGTCCACTACTCTGTCCTATGCAGAAATCAAAAATGTCACCACAGAGAATGTAGAAGTAGCCGGAAAATGCGCCCAGTGCAAACAAGGGATTGAAGCCGCTGCATTTGAGAAGAACATTTCGAAAGCAGACTGGGATAAAGAAACGAAGGTTGCCGCTGTCACTTACGACAGCAAAAAAACTTCCTTGGATGCAATCCTGAAAAAGATTGCGCTAGCAGGCTACGATAACAAAGCCTATCTAGCACCCGATGATGCATATGCCAAACTGGAAGAATGCTGCCGTTATGAGCGCATTGGGAAAAATCAGCTGGTGGCTGAAAAGAAAACAACTGTGCATGAGCATGGTGCAGCTTCAATGGAAACAGCTACGAAGCCTGCTTCGGCTGACGCAGACCCGTTGAAACCAGTTTTGGATGCTTACTATGCCGTAAAGGATGCTTTGGTCAGTTCTGACGGAAATGCCACTTCTGCAATAGCAACAAGCCTTGTAAAGGCGCTCAAAACAGTTAAAATGGACGAGCTGGGCAGTGAGCAGCACATGGTCTGGATGAAGGTGATGAAAGACCTGAACTTTGATGCCGAACATATTGAAGAAACCAAAGATCTATCTCACCAAAGAGATCATTTCTCTTCTCTTTCCGAGAACATGTATAAACTCATCAAGTCTGCAAAACCTGCACAAGCGGTCTATTATCAACATTGCCCGATGGCCAAAGAGGGAAAAGGTGCTAACTGGCTCAGTCAGGTGTCGGAAATCAAGAACCCCTACTATGGTGCCCAAATGCTAAACTGCGGCAAAACCACTGAAACACTTAAATAGTTATTGCTGTCCTGGGCGTACATCAATATACTAACAGCGACTGGCAGTCGTGTGGTTCAGGACAGCATTCTCATTTCATTTAACTAAAATCACACAATGGATTTTCTTAAGATCCCTGTACTGAAAGCCATTTGCCCTGCTTTCTTTCTGTTATTATTTTCTGATCACATTTACGGCCAAAAGATCGTACGGTATGACCTATACGTCAAAGACACAACAGTAAATTTTACAGGGACACCCAAACGCGCAATTGCAGTTAACGGGCAAATTCCCATGCCTACCCTGACTTTTACAGAAGGGGACACTGCCGAAATATATGTGCACAATGAGCTGGACGAAGAAACATCCCTGCACTGGCATGGACTGTTCTTGCCCAATAAGTATGATGGGGTACCCAATCTGACACAGATGCCTATTAAGCCTCATACAACGCACTTATACCGGTTCCCTATTATTCAGAATGGCACGCACTGGTACCATAGCCATACCGAGTTACAGGAGCAGATAGGCATGTATGGATCGATGATCCTGAACAAGAAAAAAGAGCCAACTATCCCCACGGTGCCTATCATACTAAGCGAGTGGACAGATATGAACCCCAAAAATGTCCACCGGATGTTGCATAATGCCAATGACTGGTTTGCCATCAAAAAGGGCGCGACCCAAAGCTACTCAGAAGCAATTAGTCAGGGCTACTTTAAGACCAAAGTAGGGAATGAATTCAAGCGGATGACTGCCATGGACGTCAGTGATGTGTACTATGACCGGTTTCTTATTAATGGGAAAAATGAAAGCCAGCTTTCTCAATTCAAGCCAGGCGACAAGGTACGTTTAAGGATCTCTAACGGTGGTGCTTCTACTTATTTCTGGCTTACCTACGCAGGTGGTAAGATGACTGTCGTCGCAAATGATGGCAATGATGTTGAGCCGGTAGAAGTAGACCGGCTGATTATAGCCGTTTCGGAAACCTACGATGTGATCGTTACCATTCCAGCTGTTAAAGCTGGATCTGCCCCAACTGCCTATGAGTTCCTTGCTACGTCAGAAGACCGGACCAAATCTACTTCCCTGTACCTGGGTAAAGGAGTAAGACAACTAGCGTCACCGCTGCCCAGGCTTAAATACTTTGAGGGCATGAAGATGATGAATGGCATGATGAAAATGAATGGTGATTTGGACGACATGGGCATGAATATGAGCCTGAACCAGATGGATATGAACGTGGTGATGTACCCGGAAATTACCGGGGGTTTAAAAAGTAAGAAGAAGGACGCAGGCAAGTCGATGGATATGGGTGAGATGAAAATGAATGAAAAGAAGGGTGGTGGAAATGAGCATGCCGGTCATAATATGTACAACAGCAATGCATTGTCATCGATTACTACCCTGAACTATGCCATGCTCAAATCACCCGGTAACACCTCTTTGCCAAAAAACGCACCAGTGAAAGAGCTTCGCTTTGAATTGACTGGCAACATGAACCGGTACGTTTGGAGCATGGACAACAAAGTAGTTTCTGAACGCGATAAGATCCTGATTAAAAAAGGGGAAAACGTCCGCATGATCATTTACAACAATTCGATGATGCGGCACCCGATGCACCTTCATGGCCATGATTTCAGGGTACTAAATGGCAAGGGGATTAATGCACCAATGAAAAACATCATTGACATCATGCCCATGGAAACCGACACGCTGGAATTTGCCGCAACCGAAAGTGGTGACTGGTTTTTTCACTGCCATATCCTTTACCATATGATGAGTGGTATGGGCGCAATTTTCTCCTATGAGAATTCCCCGCCTAACCCGGAAATACCTAATCCACGTTTAGCTCAGCGTAAGTTGTTTGCCGACGACCGCGCGTTCCATTTTATGGCCGAGAATGATATTGCTACTAACGGAAACGATGGTGAAGCCATGCTGCAAAGCACCCGGTGGAGTATTGGTTCTGAATGGAGGCTAGGCTATAATGACCACCACGGTTATGAGGTTGAAACGCATTTAGGCCGCTACATTGGCAAAATGCAGTGGCTGATGCCTTTTATCGGTTTTGACTGGCGATACCGCAAAATGGGAATGGACGAAGTAGAAACCAACCTTTTTGGCCAGCGCAACACCAAGGACCAAAGATCCGTGTTTAGCGCTGGTGTCAACTATGTTTTGCCCATGCTCGTGACAGCACAAGCCGAAATCTTTACAGATGGCAATCTTCGTTTTCAGTTGGAACGAATGGATATACCTGTTTCCAAACGTCTGAGAATGAACCTAATGGTCAACACCGATAAGGAATACATGGCCGCACTCCGGTACATTTTTACCAGATATGTTGGCGCCACGGCGCACTATGACAGCGATATGGGATTTGGGGTTGGATTGACTTTAAATTACTGATAGTAGATGTGATTACTTAGGCACCATATAAAACCAGTGACAATGGAAAACCAACATCACCACGGCCATCACCCGGAAAACAAACCGGAAGATGTGCATGCAATGAAAGAAGCTCATGAGCATCATCATGGGCATGCCGATGACCATGGCGGCCATGACAAACATGCAGGGCACCATACTGAAGATTTCTTAAAACGCTTCTGGATTTGTATGGTCATCACCATCCCGATCCTGTTGCTGTCCCACATGATCCAGCAGTGGGCGGGTTTTAACTGGACATTCTCTGGTGACAAATATGTGCTTCTGGCCCTTGGCACCATAATCTACTTCTATGGAGGGTGGCCATTTTTAACCGGTCTTGTCAGGGAGCTGAAAAGTAAAACCTTAGGCATGATGACGCTGGTAGCGGTTGCCATCACGACGGCCTACTTATATAGCTCGGCCGTCGTGTTTGGACTGGAAGGCATGGACTTCTTTTGGGAGCTTGCAACCCTGATTGATATTATGCTCATTGGGCATTGGCTGGAAATGAAATCCCAGATGGCTGCTTCAAAAGCCTTGGAATCCCTGGTAGCCTTGCTGCCCTCAGTTGTCCATGTAGAAAAGGACAACCAGGTAACTGATATCCCTTTAAAAGACCTTCGCACCGGGGACTCGTTACTTGTCAAACCAGGAGAAAAGGTAGCTGCTGACGGATTGGTCATTGATGGCATCTCTTTTGTGAACGAAAGCATGCTCACCGGCGAAAGTGTGCCTGTTCAAAAGCAGAAGGACAGTAAAGTGATTGCCGGCGCTATCAATGGTGACGGTGTAATAAAAGTCCAGGTCACCGGTGCAGGCAATGATAGTTACCTGCAAAAGGTGATCAATATGGTCAAAACTGCCCAGGGTGCTAAATCAAATACACAGAATCTGGCAGACCGGGTGGCTGGCTGGCTAACATTGGTTTCAATTACAGTTGGTATCGTTACTTTCATTGTCTGGTATACCGGCGGTCAGGATCTTGCATTTGCCCTGGAAAGAATGGTTACTGTGATGGTAACTTCCTGCCCGCATGCATTAGGCGTGGCCATTCCCCTTGTAATCGCTATTTCAACAACCTTGTCGGCAACACATGGCCTTTTGATCCGCAACCGCACGGCCTTTGAGAATGCCCGTAAATTAACAACAATCATCTTCGATAAAACGGGCACACTTACCAAAGGCTCTCATGAAATTCAACAGATTATACCAGTTGATGATCAGCTATCATCAGACCAGATTTTGCAGTATGCCGCAGCGGTACAACAAAATTCTGAACACCACATTGCCCACGGGGTGATCAGGAAATTGAAAGAAAAAAAGCTTGAACTCTGGGGGTCTACCGATTTCAAGTACATGCAGGGCATTGGCGTGACCGGCATCGTAAATGGAAAGGAAGTGGTAGCAGCCGGACCTAATTATTTCAAGCATGAAAGTAAACCAATACCTGCCATTCCAGACCAGGTTGATCAGGCCACCGACACGTTGAATTTCGTACTTGTTGATGGCAAGCTGGTTGGTCTGATCACCTTTGCAGACAGCATCCGGGAGAATGCGGCCCAGGCTATTGCTGAATTGAAAAAGATGAACATCAAATCATTCCTATTGACTGGCGACAATGAGAAGATTGCCGAAGCGGTCTGCAAAAAGCTGGACATGGACGGTTATCTGGCAGGTGTGCTGCCACATCAAAAGCAGGACAAAGTCAAAGATTTTCAAAACAAAGGCGAGATTGTGGCCATGACAGGGGATGGTGTAAACGATGCCCCTGCGCTAGCTCAGGCGGATGTAGGCATTGCCGTTGGCTCGGGAACCGATGTAGCCGCTGAAACAGCTGATATCATCCTGGTCAATAGTGACCCCATGGACGTAGTGCAAATGATCACCTTTGGCAGGGCGACATACAGAAAAATGGTGCAGAACCTAGCTTGGGCCATTGGCTACAACGTAATAGCCATTCCATTGGCTGCCGGTGTTTTATACCCATCCTTCATGTTAAGCCCGGCAATGGGTGCGGTCTTAATGAGTGCATCCACCATTGTCGTGGCCATTAATGCAAAACTGCTTAAAGTGAATTAAGGAAAGTTTTTAATACATAATGGCATAAAAATTTTAAGTACATCCCACTGAATTTCAACAAAATAAACCACTTATTTAAATAGCAAACACATGAAACCAACGTACAAAATTTTAGGACTCGCTGCAATGATAGCCTTTTCGACTGCCTGTTCGGATGATGACGATAACAATCAAATTTCCATTCAGGCCCATGACGAAAATCAAATGATGATACTTATGCATCAGATGATGGATGAGATGCATACCATGAAAGTGACGCAAGATCCCGATATCGATTATGCAAGTATGATGAGAATGCATCACATGGGTGCTATCGACATGGCAGAGCTGGAATTGAAGTCCGGGAGCAATAGCGAAATGAAGGCAAAAGCCCAGGCAATCATTGATGCCCAGCAGAAAGAAATATCAGAATTTGATTCTTTCCTTGCAAACGCTAAGCCCACTACCATGAACATGGACTTTCATATGAAAATGATGGAAGGAATGAACCGCATGGGCAAGCAATCGGACCTTCAAATCATCAATGGGAATATAGACCAGGACTTTGCAACCTTAATGATCGAACATCACAAAAGTGCTACCGAAATGGCACAGATGCACTTATTAATGGGGAAAGATGCTGGCTTGAAAGAAATGTCTTCCATGATCATTGAAGAGCAGAACAAAGAAATAGCCGATTTCCAGACTTGGCTGCTGACTAATAGAAATAATTAACCACGAATCTAACCTTAATTATTATGGCACATCAACAATTTAAAGAATGTATCGATGCTTGTGTGGCATGCGCTATCGCTTGTAGCCACTGTGCAACTGAATGTTTGAAAGAAGAGCACGTAGGACATATGGCAAAGTGCATCCAACTTGATTTAGAGTGCGCCGCTATCTGCCGTGGTGCAGCCGAAGTAATGAGCCTTGGCAGCAGTTTTAGTGCGCACCTATGCCGTGTATGTGCAGATGCCTGCAATGCTTGTGCAGAAGAATGCGAAAAACATGCGGAAATGGGCATGGATCACTGCCGCCAGTGTGCAGAAGCTTGCCGCAAGTGTGCTCAGGTTTGTGAAGAAATGGCTACTCCGGTCTGAAACCCTGGTTCGTAGCTACTAAAACAACTATGCGATCTGACTAAAGTAACCAGAGCCGATAGTTGAGTAATTGAATGTTAATAATAATTCATGGTACTTATGAAATTACTGGTTGCTAAAAAGGCCAATCAGCAATTATGTCTCATTAATTGATTTAAAAATACGTTGAGAATCCAAATTGAAATCCGGCAGTCTGCGAGGCCGGATTTCTTAATAAATCTGTATGCCGTTCATACCGGTAATTTGCCCGGATAACTGTTTGCGCCGATGGCCTGAAACTGATAGCCGGAACCAGTGCATACATGTGATCAGCTATTCTGAGCCCAAGCTCCTGAAAATTTCCTACGTTGTAATCTGCATATTCCAGGCGCAGGGCAATATTGAGCACACTTTCAGACCAGCCCAGCATTTTACCTTTTTTTATTGGCTGGACGATATCCAGAAACCCACCTTGCTGACGGTTGCCAAATTGCTGGATGTAAGTATCGGGAACATCGACATATGCCCAAACCCATTCACCGTTCAGGTAGGTGTCTTTCAGAATTGTCGAATTGATATCTAAGGCAATAAAGTTAAGGTGCCTTTTCTTGTCAAGGATAATTCCGTCATCTTTGAACTTGTTATAGACTCCTCCCATCCACGATATCCCAATCTCCGCGATCTTCCTATGTTTCAAAGCCATTTTGATGGTCTTCAATGGAACTCCATTAAAGCTTTCTTCGAACCGATCCCCATTGGCCTTACTGGCCGGAAACCAAGTCCGGTTCTGATTATTGTTGATAATGTTGTCATCAAACCCGTTGGATAGATAGGCCTCATAAGCCCAAACCCAGTTCTTTCTTGAATACTTGCCAAAAACCCCAAAGCCCACATTGCTCCACGTACTGGGAATGATGGTTGTCGATGAGACCGGTCGGCTTACAAATTCCCATTTGGGGCCGTCATGGTTTTGGTTGAAAGAGCCGATCGGGTTCATGATCACCCCGCCCCGCAGGTTAAATAGCGGGTTAAATTCCAGGTCTAAGGCAGCAAATTCGATATTGATTTCTCGGCCTCCTTCCTCAAATTCAATTTCAGTCATAAACTTGATGCGCTGCCGGATACTTGCGGACATGAACATCGTAAGCCGTGGCAATTGGAAAGAAAGGCCATCACTTACCCCATCTGTGCTGAAATAGCTACTGTTGGCTTCCAGGTACCCGCCTAGCGAAACGGGCAACTTTCCCATTTGTAAGAACGGCCGGTTATAGACCGCGTCCATATTCAGTTTTAGCTTGCTGGAATCCTGCTTGACGCGGGTAAAGAAAAAACTGGTATCGGTCTGCCCGTAAACGACCTGGCAAATAAAGATCAGATAAAGGGAAAATAGATGTTTCTTCATGCCAATAGAATGTAGATCGAGTTTTCATCACTACGGACGCTGAATTTTCTTAAATCCTCTTTTGCAGGACCCTTAGTCACCTTTCCACTGCGGTCGTACTCACTGCCATGTGCAGAGCATGAAAGCGAGTCACCGTGCACGCTGACTTCATTACCTTGATGGCTGCATTTGAGCCAAACTGCGGTGTATTTGTCATTACCGTCGTCATAAACGGCCACAGGAAATTTCAGGTTTTCCACATTGACAACCACAACCTGACGTGCTAGTTTCTCACCTGACTTTTTTGTTTGAATAAATGAATCCTTGGGAAAAGAAATGGTCTTGTCCGAAACGGCGCCTTGCACCGAATAGACGCTGGCGCATCCGGTTAGGGAAAAAGTTGCGGTTGAGATTCCAAGGCATGAAATTCCGCAGGCCGTAATGAATTGCTTTCTGTCCATTTTACAGGGATTTTAAAAATTTGATAAGATCTGCCTGCTCACCCTGAGCCAGCTTTTTGAAACGGTCCCGGCTCGCACCCGCTTCCCCACCATGCATTTCGATAGCCTGCTCGATACTTCTTGCCCTGCCATCGTGCATCAGAAAGTACTGCCCACCTTGCGAGTTAGGCGACAGACCAAGCCCCCAAAGTGGTGGCGTTCTCCATTCGGCGGTTTTTGCGCTCCCTTCAGTATAACCATCATCGAGTCCGCTGCCCATATCATGAAGTAGCAGATCGGTATAGGGATGAAAGGCTTTATTGGAAAGGGCTGCTATCGGGGAAAGCCCCGTTTTTAGGGTTTGCTTGTGGCAACCCTGGCAACCCAGGTCTATAAACGTTTGCTTTCCCTGCTGTACCTGCGTGTCGTTTTGGTCCCTTTGGATAGGCGCTTTTAAGGTTTGTAAATAAAAGACCACATTGTTAATCGTCAGGTTTGAAATTTCGGGATCTATTTCTTGGCCTGAGTAGACATCATTGGGTGCAAAAGCAGAGCTGATCCCAATATCCTGGCTGTATGCATTTACGGTCTGGTGAAGCAGACTATAAGCCGCTGCTTTCTTGCCGAAACGATGGATGTATTTGCCATTCTTGGGGACTGCATTGGGCAAGGCATTTATAAATGATGGCAGGGTACTATAATTAGGCACGCCTGATATCCCATCTTTATCTATGTCAGACGGATCGGCCATCGCCAAAATATCTTCATCGGAAACCAGCTCAATAAACCCAAGTCCTGTATTAGAAGGAGGCGTAAATCTGGAAAAAGTAGCCCCGGCTGGGATCGACTCAGGGGTATAGCCAGGGATTGCCCTGTTTTGAAGTTGCGGCCCTCCCAAATGCAGGAATTTATTGCCTGTTTCATCCGTTTGCCCGAACCTGGTCAGGGTCGTAAACAATGTACCCTTTCCATCACCTGCATGGCAGCTTCCACAGCTTGTGGCTACAAAGACAGAACCTAAACCGGTCTCCCTGGTAAAAATTTCATCGTTGAAAGCCGCATCGCCTGCTAAAAACCGGGTCTTTTCCGCTGATGAAAGCCCATCAATCGGGCCGTCCAGGATCTGGTCGTCAGCTGGTACACTTGGCGTGATACGCTCACACGATACGATCAAGATGGCTTCGAGAATGATTGTGAAAATAAGTAACCGTCTATTCATTTAGATTATTCTTAACAAAGTTTTAGATAAGCCTAAATTTTTTATAAAGGTAGTTTAAATTTTTACAATGCAAATATTTGGCATAAAAAAACCTCCGGATGGAGCCCGGAGGTTTGCTATTGCATCAGAGTAGGTTAGATATTTTTTCTTTGAATGCGGAAAGCATTTAAGATCGCCAGTAGCGCTACGCCAACATCAGCGAAAACAGCCTCCCACAAAGTTGCGATCCCGCCTGCACCTAAAAGCAGGACGATTGCCTTTACAGACATAGCAAGGATAATGTTTTGCCAAACAATAGAGCGCGTGATCTTACCAGCCCGGATGGCAGAAACAATCCTGGATGGCTGATCATTCTGGATAACCACATCCGCTGTTTCAATAGTCGCATCAGATCCCAGCCCGCCCATGGCAATGCCCGCATCGGCAAGGGCGACAACGGGGGCATCATTGACTCCGTCCCCGACAAAGGCCAAGCGTTTGCCCGCATCTTTGAAGGCCTGTACTTTCTCAACCTTGCCTTCCGGCAACAAATCCCCATATGCTTCATCGATGCCCAGTTCTTTGGCCACTTTCTGGGCAACAGCATTCTTGTCGCCAGAAAGCATTACCGTCTTGATGCCCAAGGCATGCATATCCTTGATGGCCTGCGCGGCATCTTCCTTGATTTCATCGGCAATGGTGATGTAGCCAGAATATTTGCCGTCAACTGCTACAACGACGATTGTCTCCTGAATCTGCTTGATATCATCAGGGTAAGAGATTGAGAATTTATCTAGTAATTTCAGATTACCGGCTAGCAGCTCCCTACCTGCAACCTTGCCCTTTAAGCCATGCCCAGCTATCTCTTCTACATCGGTAGGATCTTCCAATTTTTTACTTTGCTGGTACTCGATAACCGCCCTTGCCACCGGGTGCGTGGATACATTCTCCAATGATGCGGTCAATCTTAGGAATTCTTCCTTGTCCATATCACTAACAACCTGCTGTACTTTGAATACCCCTTTGGTAAGTGTACCCGTCTTGTCCATGACAATGGTGTCCACCTTGGTCATCACATCCAGGAAATTGGAGCCTTTAAACAAAATTCCATTCCGGGAAGCCAGGCCGATGCCGCCAAAATAGCCCAGGGGAATAGAAATCGTCAGCGCGCATGGACAGGAAATAACCAGGAACACCATACCTCGGTAAAGCCATTGATTGAACACATAGTCATCTACAAAAAAGTAGGGAAGCACCGTAATGGCCAGCGCCAAAAAGAAAACAATTGGCGTATAAATTTTAGCAAACTTGCTGATAAAAAGCTGTGTCGGCGCTTTTCTGGCCGTAGCATCCTGCACCATTTCCAGTATCCTGGAAAGCTTCGAATCCTTAAAAGCAGTTGTCACTTTTAGTTCGATCGGCCTGTCCAGGTTGATCATCCCGGCTAGCACTGCGCTTCCCTTTTCTTTGGTATCCGGCTTGGACTCGCCCGTCAGCGCAGCAGTATTGAAACTGGCCGATTCCGTCAGCAATTCACTGTCAAGGGCAACTTTCTCACCTGGCTTGACCATGATGATATCGCCTATGGCAGCATCAGATGGGTTAATGACTTTATTGCCCTCGCTTCTCTTGACTGTCACCTTATCGGGACGAACGTCCAGCAATGCTTTGATAGAACGTTTGGATCGGTTAACAGCCAGATCCTGAAAGAGCTCGCCCAGCTCGTAAAAGATCATCACAGCAACGCCTTCGGCAAACTCGCCAATATAGAACGCCCCAAGCGTGGCAGTTGTCATCAAGGTGAATTCGTTGAAAAAATCTGCGCGCTTGACCCTTCTGAACGCAATTTGAATTGTTTTGTAGCCTGCCAGCACATAGGCAGCCACCATTAACCCAATCTCGACGGGCTTTGCCACCGGGATTTCGAGCACTTTGCTTACCAGCAAAAAACCAAGCAGGATTACAAGGCTCAGCCATAATGCCCAGCGGCTTTTAATCAGGCTCTCGCTACCCCCTTGACCGCTATGATCGTGCCCGTCGCCTTCACTGTGGTCGTGGTCATCATCATCTTCCCCTTCTGCATGATCATGGCCTTCGTGTTGTTGTTTTTTTGCTAATTCTGTATCAATTGGCTCCTGCTTTTCAGGCTCCTTGTTTTGGCTTTTTTCCATGATATAGTCCCTTTTAGATTTCTACAATAAAGTTTAATATGGCCAGGCCAATGAGAGTCAGCCCGGTGATGAGCTGCTCGTAGTGTTCTAACCAGTGTATATTGATACTTTTAATCCCTTTGCTTCCCAGACTCACCATCAGCATCATACCTGACAGGGTCAGCACATTGTAGATCAACACAATTGTCAAAACCGCATACCATCCAATTGCCCCCGCGTTTAAGAAATAGGCATTGATCTCAAAACAGGGTGACAAGAACATCATCAGCATCAGTGACAGAAGTATCCTGCGGTGGCTGCCATATTTCAATAACTTTTCATCGATATGGCTATGTGCCTGTTGCCGGTAATGCTGCATGATAAACCAAGTTCCCAAGAGCAGTAAAAACAAGGGTACAATTTTGCTTGCAATAACGCTTTGGTTCTCTGAAAGCTGAAAGCCTGCAAAGCTGACCATCAAACCAAAGATGGTCGTACTTAATGTATGCGCCGCCCCGGCCAAAAAGGTCGTATTTAAAACCTGCCTTTTGTTCCACCCCATAGACCTGCCAATGGTCACAAAAGGGAGCCAATGGCTGGGGATCAGCGCATGTATCAGGCTAAGTGCTATACTGCCAAGAATGATCTGGTTCATAGGTTAGTGGCCTCCTTCTTCTTCCTCAGAATTTTTAAGTGTTGACAGCAGCGCATAGGCTCCCTTAAGCACAATCTTCTGGCTCTCAAAGCCCTGCGGGGATTTGATCTGGGTATACCCGTTTTCTGATACGCCCTTGGTCACCTGGATCATTTCAAAAGTCGTTCCCTCAGATTCCTTGGAAGTACTATCAGTGCCAGCGGCTTCCGGGCGCTGTATGAAAACATAGGATGCACCTTCAAAATCAACAATGGCTTGATCAGGAAGGGCAAGCACTGGATTTGCTCCTATCTCAATCACTGCCTTCACAAAGTTTTGCGGCAACAAGCCTGGCTCGTCTTTTTCAAGGTGGCAATGCACACGCACGGTTCGGTCTTCATTGATTTTCTGGTTGATCAGGTAAACTTTTGCCAGGTACTCTTTGCCAGGGTTGTTACTAACCGTAAAGCGCACCAGCTGGCCCAACTTGATTTTAGGGATATCCTGCTCAAAAATGGAAAGCTCCACGTGCAAATGGTCGGTGTCAACGATTTCAAACATGACATCGGTCGGGTTTACATACTTACCAAGGTTCACATTCACAGTCGTGACAGATCCGCTAATAGGGGAATGTATTGTCGCGCTATTGACAATGGTGCCTTTCTGTAAAGTACTCAGGTTTATACCTGCCGTAACAAGCCTTTCTTTTAGGCCCGCCAGTCGTGCTTTCTGGGTCTTTACCTCCGATGTTGCTTGCTGCAATACTTTCTGAGCGTTGATATTTTCCTTGCTCAATTCCAGCTGACGGCTGTACTCTTGCTGCGCATATTCGAGTTTACTTTCCGTTTCCAAAAAGTCTTGCTGGATTTGAATAAAGTCAGGGTTTTCGATTGTGGCCAGCACCTGGCCTTTCCTGACGTGCATACCCTGTAACAGCTCAGTTTTTCTTACAAATCCGCCCAATGGTGCTGATATGCTCACAAGATTTTGGGGTGGGATATCGATCACACCATTAGCCGTGACAACAGCGCTCAAATTACGGGTGCTGGCTGTGCCCAGCTCAACACCTGCCGTCTCATACTGTGCTTTTGTGAGCTCGACCACATTGCCTTCGCCCTCATGGTGCTCTTCGTCCTGATGGGCTGTCTCTGCCTCCTGCTGCTTTTCCTCCTGTTTCTTACCACAGGCCCAAATCCCTGTCAGAAGAAACAAGACAATTAATATGTTTTTCATTGTATGGATCATTGTAATGATTGATAATTTAAAAGAGTCATTGCCGCCCAGCGAGCAGAAATTCAATTTCTATGACCGACTGGTTATAACTGTCAAGTAAGTCCAGGTAAGTAGACCTGATGTTTAAAGCCCTTGTGAGTGCCTGCGAGAATTCAACATAGCCAATTTCGCCTGCTTCATAAGCCTTTGTGGCATTGCTTGCAATGACACCGGCCAAAACCAGTGTTTTTTGCTCATATAAAGCCAGGCTCTGGCTCGCGCTCTGGTAGGTATGAACTGCCTGCTGAAAACTGCCTTGTAGCTGCAACCTGGCAAGATCCACTTGGTTCTGCGCCACCTTTTCATTGAGCTCCGAGGCTTTAATGCGTGCTCTGGAGGCACCGTTAAACACGGGGATTGACACGCCAAGCTGAAAACCCTGGAAACGCTTTCCAGCCCCATAAAAAACTTCGGTCCCGTTGATATTTTGTCCCCCAATTAAAGACTGGTTGAAGTATCCTATGCTGAAATCAGGTAGCAGACTGGTACGCGCAACGGCTGTTGCCTGTTTTTCGATGGCAACTTGTTGGCTTAGATACTGCAAATAGGGATTTAAACTAATACCCGATGTATCTGTCAGTATCTGACCAAACTCACGTCTTGCCAGCGTGTCTGTCTTGGCTTCCACCAACCCCGTGCCATTGACAAGCGTCTGCAGTTGCCGTTGTAAGACTAACAAATTACCCCGGTTTCGAATAATCTGTGCCTGGATTTCCCCCTGCTCACTTTCGGCCACCGAATATTCAAGCTGGCTTGTTTCGCCGGTCTTGAAACGCAGAGCTGCGGCCTTGACAAACCGGTCTGCCCGCAGGCCCTCGGCAATCAGCAACTGTTGCTGCTGTTTGAAGCGTACCTGCTGATAATAATTGCTTTTGATTTGCCGGATTAACTCGGCCTTAGTCACTTCAAGCCTGGCTTGTACACCGTTGATCTGAGCGGACAATAGTGCCTTTCTTTTGTTGCCGACCTTCGGGTGGGGCAAACTTTGGGAAATATTGAACTGGTTATCAAACCTGTTGCTATTGTATTGCCCGCCCATCCAGGAAATATCCGTTTTTGCAATTTCGACAGAAGTACCAACCAATGAACGTTGGTAAT
This sequence comes from Dyadobacter sandarakinus, assembly GCF_016894445.1. Taxonomy (NCBI): domain Bacteria; kingdom Pseudomonadati; phylum Bacteroidota; class Cytophagia; order Cytophagales; family Spirosomataceae; genus Dyadobacter; species Dyadobacter sandarakinus. The sequence goes on from NZ_CP056775.1 coordinate 2,973,512, forward strand.
CGATTTGGTAAATACTCGCCTTTACTTCCAGGTTTTTGTCGGTTGCTTCTTTAATGGCTGTTTCCAGTGAAATTTTCCTGCTCGCAAGTGTGGAATCCTGTGCTTGGGCTGCTGGGGCGGAAAAGGTAAATGCCGCAAAAACAACCAGAAGTGCCCCGGTCTGTTTAATGGCAGCACCACCGAAACGCTTCTCGACGATCAGGTAGAGTACAGGAAGTACCAGCAGCGTCAAAAGTGTTGCCGACACGAGGCCCCCGATTACCACGGTCGCCAGTGGCCGTTGCACTTCCGCCCCTGAGCTGTTAGATAGGGCCATTGGTAAAAATCCAAGTGATGCCACCAGAGCAGTCATCAATACCGGGCGAAGACGGGTCTCAGTTCCTTGAAAAATTACCTGCCTTAAGTCGGTCATTCCGTCTTTACGAAGAGAATTAAATTCTGCGATCAGCACAATGCCATTTAATACGGCCACGCCAAAAAGGGCGATAAAGCCGATGCCAGCTGAAATACTGAAAGGCATTCCCCGTAGTGAAAGGGCAATGATACCGCCAATTGCTGAAAGCGGGATCGCTGAAAGGATCAACAGGCTTTGGCGCAGCGAGTGAAATGTAAAATAGAGCAGGACAAAAATTAGCAACAGCGCGATCGGCACTGCAACACCCAAACGGGTGTTGGCCTCCTGCAAGTTTTGGAACTGGCCCCCGTAGGTGGTATAGTAACCCGTAGGCAGTTTAATTTGGTTATCAATTTTAGTTTGAAGCTCCTTTACTATGCTTTCTACATCCCTGCCACGGACATTGAATGCCACCGTTATCCGCCGTTTTGCATCCTCCCTTTGGATCTGGTTAGCGCCTGTTTTCATCTCTACGGTAGCAATCTGGCTCAGCGGGACTTGCTCTCCGTGCGGTGTAGTCACAAATAAGGCTTGCACATCTTCAAGGGCTTGCCTGTTTTCGCTTTTAAGCCTGACTACCAAATCATACCTCTTTTCACCTTCATAGACCAGGCCTGCACTGCTTCCAGCAAAGCCCGTATTAATGGTGCGGTTGGCATCTTCAATGCTGATGCCAAACTGCGACATACGGGCACGGTCAAAATTAACCACGATTTGTGGCAGACCGCTTACTTCTTCCACATACAAATCTTCGGCACCTTCAACAGAAGCAACCAGTTTGCCTATCTTGGCTGCCTGCTGGGCCAGTACATCCAGGTCTTCTCCAAATATCTTGATCGCGACATCCTGTTTTACACCTGAGATCAGCTCATTGAACCGCATCTGGATAGGCTGTTGAAAACCAAATGTTACGCCTGGGATGGTCTGGGTAAGGGTGGCCTGCATTTTTTCTGCGAGCTCTTCCCTTCCTTTGGCTTTTGTCCACATGGATCTTTCTTTTAATATGACCATTACATCTGCGGCTTCTACCGGCATGGGGTCTGTGGGGATCTCCGAAGCACCGATCTTGCCAACCACTTCCACGACTTCATCTGGAAAATTCTTTCGCAGCACGCCAGCCGCCTTCTGGACGGCATCCACGGACTCAGATAGCGAACTACCCGTCAGCACTCGCATCTCGACAGCAAAATCACCTTCGTCGAGCTGTGGGATAAACTCGCCACCCATATTCAAAAACATCCATAGGCTGATACCAAAAAGTGTCAAAGCACTCGCGACCACAATCACCCTTCTACGAAGTGCAAAGGCTAATGCAGGTAGGTAGAGCCGGTGAAAAAAGGCAATAATGCGGTCTGAAATATTGGGCTTATGCTCATTTTGCTTGCTTAAAAACAAAGCTGACACCATCGGCACGTAAGTCAATGAAAGAATGAAAGCGCCGAGTATGGCAAAACTTACGGTTTGCGCCATGGGCCGGAACATCTTTCCTTCAATGCCTACCAGGGCAAGGATCGGCAGGTAAACAATCAGGATAATAATTTCACCAAATGCAGCCGAGTTCCTGATCTTGGAAGCGGATTCATAGACCTCATTATCCATTTCCTGCTGGGAAAGCCGGTGGGTATATTTCTTTCCCATGATGTGGTGCAGGGTGGCTTCAACAATGATAACGGCACCATCGACAATCAGGCCGAAATCAATTGCGCCCAGGCTCATCAGGTTACCTGACACACCAAAAAGGTTCATCATACTGACCGCAAAAAGCATTGCCAGCGGGATTACCGAAGCAACTACAAGCCCGGCGCGAAGGTTACCTAGCAGCAGGATCAGCACGAAAATGACAATAAGAGCACCTTCGATCAGGTTTTTTGAAACGGTGCCAATGGCATTGTTGACCAGTTTGGTGCGGTCCAGGAAAGGCTCGATGACTACGCCTTCCGGAAGCGATTTGCTGATCTGCTCTATCCTTTCCTTTACATTGCCGATTACCTTGGCAGCGTTTGCTCCTTTAAGCATCAATACCAGCCCGCCTACCACTTCGCCTTCATCGTTGCGGGTCATTGCGCCATACCGCACGGCGGTGCCGTACTGCACCGTTGCGATATCGCGGATCAGTATGGGAAGACCGTTTGAAGTTTCTTTGACCTGGATACTTTCAATGTCTTTCAGGTTTGTGATCAGTCCCTCGCTTCTGATAAAATAGGCATTGGGCTTTTTGTCAATGTAAGCCCCGCCGGTATTTTGATTGTTGCGTTCAAGTGCCGAGAATATCTCAGCCATCGAGATCTGGGCACTTCTTAATTTGAAAGGGTCGATTGCTATCTCGTACTGCTTCAAAAAACCGCCAAAGCTGCTTACGTCTGCAATCCCTTCGGTGCCCAAAAGCTGCCTTCTGACAATCCAGTCCTGGATGCTCCGCAGCTCCATAGGTGGGTACTTCTTCTCGTACCCTTTTTTGGTGTGCAGAACATACTGGTATATTTCGCCAAGACCGGTTGTTACCGGCGCAAGCTCGGGCGATCCGGCGCCTGGCGGTATCTGCTCCACAGCACTTTGCAGGCGCTCTGAGACCTGCTGCCGCGCCCAATAAACATCAATATTATCTTTGAAAACGATGGTTACGACTGACAGTCCAAACCTTGAAATTGAGCGAATTTCCTCCGTGCTCGGGATGGTGGCCATGGCCGTCTCAACAGGAAACGTAACTAAACGTTCTACTTCCTGCGCGGCCAGGGAAGGGCTGCTTGTAATGATTTGTACCTGGTTATTGGTAATATCCGGCACTGCATCAATGGGCAGCTGAGTCAGCGAATAAATGCCCCAGGCGATAAGTGCCAGGGTAAATATGCAGATAACAAGCTTATTATGAATTGAAAAATGAATGACCTTATCTAACATCTGGACTTAGAATTAGTGTAGAATGAGCCTATAACCGTGACTTTAAAAGACACAGCAACAAGGCAAACCATAAATAATGGGTTACACTAAATCCTGGGAGGTTGCCAGATCGATTTCATCTCACCGCCATCATTGCGAGCGGCGTAGGTAAAATCCGGGTCACTAAAAAAAGCAGTAGATGCTACTTCCGGCAAAGACATAACCGGATCTTGGAGCGTTATGCCAGCACAGCATGCACAAATACAAAATGGGGAGCAAAGGTCAACAATGCCCTGATCCTGATGATCGGCATTGGTATTGAGGGTAGTCGTAGTTTGCTCATATGAGACACGCAATACTTCGTCCTGGCATGGAATGCAGGAAAGTACTACCGTGTAAAAAGCTAATATGTAAAGAGCTAATCTCATAATACTGCAAAATTAGCTCAATTAAAAGTGCAACAGGTAGGCAAAAACAAAATAAGATTCGAGCGATCTTTGTAAGTCTAGCACCCTACCACCTATAATAATAGGGCGAATTTCTACTGCTGAGTCACATGAGAAGCAAAAAGGTAATCCCAAACTCACTTAATCGTAATAAACCGGCGAAGTCTCCATACCGCTCATTTATGAAAGTTTCAAAATCATCCAGACCATCGGTTTTGATGATGATCCTTTACGGCATAGTAGGTTCTTTGCTTTTAGCTGCGATCATTTTGAGAATAAGGCATTACTTTATTGCTCATTGAGAACCAACACTCTCATGAAATGTCAAACACTGCTGTGGCAGCTGTTACAGGACTTTGAAAAACGGCGGATCAATTTACATGCACACAGATGTAAGCTGGCTCTCCGAAGGTGACTGAGCGATCGGGTATGCCATCAATGATTTTTGAAATTTTGTATCTTACCAAAATTTCAAAATCCCCACACACGAATGAAGACCTCCCTCTTTCATCTACCACAAAACAAACAAGACCAGTTAAGAGCGCTAACCCAAATTGTACTCGACAAAGTCGCGGCTGAAATGATCATTCTATTCGGCAGCTATGCCCGTGGTGACTGGGTCGAGGATTATCAGGAGAAATACGAGTATGTAAGCGACTTCGACATTCTGATTGTCACCAAAGACAAAAATTCAGCGAAGCAAGTCAAGAAATCGCGGGAGCTGGAAGAGGAACTGATGGCCAATGAAGAAATCACGAGAACGAGCATCATATATCACAGCATTGGTTTTGTAAACGACAAGATCGAGCGGAATTACTACTTCTTTGTCGATATTCTGAAAGAAGGTGTCATGCTTTTCGATTCTGGAAAATTCACCTTATCTGAGCCAAAAGATCTTAATCCGACTCAACGAGTTGAAAAATCGACTGAGGAATTTGAGCATTGGTTCAAATCTGCTTTACACTTTTTAGAAGCTTACGAGATTTTCGTTACAAAGGGTGAGACTGATGTAGACTATTATAAAATCTCAGCATTTCAACTTCATCAAGCCACTGAAAGATTTTATGCAGCGATTTTGCTCGTCTTCACCGACTACAAGCCAAGAATCCATGACATTGAGATACTGGGAAATCAGGTCGTTAAGCAACACGCCGAGCTCGCGAGTGTCTTTCCAATGTATACCGAGGAGGAGAAGCGGCTGTTTTTGCTTCTCAAAAAGGCGTATATAGATGCGAGGTATAACCGGAATTACAAGATTGAGAAGTCGGAGTTGGAGTTTTTGGGGAGTCGGGTGGCTTTGTTGAGAGATTTGACGGAGCGGATTTGTCGAGAGCGGATTCGGCTTCTTGGTCCCGAGTTTTACCCAAAATCTTAATTTGGGAGTAATAGCTTTAATAAACCTCAAATTTATTCAATTTAATGGCTAATATCATTTCAAACAATTTAAAAGAACGCTTTATCGATGCAAAGCTGGAATTTGTTAGAGAGAATGACGATGGAAAACATCGCCTGGTTTACGCATATTTTGGGCTTGCGATCTATTATGCCCAATGCCTGGAAGAAGAATTTTCCTTGATGTTATGGACGAATCGTATCATTAATAATAAACCATCTTCGAAAGAGGATGTTGAGGCGATTAACGCTGAAATGGATAAGTCAAAAAAAACTATGGGACAATTAATAAATGAAGTAAAGAAAGCTTACGCCATTCAGAATGGGCATGCTCAATTATTGTCAAATTTATTAGAAAAACGAAATTATTTAGCTCATAAATATTTTAAGCTTCATATAGAAAAATTCTATACCGAAATTGGCCAACTAGAAATGATTAACTTTTTTTGCGATTTTATCGACAAAACAATTGAGTTAATACAAAATATGAACTCTTATTATCAGTTTCAAGTTCGGCGGCTTGGATTTACTGAATCAAAGATCAGCGAGCTTAAAGAAGTACTTAGACAACAAGAATTGGAACGAGTTTCAAACTTATAGTAATTTGGAATAATTATCGTTAAATATATGAAACACCAAGACATTAGGCGTCCTCAAAATATAGAATTTAATGATCTAAAAGTGAGGGTAGAATTATCCGTGCCCACATTTATTTATGACGACGAAGACAATTTGCTCGACATCTTGATCGCACCTACTCTTGTATTACCAGACGGATTCGAAGGGTTGGTAACTGAACTTCCAATAAGCTCACAAATGTTTGATGAGGATATTTACAAAAATTTTGTTCTCCGAAGTAATAGCATTGCGAGATTAAATCGACTCGCAGAGTTAAATTTAGACACACTGATAGGTGTTATAGAAAGATACTTCGCAATCCATCCAGTTGATGAAGTTCTGGATAGAAATGCTGACTGTCGAGTGTTACGAGAGTATAACATACAAGAAAACTTTTCCAAGCTTACATTTGGCAATCTTAGAAACATTCTAAGTTGTATCATTAAAACGGATCCAGATTTGCAAGTTTTTGAAGGACTTAAATCAAAGGAAGACAGAAAAAACTATACAACGGTTTACAAGAACTACATAGAAGATAGAGACTCTTTTACACATGGAATTTTGTTCTTTTTGTCGCCAGATTTCATACCGGTGCTAAGAATTAAATCTCAGACAGGTTCATTCAAATATGTTAGTTATGATAAGCCAATTTTTACTGATAATTTATTAACTTACAAATATTTAACTTCAATTTTAGATCACATTAACTTATATCTTCAAAGTAAAATTGAGGGCAGTATAGCTGAATAACCTATCAAAATCCAGACGGATTGCAGCATAAAATCAAGCAGCCTTTTTTAGTGGATATCGGTACGGATCTAACACCTGAGGCAAATTAGTATCTATCTGGTTGCTGTAAACTCCATCAATCACCCGATAGGCCGAAAGCTTATCATCAGGATACTGAAAATATGTCAAATCCATAATCTCATTTTCATTCAAACCGGGAATCATCCAGGACAGTGCAGCGTCACCTTTCAAAATCAGTGGCTGTCGCTTCCCATCGTTATGTATCGCTCCGAGCAAAGGACTCGCGTCCTGCGTGACAATGGCAAAAGTATTCATACCCTTCCAGGTCGAGTAGATCCCCCCCATAGCGAAAAACTTTTTTTCCAATGGTTTGATGTACCAGGATTCATAATTCTTCTTGTTGTTCAAATCCGGATAGTGAGGCTCGAAAAATCCCGTACAGAGCACCAGGCAGCGATTGTGATTCGCATACTTCCGGCATGTTAAAAGAAGTGACCATTGACTGCAATCTGGCAATGACCGACGATGAGCGGGTAAAGCGAATCGAGGCGCTGTATCAGCAAACGCTGTTTAACCTCGCGTTTTCCAAGGCATTTTGTAACGAGTCGGCGGTACTGGCGGCTGCCAGAATGAAGGAGAAAGAGGATGCGACAACCGGCCGGAGACTGCACGGCATAAATTGAAAGCAATGAGACATTTATTGATACTTATTCTATTGGGCACGATGCTTATTTCCCTAAATCGAGCATCAGCCCAGACACCGGAAGTCACTCAGCTAATTCTGAATATCCAGAAGCTAAACCAACTTCGGAAAATCCTGAAAGAGCTGAAAGCGGGTTATGATATTCTCTTCAAAGGTTACACAACGATCAAGGATATTTCGAAAGGGAACTTCAAGTTGCACGAAGCCTTTCTGGACGGATTACTGGAAGTGAGCCCAGCCGTAAAACGCTACAAAAGGATTGCCGAGATCATCGACTTTCAACTAAAACTGGTCTCCGAATATAGGGCAGCGTTCGGCCATTTTCAATCTGGGAAATACTTCAACAAGGATGAACTTGATTATATGGAGCGTGTCTATGCCCGGTTAATCAACCAAAGTTTGAAAAATCTGGATGCTCTAACTATGGTCGTGACAGCCAAGAAAATGAGAATGTCTGACGATGAACGTCTGTCAGCCATTGACAAAATCCACGAAGAAATGCAGGACAAGCTTGTCTTCCTGCGTCACTTCAATTCCACCGCGGCAACACTTGGCATGCAACGTGCCAAAGTTTCGGTTGAAGTTGAATCGAGCGCACAGTTAAACGGCATCCAGCTCTAATCTCAAAATTATGAATGCATTTAAAAGAGCCGCTTTGATAGCGGTGTTAGCTACCGCTTTGCCCCAACTTTCCTTTGCGCAAGGTTTTCCGGAACAGATCAACGGCCTGCATAGTGTGCTTGACAAACTCTACGACGAGATGATGCCCATGTGTGCGAAGTTGATTAGCGTCGGACGCGGTATCGCTGGCTTTGCAGCAATATGGTATATCGCCTCACGGATCTGGCGGCACCTGGCTAACGCGGAGCCGATTGACTTCTATCCGCTTTTCAGGCCATTTGTAATAGGCTTTGCTATCCTAATTTTTCCGTCAGTTCTGGCCATGATCAACGGCGTCATGTCTCCAGTCGTCCGAGCTACGTCTGCGATGGTCGAAGGATCGAACGAGGCAATCACTTTGCTGTTGAAGAAGAAAGAAGAGGCGATTATGAAGACTAATGCCTGGCAAATGTATGTCGGCGCAACTGGGAATGGCGATCGGGACAAATGGTACAAGTACACGCATGGAAATGAAGATCCATCTGGTGAAGGCATCATGGCAAGTGTTGGCAATGACATCAAGTTTTCAATGGCCAAGGCATCCTACAATTTCCGGAATTCCATCAAAGAATGGATGAGCGAAATACTCAGGCTGCTATTTGAAGCGGCGGCACTTTGTATCAACACGCTCCGCACATTTCAATTGATCGTCCTTGCCATTGTTGGCCCGATTGCATTTGGGATTTCAGTTTTCGATGGTTTCCAACACACGCTCACTGGTTGGATAGCCCGCTACATTAATATCTTTTTGTGGCTACCTGTCGCCAACATTTTCGGCGCAATCATTGGCAAGATTCAGGAGATGATGCTTACCCTGGATATAAGCCAGGTAGAAGGCTCGGGCGAAACTTTCTTTAGCTCCACAGATATGGCTTACCTGATCTTCTTGGTCATTGGCATCGTGGGGTACTTCGCAGTGCCAGCGACGGCCAACTTCATCATTCAGGCGGGAGGTGGTAATCCATTCCTTTACAAAATTACGACCCTTTTTTCGCAAACCGCCACTGGCTTTGGCAACCGGGCCTTTCCAGCGAGTGGTGGCTTTGGCTCACTACCGAGAAACACAGCGATACCAAAATCTCAAAACCAATAACCAAACAATGTTATGTTTACGAAAGCCAAAAATTTGGAAACCGCATTCCGACATGTGCGCAGCTTTACATTGCTTGTGATCATCGGCTGTATAGGTTTCTGCTGCTTCGCCATCTATAAAAGCTATCAGCTCGTGGATGAAACGCAGGACAAAGTGTACATCCTGGCAAGCGGAAAAGTGCTCGATGCTTATGCCTCAGAGCGAAAGGAGAACATTCCGGTCGAAGCCCGCGATCATGTTGCCACTTTTCACCGCTTCTTCTTTACACTCGACCCTGATGACAAAGTGATCCAGTCTAACCTGGTCAAAGCACTGTATCTGGCCGATGGATCTGCGAAAGCCCAGTATGAAAACCTGAAAGAGTCAGGGTTCTATTCCAGCATTATTTCCGGAAATATCAGTCAGCAGATCAGCGTGGACACAGTCGAAGTTAAAACGAACGATTATCCATACCGCTTTCACTGCGTAGCATCCCAGCGAATCATCCGATCAACCAGCATTGTCACCCGAAGGCTAGTGACAGAAGGATTTCTCAGAACCGTATCCCGTAGCGACAATAACCCTCACGGGTTTCTGATCGAACGCTGGACAACACTTGAAAACAAAGACATCAATGTACAAAACAGGTAAGCTATGTTTTACAATTTCAATAGGCACAAACAGCAAGCCACTGAGTCAAAAGCCGTTCCAATGGAGGAATTGGTAAGAAAATATCGTGAGCACAGAAGAGAATGTCAGCGGCGCTTAACTAGCCGGATGATCCGTAAGATGTTCCGAGTGCCAGTCAGCCTGCGGCTACCCATCTTTTTAGCTGCATTGGGATTTGGAGCAGGATACTGCATCAACTTAATCCTGCCTCATTCTTTCTTACAACAAAGTGAATATTTACTGGCAGAATTAAGGGGCTCTCCCCAAACAATTCATGCGGCGGAGCCAAGCCCAAAGCAACAGGCCTTCCAGCAGTACCTGGATAGTTTAGAGAGGGCACTGGTCGCAGACAGTTTATTTCAGTCACAGCAAACCATCGAAGATCATGCACCAAAAAGCATACACCCGTAAGTTTTTGCAGCAGCGCAAATTTTACACCTTCCTACCGCTAATCGTTTTGCCTTTTTTAACAATCTTTTTTTGGATGCTGATTCGCAAAAATAATGGGACAGCAGCCCAGGGTAACGATCAAAAAGGGTTGATCCTGAAATTGCCGGAAGCATTTTTAAAGGATGACAAAGATTTAAATAAGCTGGGTTATTACAAGAAAGCCGCCGAGGATTCGGCACGTCTTCGCGATCTCATCGAGAAGGATCCGTATTACCAGGATACTTTACTTGCTTCCAAGACTGGACCGCTAGGAGTACCATTAAAAGATTTGGACGGGCCAGGTAAAGGGCGCAGAGCTTCTGGACAGTCTGCTCAGACGGACAGCTCCGAAAAACCAGACCAACAGGTGCATAAAAAGCTAAAAGAGCTTGACAAAGTTCTTTCGCAAACCAGTAACCCGAAATTTGATTCACAATCAGACAAGCTATCGGAAAGCGAAAAGAAAAACCTAAGCCCTGAAATGATGCGCTTGGAGCAGATGATGGCAGGATTAGAATTGGAAGAGCCGACAACGGAAGAAGATCCGGAAATAACTGAGCTCAGTGGGATGCTTGACAAAATCATGCAAATTCAGAATCCGGCCTTGGCTGAGGAAAAGTTAAAAGTGCAATCATTGGCAAATGCAAAGCAAGTTTTTCCAGTGATTGCTGCTGGCGAAAATGTCAATTACACAGTGCTGACGAGCGCACAACCAGATTCGGATTCTTTACAGAACAGTGTCACCTCAGTGACCGGCTTTTATTCTCTTGATGACCAACAGTCAGTTGCCGTAACTCAGAATGCGATTGAAGCTGTCATTGATCAAAATCAGACTTTGGTAACCGGCGCAACGATCAAGCTTAGATTGGCTACCGATGTTTTCATTGCGGGCAATCGTGTGCTGGCAGGAAGCTTTCTGTATGGAAAGGTCAGTTTAAACCAAGAGCGGTTGCGGGTTAACATCGAGTCGATCAGGTTGAACAATACCCTGTTACCAGTTGATTTGTCGGTTTACGATATGGACGGCATTGAGGGCATCTACATTCCGGGCGCACTCTCAAGAGATGTCGGCAAGCAATCATCTGACCGCGCTATCCAAAGCGTAAATATTCCAATCATTGATCCATCAATCGGTGCCCAGGCTGCCAGCGCCGGGATTGAAGCGGCGAAAACATTCTTGGGCAGGAAAACCAAACTCATACAAGTTGGTGTGAAAGCTGGTTACAAGGTGCTCCTCAAAGACACTAACGCGAAGTCAATCTAATTCAATTACGTCCTAATCAACTATTATCATGAGAATTTTTCTTCTGTGCCAGCTACTGCTTTGCCCGTTCTTTCAGATGCAAGGCTTCTGCCAGGTTAATGGAACCAGCGTCATTGATCCCTTCCCACTGGAAGTGACGACAACTAAGACCACCCATCTGATCTTTCCATTCGGGATCAAAACCGTAGACCGGGGAAGCCGCGACATTATCGCTCAAAAGGCGACTGGAGTCGAGAATATATTGCAAGTAAAAGCTGCGAAAGTTGATTTCGATACGACCAACTTGACAGTTATCACAACCGATGGAAAGCTGTTTTCATTTTTGGTTGGCTATGCGGATCAGCCGTTATCGCTGAACATTCGAATCAATAGTGCCGCTGTCGATGTTGCAACCTTTGGAAATGGAGATCTCAATGATGCCAGGGTAGCTCAGTCAGCACTTTTAGCACAGCGCAATCCAGCGCATAATGTTTCCGTCAAAGACAGATCGTCGCAGTCAGAACTAGTACTGTCAAGCATTTTTGTCGATGACGATTTGCTACTATACAGAATTGAGCTTTCTAATAACTCTGCATTAAAATACGAGATTGAAAACCTGAGGTTTTTCGTCAGGGACAAAAAGTACCGCAAACGAACGGCGATCCAAGAAACTGGGATAACCCTGCTTCATATTCTTGGTGATACCAGTGCTGTCTCACCTCAAACGTCGCAAACTTTCGTCTTCGTTCTTCCTAAAATGACTATCCCAAACAAAAAATACCTGGCCGTCCAGGTCCAGGAAAAAAATGGGGGTAGACACATGACCCTGAAGGTCAGAAACCGACACCTTCTTAAAGCCCTTCCAATCCGTCAATAATCATCCAACCAACTAAATTTTAGAAATCATGAATGAAAAAAACTTCGAATATCTGCGCGATCAAGTCAAATATTCCGGCTTTGGCGAAGGTCTGGAAAACCAGCTAAAAGAAAACATCAAAAGGCAGCCGCCTGAATTTTCGCTTCAACACCAGGCCACGTTCGGCAAAGATGAAGTCAACAGCGCTCTGCACTTCAAGCGTTCGGCCACGACTGATATGTATTTCTTTAATAGCTATATGGCCTCCATGAAACAGGAACAGGCGACCGAGAAAATGAACCAGACTTTTTATGTAGGTAAAGACAACAACATTACTTTGAAAGAAGGTTATAACCTGATGAATGGCCGGGCAATCAACAAAGACTTAACTAATAAAGAAGGAAAGATTTATAATGCCTGGCTTCAAATGGATTTCAAGCAGACGGATAACGCGGGAAACTTCAAACTCAAACAATTTCACTCAAACTATGGGTTTGACCTTGAAAAAGAGGTTTCTAAGCATCCTGTCAAGGAGCTCCAAAATACGCAGGACAAATCCAGGCTTCTGGATTCGCTTCAAAAGGGGAACCGCCAGGCAGTAACTTTTATCGAGAACGGCAATGAGCAGCGCCGCTACATGGAGGCTAACCCGCAGTTTAAATCTGTGACAGTCTATGATGCCAGCATGCACAAAATCCATAACCGGCAATCTCAGCAGGTACAGAAGTCAAATGCTAACAAGCAGGAACAGAAAAATGGACCGGAGATTGCGGGGGATGAAGAGAGGGATCACCATTCCGGAAAGAAAGCCAAGAAAGAAAAAGGTATGTCGATAAGCCAATAAGCTATGGATATTGCAACGCACCTTGACCGGTTTTTCAGGGACATCAGTGTAGACGCCCGCGTAACAGTGACTCACATTAGCGTCTACGCTGCCATCCTCCAAAGCTTGCGGAGACTGGGAACAGACCATATATCAATGTTTGGTTTTGAATTGATGCAGGTCGCTAAAATATCAAGCGGAAAAACGTACTACAAAGCGGTTCGCGAACTCAATGAATTTGGTTATATCAATTATGAGCCATCATTCAAGAAAAACAAACCAAGCAGAATTTCGCTGCCGGAGTCTAGTTATTAATCAACAAAATTTTTGAAAGATGAATATTGAGGTAATAACCAAGGAAGACTTGCAAGTCCTACGGAGAGAACTGCTTGAAGATCTAAAGCAATTTCTGTCCAGCTCAAAACAAGAACCTAAAAAATGGCTACGGAGCGCTGATGTGAGGAAAATGCTGAACATCTCGCCTGGTACGCTACAAAATCTGAGAATAAACGGACAACTAAAACCTAGCAAGATCGGTGGATCATTTTATTATGCATTTCAAGACATCCAATTATTGATGCTGGGTGATACAAAACGAACAAAGTGATGGAAAAATCGATTTCAAAATTTTTCAACCGGATCCTTACAGACCAAAGGGTCAGGATCTGGCACGTCGGGACTTACGTTGCTCTTGTGCTTCTTTGGGATAAAAACAGACAGTCAAGCCCTTTCCAGGTAAGCCGTAGGACGATCATGCAACTATCCCGAGCCCGAAGTGCGATGACATATCATAAGTATTTGAAGGAGCTTGAGATGCTCGGCTACATCAAATACTTGCCTTCATATCATCCTAAAAAAGGAAGTAAGATCTGGCTAGTTGAATGAAATTCCGTGCAGGCCTGTATCAGATCTTGATCATTCTGCCAACAATCTTCAAATTTGTCTTAATCATTCATTAATAAATATTAAGGCTATGATTCTAGCATTTGGCATCACGTCGGTGACGATCTATGGAGCGGTTTTGATTTTTGTTGGCGTAGGACTGCGGTTCTTTGTGGGGCAACGCAGGTTTAGCCGAAGAGGCATTGGGGGGACACAACAATATAGTAGCTACTGGTCGGCAGTTGTAACGTCAACTATGGAAGGTCTGTTGATGATTATCTCAGCGTTGGCAATAGTATCAGGGATATTTTTAACCATTATTGAGCTTTTCAACAATCGACAGTAAATTAAACTACTATTATCTTAAACAGTTAACCGCCGCGGATGCGAAGCTTCAATCAGCTTCACATCCGCGGCGGTCGGCTTTGATGATCAAAGGGAAAAGGGGAGACAAGCCCCCCCAACCTAATTGAGACTAAGGGCCGCTGACCCAACACGAGCAAATTCGGCGCAAATGTTGAAGGCAGCTTGTGCACGGAGCTGGGCAGTGCCGCCGAGTATTATCGATTTTAGTTTTGTTTCCTCGTCTTGAAACTTTCTGACATTCTGAAAATAGCCAGTAACAGCATTGTATGCACCGAACAGGGTACCCATCGTGGTGGGCAATTGCTGGGTTGGATTAGAAAGGGCATATTCATAAACATCCTCGACAATATTTAAAAATTGGGTTGAGAGAGCATTTACTTTCCCATCTTTCAAATTTCCCAACACTTCCTTATTAGGTGCCATAGCAATCTCAATCAGCTTTTTAAGCTGCGGATCAGCGATTGGCCTTTTTACCCATTGATTGAAAGTTTCGCCAATTTCGTCACTAAACCGGCTCGCTATGCCCATCACTTTATGTGCCGTTCTCAACCGTTCAGCAGCGTTGCTAGTGTGCCTGATTTTGACAACATTGGTCATATTTTTCATAGCCGCATTTAATGTGTTTGCGCAGACAATGCGAATAGGCGTAAATGCAGCTGTAATACTTCCGCTACCGTCGTGGGAAGTTGTCAGGAACAAATATTTTTCAATCAAATCGTCATTACCGACCTTGATATATCCAGGCAGTTTAGCAGTAATGAAAATTCGCTCGCCTTTGCCCAACGCCCCGGCTGTTTCATACATGATGCCATCGCTGCCAATAATGCTATCGAAAAAAGTGAATGCGTCGCGGTTTTGAACAATTTGATAGTCCTTACCTACTACTCCAAGAACAGCATTGTTATCCGTCCGCATTGTCGCGAAGTAGCCGGGGACTGAAACTACAGGCATATCTTGTCCTTCATTTTTAAGGAGCCTTTCGGTAAAAAGCTTGGTCTTTTCAACTTGGTAATCTAATCCGGCATGAACGATAGCCTCTCGGCTGTTAGGGTACTGATTGACTATTTCTCCGAGCCCGTGCCAGGCTTTTTCTTTGACAGAAAAAAAGCTATATCTGTCGGTGTTTTCGTTGAAACTGATGTTGTGAGCCATGATCTTACATGTTAGAAATTGGAAATAACTCTCTTTCTTCTTCCTCTCGCTTCCTTTAAAATGAATGTTTGACAAAGAAAAAACGAGAAAAAAGAAAGCCCTTCTAACAGTGGCCCTGAATAAGCCAAAAGGAAACGGAATAAGTGCCCGATAGGCTGGCGGCTGAATTTGCGAAACCTAAAACAATAGAAAAGCCGCCATTATGCCGTAAGCTTTTGGCGGCTTTTAATAATCTGCGGAACATAGGGCCACTAGTTTAGCTGCGCTTTTCCGAGTTTGGTTGTCAAACAATCAAATATGCGTATCCGCCAGTACCTCTTTTAGCTTTCTCATATCATCACCAATTTTCTTGTCAACGATCTTGGCATAAAGCTGTGTGGTCTTAATATTTCGATGTCCTAACATTTTCGAAACACTCTCGATCGGAACGCCGTTTGTCAAAGTTACAGTCGTGGCAAATGTATGCCTCGCAAGATGAAATGTGACCGGTTTCGCAATACCGCACAAATCAGAAATTTCTTTTAGATATGAGTTCATCTTTTGGTTTGATAGAACGGGTAAGACCCTGTCTTGATTAACACATTGAGGATGCTCATCATATTCTGAGACTATCGACAAAGCCTGAGGCAAAAGTGGTATTCTCGAAGGAGAATCTGTTTTTTGTCGTTTAATGACTACCCATTTTTCGCCATCACCGCCTTCTACAATCTCCGATCGTTTCAACTTATGTACATCTGCGTACGCCAATCCCGTATAGCAGCAAAACAAGAAAATATCCCTCACCTGATCCAACCGCCCCTGCCCAAAATCACGGTTGGCTATCAATTGTAATTCTGTGGCCGTCAAAGCCTGTCGGTCAACTTCGTGCTTGGTCATTTTGTAGGCATGAAATGGATCCCGTGCAATCCATCCTCTTTTTATACATAGCAGAACGATTTTCTTGAAATTTGACAAATATTTCATCGTCGTATTGTGGCTGCATTTTCTCACTGTCTTCATCCAGAATTCGTAATCAGCTATGAACTCATAGTCTAATTTTTCGATGGCGAGGTCAGTAACTTTATATTTGTATTTGATAAAGTCACGCGTATGCTCAAACGAGGTTTTATACCTTTCGAGAGTCCCGGGAGCATAATCTAGCCCCACAAGTTTGGCCATCTTCTCATTGTGCTCCTGAAAAATCTCCAAGATCATCCTTGGCTTAACAGTATTGCCGACAAGCAAATTTTTTACCGACTCAGCGGTAATTTGTCGACCAGACTCAATTAATTGTCTGTGGACTTCGTAAACTTTCGATTGTAGGGTGTCCAAATAGGCGTTTAGAAGTTTGACATCTTCCTTGACTCCATTCTTCCTCCCAGCGATGGAATTCCATTTTTCGGGTTCACAGTCCCTTTTGGTACTGATTTCAATCCGTTGACCATCAATCGTCAATCTCATATAGATTGGCAATCCTCCTTTGACATAGTTGTTGCGTTTCTTAAGGTAAAACAGCAACGTGAAGCTTTTTGATAACATAGCAATCAGTTTTTTAAGTGATTAAAAATATGACTACAGCTTATCTAAATCAAGATGTACACGCCGTGAACAGGTTCGTAATTAGCATGTTACGGCAGTTCTGGTGAGCACTTTTCTATCTCTCAAATTGCTCACCGAACTGCTCACCAACATATTGGGATTTTTTGAACATTTTGGCATAGCGCGGAAAGAAAAAAAGTCTGCAAATCGTTGATTTGCAGACTTTTGATGTGTTTTTTTATTGATTTCCGCAGAGAGAGAGGGATTCGAACCCCCGGACCTGTTACAGTCAACGGTTTTCAAGACCGTCGCAATCGACCACTCTGCCATCTCTCTAATTGTTTCGCCGTGTGCGAATCATGGTGCAAAATTAAAAACATTTTGTTCAGGCGCAATACTCTCTACTAAAAATTTGAAGTATGTTCCAAAATACGGATTACCGCCGCTTCACTGGTTTGCTCCGACATTTTGTAGCGTTCATCGGAACGAAACCCCATTATCCACATGATATCAGCATTTCCATTTACCAAAACAAACACCTCTTCCTTGGCAAACCGGTCCACTTTCATATCGGTCAGCAGGTCACTTACCTTCTTCGTCTTACCGCCCATCCCCAGCGGCGCAAACCGGTCACCCTCTTTCCACCGACGTACATGAAGCGGAAATATCAGCTTGTTCCAGGGAATGTACAGGGTATGGCTCGTCCGCCCGATCTCGCCGGCCGGGTTCTCCTGTCTTTTAATGGAAATGCTCCATTTTCCTGCTAAGTACTCAGCCTCCACGTCATTGATGTGCACTTCCAATGTCTGAGAAGAATTTTCTTTTTTCTTAACGATCAGATCGTCGCGGTCTACCAGCAGTATATGCGATTGCGATATGAAGGTTTTGCCGGAAAATTCAAGACTGCTGATAATTTGTTGTGATTGGACGTAGGTGAAACCCACTTCGTTTAAAACCCACCATAGTCTATATACGTTTTCACTGGCTGTTGTAAGTTGGTATATGGAGATCTTTATTTTGCCCTTCTCTATCCGCACCGCTGCTGTTTTCCATGCTTCCAGTAATTCCTTTATCAATGCAGTCGCTGAGCGGAGACGATTGGCCGTCTGCAGAAAGGTTGATTGCAATGACGGATTGACACCTTTCATTACCGGTACTACATGGTGGCGGATTTTATTACGATGATATGCATCCGAATCATTCGAGCTGTCGTTTCGCCATACAAGTTTGTTTTCCAATGCATATTGCATGATCTCCTCGCGCGAACTATTGATCAATGGCCTTAGCAGCGCGCCATGAACGGGCGCAATCCCCGGCAGTCCCGCTATCCCCGTCCCTCTCGTAAGATTCAAAAGCGTTGTTTCAAGGACATCGTCCAAATGGTGCCCTGTCACAATCCAGTCCAAAGCCAGCTCCTGCCGAAGACTTTCAAACCATGCGTACCTGAGTGTACGTGCCGCCATCTGGGTGCTTATACCTTCCGACTTGGCATAGGATTTAATTTCAAAATGTTTTACATAAAACGAAAAACCATACTGCGCGGAAAGCTCCTGAACAAACAATTCGTCCCCCTCCGACTCCTCCCCCCTCAATCCAAAATTGCAATGCGCTACTACGCTTTGAATTCCCGATTTGTAGAATAAATTCGCCAGCACAACAGAGTCTATTCCGCCGCTGACAGTAAGCAGGCAACGTTGTCCCCGAAGGCTGATAGCATATTGGTTAATAAAAGTTAAAAATGAATCCAGCATGGCCGAAAAGACGTATTTGACTGTACTTTTGACGTATATAAGTTTGATCTGAAGTCCTTCCGGAAGTGCGGAAAAGTTGTTTGATGTGGCAAAGGTAAAGAGAAGTAAAGCGATATGATTCAAAAAAATTACAACATAAAGTGCAACCCTTTTAAACATTTGTGCGTCATCCTTATCAAAGGTAATATTTTGCAAAAGGCGTTCTTTGTTTTCATGTTTTTATCTCCTTTCTGGTTCAACGCCAATGTACTAGCTCAAACCAAGAACGAGGATCTTGTGGAAATCCTGAAATCAGACGAGCTGGAAATCATTAATGAAAATGGTGTGGACTCCAGACGCGTGACAAACGGTGTGTTCAGGCACAAGGGGGCGATGTTGTATAGCAATCTCGCAATTCAGAACATCAACACGAATGTTATTGAGGCTTTTGGGAATGTAAAGATTGTACAGGGTGATACCGTGACAATCACGGGCGATACGCTTTTTTACTATGGAAACACACGCCTGGCGATCGTGAGTGGCAATAAAACGATTATGAAAGATCGTAAACGTACATTGACTACGCGCAAAATTGAATACAATATGGCGTCGGGTATTGCCAATTACAAGCTGCCGGGACGTACAGTGGACGAAGAAAATATACTTACCAGCAAAGAAGGATTCTACAATACGCAGACGAAGGAATTCACATACTACAAGAATGTCAGGCTGGTAAATAAAAAATATACACTTACCACGGATACCCTCCTTTACAACTCCATTACAAAATGGTCATACTTCAACGGAGCGACCAAAATTGTCAACAAGGATGGGACAGTAACCGGAACCCGGGGCAGGTACAATACCGAATCCGCCGAATCTGCATTCCATAACCGGACCACCGTGGATAATGAAACCTACACGCTTACGGCAGATTCGCTGGTAGTGGATGGAAAAAGCAACAACGGGCAAGGAAAGGGCAACGTAGTAATTGTTGCCAAGAAAGACAAAACAGTACTCAACGGAGATCAGGGATACTACTGGAAAGCCGAAGGTTTTTCTAAAATATTTGGACATGCATACGTGAGAAATGTAGTTTCAGAGGATACGCTGTACATCCGGGCGGATACGCTTTATTCGTACGAAAACAAGGTTGACAGCACGCGTAAGCTTGTTGGCCATAAGAATGTTTTTATTTACAAGTCTGATTTTCAGGGCAAATGTGATTCGATCAGCTATACTTCGGCCGACTCCGTTATCCGGTTTTTTCAGAAGCCTGTGCTTTGGAGCGACCAGCATTATCAAATGGAAGCTGACTCGATTACTGCTTTTCTGGTCAACAATGCGATCAACCGCATGCTGCTTAAAAGTAAGTCCTTCGTCATCAGTGAAGACACGCTGGTGCGGCAGTTTAATCAGGTAAAAGGCAGGACCATCAATGCCTATTTTCAGAAAAATAATCAGCTGAAACAGGTTCTGGTGGATGGTAATGGAGAAAGTGCCTACTATGCGATTGATAATAAGAATAAAAGCATTGGATTAAACCGGGTGGAATGCGGAAGAATGAACCTGTTATTTCAGGATAGCAAAGTAAGTCGCATTGCATTCATCGGCAAGCCAGACGGCCGCCTCATTCCACCTTCTAAGATCAAACAGACGGAGCGGGAACTGGAAGGGTTTAACTGGCGCATTAAAGACAAGCCGACCAAAGCAAAAACCATGTGGCAGGAGCCGTAGGTGAAACAGAACAAGTTAGGTGCGCGCAGGCACGATTTTTTACCGATAGAAAATAAAGTTTGCTGTTCGCACAATATGTTTTGAACATACAATTATTTCTGTATATTTTTGTAATGTGCACTTATACTGAAAAATGACGTAAAGTGCTGAATTCCTGATAATACGCTATGAAAAAAACTATACTCTTTTTAATGTTTATCTCGGCTATGATCTCCTTGGATCTTAGTGCTCAGGCAGTGTCGGGAGGCAGCCGCCTGAATATGGCCGGCCAGAAAAAAGCGGCACAAACAGGCCAAGTTAAATTTTCTGGTCTTGCTTCTGGTATGAGCTACAAGCCGCTGTCGCTTCAAAACCCGGGCGTTCTGAACAATTTTTATCGCTCAATCCTGTTTTCGACACCTGCTCCGGAAAGCACGGGCGTGAACACATCCGAAGTTGTTGAAAAAACATCTGAAAGAAGAAATATATCTCCCGAAGGACAGGTCAGGGCTGACGAGCAGCTATATGCAAACGAAAAAATTTCAGTGTCCAATATTTATCCCAATCCTGCCAGCGAGTTTGCTGATGTGGATTATAACATTATGTCGAATGTTCGGGATGCAAAGCTGATCATTTACAATGTGCTGGGATCTCAAATGGCAGAACTTCCGCTAAATAAAAGTGGTCGCAAGCTGCGGGTAAACACAAAGGACATGCCTACCGGACTTTACTTTTACCAATTGTCACTGGATGGTCAGAAGGTAGCTACCAAAAAAATGCTTGTCAGACACCAGCAATAGGCTTAGATTTAACACTATACAGGCTACACATTCGTTATGGATGGTGTAGCTTTTTTATTATCTTTGCATTAATATGCGAAAAAACAGTCCGGCAAGTTATTTCTTGCAATTCCTCTTCGTTGTTGCGATTACATCATGCAGTAAATTTTCCAAGCTGCAGAAAACCGGTACAGATCAGCAGAAGTATGACGCTGCCATGGCGTACTACAAAAAGGGTGATTTCTATCACTCCGGCCTGCTTTTCGAAGAGCTTATCCCCCTCCTGAAAGGAAGTACCGAGTCCGAGCTGGCGCAGTTCTACTATGCATATTCCCAGTACCATCAGGGCCAGTATAACACGAGTCAGTTTTTGTTCAAAAAGTTTTATGATACTTACGCCCGAAGCGATTATGCGCAGGAAGCGTTGTACATGCATGCTTTTTCACTTTATAAAGATTCCGCACCCTACACACTGGACCAGACCAGCACGCATACTGCCATTGCAGCTATGCAGGACTTTATCAATACATATCCCGAAAGTCCTTTCCGTGAAGAGTGTACACGCTACATCCTCGACCTGAGGGCCAAGCTGGAAAGGAAAGCCTACGAAAAGGCAAAGCTTTATCATAAAGTGAGTGACTTTAATATGATGTCGCTGAAATCGGCGGTGATCTCAATTGACAATTTCCGTAAGGACTTTCCTGATTCACAGTTCAATGAGGAACTTGCCTTTTTGAAAGTGGATTCACAATACAATCTGGCCAGCAACAGTTTTGTTGATAAGCAGAAAGAGCGCTACCAGGAAGTTGTAAAATTTTATCAGGAATTGATCGATAAATACCCGACTGGTAAGTACAACCGGGATGCCGAGAAGATGTTCGATGACAGCCAGAAACACCTGGACGTAATCGCGAAAGTAGAAGTTGAAAAACTTAAGCAAAAAGAAACGCAGCCGGATTCCACCAACAGACCTACCAAGGTGACTACTCCTGCAACTCCTTAGACAACTGAAAACCAACTGACATGACATTAAACAAGAAAGAAGTGAATATGGCCACCAATCCATCCATTATAACTCGCGATACTGATAAAATCGCGGATGTTACCGGTAACCTCTACGAATCAGTTTCAGTGATTTCTAAAAGGGCCCGCCAGATTTCAAGCAAAATGAAAGAAGAGCTTAACAACAAGCTTGCTGAATTTGCATCAGGCGTGGATAACCTGGAAGAAGTATTTGAAAACCGTGAGCAAATTGAAATTTCGAAATTCTACGAAAGAATGCCGAAAGCGGGAAGCATCGCCATTGATGAGTTTATCGAGGGAAAAACGTACTTTAACTACCGCGAACAAACCGAAGAGTAGTTGAACCAACATCTACGAAAGCCAGCTGTAATCTAATTGCAGCTGGTTTTTTGCTTTTTGTAGCAATGCATTCACGATTACTTGATTAACTTTCCTGCCTAATTGATCCATTGAAATCGCATTTCTACATTGAATCTTCAGGGAAAGAAAATTCTGCTTGGCGTTTGCGGAAGCATTGCTGCCTATAAAGCTGCCTTGGTGGTACGATTGCTTGTGAAAGCACATGCCGAGGTGAAAGTCATCATGACGGAGGCGGCAAAGGACTTTATCACTCCCCTCACGCTCTCAGTACTTTCCAAAAATCCGGTATCCAGCCAGTTTGCCAATGAAGACGGCACCTGGAACAACCATGTTGAGCTGGGCTTTTGGGCAGATGTGATGGTGATTGCTCCGGCAACCGCAAAAGCATTGTCCCGCTGTGCTACCGGTCATTGCGACGATCTGCTCACAGCGGTTTATCTTTCCGCGAGATGCCCTGTTTTTTTTGCGCCTGCTATGGATCTGGACATGTACCAGCATCCCTCCACCAGGCAAAACATTGCAAATCTGCTTTCATTTGGCAATTATCTGATCCACCCGGGCGCGGGAGAACTTGCCAGCGGATTATCCGGCGAAGGCCGCCTAGCTGAACCGGAGTCCATTGTATCGCAGCTCAATGCTTTTTTTTCCCGGCAAACAGTGGCAGCTGGCAAGCGTGTCCTGATCACCGCAGGCCCGACGGTGGAAGCCCTCGATCCGGTTCGGTTTATCAGCAACCGGTCTTCAGGAAAAATGGGTTATGCAATTGCCGATGCATTTGCAGCCGCGGGTGCACAGGTTACCGTGATCAGCGGCCCTACAGCCGTGAAAGCAAGTATGGAAAATGTGAATGTGGTTAACGTAAACAGTGCGGACGAAATGCTTGACGCTGCACAGGGCCACTTTGACCAAAGTGACCTGGTTATTTTTGCGGCCGCCGTGGCAGACTATAAGCCCGCCCATCGCGCTGTGCAGAAGATCAAAAAATCGGAAGAAATGATGAGCCTGGAACTGACACGCACCCCCGACATTGCGGCTACACTGGGCAAGCAGAAAAAACAAGGTCAGCTGATCATTGGATTTGCACTCGAAACCGAAAATGAGCTGGAACATGCCAGGCGCAAGCTCACTGCCAAAAACTTTGATTATGTTATCTTAAATTCACTCAACGACCCTGGTGCAGGATTTATACACGATACCAACAAAATTACCGTTATTGACAGGAATGAAAATGTAAGGCATTTCAGCTTGAAACCGAAAGATGAAGTAGCCTTGGATATCCTGAATATAGTTTTGGAAAAATGGAGCGAAGCATGATGAAAAAGCTGCTATTGACTTGTATCAGCATGTTTGCATGGCAAATCAATGCGATAGGACAGGAATTTCAGTTTACTGTAAACCTGAACTACGAACAACTGGTATCGCAGCAGAAAACCGACCCGCAATCCATGGGTCAGCTGCAAACCTACATGAACGATTTTCTGAATAATACCCGGTGGACCAATGATGAGTTCGGGAAAGAGGAGAAGATCAAGTGCAAGCTCAATGTCAACCTTACCCGCTCGGTAAGTCAGGGAAATTATGAAGGAAATGCGCAGCTGATCGTTTCACGGCCTGTTTATAACTCCAACTACGAAACCGTCCTTTTCACGTATGTAGATAAGAACTTCACATTTACATATCTGCCTAATACACAGCTGTACTTTAATGAAAATACCTACACGGAAGAGCTGCCTTACATCCTTGCATTTTACGCCAATGTAGCTCTGATTTTCGATTATGATTCGTTCAGCAACCTGGGCGGGAGTCCTTATGTTCAAAAGGCATTTAACCTTGTAAATCAGGCCCGCAACTCGTCACCGGCAAAAAGAGGCTGGGATTCCAATGGTGATTCAAAAAACAGGTATTGGCTGGTAGAGAACTTGATGAGCCAGCAGTTTACCCCCTTCCGTGAAGGTCTTTACCAATATTACAGGCTGGGGCTTGACGTGGCAACGCAAAATCCGGCAGAGACCCGGACACGCGTACTGGACTTTCTCAACATTGTACAGGAAGTCGCCAGACTCAGGCCGGCGAGCGTGGTGGTAAACTCTTTTTTTGATGCCAAATCGGAAGAACTGTTCAAGATTATGATTGAGGGACAGCAGGAAGAACGTAACCGTGCCTATGCTATACTAACAAGCCTTGATCCTTCCAAAACCCAGCTTTACGAGCGCCTGTCGCTGTAAGCAGGGAGTATCTGATAACTTATGAGTAAAAGATTAGTCAGGATTTCTGCCCCCGGCTTTCACGATGCACTTCGCGAACTTCCGCCTATTATGGTCCACGCCGTGACCCGCCGGGGAAATTCGGTTTTTGGAAAAATAGAATCGGTACAAGTGGGTGGTATAACCCTGACCGACACCAGATTTCATCAGCATTATTTTGCTTTTACCGACCTTTATGAGATTGTGTACGACAAGGTGGAAGCATGAGGTATGAAAAGGAATTTTGAAATACGAATACGCTGATTATATTCGTACCCAATGGCCAGCGATGGTAATGGTCGTCGCACACCGGCCGCTTCTCCTATATCAATATGCTTTCGAATCTGCTGATTAAAAATTACGCGCTCATTAAGCACCTGGAAATGTCCCCGGATCCCGGCCTAAACATTATCACAGGCGAAACAGGAGCAGGTAAGTCCATTATGCTGGGCGCAATCGGACTGCTTCTGGGCAACCGGGCCGACGTAAAAGCACTTTATGATAAAAGTGAAAAGTGCGTGATTGAGGGTTACTTTGACCTTTCCGGCTATGACCTGGGTGCCTCCTTCGAGGACGAGAATCTTGATTTTACAAGTGAATGCATTATCCGGCGTGAAATTTCCGCCCAGGGTAAGTCCCGCGCATTTATCAATGATACACCCGTAAATCTCGACACGCTGAAACGTGTAGGCGGGCAACTGCTCGATATCCATTCCCAGCACGACTCGGTGATGCTGGGGAACAACGAATTTCAGTTGCAGGTAGTCGATACATTTGCCGGAAACGGTGAGCTGGTCAGGTCATATTCTGAAAAATACCGGAAATACCAGGATGCCGCAAAGGCTTTTGAACAGCTTAAAAGCAGAGCACATCAACTACGGAAAGAGTCGGATTATGATACATTCTTGTACCAGGAACTAAGCAATGCCAATTTACGCAGCGGCGAGCAGGAGCAACTGGAACAGGAACTGACACTGCTCGAAAATGCGGTGGAGATCAAAGAGCGCTTACAACTCGCACATGCCTACCTGGACAGTCCCGAGAATGCAATTTTAGAACTGCTGAAATCGTCAGTCAGTGCGCTCGGACAGGCTGCCCGGCTTGTTCCGTCGTACGATGCCTTGCGCGAGCGGGCGCAAAGTGCGCTGATCGAGCTGCGTGACCTTGCTGATGAAATTGACCAGACGAATCACGCCGTAGACGTAGATCCGGCGCGGGCCGATATTGTACAGGAACGGCTGAATGCCATTTATACCCTGCTGAAAAAACACCAGGCAAGCGCCGTCGAGGAACTGATCGCGATTCAGGAGCAACTCGAAGAAAAAATCGGCATTGTACTGAACCTGGATGAAGAACTTGCGAAAGCCGAGAAAGCGGCGCTATCTGCCCGGGAAGCTATGCTCAAAAGTGCAGCAAACCTGTCCCGCAAAAGGCATCAGGTTACGGCCGCGATCGAAAAACAGATACTGGAACGCCTGATAGAGCTAGGCATCCCGAATGCTTCCCTTTCGGTGCATATCACTGAAATTGCACCTTCATCACACGGAATTGATTCCGTTTCACTGCTTTTCAGTGCCAATAAGGGTATTGCGCCACAAGAATTGAAATTTATAGCATCCGGCGGGGAATTTTCCCGCCTCATGATGGTTATTAAATACATACTGGCCGACAAACGTCAGCTTCCGACCATCATTTTTGACGAAATTGATACGGGCGTTTCGGGAGAAATTGCGAAGAAAATGGGTAAAATGATGCAGAACATGTCCGGTAAGCACCAGATTATCGCCATCACACACCTTCATCAGATTGCCAGCAACGGAACTGCCCATTACTTTGTATATAAAGATCATTCGTCAGATAAAACGGTCAGCAATATCCGTAAGCTTACAATCGAAGAGCGCGTTCAGGAAATAGCGCAGATGATCGGCGGTCACAATCCGTCCCAGGCAGTCCTGACTAATGCGCGCGAAATGATTTTAAAAGAATAGCCTAACGAACATTTTGTAATGAAAAGAATATTACCCCTCCTGCTGATGACAACACTGGCCTGCAGCAACCAGGCCGAGAAAGACAAAGTTGCGGATCTGGAAGCAGAAGTACTGGCAATCCACGACGAGGTAATGCCGCAAATGGACGCTATCATGTCGCTGAAAGCCAAACTGTCAAAGAAAATTCAGAATATGGACAGTCTGCAGAATGAAGGTATCAGCAGCAATACGGTTGCCGGAGAACGCATAAAGGCTGTGGATTTGAACCAGAAATTAAGTGACGCTGATAAACTTATGATGGATTGGATGCATGCGTACCGGGGTGATTCAGCTAAAAAGCTGAAAGGAGCTGAGGCTACTGCCTATTTTGAAAAGGAAAGAGAAAAAATCCTGCAAGTCAAACAAGTTACATTGAAGTCCGTACAGGACGCAAAAACTTTTTTAGAGTAAATAAATTATGTATTTCAAGGTTCACAGGCTCATGCCTTTCCTGCTACTGCCGGCGCTTGCGATCATGCTATTTTCCTGTGGCGGCTCCGATAATAAGCTCCCGATCTATGGCGAGCGGGATGTGGTTAAAAATAATGCTGAAGGCAAGGAAGTTACGGATACCATTTACAATACCATTCCGCCATTTTCATTCGTCAATCAAAAAGGAGATACGGTTTCGGAGGCAATTGTTAAAGACAAAATTTACGTAGCCGACTTCTTTTTTACGAGTTGCCCAACCATTTGCCCGATTATGAAAAGGCAGATGATTAAAGTTTATGATAAAATCAAAGGCAGCCCGGATGTCATGATCCTGTCACATACCATTGATCCTGAACATGATACGCCGCAGGTGCTCGATAAGTATGCTACGGACCTGGGGATTACCGGTACCCAGTGGCAATTCCTGAACGGGCCGAAGGAGAAGGTGTATGAAATAGGCGAAAAACATTATTTGTCGACACTCAAAGAGGATAAAACCGCAGAAGGAGGCTTCATCCACAGCGGTGCGTTTGTATTGGTAGACAAAGACAAACGAGTACGTGGCATGTACGACGGCACTACTGACGAAGGCGCGCAGAAGCTGATTGCTGACATTGAAAAGCTACGGGTAGAGTACAGTAAATAACGTCGGTATAATGATAAAAAGAGCATTTTTCTTACTGTTATGCCCGTTTGTTTACGCTTGCCAAAGCAAAGAAGAGCTGAAAAGTGAACAGTACTTTGCGGAAGGCTACCAGCTTTTTACTACGCATTGTGCAAACTGTCACCAGGCTGATGGAAAGGGAATGTCTAACTTGTATCCGCCCATTTCCGGCTCGAATATAATTGCTGGCAAGGCGCAGCTCGCATGCATTATCCGGAATGGAATGCAGGGTACCATTTCGGTAAATGGAAAACCATTTAATCGTCCAATGCCTGCCAACCCACGCCTGAAAGACCTTGAAATTGCAGAAATTATCACTTACGTGAATATGAAGTGGGGAAAAGACAGCCTGTACACGCCCGTCGATCAGGTTACGACTGCACTGGCTGCCTGCAAACCTTACTGAGGTACTCCGGAAAATTTATACACGCCGGTAGCTTTCCTGAATTTGATACGGGTAAAGTCCTGCTCTGCATCCATGCCGATAGCATCGGTCACTTCTGCCGTCCTCTTGTTTCTGACGGACAATGCTTTTTCCGTAAATACTTTCCTGGTTCGCGGACTCCAGAACAACTCCGAAGTGGTCAGTATTTCCTGTGTCTCTGATTTTACAACCCGCACATTTCCTTTTACAATGTACACGTCGGCATTATGGTCGTACCGGCCAGAGTCGGAGCGCAGCGTAGTTTGTACCGTCCCAAGTGTATCATAGAAGCTGATGTTAATGGTATCCGGGAATACTTTGGATTCATTCTGATAACCAAATGAACGTGGTGTCCGTACCACCACCTTGGATTTACCCTGCTCACTGTATTTGACCTCTACGTTGTTGATGATTTCGATAGGTCCCGTATACACAGCACCTTCTTTATTCGGCTTTTCGGTACACGACTGGAAAAAGACCGAACTCAGTACCATCAAAATACAAAAAGAAGATAAAAATTTATCTTCTTTCCATGCTTGTATAAAATCTGACCTGTAATGCATTCTAGTCAATTTTCTGTTTCTGGAACCATCTTTCCAACAGGGTAATTCCTAACACCACGCGACCGTATCGCTCGCGTATCAAACCTGAGCCGGTACCTCCGCGCTGTCCGCCGACGAAGGCAAACGAAATAAGGTTCTGATAACCCCGGCCCATCGGAAATGTAATTCCCAGGCTCACGCTCGCATCCTTTATGTCTCGATTGTTGATCATATAAGGAGTAGATCCATAACTGAAACCTATGCGATAACGTACGATATCCAGATATTTCAGAGAGGTAAACTTAGGAAGCCACTCGGCACCCACATTAATGCGGCCAACATCACGAAGGTTATCGTCGGCACCAGCAAATCCCCGGTATTGCGACCAGTACTGTCTGTTATAGTCGGCTGAAATGACAAATTTCAATGGCCACTCGAGACTTGCACCAGCCTGAAACTGATTAGGTGTTTTAAGAATGCCGCCTAAGTTATTCGACAATGTATCGGGCTGTAAAACAGGAAAGGAATTCTGGGTAACCTCAAAAGAGGTTGTCTGGTTGGAATTGATATTTGCACCAAAACTATATGCTCCGCCCAGGTTCAGGTTCACCTTATTTTTTTTCAATGGAACACGTACTGCTGCGCCGGCTCGGAAAGCAATATCCGAGTAGGTTGTACGCTCATTAAGGCTCACCAGGTAATCTCCCGATCCGGACACGGGAAGTGACACTTCCGTGGCTTTTCTTACGTTTCCAAAAAAGTAGGAAGTTTCGAGACCCAGACTCAGGTATCTATTTATTTGTACAGAATTGGTAATGGACGCTTTGTTCAGGCCACCTTTACCGGTGGTGAAATAGTTGGCGATCGCGCCGGTACCCTGTACCTGGCGACTGGTAGAATCACCGTAATCCACAAAGCTGTAAGGCTTGATACTCACCCCAATGACCCAGCGCGGATGTACCGGAAAAGCCAGTGAAACATACCCCAGGTTACCGCCCGCATTCCGCTGGTTACGGCTGCCAGACGTAATATCCTTGTACTGGCCAATAAGACCTATGTCAAGGGTGGTAAACCTGTTACGTACCCATAATGCGGGATTCAGATTGTTGATCTGAAAGCCGCTTGCGGTACTTACACCCGACTGCCCCATACCGGTATTATCAGAAAACCCCTCTCCGTAAAACTCCCCCATTCCCAGTGAAGAATATGGCGAATTTCCCAATCCCTGGGCACTTGCTTCCTTATGCAGCCCGAAAAACAAGGAGAGTTGTAAAATGCTTAAAGTGAATAATCTGAATCTACTGTAAAGAGACATTATATGTTAAAATTCTGTTCAGTCCAATTAAAACGAGTTCGGGCACCGCAAAGATGGGTGGTTTCAGGCTACTTTCAAAAAATGGAGCGTCGCCACCGCATAATACTACGCGCAAATCGGGGTAACTGTGACGATAGCGTGCAATTATTCCTTCCATTTCGGCCTGCACCCCATTCATAACACCACTTGAAATAGCGGACCGGGTACTTTTGCCGATGAACGCGGGATTTTTCTCCTCTTCCACCAGCGGAAGCCTCTTAGTGAACGTATGCATAGCCTTAAATCGCATTTTCACACCCGGAGAAATCAATCCGCCCTGAAATACGGCCATCTGATCCACGAGATCATAGGTAATGCAGGTACCCATATCAATTACCAGCACGTTTTCCTGCGGATACAGGTAGTTTGCCCCGGTAGCAGCAGCTATACGATCCGCACCGAGCGTATGCGGGGTGTCGTAATTTTTGGTAACAGGCAGCGGAGTGTCAGGCGTAAGGCTTAAAATGTTTGAAGGAAGATCAAGTGCATGCACAAACTCTTCGACAGTGGTGCTGACGGACGAAAAAAGTACATGTTCGGGACGCTGGCTCCGCACTTCGGCGATCATTTCAGCAAATTCCAGGCGTGTCGTATAGCGTAAGAGTTTTTCATTTTCAAACCAGCCGACCTTGGAAAAAGTGTTGCCGGAATCAATTACTACATTCATATTTAATCCAGATCTTTTCGCAAATTTAGAAGGAAAATCGCAATGCAGCCGTGCCGTAAGTTCTTTAAAAGACGCTCATTTGCAATAAAATACGTTTTTTCAGGAACTATCATGCTATGTTTTTGAGTTTGTTTTTTGGATGTGAAACTTCAATTACTTACCTTCGTTTCACTAAGTCCGGTATTGACTTATAAATCCCAAATCCATCTCGCGATAGCTCTCAACGTTATCGAGGTTTTTAAAATCTTGCCGATTTATTGTCTATACTCCAATTTTTATAATTGCAAACTTTCAGTTGATCCAACGTAATTTTTAAGATCGAAAGGTCCCTCCCCCGGTGTTTCCTCCTGAAAAACCGCTGTTCTGGTAGCTAAGACCATCCGTAATCCTGGATTTTTCAAGGATCGTACTCAATAAAAATTCACAAACACAATGACCATTGGTAAAGTCTTACTTTACTTTTCATTTTTCGTATGCCTACAATTGATGAATTGAACATTAAGCTCCTTTCCGAGCTTAGAGAAATAGCAGGTAGTCTTGGGATACCCGATCACAATAAACTCCCAAAAAAAGAATTGATTAACAGGATTTTAACGCAACAGGAAGCACCTGCTGCTGCCAATTCGGCACCAGTTGCTACTGATGATGAAGATACTGGGTTAGCAGGCACAGACGAGCCTAAAAAGAAAAGGGCACGGCGACCTGTAGAACCTACACCGGTTGCTGTAAAGCAAAATAACCTGCGTCAGGGTAAAAACAGGAAAGAAAACCAGGGAAATCTGCCCTCGCTTTTTGAGCCGATCGTGGCAGAAGACAGAGCTCCTTCCCACGATGCACATACTTCTGCGGAAAGTAAAGCAGAAAACGGTACTGAACGCCCTGCTCCTGTACGCGAACGCAGTCCAAACCTCGACTTCCCGGCGGATGTTGATTCGGACAACGATACGCTGAATGATCTTGGAGCTGCCCCTGCACCAGCACAGGCGGAACCCGAAGCTTCACAGGCACCGGAAGTGTCACCGGAAAAAACAGCTGAGCGAACATCCGAAAATGCTCCGGCAGGACGGGATGACCGCAATGCACGTCAGAATAATAATAACCCGAATAATCAGGAAGGAGCCGATCGTCAGCAGAACATTCAGCGCGAAGATCCTTCTTCTAAAATTAAACGCAACTATAACAATTACGTCCGCGAATTTGATGGTCTGATCGTCAATGAAGGGGTACTTGAAATCATGCAGGACGGTGGCTACGGCTTCCTGCGCTCTGCGGATTACAATTACCTGGCCAGCCCGGATGATATTTATGTATCACCTTCACAGATCAAGCTTTTCGGTCTGAAAACAGGTGATACCGTGAAAGGACAGATCCGTCCGCCCAAAGAAGGCGAAAAATACTTTGCCCTCCTGCGCGTGGAAACGGTAAATGGTAAAACCACCGAAGAAATCAGGGACCGTATTCCTTTTGAATACCTGACCCCTCTCTTCCCGGAAGAATGCCTTCGCCTGAGCTCACGTCCGGAGCAATATTCGACACGTATCCTGGATCTGTTTGCACCCATTGGGAAAGGTCAGCGTGGAATGATCGTTGCCCAGCCAAAAACAGGTAAAACGGTTCTTTTAAAGGAAATTGCAAATGCAATTACCCGCAACCACCCGGAAGTATTCCTTTTGATCCTGCTGATCGACGAACGTCCGGAAGAGGTAACGGATATGCAGCGGAGCGTACGTGCAGAAGTTATTGCATCGACCTTTGATGAGCAAGCCGACCGTCACGTGAAAGTGGCGAGCATTGTTTTGGAGAAAGCAAAAAGAATGGTGGAATGCGGTCATGATGTAGTGATCCTACTCGATTCTATCACCCGTCTGGCAAGGGCGTATAATACAGTAGTACCTTCGTCCGGAAAAATACTTTCAGGTGGTGTGGATGCCAATGCATTGCACAAGCCGAAAAGATTCTTCGGAGCGGCGCGGAATGTTGAGAATGGCGGCTCGCTGACGATTATTGCCACAGCCCTGATTGATACAGGTTCCAAAATGGATGAGGTAATCTTTGAAGAATTCAAAGGTACCGGTAACATGGAACTGCAGTTGGATCGGAAGTTGTCCAACAAGCGCGTATTCCCTGCAATTGATGTGATGGCGTCCGGTACACGTCGTGAAGATCTCCTGCTGGATAAAGAAACACTGAAAAAAGTGTGGATCCTGCGCAAGCACATGTCCGATATGAATGCAATGGAGTCTATGGACTTCCTGCTCGAACATATGAAAGGGACGCGGAACAATGAAGAGTTCCTCATCTCCATGAACCGGTAAAAAAGAGCCTGAGTAGTTTACTCGGGCTCTTTTCTTATACACACAGCTTCGAATAGCCATTTCCAACTAATCAGCAGGCTTTATTTAGAAAAAACTTTATCACACTACATGTACAGAACCCGGGTTTTATGGTGGATTCTCCTCATTTTCTGGATGTCCGGATCCCTTTACTGGCATGTATTTAAAATAGAGCACTTCTATTTTAATGCCGAGGCACAGCAAACGTCCACTGACTCCACGCCGGTTTATAACAATCTCAGCATTAACGGAGAAAATGGTTTTAAGCTGGTTTCAAGAGGAGAAATCAGCTTTGCAAAGTCAGATGATTCCGCAAACTTCGCACCCGTCGTCAAAGAGCTTGACTCTCTGGCCATTTACCTGGCTGTGAATCCTTCCAGCCTGGTGACTATTACCGGCTCTTTTCACCCCGACGAAATTAATCCTACCTTGTTCAGAAATCTTGGACTGGCGCGGGCGGTAAGTGTAAGAAGATTTTTTCTGCGGCGACGCCTTCCCGACTCTATATTCACATTGCGAAGCCGCCTGATACCCGAGCCTGCCAACAAGCTGGACTCCATTCATGGCGGCATTGAAATACAAGTAGCTGATACAACATCCAGTAACACACCCTGATTTCGTCCCATGTCAGACGCCGACCTTACAAATCCAACTACCCTACTGACTTACCTGATCATGCTGGCTATTTCCGGTTTGCTGGGTTTCCTGGTCCGGTATAGTACAGAGAGTAAAAGATTGACAGAGCTGAAACAAAGGCTTGTTCGCATCAATAATGAACTGAACAAATACGCAGCGCGGGAAAAATGACGTACGCAATGCTTACCCACACGCAGGAGGTCGCAATTTCTACCGGCGTTTTATTGGTCTTGCTTTGTGCAGCTGCATTTGTCGGCTGGATCATGGGAGGCAAGACCGCTGACCAAAAAGTGAACGAGCTCAGTGAACTGGTTGAAGTCAAAAAAGCAGCACTGGAAGAGGCCAGGTTAGCTAAAAAGCCAAAAAACGAAGCGATTGTAGCCACTCACGCTTCAAAAGTGGTGTACCCGGCGGCACCTGAGCCGCATGCACCCGACGACCTGACCATCATTGATGGGATCGGGCCCCGTACGGCCGAACTGCTGAACAAGGAAGGTATACAAACTTTTGAGCAACTGGCAGAGGCTTCCATTCTGCGGATTGCACGCATCCTGAAAAATGCCGGCCCGAGGTTCCAGGTTCAGGATCCGACGCTCTGGCCCAAACAGGCCAAGCTTGCGCACGAGAAAAAATGGGAAGAACTGGAAAAGCTGAAAACGCTTCTGATTTCAGGAAAATAGATTTACAAAAAAATCCCGCGCTTCTTTCGAAGGCGGGATTTTTCATAAAATAAAAAGAATTACAAAGTCGCTACGGTTCTTTGGATAAACTGTGTCAGGTCTTTGCCGGATAGCAGACCCTGCGAAAGCAATGCAAGGTCATATACCTGCTTGGCAAGTGCCTTCTGCTCGTCTTCACTTTCCGTGGTGGAAATACGTCCGATCAGCGGGTGATTTGCATTCAGCGATACTGTGTACATCAGCGGCATTTCGCCGAACATTGAGCGCTGCCCCGAGCTCGCCTGCATATCCGTCATGCGGCGCATAAATTCCGGGAATGTGATGACCACGGGAAGTTCATCCACCGGCATCGCTTCCACCACGATATGCGCGGTTTTGTTCTCTCCTACTTCCTCAAAAACCTTCTTCACTTTTTCCTGATCATCGGCAGAAAGAATGCTTTCAAGCGCTACATCCTTTTCAATCAGCTTGTCCAGTGTATCAGCATCCACCCGCTTGATGCTTACTTTTTCAAGCTTTTGCTCCAATGCGTTGATAAAGTGTGAATCAATGACAGTGCCAAGTTCAAGCACGTCGTAGCTGCGCTTTTTGGCAGATTGTACAAAAGCATCCTGCTTTTTCAGGTCTGTGGTATACAGCCAGATCTGCGTTTCGTTTTTGTCGGTCTGGTTATCTTTTACCTGCTCACGGTATTCATTGAAAGTAAAATACTTGCCCTCCGTATTTTTCAGCAGACAAAAATCCTTGGCTTTATCATAAAATTTCTCATCGCTGATAATGCCGTATTTGACAAACAAACCAATGTCATCAAACTTCTTCTCAAAGCCTTCACGGTCGTTGCGGAAGATTTCAAGCAATTTGTCGGCAACTTTACGGGTAATATACCCATTGATTTTTTTGACATTTCCATCTGCCTGCAGGTAGCTTCTTGATACGTTCAGCGGAATATCCGGAGAGTCGATCACCCCGTGCAGCAGTTGCAGGAAGTCAGGTACGATATCCTTTACTTCATCTGTAATAAACACCTGCCGGCTGTACAGCTGGATTTTCTCACGTTGTCCCTGAAAGTCGTTGCGCAGTTTTGGGAAATACAATACGCCCGTCAGGTTAAACGGATAATCCACGTTCAGGTGGATCCAGAAAAGCGGGTCTTCGCTGAAAGGATAAAGCTCTTTGTAAAAACCCAGATAATCCTCATCGCTCAGCTCCGATGGATTTTTGGTCCAGATCGGGCTGGGATTATTTATAATTTTTTCCTCAAACTCAATTTCAATGGGCAGGAACTTGCCATATTTTTCAAGAATACCCCGGAGGCGGTGCTCGTCAAGGAATTCTTCGGAATCCGGCGCGATGTGCAGGATAATGTCCGATCCGCGGTCTTCGCGCTCGGCTGGCCCCAGTTCAAACTCGGTAGAACCATCGCATTTCCAGCGTACCGCTTCCGCACCTTCCTTGTACGATCTGGTGATGATCTCCACATCCTCAGCCACCATGTAGGCAGAGTAAAATCCCAGCCCGAAGTGACCGATAATGCCTTTATCGCCTTTTCCGTCCTCACCTTTGTCTTTGTACTTTTCTACAAATTCGGTAGCGCCTGAGAACGCGATCTGGTTGATGTATTTTTTAATTTCGTCAGCCGTCATCCCGATACCCCGGTCACTGATCGTAATGGTTTTGGCTTCCTTGTCGAGCCCGACAGTTACTTTGAGCTCGCCCAGTTCACCATTGAATTCTCCGTAAGAAGCGAGTTTTTTGATTTTCTGAGAGGCATCCACCGCATTGGATACCAGTTCTCTCAGGAAGATTTCGTGGTCCGAATACAGGAATTTCTTAATAATTGGAAAAATGTTCTCAGTGTGAATGCTGAGGTTTCCCTTTTCCTGAATTACTGATTCCATAGTAATTGTGTTTTGATTTATTTAAGTGCTGGAAAAATTACCTGTTTGCAATACGCGACATAAATATGCGTTCCAAATACAGCTTAAAAGCCTGGTTCTGCCACATTGTCAGAGCATCGTGCAGCATGCACGGGATAATCAGTATTTTGGATTGTCAGTTGCTTTTTTGTTAATATTGCGAACCTCAACCAGGCAAAAACTAAAATTCAGTAGCGTTCGGAAGAACCCATTTCCATCCTATGTATCGTATCAAAAAATTTGTTGCTGTTGCACTGCTTGCGGGCCTCGTATCAGCCTGCACTACCATCAACTCAGTTCCTCTTTCCAACTACACCGTCTTTACGGAGGATCTCAGGCGCGATCTGGAGACAGCCGGCATTCCATTGGAGAAAGTACAGTTTTTCAATGACAAGGCAATCAATATCAAACGGGAAGTTACTAATCCTGACGACATTAAGGTGAACCCGGAAGGCCAGATTACCATGAGCAACGGCAAGAGCATTCAGACGATTAATGTGCTTCCGTTTACGCCTGGCGTTGCATTGGGGACAGATAATGGTGTGATCAACGTTTCGTGGGACGATACGCAGCAGGATACCAAAGGAATGAAATTCAACCTGAGCGGCCAAAATTACTTTCTGGACGTACTTTCTAATAATAAATTCGAGTACAAAGGACGTACGTTCGACCTCCAAAGCGGAAATGGCGCTCGTCTTTTCGTGAAAAAAGACCTTTTGAAACAGGTTAAAAATACCCGTGAAACACTGAAAGGCCGGAAAGTCGGACAATGATCTTCTTTATATTTAAATGAAAAAAGCAGGCTTACGCCTGCTTTTTTCATTTTATATACTCCGGGGCTTACTTTCCGTCCCCGCCCATCACGTCGGTATTGTTGACGGACTTGGTCTTCTTTTTCGGCGCGTCAAAGCTCATTTTCCCAATCGCATAATTGAAAGTGATCTTGAAGTTCCTGTTATAAAGCTGCGTACTTCCGGTTTGTGTAAACTGTGCGGAATTAAGGTTTGAGGTAAACTTCACGCCTTTGGTCAGGAAGTTTTCAGCTCCGAATCCAATGCTTCCCTTTTTATTGGGCAGATCCTTTTTGAAACCTAGTGAATACATGTAAAAACCAGTACGCGTACCTTGCAGCTGGATTTCTTTGCCCCGGTAAAAACCGAAAGCCTGCAATCCCCAGCCATGCTGCAGCGAAATCTGCGACATCAGCCTTCCGCCGTAATTAAAGCCTGAGTTACTCATCATTTCCGAAGTACCCTCTGCATTTACAGCCTGTCCTTCCAGGTAGGTATGCAGGATATCCAGACTTCCGTTCAGCGTCCATTTGGGCGTCAGGTACACATTGGAAAAAATATTAAAACCATAAGCTTTCTGTGTACCGATATTCTCGAAAGTTGTCACAATGGCACCCTGCAGGGTATCTATCGCCATTCTCACCTGCGTGATAGAGTTATTGGTCTGCCTTGCAAATGCGGAAACGTTCAGGTAGGTTTTCTTGATATTGGTACTCAAAGCTAGCTCGAAATTGTCCGTAAGCTCGGGGCTCAATGCAGGGTTACCCGTAGAAATGCTCTGCGGGTTGGACAGGTTCACATTCGGGTTCAGCTGCTGAATACCCGGACGCTGGATGCGGCGGTTGTAGGCTGCTTTCAAAGTTGTGCTTGATGAGAGGCTTTTGGAAACATTGATGCTCGGTACCAGATTCCCGTAATCAGGAATATTGATTTTCCCCTCGCTGCCCAGGTCGGCGCTGATGCCCGTATACTCATAGCGGGTACCTGCCTTGATCGTATATTTATTGGATGTGGTAAGGGTATAGGAAGCATAGCCAGCTGCCACATTCTGGTTGTAGTTCAATGCGCCGGAAGGCTGGCGGGGATTAAACACAAATGCTCCGTCTTCTCCGGCCATCAGGTACTGGAAATCGCTGTCGACAGTCCTGAAAATACCTTTTGCACCAAATTCAATCAGCTGGTTTTTGCCCAGTGGCGTCTGATAGTCTGTCTGAATCGTTACTTCCTGGTTATGGTTCTTGTTTTCGTTTTTCAAACGGCTGCTGACCGATCCTGATTCATTGAGCAGGTCCGTATTGAAATTGTTGGTCAGGCCCGTACGGCTGTACAAGGTAGAAATGCTCCATTCCTGCTGCGGCTTGAACGTGCGGATATAGTCGATATTGAAATCAACCGTTCCCGACAGATCCTTGCGGTTCACTTTCCGGTCCGAGATTTCGGTCAATGCATTGTTTTCGTACTGTGAAATCGCAAGATTTTGTTTCTGGATAAAATTGCGTGTACCATAACGCAATCCGGCTGATAGTGCCTGGTTTTTACCCAGATCATAATCCCAGCCCAGCGAGTATTGGCCGAAAAGCCCGCGATCCTTTGCATTGGACTGCTGGTGCGTCAAAAAAGCATTGCTGCCTGAGTAGGTGGTCTGATCCAGTACCGACTCCGCCTTGTTGTAAAATGCACGTCCGAACCCACCCAGCGTAAATCCCATTTTACCCTTGCGGTAGCTTCCGTTCAGGCCCAGGTTCGTACCCCTGTTACCCACCCCTGAATCTATGTTCAAGGTAAGGCCCTGCAGGTTGTTCTTTTTTGTAATGATGTTGATGATTCCGCCTGACCCTTCGGCGTCATACTTGGCCGAGGGCGACGTAATAACCTCCACGGACTTGATCATGTCCGCAGGAATCTGTTTCAGCGCATCGGCTACATTGGCGGCAATGATCGTCGAAGGCTTGTTGTTGATGAGTACCCGGATGTTGGCACTGCCGCGCAGGGATACATTCCCGTCCAGGTCCACAGAAAGCATGGGTACCTTGCGCAGCAGGTCGGAGGCATCACCCCCTTTGCTTGTAATATCTTTTTCAGCATTGAAAACCAGCCTGTCGACCTTTTCTTCTACCAACGACCTTTCACCGGTGACAGTCACCTCCTGAAGGTTCTGAACACTGGATGCCAGCCCAATATTACCTAGTGCAACATCCTTGCCTTTTTCCACGTGGATACGGTCGATCACTTTGTCTTTATAACCAATGAACGAGATCAGAAGCTTGTAATCTCCGGGCGCAACCTTCACAATGCTGAACTTGCCTGTTTCATCAGCAGTGGTACCATCCACAGCCTGATTGTTGTCGAGCTTAAAAAGGGCAACACTGGCAAACTCGATCCCTTTAGCCGCGGTACTATCCAGCACCATACCTGAAATAGTTGAACTTCCTTTGGATGGATCTCCGGCGGGCGATTGTGCATGAGCGTCCGGGGCTGACATAAATGCAAGCAGAAAGTGGATAGCTGCGAGCAGAAAGCATTTTTTCATGATAGAATAATTTGATAAGGCAGGGCGATGGTGGCGCCATCATTTTGTACAATTCGAATACAAAGGAAATTGAAGACTTCAATAACCGGCGGGATAATAGATCAGCGGCAGTTTTTTATCTGCGAACAGCCCGTTTCAGACGTGCAATCCTGTGGAATTTCACGACAGTTTTCAGGTGGTATGGTTTTGTTGGCCGCCAATGCAACCGTCCGCATTTTGTAAAGTAGCCGTTAAGTAGGTACTTTGAATGCCGGCCGGACAACCGGTTTCACTCCGCTTTTCCCCAAAAACGTTTCTTTAGATGAATGATGTCGCCATTGATTTCAGTAAGGTCCACCAGATCCAGGTTTTCGGGATCACCATTATGGAGCCTTCTACTGTTATTTCGAGCCTGATGATGACGGTGATATGCCTTTATGCATTTTTTCACCTCAACCGCCTGGGCCGGGCTCACCGGATGTACAAGCAGATCCAGTATTTCTTCTTCTTTATGGCTATTGCTACGGCCATCGGCGGTGTGCTGGGCCACGGATTTCTGTACCTGACAGGTCAGCGTGGTAAAATTCCGGGCTGGTTTGCAAGTATGATCGCAGTGGCACTTTTCGAAAGAGCCGCCATATGGCATATCAAACCATTGCTGCACAAGCGCGGAGGTTTGCTTCTGGGGTGGCTTAACTATGTGGAACTTGCTACTTTTTTCATTCTGACCTTTGTTACCCTCAACTTCATCGTTGTCGAGATACATGCATTTTACGGACTGTTCCTGATGCTTACCCTGATTGAAGTTTATGTTTACAGAAAACGAAAAGATCCTGGCTCCGTCAACATATTCATTGCGACACTCTGGGGTGCCATCGCAGCCGGCCTGCACGCATTGAAGTTCAGTTTTGGACCCTGGTTTAATTACAATGATATCAGCCACATTGCGATGGCTACGTCTATCTGGTACTACTACAAAGGGGCGAGAAACATGATCTATTACGGGGATGAATTGATTGTACCCGAAAAGGTCGCTGCCGAAGATCGGGACTGAAACCATACTGTACGCCAACAAAAAAGAGGATGCTTGTGGCATCCTCTTTTTTGTTGGCCGGTCCAGTCCGGATCATTTGTCAGGCTGGGGCGTGTAGCGCAAATAGGGTTTCACAATGTTCAGCCCTTTTGTAAACTTCTTCTCGGCATCCTCAGTACTCACCGCCGGTACCACGATTACATCTTCGCCATCGTGCCAGTCTGCCGGCGTAGCCACAGAGTATTTGGCAGTGAGCTGCAATGAATCAATCACCCGCAGAATTTCATTGAAATTCCGGCCGGTGGAAGCCGGGTATGTAAGTGTCAGCTTAATTTTTTTATCCGGCCCGATTACAAACACCGACCGTACGGTCGATTTTTCACTTGCATTGGGGTGAATCATATCGTACAATTCCGCCACTTTGCGACCTTCGTCAGCAATGATCGGGAAATTGACTTCGGTATCATTGATTTCATTAATATCGGGTATCCAGCGGTTATGCGAATCAATGTCATCTACACTGACTGCCAGCACCTTTACACCACGCTTTTCAAATTCTCCCTTCAAAAGTGCCGTCTTACCCAGCTCTGTCGTACAAACCGGTGTAAAATCAGCAGGGTGAGAGAACAGAAGACCCCAGCTGCCGCCGAGCCATTCATGAAATTTGATAGGCCCCTGAGTAGTATTCGCTTCAAAGTCCGGAGCAATATCTCCAAGTCTGAGTGACATAGTATTGAATGAATTAAGGTGGATTTTTTAATCTATTAATATACTAGACTATAACACAAATGTAAAAATTTAGTTTCAAAATCGGATGCACCAGTGCATTAACCAGCAAGGTATTTCGGCCAAAAACAGCCATCTGACCTCGTCAGCCTGTGACAATATCTATTTTAACGCCATTTTAAGCCACGTTTAATTGCGTTTTAATTGAAGTTATCATCCTTTGGGAAAGGTTGCATGACAATAAAGCCGGGTACCGGCATATAATATAACATTTCAGCTATCGGCAGGGTCCCGGAAAGGCCGCATGTTCCGGCGACCAATTTCGCTGGTAGCTCCACATTCAAATAATCAGGTCTTCCGGCCTGGATGATTGTTACGCCGGAAACAGGATTGGTGACAAGCGTGCCGCTTGCAGATTTTACAATTATAGTTAACCTGTTCGTTTTAGTTGATTAAACCATCTCATGCATAAAATGAGATGGTTTTTTGTTTAATTTGGTTAAGCAAGAAATGCGCAGGCATCCCGCCCCGCTCCCAACTTTGCCGCCCATGTCGCTCAAACTTCCCGTATACCTGGACCACAATGCTACTACACCGGTCGATCCGCGTGTTTTACAGGAGATGCTCCCCTACTTTACCGAAAAGTTTGGCAATGCAGCCAGCAGGATCCATGCATATGGCTGGGAAGCAGAAGAAGGCGTGGACATGGCACGGGAAAATGTGGCAGCGCTCATCGGTGCCCGACCCAATGAAATCGTTTTTACTTCGGGTGCCACTGAGGCCGTCAACCTGGCTTTGAAAGGCATATACGAATCCCTGCAACCCGGCGCCCACATAATTACCGTCGCTACGGAGCACAAAGCAGTATTGGATACCTGCCGGAAACTTGAAAAAATGGGCGCGGTGGTCACGTACCTGCCGGTACTTCCATCCGGGCTGATCGACCTCCATGTGCTCGAACAGGCCATAACTCCGCGTACGGTGCTGCTTTCGGTCATGTATGCCAACAATGAAACTGCGGTTATCCAGCCGATCCGGGAGATTGCGGCACTTGCCCACAAGCATGGCCTGCTGTTTTTTACAGATGCCACGCAGGCAGCAGGGAAAATACCCATTGACGTGCATGCAGACGGCATTGACCTGCTTGCCATGAGCGCGCACAAAATGTACGGTCCCAAAGGGATCGGGGCATTGTATGTTGGAAAAAAAGTACATCATACACCTGTTATTGCGCAGATCGACGG
Organism: Dyadobacter sandarakinus; assembly: GCF_016894445.1. NCBI lineage: Bacteria > Pseudomonadati > Bacteroidota > Cytophagia > Cytophagales > Spirosomataceae > Dyadobacter > Dyadobacter sandarakinus. The sequence continues at coordinate 3,016,191 of NZ_CP056775.1, forward strand.
GGGCGGACACGAACGCAGCATGCGCAGCGGCACGCTCAATGTGCCCGGGATCGTAGGCATGGGCAAAGCCGCAGAAATCTGCATGGAGGAAATGAATGCGGAATCAAAGCGGCTCGCAGCTTTGCGCGACCATTTTGAAGAACAACTACTTGCAATAGAAGGCAGCCGGATCAATGGAAAAGATGCGCCCCGGCTTGCACATGCGACCAATATGTCATTTGAAAACATCAATGGGGAAAAACTGATTTTCGCCGCGGGAAGTGACCTGGCTTTTTCAAGAAGCTCTGCATGCTCCTCTGTAACCCTGGAACCCAGCCACGTGCTCCGGGCACTCGGACTTTCTGATGAGCTGGTGCATAATTCTTTCCGGTTCAGTTTTGGTCGCTTTTCCACTGAAGAACAGGCAACTTATGCCATTAATATCATATCCCGGCTAGTGAAGGAACATCGAGATGAAAGAAATATCGGATATCATAAAATCCTATGAGGCCGCCCGGATCAGCGGCCGGAAAATGGCACTTGCGACGGTAGTGCATGTAGAAGGCTCCTCCTACCGCCGGCCTGGTGCACGCATGCTCGTTACGGACGATGGCCTGCTTACCGGCGCCATCAGCGGCGGCTGCCTGGAAGGCGATGCGCTACGAAAGGCATTGCTGGCCATCAGTCAGGGTAAAAATAAGCTCGTCACATACGATACCACTGACGAGAGCGACCCGATGCTCGGTGTGCAGCTGGGATGCAATGGCATCGTGCATATTCTGTTTGAACCGATCGACATTGCAAATCCTGAAAACCCCGTAGCATTGCTGAAAAAGGTAGCGGAAAAAAGACAGTATGCCGTGGTGATAACCCTTTTTGCACTGCATTCCAGAACAGCAGCTCAGCCCGGCACCTGTTTTCTTCAGCTTGAAAATGATGCTGAATACCAGGCTGTACCCGAGCAAGCCGGCTTGCTGACAGCGGAGGCTACCAGGGCTCGCAACATGAAGCAGTCTGATTTCAGGCAGGTAGAATTCCGGGGACAGCAATTTACAGCATTTGTCGAGTACCTGGCACCGGCGCCTTCACTGGTGATTGTCGGGGCGGGAAATGATACCATTCCGCTCATGCAAATGGCCAGCGTTCTGGGATGGAAAATTACGGTGGTAGATGGCCGCCCGGCCCATGCCACGATCCAGCGGTTTCCGACGGCTGACCAGGTGATTGTTGCACGGGCAGAGGATGTACTGACGCAGATTGAACCCGACGAGCGTACCTTTTTTACGCTCATGACACACAATTACAACTATGACCTTACCCTGCTGGCAGCCCTGATCAGGGAAGAAAAATGCCATTACATAGGCGCACTAGGCCCCAAAAAGAAGCTTGAAAGAATGTTTTCCGACCTTGCTGAAAGAAACATTGTTCTGACACCCGAACAAAAGAGCAAAATATACGGGCCCATCGGTCTGGACATTGGTGCGGAAACTTCGGAAGAAATTGCGCTTGCTGTCCTGGCAGAAATCAAGGCGGTACTCGAAGGCAAAAATGGCACCTCGCTCCGGGAGAAAGCTGATACAATACATAGCCGTCATCCGGTTCAGCAGCAGACTTCGGCCAGTAAGGTGAGCGATTTTGCCTGCGCTATTCAAACTGCTGAATTGTCATGACCGGGATTATCATCCTTGCGGCGGGCAATTCTTCACGGTTGGGCAAGCCCAAGCAGCTGCTTCATTTTCGCGGCCAGTCCCTGCTGTCACATATGGTACAGGAAGCTTTGAACGTACAGGAAAAAGTAGTATTTGTAGTGACAGGTGCAAAGCAGGAGCTGATTGACGCTGAAATCGGGCAGAAACCCGTTCACCTGATTTACAATCCCGATTGGGAAACGGGCATGGGCTCATCCATTGCTGCCGGGGTTAAGGCACTTTGCTCCATGTATCCACAACTTCAAGCAGTTATAATTGCAGTGTGCGACCAGCCATTTGTAAATGCCGAACATCTGAAACAGCTGATCGCCACAGCAGAACATTCCCCCGAAAATATCATTGCGAGCGCCTATGCAGGTACAATGGGGACACCCGCCCTTTTTCCTAATCTCTTTTTTGACGAACTGAAAGCATTAACCGGACAGGAAGGTGCCAAAAAGCTTTTTACCAGACATGCAAGCCAGCTTTCTTCGGTCCATTTTCCCTCGGGCGAAACAGACATCGATACTCACGAGGATTATGAAAAGTTGTTGAAATCGACGGGTTTGTAGATTTGGGACTTGCCTGATACGTACAAAAGTCACAGACGGGCCAGTTGCTTCCTGTAATCTTCAAGCATTTGAATGGATTCCTGAAAATCATCTTCCGCAATCAGCGCCACTGTAAAATCCTTCTTTAATGTGCCTTTGGGTTCGAGCGTGCCTTTTTTGAGATTTTCCAGCATTTGGGGTAAACGCTGGCGGGCAATCTGATGTAATTCAAGACTAACCTGAACCTGCTTTTGCGTTTCAGCTACCAGTTTTGAAAATACCTCAGGGTCGGTTGTCTGCTTCAATGCAGTAAGCCCTTGCAGAATGGTAGCAAACCGGCCGGTTTTGGCAGCAATCAGTTCTTCAACTAAAAACTGCAGTTGCTCGTGTTTGGATTGATGCAGCAAATCGTATTGATGTAACAAGGAATTGGCATATTTATCGCGGAAGTGCCGGATCAGCACAGTATCACTTTGATGCTCAACTAAAAACTTCTTATAAGCAATCCATGCATTTTGCCGTTCCAGGGCATCTGATTTTGCATGCTTGTCAGGAATTGCGATTGGATGAAGGTGATCCAATGTAGCTGCTACCTGCGCCTCTTGCTGAAAGTCATTGTCAGTCGGATTATTACCCTGACTGATCCTGTATGTTGGGAAGGCTTTTTCCTGTCCATCATCTTTCCTCGTAAAATGGTATTCCATGCCGGGCTTTGTAGTTGCCGGCTCCTTGTCCGTACAACCTGCCAGAAAGATCAATATTCCCGTAACAATCAGGTTTGTTATCATTTTCATAAGTTGATTGGTTTGAGCTAAACGTACTGACATCCTATGGCTTGCTGAGCATCACTTATGCTGATATAATAAGATGAAGTACCCAGGTACATGCCATTCATAAAAAATGACTTGGAAACCAAAGCAGATCCGGATGCAGGGCTGCAACAACCATTCTGAGTACTAAAACTAACTTGCCCATACACGACAAAACCATTATCAATTACTGTATCAGCGCCAGTACAAAATATAGCTTTGCCATATAAATTGTAAGTGAACATGGTTGCAATACAGCAACTCAACATGGCCAGTTTGACCTTTTTCATATGTTTGAAGTTAGTGTGAAAACCTTTTCTGATCAGCTGCGCAGCTTGTGCAAACTTGATAGGAATTTGTTCACTTTACAACGGAAAAAGTTGGTCAAAACCGGACAAAGCTGGACAACAGTGTTAACCTTTCAGCTGCCGAAGTATTTCGGAGTAAGTATGCGGCGGAATAAGACCTGCTGGCAATGTGATGTTCATTGCGGAAAGCTTCCGGGAAAGTGTCTTAATGGATATACCAAGCTCAATAGCCAGCTCCTGACGGGTTTTGTAACATTCTTTCATTGTATGCGTGTATAGTTTTACTTATACAATGATATTAAATTTAGTTAGATCAGGAAATGTACCAGAGATTTATCAACCTTTAAATATCTCACGCAGTTTCAAAATACACTGAGGCAATTAACTGCCACGGTATGCCTGTAAATACGAAAGCAGCCACCCTTCTCAAGGTGCCTGCTTTCGTATTTACGATTAAAAACTTCTTGTAAGATTACTTTGTATGCAACCCTGCCGCGGCAGCTTCGTCCACAAACCAGTGCAGCTGTCCGTTTTCAGGACTGATGATCTGTGACGGGTATTTATCTACATCAAGGTCTCCCTGTAAAACCTGCCGGAGCGTTTCTGCTTTTCCGGCTCCCGCTGCCAGAAACACCACCGCAGCCGACTTATTCACCACGGGGGCAGTGAGGGTAATGCGGTGCATATCCTGTGCAGGCAGGAAAAATGAGGTAGCCCAGGCGGATTCCTCATGTACCACGGGCATTCCCGGAAACAAAGAAAGTGTATGGCCATCATCGCCCATACCCAGTAGCGTCAGATCGAAAGTCGTTTCCGAATCTGAAAAATAGGATTTCAGTACCTGCTCGTACGCAGCGGCAGACTCCTCGGGCGTAATGTCGGTACGCATAACGTGAATGTTTTCCCGGATCACTCCTACCTTATCCAGCAAGGCTTCAAAGCACATTCTGGCATTGTTCCTCTCATCCTCAAAAGGCACTGCACGCTCGTCACCCCAGAAAAAATGGACTTTTTCCCAGTGAATCAGCTCCTTGTAAGGTGTGGCAGCCAGCAGCGCATACAGCTGTTTGGGCGTACTTCCACCGGAAAGTACCAGTGTAAACCTGTCCTGGGTCGTCAGTACGTCGGCAATGTAAGTGGCCATCCACGCAGCCAGGCTTTCGCTAAGCTGCGTGGAATCTTTTGCAATATGCAGTTTCATAAGCTATCAGTCTGCCGGAGGCAGGTTTATCCAGGTATGTCCGTCCCGCGCAATGAGCGCATCCGCCTCATCGGGGCCCCATGAATCAGGCGCATAGTTCGGAAAATCCTGCGGACTTCTGCTTTCCCAGGTTTCCAGAATCGGCATGATCACCTTCCAGGCAGCATCTACCTGGTCATTTCTCATAAACAAGGTTGCATCACCCTCCATCACATCCAGCAGCAGTGTTTCGTATGCCTCGGGTGCATGGTCACCGGCTACTGCGTCATAATCAAAGGTCATTTCCACCGGATCCAGCGTCATCGTTTGTCCGGGGCGCTTGGCCTGAAAGCGGATACTGATATCCATATCCGGCTGAATACTGATCGTCAAACGGTTGGAACGCCAGGTTTCGGCAGCTTCGCTTGGAAACGCATAGTGCGGAGCAGCTTTAAACTGAAGGGTAATATGCGTCGCTTTCTGGTTGAGGTACTTTCCGGTTCTCACATAAAAAGGTACACCCTGCCAGCGCCAGTTATCAATGTAGAACTTGGCAGCAGCAAATGTTTCTGTATTGGAATGCGGGTCAACCCCCTCCTCGTGACGGTAGCTTACTACCTTTTCACCCTTTTTCCAGCCTCCTGCATACTGGCCGCGTACGGCAAAGTCGTGCACCTGATCCTTCGTAATCGGCCGGATCGCATTGAGCACATCCACCTTTTTATTCCGGATTTCATTGGCGTCAAAGGATACCGGCGGCTCCATCGCGATCATACAGAGTATCTGCAGAATATGGTTTTGCACCATATCGCGCAAAGCACCCGCATGCTCAAAGTACCCGCCACGGCCTTCCAGCCCGACACTTTCTGCGGCAGTGATCTGAATATGGTCAATGTAGTTACGATTCCATAGTGGCTCAAACAATGCATTTGCAAAGCGCAGTGCCAGAATGTTCTGTACGGTTTCTTTTCCGAGGTAATGATCAATCCGGAAAATCTGCTCTTCCGTAAACATGCTCGAAAGCAGCTGATTGAGCTCGTGCGCACTTTGCAGGTCGTGACCGAATGGTTTTTCAACCACAATGCGTGCAGTACCGCGGTCTGAGCAAATCTGTAATGCACCCAGCTTCTGCGCAATGGAAGGTACCAGCTGCGGAGCTACTGCCAGGTAGAATATCACATTGGGATGAACTCCCCACTCTTCCTCCTTGGCTTTCACCAGATCGGTGATCAGGTGATAGGCTTCGGCATCGTCCCCGTCCATCTGCAGGTAAGTGACATGCTCGCTGAATTCCTGCCAATGCCCGTTGAGCTTGCCTTTCCGGCGTGAAAACTTGGTTACGCCATCCAGCAGGTGCGTGCGGTATGCATCATTGGAATACGGACTGCGTCCGATCCCGGCGATGGCAAACTTTTCGGGCATCCACTGGTCCAGGAAAAGATTATATAAAGCAGGAGTAAGTTTCCGGTAATTGAGATCGCCGCTTCCACCAAAGATAAATAGTACCGAGGCAGGCGGGCGTTTGTTGGTTTGCATATGACGACTGTTTATTGTTGTCCCCACTCCGTATGGAAAGTGCCGGGGATATCGATTCGTTGATAAGTATGCGCTCCAAAGTAATCGCGTTGCGCCTGGATCAGGTTGGTAGGCATCCGGCCGGTCCTGTAAGCATCAAAATACGCAAGAGCTGACATATGACCTGCTGCTGCTGTTCCCGAGTTAGCTGCAAAAGTGACCAGGGCGCGCATATTCTCTTCCTTCGATTTAACGAGTGCAGCTACGTCTTGGTTCAGCAGAATGTTGGACAATTCCGGCGATTGCTGATATGCAGTTGTGAAAACTTCGAGCAGGGAAGAACGAATAATACAACCGCCACGCCATACACTCACGACTTCGGGCAATGGAATTTCCATAGCCAGGTCCTTGGAAGCCTGGAAAAGCATGGCCAGTCCCTGTGCATAGGCCAGGATCGTTGAAAACAACAATCCGTCATGTACAAGCGGAAGCAGCTCATCCAGCGTGAGGATACTTTTGCTCTCATCACCATAAATCTGTGCGGCAGCTTCACGCTCCTCTTTATAACCCGACAATGTCCGCATGGCTACCGCGGTGTCGATCACCGGCACGGCCACAGGCAGCTCCATTGAATCCTGGGACGTCCATTTGCCGGTACCTTTGGAACCCGCTTTATCAGATATTACATCTACGAGGTCAGCGCCGGATTTTTCGTCTTTTTGTAAAAAAATTTCAGAGGTAATCTCAACCAGGAACGATTGCAGGTCACCTTCATTCCACTGCCTGAAAACTTCATGAAGCTGGGCATTGGTCGCACCGGCCGATTTGAGCAATGCATAACATTCACTGATCAGCTGCATGATGGCGTACTCGATCCCGTTATGTACCATTTTGACATAATGTCCGGCACCTTCCCTGCCCAGGTAGGCCACGCAGGGGGTTCCGTTCACCTTGGCAGCGATTGCTTCGAGCATGGGACGTACGTTCTGATAGGCTTCCTGGTCACCGCCGGGCATAATACTCGGCCCGGTACGTGCACCTTTCTCACCACCCGAAACACCAATACCCATGAAATGGATATTCTTGTCACGCAGGTACTTAACCCTTCTGAGGGTGTCTGTATAATGTGAGTTACCGCCATCAATGACCACATCGCCTTCGTCCAGCAAAGGGAGCAATGAGGCAATCACATCGTCCACCGGCTGACCCGCAGGTACCAGCATCATTACTTTCCGGGGACGTTGTAAAAGCTGTATCATCTGCGCAAGCTCGCCTACACCTTTCACCGTAGTACCTGCCGAGGCCGACGATTCAAGTGCCGCGTTTTTGGCAGCATCCTTGTCAAAACCGATTACGGAAAAACCGTGGTCGGCCATATTCAGCAACAGGTTCCTCCCCATTACCCCAAGGCCGATCATTCCAAAGTCGAATGCATTATCTGACATAGTAGTAAAGTCTAAAATAAAGTCACCTGCAATATTAAGGGAATTTGGGTTCCAGATGAGGTTTTAGGGATTTTTGTTGGAAGAAGCGGATAAAATATCAATACCGCGATTTTAGATGTACAGAATAACTTCTATATTTATACTGTCAAACATTTTGTAGTATTTGTAAACGAAGTTCTATGCCTACCACCACAAATTATCAGCCTACCCTCAGCAAGGCACCTGTCAGGGAATATGATGTAATCCGCCTGAAAGCGCCCATGCAGGTTTTTACAATACTGCCTGAAAAATTCCTGGACCCTGAACGTCCCTATTCGCTCAGGCGTGTAGTGCGGCTTGTGGCCGTAGGTGACCCGATCCAGAACCCGGCGGAAATAGCCCGGCTGAGAGGAAAAGTACAGGGAGAGATCGAAAAGATCCTTGAAATGCCGGGATTGAGCTACTCTGCCGATCTGGTATCGAGCTTTGTAAATTACGTTCTGCCTGAAGTTTCAGCGGATACGTTCACAGTGCCTGAGGGAGAGTACCTGGTCATGCGCGCGAGTGAGGATGCGCTTGGGGCCACCGAGATCATCGCCCGCAAGTTTGATAAAGATCATTTTCAGGAAAAGCTGGTGGTCAGCTTTCTGCTCGGATCGGGCAGGCCGGGCAGCATTGCGGGTGTAGAAGTGGTGAAAAATTTGTTTGAGTAATTATCCGTACTCTATTTTTGAAGAATCCAGTTTTTAACCCGTTTGAAAATATCGTCCTTCCTCGGCCGCTCCCTGCCGTCGTGCGTCAGCTCGTGATTGTAATGGTAAAGGAGTTTTTGCACGTAGTTGTCATCCGCTTCCGATTGGTTGGGGAGCTTATTTACAAAATGCAGGAATTCCTCATTAAACATGCCATTCAGCGAAACCGTGTGAAAATTGCTCCTTTCCGCCAGTTCCAGGTTTTCGTTAATGGGCGCTGAATGGTTTTGTGAAAAATAGTCGATGTGGTGGATCACCGGATCGGCCTTTTTCAACCTTTTACTTCCCCTGTTTTCATTGCGCCACGGATTTTCACCTTTCGGAAGCTGGTCAATGAGGAAGTTCCGGTTCCAGAGCGTAACCTGGTGCGACATCAAATAGCGTGACCTCGCATTGTCAAGAACCGATACGTTGAAGCCATGCAGGTACTCATCTGTTTTTTTGGTCTGGTAAATGTCTGCACTATGCAGCTTCACCTGCCGGTAATTATGCGTTTGAACCAAAGCAAAAAGATTATTGAAAAAAGCGGCGCTGATTGGTTTTGTAAACCATACATCTTCTTGTAAATAAAGCACATAATCCTCGCGGATCTCATTTTTGAGCAGGTAGGCGAGCCGGTCCGACCACTCCCCTTTTCCCGACCTGATATTCTGAAATCCATTGAGCTGCACATGGAGCTCCTCCGTGGCAAAGTAAAGGTTGCACTGCGTTGAAAAATCCCAATACTGGCTGAAAATGGATTCAAAGCCTTTAAATAACAATTGGTATCTGTCACATGCGTGCACCAGCAGGGCTACGTTCGTATTCTTCAACATACAGCGTTAGTTCAGCTTCACTTCCATTCCTGATATTAGGCCGAAAGTTACAAAGTTTTGAACAGCCCGGTTTGTTTAAAACACTTGTGAGGCTTTAAACAGAAGCCTGCTACATTATCCGGATGCCTTACTCAGACTCTGGCGCCCCTGAAAATCAGGTCCATTGAAAGATTATTTTTTAAGACTGGGCTTAAACAAGCACCTTTCTCATCATCACGTCGGTTTGCTCATCTTCACCAAACCTGAAAATGTGCTTACTGAATGCAGTAAACCCGTTTTTTTCATAAAACCGTATGGCTTTTGCATTTTCCTCCCACACGCCCAGCCAGAGAGACGACACCTTTTTATCCTCCGCCATGCTGAGTGCTTTTTCGTACAGCAGCTGGCCGATTCTTTTACCATGATAAGCATGTTTCACATAAATCCGCTCAATTTCCAGTGAGTCGTCTTCGTGCAACTCCGTTTGCGCCTTTCCTGCATTCAGTTTCAGGTAGCCGATCACCTGCTCACCTTCATGGGCAACAAAAAACCATGAATCCGGATTACTTAACTCTGCTGCAAGCTTCGTATCGCTGAAATTTTCGGCCAGGTACTGCTGCATGTCAGCCTCGGTATTCGATCCTACAAAGGTTTCAAAGAAAGTTTCCCTGGCAATTTGCTGTACTGCGGCCAGGTCCGCCAGACCAGCTTCGGTGATTGTTATCGGTTCCATTTTTCGGAGATTGACTATTTTCAGGAAAGCTTCATAAGTATAAGTCCGGCTGTAATCAGCAGAGCCGACGCAATACGCAGGGTATTAACCGGTTCACCAAGCACCAGTATTCCCACCAGGAATGCACCTACGGCACCTATTCCTGTCCAAACCATGTAAGATGTACTGAGCGGCAGGGTACGCATTGCGAGCGCAAGCAGACCAAAGCTGGCCATCATGGCTATAATGGTAATGCACGTAGGAACAAGCCGGGTAAAACCTTCAGACTGCTTCATGAAGTAGGCCCAGACGATTTCGAGCAGGCCTGCAAAAAAGAGATAAATCCAGGACATATGGGTGACCTTTTTAGGCCGGGCCGTCCCGGTTCGGTTCCCACAGCGGGGAGGCCGTCCTCCTGCATTGAAAAGAAAAACCACCTGCAAAATCGTTGCAGGTGGTTTGAAGTGGAGAATATCGGATTCGAACCGACGACCTCTTGCATGCCATCCAGATTTTTGAGGATTTTTTGTATATTTGATTTTTATAAAAAACAGCCTAAGATATTGAATATAAGTTAGTTAATTGAGTTTCTTTAAGTTTGCTTAATTATCCTTAGACAAGAAATGTTCGACCTATGTTCGACCTAATTTTGATCAAAATATGCACTGATGGCACTCTCAACCAAGTTCATCCTAGCTTCCAAAGTTAACGATTCGTGCGAGTATCCGATAATGCTCCGAATCATTATTGATCGTAAGAACCAGTTAGTCAGCACAAAGAAGAGCTGTAAACAAGAAAATTGGTTAGTTAGTCAACAGCAAGTTGCCCGCGGCCACCCTAAGCATCAGGAGATCAATTTACTACTGAGAACAATAGTCTCTGAGCTAGATTTCCTGATCATTTCAGAAGGAAAAAAAGGTCGGAAGCCAACATTCGACGAAATGAAAACTGTGGTACGTAGTTTGACTGGCGCAACGAAAGAACCAGAGAGCAAATCACTTTTTAAGCTCTTTGAAGACCATATTTCTCTGCTCAATCAGCAAAACCGGATTGGCTATGCGGACACCTTTAAATTTACGCTGAGTAGCTTGAAAGGGTTTGTGAAAAACAAAGACCGAGATCTTCTATCTATCAATCTAAATTTTCTGAAGAAATATGAAGAATACTTGATGGAGCGCGGATGCGCTATTACGACAAGAAGTGTTTATCTAAGAACCTTCAGAACCATGTGGAAGGTGGCAATCCGGGAAAAATATTGTCCCGAAGCTCACTACCCTTTCAAAGAGCTCGCATTTGGTAAATACAATAACCCTAGAACCAAAAAAAGAGCGATTCAAAAATCGCAGATTGATCAAATTTCAGCCCTGGAGATCGATCCAATAAATGATACTCTCATTAATTCACGTAATTACTTCCTTTTCAGTTTTTATTGCCGAGGAATCAATTTTACGGATCTTGCGAGTTTGAAATGGGATAACATTGTTGATGACGAACTCGAATATATCAGATCGAAAACCAAGGAAGAATTTCGCTTTAAGCTCCATCCCGAAGCTATGCGGATCCTTGATTTTTACCGAAACCTTCGAGGCAATAGCGATGCGGGCTACATCTTTCCAATATTGTACAAAAGACACGACAGCATACAGTCGATCAGATATAGAAAGCAGAAGATTCGAACGCGAGTTAACAAGGACTTACAAGAATTAGGTGCCGCCTTAGGCATTCAGAAGACCCTGACTACTTACGTGGCCCGACATTCATATGCAACCACACTCCGGAGAAACGGAGTATCCAAGGAGAATATAGGCAGATCATTGGGACATGACAGCTTAAAAACAACTGATATTTATCTGGAAGACATCGGGGATCCAATTTTGGATGATCTGATCAACTCAACACTTTGAACGCATGTATTTTTTCAATTTGCCAGGCTTCGATCCTGATCTCGGTATAAACCTGGACGATCAGGGACGTTTTCCGTACCTAAGATTCGTGGATCATGTTTTTCACAGAGGAAACGTAGACTACCTATCTCGCAACTTCCAGTTCGAGAACATTGCTGATAAAGCAGCGCCACCAGTCTTTCTCAGTGAACCGAATCTCACTGCCATTTTCGACCCGAAAGACCGGAAGAATATCATCGTAGACCATCATAGCCCAATCTCGGAGTCTTATGCCGACGAACTGAGAACGGAATTTGAAAAAGGGTACTTCGACGCGGTGAATGAGTATCCACAACAAATAGTCTCCATTCTCTATAATCCTGACAACGAAAGCAAAATCGCTCATTTGGAGCAATTCATTGAATTTTGCTCCTATCATTTATACTTCGAAGGATTTGCTGTTCCATCCTGTATATACACGCTCGGATTCATTCAGGCTTACCTTGTGCGAGCGTGTGGCGATAGAGTAAATGCGCTTCGCCTGGCTAAGCACCAACATCGGGTTGTGGCACAGAAGCAAAAATTACCAGTAGCCGATTTGCAAACGAAAGGGCCGGAGCGGATTCCGCTGGACTATGCGGTTGATGAAATCATAGCCATGTGGTTGATCCTGGTAGATGCGTGGAAATGTAGGGCAGTGGGCTCGATTCAGGTTTTTACCAGTGAAGAGGAAGTATTGCAGCTCTTAGGGATGATGTTTGAAGAAAAAGGAGGCAGACTTCCGAGACCTGAACACAAGTACTTTGAAATGCCTCCCGGAAACTATGAGAGAGTTTTAAACCTGCTCATGCATGCCACCTATAAGCTGAATACAGATAGAAACAATATTGGGCTTGACAGATACTGTCAATTGCTGCTCGATACATTTTCGTGCTACTCGAAAACGAAGCTGGAAAGCCTTCGCAGTAACATCAATAAAGCACGTGGCAACATCGTGCAGAGCATTGGTAATCTGACTGACAGCCCGCATTCTAAAAATGTTTTGAAAACATTAAGGAAAATAAACGAGTACGGCGTCGGCGACCTGACTTAGTCAACTTCATATTGTTTTTCCCCGATTTTCTAGCCTTGCTTTGCCCATCACCAAAACGCAAAAGGGATGAGCACAACAGTTCTAGTTTCGATGAACGATCAGCAATTATCAGAGTTGATTGAGTCTTCACTGCGCCGGGTTTTAGAGTCAAAACCGGAGGCTGCCGCCGATACCAGTGACACTTTGCTTGACACCAAGGAGGCGGCACGCCTGACAAAATACAAGGAGACTTCCATTTATGGGCTGGTGAAAAGAAAGAAGATCCCGTTCTGCAAAATGGAAGGCAAGTTGCTCTTTTCACGCAAAGAGCTTCTGGAATGGATTGCCAACGGTCAGCAGAAAATCGAAGGTAGCCATGAAAGATAATCCGGTTTACCTACGCATTGGGACCAGTTACTTTAAGAAAGTCAACCGGCCATTATCTTCCGGCGACACGATTTCCTCATTAATTCCCTGGTCTGCTGAATGCATCCGATTGGATCACAGCCGGGACTATTTGAAAGACCGGGTGGATTGCTTCGACGGATTTTGTTTTGTGCCGAGCCACTTGGACTACCAACAAAAGGTCGGCGGGTTCTACAATCGCTACCAGCCATTCCAGCATGAGACGCGGCACGGCGATGCCTCGGTAATATTCCAATTCCTAGGCCACATTTTCGGCGAACAGATCGAGATGGGTTATGATTACTTCAAAATCCTGCTCGAACGTCCTACCCAAATCCTGCCGATCCTGTGCCTGGTCAGCGAGGAGCGTGGAACCGGAAAGACCACGTTTCTGCATTTTGTCAAATCCATTTTCGGCGAAAACATGACAATCAACAGCAATGAGGATTTCCGTTCCAACTTCAACATCGAATGGGCGCAGAAACTGGTCATCGGCGTGGACGAAACGTTCTTGGATAGAAAGGAGGATTCGGAGCGGATCAAGAATCTGAGCACGGCCAGGTTTTACAAAGTTGAGGCAAAAGGCCATGACCGGCAGGAAGTGGAATTTTTCGGAAAATTCGTTTTGTGTAGCAACAATGAAGATCATTTCATCATCGCCGAGCCCGGGGAAATCCGGTACTGGGTGAGAAAGGTGCCACCACTAAAATCAGAGAACCACCACCTGCTTGCCCAGCTACGGGCCCAGATCCCGTTCTTTCTGCATTTTCTGGTGAGCCGTGACTTCGTTCATCCCAGTAAAACAAGAATGTGGTTTACCGCTGATCAAATTGCAACACCTGCATTGAAAAAGCTGCTGAACCAAAATCGGAATAAGCTGGAAGTGGAGATCGCCCATATCCTGCTGACGATCGCAGACGAAAAGGAGCTGGACGAAATCCGGTTTTGCACCGGCGATGTCCAGGACTGGCTCAATAAAAAGCACATCCGTTTCAAAGACCTCTCACAGATCAAGCGGATCCTGCAAAATGCCTGGAAGTTGAGCCCGGCGAGTAATTCACTGACTTACCCGCAATACAAATTTTTAACCGAAGGTTCCATCTTCGAGCAGACCGGCAAGGGCAGGTTCTATACCCTATCCCGAAGACTTATAAATGAGCTCAACGAATTGCCCTAATTTTTGATGCTTTGATGCGCATCATATTTAATTAATTGATTAATAAATAATTACAGCGCATCAAAATCCGCATCAACGCGCATTAATCCCAAAATAGCGATGCGGCCCCTGATGCATTTTGATGCTTTTCTGATGCGGACATAAATAGCTAAAAACCAATCAGTTATAGGTTCTCCGCATCAATTCATCAATTTTTTCACGTTCAAACCCCAGTAATTATGACTTGCGAGCAAGCCAAAGAGATACCTATCATCGAGCTTCTCAGAAGCTGCAATATTCAGCCCGACCATATTCGCGGAAGTGATCACTGGTACCTGTCACCATTCCGGAAAGAGAACACGCCTTCATTCAAAGTGAACACTAGGTTGAACCTCTATTTTGATCACGGGAGCGGTCAGGGAGGCGATATTATCGATCTGGGCAAGAAGCTTTATGAATGCGATACCAAAGAGCTACTGCGGAAATTGGAGTCAGGAAATTTTTCCTTTCACCAGCAACCGGGCTTAGAAAGGCTACTGCATATACGCCAAAGCATTATCCCAGCAGATAACCAGGACGGCATCCAAGTTACGGCTATCAAGGATTTAGGTAGCACCCCCGCGATTAGCAGATACCTGGAATCCCGCGCCATAGACCTTGCTGTAGCCAGGAAATTCTTGAAGGAGATTTACTATGATGTTGGAGGCAAAAGTTACTTCGCTGCCGGGTTTGAGAATAGGGCTGGCGGCTATGAATTGCGGAGCCAATACTTCAAAGGGTCTACATCTCCCAAGGACATCACGCATATCCAAAATGTGGCAAAGTCGGTTTGCGTGCTGGAAGGGTTTATCGATTTCCTCTCCCTGCTTTCACAGCGAAAACCGGAGCCTATCCTGAGTGATTTCCTGATCCTGAATTCAGTCGCCCTGGCGGATCGGGCAATCAGCATCGCCAAGAACTATGAAAACGTGTTCATCTATCCAGACAATGATCCAGCCGGTCGGAAGGTGATCGAAACATTTCAGAAAGCCGGCATCGAGCCAGTTGATCTCTCACACAGCTACCGGCAATATAAGGATCTCAATGAGATGCTGATGGCAGAAAAGATACCGGAGAATTCGCTCAAAAAGCAACAGATATACAAGAGGTCCCGGGGGATAGGCTTTTAAGTGTCTTTTACTAGCAAGTTTGTGTTTTCGCTTCGCAAAAACCCGTCCGGCTGCGCTCGGACTCAAACTTGCTTTTTCTCCCGGTGGTCGCAAAAGAGGACAATAACAGACTTGAAATGATATGGAAGAGGGTGTAGAGAAAAGTCAAAGGTTCAAGAAATCCAGGGGCGGCAGGCCTCCCAAGAAGGTCAAGCGAAGCAGCCAACTGATGGTCAGGTTGACAGAAACGGAGCGGTTCCTGATCGACTCAAAAGCCAAAGATGCGGGCCTCAAACCAAGCGCCTGGATCAGGCAGGCTGCAAACAAAGCGAAGGTCATCGCGAGGCTATCGCCGGGCGATGCATCGGTACTCCGGATGCTGGCAGGGCTGGCCAATAACCTCAATCAGCTGATGCGATTTGCGAATATGCAAGGGCTGCTACATGATGTGACCCGGTCCAGAAAACTCATCTCCGATATTGACGATCTAGTACAAAAACTCAGAAGCGATGATCGGTAAAGTGATAGTCGGGAGCAGCTTCTCCGGGGCTGTCAAGTACATTGTCCAAAAGCAACAGGCCAAAGTGCTGGGTGGGGAAGGTATACGTTTAATGAACGTCAAATCGATGGTGGATGATTTCAATATGCAGCGCATGCTTAATCCCGAGCTCGGCAAAGCGGTCGGTCACCTGGTACTAAGTTGGAGCCAGATGGATGCGCCCAAACTCTCTGAAAAAATCCTGATGGAAAGGGCTAAACAGTACCTGGAAAAAATGAAAATCCAGGATACCCAGTACCTGGTCGTCGAGCACCGGGATACAAAACACCCGCACATCCACATACTTTATAACCGGGTCGATAACTCCGGCCGCTCGATTTCGGACAAGTTCCAACGACGGCTAAACCAGAAGGTTTGTAAGGAAATGACCTTGGAGCACGGCTACCACCTGGCAAAGGACAAATCGCAGGTGAACCGCCAGCAGCTTAAAGGCGCTGACAAAATCAGATACGAGCTTTCCGACACGATCCAGCGGGCCAGCAAATTTGCGTCCAGCTGGGGAGAGCTTGAAACGGTGCTGGCATCGAAGGATATCCGGTTGATTTACAAATACAAGTCCGGCACGCAGCAAGTAGAAGGGATCAGTTTTGAGAAAGATGGGATGGTTTTTAAAGGATCAAAGGTTGACCGGAGCCTGAGTTATGGCCGGTTGAACAATACTATAAGCGCCAATTCGCGAAGGCAGTTTCGGGGAATATCAACGGTTAACACTGGCACAAAGATGAATATTCCCACCACCAAATCAGCTCAGGTCACTGTCGCTGAGCAACCAAGCTCTGAACCGGACCTGATAGATACGCTGCTATCCCCTGTACATCAAAACGACCCTGAACAAATCAGACAACAACAGATCAAAAAACGTAAAAAATCCCGCGGATTACACTTATGAAACAGATAGAAGAAAAGTTGGACAGCATTGAAGAGGTGCTCACAATCCTGATAAAGAAAGTTTCCGGATTGGAAAACCTGCATTATGAGAAAAAGGAAGTTAAGGCATCAAGTGACCCGGTGCTCGCAGAAATCAGGGATAGTGTTTCTAAAATGCCGTCTGGACATCTGATGCTATCTGAGATTTATCGACTACGAAAAAGCATTGACGAGATTTTTGGTGATCTTGTTCATAAGAGCGCTGTTAGCATGAATTGGAGGTCAGGCGGTCTCCTACTCGCAGCATCCGTTCTGCTTATCATGGCCACTTGCGGGGTCATTGCCTTGAAATTCATTTCCAATGAGAATGAACAATTAAAACACATGAGTATTAAGTACACCTCGGCGCAGGAATTGGAGCCTGAACTATTCACTTGGCTTGATAGCCTTTATTTACAAAAGCGATATTGGCCAGTGGATTCACTAAGGCTTATGCGCCGACCTATGCACAAAAGATCTAACCCCAATATATCAACAGACAAAAAAAAAGGTAGGCCAATACGAAGAATGAGACAACTGTGTAAATCTGCTATCGGGGCAGGCAGCTAAAGCCCAATAGCCAAAATCCTCAAGTCGTTTTTACTCTCTAATAAAAATTATGTAAACCCCTATATATCATATATTTAACATGCACTCAAAGATGAGTGATAAATTAGAGGCAACTTTAAGACAAGAATCCATAATAGCATGCAAATCTCGCCTAAAACCAAAATATTTTCGATATTACCCACTAGCAATATAATGGTCTATCAACCCTCAAATTCAATTCTATACCCTAGTGAGCACAATACAGTACACAATTCCAACCAATAAATTACTGCTTCAAAAAATCGTTCTTGACTGGATCAACAAATGTCCAAAATCCAAAGTAGCAATTATTACATAATTATTGGTTGGTGATACAAAAATCCTGCCTCAACTTCACTTCTGCCATTTATCCATGCGTAAGCTATTAGAGTTGGTACGATTTTATCGGTCTAGCTAGCTTCGCTCACATTACATTCACCAAGAATGTGTGGATACAGTGATCTAAACATTTGCAAACAATGGAAACGCTAAATTTCAAGACCAGCATAAAAGATAAAGAGGGCGTCACCGTAGTGACACCCTTTCTAAATAATTTGAAGCATGTAGATGGTTGGAACATCGATCTTTCCGACTCTGACAAGCTGCTTACAGTCCAAACTACCGACAACAGGATTGGAGAAAATGTTATCGAAGCAGTTATTCAGGCCGGATTTAGCGCGGAGGCGGTTGGAAGGCCGTAACCTATTCCCAACCCCAACGCTGAAATACCCGATGCCCTGCCGAACTTCTTAGAAAATCCAGGAAGCGTTTGCCGTCGGGACCGTCCTTGCCTTTCAATGTCAAAGCAATAGGGGTACCTCTAAAAACTGTGGCCTGATTTGGGATTTCGATCAATTGGGTGATTTCCTTCAATGGAAAATGCCATGTTTTATATGTAATCCAAGCGTCGTAAGTCGTGTCCGATTTCCAGGCTTCGATACCCAGGGCGGTGTTCGAGAATGAAGATTTGATATTGTGCTGTATTCCGGCGATCACATCGAATTTGCCAGCAATGTCCTCCCACATCCCCAACTGTCCAGCTCCATTCACGTCCAATAGCCTGACACCCGGTTTGGCCAGATCAACAAACATCTTAATTTTCTTAGGGTTCCCTGGGCGAACCAGAATTGCTGCACTGCGCTTGTAAAGCTCAATTCTGGTTGTCTCATCCAGCAGCCCCCGATGATCAGCAGCAAATTGCGTGAGCATATACTCGGAGCCACCAAATACAACGTCAGCATCTTTTTTGGCCCTTTCTATCCATTTAGTTTCAGGGCCAGAATTAACTACGACAGGTATTCGAGTTTCTTTCGAGAAAATATCCGCACATTCCTTTATCGCTGCCGAAGGCCCGCCCGGACCGTATACAAATAGGGTATCAGTTTGCGGATAAGCTTGATTGGCTAGCAGCAGAAAACCTATGATATGAACCAAATTTCTCATCGCGACTATTTGTTTAAATCGGTAAAACCATACTTGTGGTAAATTTCCCTGGCCTTAGCGCTCACCAGAAAATCCATAAAATCTGACGCCGCTTTGGGATGCGGCGCTTCCCGCAGTTTACCTGCCATGTAAGTTGCTTCAATATTCTCGCTATCCGGAATGCTGACCAATTCCAACGGATGTCCGATCATCTTTTGGTAGAACGCCTCTGAGTACCAAACCGGACCTGCCTGGGATTGTCCATAAAGTATTCTCATGGGAGTCTGCCGATGGTGGATCTGCGTTAAAAATGTAGTTTTCGCGGCTACCTTTTCTTTCATTATTTGCTCTTTCAGTGCTTGGCCGCCTGCTTTTACATAAGCGTCTTCAATCCGTTTTCCGATACCTTCCCACTCTGGATTTGGCATACTTACTTTTACATCGCTACGCCCCAGGTCTTTAAGTCCCTTTATATTGAGCGGATTCCCTTTTTGCACCATGATTGCTAACTTATTTCCGGCATACGCCTCGGTCCGGTTGAAAAGCGGAGCGAACTCTTCGATGCGCGTTTTCCCTGCTGTATATACATCCGGCTTATGTGATATGTGCATGTTACCGATCGTAATTGAGCCTTCTTTAATTTGTTTGGCCAATATCCCGGGCGGCAAAGTCTCCGCAAATATCCTGTTATAGGCAGGATATGCCTTTTTGAACTCTGCCAGTAATTCGTCAATGACCATGAATTGATTACCAGCGAAAAATATCGTCAGTTCCGGGTCTGTTATATCGCCATATAAGTCTGGTACATTGTCAATTCCTTTCACGGTAAATTGCAGGCCGTCTGTTGGGGGTTTATTCCACGGCGGATCGAAGTTGTGCTCCTGTGCTTTTGCTTGATTATCAATCATGATACTGATTGTTAATATGATCAAAATGATGTAGTTTCTCATAGTGCTTGATGTTATGGATGGACGATGGCCCATCCTTGTTGTTGCCGAATAATAATTTCCCCGTTTCCACTGGGTACATAGGAGATGAAATCAAAAAGTTCGTCCTTGCTGATTTTCCTCTCACGCATTGTGTTCTCGCATTCAGCCAGTATGACCCCGCGTTCTTGCAATACTTTCAGCTGTGTTTCGTAGGGCTGATCTTTCCTGAACACGGTTACCCCGCCGCCATGCGCGACAAGCTCTACTTCCAGTTTTCCTTTTAACCGCGGATCATCCAGGGCATTCATGATATTCTTCATCGTCGCCTTAATCACCTTTTCGTCATCGCTGTTAAGCTGGTATACCACTTTGTAGGATTTTTTATCGGCGGTCGCCCCGTGAAAATCGGCTGGGTTGACGGGCTTGTTCTGGGCGATTGCTGCTGCTGTAACAAACATTGACGCAGCGAATAGCATTGTTTTGAGCATTTTCATTTGGTTTGGTTTTTAAAAGGTTATGATACGATTTACATTATTTACTTTCTTTTTTTGCTTTTGAAATTGGCTCGAAAGGCCCGAGTTTGTGCTGTTTCTGCGAAAAACCATCAGCATAAGGTGCGAACGGAAAATCGATGGGTTTTTTACTGATATCTACCCAGTCGCTGCTCTGGTCTTTGTGAGGGCGAGGCTGAGAATTGACGAACGCAGCAAGGTCCCAGGCTTCTTTATCGGTCAACAGCTTGTTTTCATAACTCGCGCCGAAGGGCATGTTGTTCACAACATAACCTGCAAAGGAAGAAACCCTGTAGAGCCCCGCTCCGTCGTTGTAGCTATTTTTGCCCCAAAGCGGGGGATAGACGTAAGCGTTTTTCTCGGGGTTTAATATTCCTTCCCCGTTGACGCCATGACAACTTTCGCATTTTGCTTGATAAATCAGACTACCGTTTTTTGGATCTGCCGCTCTGTCCAGATAAGCAAGTTTTTCCAAACCCGTTCCTTTGGGCGTTTCCCCCTTGGGTGTATCTTTTTCAAGCCATTTCATATAAGCCATCATTGCGGTCATTTCCCTGCTGGCACTGTCGGGTTTTGTTCCATTCAGACTCCTTTCAAAACAATCCGAAATCCGTTTGATCACCGTTTCTTTGGTGCCTGAACGCGCCCTGAACTTTGGATAGGTGCTATATACAGCAGCGTAGTTGTTACCCATAATTTTTGTCCCTGCATCCAGGTGGCAATTCTGGCAATTCATGCCGTTGCTGATCTGCATTACTTTGCCTTTTGGCCCCAGGTACTCCGCTGTGTGTACAATCAGCTCACGCCCGTACCGGATTAAATCACCTTGTTCATTCTTGGGGATATCTGATGTGTCTGGTGCCTGCCACATTTTTGCTCTGGGTTGCGATACTTTGGTGGTTGCATCCATAGCGGCAATTTTTTCAGGTGGCTTTACTAATTCTTGAAAATACCCTGGTGCACAAATTAATGCTATCAGAAAGAGCAGCAGGCATGAGACAATGGTAATCAAGATTTTAAGCAGGTTACTGAGTAAGGCCAGTGTTTTCTGTATCTTTTCCATTGGGTCTGGCTGGTGTTGTCAGTGAAATTGTAATGCTTGTTTGGCCACGGGAATTTCGATGTGACGGTAGCGCTGCCATAAATACTTAATGGGACAAAAGCTTGTCATTGCTGTCACCAGCAGATAGTAGGCCGCCACGAGGAGATAAATGATCAGTCCTGGAAAATACAGCAGGAAAGGCAGCCACATCATCACGCACAACCTCAAAATTGTTTCAAAGAGTGTGACATTTAACGGAAGTTCATGGGTCGTTTTCATCTTGAAAATGGTTAAGTTTTTGGCCTATTGCCATTACAAAGATGAGGGGTAAGCTGCCGTCAAAGAAATCGTAAAAAGTGATCTGTGATAACCTCAGGTAATATAAAATCAACACGAGATGAGTAAAAATCCTATTTTGAATTACTTTTTGTGATGAACAGCGAAGTTCATGAATAACTCAGCGAGGCCATCCGGTTGGCCATGGAGCGTGGCAAAGTGAAAAGCCCTTTCTATTGAAAAGCCTTCGATGTCGATCACACGGCACTGGTTGTGGGATAGCTCATCCAAAATGGAATGGATGGAAAGGAAGGCGGCACAGGGCGCATTCTGTATGTATCTTTTGATACTCTCACTCCCTGCCAGCTGCATTTGTTTGTTCAGGTCCGATAATGAGACCCCCTTCTCTTTCAATGCGTAGGCAATCACCTCCAAGGTACCCGAGCCCGGCTCTCTGAGGATGATAGGGATGCGGGCCAGCTCAGCAAGTGTGATTGTCCCATTTTTGGCAATGGTGCTCCGGGCACTGGTGACCAGGACAATTTCATCATTCAGAAATGGTGCATAATGTATCTTAGGATCACGTGATCTTCCTTCGATGATGCCTATATCGATTTGCTTCTCGGTTAAGGCCAGCTGGATCTGGTCGGTATTCTTGATTACCAATGAGACCTCGATTTCCGGAAAGCGGTTATGAAAAGCCGCCAGCAACGATGGCAAAACATATTGGGCAACGGTGGTGCTGGCCCCAATCCTTAGCATGCCACTATTTTCATTATTCAGCGCATTGATTTCAAATTCAAGTGCGCGGTAAATCTCAAAGATCTGCTCCGTTCGCGCAAGCAACAGCTCGCCCGCGCGTGTCAGCTTGATTTTTGTACCGTTCCGGTCAAAAACCTTGGTTTTTAGCTGCGCTTCAAGTTCGCGAATATGTTTTGTGATTGCTGGCTGGGTAATGAAAAGCTCATCTGCCGCTTTTGTGAAGTTGAGCCGCTTGGCAACAGTATGAAAAACCCGAAGGCGAAAATCAAAATTCATAGTAATAGGCGGGGTGGGATCAAGACTTTCTAACCTTATAGTCTATGAGCTGTCACTTAAAAAAATGTGTAAAAACAAAGCTCTGTACTGAACCAAACGGCGTAACATGATCGGAAATGACGCTTTGCTTAATCTGAAAATCATCATTAAAAAATAATTCCAATGATTCGAGATTATATCTTCTCACCGGCAATCCGCTGCACATTGTGGGGCCATTTTCAGAGAAGGTGCCGATGATCAAATCCTTATCCACAAACTCGCTGACGATATCCTTATACTTTTTAATATCCTGGGTTTCTGTCAAAAAATGAAAAGTTGCCCGGTCGTGCCATAACATGTAGGGCCGGGCGGGAGCAAAATCGAGGATGTTGCACACGATCCATTTTATCTTTTCTGCCCGTTCCCTAAGTCGTTTTCTCGCCCTGTCAATGGCCGCACTGGAAATATCCAGAACGGTCAAATCCGAATAGCCTTCGCTGAGCAGATTTTCGATCAGTGCGGCATCGCCGCCTCCGATATCGATGATCGCATCTGTCTTTGTGATGCCGGTGGACTTTATCAGCGAAAGCGAGGGCTCAGGCAGGCTTTGCGACCAGCTCAACTGGTCTGGCCCTTTGGATAAGTAAGTGTTGTCCCAATGGCGTTGAAGTGTGTTGTCCATCATCAGGTTGTCTTAATCAGATAAATAATGAGTAGTACGCTGGCCAAAAAGATCACTGCCGTCATCGATTTTATTAAAAGGGAGGACTGATAGTATTGCCCCTGTTCCAACTGCTTTTTTGTATTCATATAACGGACATAGGAAAATAGCGTTGTCAGCGCCCCCAAGCTAACCAGCAACACGCCGATAACAGGCGAATAACCCGTGGAATGTACTTGTGATTTGCTTCCTAACGCAGCCGCAATTTGCCGAACGAACAACGAGAACTTGACAACAACGAAACCAAACCCCATGATACCGATGCTGGTCCGGACCCATGCCAGAAAGGTCCTTTCGTTGGCAAGGTGATCCCCCGCATTCTTCTTGTGATCATTGAAAGGCCTGTTTTCCATATAATTCAGGATACTATTGATTGTTTGCTAAACTCCTTCACAAAATCACCAATATCAAAAACCTGTACCTGACCATTAAGTAATGCAGCAATCAATGAGCTTCCGACTGCACTTCTATACCCTGAGGCGCAATGAACCGCGATTGGTTTGTCAAGTGGAACTAACCCTATTTTTTCACGTATGTCGGCAAGGGGAATAGAAATGCTGCTTTCAAAAATTTTATCTTCAGCAGCTTCCGAAAGGTTTCTTACGTCGATAATGGAATACTTATTTTGATTCTGACGGAAGTGTACTTTATCCAGAAGTGGTGTTTGCAGCGGCGCAGGCCCCGCCACAAATGCTGATTTGATGGCTGGTTCGTATCCGATGGATGCCGTGCGCTCAATTAGCCTTTCTAAAACCTGCCAGGAGTCTCCGGTTAGGTAGAATGTTTC
This sequence comes from Dyadobacter sandarakinus, assembly GCF_016894445.1. NCBI lineage: Bacteria > Pseudomonadati > Bacteroidota > Cytophagia > Cytophagales > Spirosomataceae > Dyadobacter > Dyadobacter sandarakinus. The sequence goes on from NZ_CP056775.1 coordinate 3,040,326, forward strand.
TTCTGGCTTGATGATACTTCCCAGCCAGGTCTCAAACTTCTTTCCATCCATCATGTTGACCGAATTGGGCAAATGTCCCTCTTTAAAAATTCGTTCATCACGGGTATCGATGATCAGAATGTTATCTTCCAAGCGATTTTGAGGCTCCGTCGTTAGGTTAATTCTCTTTACACCTTCGAGACCGGGTTTGAAATGCGCAGCACCTTTTTTATTAAGTGCAACATCGAACGGAAAATAGACGGGGATAAAAGGCTGGTCTGACGTAAGTCTTTGGATAAAGTCCTCTTTGGTCATTTCTTGTAATGACCAGTTTGTAAGTTTCTCCTGCCCGATCGTGCTGCTGTTTGCATCGCTAAGCGCTTTTCCACAAAGTGTCCCTGCACCATGGGCCGGATAAAGCACAACAGCGTCGTCCAGGGTGAGAATCTTTTCGCGCAGAGAATCGTACATCTTCGTTGCGAGTTTCCCCCGCTGACTGCTGGCATCACTATCCGATTCCCTCAGATCCGGACGGCCACAATCCCCAATAAACAGCGTATCCCCGCTGAAAATGGCCTTGGCGATGCCATTGTGCTCCAAAACAATTGAAATACTATCCTCGGAGTGCCCGGGGGTGTTCAAAGGTTTCAGCACAATCTTTCCAAACGAAAGCGAACTGCCATCATCGAAAGGGATATGGTCATAGCTTGCCCCGGTGTGGGCACTTGCGTAAATTGGAGAACTTGTTGTCTGACTGATTTCCAAGTGACTGCTGACGAAATCAGCATGTGAATGGGTTTCTATTACTGCAATGATCACTGCGCCATTCTGTGCAGCAAAATCGTAATATGGCTGCGGGTTCCGGGCTGGATCAATTAATACGACTTTGCTCTCACATTCGCTCAAAATAGCATAGCTGTAATGCGAAAGATATTGATCTTCAAATTGATGGATTTTCATGATTCTCTTTTTTATTTCAAAAATGTAAAATCTAATGTTGAGGAAGGATTAGTGAGGTAACCATCGCCTGACCAGGCCATACAAGAATGTTCCGGCCAATGCCCCCGATATCACGATCAGCATCGACCAATAACCAAACCCCAGGTTTACGAACATAGGTCCCGGACAAGCCCCGGTCAACGCCCATCCCAAACCAAAAATGATACCCCCGAGCAAATACCGTAGCCAACGGCCGGTTTTGTCGTGAAATGTGATTGGATTGCCGCTGTAATCTTTAATGTGATAACGTTTGATCATAAAGACGGCGACAATGCCGACCAATAGCGCTGTACCGATTATGCCGAACATATGAAATGACTGAAAGCGGAACATTTCCTGAATCCTGTACCAGGAGACGGCCTCGGATTTAGCCATCACTATGCCAAAAAGTACTCCGGTAACTATAAATTTTAAAGCTTTCATAACTTGAAAAGAACAGGAAAAATAAGGTGGGTCATGGCAAGCCCGCCAATGAAAAAACCCACCACTGCGATCAGGGACGGAATTTGAAGGTTTGATAGCCCGCTGATTGCGTGACCTGATGTACATCCACCTGCATATCTGGATCCAAATCCAACCAGCACGCCGCCAGCCAAAAGAAGCAGAATTGTTTTTGGAGACGATAGAATTTGACGGCCGAATAGCTGATCAGGGTTCAGGCCCCCATCGAAGCTTATGCCAAGTTTATGCAAATCGGTAATAGTTGTCTCAGACAATTGAAGCGGAGCTGGGCTATTAAGCCATACCGAGACGATATAGCCGCCAAGGATTGAACCTACCAGGAACAGAAGGTTCCAGATTTCACCCTTCCAGTCAAAGTCAAAAAAGTCTGACTTACTGCCGGCCCCGGCCATCGAGCAAATTGTCCGCAGGTTGGAAGAAAACCCGAAAGACTTTCCAAAATAGAGTAGCAAAACCATGATGGCGGAAATGGCAAAGCCCGAAGCATACCAGGGCCAAGGTTGGCGGATTAGATCAAGCATAAAAATCAATTGTGTGACATTATTATAAAAAAGGGAAAAATCGGTAGGTATGACTTCGATATTGCCGGTAATCATCATAGAATGCCACCAACATCTTTTCTTCGTAGCGTGACTTAAAGTAAAACAGCAGCAACAATGCAAGGCTGATTATGACCCTAAGAGAATCTGTAGCCTGTAAACCATAACCGGAAGTGAGAAGAAAAATGCCGGAATAAATCGGGTGCCGGATATATTTATATATTCCTGTTGTAACAAGCTTCCCACGTTTCACTGGCGATGGAAACGGTGTAAGGCTTCTCCTTATCTGAAACATTGACGTGACAATCATGATCATTCCGGTGAGGGCAACCGCTAATCCCACTAGTTTTACACCCGACCAAATTTTGAAAATCCTGACGGCGGGTAAAAACACATATAGGCCAAATAAGGCAAGCTGAATACCAACGAAGATGAGATCTTTCTTTTTTCTCATATATAATTCGCCATCAAATGAATTCGTGGATGATAATGTAAGCGCCCATCACCAGGACAAACCAACCAAAGCCCCTCTTTAAACGGTCCACATTAAGGTAATTTCCAATCAATCCACCGAGAAAAAGACCGGCAATAGCAATACTGGTAACGGTCAGAAGAAATCCCCAATAAATTTGAAAATGCCCCAAATCACCCGCAAAACCAATCAGAGAGTTTAGAGCAATGATCAAAAGAGATGTTCCAACTGCCTCCTTCATGGGCATCCCGAGTAGCAAAACCAGTGTTGGGATTAGTAAAAAACCTCCACCGGCACCGAGAAGCCCGGTTGTTAGTCCTATGCCTGTGCCGAATGCAAAGAGCTTGAAAAAACTATGACCTTGACGCTGGGCCTTTTTGGCTGACTGAGTGTTGTCTTTTATCATGCCCACTGATGCAGCTATCATCAACACCCCGAACAAGGCCATAGTTAGAATTGGCTCCGTGACCTGAAAGTCTCCTAGTTCAAAGAGTTGGTTTGGGATTTGAGGAATGAGAAATTTTCTGACCAAAAACACGGTCGTAACCGAGGTTGCCCCGAATAGTAAGGCGGTGCGGACATTCAATAACCCGTTTTTATAGTTCCGAATTGCTCCGATCAGACTGGTAGAGCCGACAATGAATAGGGAATAGGAAGTAGAAAGCAATGGCGGTACACCAAATAAGTAAACCAGCACGGGCACCGTTAAGATGGAACCTCCTCCCCCTACTAAACCGAGCGAAATACCAATCAACACAGACGCCAAATAAGCCATAATTTCCATTTGCAGATATCAATCACACAAATCAAGCAATACGATTGTTGCCAGAAAGTGACTTTTATCACAGAAGGAAAAACCATGTTTATCCCACCCAGGCGATAGAGTTACGGAACAGTCTGATTTTTCCGTTCTGCTCCATCTTCTTCAACAAGCGTGAAACGACCTCTCGGGAGGTGTTCAGGTCGTTGGCAATTTCAAGGTGGGTGATGGACAATTCATCGACGCCTCTGCTTTTAAATTGATTTCGTAGATAGAATTCCAGGCGCTCGTCCATCGCCTTAAAAATCACGCTATCCAGGACGGTCAGCAGCTCTTCAAAGCGGGACCGATAATTTTCCAGGACGAAATAATACCAGCTGCGATAGGTAGTCATCAGCTCATCCATCATCCGTATCGGGATCATAATGATCGTTGTATCATCGACGGCCTTGGCCATGATTTCGCTCGATTCTTGTTTGGTGGCGCAAATCATTGACAACGCGCAAGCATTGCCTTCTTCGAGGTAGTAGATGAAAACTTCCTGCCCATCATCACCCTCCCGGTACAGCTTTACCCGCCCAGAGGCTATCAAGACACTATGTTTTATGTATTGTCCCGTCCTCATGATCACTTCCCCGGCAGGGATATTCTTTAAGACACCTGCCTCGGCGATCCGGTCTCGAAGCCCGGGTTCAAAGCTTTTAAATGATGCGTCCAGGTAGTTGATGATTGACTGGGTTGGTTCCATATTCTATAAATGTCGTTGGATTAATCAACTAAACATTCTCACGCTAAGTTCTTGTGCAAACACCAGGCGCTTGGGGATTAAATAGAATCAACGCCGGAAATCCTGCATTTGCAGGATTTAATTATATCTTTGTCCTCATAACAGGAAATGGTGTCTTCCTGCGGAAACCGCCCGAAACGGCTGATGGCGCCTATTAGGATCAAATTGTATTTGTTCAACTAATAGGTATATATATAAATGTCAGTTTCAAGGTTTCGTCTCTCCAAAAAATTGGTTTTCCTTTTCTGGAAATACCCCATCGCATTCTTTACCGTTAAATGGCTTATCCTTACTGCACTAGTAGGGATTCTTGTCGGGTCGGCCTCTGCGCTTTTCCTGGTCTGTCTGGATTGGGCTACCCACTATCGTGAAACTCACCTCTGGATCGTTGCCCTGCTTCCGCTTGCCGGGCTTATGATCGGCTGTATGTACCACTATTTTGGAAAAGAACTTGAAGCGGGAAATAATCTGCTACTTGAAAATATCAACAGGCCATTTAAAATCATCTCGCTAAAAATGGCCCCATTCGTTTTAATCGGGACCATAGCTACCCACCTCTTTGGCGGCTCGGCCGGGCGCGAAGGTACGGCATTACAGATCGGGGGCTCGATCTCAGATCAATTTACGAGGATCTTAGGCCTGCGCCCACGCGACAGAAGACTTATCCTGATTGCTGGAATTGCTGCCGGTTTCGGATCTGTTTTTGGGACACCTCTTGCAGGCGGGGTATTTGGACTGGAAGTATTTTTAATCGGCAGTATCCGGTACGATGCATTGCTTCCGGCATTCGCCGCCGCGACCTTCGCCGATATGATCACCCGGGCATGGCAGGTGGGGCATACCCACTACCACATCCCAGAAATACCGGATTTGTCAATCCCCAATATTGGGTATGCAATTATTGCAGGAATAGCCTTCGGCGCCGCATCCAAGTCTTTCAGTAGCCTCACACATGCGATTGGAGGATTTTTTAAACGATACATCAGTTTTCCTCCATTTCGACCGCTGATTGGTGGCGCGCTGGTTTCGGCGGCAGTGTTTGCATTGGGTAGCACCAGGTATATCGGCCTTGGCATACCGGTGATACTGGAATCCTTCCAAATGCAAATACCACCTTATGACTTTTTGCTAAAAATAATCTTCACCGCTGTAACCCTGGGTGCTGCTTTCAAGGGGGGTGAAGTTACACCCCTGTTTTTTATTGGTGCCACGTTGGGTAATGCACTTTCCTATTTTATCCCGTTGCCGGTTGGCTTGCTGGCGGGCATGGGTTTCGTCGCTGTTTTTGCCGGTGCTGCCAATACTCCGCTCGCCTGTGTGCTGATGGGGATGGAGCTATTTGGGAGCGAATGTGGCGTTTACATAGCTCTTGCCTGTATCGTCGCCTATTTCTTCTCTGGCCACTCCGGCATTTACGGTTCTCAGCAGATTGGCCAAGCCAAGCATCTTGTGTATGCACGCAGCACAGGCCAAAAACTTTCTGCAACCAGAATCAGAAGTCGTAACTGAAAATACAGCTAACGCGGTTAGCGCCATTAGGCAGATAATATACTTTACAACTTGTACCAGGTTTGTGCCGGAAGGGGTAGCCGACGGCCATCGAACCCAGTTTTGTTGGGGCCATAGTGCTCTACCAGATAATCCAAAATCGGCTTTTCGGTCTCTCCCAGATCCCAGAGCTTCTGGGTGCGCTGCATCCACCGGATTCGTTCGATCCATTTGTCACGGTCAAACTGGCTTTGCAAAATCAGTTTGCTCGAATGGCAAATGGTGCATTGCGCCTTGACCAGGAACATGTTTTCGCCGAGCGCCAGCCCACTTTCTCCATCGACCAAAACTCCTTGCGCGTTTCGGATTGTGTCTGAGCTAGCTGCGCTCGAATTTTGTTCAGGTGTCGCTCTTACGTAGACTTTAGCATGTGCCTTTTCAGCGCGCGTCTCTGTTGTCGTTGACATTGACGACGTCTTGCTGCCTGGGTTGGGCTGGACTTGAACCCAGGCACAAAGCAACCACGTCAATACTCCGGCTGACAATAGCAAGTATCGGCCATTTTTTAATATACTCTGCATGTCGGAAATTGTTTAAACCACTTTCACCGCAATCCGGTGGCATGAATTATTGATATATCCTTCTGGATTCCAGGAAGGCATTACCATAGGCTGCGAACGCCCTTGGTCATCCGTTGCACGGGCCCAAACTTCATAATATCCCTGCATAGGGAAATCGAGATTGGCCGACCAATGCTGCCAGGCAAGCCGGTTCTTTGCGTCTTTCAAAGTAGCATTCATCCATGTCTCGCCAAAATCGATCGACACCTCTACCCGTTTTACCGTTCTGTCACCCGCCCATGCGTGGCCGCGAACACCCAGTTTTTGTGCCTGGGGCATTTCCAATCCGGTTTTAGGGTACGTGATTACCGATTTGACTGGCATCGACTCGATAATTTTGAACTCACTTTCATCGGGGTCAACGCCCGGTGCCACCGGATGGATGGGAACCCGATAACTTTTTCCGGTCATTTTCGCCCCGTCGTGCACTTTATTTCTCACCGCGATTGTGTGAAGCCATTTTCCTGATACCGATGCAGGCCAGCCACCTATCACCAGGCGTAGCGGGTAGCCATGTACCAATGGAATGTCTTTGCCGTTCATGGACCAGGCAATCAATGTTTCATCTTCTAATGCTTTTTTGATTGGTACTCCCCTTGAAATCACAGCCTGATTGGGATCACCGTTCAAATGCAGGTCCTGTCCGTAGTATCCAATATAGACCGCCGTATCGGTGATCCCCACGTCTGCAAGGACGTCTTTTAAACGCACGCCTGTCCATTCCGCACAGCTGATGCCGCCCTCAGTCCACTGGTTGCCGGACGTTTTGGGAAAATAGCCCGCCCTGCCATTCCCTCCGCATTCAAGCACAAGCTGGTATGTATAAGGTTTGAATTTACTTTTCAGATCAGCCAGCGTATAAGACTTAACTGCTTTAACGGACTCACCCTTGATAGTCAGCTTCCAGTTCTTAATATCAATACTGGCAGGGATCTGTCCATTATTGCGGATGAACATTTTGTCAGCAGGTGTAATCTCATCATCGAGTAAGTAGGCCGGGGTTTCTACATTCCAGGGCTTATCATTTAAGATGACAAGGTTTTTATTTTTGTCGGCCATCGGGTCGATGTTAAATGCGACTGGGAGATAGTGCCTTGGCAACCGGTCTGCAAAAACGATATTGGTTCCAAGCAGGCCTGTCAAAGTGGCCAGCGATGATGTCCGAAGAAACCCTCTGCGATCAAAGAGCCTGGTTTGTGTTTCTTTAATTTCCATAAAAAGCAAAGATTTTAAATCTTATAAAATACCTAGGTAACTGGCAATACTCGAAAATTAAGAGGTAGATGATCATTGTATTAGTCTCCGGCAAAATGCATCACGGCGTACAGGGCTGCAAGCGAGATACCCGTCCATAGTAAAATTCCTTGAAGCATCGGCTTGACTCCGATCGAGCGTAAAACCTGCCTGGACAAACCCGCGCCAATCAAAAATAACGTCAGAGACAGACCCATGTGTGCTATTCTGATAAAGAATTGGCTGATCAAAGCTATCTGAGGGACATATGTATTCAGTACCATTGCCAGGATAAAAAAGCCGATGAAATAAGGGATAGATACCTTACCGGATTTATTTTTAAACAACAGGGACGCCACAAACGCTACCGGTAATATCCATAAGGCGCGGGCAAGTTTCACTGTTGTTGCTATTTCCAGTGCCTGCGGCCCGTATTTGCTGGCAGCCCCGACCACGGAGCTGGTATCATGGATGGCCAGCGCACACCAGAGGCCAAACTGGCTTTGTGTCAGGTTTAATTCAGCACCGATCCACGGGAAAATGAACAATGCAGCAGAATTGAGTATAAAAATGCATCCCAGTGCAGCAGACATCTGTTTTTGCTCAGGGCGGATTACCGGTGATATGGCAGCAATAGCACTGCCCCCACAAATAGCAGTACCGCTGGAAATCAAGAATGAGGTTTTCCGGTCGATACCCATCCATTTACCTAAAATTAACCCTAATAGCAAGGTCATAGAAATTGATATGACAGTAAAGCCCAGCCCTTGACTTCCGGCCTTGACCGCGCTATGCAGATTCATGCCGAATCCCAATCCAACCACCGAAAGTTGAAGTAGCCAATGTGTTGCCTTGTGGTTTAGATGAAGATATGGATGCCCACTAAGTTGCGCGACAGTCAAACCGAGCAAAAGTGCCACCGGCGGGCTGACCCAGGGCGTCAGGCAAAGAACAGCGCAGATAGCAAATACCAATTTGCTGCCGATGCCATTGCGAAGGAAAATAAATGTTTGCCCGTTGTTTATTATTTGCTTTTGCATATCACTGTGTGTTTTTGATATGCAAAGTTGCAATCCTAACACCGTTGATTTTCATCAAAATAAGTGATGGTTAATCACCTCAGGTTATCATCGGCAGGTTAGGCAAAATCACTTTCCGGCCCGTACTGCTTCAAGATTCGGGTTATTTCACTAATGCAGTTTTGTTTATTCGCGTGACTTCCAGCCGGGTAAGGGACGACCAGTAGCGACTGTACGGACCTTATATTCGGCTGCCCCAGAGCACTTTCAACAAAGGCCGTTATCTCTTTCATCAACACAACCACGATCTCGGGATTCATTTCATTGATCCGGCTGGACAGCGATGCTACCGCGCTTTTTCTACCTTCCAAACGTGCTTGCCTGTTGGTTTTGTCCAGTGGGGCCTGGCTCAAATGGTCCAGGAAACAGCCGATTGACTTAAAGAACTTTATAAAGTCTTCCGGCGAGTTAAAGTTGCCGTAGACTATTTCAAAAGCGTTCCTGATCGTTCGATATAAATTGGTATTACCATGATAAAAATGCTTCTCGCCGCCGCCAGGGGCCTCCGCGACAAAAAGCATTTTTACCTGATCAGGTCGATAAATCTGAGAGATGGCTAGCATGGTCTAATAAAATACAGTTTAAATTATGGAATATGGACTTCTATCCTATTTCAACCTCCATTGCCACGGTTTTATTGACCATGTAGGTTCGTCGGTCGGGATCGTGCTTATCGGGCTGGACACGCCCATCGGAATCGGTAGCACGGACCAAAATCCCCGCCGTTGACGGCTTAGAAGGCACTTGCCAATTGAATTCCCATAGACGCCATACATTTGGGATCTCCGTGTCCAACAGTTTGACGTCCTGCCAGCTCAGTCCATTATCTGTACTTATTTCGACTTTAATAACTGACTTCTCGCCACACCAGGCTGCCCCATGGACGCGGTATGGTTTGCCAGCAGGAACAACCTCATGTAGCATGGGCCGTGCGATTTCCGCCTTTGCTTCGACTGCCGTAACTGCGGTAAGCGTCGGCTGGTTGGCTTGCCTTTTCCAATATGCATATTCAATAGTCTGCCAATACCCCTCGAAAGGCTTGCTTGTCGCAATAATGTTGGTGAGCCATTTGATGGATGCCATACCGTACCAACCCGGTATGATCGCCCGGACAGGGTACCCATGAGCAATGGGAAGATCTTTGCCGTTCATTTGGTAGGCAATCAGCACATTTGCTTCCAGTGCTTTTTTGAGAGAAATGCTTCGGGCGAAATGTATCTCCCCAGGCGACCTGGGTTCTTCCGTGATTTCCCCCTTGTCAGCCCCTTCAAGGATAATTTCTAAAACATCCGCATTCAATCCCGCTTTTTCTAGCAATGCGGACAGCGGTACGCCTGTCCATTCAGCGTTACCAACCGCACCCTGCTCCCATAAAAGCCCCTTGACTTTCGGGGCCAGTTTGGCCCTACCGTTACCGGCGCATTCCAATGTCGCCATCACGGTCTTCGATGGCATTTTACGAAGCTCATCATACGAAATGGTGATTGCTCTTTTTACATCGCCCGTTATTGACAATTTCCAGACGTCAGGATCAAGCTTCGGAAATGGGAAGTGGCTTCGGACAAAAAACTGGGCATTAGGGGTAATTCTTCCTTTTAATGTTGCAAAAGGGAATTCCAGGTTGGAAGGCTCTTTCTCCCTGGTAATCAAACCGGGAAATGCATCATTCTTTTCTATCAATGGTGTAGGTGCGAAAGGAAAAAGCGTTGTGCCCGCCATTGCAGGGACAACTCCGCTCAAAAATGCACGTCTTTGCATTTTCTTCTCAGCACGAATGGGGTTCTTGTCAGTCATAGTGTAAGTATCAAGTTTCTGTACTTATACTATAACTGTTCCAATTCAGTAACCGACAGTTGTCCCGTGTGATGCCAAACTTTCAAATGCGTGGTTGAAAGTCAGAAACCCGGTGTGGTCGGAAACTTCGTAGGGGTTTAGACTTTCTTCATTAATGGTAAAATCATTAGGGCAGCGTACCGAAACCAACCGGCGTCATCACGATCGGGCTCATCATCGCGCAGCTGAACCGTTGGTAAGTATACTTCGCCGAAACCGTCGTTTTATCGCTGATCAGGTATTTCACGACCGATGCCACCAGCAGTATTTTGTTGAAATCGGTTTTGTCAAATGAATTGGAAGTCATCCCCGTCACGTCCAGCCGGTACTGCAACTTGCCTTTTTTATCCAGCAAACCGTCCAGGTCTGCGGCCGGTAGAAATCCCAGTTGCCCACGATTGCATTAATGATGTAATGCTTCTTTCCGGTAGGCTGTTTGGTCAATACATTGAATGTACCAGCCGGGCCGCCGATGTTGTTCATAAAGCCGGAAGGACCTCTAATAAATTCGACGCGATCGATAATGCCGCATCTTCGGGCACCGGGCCGCGATTGATCGGTGTCAGGTACTTAGAGGTAACCTCCCTTCATCTAAATCCTGCCCAGAAGATTCTGCGAGTGGTATCTCGATGAAAGAATCGTTATCGTTGACTCTTACGATTTGTGTTACATAACCCAGGTAGCTGACACGAAGTTCTTTGATCTTCCCAGCGGATTGTAGTTCGAAACCTCCGTTGGCTCCCGTCGCTGTGCCGACCGACCCTGCTGTAATATTGACGCCAGCCAGTTGTTGCTTGCTAGTTGTATCTGTGACTTTTCCTTTTATCAGAAATTGGGCAAAAGACGATTGGCAATACAGGACTATTAGGAAAGCGAGAATATACCTGAATTGCATACTTGCCGGTGGATTGGGTCTAAGTAACTTCCGCAAGTTCGGGAAATTAAAATCTTGCCGCGATGATAGTGGTCAAATAAAAATATGTGAGGGTAAAAAACTTCAAGGAAGCGAGAAATCCGAGTCCGTATTCCAGTAAAACTGGCTAAAACTCGCTAAAAATGTTCGACCTATGTTCGACCTAAAGAAAAAAACCACTTACATTTTTTCTGTAAGTGGTTGATAATCAAGTGGAGAATATCGGATTCGAACCGACGACCTCTTGCATGCCATGCAAGCGCTCTAGCCAACTGAGCTAATCCCCCGTATCATTTGCACCAGACCGTGAGGCCTGCCCTTCGGGGAGTGCAAAGATGAATCAGAGTTTCTTTATAAACAAATGCGGAAAGCATATTTGCCGCAAAAAATTTAGGGATGCGATACGCTACCTGCGCCCGCCGCCAAATACCCGTGACAATGCCCAGATTACGATAGCAATGATGGCTACAACCAGGATGATACCTGTCCAGACGCCGGTTTTAAAGATATCGCCTACCATCTGGCAGCTGGTAAAAGAAACGGCTATCAGCAGTACAACAAGGAAGTTAATGAAGGCTTTCATGTAGTGAATATTTAGGTTGAATATGGTGTCGGATGATAAAAAATCGTTCCAACCAACGTTCACCCTTTCCGCTACACGCAGGAAACACTTGGGATCAGCTTTTGCCGGTCGTGCATGAGCAGCTTTTCAAAGAGCTGCACCGTTGCATGTGCATCCCCATGGGCCCGGTGCCTGTTTTCAATGATAATTTCCAGGCTTTCACAAAGATTACCGAGGCTGTACGATTTGAGGCCCGGAAATATTTTCCTGCTCAATTGCACCGTGCAAAGCACGTCGCGCTGAAAATATTCGTCCCACGTACCAAATTCACGCTTGATAAAACCATAGTCAAACCGTGCATTATGTGCTACAAACCAGGCATCTTTGGTAATGGTCCGCACCAGATCCTGCACCTCGCTGAATGTAGGGGAATCACGGACCATTTCATTATCAATACCCGTGAGCCTGGTAATAAATGGCGGAATGTATATTTCGGGATTAATCAGCGAGTGGAACATATCCACCACCTGCGTACCATCGTGCCGCAATACCGCAATTTCTGTAATACGTGCTCCTCCCCCTCCTCCTGTCGTCTCAATATCTACAATGGCGTACATGCAAAAACTTTCTTATTTCGCTTTTTTTTAAATACAAAAAAACAAAAAAATCCCCGCTTTCGCGAGGATTTCACTCAATAACAGGGAGGCATTTACGCAATGCCGGAAGTTGTGTTTTAATTGAGCTGAAATGCAATCGGCAGGGTAAACCTTACTTTTACCGGCACGCCGGACTGCTTGCCGGGCATCCAGTTCTGCATGAGCTTCACTACACGTACGGCTTCTTCATCACACCCAAATCCAATTCCTTTGATAGCTGATACGTTTTCAACCTTCCCATCGGATCCAACAGTAAATTCTACAAAAACCTTTCCCTCAATACCAGCTTTGGCAGCCTGAGCCGGGTATCTCAGATTTTTGCGAAAGAAATCACCCATCGCTGCTGTACCGCCGCGGTACTCGGGAGCTTGCTCTGCAAAGCTGAAAACTTCTTCTTTTTTAGGCTCAAAGGGCACGAAGGCATCATGGCCGTTTCCAGGCATTACGGCTACCGGCGGTGGCACGATATCCAGACCTTCCACACCTTCTGCTGTAAATTCGCCAGGCTGGGCTTTCGCTAGATCATCGACGGTGGGCGGCATATGCTCCACTTTTACCCGGTCGTCCGGCACTACTTCCAGGTTAACAGATCTTACGGTTTTTTGCGCAGGGGTAGGCTCAGGCTCCTTGGGCTTCTGCGTTTCTTCCAGCTTGATGTCCACAGGTGCCACTTCTACTACAAAAGCAACATCACCCGGCTTTTTCTCCGGTACGAGTCGCGCATAAAGGTTAGGCAGCATGACCATCAGCAGAAAGATCGTCACACCCATAATTACCGAACGCTGCATGGTCTGCCCGTAGTTTTTGCGGAGGTCGTAGGCACCGTACAGCTTATTACGGCCTTCAAAGACGATGTCATTCATTGATTTTTCCATGGCTAACAGATTTTTATGGTCCACACTCAGATTCAAAAGCACCTGTCGGTCTGCATTATCCAGCAGTTCATGATAAATCTGCTCAAAAGGTTTTCCATCCCACAAACCCTCTTCTGCCTCGCAAGCCATGTGATCAAGGATCTCCGGCATAAGTCCGGGATCCAGCTTACTGGCACGCAGATATTGTTCAATCAAGTCGATCCGGTTTTTTTGAAGGCGTTTCATCGGACAATCTGTTTAGATTTCAACCATGTAAAGACAAGTTATTCGGTAGCCAGGCTCCTGGGAGCCAGCAAAAGTTTTACTGCTTCTATAAAACGTTCAAGATCAGTGGTTTTAGTACGGGCTGTTTCATTTCCATTGCTTGTAAGCGAATAGTATTTCCGCAGCCTGCCGTCTACTTCCACTGACTCTGTGATCAGCAGTCCTTCCTGTTCCAGCTTATGTAATACGGGATACAATGCACCGAATGTCAGCGATATGGCACCGCTGGTTCTGTCCTTAACTTCCTGCGTGATTTCGTAGCCATACATGCGGTCTTTTTCAGCCAGGAGTGTCAGCACGATCGTCTTCAGCGTTCCACGCACAAATTCGTTGCTGGTTGTGTTATTTTCCATATCAAAATGTTTACATACAAATGTATATATAAGTTTTTTATATATACAAATATGCGAAAAAATTATTTTCGGGAATGTTGATGGTATAGGTCAGACTTCAGAGAGCGGTATTGAGCGGTTGATACGCTCTTCCAGGGAAATAAAAGTCTCCGTGCGCTGAATGCCGTTTACCTTCTGAATTTTATCGTGCAGGATTTCACGCAGGTGTCCGGTATCCCGGCAGACGATTTTAAGGAAAATACTGTAAATACCGGTTGTATAATGAATATTAACCACCTCGGGAATATTTTCCAGCTCGGTCGCTACCTGCTCGTATAAAGAACTTTTATCCAGATAAATACCAAGAAATGCACTGATGTCCCAGCCAAGCTTTGCCGGGTCAATTACCAGCTGCGAGCCTTTGACAATACCCATTTGTTCAAGCTTTTTCATTCGCACATGCACCGTACCGCCGGATACGAATACCCGTTTTCCGATTTCAGTATAAGGCAGGGCAGCATTCTCGATCAGCAGCGAAAGTATGCGAAGATCAGTATTATCGATATCAGAATATTTCTGCATCCACTAGTCTGGTTTGAATTTTTGCTAATTATCAGAAGCAAAATATGAAAAAATCGTAAATTTTCACTTTTTCTAATGAAAATACTTCATATTTAAATTCATTCGCCTTAGCTTTGCAGAACAATTCAGGCAATCGTGAATGTATATTTACTTTTGTGAATTGGAAATCACATTGTAGGGTGATGAAACTGGCAGCCATGCCCTCCTGTCTCGGGGGTGGTGATCAAGGGATAAACGCGGCATAATGCCGACTTACGTCGACTGGGGTGGACCACCAACAGTATTTGTACCGTAGCTAACCGCACCGTGGGTGGTTCGAATCCCCCTCCTACAGCAAAAAAAACTTGACAAGCGAATTTTTTCGTATTAGTTTTATTTGGTTTTTAGTTTGTTGATGAAGTGTAATTTGACACGCGGGTTCATTTTGAAATCTGCGTGTTTTTTTATGTAAATACAGCTCATCTGCGATCCTTTCCTCCGGGCATCTCGCTCCTGAACTTCTCCCCCGCCCCATAATATCGCAAGTGACTTTACCCTGCCGCGTCGCTTTTACGACATTGCTTCTTGTATCAGGTGAAAAGATCATGTACTGCATTGGCTGGTAAGTTGTGCCGTAGTTACTTACATCTTGATGATGCAGGTTGTTCTTTCTAGAAAATTGTGCCAGCCTGTTTGCCACCGCAGCCTATCTAACCTTGTTTCTTACCGTAAGAATAAGAAAAGAATAAGCTTTGATTTATCCGGCCTGCAAAACAAAAAGTATCTTCCTTGAACAAAGCGTAAGCAGAAATTTGCAGCTTTTGGCTTATGACAAAAAAGAGCTGCCGATATTTGGGGCGATTTAGCATTTAAAATCAAAGAAAGTTTATCCTAAACAACCTTAATCCTTATGAAAGTTAATGCATTGATCATGCTGGCATTGCTGTGCATCCTGTTCAAACCGGCCTGGTCGCAGGAAAAAAAGTATAGCATACTGATCAAAGGTGGTCACGTACTTGACCCGAAAAACAACATTGATGCCGTGATGGACGTCGCCATCGAAGGTACACCCGGCGGTGATGACGGAAAGATTGCCGCAGTAGCCAAAAACATTGATCCTGCGCTTGCTGCACAGATAGTGGATGCCAAAGGCCTGTATGTTACCCCTGGATTGATCGACATCCATGTGCATTTTTTCTGGGGAACTGATTTGCAGGGTACTTATCGCAATGGTCCCAATGCTTTGCCGGCAGACGGTTTTACATTCCGCAGCGGCGTAACTACGGTTGTGGATGCGGGCAGTTCGGGCTGGAAAACCTTTGAAACGTTTAAAAAACAAACCATTGATCTCTCCAAGACGCGTGTGCTCGCCATGCTGAATATTGTAGGGGAAGGTATGGCAGGCGGCAAATTCGAAAACAGCCTGGATGAAATGGATGCGGCAAAAACCGCAGAAATGGCAAAAAAATACCCGAATGATGTCGTGGGCGTAAAGCTTGCACATTTCAGCGGTCACGATTGGACTCCTACTGACCGGGCCATAGAGGCGGCGCGACTGGCGGACATCCCGATCATGGTGGATTTTGGGAGTGCAAACCCGGTACTTTCCCTCGAAGAGCTGTATCTCAAAAAGTTTCGCGCAGGCGACATCTACACGCATTGTTTTGGCGGAAACAGCAACAACAGCGGTCGCGGCCGCGAATCTATTGTAGATGTGAGTACCAATAAGGTAAAACCCTACGTACTGGAAGCGCGGAAAAAGGGTGTGATTTTTGATGTAGGGTTTGGAGGCGCCAGTTTCTTGCTGGCCCAGGGACAGCCTGCGATAAAGCAGGGTTTTTATCCCAACTCCATCAGCACCGACCTGCACACCAGCAGTATGAACGGACCAATGAAGGACATGAACAACATCATGTCGCTCTTTATGGCCATGGGTATGGACTTCAAAAGTGTGATCACAGCCAGTACCTGGAACCCTGCCCGGGAAATCAAACGTGAAAACCTCGGTAACCTTTCCGTAGGCTCAGTGGCAGACGTAGCCGTACTTAACCTGCGTGACGGAGATTTCGGTTTCTATGCACGCGACGGTAAGATCAAGGGTAAAAAGCGCATTGAAACCGAGGCCACCATCAAAGGCGGCAGTATCGTATACATGCTGAATGCAAGAGTAGAACCTGTCAACCTGCCACGGCCTGAACCCGCACGCAAATAACCTTTTTGAAAAACATATTATGAAACGCAGAGAAATACTGAAAGAACTCAGTCTGCTTCCGCTGGCCGGCGGGGCAGTGGATATCCTGGCCGATCACGGAAAGAAAAGCTTCGGCCTCAACAAGGCAGCGGCACAGGTAGGGGCCGCCGGACCGCTCAAAGCCGGACCGCAGATTTATCAATCTATCGGCGTAGAACCTATCATCAATTGCCGCGGTACTTTCACCATCATCGGTGCATCTATCGAGCTACCCGAAGTACGGCAGGCGATGGAGTATGCATGCCAGTACAATGTGCAGATTGACGAGCTTGCCTTTGGTGTTGGTCAACGGCTGGCGGAAATTACCGGAGCTGAATGGGGCATGGTATCAGCAGGCTGTGCGGCGGGTATGAATGAAGTGACAGCGGGCATTATTTCGGGCGGAAACCCCGAAAAACTTATCCGTATTCCCAATCTGGAAGGCTTTGAAAAAACAGAAGTAATTATCCCACGCTCATCCAGAAACGTATATGACCATGCGATCCGTAACTGCGGCGTCAAAATCATAACGGTTGAAACTATTGACGAGCTGAAAGGTGCAATTAATCCCCGCACGGCGATGATTTACATGATGCCCGGCCGAGATCCCTGGACGGTAGAGAATGTTGCAAAAATAGCCAATCCGGCCAATGTGCCAATCCTCGTGGATGCCGCGGCAGAGCGCCTTACCATCCCGAACATCCACCTGAAGGCCGGTGCCTCCATTGTAGCATACAGTGGCGGAAAAGTATTAAGAGGACCGCAATGCGCAGGATTAATGCTGGGTAAAAAAGACATCCTGATGTCGGCCTGGCAGGCAAGCGCGCCGCACCATGGACCCTGCCGCGACAACAAGATCGGCCGTGAAGAAGTCATCGGGATGCTGGCTGCCGTGGAATCCTGGGCTACCCGCGATCACAAGGCTGAAATGAGAACCTGGGTATCGTGGCTGGAAAATATTTCAAAACGGCTTTCGGGTATACAAGGCGTGAACATCAACATCCGCCAGCCCGAAGAAGGAGCACTCGATAATGCGACTCCCGTCATGACCGTATCGTGGGATCCTACCAAACTTTATATTACAGGACAGGAAGTGGCCGACGAGCTGCAAACCACCAAGCCGCGGGTGGCGGTAGGTTCCGGGCGCCGGGGTACCGCAGCAGATACAAATGCCGCTCCCACAACTTCCATCACCCTGGCTTCGTACATGATGGGACCCGGCAATGACAAGATCGTAGGCGACCGCATTCATGAAATCCTCACACGCAAGCGGAGCGAGCCTAAAGCCAGTGTCGAGATGAAAGCTCCTGCTGCGGATATCAGCGGCAGATGGGACGTCAGCATTGAGTTTTACACCAGCAAAAGCAGCCATACTTTCATTATCGAAAAACAGGATGGCAACTTTTTGACAGGTACCCACAAAGGCGATTTTGCCACCCGTGAGCTGCTCGGAAACATCGACGGCGATGAAGTACGCTTTCAGAGCCGGTACAGCGTGCCGGGCGATAATGTGGTCATGACGTTTTATGGAAAACTTTCCGGTGATACTATTACCGGCGAGATTGATATGGTGGAATATGTGAATGCCCGCTTTACTGCCAAGAAGGTAACTTACCCGGGCAGCCGCCAGCGGATTAACATTCCAGCAGGGCGTCCATTATCTACCTAATTTCTGGTTTTACTAAAAGCAAAATACCGGCCCGGAGAACAGGCCGGTATTTTGCTTTAGTTTAGTCCCCTAACGCTGTCAGTGCAGCCCGTGCTTTATTGTCGATGCTGTTTTTATATTCATGTTTTTTGAACGACATCGCCTCCTGAAAGTAAGACTTGGCTCTGGCATTCTGCCGGTTTGACAACCATATATAGCCAAGCTGCAAAGCCGAGGATGCCGCAAAGCCCGGTGCCGGTTTGCGCCCCAGTAACAATGCACGCTCATAGTATAGTACAGCTGTTTCCGGCTTGTCCATTTTATGAAGAATGCGTGCCTTGCGGTAGTTCAGTTCACATTTTTCCTCCTGTGTGTCAAATGATTTTTCGTCCAGAGCTGCCACTATTTTCCAAGCTTCGGAAAGGTAACCTCCGTCAGTCGCATATCTGGCGCGGTAGAGCACTTTCTGGCGTGCATTGATTTTCCCGGACAGGTATGCCTCGGCCACACGCTGGGCAAACTGATCTGCCTCAATGATGGTACTTCCCTGCGACGCTGCTTTTTCTGCATATTGCCGGGCATTCTTCTCATCATCATCCAGCCACAAGCACAAAAACTGTTTGAAATAGCTATCCCTGACGTAATTGAATCCTTTGTAATTTTTCAAAAACGAGCGATAATGGCCCAGTGCCTGCGCGTATGCCCCCTTCTGTAAAAGAATCTCGGCTTTCAGATATTCAAGAAATGGAAACGCCATGTATGCATCACCCTGAGGGGCACTGGCCAGGTACTGCCACGCATCACTGCTTTTACCCTCTTTCATCAGGGTTGTTGTTGTAAAAAAATGCAGCAGCAGGTTATCAGGCTCTTCTTTGGGCCACTCCCGTACCCTCGCCAGCTGGGATGCGGAAAGTCCAAGCGTATAGGCATGAAGCAGAATATCCGTCAGTTCCGCCTCCTGCCTGAACATAGGCTCTTCACGCACAACGGTTCGTATTTCGGCAATACCTGCCTGAATATTGCCTTTCAAACCCAGGATCCGGGCTACCCAGCCATAATTCTCGGGTATGGAGCCGATCAGCACATGCAGCAGGCCGAGTGATTTAAGTGTGGGTACAAAGTCCGGAAACTTCCGTCGGTTTTCTTCCAGCAGCCGGTAGGCGCGGATGATCTCCCAGGATCCATTCAGTTCATTGCCGAATTTCAGTTTGGCAAATGCCCAGTGCAGCCTGATCTCAGCCTGAAAAAACCGCTTGAATGGAGCATTGTCCGGCAGCGTGCCTATGATGGCAAGTCGCTTGTCCTCCTGTGCCGATAAGGTCTTGAATGCATTTTTATCCTCCGAAATGAGCAAATAATGCAGGTCGGCATAGTTGTCGAGGTAACTGAGGAAAGCATTGTCGGGTGCTACGGCGCGCTCGGCATCAATCAGCTGCCGGGCCGTGTTCAGGCGCAGTTTCTGAATGTCGAAATACGCTTTTTGCAGCCGGGGGGTGAAGTTAACGGTAGTGGCAAATGCATGAGGTACAGCCAGCAGCAGCAAAGCTGCAACCATGCAGCCTAGATGCCGGAAGCGATCTCGTCTTTTAAAAAAAATTACAATCATTGACGAACATAAAAAAAGGTTGCCTGTAAAGACAACCTTTCCTGTAAAGTATGATGACAGATTATCTGCGGTTCTGATGTACCGGCTCAACGCTTTCCACGTCTGCCAGGATACGGCCGCAGTGCTCGCAAACAATCAGTTTTTTACGCTCACGGATATCAGCCTGACGCTGGGGAGGCACGATGCTGAAACATCCGCCGCATGCACCCCGTGAAACGTGAACTACTGCCAGTCCGTTCATGGAGTTGTCACGGATTTTTTGGTAGGATTTCAGCAGGCGATCTTCAATTTTGACGATGTGCTTTTCTCTTTCCGCGATCAGTGCTTGTTCCTCCGCTTCGCTCTCTCCCGTAATAACCGAAAGTTCGCCTTTTTTTGCTTTCAGGTCTTCGTTCCGCTCGTTCAGGGTAGCTTCGGCACGGTTTGCATCCTCTTCAATCAGGCGGATACGGGCACGTGCTTCATTCATTTTTTTCTCAGCAAGCTGCATGTCCAGCTCCTGTAGCTCGATTTCTTTGGTAATCGCATCATACTCACGGTTATTGCGAACATTCATTTGCTGATCTTTATATTTTTTGATCAGCTTTTCGCCGTCTTTCTGAGCGCTTTTGAAGTTGTCGATTTCCGTGTTCAGGTTGGCAATTTCGCTTCTAAATTTTCCAAGACGCGTTTCGATGCCGATGATTTCATCTTCCAGGTCGCGCACTTCCTCAGGAAGGTCGCCACGCGTCTTGCGGATTTCGTCAAGGCTTGAATCAATTTCCTGCAATTTCAGGAGAGCGTCTAGTTTTTGTGCGATTGTATTTTCCATGTATGTTTTAATGGAGTTGTTTCAATGCGTTGTAAGTGAAGAAAATGTCAGGAGTTTGTTGCGGCAGATGAGCGGGAGAATGTACTGACAAACCTAGCATTTCAAACAAAATATCGGACCGGATTGGTGTTGACTTCTGACAAACAGAGTGCGAAATTACTAAATTTCTCTGATAAATAATTATATAGTAAATCTTTAGTATACACTTCACTTTCATAGTGCCCGATGTCACAAATCATGGCCCTGCCCTCCGCATCAAAAAACTCGTGATACTTGTAGTCTGCGGTTACAAATGCATCCGCACCCGCCCTGAGCGCGGCCTGCAGAAGAAAGCTGCCCGCTCCTCCGCATACGGCTACGCGGGAAACCGGCCGGCCGGGAGCTTCGGTATGCCGGATGATCTGCAGGTTCATATTGCTTTTTAACATCTCTAAAAAACGCTCAGCCGGCACTGGCTCCGGCAACTCTCCTATTGCCCCGGCACCAACTTCCTGATTTTCGTTTTCAAGGCTGGTCAGGTAGTATGCCACTTCTTCATAGGGATGTACCCGTTTGAGCACGCCTACCATCTTCGCCGTCGTATGGGACGGAAACATGATTTCGGAACGGTTTTCAGCTACTGATTCTCGCTTTCCGGCTTTCCCGATTGCCGGATTGGCCTGGTCACTGGGTGTGAAGGTACCCGTGCCCGCAGCAGAGAAGCTGCATTCCGAATACTCCCCGATCCGGCCCGCTCCGGCCTCGTACAAGGCATCGAGCACAGCTTGTGTATGGTCAACCGGTGTAAAAAAGGTCATTTTTGTCAAAATGCCTTTTTTAGGGTCCAGTACCCTAACCTGCTGCAACCCGATTTTTTCTGCAATCATTTTATTGACTCCATGGTGGACATGATCGAGGTTGGTATGTGCGGCATAAATCGCAACGTGGTTACGGATGGCGCTGATGATGGTGCGCTCAACGTAATTTTTCCCGGTAAGCTGCTTAAGACCTTTGAAGATGACAGGGTGATGCGCAACAATCAGGTTGCAGTTACGGCGCAGGGCTTCTTCAATGACCGCTTCGGTAGTATCCAGTGCAATCAGTACGCCCGTAACCTCATCTCCCGGTGATCCGACGAGCAGACCTGCATTATCATAACTTTCCTGATACGAAGGCGGAGCAAGCGTTTCCAGAGCAGCGATAACCTCTTTAATTTTCGTCATTTTTTTTGAGTTTGCAACAAATTCATTTTCAAACCTTTCCCGTCCAGGCAAAAAATTATTTGCAAATAAATGACAAAAAAGTCTGCCCAGGACTTGCACTGAAAACAAATCGTACTACTTTTGCACCACGTTATCACTGAAACGAAACGGTTTGGTAGTTCAGCTGGTTAGAATACATGCCTGTCACGCATGGGGTCGCGGGTTCGAGTCCCGTCCAGACCGCCGACAATGAAAAGCTTACTCAGTGACGTAAAAGCAGAACCTTGTGGGTTCTGCTTTTTTCGTGTCTACCGGTATGGTATCCTGCTTCCAGGAATTCCGCATACCAGTCAACCAATTTTAGCTACCAGGTTGTGTACATCCCGTATATGGTAACTTTTTTGCAGAAGTAACCAACACTTAAACGCGAACATTTAATAGCATGCCGTGGTCTAAAAGCCACCGCTATTTTTTTTTAAAAGCAGAAGAAGCGATTCAGATCAACAAGCGGTTTATTGAGGCAGCCGAGAACCTTGTCAAAGAGGGAAAGGTGATGAGCCTGCGCGCTGCTGCAAGAGCTTGGTATGAGCACTTGTCATTACAACAACCGAAAGAACGATCCTGAGAAGCGAAGTGTCCAAATTGGGCATCATATGCAATCCTAACAAAATTTAATGTGAATGCGCATTGGATTTTAACTGAGGAAAATACTACCTTGTGATATAGTACTACATTCAAAGATCAAACATATTCGCAATAGGATTCCAGAAAATTTTAGACCCATAAAGATCAAAAACATGTACAACCTTTATAATGCCGAGTTGAATGTTGATAATGGGATATCAAAAAGGCCTTTTAAGGTATACTCCTATAAAAATGATCACTACCTGCACGACTTAGAAAAGAAGGTGTTGGTGAAGGTTGACACAGAAGAAAATCTAATGGATATGGAAGTCGTGCAAAGACTGTTTGCAAACTATCTGCTCACCAGACGGGAAGACTGACTACCAGTCATTATCCACCACGGATTGTTAAGTACCAGCTACCACCATACATGTTGCTGCCCTGAGCTGAGCGGGCGATAATGTAGGCATTATCCAATGTCCGTTATACCGGCAAGGATGCCGCTGCTGCATGCCAGCTGCACGATGGCTCCGGTAGAATGTATTTATTCTCGGACTTGAAATACCGAAGCACGCATTTAACAGGCTACTTATCAAGCAAACTCAGGGTAAAGCTGCAAAACGCAACTTCATCACGCCATTTAATATTACTGAAATCCATCAGGTCCGGTAAAGATCCGATGCAATGCCGTGCTGATCCGGCCAGTTGTAGTCATCTGAATATTCCTTGGCAAGCTTGGAGGTGAGATTGCGGGTAGGCTCTTAAAAGTATGCTGACTGAATCTCTGTCAAACAAAAAAGAGCGTGACATCATTGCCAGCCCTTTTTGAAATCTCTCACGCATCTCTTATGCAACGATCTACGATAAGTTCATTACTAAGGATCAATGCTAGCAATAATTTCCATCCAAGAGGATGTATCAATCATTAAGATAGTTCCTAAGCGATAACGCGCACACCCAAAGTAGTTTGATCTCATCTAATCGCGCGGATACTACACATATCAACGCTTTCACCCCATTTAGTTGAAGAGTGTGCTCCTTATTTGAGTCTTTAGCTAAAAATAATGAAATACCTCAACCTCTATCTTATGGAAATTGTACTTGCAATCGGATTCTTCATCTGTTTCTGCCTCTGGGTTTTTCGCACGGATATTATCAGTTGGATTGATAACTAAAATTTGAACATAAAGTGTAAGGGTATATAAAGGAGCCGGTTTTTAACTGGCTCTTTTTTTATTTGAAAATGTGTTGCATGCAATCTGCCTTTCCGGAACTGATATTGATTTCTGCAAAGTTGCGACAATTCCCCTCGCTGATTGCCCCCCCCATGCTCCGGCGTAAAGGTGCTTATTCCAGAATAGTCTACGCCATGCTCAGCGTGTATTTTTGTGCATAATCAGCTCCCTGCTGAGCATCGCGCCGGCCATAGTCCCTCCTGCTACAGACTGCGACACGGAGCGCATCGAATTCACATTGTCGCCTGCCGCAAAAATCCCCGGGATAGTAGTTCTGTTGAATGCATCGACCTGTATAAAACCCTCGGGCGTATGGGCGCAGCCCAGTATCTGCGGGATGCTGCAATGCTGCTCAAAGGGAACCCGGGCATACAAGGCATCCAATGCCTGGCTAGTACCATCGGCAAGTTCCACTGAGGAAATGTAGCCATTCTTATGCACGATCTTACGAATGGGAGATTCGTTAAGGCGGATTTGATTTCTTGTTAGAAGTGCACGCTTTTCTGCGGAAATATTGGCTTTGCCCTGTGTAAAAAGCGTAAGTTGCCCCGCCCAGTTTCTGATAAATACCGCATGCTCGGCACCTTCATCCCCGTTCATCATGATGCCGGTTTGCTTACCCCGGTATTCATATCCGTGGCAGTACGGACAATGGATCACAGAAATCCCCCAGCACTGCGACATACCCGGAATGTCGGGAAGCAAGTCACGGATACCGGTTGCAAAAAGAATTTTCCGCGCCTCAAAGGTGCTTCCGGACGTTGTTTTTACCACAAAATGATGGTCGTGCCCCTGCACCTTACTCACCTTGTCCTTCACGTGGTGTACCGTCGGGTATTTCAGAATCTGTTGTAATGCCTCGGCCGCAATACCTGCCGGAGAAGAACCATCCTGGGTCAGGAAGTTATGAGAGTGGGGAGTCTGCCGGTTGCAGGGTTCTCCGCTGTCGATGATGACGACGGACTGTATCGCCCGGCCCAGTGACAATGCAGCTGAAAGTCCGGCATAGCTGCCACCGACGATCACCACGTCGAGCATGTTGGATAGATTCATTGGACAGGATTATTAGTATTCCGCTTAAGATTCGGATATGGTTGCAAAGTCATTCTAAAATCATTTACAATCAATAAAAATTCCCGTATTCTACCTATTCCACAAATAAAACGATGTACTATATAGGTTGCACGTACACCCGGCAGCTTCCGTCTTCCCCGCTCCTCTCCCGCTGGATCCGGCATGATCAGTATAAGCCGGATTACAAGCTCTTTCAATTGACATATTATACGACTTTGCTATCCTAATTTCCACTGTATGATACGCTTATTTTGCTTACTTACCGCTGCATTACTGGCTGAGGTTGCATTCATTCCGGCAGGTTTTGCACAAAAAAACAAGTCTAACGCAGCTGTTGACACTTCCAATGTTGACCGCGATTATGCACTGGAAGCTACGATGCTGGGCTTTTTCGGGACCGACGGAGCCCGCAATCCAACCCTGCGGGCCAATAAGGGGGATAAGGTTCGCATCAAGATCACCAATGGCGAGCTGATGACCCACGACATTTCTCTCGAAAAGCTGGGATTGAAAAGCAAGGTGATTCTCGAAAAAGGATCCAGCACCAGCATTACCTTCACGGCCAAAGAAAGTGACACCTACTTCTGCTCTGTTCCTGGCCACCGGGCTGCGGGTATGGTAGGCAGTTTTGAAGTCGTGCAGGGTGAAATCAGCGACAAAACCATTGCAGGACAGCTTCCCCTGAAAAACGGAAAACCTTTAAACCTGAATTTTGAAACCGGTACGTTGCAGGACTGGACTGTGACCGGCGAAGCTTTCGCAAATGCAATCGTTTCCCAGGACCCTTCCCCTGTTCATGAAAAAGACATGCATATCGGCTTTGAAGGCACACACTTTATCAGCAGCGGCGGCTCGCTGAATGCCAGGCTTACCGGCACTCTTACCTCCGCATCTTTCAAGGTATCCCAGCCTTTTGCCGCTTTCCGTGTTTCCGGGGGTGCATTGCAGGATACCCGCGTGGAACTTGTGCTGGCAGGCAGCGACAGCGTTATTTACGATATTACAGGTTCGGGAAGGGCCACTTTGCAGCCTGCGGTGGTTGACCTGCAGCCTTATCTGAATCAGGAAATTTTTATCCGCATTATTGATAACGAAACCGGAATTTCACAAATCCCCTACATTCCCCACGATAAATGGGCTCACATCAACTTTGACGACTTTCTTTTCTATCCCAGCCGGCCGGAGTTTCCCAATGAGCTCAAACAGAAGGACATTATTATTCTTCCGCCTCTGGATCCGGTCCTTCATGCGGGCTTATCGGGCGTAAAGGCTGCGCAGGCGATGACACCGCCAAAAGGCTTCAAGGTAACATTGGCAGCATCGGAACCCGAGGTTGTTAAACCCATCAGCTTTACCATTGATGCCCGGGGAAGGCTCTGGGTAGTGGAAGGACATACGTACCCGGTACGGGCACCCGAGGGACAGGGCCGCGATCGTATCCTGATCCTGGAAGACACCGATGGTGACGGAACGCTGGACAAGAAAAAGGTTTTTACCGAAGGTCTGAACCTGGTGAGCGGCATTGAGGTCGGTATGGGCGGAGTGTGGCTGGGAGCAGCACCCAACCTGATGTTTATTCCTGTGGATGCCAAGAATGACAAACCTGCCGGACCTCCACAAATTTTGCTGGACGGCTGGGGCCTGCACGATACGCATGAGGTACTCAACAACCTGAGATGGGGACCTGATGGCTGGCTCTACGGAACGCACGGTGTGTTTACACATTCCAATGTAGGCAAACCCGGCGCACCCGATTCGGAGCGGACGAAGATCAATGCAGGCGTATGGCGGTACCATCCGACTATGCACAAGTTCGAAGTTTTTGCGGAAGGATCGAGCAATCCGTGGGGTATTGACTTCAATGATTTTGGCCATGCATTTATTACTGTTTGCGTGATTCCGCACATGTACCACACCATCCAGGGGGCACGGTACCAGCGCCAGGCCGGCAATCATTTCAATCCCTATACTTACGACGATATCAAAACCATCGGAGACCATGTGCACTGGGTGGGCGAGCGCGGGCCGCATGCGGGCAATTTCCGGTCGGCTTCGGCAGGTGGCGGACATGCCCATGCAGGAGCAATGATCTACCTGACCGACTCCTGGCCAAAGGAATACCGCAATGAAATTTTCATGAACAATATCAACGGTGCCCGGCTGAATGTGGATCATTTTGAAAAATCGGGCTCCGGCTACATTGCCTCTCACCGTCCTGATTTCATGGCCATGAACGATTCCTGGTCGCAGTGGCTCAACATGAAGTACGATGCCAGCGGATCGGTCTGGGCAATTGACTGGTACGACAAAAACCAGTGTCACAGCCCGAATCCCGACGTACATGACAAAACGATGGGACGTATTTTTAAAATCACCAGTGACAATGATAAATGGGTGAAGGTTGATCTGAATGCCGCATCGGATTTGGAGCTCGTGAACTATCAGCTTCACCGCAATGAATGGTACGTGCGCCAAGCGCGGACGATCCTTCAGGAGCGTGGACCCAATAAGAAGGTGCATAAAGCATTGAAGGAAATACTGGCCAACAATCCGGACGAAACCCGCAAGCTGCGCGCACTATGGACGCTCCACGTGACGAAAGGACTGACTGAAAAAGAGCTGGAAGCCTTGCTGTCGAACCAAAGTGAATATATACGGAGCTGGGCGATACAACTGCTTGCCGAGGACAATGATGTCAGCCCCGAAGCCTTGAAGCAGTTCGCAGAAATGGCCCGTACGGATTCATCAGCATTGGTCCGTCTGTACCTGACATCGGCCATGACGCGGCTTGTTCCCGCTCAGCGATGGGATGTTGTGGAAGCATTGATGCAGAAAGAAGAAGATAAAAACGACCACAATCTGCCGCTGATGGTATGGTATGCTGCCGAGCCACTGGCTGCGGTGAACATGAAACGTGCATTGCAAATGGCTGAAAAAGCAAGATTACCGAAGATCCTGCCTTACACCATCCAGCGGGTCGCAGCCATCAACACCGATGAGTCGAAAAAAATACTGGAAGAACTGAATCACAAGCTCGGCATGAACCATTCGCACGAACATCATGAAACCCAGATGCTGCTGGGTACATTGCTTGGCGGCAGTAAAGTGAAATAGCAGGGTAACCGGTCTATGCTCAGCATCAATTCCCTAACTTAGCCGGATATTATGTTCCAGGCATTTATCCATTGATTGTAATGATTAAAAAACTGATTTTTATTTTGATGCTCGCGCCGGCGATTGGTGCAGTGGCACAGACTAGCCCTACCAGCCTGGGCTTTACCGGCCTCAATCACATCGCTTTACATGTGAAAGACATGCCTGCAAGCAAAAACTTTTACCAGAATATCATGGGCCTGGCACCAATAGAAGTGCCCGACAGTCTGAAAGCGATCAGGGGTTGGTTCAACACCGGAAACGGACAGATGATCCACTTGCTGGCAGGTCGCACCGAACCCGTCGTGAATGATAAAAATGGCGGCCACTATGCTATTTTCGTACAATCCATCGCCAATGCGGAGCAATTTCTGACTGCGAAAAAGATCCCTTTTCACAAGCAGGTGCGGTTCGGGGGCGTGGTACAAATCTACTTTGCAGATCCGGACGGCTACCTGATAGAAATGAACGAAAAGAAATAACCGGTCGGACAGTTACCTTTTTCAATGTCTACGTCCAAAGGGTACATGCTTTTGTATCCTTCCTATGACAGACCGAAGAAAGTATAATCCCCGGAGTATCCTCAGCTGGTTTGAAGAAGACCGGCCTAGGGAAAAGTTCACCAAAAAAGGAAGGTCTGCATTGTCGGATGCCGAGCTGATCGCCATCCTCATAGGCTCAGGTACGGTAGACCATTCGGCAGTGGATGTTGCCAAAATCATCATGAACTCGGTGGGTAACAACATCAATTCGCTCGCCAAGCTGAGTGTCAAAGACCTTAAAAAACACCGCGGCATTGGTCAGGCCAAGGCAGTGACCATCCTCGCTGCCCTGGAACTGGGCCGCAGGCGGAGCGACATCATTGCAGTCCAAAAACGCAAAATCTGCTGCTCGGAGGATGTTTATGAGGAAATGAAGCCTTACCTGCTCGATAAACCCCATGAGGAGTTCTGGGTATTACTGCTCAACCGGGCCAACCATGTTACCCGCACTGCGCAGGTGGGCCTGGGCGGTGTTTCGGGTACGCCTGCGGATGTTAAAATGATCTTTAAGCTGGCTGTGGAACACCTGGCCAGTTCCATCATTCTCGTGCACAATCATCCTTCCGGTCAGCTGATCCCCAGCCTGGCCGACAAGCGCCTGACCGAGCAGATACGGGAGGCGGGACGTATCCTTGACCTTCCCGTGCTGGATCACATGATTTTTACAGATGCGGGCTATTACAGCTTTCGCGACTCTGAAGAATTCTGATCAGAATATGTCTTTTCGGATGATGCCTTCGAGTGCCGTGTAGGGAATGGTAAAATCAATGGCGCCGCGGGCATAGGGGGCAATTTCGTAGGGGTTGTAATAAAACCGCACCCCCTCGCGCGCAAAGATGTAGTTAAGAGGAAGTACAAATGTATGGTTGAGCAGGAAGTACCCCGATTGATCAAGATCGGCCTCCGGGCTTAGTTTTTCCACCTTCCTGAATTCTTTTTCAACAAGCTTTACCAGGGCAGCGGAGTCGGTCACGTAATCTTTCATAGGCCTTTCGATACCTGTTTTCCTGTCAAAAACATGAAAAGACCTGAAACTATTGGGATGTGCACCGCCCACAAAAGACACCTCAAAAAGCTGATAGCACAATGCCTTTGAGGTTGTCATAAGGGTATCGCCTGTAAGCTCCATCATCCAGCAGCCTGGCGCATCGGGATTGGTTTTTTTGAAGCTTTTGTAATTGTTTTCAAAAACCTGAAAAGCTCCCGCTACACTTTCCAATGCCGCGGGATTACTTTTGATCAGATCAGGGTCACCAAAAGCATTGATTTTTTTAATCGTTTTCTGGTTCAGAACGCCGGACATTGTTTTGGCAAGCGTGTCTTCACCCGTCGGCTGCCAAAGGTTGAGCTTCACGTAAATGCCTGCATTGCTGACCGAGTCACAGCTGCCATATTGTTCATGCCTGACAGCACCTGCCAGCTTCCGATCCGCTGTTTGCACCTCTTCTTTCCGGGCCTGCCTGTTACAAGCCTGAAATACCAAACTCCACGAAACAAGCAGAAGTAACCCGAAAAAACGCATTATGTTAGGTATCATTATAGGCTCATCAATTCTTTGAAACGGATCGCCTGCCTTCGCGAGATCTCGATTTTATCGCCGCCTTGCAGGGTTACCAGCAATCCCCCGCTAAACCAGGGCTCAATTTTCTCCACCCAGTTCAGGTTGATGATATGCTTGCGGTTGGCACGGAAGTACGTGATCGGATCAAGGCGTTCTTCGAGGTTGTTCAGAGATTTGAGCACCAGTGGTTTCTGATCGTCAAAATGCAGGCGTACATAGTTGCCCATGGATTCGAAAAGGCGGATTTTACCCAATTTTACAAACCAGCATTTCTCGCCATCTTTTACAAATACCTGGTCATCGGCTCCGAGTACCTTCCCGGCGCGTTCTTCGGAATGCACGTGTACTTCCGGGTGCGACTGGTTTTCCTCGATCCGCTGGATCGTATCTTTCAGTCGCTCATTATCAATGGGTTTCAGCAGGTAATCCAGTGCATTATACTCAAATGCCTTGATCGCATATTCGTCATAGGCAGTGGTAAAAATAACCTCTGGCGTCTTCCCCTCGATGGCAGAAAGCAGCTCAAAACCGTTTCTTCCGGGCATCTGAATGTCGAGAAAGAGCAGTTCGGGCTGCAACTGGTCGATCAGCGTGAGCGCCTCATCCGCATTCGACGCCTCGCCTACAATCTCAATTTTGGTATAAGGTTCCAGAAGCCGCTTCAATTCATTGCGGGCAAGTCGCTCATCATCAACAATAAGTGTTCTCATGGCATATAAGTTAGGAATAATGAAATTTTAGATTTTCGCCTAGTTACCCGACTTGCTTTCCTCTCCTGCCGCCATCACACTTTCGGACAACATCGGGATTTTTACCTCAGAGCAAACCACACCTTCTTTTTCCTGAAAAATCCGGAAAGAAGCACCTTTCCCGTACAGGATGGACAGTCGCTCGGCCGTATTTTTAAGCCCTACCCCACCCGACTCCGTAGTACCAAGCTGGCCCGAGTTCATGATGTGGATGACGAGCAGGTCATTGTCAATATCGCACTGAAGATCAATAAAACCCCCTCGTACTTCCTTCGACACGCCGTGCTTGATACCGTTTTCAACCAGGGTCTGCAGCATCATGGGCGGCACCTGCCAGTAAATAGCCTGCGGGTTGGTTGTGATGGTATATTTCAGACGGTCTTCATAGCGGACTTTTTCCAGTTCAAGGTAATCTTCAACCGTGCGGAGCTCCTCCTGCAGATCAACTGTTTTGCGGCGATCGGCGAGCAGGGAGTTGCGCAGTATGTTCGACAACTGCGTAATGCTCAGCTGCGCCTTCGAGGGATCTTCATACACCAGCGCCCGGATGCTGTTCAATGCATTGAATGTAAAATGGGGATTGAGCTGCGAGCGCAGCACTTTGGCTTCGGCCTCCCGCATGGACATTTTCAGCATAATCTTCTCATACCCCGCAAGCCGTGTTTGCTCAATGTAATGGTACACGGTATAGGAAAGAATCCACGCAAGCAGGTTTTTGCACCAGTTGGCATAATACCCCCAAAAAACGAGCGGCTGATTAAGCAGGTTGTATTCGAGCACCTCCCGATCCATGGGCTGGTTCACCAGCGTCATGATCAGTCCAAGCAACAGTACCGAGCCGATTACCCGCAGCGCCAGCCGGGGCAAAGGAAGCGATGACCAGTTCCATCGCCTGATGACCAGCCTGTAAACATGTGTAAGACAGATTCCGAGCAGAATATTGGCGATGGCCGTGTAGAAAACGCTCAGTTCAAATCCGAATTCGAGTGCGTAGGGTACGTATTCGAACATAACCAGGAGGGTCCACCCCAGGATCTGAAGAGTCCAGTAAATCCTCCTTTTGGACATGAAATTTCGGTTACGCTGAATATTTACGACAATGCGCAAATGTAAAGGCAGGTACCGGCCGGCTCACCCGGAATACACCAAAGGAACTGTCTCTACACAAGCGGCCTTTACAAAGTTTGGGGAATTTCGAGAGAAAGCAAATGCGTGATGTCATTGGATACTTCCAACTCAAACTTTCCGGTGTCGTAAGCGTAGTTGATTTTGTATAGACAAAGATTGCTGTGCTCATACTGGTCCATCTTTTCAAGCGGCTGCTCAAAAAGCGTGGTCAGCAGCACCCGCATGGCGCGGCCGTGCATGGCCACCAGGATATTGCGCTCGTGCGGACGCGAAAGGATCGTATTGATGACGGAAATCTGCCGCTCGCGGACCTGCACGGGGCTTTCTCCTTCTTCGGCAGCCAGGTCTACCTGACCGTTGCGCCAGGCAGTCACGAGTTCGCGATAGTAATTGTTATCACCCGTGTTGGGCTCGCGGCCTTCACGTATTCCCCATGAAATCTCATTGAGGCCTGCATAACTTTCGTGAGGGATCCCCTGCCTGATGAACCCGCGGACAGTCTGATGTGTTCGCTTTAAGTCGGAAGTATATATTTTATCAAAAGGAACATGCTGGTAAGCATTGAAGAACGCGGCCGCCTGGGCTTCTCCCCATTCGTTAAGCAAAGAATCAACCCCGCTTCCCTGAACTACGCCTCTGCGGTTAAAATCGGTTTCACCGTGGCGAATGAGGTATATCGACTTCCTTTTCAATATTTTGTATTATTTAAATATTATTTTTTCAAATACCTTGTTTCTGATTCACAGGACTGATACAAATTTATACATTTTTTAGATATGTTTAACACTTCGGTAACGATTGAAACGCTCCATGAACTCGGCAGGCACACGATCGCTCATCGTATTGGAATAGAATTTACGGAGATTACCAGTGATTACCTGATTGCCAGAATGCCCGTGGATGCACGCACCCACCAGCCCTTTGGCATTCTGCACGGAGGAGCCTCCGTGGTACTGGCTGAAACGCTGGGCAGCATTGCTTCCTACCTCGTCCTGCCCGATCCGTCAAAGCAGCATGCGGTGGGACTGGAAATCAATGCGAACCATCTGAGGCCTGTCCGCGAAGGATTTGTATACGGAAAAGTGACCGCCATCCACGTGGGACGTACCACACATATCTGGGATATCCGGATTACCAATGAAGAACAGAAACTGGTATGCATAAGCCGGCTTACCGTCGCTATTGTAGATGCCGATCGTTAAAGTTATTTTGCATCCATTACCCAAGAGTAACCCCAAAACTTGAATGTTTTCAGTTCAGACAGACACCAGGCTTTCATTATTTGAAGGATTGCAGCCGAATGAGTTGTGGAAAGCGTCAAAAGAACTTGGATTTCCCGCTGCTTTATGGAAGCTTCCTTTTTCCAATGAAGTAAAACTACTGATCTCGCTCAGGGAAGGCGCCCGCAAATGCCAGCCCGAGCTCGATAAATTATCGCCAGGCTTCCTGATGGCAGCTTTTGACCGGAATGGTGGCGATGACGTCCTTTTTCTGGAAGGCGACATTATCCTGTCATTCGCAGAGGATCTTTCCATCCGGCAGGTCGAAAATGCCCTGGGAGAAGAGCATCCCGACGTGCAAAAACTTGTCAGCCTTGCCGAATCAGTTTCCGCCGATACGGTCAGCAAGACGCCCGTCCACTATACAGTTCCCGGAGGTGCCTCTGGCAGCAGGGAGCGGTACGAGCGGATTGTAGCGCTGGCAGTTGCCGCTATCAAACAGAATCATTTTAAAAAAGTAGTGCTTTCAAGAACGAAAGACCTGCCCTACTCCGACCATTTTCAGCCTGCCCGTGCTTTTTACAAGCTCGCAAAGGCTTACCCGCATGCATTTGTATCCCTGGTGAGCCTGCCCGAACAAAATGAGATGTGGCTTGGCGCCAGCCCTGAGGCTCTGGTGCAGCAGACCTCCGACGGTATTTTCAGGACCATGTCGCTGGCCGGTACGCAAAAAGCCCGCAATGATGCAGGTGACCTTATTCCCCGGTTTGACATACGTTGGGGTGAAAAGGAGATCGGAGAGCAGGCGCTTGTGAGCCGCTATATTGTTGAATGCTTTAAAAAAATCCGTTTACGGGAGTACACCGAAACAGGTCCGCGCACCACGCTGGCCGGTAACCTGTACCATTTACGGACGGACTTTGAAGTCGATACCCGGGCATTGAATTTCCCCGAGCTGGCGTCCGTGATGCTCAGCCTGCTGCATCCTACCTCGGCCATCTGCGGGGTACCAAAAGCGCCCAGCCTTGATTTCCTCAGGAAAGTTGAAGGGTATGACCGGTCTTTTTACAGCGGTTTCCTGGGGCCTGCACAGGTTTCCGGCGACACCCACCTTTTTGTCAACTTGCGCACCGTCAGGTTCAAAGACGGGGTGGCTACGTTTTTTGCAGGAGCGGGCATTACCGAGGATTCGGTTCCGGAAAGGGAATGGGAAGAAACGGAACTGAAATGCGAGACGCTGCTGAAAGTAATCGCTACGGAGCTTTAAAAAAGTTTTTTTGGCTTTAAACTTTTAAAGTAGAAAACTATCTAAACCGTTTTAGAATAGAAAGGCCCATCTGTTCAACGCTCAAAAAAAGCCCCTAAACCAGTATTTCCGACAATTTGTCCTTTATGAATGCAGCCGTTTTCAGGTCTGTTATAACAGATATCAAGCATCCGAGACACTATCTATCAGCAGCTTTAATATCGGGTACGCTCCTCGTTACTTTTTCTTGCGGTGAAAAAAAGGATACCTTCCAGCAAAAAGGCAGCGGCGGCCCTACCATGGTTGACGTGATTGTAGTCAAGTCACAGCAGGTGAATGATCAGGTGGAAGTAAATGGCACGGTTGTCGCAAACGAATTTGCCGAACTACGCCCGGAAGTAAGCGGGATCCTTACGTTCCTCCACGTGCCCGAAGGAAAAACTGTTCAGAAAGGCACGGTGATTGCAAGGATCAACAATGCCGACCTGGTGGCCCAGCTCGACAAGTCGAAAATTCAGCTTGATCTTGCCGAAACTACGGAGAAGCGATTGAAGCAGCTGGTGGCCATCAACGGAATTAACCAGGCCGACTACGATCTGGCAGTAAACCAGGTCAATACGCTCAAAGCAGATATGGTATACACACAGGCATTGATCGACAAAACGATCATCCGCGCGCCTTTTACAGGTGTGATCGGCTTACGGAAAGTAAGCGAAGGCGCCTATGTGACCCCCAACAATATCATTGCAACCATACAGCAGCTTTCTGACCTGCGCATTGATTTTACAGTACCCGAAAGTTATCAGAAATATATTGCAAAGGGTGGTACCGTGGAGGTAGCCCTCGACCAGAGCAATCGGCAGAATGCCCGCATCATTGCCCTCGAACCACAGGTCAATGAAACAACCCGGAATATTACGGTACGGGCCGTACTGACCTCGGGCAATACCAGTCCGGGCTCTTTTGCCAAGGTATATCTCCGGTCCAACAATAATAAACCCAGCATCCTGGTGCCTACCAACAGTATTATTCCCGAGGCACAAAGCAAGAAAGTGGTTACGGTAAAAGGTGGCAAGGCCACGTTCGTAACCGTTGAAACGGGCGACCGCCTGGCCGATGTGGTGGAAGTGACCAAAGGACTTCAGCAGGGTGATACCGTAGTTGTGTCAGGCGTATTGTTTGCCCGGCCCGATGCCCCGGTCAAAGTGAGAAGCGTGAGAAATCTGAAAGTGGCAGGTAAGTAGCGGAAGCAACAATTTTTCCCGAGAATGGTCCTATGAATATCTCCGAACTATCCCTAAAACGGCCGGTACTGGCGGTCGTGATGAACCTACTGATCATCCTGTTCGGGGTTGTAGGTTATAACTTTCTTTCCCTGCGGGACTATCCCGCCATTGATCCGCCGATCGTGAACGTGCGCACCAGCTATACGGGTGCCAATGCCGATATCATTGAAAGCCAGATTACCGAACCGCTTGAAAAAAGCATCAATGGTATTCCGGCGATCAAAAGTATCAGCTCATCCAGCCAGATCGGGTCCAGCAACATTACCGTGGAATTCAACCTGGAAGCTGACCTCGAAGGTGCCGCCAACGACGTCCGCGACAAGGTAAGCCAGGCACAGCGGAACCTGCCGCAGGATATTGATGCACCTCCGGTTGTAAGCAAAGCCGATGCGAACAGTGATTTTATCCTCCTCCTGGCCGTACAGAGCCCTTCCAAAGGTTTGCTAGAACTGAGTGATTATGCGGAAAATGTACTGCAGCAAAGCCTGCAGACCATTGATGGCGTAAGTGCGATTAATATTTTCGGGCAAAAGCGCTATGCCATGCGCATCTGGCTTGATCCCGATAAGATGAACGCCTACAACGTTTCTTTCAACGATATCAACAGTACGCTAGCGTCCGAAAACGTAGAGCTTCCCGCGGGAAAAATTTACGGTCAGAGTACCGAACTGACGATCCGGACCATGGGCCGGCTTACGAGTGAGAATGACTTTAAAAATCTGGTCATACGCAATGACAGTACCGGGATTGTGCGGCTGGGCAATCTTGCCAAAATAGAGCTGGGCCCTGAAAATGAGGAGCAAAGCTGGAAATACAACGGCATGTACGCAGTAGGTCTGGCCGTAATTCCGCAGCCCGGCGCCAACTACGTGCAGATCTCCGACGAGTTCAATCGCAGGCTTGCCGAAATTCAGAAATCCAATAAGTCTGACATTACATTCAGCGTACTGATCGACAACACGCAACTTGTGCGGCAGTCGATCGAGGAAGTGGAGGAAACATTGTTCATCGCCTTTGCGCTGGTGGTGATCGTGATCCTTTTCTTTTTCCGAAACCTGCTGGTAGCCGTCCGGCCGCTGATTGATATTCCTATCTCGCTGGTTGCCACATTTTTTGTCATGTATCTGTTTGGTTTTTCCATTAACATTTTGACACTGCTCGGGATTGTACTGGCGACGGGGCTCGTGGTGGATGACGGGATTGTGGTGACAGAAAATATTTTCCGCAAGCTGGAAAGCGGACTGCCGATCCGGCAGGCTGCACTGGAAGGAAGCCGGGAGATTTTCTTTGCGGTAATTTCTACCTCACTCACCTTGGCAGTGGTGTTCCTGCCCGTGATCTTCCTGGAAGGTTTTGTCGGAAGTCTTTTCCGCGAATTTGGTATTGTCGTCGCTTCCGCGG
This sequence comes from Dyadobacter sandarakinus, assembly GCF_016894445.1. NCBI lineage: Bacteria > Pseudomonadati > Bacteroidota > Cytophagia > Cytophagales > Spirosomataceae > Dyadobacter > Dyadobacter sandarakinus. Next base: position 3,077,435 of record NZ_CP056775.1, read on the forward strand.
TATTGATCTCCGCATTTGTTTCACTCACCATCACCCCCGTGCTGAACGTATTCCTGAACAGGAAAAATGCGGGTCACGGGTGGTTTTACAACAAAACAGAACCCTTCTTTGAGGGAATGGAAAATGGCTACAACCGTGCACTCAGCGGATTTATGAAGGCTCGCTGGATATCATGGGTGCTGGTTGTGATATGCGGAGTACTGATCTGGTTCACATATTCCAATCTTCAGAGTGAGCTGGCGCCGATGGAAGACCGGAACAGCATCCGGTTTAACCTGTCGGCACCGGAGGGAACGAGCTTTGACCAGATGCAGGGTGTTTCGGACGAGCTGACGAATTTTCTGAATGACTCAGTGCCTGAGCGGGCATTTACATTTTCAGCCACGCCGGGTTTCGGCGGAGGTGGTATGAACAGCGCTACGGGACGAATCGGGCTGGTACCTTCCGGCGAGCGCAGACGCAGCCAGAACGACATTGCGCAGGATATCAATAAAAAACTGGCACGTTTTAACGACGCCAGGATCTTTGCCACCCAGGAGCAGACCATTTCCGTGGGGATCGGATCCAGAGGTTCGCTGCCTGTACAGTTTGTCTTGCAAAATCTTGATTTTGAAAAACTTTACGACGTCTTGCCAAAATTCCTGGAAGAAGCCCGTCAGGACCCTACATTCCAGAACGTCGATGTCAACCTGAAATTCAACAAGCCCGAAATCAGGCTTACGATCGACCGTCTGAAAGCACGCGATCTCGGACTCTCGACCACCGATGTGGCGGCAACGATCCAGTCAGCATTCAGCGGGCGGCGCCTTGCCTATTTTATCATGAATGGCCAGCAATACCAGGTGATCGGGCAGGTTGAGCGCGATGAGCGCAACAAGCCGGCCGACATTGAGAAACTGTATGTCCGCAATAATCGCGGAGAAAATATCCCGCTTACTGCAGTAGTTAAAATGGAAGAACAAAGCGGCCCGCCGACCATTTACCACTACAACCGGTACAAAAGTGCGACCGTCTCTGCTTCATTGGTGGAAGGAAAAACAATTGGTGACGGTGTAGAGGCCATGCGCCGGATCGGCAACAAGCTGCTTGATGAAAGTTTTCAGACTTCACTGACGGGACCTTCGCGCGACTTCGAAGAAAGCTCATCCAATACCAGCTTTGCATTCGGACTTGCCTTATTGCTCGTGTACCTGGTGCTCGCGGGTCAGTTTGAAAGCTTTACAGATCCGTTTATCATCATGATCACTGTGCCGCTTGCATTGGCTGGGGCCTTGCTGAGCCTGTATGCATTTGGACTTACCATCAACATTTTCTCGCAGATCGGGATGATCATGCTGATCGGGCTGGTGACGAAAAACGGGATTCTTATTGTTGAGTTTGCAAACCAGAAACGGGAGCAGGGCATGAGCAGGACCGCAGCTGCAATTGAATCGGCCACCCAGCGACTACGTCCTATCCTGATGACGAGCTTAGCTACGGCTTTCGGCGCATTGCCCATTGCATTGAGCCTGGGCGCGGCTGCTACCAGCCGGGTACCACTCGGGGTTGTGATCGTAGGCGGACTTACATTTTCACTGATCCTGACGCTCTTTGTAATTCCGGCTATTTACACCTTTATTTCCCCTAAAAAGCACAAAGTCACGGAAGAACAGAAAATGGCCCAGGAAATGGCCGTTTAGATCCATTTTATTACTATTTGCATGAACCTTCTCGGATTTTCTACCAACAAAAAATACATACCCCTGTTGCTGCTCCTGTGCGGGACGCCCGCATTCAGCCAGCAAACGACCGACAGCCTGCAGATCACCCTTGATGAGGCCATAGCTGCCGCACTCAAAAACAACTACGAGATTGAAATAGCCAAGAATAATGTTGAGGTCAATACGGTCCTCAACAACTATGGGGTGGCAGGCGGGCTGCCACTGGTAGCTGCGAATGCCAGTAACACCGAGCAAATCACCGAGATCAATCAAAAACTGACGGACGGAACCGAGATCAACCGGAATGCTGCCGCGGGTAACAATACCCAGGCAAACTTGTCGGCGGGTATTTTACTTTACAATGGCCGGAGGGTTGTGGCCACCAAAAAGCGCCTTGGTGAACTGCAGCTGCAAAGCCAGGAACTGCTCAACTCGCAAATCCAGAATACCATTGCACTGGTGATGACCAGCTATTATGACGTGGTGCGTCAGCTTAGCTATCTGAATACCGTGCGTGTATCCATACAAGCCTCAGAAAAGCGGCTCGAAATCCTGAAAGTGCGTAAAGAGGCCGGCATGGCCAATAATGCGGATATTTTTCAGGCACAAATTGACCTGAATACCCTCAACCAGACTTTTCTTGACCAGCAAATGATCGCACAGGTAGCGAAAACAGAGCTGCTGCGCGTAATTTCTATGGATCCGAAAGCGGCAGTGTCTATCCGTGACACGATTCTTGTGGATGGTACCATGGTACTTGACGACCTTTTGCAGCGGGTTGTTGTCAATCCCGACGTAAAGGCTGCTGATCATCAGATCCGCATTAATGAGCTGATCGTGAAGGAAACAGCTGCGCTGCGGTATCCGACCGTGCGCTTTAACACGGCATATAATTACTCCCGTAACCAGAGTGCGGCAGGTTTTACCCTTTTGAACCGGACCGTCGGGCCCAATGCCGGACTGACCCTTTCTGTGCCCATTTACAACGGATCGGCATTCAAACGGCAGCAGCAGGCAGCAGAGATCAACACGGAAAGTGCAGTACTGAGGCGGGATATCATTGTGAGAGATTATAATGCGGGTATGGTTAAAATGTACCAGACCTACGTCAGCTCGCTGGCACAGCTGGAAACCCAAAAGCAGAATTATGAGCTCAGCCGGCAGCTGCTGAACCTTACTTTACAACGGTTTGAACTGATACAGGCAACCATCATCGACGTCAGGGAGGCACAGCGGAGCTTTGAAGACGCCGGTTACCGCCTGATCAATCTGAATTACGCAGCCAAAGCAGCAGAAATTGAATTGAAACGCCTCGCGAGTTCCCTGCAATAATATTTACTGATACCAACACGGATAAGCCGTAAATACCTGTAACAAGGGTATTTACGGCTTTTATTTGTGGGGATGGCACAGGATTTGGACTGTTCATGCCAATGACATTAAAAACAGATTAAATCCGGGGGACTTACAGCCGGTTACTTACCATTGTTTTTTAATCCGGCCTTTGCAGGTCACACCAATCCGCCAGACTTATGAAGCATGCTCTGCTCCTTGCCGCATTATTTTACATTTCCATCGCGACCGTTTGTGCACAGGACGAACCGGCTCCTTCCCAAACCATTTCGGGAAAACTGGAAGATACCGGTAAAAAGCCCGTCCCGTTTGCCAATGTCGCGTTATATAATGCCGCAGACTCCACTTTGCTTGGGGGCAACACTTCGGATGAAAACGGGCAATTTTCAATTGCAGCAGAGCCGGGAAGGTATTTTATCAAAATCACCTTCATGGGACTGGACGAAAAAGTAGTACCGAATGTAAATGTGGACCGGCAGAACCTTGACCTGCAAACGATTACGATGTCGGCTAATGCGAAAACATTGGAAGAACTGGTTGTAAAAGGAGAGAAAAGCCAGATGGAGCTGCACCTCGACAAGCGTGTTTTTAATGTGGGCAAAGACCTCAGCAACATCGGGACCAATGCGTCGGATATCCTCAACAACATGCCCTCGGTAACCGTAGACGTGGACGGAAATGTAGCCCTGCGGGGCAGTCAGAATGTAAGAATTCTGATTGACGGAAAACAGTCGGGTATGGTGGGCATTAATCCTGCGGATGCTTTGCGGCAGATTCCAGCTGATTTGATTGAAAGCATTGAGATTATTACCAACCCTTCGTCCCGCTACGATGCGGAAGGTGAAGTGGGCATTCTGAATATTGTAATGAAGAAAAACGTGCGCTACGGGCTCAATGGGTCGTTCACGGGTACCGCCGGATACCCATATAATTTCGGAGGCTCGTTCAACCTGAATTTCAGAAAAAAGAAGGTCAACTTTATTGCAAATTATGGTTTGATGTACCGCGAAGGGCCTGGCCGGGGTAATTCCAGACAGGCGTACACAGGTGCCGATACGAGCTTTGTATACGAGCAGCATAGCGAACGCAACCGGGGCGGCTACTCCAACAATGTCATGGCAGGTCTGGACTATTTTGTTAATGATTTCAACACCATTACTGCGACGCTTTCATATAGAAATTCGCAGAACAAGAACAGGTCAAACCTTACCTACCGTGATTTCGATTTTAACAATACCCTTACGCAAACCGTCACGCGCAGCGAGCGCGAAACCGAGCCGCGTACCAACCTGGAAGCGGCGCTGAACTACCGGAAAACTTTCGAACGCAAAGGTCAGAGCCTCACGATTGACGCCAAATACATTCTGAGTGATGAAACTGAAGCATCCAAATACCTCGAATCATCCAGCCTGGATGCCGCCGCGATTGCGCAGCGTTCCTATAATACGGAAGATGAAAAGAATTTTCTGGCCCAGCTGGACTACATTCACCCGATCGGAAAAGACGGCAAAGTTGAAGCAGGACTAAAAACGTCGGTACGCCTGCTCGACAATGATTTCTCGGTGCACCAGCAGGACAGTGAGCAGCGCTGGATTATACTGCCGGAGTTTGACAACTATCTTGCTTATCATGAAAAAATACACGCGGGTTATGTCATGGCCAGCAACCAGTTTGGGAAAATCTTTGTCCAAGCGGGATTGCGGGGAGAGTACACGGACATTCTGACAGAACTGAAAAAGACCAATCTGAGGAACCATCGGGCATATTTCAATCTTTTTCCAAGCGTTCATTTGTCGTATAAAATAAAAGACGCACAAACCCTGCAACTCAGTTACAGCTACCGGCTGAGCCGCCCGGGGTTCAGGGATCTGCTGCCTTTTTCAAGTTTCAGCGATTCGCGCGTGTTCAGGGCGGGAAATCCGTTGCTTAATCCCGAGTTTACGCATTCCTTTGAGGCAGGTCACCTGCTCAATATGCCTAAAGGAACACTCCTGTCGAGCATTTACTACCGCCACAGGCTGGGCGTGGTGGAGAACATTACCGCTGTGGATTCTGTGGGGTTCACCACGATTACGCCTGTCAACCTGGCTACGGGTGACTCGTATGGCTTTGAATTCAACCTTACTTATGATCCTTTTTCCTGGTGGAAGATGACCGCGAATGCCAATATTTTCAGGGCGGTCAATGAAGGTATTTACAATGATCAGGTACTGAAAAGTGATACCTACACCTGGACAAGCCGGGCAACTTCCAGGTTTACCCTTTTTCGCAGCGTCGATTTTCAGGCATCCGTCAATTATCGTGCTCCCCGCAAAACAACGCAGGGCCGCGACCTGTCGATGTACGCGATAGACCTCGGACTTTCGCGCGATATCTTGAAAGGTCGGGGCACCATTACTGCCAGTGTACGCGATCTTTTCAACTCCCAAAAAAGGCGCAGCATTGTTGAAAATGCGGGTTATTATTCCAGGTCTGAGTTCCAGTGGCGTACCCGGCAGGCGATTGTCACATTGTCCTACCGGCTGAACCGCGCAAAGGAAAAGCAATCCCGCGAGCGTGAAGAGAATAATGAAGAATACTGATGCAAGCACGAAAGCGTTACATTTGCGTGGTACAATGCAGATAACAAGATGCTTTTCATAGGAAAATACAATGACCTGACCGTGCAGCGGTCGACCAGCGTAGGGATGTACCTGCGGGATGTGGAGGGCGAGGAAGTACTCCTTCCGAACCAGTATTTAACGGACGATATACACCTGGACGCGACGATCAGGGTGTTTGTATACCTTGACTCTGAGGATCGTCCGGTAGCTACGACGGAAACGCCTAAAATCATCCGGAACCAGTTTGCTTATCTCGAAGTGAAGGATGTATCGGAATATGGGGCTTTTCTGGACTGGGGACTGATCAAAGATCTGTTTGTGCCTTTCCGCGAGCAAAGCGTACCTATGCAGGCAGGTGAATGGTACGTGGTATTTCTTTATCTCGACCAGAAATCGCAGCGTCTGATCGCTTCTTCGAGAGTAGACCGGTTCCTTGAAAACGAGCGGCTCACGGTTCAGGAAGGTGACGAGGTTGACTTGCTTGTATATCAGCAAACGGACCTGGGCTATAACGTGATTGTAAATCAGTACCATAAAGGTCTGGTGTACCAGAATGAAGTTTTCCGGCAGCTTGGCCCCGGCGACGCACTGAAAGGGTACGTGAAGAAAATCCGGGAAGAGAACAAGCTGGATATTTCACTGCAAAAGTCTGGTTATGAGAGCATTGAACCTACTGGCCAGGATATTCTGAATGAGCTGAAAAAATCAGATGGTTTTCTGCCTCTTTCCGACAAAACCAATCCCGAAACAATCCAGCGGGCTTTCGGGATCAGTAAAAAAGTATTCAAGAAAGCAATCGGCGGATTATACAGGGCGGGTTTGATCAGGATTGAAGAAGATGGGATACGGCTGGTGTGAATGTCTGATCAATTTTTTAAATTAAACAATTAATCCTTATTGCGATGATAAGAAAGATTGTTGTTCCAACCGAAAACAGCTACATACTGGTTTTACCGGATGAGATGATTGGTCGTGAAGTTGAGATTCTGGCTTTTTCTACTCATGAAGGATTTGTTGACAAACCAGTTACATCTTCACAAAAGCCAAATAACTTACGGGAGATTTTTGAGGACGTGCGGGTTGATTTAAGCGGGTTTAAATTCAACAGAGAAGAGGCAAATGACTATGAGTAGCCCCTTTGCCCTGGATACCAATATTCTTGTCTACCTGTACGATTCCAATAGTAGTTCAAAAAGGGCAATCAGTGAATCGCTTGTGGAACAAGGGCCTTTAATATCGGCTCAGGTAGTATCGGAATATTTAAATGTAACGAAAAGACTGTTGAAATTACCCAAAGAAAGCACCTTCGCAAGGTGCCGGCAAGTCTTCGACTTATGTTCAATTGTCCCGATTACTAATAAACACATACATCTCGCAGCAGAGCTTATCAGTCAATACGATTTACAAATCTTTGATTCCATTATTGTAGCATCTCTCCTGGATACGCAGTGCACAGTGCTTTATTCCGAAGACATGCAGCATGGTTTATGGATCAAAGGCAAGATCCGGATAGTAAACCCGTTTGTTTAATCACTTCGTCCCATACTTTACCTTATACTTCTCGTACAGGCGCTTCTGCTTGTCGTCCAGATTTACTTTTCCCCCTTTGATATAAACCATCTGCACAGCATTTGTCCGCATGTCAAGGATATCCCCTTCTGACACGACAAAGGAAGCATCCTTGCCTTTTTCCAGGGTACCTGCCTGGCGTTCCGCGCCAATGATTTCAGCGGCATTTTTAGTGATCCATTGAAGGGCATCCTCGGGTGTTACCTCCGTGAATCCGGACGAAGTACCGGCCAGAAATGCCAGGTTGCGCGTACGCCACCACTCATCGGCATAAGAAACAGCAACTTTAACCCCTGCCTTGTGCAAAAGTCCGGGTAGTTCATAAGGCAGGTACACATTGTCGTCCACACGGCCAGGCAGGCGGTGTGAGGGGTTCAGGATGACGGGTATTGCGTTTTCTTTCAAAAAGCCGGCTACCTTGTACGACTCGTCACCTCCCACAATGACGACACGTTTCACACCCACTTCCCTGGCAAATTTGACAGCCTCGATGATATCCTTAGCATAATCAGCCCGTACGTACAGGTTTGCTGAGCCTTCAAACAGCGGCTTCATGGCCAGCAACCGAAGGTTTACCACATCGTGCTGCGCCTCTTCGGAATATGCCTTTGCTTCGGCAAACGTAGTTTTAAAGAGGTCGAGTACCTGCTGCCTGTTCTCATTCCTCTTGACGGTAACCGAAAAATCTGCCGGGTTGAAGGTGCTGGCCAGAAAAGACGGCCAGTTCAGCCAAATACCATCATCTTTTTTTAGAACAGCATCCTCCCAATTCCATCCATCCGTATAAAACACCGATGATGAGCCCGAAATAATTCCCCCCTGAGGTACCGACTGGGATAATACAATCCCGTTTCCCCTTAATGTCGGAATCACCTCAGAATCGGTATTGTAAGCAATCAGTGCACGTACATGCGGATTGATCTCCCCTACTTCGTTAAAGTCGAGCGTAGCCCTTACAGAGGCTACCTCCTGCAAACCAACCGTCGTATTGAGCGAAATCAGGCCGGGAAAAATATGCTTCCCTTTAACATCCACTACTTCTTGTCCGGTGCCGGTGATGCTGCCGGCCGGGCCTACCTGGGTGATCACGCCTTTTTCGAATGCAATACTTCCATTCTGGATCACTTGTCCGTTACCCACATGGATCGTAGCACCTGTGAGGATTACGGGCTTTACCTGAGATGTAGCGGGTGCCGGGTTCTGCGCCAGGATACTTCCTGAGATCAGGAGTGTGCAGGCCAGCGCGGCTATTTTAATATCAGTAACCTTCAACATCGCTTTCATTATCTTGATGCCTCGCTTTGAGTGTCCATACCTATAATATCCTCGCAATGCCACATCTTAGGCTGTGCCGACTGCGGCTTTTGTACCGGCTTACCAGACGCTTTTTCGTCGAGCATCTTCTGGATCAGCCGTTCCCGCTCTTTCAGCATGCTTTTTTGCTTTTCGAGGTCTTTGTTTCTATCAAAGTAAACCGCGCCCTCAATCATCGTAAACTCCGGCCGCGCATATACGGATAGCGGATTTGCGCTCCATAGCACCAGATCCGCATCTTTGCCTTCCCGGATGCTCCCGATGCGTTGGTCCACATGCAATAGTTTCGCAGGGTTCAGGGTCACCATTTTCCAGGCTTCCTCCTCTGGTACGCCGCCGTATTCCACTGTTTTGGCCGCTTCCTGGTTCAGCCTCCGGGCCATTTCAGCATCATCAGAATTAATGGCCACGGTAATGCCCTGGTGGTACATCAATGCTGCATTGTAGGGAATTGCTTCCTTTACTTCCATTTTGTAAGCCCACCAGTCTGCAAATGTGGAACCGCCGATACCGCGCTGCGACATCTTGTCGGCCATTTTATAACCTTCCAGGATGTGGGTAAACGTATTGATCTTAAATTTCAGAGAGTCGGCCACATGCATCAGCATATTAATTTCCGACTGCACATACGAGTGGCAGGTGATAAACCGTTCACCGGACAATATTTCAGCCAATGCATCCAGTTCAAGGTCGCGGCGGGGCATTGCATTCTTTTTGGGAGCAGCCTGGTAAGCTTTCCATTTCGCAGCGTATGCTTTTGCCCGAAGAAAGTGATCAAAATACACCTGCTCCACACCCATACGGGTTTGCGGGAAACGGGTACGCACGATATCGCCCCAGTTGGATTGCTTCACATTTTCCCCCAATGCAAATTTAATGGTCTTGGCTTCGGGAATCAGCAACTCGCTCTGCCCTGCACCCCATTTCAGCTTTACCAGTGCACTCTGCCCGCCAATGGAATTGGCCGACCCGTGCAGCAAATGAGAAGTAGTAACTCCACCCGCAAGCTGCCGGTAAATATTGATGTCGTCGGGATTGATGACATCACTCATTCGCACCTCAGCCGAGCTTGACTGTCCGCCTTCATTGATTGCAAAAAGCGCAATGTGTGAATGTTCGTCGATAATGCCGCTGGTCAGGTGCTTGCCCGAACCATCGATTGCGGTTGAGCCGGCAGGAGCAGCCAGTGACTTGCCTACCCTGGCAATTTTGCCATTTTGCACCAGTACATCCGCGTTTCCAACAATACCTTCCTTTTCATTGGTCCAAACCGTAGTATTTCTGATCAGCACCGTGCTGCTTTTGGGAAGCTCTTCGTTCCCGAAACCGACAAAAGGATATACAACTTTACCCAGTTCAGGCTGCTTGGCCGCGGCAGAATCTTTTGCGACAGGTGAAACAAATTTTTCCGTAAGGTTTGCATTCCACGATACGATCGACCCATCGGGCATTACACCCTCCCCTGCCAGGCCGGTACCTGCCCGCCAGCCAGTCAGCCGCACGGTTGCGCCGGTCTTTTTGTCGGGCTGGTAAGTAATTGTCAGCAGCTCATTGGCCTGGATAACTTTCGGGGTAATTTTAATACTGTCCTGGATAATTATTTTATAATCAGGCTTTTGGGGAGTGCCCGTGATCTGTATTTTGCCTGAGGGCTGATTGTTAACAGCAAAAGTGTAAGTCCCCCGGAGGTCCGGCGCATGCAGCGGTGCAAGGATAAACTTTTTACCCTGAACCCAGTTTTCATAGATTACCGCTTCTTTTGAAAATATATCGTCTGAGGAAATCAGAAAATTAGCGAGGTAGCCTTCTCTAAGACTTCCGATCTGATTTTCGGCTTTGATTAACCTTGCAGGCAGGATGGTCAGTGCTTCCAGTGCTTTTTCCTTTGAAAGCCCGTACTCCACTGCCATGCGCAGGTTTTTCCAGAAATCCCCTTTGTTTTTCATACCCGCGAGCGTCAGTGCAAACGGAATATCGGCTTTTGCAACTTCGGCTGCATTGGCTGGTGCCAGCTCCCAATGTTTAAGCTGGGCCATACTGATCACATCTGCATCCCAGGGGTCTGCCACGTCATAAGCCTCGGGAAAGTTAAGCGGCAGGATCAGGGTAGCCTTGGTATTTTTAATCTCCTTAATGCGCTGGTACTCGTCTCCGCCTCCCCGAATGATATACTGTATACCAAATTCATCCCCGATCCTGTCTGCGCGCAGCACGCTGAACTTGTCATTTGCTTCAAAAAAAGAAGGCAGTGACTTGATCTGGTTAAATGCTTCCAGAGAGATGTTTGCTTCCTGGGTTTTACCTGTCTTGGCAAACCAGTCTGCGTCGTAGTACGTCTGCCGCAGCAAGGCTGCAACACCCATGGTTGAGGACGGGTATGTTTGCGACGACGTACCTTTGCTGAAAGAAAAATGAGAGGATGCCCTGCGGTTCAGCAATGCTATGTTGGCAGGCTCGTCGGTCAGGGTCACCAGCGTTCCGCTTCCCTGGACAATACCATCGTGTAAATGGGCCAGGACAGTACCAAAACCTAATTTGCGCAACTCTGCGGCCTTTTTTTCATCGGGTGTAAAAAGCTGGCTTGCATCATTTTCAGGCTGTATCGACTGGTTCCAGCCAAATGCTCCCTTTTTATTGGATTCAAGCTGGGGTGTCTGCCTTCCCGACGCCGGCCGGTCACGCTTTACTTCGGGCATGCCGTAGTCTGAGTCCAGATCGATGAGCGACGGGTAAATGTATTTTCCTTTCAGATCAATCACCACCGTGCCGGCCGGGACTTTCACCTGCTTCCCGACGCCACGTATCAGGCCGTTCTCGATCAGGAGCGTAGCATTGGCAAGGGTCGTTCTCGCATCGGTTACAATGGTGGCATTGGTAAATGCATACCTGCCCGAACGTTCGTCAAATGCGCCATTTTGAGGGAAAGTCTGCTGCCCGAAACTTACAAAGCTGAGCATCATTCCCGCCAGAAAGGTGGATAGCTGTTTAATCATTTAGTACACCGTTGTTTTACAAATAAGAAAGACAATATACTATCTTCCCGTGAAAGTAGGGACGACCTGCACTTTGTAACTTGTAAATACATTAGAAAATCTTTCTACGATGACATACGAAGAATTTACAGAAACGCTGCCTGCATCAACACCGCCCGGCCATATTCCTGAACTTCTGAAAGCCCTCTGGTACGATGCAAAGGGCGATTGGGAAGCAGCGCACAACATTGCGCAAAGTAAAGAAGGCACCCGGCCTTACGATCGCCTGCACGCCTACCTGCACCGGGTAGAAGGCGACACCTGGAATGCAGGATACTGGTACAGGCGCGCCGGAAGCGAGGTATTTACGGGAACATTGAAAGAAGAATGGGAGTATCTGGTGAAGAATCTCCTGCAAACTGAGAACATGTAATCTCAGGTAGGATAGTAGGCTATTTAATGCAAATGAAAACGGACAGACTTGAAAGCCTGTCCGTTTTCATTTGCAATTCCATGTAGTTTACACGGCCATTTCCGTCTTGAACTCGGAGGTGAAATGGAAGTGGATCGCGGGATTATTTTCCCGGTTCATACGGATCATCCAGTCCGACTCGGCCAGGAATACCGGGTTGCGGTCTTTGTCGTAGGCAATCTGGTTGCCTTTCAAACGTACAAACTGGTCCATCGCAGGCTTATCGTCGGCAGTAAGCCAGCACGCACGTGAAACGCTCATGGGTACCCACCGGCACTTGGCACCATACTCGTGTTCCAGCCGGTACTGGATTACATCAAATTGCAGCTCTCCTACTGTTCCTACAATCTTGCGATTCCCGAGATCCAATGTAAAGAGCTGTGCGACACCTTCATCGGTGAGCTGCTGAATGCCTTTTTCAAGCTGCTTGGATTTCATGGGGTCCATATTGATGAGCTCCTTGAAAATTTCGGGCGAAAAGCTGGGGATACCCGAAAACTGCAAGGATTCACCTTCTGTAAGGGTATCACCGATCTTGAAGCTTCCTGTATCGTAAAGCCCTACCACATCACCGGGAAAGCCTTCGTCCAGCACGCTCTTGGCCGATGCCATAAAGCTGAACGGACTTGAAAAACGCACTTCCTTACCCAAACGGACATGTTTATAAAACTTGCCACGCTCGAATTTTCCTGAACAAATCCGTAGAAAGGCGATCCTGTCGCGGTGGCGCGGGTCCAGGTTTGCGTGTATCTTGAAAACAAACCCCGTAAACTTCGGCTCCAAAGGATCCACTTCGCGCACGTCGGTAGGACGGGGCTGCGGAATGGGTGAAATTTCACAAAAAGTATCCAGCAACTCCTTGATCCCGAAGTTGTTGATTGCACTTCCGAAAAATACGGGTGCCAGCTGGCCTTTCTGATAAGCTTCTTCCGAAAACGTGTCATATACCCCTTCCACCAACTCCACATCCTCGGTCAGCTGCGATGCGTCACGCTCGCCAAGCAGGTCGGTCAGACCTTCATCTTCCAGGTTTACCTGCACTACGTCCCGCTCTATTTTAGTTTTATTGATCCCAAAAAAGTAGAGCATCTGCTCATAGAGGCTGTAAACGCCCTTGAAATCATTACCCATATTGATCGGCCAGGTCAACGGACGCACGCGGATGCCCAGCTTGGATTCGAGCTCATCGAGCAGCTCAAACGGGTTTCTTCCCTCCCGGTCGAGTTTGTTGACAAACACGATTACCGGCGTATTGCGCATGCGGCATACCTCCATGAGCCTCTCGGTTTGCTCCTCCACGCCTTTTACGCAGTCGATTACCAGGATTACACTGTCCACCGCGGTGAGCGTACGGTAGGTATCCTCCGCAAAATCCTTGTGGCCCGGCGTATCGAGGATATTGATCAGCAGATCCCTGTATTCGAATGTCATTACCGACGTAGCCACCGAGATACCCCGCTGCTTTTCAATCTCCATAAAGTCGGAGGTGGCTGTTTTCTTGATTTTATTGGACTTCACTGCGCCCGCCGTCTGGATGGCCCCGCCAAAAAGCAGCAGCTTTTCGGTAAGCGTGGTTTTTCCGGCATCCGGGTGGCTGATGATCGCAAACGTGCGGCGCTTCTTGATTTCTTCTGTATTACTCATAGGACCTTGCAGGGTCAGCTTTGACGAAAATTCATTTTAAAAATGCTGCAAAGATAACGAAAAAAGGCCGTCCCGGAGAGGGACAGCCCAAATTCAGTTGCAGTCGGCAGTAACTTCGGCAGCGGCTGATATTCAATAGTATGAATGCTTGTAATCCTCCACCGAAGTAAGGATTACCTCATGCGCCTCTTCTCTGCCGTACACGTTTGTAATTTCAATATGTGCCTTTTCGCCGGGCAGGTTTTTGTAGGTCAGGAAGTAGTGTTTCAAACGTTCCACGATCCCCTCTGGCAGCTGGCTCAGATCGGAGTAAGAACCGTAAACTTCATCTCCTTTCAGTACGGCAATGATCTTATCGTCGGCCTCGCCGCCATCGATCAGCCTAATGCCGCCGATAGGCTTGGCCTCACACATGATGTTGCCGTGCGAAATGATTTTCTCGCAAAGTACAATGATATCCAGCGGATCGCCGTCACCTTCTGTCACATCACGTCCGGAGCGTTCGCGCGCCAGTGCAGCAATTTTTTCGGAGCAGTAGGTTTTAGGGATAAATCCGTAAAGTGCAGGAACGATGTTGGAGTATTTCTGCGGGCGGTCAATTTTCAGGTAACCGGTTGTTTTGTCAATCTCGTATTTTACGGTATCGGTAGGAACAATCTCAATAAATGCGGTTACAAGTTCAGGGGCGTTTTCGCCCATGGGAATGCCGTGCCACGGGTGTGCTTTGTGTACGTTAGCGATCATTATTTACGTAATAGGTAATAACTTTTTATATAAAACTCTTTTGTTCAGCAATTCAGAAGCCCGCTTTTTCAGCGATTGTATAATCCCCTGTTTTCGAGACGGATTGTTTGACCAGCAGCTCCCCGAGAAAGCCCGCAAGAAAAAACTGGGAGCCTACCATGATCGCGACGAGTGCCAGAAAAAATAATGGATTGTCGGTAACATTGCGGTAGGGCAAAAGATGGTAGATGTTGTAAATCTTTTTACCAAGAAGCCAAAAGGCTATAATGGTTCCGAGAAAAAACATAAGGGTTCCCAGACTACCAAAAAAATGCATAGGCCTACGCCCAAACTTATTCACAAAGGCAATCGAAAGCAAATCCAGAAAGCCAAAAATAAAGCGTTCGAGCCCAAACTTGGTGTAGCCGTACTTGCGCGCCCGGTGCTGCACCACCTTTTCCCCTATCTTCCTGAAACCGTTCCATTTGGCAATCACGGGAATGTACCGGTGCATTTCACCGTAAATGGTAATATTGCGCACAACCTCCCTGCGATACGCTTTCAGTCCGCAGTTGAAATCGTGCAATGCCACGCCCGAAATACCCCGGGTCGCTGCATTGAAAAGTTTGGTCGGGATGGTTTTGGTGAGGGGGTCATAGCGTTTCTTCTTCCAGCCCGACACCAGGTCGTACTGCTCGTCCTGGATCATCCGGTACAAGCCGGGGATCTCGTCCGGACTATCCTGCAAATCCGCGTCCATTGTAATGATGACCTCACCGCGCGCCACCTGAAAGCCTGTCTGCAGCGCAGCAGTTTTACCATAATTACGCACAAACCGGAGGCCGCGGATATGTACATGCCGGGCCGACAATACTTCTATCACATCCCAGGAGCGGTCTTTACTTCCGTCATCAATCAGGATTACTTCGTAGGTAAAGGCATTTTCATTCATGACCCTTTCAATCCATTCGGTAAGCTCGGGCAATGATTCCTCTTCATTGAAAAGCGGAACGATAACGGAAATCTGAATAACTGGATCGGTCATGAATTGATTGCAATGCGCTGCCCACCTGGAAGCGGCAGGCAAATTTCGTGTTTTCCTGATCAAAATTTCAAATAAAACATTTTCAAAAGGCTGACAAAGTCAGGATGATAGGTTTTTCCATCATTTTCGTAGATGAAAAGGTTTGAAAATGCAGGCTGCAAATCTTCGGTGGCAGTCCGCTTAAAGGTCATAAACTGGCGGAAAGGCTTTTTACCAGGTTGATGGTAAAGTGTAGTACCCCGGACCTGCTTCCAGCCGCAGCGTTCTGCTTTTTTGATAAAAATACCAGCTTCCGCCACAGGTAGCAGCACATGAAAACTTCCATCGTCAGCCAGTAACTGATCCGAAGCAGTCAGCAACTCATCGAATGCAAGTGAATGCGCATGGTGTGCCTGGTTTTTTTCCTGATCGGGAGATAAAAGGTCGGCCTGAAAAAAGGGCGGATTGGTAATTACGGCGTCGTACCGGTATCCGGGTCTGAACCGCCGGATGTCCTCATGGTACAGCTTAATACGGTCTGCAAAGGGACTATCTGCAATATTTTGTCCCGCCTGCGAAAATGCATTCGGCTCGATCTCCACGGTATCAATGTGCGCGAGCTCATTGCGCTGTGCCGCCATTAATGCGAGTAATCCTGTACCGGTGCCGATGTCCAGGATACTTTTCACATCTGAAATATGTACCCACGCGCCGAATGCACATGCATCCGTGCACACCTTCATGGCACACTGGTCCTGCTGAATGGTAAATTGTTTAAAACGGAAATAGGAATTGCCTGCCATACTTATTTTCTGCCGAAATCAGCCGGATTTTCACCCCAGTACTCGGTCTCCCATTTCAGGATTTTATTGGAAAATGTATTGGTAGCAAGCCAGCGCTCTGCCCGTTGCAGCATTTCAAATACAGGCTTATTCCGGGGTGTCAGCGCAAGTTTGGTATTCGCATGCTTCTTCCTGATCCAGCTGATGGCCGTACGGCTGTCGCTGTAAACCGGCAGGTTGCTTTCCTTTTTCTGGAGATACGCAAGTGCATGTACGATCGCCAGAAACTCGCCGATGTTGTTGGTACCGTCGGCAAATGGCCCCTGCAAAAAAATACGCTGACCGGTCTGGTAATAAATTCCCTGGTACTCCATATCGCCCGTGGCGGTATTCCAGGCGGCATCCACCACGATACTGTCCTTAATGGGACTGCCTATGGATGCGGGTGCTTCCTTCAATGCCGGCTTGGCTTCTTTTTTGGTCACAAATTCCCAGTAACTACCCTGGATCGCAGCTTCCGCCTCGGCGATCGAATCAAAGGACTTGTATTTCGCATCCTCAAAACCCTTGATCTGCTTCTCGCATTCCTTCCAGTCGGTAAAAATGCCCGTCTTTCTTCCCTGCCAGACTACGTAGAATTTGGTCTTTTTCAATTTTGAATGACTGAATGATTGAATGATTGAATGATTGAATGATTGAATGATTGAATGAGTTTTGAGTTAGTGAGGGAGTGAGTTAGTGAGTATTTATGGACTGTCAACCTTTGTCACCCTGAGCGGAGTCGAAGGGAGATGCGGTCAACCTTTGTCACCCTGAGCGGAGTCGAAGGGAGATGCGGTCGCCAAAATGCCCTTCGACTCCGCTCAGGGTGACAAAGCGACTCCACTCAGGTTACAAGGCAACATCGCTCAGTGACAAAGCAGCTCCGCTACGGTACCAAGGCGGCCCCGCTCAGGGTGACAAAGCGGCCCGCTCAGGTCACAAGCCAACTCCGCTTAGGTGACAAGGCAACAGCGCTCAGAAGAACATAGTAACAAAACTTGGACTATGGTATACCTGCTAACCATCATGATAAACCGATCAATGATCACTTCCTCCCTCACGATGTCAAAACGATGTCACAGGACAACTTCCGAAGTTCATGATCCTATCTTTATCCATCCTCCCTCCTCCTCTCTCCCAAAACTCATTCAGTCATTCAATCATTCAAAACTAAATTCGCTACTTCCTCACAAATGCCCACAATCACCTCCACTGCTTTTTCCATATCCTGCACGGACACCCATTCGAGCCGGGAGTGGAAGGCGTGTTCGCCGGCGAAGATGTTGGGACAGGGTAAGCCCATGAAGGAGAGACGGGAGCCGTCGGTTCCGCCCCGGATGCTTCTTTGAATGGGATCAAGACCGGCCCTTTTCATGCCCTTCAAGGCATACTCAACCACTTTCGGATGCTGGTCGAGGATTTCCTTCATGTTCCGGTATTGTTCCTGAACCGTAAATTCAGCGGTGGAATGCGGGTAGCGGGCCAGCACTTCCTGCATGATATTTTGCAGCAGGTTTTCTTTTTCATGCAAACCAGCCGTAGTAAAGTCGCGGATGATAAACTGTATAACTGCCTTTTCCTGAATACCTTCCACTTGTACGGGATGAATAAACCCTTCCTTACCCGTAGTCGCTTCGGGAGATAATTCTTTGGGCAGCCCGGCGAGGATCTCACCTGCAATTTTCAGCGCATTTTCGAGTTTGCCCAATGCGTATCCCGGGTGGGTACTCACGCCATGAATGGTAATCCTGACCCCATCGGCCGAGAATGTTTCATCTTCCAGCGTCCCTACAGCCTCTCCGTCCACAGTATAGCCGAAGTCTGCGCCGAGCTTTTGCAAATCTACATGCTCCGTTCCCCTGCCTACTTCCTCATCCGGCGTAAAAAGGATTTTAACAGCTCCGTGAACGATCTCGGGATGTGCCTGCAGGTATTCGGCAGCAGCCATTATTTCGGCCACGCCGGCTTTGTTGTCCGCTCCGAGCAGGGTTGTTCCGCTGGCCGTCACGATATCGTTCCCGATCTGCTGATCCAGGTCGTGCAGCTCAATGATCCGCAGCACCTGCGAAGGATCGTCGGGCAGTACAATATCGGTTCCGTCCCAATTGTAATGCACAATGGGCTTCACACCCGCACCTGTCACATCGGGCGACGTATCCACATGAGAGCAGAAGCACACCACAGGAACATGCTGATCGGTGTTGGACGGAATGGTCGCGTAAACGTAACCATGTTCGTCCAGGTGCGCATCGGCAATGCCGATTTCCCGCAGCTCCTGCACCAGCAGCAGGCTCAGGTCCTTTTGCCTGGCGGTACTCGGGAAAGTGGCCGAATTGGGATCCGACTGGGTGTCGATCTGCACGTAGCGGAGAAAACGTTCAAGAACGGATGACATAATACGGAGTAGTTAAACCAGGATGGAAGCCAGATCTGCGGGCGAATAGTTGATGTTTTTCAGCGTCTTGTCGTCTGCCTTGCGGTACACAAGGTACTTGCCTTCATCTTCCTTGTAATAGCACTCGGTCCCTTTGGCCTGATAATGCGCCACGGTGGCTTCGGCCTCTTCTATCGTCAGACAGGCCTTGGACATGTTGGAACGCTGCACTTCATCAAACAGCTCCCTGAACTTTTCGCCCAAACCAAATTCCAGTACGGCACCTGCCAGGACATATTGCAGGTCGCACAATGCATCGGCCACTTCCACGATATCTTTTTCCAGAATCGCTACTTCCAGCTCTTTGAGCTCTTCGGCGAGCAATGCTACGCGCAATTTGCTGCGGTCTTCGGACGGGATGGCAGGTTTGTCAAGGATAGGATGTTTGAATGTCTTATGAAATTCTGCGACCTGGTTCAGGCTGTCGAGCTGCTGCATATTGAATGGGATATGATGATTTAAATCAATGGATTGTTACAAAGTAAGGTTTGTCTTAAAAAGCTTGATGGCGATTGCCAGCAATATGATCCCGAAAACCTTCCGGAGTATATCGGTGCCACCCTGCCCAAGCTTCTTTTCAAGCCAGTTGGATGATTTGAGAACGAGGTACACGAAGAAAAGATTGAGCAGGATACCGACCAGGATATTCTGGATCTGGTAGGTAGACCGGAGTGCGAGCAGGGTGGTCATGGTAGCAGCGCCAGCTATGATCGGGAATGCGATAGGCACAATGGATGCCACACCCACATCCAGGTCGTCGTGCTTGAAAATGTTGCGCCCGAGGATCATTTCCATGCCAAGGAGAAACAGGATGATCGCCCCTGCAATCGCAAACGAAGCAACATCCACACCAAAAAGGTCCAGCAGTTTTTCTCCTAAAAAAAGAAAAACCACCATGATAATGCCCGCTACCAGGGTCGCCTTTTCAGACTCGATCTTGCCCAGCTTCCTGCGGAAGTCCACAATCACAGGCAGCGAGCCCAATACGTCAATAACCGAGAACAGAATAAGTGTAATCGAAACGATTTCCTTGAAGTTGAACATGGGAAGTACTTGTCGAGACTATCCCGCAAAGTTGATCAAATCCCTGTGTTTACGCAACGTTCACCTGTCTTTCGGTGAAAATCAGACTGGTCAGGAGGCGCTGCCGGGAAGAAAATTGAGAAAGTTGTTGAATTGTTTGCGGTATTTCTCTTCATCAATCTTGTAAAAAAAAGCGCCTTTTTTGGAGTACCCTTTCTGCTTTTCGTCGAGCTTGATGAGCAGGTTGGTCGACAGGAGCTTTCTGCTGAAATTCCGCTTGTCGAGCTCCGTCCCGAAAATCGCCTCGTACAGTTTCTGCAACTGGGGAATGGTAAATTTTTCAGGCAGCAGCTCAAACCCGATCGGATGCTGTGATGCTTTGTAGCGGAGGTGATCGATCGCCATTTTCACCATCGCGTCGTGATCAAAAAGCATTTTTGGAAGTTCATCCAGTGAAAACCAATGCGTTTCAAAATTTTTGGAAATCCGGTGATCATAATCTTCCACATTGATCAGCGCAAAATACGCCACCGAAACCGTCCGTTCCACCGGGTCGCGACGGGGGTTTCCGAAGGTATGGAGCTGTTCAAGGTAAATGTCGGTAAGGTTAGTAAGCTCATACAGGATGCGTGTGGACGCACCTTCAAGGCTCTCGTCGGGCTGCACCCAGCCGCCCATGAGCGACCAGGTATGGTCTTCCTCTTCAATGCCCCTTTTTACAAGTAACAATTTGAGCTCGTCGCCGTCGAACCCGAAAATGATAGAATCAAGGGCAACCAGGCATTTGGTTTGTGCCTGGTACTGTTTTAAAATATCTAATCGCACAATGGTTAGCTGCGGAGTGAGTAATTCCTGTTTCTGTTAATAAATGCACACAGGCATTATTACTACTCATGAGATGGATTTTCGGCCTCGCGAACCAGGAAACCCTGCAAAATGGCCATCTCCTGCCCGGTAATTGCAGGAAAGTTCGCAATCCTGAAAGTGGTTTCCTTGTCCGCACCATATCCATTACCCAGGATGATCCCCTGCTCTTTTGCAGCTGTTTTCAGGTACGAAATACGCGCTGCAGAAGCACGGACCGCAATAACGGTATCGGATCTTACCGCTTCATTTTCAACGTGAAGTTGGTAATGGTTGGCAGCAAGGAAATCATACCAGATTTTGGCTGTGGCCCGGGTACTTCCGTCCACCACCTGAATGGGCTGTACCAGCTGCATTACCCTGTTGAGCAGGTAAATACCGAGGATATTGGGCGTGTAAGGTGTCTGGTATTTGAGGAAATTTTCCCGGACAAAAAGAAAACTGTTATAATGATTTCGCTCACCCACGCGCTCAGCCTGTGCGATAGCCCGCGGAGAGGCGATCATCACGCCCAGTCCTGCGGGCAGGCCGAAGCATTTTTGCACGGAAGCATACCAGAGGTCCGCATCGTACCAGGGCAGCATTACCCCTGCCATGGAGGAGGTAGCATCTACCGCAATTACATTGCCCACATGCTGCCTCACCCCGGCGAGGTATGTATCGGGCAGCTTGGTACCATTGGAAGTTTCATTGTGCGTGAAGCAGATTACCTGGCTCACCGGCACATCCAGTGCATCCATGGCCGGTGCCGCGTTGAAGTCGTAGCCCGCACCGAACGATTGGGGAACCAGGCGCTGGGTGTACTCCATCCATTTTTCTCCAAATGCACCATTGTAAATATGCAGACTTGCATGCTCTACAAGCGACTGGGCCACGATCTCCCAGCATTCGGTAGCGGAAGAAACCAAGTACACCTCGTATTCATCGGGCACGGCCAGCTTGAATTTGAGCAGATCAATGGTTTCCCGCAGCATTTTCATAAATGACTCGCTGCGGTGATTGGCGCTCACGAGCCCGCTTTCAAATGCTTCCTGTACATACTGCCCGACCTGCGGATATACCTTGGACGGACCTGGATAAAATGTGATCATCCGGCTAAAACCTTCATGGCCGCAGGGCGGTAGTTCAAGTATAGATTCAGATAAAACCTTCACGTTTCATTGCATTTTCAAGCTTTTCGCCCAGTTCAGCGGAAGCTTTCAGCAGCGGAAGACGTACATCCGAGCGACAGATACCTTTAATTTCAAGGCATTTCTTGATGCCGACGGGATTGGACTCAATATACAGCAGCGTATCAAATTCGAGGAATGCGAGCTGCAACCTTGCAGCCTCCTCAAACCGTCCTTCCAGCGCATGCCATGTCAGTTCGCCAAATTCCTTCGGAAATGCATTGGCAATCACAGAAATCACACCGTGCCACCCCACGCTGATCATGGTCGTCACCAGGTTGTCATCACCTGAAAGCAGCAGGAAATCCTCAGGTGCCCGGGCCGCCAGCTCCATACTTTGTTCCAGGCTGCCGCCGGCATCCTTGATCCCGATGATATTGGGGTGCTCCGAAAGCTTCACGATGGTGTCGGGCTTCATGTTCACGACCGTCCGGCCGGGTACATTGTAGAGAATTACCGGCACAGGCGAAGCATCAGCGATAGCCGTAAAATGCGCCGTAATACCTTCCTGCGTAGGTTTGTTGTAATATGGGCAAACAGACAGGATCGCGTCCACGCCCGTAAAGTCCGTATCGCGGATGGTATCCAGTACTGTTCTGGTATTGTTCCCGCCGATCCCGTAGATGATGGGGAGCGACTTGTAGTTATTCTGAATGGTAAATGCCAGTATTTCCTTCTTTTCAGCAGGCGTCACGGTAGGCGACTCGCCGGTAGTACCCTGCACTACCAGGTAATCCGACCCACCTTCCGAAACCAGGTCAATCAGGTTTTTCAAACCCGCATAGTCAATTTCATTCTGCTCATCAAAGGGAGTGATCAGGGCGGCCCCTACCCCTTTGAAACGTTGGTCTAATGGCATTATTCCTGTATAAATGTTAGATTTTAAAACGCAAAGTTAGGCTTCCTGCCCGTTTTTCATGAAATGTTGGCAATCATTGCTAAAAATTCTTCCTCGCTCAGAATGGTCACGCCCAGCTTCCTGGCTTTTTCCAGTTTGGACGGGCCCATGTTGGCACCCGCCAGCAGGTAGTTGAGCTTACCCGAAACCCCGCTCAGTACACGTCCGCCGTTTGCCTCGATTTTCTCTTTCAGATCGTCCCTTTCGAAATGCTCAAATACGCCTGAAATCACGAAAGTTTTCCCTTCCAGCACCTCGCTTTCCTTTTCGACTGGCTTTTCATTGGTTTCCATTTGCAGGCCAGCCTGTTCGAGGCGCTCCACCAGCAGCTGGTTTTCGGGCACACTGAAATAGGATTCAATGCTCATGGCAATGCGGCCGCCAATCTCGGGAACGCCGGTAAGCTGCTCATAGGTAGCCGCCCGTAGCGCACGGATGGACTTGAAGTAGGTGGCTAGTTTTTCAGCCACCGTAGCGCCTACAAACCGGATGCCCAGTGCAAAAAGGACATTCTTAAACGGAACCGTTTTGGACAGCTCTATGCCTTTCAGGATGTTTTCCACGGTCTTTTCGCGGAAGCTGATCTTCTTGACCTTCCCGGTTTCTTCATTCAGGATGCTTTTTTCAATCCCCAGCAAGTTTGATTCATTGAGATCATACAGGTCTGCGGGCGTTTTTACCAGTCCCAGATCAAACAGCAGCTCGATTTTCCCCTCGCCCAAACTCTCGATATTCATGGCTTTGCGATGGATAAAATGCTCGATCCGGCCTTTGAGCTGGGGAGGACAGTGGCTGTCGTTGGGACAAAAATAGGCTACCTCTCCTTCGTTCCTTTGCAGCTCATGGCCGCATTCGGGGCAATGTGTTGGGAAAACAATAGGCTTCGTCTCATAACTTTCACGTTGAGAAACGTCTACTCCCGTAATTTTCGGAATGATTTCACCGCTTTTTTCTACAAAAACGGTGTCGTACAAACGAATCCCCAGGCGTTCGAGCTCATTGGCATTGTGCAGCGTAGCGCGCTTCACCCGCGTGCCCGACAAATGCACACCTTTCACCTGATTGTACGGCAGAGTACGCTCCGTGAGGTCGCTCAGGTTGGCTACCGGCGTAATTGTCCCGATCCGCCCGACCTGGTAGGTTACAAACCGCAGCACAGCCGGCTTGTTTTCGGCCTTATACTTGTATGAAATGGCCCAGCGCGGACTCTTAGCCGTAAAACCCAGCTCACGCTGCTGCTCAAAAGAGTTTACCTTGATCACAATCCCATCCGTAGCAAGCGGCAGCGACAGGCGTTTTTCTTCCCACTCGTGAATAAATGCAATTACTTCGTCGATGGTCTGCACTTTCCGCCAACCCGGCGATACATTGAAGCCCCAGGATTTCAGGCTGAGCAGGCTTTCCTCGTGACTTTTGAAAAAATCATTGTCGGTGATAAAAGAATAAAGGTAGCAGTCAAGTGCCCGGCGTGCAGTTTCGGCAGAGTCCTGTAACTTGAATGAGCCCGAAGCTGCATTCCGGGGGTTCGCATAGAGATTTTCTCCCAGCGATTCCATTTCCTCGTTGAGCTTCTGAAAAGAGCTGATTGGCATAAAACCTTCCCCTCTGACCTCAAACACCGGCGGCAAAGCTTCTCCGCTTACCCGGAGAGGCAATGTCCTGATGGTTTTAATATTGGTGGTAATATCGTCGCCCCGGGTACCGTCGCCCCGGGTTACCCCGCGCACCAGTACGCCGTTTTCGTAGGTAAAACTGAGTGAAATACCATCGAATTTAAGCTCGCAAATGTATTCGTAAGCCTCACCATCAAGTCCCTTGCGCACCCGGTCGTCGAAGTTGCGCAGCTCCTGCTCATTATAAGTATTATCCAGCGAAAGCATGGGATAACGATGGTATACCGCGCTGAATGTCTTCGTCACAGTGCCACCGACGCGCTGTGTGGGTGAATCACCCTGCATGAACGCAGGATACTGATCTTCAAGCGCTTTCAGCTGTTTGAGCATCTGATCAAACTCAAAATCCGACACTTCGGAAACATCGTCCTGATAGTAGCGGGTATTGTAATGGTTGAGTTTCCGGGTAAGATCAATGATCTGCTGTTGGGGATCCATGATGTTGACGACTAATGATGTTGTGGCCAAATTTAATGAGAAAACCGGGCGATTTTCATGGATGCAGGGTGGATTTAGGTCAAAGGTTGCCACCGCTGCTTCCACTTGCTCGACGAACCCTGCCGCCGGATCAATGCTTGCGGGTACCTATCGGAAGTTTGCTTCATTGTCGCTGCCCGTCTTTCAGGTGGGTTGAATTTGAACGACAATCAATGAAAAAACTTTTCCTTCCACTTATCCTCCTGCTGGCCTGCTTCCCCGTCCACGCCCAGCAGACCAACTCGCGCAACTACATCCTGCATCGCACCTTCAAACAATCAGGTGCTGCTCCCGATGATGTCAGCAAAGTCATCACCCAGGTGCAGTACTTTGACGGGCTGGGCCGGCCTGTCCAGCGCGTGCTGGTGGGACAGAGCCCTTCGGGTCAGGACCTGGTAGAAACCGCTGAGTACGATGCAGCCGGCAGGTTGTTTAAGAAGTATCTGCCTTATGCTGTTTCGGGCAAAGGCGCCTTTCAGCTCAATGCCGCTGCCAATGGTACGGCTTGGTACTCTGCCAACGCTGCTGGCCTCTTGGCCTCTGATCTGGGAAGGCCATATTCGGAGACCTTCTTTGAGCCTTCTGCCCTGGGGCGGGTGTCGGGCCAGCGGTTTGCCGGCGATAAAAGCGCAGCCTCCACCATCAAGCGCAAGGTGAACGGGGCCAACCAGGTTAACCGCTATGACTATGATGTGGCTTCTAACAAGATCATCCAGGTAGGCCAGTATGCACCCGGCACCCTGGTGTACCTGAACACTACCGACGAGCAGGGCAATGTGGTCAATGAGTTTACCGATCTTTTGGGACAAATGATCTGCCGGCAGGTGATCGCTGCGGCAGGCAGCTCTCTTTCCACCTACTACGTCTTTGATGATCTGGGACTGCTGCGGGGCATTTTGCAACCTGCCTACCAGGATTTAGCTTCGCTCTCTGATCATGCATTCACCTACGACTACGACGAGCGCCAGCGGCTGATCGTCAAACGTGTGCCCGGCCAGGGCGCTACCGAGCTGGTCTATGACCAGTATGACCGGCTGGCACTATCGCGCGATCCGGGCCAGCTGGGCCGGGGCGTGTGGGGCTTTACCAAGTACGATGCTTTGGACAGGCCGATTGCATCTGGGGAGGTTATTTCCAATGCTACCCGCACCAACTGGTCGGTGATCGTAGATGCCTTGACCCAGCACCATGAAGAGCGGGTGAATGGGAGTGTTTCAGGTTATACTTTGGATAAAACCGCGCCGAAAACGGCCAGTGAGGCTGATCTGCTTTCCGTTACCTTCTATGATGATTACTTGTTTTCCAAAGCAGCAGGACTGGCCTATACACCTGTCTACTACCCCGCCTACAATCCGGCCGTAAAAGGCCAGCTGACCGGCAGCCGCAGCCGCATGCTTTTGGGAAGTGGGAACCTAGGCAGCTGGCTGACTGCTGTGACCTACTATGACACCGAGTACCGGCCTATCCAGGTGAGCCGGGAACTGTATGAGCTGGGCGCTGGCGCTGTCGAGCGGGCATCAACCCAGTACAAGTACGATCTGGCCCCCATAGCTGCCCAGCAAAAAACCGAGCAGCTACTTTCGGGCAATATCGTCAATACCCACCTTGCCAGCTACACCTACGACCATGCAGACCGGCTGCTGGACGTGAAAGAAAAAGTAACTGCGGGTGCTGGTACAGCCGAGGCTTACACCACCGCCCAGCGCTACAATGCCTTGGGGCAGCTGCAAAGCAAGTGGCTGCATTCCACAGACGGCATCCATTACCTGCGAAAAACCAATTACACCCACAATATTAGAGGCTGGCTTTCAGAAGGGAAAACCGTCTACAAGAAAAACGAAAACGGCCCTGAGCTGCCCTACTTTGGCTTTGGGCTCACCTACCAGAAAGCAAACACCTACACCAACGGCAACATTAGCCAAATGCAATGGGCCAACCCCGATGAAGCCAGCTTTACCAAAGGGCTCACCTTCACCTACGACGGGGCAAACCGCCTGACGGGCTCGACAGGAATCAACGGCTATGCCGATACAGAAAGTAGCATCACTTACGACAAGAACGGTAACATCAAGACGCTGAACCGCGCCGGAGCGGCTACTGACAACCTGGCCTATACTTACACCGGCAATCGGCTTTCGGCCGTTAGCGACAACTCGGCCAGTAACACCGGGGTGAAGTCCGGCAGCAGCACCTTTGCCTACGATCTGAATGGGAACATGACCAGCGATGGCACCCGGGGAGCGGCAATTGCTTACAATCAAATTGACCAGCCTAAGACCATCACCATCGCAGGCAAGACCCAGCTCTACGATTACGATGCCTCAGGAGAAAAGCACAAGTATACCTCCGACACCCTGACGCTTAAATACGCAGGTGCCTTTGAGTACCGGCAGGTGGGCAATGCAAACAACTTGTACCGGGTTAGTTTGAGCGAAGGCCAGGCCGTGATGCGCAGTGGTAAGCTGGTCTTTGAGTACTACCTCAAAGATCATCTGGGCAACATCCGCATTGTCTTTGATCAGAAAGGGAATGTGTTGCAAAGAACGGATTATTATCCGTTTGGGCTGGGGATTAACCGGGACGGGGCTTCGCAGAAGGCCAGGAATGGAGTGAACAGGTATTTGTACAATGGCAAGGAGTTGCAGGTCGGGAGCGGGTATCTGGATTATGGGGCCAGGTTCTATATGCCGGAGATTGGGCGATGGGGAAAGATAGATCCACTAGCAGAGCAAGGAAGGCGTTGGTCTCCATACAATTATGGATTTGATAATCCAATGCGGTTTATTGATCCGGATGGGATGTGGCCGGAAAATCAAGGGAATGACCCTTTCCTGATCGCAAGACTGATAACAACGGCATTTTACGATACCAAGCATGCCATCATCAATACAGGGGCAAGGCTGTTGGGTTCGGATATCCGGGCGGGGTACAAAACGGATAATGAGGAAAATCAGACCTTTGAGACCCAAATCTATCGACAATCCGTTGACAACTCGCTTGGAGGTGTAGTAAGAGAGGCCGTAAATACGGTAGCTGATGTTGCTTTGGTTGCCACGGCCGGGTCAAGCCCTGCAAATCCTGGGAATTTGCTTTCAAAGACCAGCGCGGAATCACAGGTTGTAAAAGCAGGTAGGGATGGAGTTGAAGGAGTAATAACCGGTTATACTAGGCATGGAATAAATCAATCCATCGGACGAGATGGTGGTAGGGGTGTTAAAGCCTCAGAAATCGTAGAAGCCGTTAAAAATCCTAAAAAGGTGACTCCCCAAGACAACGGTGGAGTAAAATACGATGGTGCTGGTGCTAAGTTGTAGTAAATTCAAATGGAAAAGTCATAAGTACTTTTGGGAAACCTAGGGGAGAAATGATATATCCTAACGGAAAAGGCAATAATGCATTAAATAGAGCCAAGCAACTAGGATTAGAGTATGATCCGAAAAAAATACGATAATGAAAGAAATAGAATTTTCACACAGCCAGTTTGATTTCCTAATAGACAACTTTCCAGATTTGATGCCCGTCTTTGAAAAAAGTACAGTAAAATTTCAAAGTAATATTGTGTCTTTAGAAAATGAACAGATTGAATATTTGTTGGATGGATTATCAAAGCTGCTCTCAGAACAAGGAGTCAGACCAGATTCAGAGCCAAATGAGTTAGGATATTTTATTGAATCAATAATTGATCCGCTAAATCGTGCTTTCTATATCTCAGATGTTGGTTGAGCAAAAGAAGAAAAATGGATTGGACTAACATAATAAGCCAGCAAAAAGACATCTGTGAGAAGTATAAAGCTACTTTTTTGGAATCCCCGTTACATCTTAAAATGGGTATCTCTCAAAATGTAAAAAGTGGAATTCTTCCCATAAATGGATTGAGAATAAACCCCGAAGGCGATACAACGGGATGGTATATTTGGGCAGGAGAAGAATTATCTCAGGATGATGATTTTTTTGTTCCGCTCCATATCGAACACATTGAAAATTGGGTCCCAAATATATCGAAATACTTAGGACTTGGGCCAGGATGGCGCTTTATGGTGGCTGATAACTTTGAAGATGTTTGGTTTGATGAGAGTATTTAGATTCTAAACAGGGTGATAACTTATAACAGAACAGGCTCCGGAGTGGAGCCTATTCTTTTATACGGCATAGTGCCTTTCGGCATTAAAATCGCGTATCAGTGCATCAATGAGCATAAAAATCTATTTGTGGTCAGCCTCCGGCATTTTAGAAACTTCCTGCATGCGGCTGAGTGTGTACTTGTCGAGTTCCAGATCAACAAGGGCGTAGGAACAATAAGTATGAGATTGGTAAAAGCGATGCTCGCAACTACATTGAGTTCAAGTTTCCTTATAACAGGGTAAATACCATTAAGAATTCAGTTACTGGCGCATTAGAATACATCCTGAACGAAAATGTCAAACTGGATGAAAATGCAAAAAGAGAATAAAACTACTTTCCAAATCATACTTTTGCCAACCGTTTTATTTCTTACAGGACAAATATTCATTTGGTTTTCAGCTTACGGTGTTAGCCGAGGCGACCTGACCTACTCCCTCACTTTTTGGC
Organism: Dyadobacter sandarakinus; assembly: GCF_016894445.1. Taxonomy (NCBI): domain Bacteria; kingdom Pseudomonadati; phylum Bacteroidota; class Cytophagia; order Cytophagales; family Spirosomataceae; genus Dyadobacter; species Dyadobacter sandarakinus. The sequence continues at coordinate 3,106,740 of NZ_CP056775.1, forward strand.
CGGTACCCCCACAATCACTATTTTCACGCACTTAACCATTTCACCTGACCTATGGCTTCCATTGCCCCTTCCATACTTGCCGCTGACTTTGCCAACCTGCAACGCGACATTGAAATGCTCAACGCAAGCGATGCAGACTTTATTCACGTCGACATTATGGACGGGATGTTTGTGCCTAATATTTCATTCGGCATGCCTGTTTGTGAGGCTGTCAACCGGTATGCGCGCAAGCCGCTGGATGTACACCTGATGATCGAGCAGCCCGACCGCTACCTCGAAGCTTTCCGAAAAGCTGGCGCGAATGGTATTACGGTGCATTACGAAGCTTGTCCGCACCTGCACAGCACGGTGCAGCACATTCGCGAAACGGGAGCTGCCCCGGGCGTGGCACTGAACCCGCATACACCGGTGGAGCTGCTGACAGACATACTGCCCGAACTTTCGCTCGTGCTCATCATGTCGGTCAATCCCGGATTTGGAGGACAAAAATTTATCGAAAACACCTACAACAAAATTGCCCGTCTTCACCGGATCAGGCAGGAACGCGGACTCAGTTTCAGGATTGAGGTGGACGGGGGCGTAAACCTGGGCAATGCACCTTTGCTGGTAAAGGAAGGCGCAGATATACTGGTGGCAGGAAGTTTCGTTTTTAGTGCAGAAAATCCGCGCGAAACCATTGCGCAACTGAAACAAAGCTGACAGACCATTGATCCCCACTACCCTGATCCATTTTTTTGATTTGAGAACCCGGGCAACACAGCTGATATTCCTGATGCTGATCATTGCAAACACCTCTCTGGCCGCCAATCAGGTGTCCGAAGCCCAGCGGTTTCCGCTTAAAATAAGCCCGAACGGCCATCACATCGTTGATAATCATGGCACGCCGTTCCTGATGGTGGCAGATGTAGCCTGGCAACTGCTGCGGCGCATGAGCTACACGGATGCAGTCCGGTACATGGACATCCGCAAGTCGCAATCATTTAATACTTTCCTCATACAGCTGCTGCCGGCATTTCCTACCCAGCGAAACTATCAGAAAGTCCAGCCTTTTACAGGTAATGATCTTGCCAAACCCAATAAAGCTTACTTTGACTACCTGACAAAAATCATCGTTGCGGCACGCGAGCGCGATCTGGTAGTGGGTATTGTGGTTTCAAGAAAAAGCTGGAACGTGGTATTTGATGGTTTCGGCGAAAATGCCTGGAAACAATACGGGGAGTATGTCGGTAAACAGTTTGCCAGCTTCCCGAATGTGCTCTGGATCGTGAGCGAGGAGGAGTACCAGAGCTCAGCCCAGTTCAAGGCGATCTCGGCCGGGCTGCGTGCTGCCGGTGGCGACCAGATTATCGCTTCCCTGAGTACCTGCTCGCCGGCTCCTGTCGACAATGGCAATGCAAACCGCTCGGATCTGAAATTCATTATCCCCGACTCCACCGTAACCCACTCCGAATATGCAGCGCTGGCCAACTGGCAGAAAAACTCTGCTGAGGCATCATTACGGCCGTTTCTGATCGCAAACTCGGAGTTTCCGCGGGAGCTGAAAGACCAGTCCGTGCAGATCAGGAACCAGGCCTACCAGTCTATACTGAGCTCTGCGGCCGGGTTTTGCCACATGAGCACGATCAAAAACTTTTACCCGACCTGGAAAGCGAACATTACCAAAGATGGGGCCGAATACATTCATGAACTGGTAAAAATACTGAAAGGGATCCCCTGGGAATACATGCAGCCCGATCCTGAACAGACCCTCCTGCCCGACTCCACCGACCAGCGTGAAATAGGCGTAGTATCGTTGTCCAACAAGAAAATGGCCATGATGTACTTCCCGGAATCGCGGCCTGCCCGCCTCAATCTTTCCTACCTCAATGGCAGTGAATTCGGGGTGGTGTGGTACAGTCCGAGGACTGGCCGGCGATGGACAGGTCCGGACCTGAAACCGGGACCGGATGCCGCCATACAGCCTCCCGATGCGCAGCCGGGCTGGGACTGGATTGTACTGGTGGGTGTTAAGAACTAGGCCGGCGCTTACAGCTGCTTCGTTTGACATTCCGTCGGATTCTTGATAATATTACTAGTTGTTGAAAATTCAGTCATATTCTTAGTCAGACCTGACTTTTGCGCATTTAAAATGAGGCCTGACGGCTTGCAGCTCACCCATGAATTGGTTTTATAAAAGCTTTACAATTTATCTCCTGCTGGTAATTGCATGCATTAAAGGGTACGGACAGGAGGTAGTATGGGCGGGCAAAATCCTCGGGTACTCGTCAGAATTACGTCCTGCACAATACGGCCACGCGTACCGCGCCAAACAAATCCTCGGAAAACCCAACAAGCTGCCCGACTTTGGCGACAGCCCGTGCGCCTGGTCACCTGCTGAGGCCGACAGCCGTAATGAAGAATGGATTAAGGTCGGGTTTGAAAAAACCATTGCGCTGAAACAGATCGCGGTAGCTGAAAACTTCAATCCAGGCTCCATCACCCGCATTTATGCCTATGATGCCGCAGGCAAGGAGTACCTGGTTTACAATACGCCTGCCGGTCAGCAACAGGTGAAAGGCAGGATGCTGCATGTTTTTCCAAAGCAGGAAAGTATTACTGCCAATGCCGTGAAAATTGTCATGCAGCCCGACAGGGTTTCCGGTTTTAACCAGATCGACGCGATCGGCATTTCCGCCTCTGACATTCCTGTACAGGCCACGATCAACCTGGCAGACACGCAGCTGAAATACCAGAAGGAGAATATTGGCAAAGAAGTTAACAGCAAGGGACAGGAAGTGGCCCCGATCATTTCTCCTGATGGCAAAACGCTGTATTTCACGAGGAGTAATTTTGCAGGGAATATAGGCTCACCCCAAAAGCAGGATGTATGGTATGCCACACTCAACGACAAAAATCAATGGAGCGAAGCGGTAAATATCGGACCTCCCATCAACAATGCGGGTGATAATGCAATTACCAGCATTTCCGCAGATGGTAAAACCATTTACCTGATCAACATTTACCGGCCCGACGGCAGCATGTACTTCGGTCTGTCGAGGTCATTCAGGACCAAAAACGGCTGGACCTTCCCGAAGGAATACAAGATCCAGAACCTGGCGGGATATGTAGGCAGCATGGAGCTTACGGTTTCACCTTTTGGAAACGTCATGATCATTTCCGTGCAGCGCCCGGATACCGAGGGCGGCAAGGATTTGTATGTTTCATTTTTACAAAAAGACGACAGCTGGTCGGAGCCGCGGCACTTGGGCAATGTGATCAATACGGCTGATTATGAGGGTACACCTTTTCTGGCGCTTGATAACAAAACGCTTTATTTTTCGTCGCAGGGACACAGCGGTTACGGCGAAGGCGACCTTTTTGTGACCCGGCGCCTGGATGATACCTGGGTGCATTGGTCGGAGCCGCAGAATCTCGGACCATCGATCAACACGCCCCTGTGGGATGCCTACATCAACATTCCGGCCACGGGTGACTACGCGTATTTCAGCGCCAGCGACAAAGCAATCGGGCAGGAAGATATTTTCAGGATCCGCATGACGCCCGAAATGAAGCCCGAGCCGGTAGCCATCATTACGGGGACCATTTTCGAGGCCGAAACCAGCAAGCCGCTCCGCTCCGACATCATTGCCGATATCAAGAAAAATAATGAGGTATTTACCACGGCGAGCTTCGAACCGGAGTCCGGCGAGTACCGGCTGATCCTTCCCTTAAAGGAGATTTACCGCATATCTGCCGTCGAGAAAGGCTATTTTCCAGCCACGGAGGAGGTTGATCTTTCCAATGAAACTACCTACCGGACAATCCGGAAAAACCTGTATCTGCAACCTATCAAGCCCGGGCAGCAGATCCGCCTGAACAATACCATGTTCAGCCAGAGCAGTGCCGAAGTAATACCTTCCTCCTTCTCGGAGCTCGACCGCATTGTGAGCACCATGAACGACTATCCTGCTATGGAAATCCTGCTTGAAGGCCATACCGACAACCAGGGCGAGGTGCAGAAGAATGTGAAGCTGTCCGAAGACCGCGTGCAGCAGGTCAAGAAGTACCTCCTCTCCAAAGGAATAGACGCGCGCCGCATTCAGACCAAGGCCTGGGGACCGGCTAAGCCCATCGCAAGCAACCTTACCGAGCAGACCCGCCAGAGGAACCGGCGCGTGGAGTTCACGATCCTTAAAATTTAGAAAATGCCCGGAAAATCGAATTTTCCTTAATTTCGCGCCAGTCCGTCAGCATACCCTACTTAAATAATGCCTTTTAGCAGCGTCAAAAATGATAGGAGATCCTGGATATTCCTGTGCATAATCCTCGTCGGGGGATTTCTGCTCCGGGTGTACAAACTTGATAATTACAGCATATTTTTTGACGAAAAAAGCACGCTCGTCGTAAGTCAGGGCATTGTGCTTGAAGGTGCCAACCAGAAAGACGTTTTTGCGCATACCGTACGTTCGGTACCCGAGTTTTGGAAAAAACCGGAGCTGGACTACAAGCCTTTGCAGGTGCTGCGCTCATTTACCTACAAGGAAACATTTATCCCCAAAACCTTCACGCCGGCAGAATTCTGGGCACCCAAGTCCATTGAGGATTACTATGATGCCATGACGCGCAGCGATATCGGAAACAGCCCGTTCTACTACCTGCTGCTGCATTACTGGATAAAGTTTTTCGGTATGTCGGACTATGCAGTGCGGTTTTTTTCGGTGATTTTCAGTGTCCTGATCATCGGGCTTACCTATATTTTTGGTAAAAGATTTTTCAATGAACGTACGGGCTTGATCGCAGCTGCCATTGTGGCCGTCGAGCCTTTTTTTATTGCTTACAGCCATCAGGCGCGTAACTATTCCCTTACTTTTTTCCTCACGCTGCTGGCTACCTATTTCTTCCTGCGGATTATGGAAGAAAAAAACAGAAACCTCTGGCTGTACGCAGGGTATGCATTGGCTGCCGGCCTGAGCCTGCTCTCCCATTTCCTCACGATCTCGGTGCTGCTGGCGCATGCATTTTATGCATTGCTTTTCCTGAGAAATGTGCAGGGCTGGATCAAAATGGCGGTCACGGCCCTGGTTGCATTGAGCGGGGTCACGTGGTGGATGGTAGCGGGCGGCGGGCAGTACACCCTGTATTCCCTCAGCTACCAGGCCGACCTGTACCGCCGCATGGCCGAAACAATGCCCTACAACAATCCTTTCGGTGTGATCCTGCCGGCTACGCCTTTGAATGTGTTCAACAAGGCACTGCCTGTCTTTGCGGATCTGATCATTTTCACAAACGGACTCACGGATGCGCTTCTGGGTAAAAGAAATGTAGTTATTGCCATCCTGATCGGCATCCTGCTCATCATCTGGAACCGGGTGAAGGGAAGAGTGCGGGTTTCAGAGTCGGTTGCGGGTATAGTACCTTTTGTGCTTCTGGCTGTGGGTTTTGCGGTTTACACCAATCACCGCATCCAGTTTACCATCCTCCCGGTGGCGGTTTTCGCATTGTCGTTTATCCCGGCCCTGCATGCAGAGGCCAACCAGGTTCAGCGCAGGAGATTGTGGATGCTTTATATTATGGGCTTGGTGCCCACGCTTTTCCTGATATTAATGTCTTTCAAAAACGGGCATACCTTTGGGATCACGCAGCGGTACTCGGGCTTTTCCTTTCCCTATGTGATTATCCTGCTTTCGCTTTTGCTGCAGTACTACCTGAGGCTGGCTCCGGCATTCAGGCTGATCGTGTATGGTTTCCTGGCATTGCAGCTGGGCTTTGTGGCTTTACGGTTGCAGGAATTTTATGAAGACAGGTCTGTCAAATACGGCTACTTTCCCAACCCGCGCCAGCCCAACCCGTACTATGAAGCCGCGGAACGTATCAAAATGATGTACCAGAAAGGTGATACGGTACGCTATCCGGCACGTGGCTTTATCATCTTATCCGAAATGGACAGGACCTTCCTGCCCTACTCCGTGCAGGACGCGCAATTGACCAATCTCTACCTTCCCAAAGATGCTGCCTATGTACAGGCAATGGATACAACACAAACCGAAAGTATCCTTCTGAAAAGGCCCGGCAGCACCAAACCAATAGAAATTATGCGTCTTAAAGGTCTGCGCTACGGCTCGGAGTAGGTGGCCTGACACTTGGGAGCGGTCAAATAAGATTTTGTATATTGCACGGCAAATATCCCGCTTAGGGCCGTCATTTTTCCAGTAAGCCAATACACAGACATACACCATCAGCCATGACAGCAGCAGAAATCTTGAATGACCCCAGGCAGATCAGCGGGGAGCTCCGGCTGAAAATCCTGGGTCTCTACCACCAGGCCAATGCCGGCCATATCGGATGCTCGCTCAGCTGCATTGACCTGATCATTTCTGTTTTGTTTTTACAAAAAACGGAGGAAGATACCTTCATTCTGTCCAAAGGGCACGCTGCGGCTGCGCTGTATGCCAGCCTGAACATGCTGGGAGAGATCACCGACGAGCAGCTCGGCACCTTTTACCTGGACGGCACTACCCTGCCCGCGCATCCTGCACCCCGCCAGTACAAAAGCATTCCATTTGCCACTGGCTCCCTGGGTCACGGGCTGCCCATCGCAACCGGCATTGCCCATGCTGCCAAAATCAGCGGGGAAGACTCCTACTCCTACGTGCTGCTGTCCGATGGTGAAACCAACGAAGGTACCACCTGGGAAGCTGCACATTATGCGATCCAGAATCAGCTGGACAACCTGATCATGTTTATCGACAAAAACGGGTTGCAGGGTTTTGGATTTACCGATAAAGTGCTGGGCGAAACAGCATCCGTGGAGAAGTGGAATGCGATCGGTTTCGAAACCATTGAGCTGGACGGACACGATATTGCTACCATCCATTATGCCGTGAATGAATTAAAAAGTCGTAAAAACGGACTTCCCAAAGCTATTATCGCCAACACTGTGAAAGGCAAAGGTGTATCGTACATGGAAAACCGCCTCGAATGGCATTACCTGCCCATGAACCAGGCGCAGTACGAGCAGGCTGTTGCGGAAGTGAAGGAACGCTACCTTAATGAATTAACGAATGCTTGATCATATACCGGTTTACCGCGAAAAAATTGAACAGTTAAAAGGGCCGGTCTTCGTTTTTGGTGCCAGCGGCTTCATTGGTGCCAACCTTTTCAATGACATTTTCAGGATCAGGAAAGACTGTTATGCGCTCACGCACGATGCTACAAAAGCATGGCGGCTGAAACTGCTGGATGTTCCCTTTGAGAACATTGTCCATTGCGATATCACATCCAGCAGCTCGGTACAGGAGGTTTTTGAAAGGTATAAACCACAAACGATCTTTAACCTGGCAGCGTATGGAGCTTACAGCAAGCAAAGTAATGTTCATCTGACTTACGATACCAATGTGCTCGGGACGGTCAATATTCTGCAGAACTGTACGCGTGAGATGGTTTACATTCATGCCGGCAGCAGCTCTGAATACGGTTTTAATTGTACTTCCCCCAAAGAAACGGATCGCGTAGAGCCCAATAGTCACTATGCCGTGTCCAAGGTCTCGGCTGCCTATCTGCTGGAATACTATGCCAAAGTAGCACAGCTGAAAACGCTGAATCTGCGCCTCTACTCCATTTACGGCTACTGGGAAGAACCCGACCGGCTGATCCCCAAGCTGGTCGAAGCTGCGCGCAAAAAGCAGCTGCCATCGCTTGTCTCCCCGGAAATCAGCCGCGACTTCGTGTTTGTGGAAGATTGCGTGGAAGCATTTCTGGATGCGGCATTAAAGATTGATGCAACCAGTTCGGGACGGTCCTACAACATTGCTACCGGCCGCAAAACCACCATCGGAGACCTCGTAGATACGTCGCGGGAAGCCTTCGGGATCATGCAGGAACCAAAATGGGGCAGCATGTCGAACCGTAAATGGGACCTGGCTGAGTGGTATGGCGATCCAACGGCATTTGAGAAAGACTTTGGCTGGCTGCCGCGTACTTCGCTGGAAGCAGGCCTGCGCAAAACGGAGCAGTGGCAGGAGCAGATCGGCTACGAATCCGCAGTGATCCCGGCATTTGAAAACCCCAAGCTGAACCCGGTTATCACGGCCATCATTGCCTGCTACAAGGATGCTCAGGCGATACCTTTTATGTATGAGCGCTTGGTAAAAACATTCAATCAACTGAAAGTCAGGTATGAGATCATTTTTGTAAATGATAATTCGCCCGACAATCAGGAGGAAGTGATCAATGCCATCTGTGACAAGGACCCCAATGTGGTGGGGATCAGCCACTCGCGTAACTTCGGGTCGCAGTCCGCTTTCCTGAGCGGGATGGAAATTGCTACGGGTGACAGTGTGGTGCTCATGGACGGCGATTTGCAGGACCCACCCGAGATCATTCCTTCTTTCTATGAAAAATGGATGGAAGGCTACGATGTCGTGTACGGCGTGCGGGTGCAGCGTGAGATGAAGCCGCATATCCACTTTTTTTATAAATCATTTTACAAAATATTCCAGGGACTAAGCTACATCCCGATTCCCCGTGACGCCGGCGACTTTTCACTGATTGACAGGAAGGTGGTAAAAGAGCTTGTGAACCTGCCCGAAACAGAGCAGTTTCTGCGCGGACTGCGTGCGTGGGTCGGTTTTAAACAAACCGGTGTACCCTATGTAAGGCCGGAACGTATGTTCGGGGTATCAACCAACAACTGGACAAAAAATATCTGGTGGGCGAAAAAAGCTATTTTCTCTTTCAGCTTTGCTCCTCTTGAGTTGATGAGCTATGCAGGCTTTGCACTGACGGGCCTGTCCATCCTGGGCATTATCTGGCAGATACTGGCAAAACTATTCTTCTTTCCCGACACGCCCCGGGGTATCAGCACAGTGATTGTACTGATCGTATTTTTCGGCGGGCTGACCATTTTGGGCATATCCTTCCTGGGCGAATACATTACCAAGATATTTGAAGAAACCAAAAAACGGCCAAAGTACATCCGCACCAGAATTCGCCGCGGTGCCAAAGCCTATAAAACCGCCGAGGAAATCAGAACGCTGGTGGAGCAGCTGAGGAAATAAGTAGCATATCTCAACAATTTGAAAAAGTCAAAGAAAATTTGAAATACTCAAATAATATTGAGATTAGATGGTTATCATTAAACAGAAGACTTTACACACCTATTCACGTGAATACCCCGAAGCCAAAATTGCAATCAGCGAGTGGGCAGAGAAGACAGAACGTGCCGACTGGGCTAACTTTTCAGAAGTTAAGTCAATGTTTAACAGCACAGACTACGTAGGTGACGACCGGTATGTCTTCAACATAAAGGGGAACAAGTACCGGATGGTAGCGATGATCTTTTTTACAGTCCGGACTGTTTACATCAGATGGTTTGGTACCCATGCTGAATACAGCAAGATCGATGTGACGAAAATCTAAATGAAAATTGTCATGAGCATTTCAACGGAAAACGAGTACAATGACGCATTCCGGAAAATTGATGCGCTGATTGCCGGCAAGTTCGAGGAAAGCGAAGCCGGGAGAAAGGAATTTCTGGAAGTGGCCAAATCGATTCAGGAATATGAGAAACGCTACTATCCTATTCCAAAGCCGGAAACGGTTATCGAGATGGTCGAATTAAAGATGTACGAACGAAAGATCACTCAGAAGCAACTCTCCGCACTGCTTGAAATTACTACCGACAAGCTTTCACAAATACTGAATGGAAAAAGAGAGCCGGACGTATCGTTTCTGAAAGCAGTTTATTTAAAGCTAGGCGTTGATCCAGGGTTTTTACTCAGGAATGTTTAGAAACAGCAACGCAGGCATATTTACCTGAATTCACCCATGAGAAAAGAATTTTCAAATGCCATGGAACAGCTCGCAATGGAGGACGACTCCATTGTTTTTATTACAGGCGACCTTGGCTATAATGCCCTCGAAAATTTACAGGAAAAGCTAGGCAGGCGCTTTATCAATGCAGGTGTTGCTGAGCAGAATATGGTGGGCGTAGCAGCAGGCTTTGCACATAAAGGCTATAAAGTTTTTTGTTACAGCATTGCGCCTTTTATCGTCTACCGCTGCCTGGAACAATTCCGCAATGATGTGTGCTTTAACAACTTGCCTGTTTTCCTGGTAGGAAATGGCGGCGGCTACGGCTATGGGATCATGGGCAGCAGCCACCATGCTATTGAAGACCTGGCTGTACTCAGCGGCATGCAGAATGCACAAGTATGGGTACCGGGATTTTCGGATGAAGTAGGTGAAATTGTACATACCATCAGCGGGGAAGGCCGGCCGGCTTACCTCAGACTGGGAGCAGGCAAGGTAACACCTGCCAACAGCTTTGTGTCGGGCTCATTTAAAGTGATTCATCAGTCTCCCGTGGCAGAAATCACCATTTTCGCGCTGGGCCCGGTGGCAAACAATGTGCTTAATGCACTGACCCTGGCAGAAGATTTGAGTCAGAAAGTGAACGTGATCACTGCCCTTCGCTTTCCGCTTGAACTGACAGCCGACATCACGAAACTCATTTCCGCAACGCCTCACCTCCTGGTGGTCGAAGAACATATCAGCATCGGCGGGCTGGCGCAGCAGTTATCGATTCAGCTGCTTGAAAAAGGCATTGCCCCGAAAAGCTTCCGGAGCCTGCGTGCACAGGGCTACCCGGACGGACTGTACGGAAGCCAGGGTTTTCACCAGAAAAAATCAGGACTGGATGCGAATTCGATTCTTGAACAGCTTAGCCAAATTCTGACTCCGGCATGACAAAAAAGGCTTTTACAATCATCCTGAGCCTGATTCTTCTGATACCGGTACTGGTCTATTTCACAGTCTGGGATTATTATGCCATTAATATTCCCAAATGGGACGATCATGCATTCAAGGCATTTATTATTGAATATGCCGCCGCTCCCGGCTGGCAGGGCAAGCTCAAAGCTCTGCTCCGCCAGCACAATGAGCACCGCGTAGCCCTCACGCGCGCATTTGCCTGGCTGGATTTCTCCATGACCGGCCACCTCAACTACCGCCACATGATGATGGCCGGCAATATCCTGCTGCTGGGCTTCATTCCTTTGTGGTGGGAGTTGTTGAAAAAAAACAAAAAACCATTCTCGGCGCTCATACCGGTACCTTTTCTCTGGCTGACGCTTGCTTTCTGGGAAAATATGTATTGGGGCATGGCTGCCATTCAGAACTTCGGGGTTGTCACGCTCGTACTCTGGACATTGTACCTGTGCATCAAGCCTGATGTCATTCCATTTTGCCTGGCGATCGTGCTGTCGGTGCTGACGGTACTGACCAGCGGAAACGGCCTGCTGGTGTTGCCGCTCGGGGCATTGCTGCTGTTTTTGACCCATAACAGAAAACGGTTTGCGCTGTGGCTTGTCATCAGTGCGGTTCAGCTGTTCGCCTATTTCTACTGGTACCAGAAAACCGAAGCCATCCCCGAGCCCAAGGCATCCGTGTTGCAGCTGGGCGAAGGCTTTATGGCTTTTCTGGGCTCCTTTGCGGAATCTATTCCCGTCGCGGATCATTTCAAGATGTGCTTTTTCCTGGGTGTCGTTCTTTTCCTGGTGGCAGTTTCTATTGCTTCCACTACCCTTTTCAGGATCGTCCGCAATAAGTACAGTCAGAAGTTCGAGCGCATTACCGATCTTTTTTGCCTTGGAGCCATTTTATTCATTCTTGGTACCGCACTGATCGTGGTGTACAGCCGGGCCGGATCGGGGCTGGACGGGCTGATAACGAGCCGGTATAAAATCTACTCGGTATTGCTGCTGCTGGTTGCCTACCTGTATGTGGTAATTCCGATCCGCGGCAGCTTTTTATCCCCGTACATTACTGCCATCGTTTTCCTGGCGGTAACTTTCAATGTTTTCAGCTATCACTATCACCTCGTAGATGCCTATAATCTGCGTAAAATGCAGGTGACAGACCAGTTTAACTGGACATTTGCAAATAAGAACCTTTCGGCACCTGCCGACACCTCTTTTGCTGCCAACATCATTGAAAAAACACCCGTCGTGTATGAGCACTGGCTTCCGCTTGTCGAGCTTGCCGACCGGCAGCATTATGCAGGGACAACCCGCGGACTTACACAGCTGATTGATGCGACCACTTTCAAGCCCGGCTCCAATTCGCTGAGCATCGCCAACAGCAGCTTCACAAGCCAGCGTTTACAGGATAGCGGGATCTACATTGTTCTGAGCTCACCGAAGAGGTTTTACATTTATCCTGCATACAGGACGAGGAACAAAAGCCGTAAGGAGCTTTTTCTGAAACAATACTACTTTGCACCCGGCTATCATACCGAAATTCCCTATGCCGGCATGGAAAAAGGCACCTACAAACTGGCACTGCTCAGGCAGGAAGGTGATGATACGGGCATTCTTTTCAGTGATAAAACATTGAAAATCACTCATCAAATTGAAAGACCGAAAGTCAAAGTCAACTGGTAATATGCGCACTACATCTGACGGACATATCATCCAGCTTGACGGCATCAGGTTCATTGCAGTAGCACTGGTACTGGTCGATCACCTCTTTGTGGCGGTCAATGTGATTCCTTTTGGTGCATTGGGGGTGACGATCTTTTTCGTACTGAGCGGATTTCTGATCTCCCGCATCCTGCTGAAAAGCAAGGAAAAAAATTACAGCGAACCCGACGGTTTCAAAAACTACCTGCGTAAGTTCCTCATCCGCAGGACGATACGCATTTTCCCGGTTTATTACCTAATGATCGTACTCCTTTTCATTTTCAACGTACCTCCGGTGCGTGAGAAGCTGGGCTGGCTTGCGCTGTACGGAACCAACATTTACATGGCTTCGCATAAAACCTGGATGGGCTCCGTGGATCACCTTTGGTCGCTGGCGGTAGAGGAGCAGGTCTATCTATTTTTTCCTTTCCTCATTTTCTTTGTACCCAAAAACCGGCTGGTACCGGTACTGGGCATCATGGGACTGTTCAGCCTGGGGCTCCGCTTTTTTTTGTTTGCCAGACGGGATGTCTTCACTGCCGACGACTGGATCGTCACCTACGTCAGTACGCCTACCTGCCTGGATTCATTTGCACTCGGCGGGCTCATGGCCTGGATGCAGCTGTATCACAAGGCATTGTTTGAAAAACTGTTCAGCAAATCATGGCCTGTGTTGCTGGCTTTGCTGCTTTGGATGGCGCTTCAGTTTTGGGCAAAAACGTTTGATAATAAATATAATGTAGCTTTTGTCGTTCTGGAAAGGACTGTTTCTTCGGTGTTCGGCTTTTTCCTGATTGGCCGGGGTGTGATGGGGTACAAGGGTTTGATGGCAGGTTTTCTCGAAAATCCGGTCAGCATTTACCTCGGCAAGATCAGCTACGGGCTCTATCTGTACCACAATTTCGTGTACAATCATTTTCACAGCGGACCTATGCACCCTACCGTGCGGCTGTTCCGGAAAATATACCAGTATGTGCCGGATCTACGGGGATCGGTGGCATTTGAGGCGCTGATTGTGGCTGCACTCACGATTGCGGTCGCCTCAGTATCATGGTATTTTTTTGAAAAGCCGATCAATGCATTGAAGGATAAGTATGCTTACTAATTCAATTATCGGATAGCCCGGTTACTGGCTTTATTTATTAATTTCGCCCAACTTACCAAATAGGACTTGCATGTCGTACCTTTTAAGTATAGTAATGCCCGCTTACAATGAACAGGATTGTATTGAAAAGGTAGTTACCAACTGGACAGATTTTCTTAAACATAGATTTCCCGAAGATCGCACTACACTTATCGTTATCAACGACGGCTCAAAGGACAACACACAGGTACTTTTGGACCAGCTTTCTCCCAAAATCCCTAACCTGACCGTCGTACACCAGAAAAATGGAGGGCATGGCAATGCGGTTGTCAATGGTTACCGCAAGGCACTGGCGCTCGGATCTGATTACGTTTTCCAGACCGACAGTGACGACCAGTTTATCACATCCGATTTCAACAAGCTCTGGGAACGCAAAGACCAGTCGGAGTTCGTACTTGGTTACCGGGAAATCCGCCACGATGCCGGCGTACGGCTGTTTATCACTAAATTCCTCCGTAGTACCATTGCACTGGTTTACGGCACCTATATACTCGACAGCAATATCCCCTTTCGCCTGATCAAAGGCTCGTTCCTCAAAAAGCTGATGGCTCAGCTTCCTGATCCTGAACCATTTGCACCAAATATTTTTCTGGCTGTGATGGCCAAAAAATCAGGACAGCAACTGTTTGACATTCCGATCACCCATAAAGACAGGGAGACGGGCACTGTATCCATTGTGAAGTGGAACCTTTGGAAAGTTTGCATCCGGAGCTTTAAAGAATTGCTGCGGTTCCGCCTGGAACTTAATCGGAAAGTCAGGGCGATCCGTGCTTAACGCATAAGCTAGTGTCGAAAAAGAAAGTACTATTTTTTTTGCTGGTGCCAGTACTTGCACTGGCAGGTTACTTCCTGTTCAAATGGTCGAAGGGCTCATCTGCTGCGTGGAACTTTGTTCCGTCCAACGCCCTGGTCGTCATCACCAGTCAGCATTTGCAGGACTCGTCATATGCAGCAACCAGTGCCTCACTCGACCTGAAAAGGCTGCCCCTGCTGGATATTGCAAGCGACAACCTTTCCCTGTTTCATATCTTCGCTGCCGATAAGCAGCGCATTCACCGCTTTTTAAAGGGGAAGAGTATTTCCTACTCCTTCCATCCGCGAACAAACACGGAGTGGGGCGTGATTATGTACATTCCGATAGCCACCGGAGAGGAAGAATCGTGGCTCGCCACACCGCATAATACGGCCGTGCGTGCCTTGCACCATAATTTCCAGGATAACCGCATCAACGATGTGATCGACGGGAATTCAAAGCCTCTTTTTTCTTATCTGATTAAAGACAACTACCTTATCCTGAGCTACTATGGTGATCTGATTGAAGACGTGATCCGAACTTCATCACTGAATATTGCCTCGTTCAGGCTGCGGTCGCACTTTTCAAAAATCGATGACTCGGATTATGGTACCAGCCTGTACCTGCGCAGTGATGCATGGAGCTCAGTGCTGCCAGCTGAGCGCGCCAGCGGCTTTTTACAGGAATTTGTACGCAGCTTTCCACGGTACCAGGATTATCATATTGGCAACACTCCAGGAAAGAATGATCTCGTGATGGAATCTGCCGGAGCAGATGCGCCTGAATCCTACCTGACGGAGATCATGAAGGACAATCCGGGCACGCCCTTTACGGCCCACAAGTACATTTCACAGCAAACTTCCCTGCTTTACCGTTCCTCTGCCTCTGACCAGGATGCATTCCGGAAGCAGTTTCTGGCGTGGCACGACACCTATCCGCATGAAGGCTGGAAGCGGCTCAACTACTTTATCGGCAAAGACAGCCGCATGCTCCTCAATAACCTGGGCTCCGAGCTGATCCTCTGCCAGCTGGAAGAAAACAACAGCATCGGCGACGGGAAAATACTGCTTGCGGAATTTTCCAACTACGACAAATTGCGCCCTTTGCTGCAAAAGCTTTCCAAGCTTGCCAACCAGGAAAGTAATGTGTCCAGTGACCGCTACCAGGGTTATGATATTTATTCAGTGCCAATTCCGGAGCTTCCTGCGGGTCTGTACGGACCTGTCTTTACAGGTTTTCAACGCAGCTACCTTACTTACGTGGCTCCTTATCTGGTGATCAGCAACAACTCGCAGGTGCTCCAAAATTACCTGATGGACTATGAAAACCAGATCACCTGGAAACAATCGCCGGAATACGACAGTATCCTGGTGAAGGAAAACAATGAAGCTCAGCTTTCGCTGATTGTTAATTTACGGAAAGTACAGTCACAGGCAGAAAACAGGGCGAGTAAGAGCTATCCGGACCTGACATCCAAGATTGAAACTGCGGTTTTCCAGTGCAGATTCTCGGGGAGCAAGGCATATCCTTCCGTCGGACTTTATCCCAAAAAGAAGCAGACAGCCAGCAATGTTTTGAATAAAACCTTCCTGAACATTGACATTGAATGGCCGGACATTTACGATACCGAGCTCACCGCATTGCAAAACCCGATTGATGGGAGCTCGGAAGTATTGCTTACAGACAGCCAGCACAATTTATTGAGGACCAATAACCTGAGCGATGGAAAGACGCAGGTATTCACCAGGCTCGACGGGCCGATCGTTACGTCTGCCTACAAGGTAGATTTCCTGAATATCGGTCGTCAGCAGCGCATTTTTGCCACAGCGCGAACGGTGTATGTGCTTGACGAGGACGACTCTACCCGTATTTCAACCTTTACAGCCTCATTGCCTTCCACAACGCCCATCACGGCATTGTACGCGATTGACGGCGGTGAGGACGGCAGTAACAGGTTTATCGTTAAAAATGCCTCAGAGGAGCTTTTTATCTGGGAAGGTGTGACCAAACGCATGCGCCGCCTCAGCCAGTCGGTGCGCTTTACAAGCATTCAGGGACCGGTAGTTGCGCTGAACCAGATCGGGAACCGCGGGTTTATCGTGACGGAGCAGAGCGGCAAAATTGCATTGCTGAAAGAAAACGGCAGCCTGCGTCCCGGCTTTCCGGTGGATATTCTCACGCGGAGCGAAGGTGCATTTACATGGACGCAGGATATGGCTACCGGTCAGCCCGAACTAGCCGGTGTGAGTGTCTCGGGCGAGCTGATCCGCATTGGGCTGGACGGGAAAATTACCTCCCGCAGACAGCTGCTGCGGCCTGAGCCAGGCTCCCGGTTCCGCACGCTATACGACCGTAACTCGCTCGATTGGGTTATGCTGCGCTCGCTGAACTCCAAAATGGCAGTCATCACGAAAGAGGGAAAAGAGCTGTTTGAGATCAAGGATATACTTCCGAATGCGGTGGTGCAGTACCACTACTTTGGAGCTGACAACCGCTTTATTTCCATTAAATCGGGAAATTACACGACGATTTTTGACATGACGGGCAAGAGGCTTGGCGACAAGGCAATCCCCTCCGAAATGCCGGTACAGCTCACCTATCAGCCTGGCTACTACAAGCTTTTGATTTTCAGCCGGTCTGAAAAGAAAATTCAGGTTTGGTCCATTAAGATTCTGTAATGCTCATGAAATGGCTCCGGTATGTTATCCTGTTGGCAGGCGTGCTCGTCTGGGCGGTCGGACTCAGTCCCTTCCTGATTTCGAAAGCAGGTGAATGGGGACTTATTAAGGATGGTTACCACTATGGCGACCTTTACAGGCTCTCGAACCTGTCCGCATTCCGGGACCCGAAGAGGAAGTGCCCGCCCCTGAGCACGGAAAAACCTGCGCTTTCTTCGGGAAAGAAAATTCATTTATACATCATTGGTGACAGCTTCACGGAAAAAGAGCGGGTAGGACCCGGCGACTTTGCGGCAGATGCGTATACCTATGTGCATTGGGCGAATTTTCTTCATCTGAAAACAGATACTTCCAGCATCAACATCCTGCTGCTCGAATCGGTAGAACGACATTTCAGGCAAAAACTGGAAAAACCATTTGAAGTCCTGATCCCTGATACGGCTACTTTCGTAGCGACAGCTCCTCCTTCCAAATTCATGCACCGTCTTGACGACGCGTTGAGGTCCAGGCATACGGAAGACCGGCTGGACGCATTCCTTTTTCAGAATGACCTGATACTTGGATTAAAAGAATGGAAGGCTGACTTTAATCATCACCTTTTTGGGCGCGTAAATGAAACCGTCACCCTGGTGAACCATGCGCAGGATATGGTTTACTATATGGATACGGACACGCCCAAAGTCACCTCTTCATTTTCGGCGGTACGCGACACGGAAATTGATACCATGATGATCAACCTGAACAAAAGTGTTGATTATGCGCAGGAACTTGGTTTTGACCACGTGATCCTGGCTGTAATCCCGAATAAAGTTTCAGTACTCGCACCGGATTATGGAACTTACAATAACCTGATCAATCGTGTTTACCACCATTCGGCACTAAAAATCCCATACATTAATGTACTGCCCGAGTTCAGGCAAATGGGCCGTGCGGCTTACCTGAAAGGTGACTCCCACTGGACCTGCGATGCACAGTATCTCTGGCTGGGTAAAGTGAATGCATTGATCCGCCGGCTTGTTACGCCAGCCCCTCATTCCTGAGCGAGTGCTTCGGCATGCTCGGTCATCCTCGCTGTAAGCTTCCCCACGGTCAGGCCCTGCACGATAATGGAAAAAAGCACCACAAAATACGTGACGGAAAGGAAGAGGTCCTGATTCAGATCATTATCAATGGATAAGGCAAGTGCAATCGAAACGCCACCTCTCAGCCCTCCCCAAACCAGAATGGTAATCGATTTTTTACCAAAACGCGTACGGAACGGAATCAGCCGGACGGGAATGTAAATCGATACGAACCGCGCAAACAGTACAATCACGATCGCTGCAATCCCAACCCATATGTATTGTTTCAGATCGGGGATCAGGAGGAGCTCAAAGCCGATGATCAGGAATAGGATTGCATTCAGGATTTCATCGATCAGCTCCCAGAACTTGTCGATGTAGTCGCGCTCCGTATCGGAAACCGCACCCGGATCCTTGCCATAGTTACCGACGACCAGCCCAGCAGCTACCATCGCCAGCGGACCCGACATGTGCATGGCTTGTGCAGCGAGGTGTCCGCCCATCACAATGGCCAGGGTAATCAGCACATGCACGTTGTACCCGTCAACCCGGTAAATCATCTTGGAACCGACAAACCCAAGCAGCAGCCCGAGCGCAATGCCGCCAAGTGCCTCCTTGGCAAAAAGCGTGGCAATGCCGCTCAGGGAAGTATTTACGTCTTCACCCCTGGCAAGTGCCAGCAAAAGGATGAATACCACCACCGCCATACCGTCATTAAAAAGGGACTCGCCGGCGATCTTTGTTTCCAGCGACTTGGGCACTCCGGCCTGTTTTAAGATCCCCAGTACGGCAATGGGATCGGTCGGGGAAATCAATGCACCAAAAACCAGGCATTGCAGCATAGGCACATGCAGCCCGATCCAGCCAAGAAAATAGTACATTAAAGTACCTACGATAAACGTGGAAATTACCACGCTCACCGTCGAGAAGATAATTACCGGAGCACGCTGCTCGCGCAAATCTTCCAGATGCAGGTGGATCGCACCTGCGAAAAGAAGAAAATTGAGCATAGCACCCATTAATATTTCCGTGAGGTCAACGCTTTCAATCAGCGAGCTGATCCGGATAAAAGTTCTGGGAAAAACACTGTCTGTGGCAATCAGGCCCAGGGAAACAATGAGCGCAATCACCATAATGCCTATGGATGACGGCAGTTTCAGAAAGCGTGAGTTGATGTAGGAAAATATAGCCGAGAGTACTATCAGCGCGGAAAAAGAGTAATACAGCTCCATGAAATTATTTTTTAGACTAACCAAAAATAAGAAATTCTGTGCCGGCATCCGAGGCAACCGGCCTTTTACATGCAAGTCTAATGGTATTCTAATATTAAGCCAGCAGCATTGCCAATGGAAGACAAACACCTTTATGTACCCGAAAAATGGGATGGATTTCCTACTTTTAACACAGCTCCTTTTTGTAAAAACAACACTTCATGGATATTACTTCTACTGCCGGCCGGAAAGCCGCAGCCGCATTTGTCACCCTGCTATGTATCTGCTGTCTGCAGCCCCTGCAAGCCCAGACCGGGTTGAAGCCAGGGTTTGACCGGGCAGAGTACGTGGAACTATCGCGGATACACGTATTGCTCTACGACACGCTGACCTTTCCGGGTAAAAAGAAGTTGCCGCTACCGGCTCATTTTCAGCGGGTATACCGCTCGGAGGTAATTGGTCTGGATAACCGGTGGGAACTGTGGAAGTATGGGAATGTGGCCGCCATTAATTTGCGCGGTACCACAAAAAGCCCTGTGGGCTGGCTGGAAAACTTTTATGCGGCAATGGTCCCTGCCAAAGGAGAACTTAAACTGGCCGACAACTTTACATTCAAATACCAGCTGGCCTCCCACCCGCGCGCAGCCGTGCATGTGGGCTGGCTGATCGGCACGGCATTTCTTGCCAATGAAATCGTGCCCAAAATAGACAGCTGCTACAAGGCCGGAATTAAGGAATACCTGATCATGGGACATAGCCAGGGCGGGGCGATCTCTTACCTGCTGACCGCCCATTTGTACCAGCTGCAAAAAGACGGGAGATTGCCTGCCGACATGCGTTTCAAAACGTACAGCAGTGCCAGCCCCAAGGCAGGTAATGCATTTTTTGCCTATGAATATGAAGCGAAAGTGGCGGGAGGCTGGGGCTTTAACGTCATCAATTCGGCCGACTGGGTACCCGAACTTCCTTTCTCAGTACAGACGCTGAGCGACTTCAACAATACGAATCCGTTTAAAAACATTGAAGGCATTATCAGGGAGCAAAAACTGCTGAAACGCATTGCATTAAAGCATGCCTACAAGCAAATGAAAAACCCGAGTGAAAAAGCGCAGCGGAACTACCAGAAATACCTGGGCAATTTTGCTTCCAAATCGGTCGTGAAAAACCTGCCCGGGTACCAGCCGCCGGCTTACTTCCCGAGTAACAATTATGTACGCATCGGGCCGACGATTATGCTGCTGGCCGACGACGCCTACTATGCCGAGTATCCCGACTCGGATAAGGAGATTTTTATTCACCATCACCCCCAGGCGTACCTTTACCTGCTGGAACGCTCTAAATACTGATTGAACCATGCGCTTGCTGATTACCCTGTGCCTGCTGCTCGGGTCTGTTCCTGCTTTTACCCAGTACCTGACCCGGTTTGAACAAAGCAGCGGCAGGCAAACCGCCACCTATGAGGAGGGCATTGCATTTTATAAAACACTGGCGAAGCATTTTCCTCAGGTACGCATGACGGAAAAGGGCCTTACCGACTCAGGCAAGCCGCTGCACCTGGTGCTGTATTCCAGCAGTAAAGTGTTCGACCTCAAAAAACTCAGAGCGGAAGGCAAAACCATCCTGCTCATCAACAATGCGATCCATCCGGGAGAACCTGACGGCGTAGATGCGTCCATGATGCTCCTGCGCGACCTGCTGATCCATCCTGCCAGGTACCCCGAAGCAAAAAATGTCGTCATCGCGATCATTCCTTTTTACAACATCGGCGGTGCATTGAACCGTAACTCAACCACCCGTACCAACCAGAACGGCCCCGAAACATATGGCTTTCGCGGCAATGCGAGGAATTATGACCTGAACCGGGATTTTATCAAAAGTGATACGCGCAATGCCCGGTGTTTTGCCTCTGTTTTCCATGAGCTTGATCCCGACCTGCTGGCCGATACGCACGTCAGCAACGGGGCCGACTACCAGTATGTGATGACCCTGGATTATACGCAAAAAGACAAGCTGGGCGGCAAGCTGGGTGATTTCAATAACCAGGTTTTTTTACCTTTTATGTACAAACACCTGAAAACAGCGGGCTATGAGGCGACACCTTATGTAAATGCGTGGGGGCAAACGCCGGACAAGGGCTTTGTACAATTCCCTGACTGGCCGCGCTACTCCACGGGCTACGCGGCGCTCTTTCATACCATTGGGGTGATGACCGAGACGCATATGCTGAAACCCTATGAACAGCGTGTAAAGTCTACCTATGCCTACCTGCTGGGCAATATCCGCTTTTTGGCTGAACATGGCCGGTCGCTGGCGAAGCTGCGAACAGAGGCGAAAGAGGCTGTGAAAACGCAGGAGAAATTTGCCGTCACCTGGCAGGTTGATAAAAGTATAAATACACAGATCGATTTTAAGGGATACGAGGCCGAATACCTTCCGAGCAAGGTCAGCGGTACAGAAAGGCTTTATTACAACAGGCAAAAACCTTTTACAAAAACAATCCCTTTTTACGACACCTACAAACCCCTGGATGAAGTTACCAGGCCTGCTGCCTACATTGTTCCGCAAGGCTGGCACCACGTGATTGCCTTGCTTCAACTCAATGGCGTGATGATGAAACAGCTTGAAAAAGATGCGGAACTGGAAGTAGAAACATACCACATTACGCACACAGAAACTGCGAAAGTGCCCTTTGAAGGTCACTACTGGCATACGGATGTCGCACTCCGGACCGAGACCGGCAAGGTTGGCTTCCGGAAGGGAGACTGGTACATACCGGTAAATCAATGGACAAACCGCTACATCATCGAAACACTGGAACCCAAAGGGGTGGACTCGTTTTTCAAGTGGAATTTCTTCGATACCATTTTACAGGCTAAAGAGCATTTTTCCAGTTACGTGTTTGAAGACCTGGCAGCAGAGCTGCTTGACAAAAGACCTGCATTGAAGCAGGAACTGGAAGCAAAACGCCAGTCGGACACCACCTTTGCAAAGGATGGTAATGCCCAACTGGCGTACATTTACGAGCATTCCGAGTATAGCGAAAAGGAGTACATGCGTTATCCCGTTTTTCGTCTGATGAAGGAGATCAGAACCGGAAACCCAGATTGAAATTAAACTCACCTGTGATCTGGATGCCGCGCAGCCTCTGCTTAACGCCTCGGAAAGTCTCGTCTTCAATGTACCGGGAGCCCAGTCCGCCGTTCAAACCAAGCTGAAAGTGCTGGGTAATCTGAAAGTTGACGTAATTATTAACGATCAGGCCAAAACGAAACGTTTTTGCCCGGCCGTAATCAGACGTATATACGCCGGTAACAGGATCATAATTATTGATATACTTATCGCGCTCACCAAAACCGGTAAAGAGGCTGGGCCCTACGGCATAGGTAACCTTGCGCTGTCCAAAGGGGTAAATTTTCAGTCCGGGCTCTACGTAGAACATGTGGGCCCCCGATGTATTATCCTCGAAAGGATACAGGCCGCTTTCGGGAAATGTAAAGGTCAGCGGAAGCACAATCCCGAAAAGGCCGCGTTTATCAACCACTGCCTCATAGCTGAGTCCGAAGCCGGGCCCGCTGTCGAGCGCCTTAAAGGGTGAAAAGTTGATCAGACTCCGCCCGAAAGCCTCATCCGTATTCATATTTGTAGATTTGCGTGCTTTGATCTGATCACGCTCATCGAGCACAACAATTTCACCGTTCGCAAATTCAATGCGGCTGAGCACATTTTTTCTGATCACAAAAACGGCACTATTCGGATCATCGCTAAACCGGTAAAAAACCCGGTCAACACCTACTTCGGTAACTTTGCCTTTGAGCGTAGTCCCGTTTTTCTTGACCAGCACGTCCTGGGCTGCTGCGAGCAGGGACATGAACATGAAGAGCATGGCTAATGTAAAAGCTTTGTTCATAAAACGTTGAAAGAGTTAAGTGATAAGGTAATGCGGCAAAGTACTTGGGCAGTTACTATTTCATGCTGAACGTTTAAAAAGTTACTTCTGTTATATGTGCAGCCCTTTGCGGGTAATAAAATTTACTTTCGGGAAACAATGCCGCTCAGGCATATTACCCACGATCAATATCCAATGACATTTCAAGATTTAAAGCTCATTGAGCCCGTTCTCAGGGCTCTGCAAGAAGAAGGATACACCACTCCCACCCCCATTCAGGCCAAGGCGATCCCTATTGTTCTTCAAAGAAAAGATTTGCTCGGCTGTGCACAGACCGGTACCGGCAAAACAGCCGCTTTTGCGATCCCGATTATTCAGCTGATCCAGGAAAATCCTGTTGAAAAATTTGAACGGAGCCGCATACGTGCATTAATACTCACCCCGACCCGCGAGCTCGCGATCCAGATCGGGGAAAGCTTCAGTGCTTACGGCCGTCATACGGATGTGAGGCATACCGTTATTTTCGGCGGAGTAGGCCAGAAACCGCAGACGGATGCATTGCAGAGAGGTGTAGATGTGCTTATCGCTACGCCCGGCCGCTTGCTCGACCTCATTAACCAAGGGTTTGTCAAGTTAAACCAGCTCGAATTTTTCATTCTTGACGAAGCCGACCGCATGCTGGATATGGGCTTTGTGCATGATGTGAAAAAAATACTGAAGCTTTTGCCCGCCAAACGGCAGTCGCTTTTCTTTTCGGCTACCATGCCGCCATCCATTATTACGCTGGCAGGTACCATATTAAGAAATCCGGTAAAAGTGGAGGTTACCCCCATTTCTTCTACCGCAGATACGATCCGGCAGTCTGTTTTTTATGTAAATAAATCAGACAAAAACATGCTGCTCCTACACATACTGAGTGATAAAACCATTGCAACTGCGCTCGTATTTACCCGCACCAAACATGGCGCAGACAAAGTGGTGAAAGCATTGCGCAAGGCAGGTGTGACCTCGGAGGCCATTCACGGCAACAAGTCGCAGAATGCACGACAAACTGCATTGAAAAACTTCAAAAGCCAGGAAACGCGCGTGCTGGTAGCGACCGACATTGCCGCCCGCGGCATTGACGTGGATGATCTGACGCACGTGATCAACTATGAAATTCCGAATATTCCCGAAACATACGTTCACCGCATTGGCCGGACGGGTCGTGCCGGTGCCAAAGGAGTGGCATTTTCATTCTGTGACGTGGAAGAACGCCCGTACCTGAAAGACATTCACAAGCTGATTGCCAAAAACATTCCCGTCGTGAATGATCATCCCTACGCTACGAGCAGGTAATGGTTGCAATGAGCGAAAGACAGACTTTCTCTGACATTGATCTGGCCACTGCCAGGAAGCTTGCCGCAAATCCCGGCGCGATGCTGGTGGATGTGCGTGAAAACTGGGAGTTTGAGGAATTTAATGAAGGTGGCATCAATATTCCGCTGGCCGAAATCAGGAACAGGCGCGACCTGGTCCGGGACTGTGACACCATCATCGTGATCTGTACCAATGGAGTTAGAAGCAGAGTGGCTGCAATGGATTACTGCCGTGTTCCCGAGTGGGCGGAAAAAAAGATTTTCCACGTAAAAGGAGGCATTCTGGAAGCAGAATAAAAAAGGCCGGCTTGTATAAAGCCGGCCTTCATTTTATCAATACGGTATTGCTCAGATCGCAAGCTCGCCCTCGAAAACCCTGACTGCCGGACCGGTCAGAAATACTTGATCAAACCCGGTGGGCGTTTCGCTGTATGCTACTGATAGCGTTCCGCCAATGGTTTCTACCGTGACAGGACTGCCCCAGCCGTAACGAAGGTGGGCTGATAATGCGCAGGCGGTTACGCCGGTACCGCAGGAGAAAGTTTCATCTTCCACGCCGCGCTCGTAGGTCCTGACACTCAGGTGCTCAGTTCCGATCACTTCCACAAAGTTTACATTGGTACCACCCTGAGGGCCGTACACCGAACCATAGCGGATCTCGCTGCCCTGCCCGGTTACATCAGCTTCGTCAACATGATCAACGTAAGTAACATAGTGCGGCGATCCTGTATTCAGAAAATCATGATCCTCAAAGCGCTGAATAGCAGAAACAGGCGACATTTTAAGCCGGATGGTATCGCCGGAAACGGTGGCTTCATGTTCACCGTCGACAGCTATAAAGCGGGTATCGCCTGTAAAAATCCCGAGATCATGCGCAAAACGTACCACGCAGCGGCCGCCGTTTCCACACATGCTCCCTTCACCCCCGTCAGCATTGAAGTACACCATGCGGAAATCATAGCCCGGCTCATTTTGCAAAAGGATCAATCCATCGGAGCCTATACCGAAGCGGCGGTGGCAAATAGAAGCAACCAGCTGCTGTGAAACCGGGAAAGTCTTGTCGCGATCGTCAATCATGACAAAATCATTACCCGTACCCTGGTATTTGTAAAATCGGATCTTCATATTGTATTGGTAGGAAACTGCCGAAATAACAAAACCCTGCAAGAAAAGATCACTTGCAGGGTTTTAAAAATTTGTCTCAAAAACAAACTCCTGGTATTAAGCCTTTTTAAGCTCCTTGATACGAGCAGCTTTGCCTTGACGGCCACGCAGGAAGAACAGACGCGCACGACGTACTTTACCACGGCGGATAAGTTCAATTTTGGCAATACTTGGTGAAAGGATCGGGAACACACGCTCCACACCTACACCATTGGAGATCTTGCGGACTGTGAAAGTCTCACCGCTGGATTTAACATTCCGGCGCTGGATGACAGTACCCTGGAATTGCTGAACACGCTCTTTGTTACCCTCGCGGATTTTCACGTGAACGTTAATGGTGTCGCCTGAACCAAATTCAGGAAACTCGGCAGTACGATTTTCAATCGTTGCTTCTACGAGTTTGATAAGGTCGCTCATAAAGAGTGCTTTTATAATTTAAAATGATAGCTTGCTCCCAGCGGACGGGGTGACGCCCCTTCATTCAAAACAGCTTTTGTAAAAACGAGTGCAAAGCTAGTGCTTTTCGGCTGGAAGTAAAAGCATTGGAATACAATAGATTTATCATTCCTGAAAAAGAACCCATGAGCCGGCATGAAGATTTGTACTGGTCGGGTATAAACAATACCAAGCATTTATGAAGATATTCAATGCACAGCAGATCCGCGATTGGGATGCCTACACGATTGCGCACGAACCTGTTTCCTCACTGGACCTGATGGAACGCGCTTCTCAGGCGTTTGTAAAATGGTTTTGCAACCAGTTTGTCCAGACCAGGCCCGTATGGGTTTTCTGTGGAAAGGGCAACAACGGAGGCGACGGGCTGGCCATCGCGAGGATCCTCAGCACCGGCGGGTATGATGTGCAGGTTTATACGATTGATTATCCCGGCAAAGCCTCCGCTGACTATTCAGCAAACCTGGAAAGGCTGAAATCACATATAACTCCCACGCAGATAGCAGCAATTACCGACTTTCCGGAAGTTCCTGAGCAGGTTGTTTGCATTGATGCCTTGCTGGGAACAGGCTTGTCGCGCCCGGTGGAAGGTTTGCTTTCGGAAATTATTGTCAAACTCAATTCTCTAACCAACAAGATTGTATCCGTAGACATAGCCAGCGGGCTCTACACCGACCAGAGTAATGCCCAGGATGATGTAATTGTCAAGCCTCATTTTACGGTCACGTTCCAGTGTCCCAAGTTGTCTTTCATGATGCCGCAGAATGCGCATTTTACGGGTTCCTGGCACGTTGTACCCATCGGGTTATCGGAAGAATATGCGCAGCAGACTCCTGCATCCTACTATTTCACAGAAAAAAAAGCAGCAGAAACGCGTATACAGCCAAGACAGAAATTTTCGCACAAAGGCACTTTCGGGCATGCCTTGCTGGTAGCGGGAAGTTTCGGAAAAATGGGAGCGGCAGTACTTTCGGGCAAAGCCTGCCTGCGGTCGGGCGCGGGCCTGCTGACCATGCATGTACCAGCCTGCGGATACGAGATCATGCAGATTTCCCTGCCGGAAGCGATGACTACCGTGGACAAGCATGAGAAGATCAACACGCAACTTCCTGAACTTGATGCTTACTCGGCAGTAGGAATCGGGCCTGGCATTGGAAAGGAGCAACCTACTGTTGAATTGGTGGAAAAGTTGCTTGATACGATCGGAGTGCCTCTCCTTATTGACGCGGATGCATTGAATATTCTTTCAGAAAACCGGCAGTTGCTCGATAAGCTGCCTGCAAAAACCATCCTGACACCCCATCCAAAGGAATTTCAGCGGCTTGCGGGGGATAGCAGCAATGAATTTGAGCGCCTGGAAGCGGGCCGGCAGTTTGCGATCAGACATCAGGTGATCATCTGCCTTAAAGGCGCCAATACGGCTGTGATCCTGTCCAATGGAGATGTACATTTCAATTCAACCGGCAATGCAGGCATGGCTACCGGCGGCACGGGTGATGTGCTGAGCGGGATTATTACCAGTCTGCTCGCGCAAAAGTACCCGGCCGAGGACGCTGCCATCCTGGGGGTTTACGAGCATGGCCTGGCTGGCGACCGGGCAGCAGCCCGGCGCGGCCAAAGCGCCTTGATCGCGTCAGACGTTGTGGAGTATCTGGGATGGTAGATGCAGAAGGAACTTTAACCTCAGCTTAGTAGCTGGTAAGTTGCGAATGCGGATACGTAGGCCAGTACCATCAGGTATACCAGCTGGATCAAAGGCCATTTCCAGCCGTGAGTCTCGCGGTAAACAACAGCAATGGTACTCATACACATCATGGCAAAAACATAAAATATCAGCAGGGAATAGCACACTGCCGGTGTGAACATCGGTCCGCCGGTCACATCGTTTTTCTCCTGAACCAATCGTTCTTTGATAGTAGGGACATCCTCCGTGTCGCCGCTGATACTGTAAATAGTGGCCATGGTTCCTACAAATACTTCCCGGGCTGCGAATGAAGCAAGCAGCGCAATACCTATTTTCCAGTCATAACCCAGTGGTTTGATCACAGGCTCAATAAACCGGCCGAACTGACCCGCATATGAACTTTCCAGCCGCGCTGATGCTACCGCCGCATCCCGCTGCTCCTGCGTTCCTGATTTCACCTGCACGATGGTAGCCTGCTCAGCGCGGTCCATGCTGTCGCCCGGACCATAGGATGCCAGTACCCACAGGATAATGGATATGGCCATAATTACCTTTCCCGCTTCCAGCACAAACGATTTGACACTTTCGTAGCTCGAAAAAGCTACATGCCCCCAGCGCGGCACCTTGTAGGAAGGCATTTCAAGCATAAAATAACTTGGCTCTTTCCTGGGGATAAACAGTGACAGCAGCCAGGCCGAACCCAGCGCCCCTACCAGCCCGAGGGTATACAGTCCTAGCAAAGCCAATCCCTGTACATTCAGGATACCCAGCACTTTGTATTCAGGTACGACAAGGGCAATTAGGATTGCATAAATAGGTAAGCGGGCCGAACAGCTCATCAATGGTGTTACCAGAATTGTCAGCAGACGCTCGTATCGGCTGCTGATACTGCGTGTGGTCATAATTGCAGGGACCGCACAGGCAACACCCGAGATCAGAGGTACTACGCTCCGGCCATTCAGTCCGAAGCGCCGCATCAACTTATCCATGATAACCATCACCCGCGCCATGTAGCCCGACTCTTCCAGTACTGCTACCAAAGCAAACAAAATCGCAATCTGTGGAATGAAGATGATGATTCCCCCGATACCCGCCATGATGCCGTCCGTGATCAGGTCGTTGAGGACACCTTCCGGCAATGCATTCTTCACCCACTCAATGCTTTTGGCTGTACCCTCGTCAATCAGGTCCATCGGGTAGGATGCCCACGCAAAAATCGCCTGAAATACAATCAGCAACACAAAAGCAAATGTGAAGTATCCCCAGAACCGGTGCAGCAAGATGCTGTCGAGCTTGCGGGTCCAGTAGGGCTGATCGGTGATGCCCTCCTTTTTGATGGACCGGGAAACAATCGGTTTCAGCTTTTCGTAGCGTGCGATGGTTTCAGAGGCAAGAAACTGGCTTTCATCAAAACCATACTTCTCGATCAATGCGTCGAGCTTGGCGCGTACAGGCTGTTCGAGGAAAGAAAAATTGTCGTGCTGGCAAACATACTGGAGCGCTACATAATCATTGTCTAGGTGATACAGCTCTTTTACCTCTTCAATCATGGCCAGGTCACTCTGAACCGGCTCATAAAAATAATGGAAAGAGGTACTGTGCTTTTTTTCAGCTGCGTGCCGTACAGCTTCTTTCAACTTGTCGATACCCTCACCGGTTCGTGCATTGATACTTGCCACGGGTACATTGAGCTGCATAGCCAGCTGAACCGCATTGACAGACATGTTCATGCTTGCTGCCACATCCAGCATATTCAGAGCGAGTACGGTAGGAATGCCCAGATCATTGATTTCGGTAAATAGCAGGAGGTTCCGCTGCAAATTAGAAGCATCTGCCACGATGATGATCAGATCGGGATGATCCGGGTGCCTGGGATTGGCAAGGATATCCATCACCACACGTTCGTCCCGTGATTTGGGATAAATGCTGTAAGTGCCGGGCAAATCAACAATGGAAGCTGTAATATCGTCTTCATCCCCGCTCCCCGCAATCTTAAAAGTGCCCGACTTCTTCTCTACGGTGACCCCCGGAAAGTTACCGGTTTTCTGGCGCAGGCCGGTTAATGCATTAAACAGCGTGGATTTTCCCGCATTGGGATTACCTATGAGTGCAACTTTTATTATTCCTAGTTTCAATGGAGGAGTCAAATGTCGAAATGTGGTTCTACTCGATTTCAATGACGGCAGCCTCGTTCAAACGCAGCGACAAGCAATACCACCCGCCGACATTGATACAAATCGGGTCTCCAAACGGGGCCACAGCGTCCAGGCGCACTTCACTCCCGGGCAGGCAGCCCATTTCAAGCAATTTAAGGGACATCGTCTTGTCAGTAATTGACTTGATAACCCCTTTTTCGCCTTTTTTCAGGTGTGAGACTGTGCGGACAGACATGTTAACCTTATTTAGATTGAGTTTATATAATATGCAAATTAAGCACTAACTGCCCGTAATTCAAACATTACTTTTATAAAACGAAATCACACTTCCGGATTGATCCAAAATCGTGATCGTTTTATTATTTCGCTCAGGCTTTATGTAGTATTTTTGCGGAGAAAGCCGATTGAACGCGAAAATTGAACGAGATCAGTACCCTTATCTGGAAGGAAGTCACCCTGGAATGGCGGCAAAAATATGCGCTCAGCGGGATGCTGCTTTATGTGGTCAGTACTGTTTTTGTTGCCTATCTGAGCTTCAACCTGCGCCGTAACCAGCTTACCCCGATTGTCTGGAACACGCTCTTCTGGATTATCCTGCTTTTTACCGCGGTAAATGCCATCGCCAAAAGTTTCTCCCAGGAGCGGCACGGACGGCTGATCTACTACTACAACCTGTGCAGCCCGCACGCGATCATTATTTCAAAGATTATTTACAATTCCATGATCATGCTCCTGCTGGCACTGATCGGATTTGTGATCTATTCATTTGTCATGGGGAATCCTGTGGGGGATATGGGATTGTTCCTGATCTGCATCGTGCTGTCGGCAGTCGGGTTTGCATCGGTGCTGACGCTCGTGGCGGGCATTGCGTCCAAGGCCGATAACAGTGCAACATTGATGGCGGTCCTCAGCTTCCCGATCATTCTGCCCATGCTGCTGATGACGATCCGCCTTGCCAAAAATGCGCTTGACGGTCTAGACTGGTCAGTCAGTACGGATGAAATTACCACACTATTATCGATTGATGCCATAGTAATTACGCTCAGCTACCTGCTTTTTCCTTATCTGTGGAAGAGCTGATGTTGAAGTATTTGCGGTATTTTTAAGTAAAAAATATTATAAAGTATCCGGGTTCACCGGTTTTGAAATAAGTACAATGAGAAAGCTTTGGTGGAAAATCCTGTGTATTGTGATCATTTTCTACGTGATCGTAATGGGACTGATGGGCCCGGTGCCGCATCTCGCCATTATCAATGAAAGTATCCGGAATACATACTTCCACGTAGCGCTGTGGCTGGCCATGACCATGCTGCTGTTTACGTCGATGGTTTTTTCGGTCAGATACCTGAACAAAGGCCGCATTGAGGATGATGATATTGCGAGCGAAATCGCCAAATCCGCTATTTTCTTCGGGATTTTGGGTTGCCTTACAGGTTCTGTGTGGGCCAATTATACCTGGGGAGATCCCTGGCCCAATGATCCGAAGCTCAACGGTGCAGCCATCGGCATTCTGATTTACCTTGCTTATCTGCTGCTGAGAAGCTCATTTGAGGATGAACAGCGCAAAGCACGCATTTCTTCGGTTTATAACATTTTCGCCTTCGCAGTTTTTATCCCGATCATTTATATCCTGCCACGGCTTACAGACTCCCTGCACCCCGGGAGCGGCGGTAACAGTACTTTCGGCTCATACGATTTTAACAATGATATCCGCAAAGTTTTTTACCCAGCTATCATCGGTTATATCCTGCTCGGATTATGGCTTGCGGAGCTGAGAATCAGGATAAAGCGGATCAGCAGAGTAAAAGAGGAAATGCCGGCAACCGCGGGAAAAGTCCTGTAAATTGCTCATTTTCCACTTTGTCCAAACATTTAAAATCAAAAATTCGTTAAGACTTTAGTACCTCTGAATAGCATGAAAACATTATCCCTGATACTTCTTTTGCTCCTGTCACTTGGGGGAACAAGCATGGCGCAGGCAGCGGAAAATGCGGTACCGATGGCGGACAAGCTCCGTGAAGATGGCAAGATTTGGGTAGTAGTAGCCGTCATTGCCATTGTTTTTGCCGGCATCGCCATTAACATGCTGCGGATTGATGCCAAGCTCCGGAAAATTGAAAAAGACCTCAACATCAAGTAACCTTCTTCTATGAAAAAGATACAGATCTTCGGTTTGATTATCATTGCAGTGGCAATCGGAATTATCGTTTCCACAGCAGGTGATGCAAGTACTTACGTAGATTTTACCAAAGCACGTGAAATGGCGCAGGACGGCGATGCCGAAAGCATTCACGTGGTAGGAAAGCTTAAAAAAGACGGCTCCGGCCAGATTATGGATATGGTATACCAGCCTGAGCTGGACCCCAACTTCTTCACATTTACATTGGTAGACAATGAGAATGTGGAGCAGAAGGTAGTTTACAAAAACACCAAACCGCAGGATTTTGACAAATCCGAACAGGTAGTGGTAGTCGGGAAAATGAAAAACGGCGCTTTCGTGGCTGATAAGATCCTGATGAAATGCCCGTCCAAGTACGACGATACGAAAATGGAAACCACTGAACATACCGCAGCAAAATCATGATCCATACGACCATTGGAAGTGCAGGGCACCTGCTTGTCATTATTGCGTTTGTAACCGCGGTGGTGGCTACTTTCGCTTACTTCAAGGCCGGCATTGCGGGTAGTACCGTGGAGGAATCACAAACGTGGAAACGTTTTGCCCGTACCTTGTTCTACCTGCACGTGGCCGCTGTGCTGGGTGTGGTTTTCTCGCTTTACTGGATTATCGGCAATCATTATTTTGAATACCATTATGCGTGGAAAAACTCTTCGCTGTCCCTGCCGACCGGTTATACCATATCCAGTTTCTGGCAGGATCAGGAAGGAAGCTTTTTGCTTTGGATCTTCTGGAACGTGGTGCTGGGCTGCATTCTTATCCTGACCAACCGGTCGTGGGAAGCGCCGGTAATGGCCGTGTTTGCACTTGTACAGGCATTTCTTACCTCCATGATCCTCGGTGTGGTTATTCCGGGCCTTGATCTGAAAATTGGCTCAACACCATTTCTCCTGCTCAAAGAAGTAATGCCCGACCTGCCGGTATATGCGATGGACCCCAACTTCATTCCCAAGGATGGTAAAGGTCTTAACCCGCTTCTGCAGAATTACTGGATGGTGATTCACCCTCCTACCCTGTTCCTGGGCTTTGCTACGACTTTAATTCCGTTCTCTTTCGCTATTGCGGGGCTTTGGACCAAAAAAATTCAGGACTGGGTTCGCCCGGCACTCCCCTGGTCGTTGCTTTCCGCCATGATTCTGGGCGTGGGGATACTGATGGGTGCTTACTGGGCCTACGAAACACTGAACTTCGGCGGTTACTGGAACTGGGACCCTGTTGAAAACTCTTCCTTTGTGCCCTGGCTGGTACTTGTAGCAGCTATTCACACCATGATTATTGCCCGCAAGAACCCGACGGCGCTGAAAACATCCTTCATTCTTGCGATTGCTACTTTTATCTTAGTCCTCTATTCTACATTCATGACAAGAAGCGGTGTGCTCGGCAGCGCATCCGTACACTCATTTACTGACCTTGGATTATCCGGTCAGCTGCTGGTTTACCTGCTTACTTTTACGCTTGCGTCCATCGGCCTGCTCGTTTATCGCTGGAAGTCTCTTCCTTCCGATGAGGAAGAAGTCTCCACCTACTCGCAGGAATTCTGGATTTTTATTGGTGCCACACTGCTTTGCCTGTCGGGTTTCCAGATTATCGCTACTACTTCCATCCCGGTTTACAACAAGATTGCGGAGGCATTTGGTACGGTGCTGAACATGGCCCTGCCTGCTGATCAGATCGGCCACTATAACAAGTTCCAGCTCTGGTTTTTCTCACTGATCACCATTGTGACAGGCGTAGGCCAGTATTTCTGGTGGAAACGTGCCGGCAAGGACAAGCTGCAGTCATTATACAATCCTTTGCTGCTTGCCCTGCTGATCGCTGCGGCAATCATTACCTACCAGGGTATCCGTGATATCCAGTACATTGTTCTGCTTACAGCGGGCGTCTTTGCAGTGGTTGCAAACGGTTCGATCCTGTTCGATATCTTCCGGGGAAATTACAAGCTCTCAGGTGGGGCGGTTACGCACATCGGGGTAGCATTGATGCTGATCGGGATCCTGTTTTCCTCGGGTTATACCAAGGTAGTATCGATCAACAACTCGGGATTAATGATCTCCCGCAGTGATGAATTTACCAAGGACGACAACAAGGAAAATAAGGAAAATATCACACTCTGGCTCAACAAGCCTGAGAAAATGGGTGACTATATGCTCACCTGGCGCGATGTACGCGTGGAGCCCCGCCATATTCCGGGGTACCTTCCCAAAAGCTGGGTGGATATAATCGAGGGCGACTATCATGCCGTGGCCTTGCGCGATATTGTAGTAGATGGTAAACAGTACAATGCAAAAGGTGATACGCTCGAAATCTTCCCTGAGAACTTTTACTATGACATTGAATACCGCGAGCCTTCGGGCCGGATCTTCAACCTTTTTCCAAGGGTGCAGATCAACCCGGCAATGGGCGGGATCGTGTCTTCACCGGACATTCAGCGGAAAGTCAACAAGGACCTTTACACTTATGTATCGATGGTCACCAATCCTACTGCTGAGCCGGTGTGGAGCCAGACTGAAAGCTTTACAGTTAATCTCAGGGATACATTTTTCGTAAATGATTATGTAGCCATCCTTGACAACGTTGTACGTACCGAGCAGGTGGAAGGTGTCACGCTCGGCGAAGGTGATGCGGCTGTAAAAGCGATCATTCGGGTGCTGGACAAAGACAAGGAATATGTGATCACACCATCGTTCGTGATTCGTAACCGCATGGTAGCACGCAAGCCCGAGGTAAGCAACGACCTGGGCATGCGGATCCAGTTCCAGGAAATTAACCCGCAAACCGGACAATTTACCTTTAATGTAAATACCACACAGCGTGACTTCATTGTCATGAAAGCCATCGAAAAGCCCCTTATCAATGTACTCTGGATGGGTACTTTTGTGCTGGTGATCGGCTTTATTATGGCTACTGTACGCAGGTTCCGCGATTTCGTAAAAATGCGCAATAAGGAAAACAAACCCGCAGGCGGAAAGAGCAAAGGAAAGATGCGGGTTGAGGTTGCAGACTTGTAGATCATACACTACGGATAGTCTCACGGCAGATCTAATCCGGTGTTTGCAATGATATAGTTCTTAAAAACAAAAAGGGGTTCAGCAAGCTGAACCCCTTTTTGTTTAACAACACTTTGTTCCGTCAGAACCTGAACCCTAACCTGGCAAAGTAAAAAGCACCATTGCTACCCATCTGTACGGGATCCCAGGCACCTCCCGACTCTGTCAATGCCGGCAGCGACATATCAGGATAAACATTGAGCAGGTTGCTGGCACCGAGTGACAGGGAGATGTTTTTGGTAAACTTGTAATTCACCGTCACGTCGGTCTGCACTTTCGGAGCATATACATCCTGCTCATAATCCCAGTTCGTCAGCCGGATTTCACCAAAGTGTATCAGACGCACCATAAAGCTCCACTTGTCCACGGAGTAGTCCAGCGTAAGGTTGATTTTGGAAGGCGGTGCCGACGAAAGTACAAAGCGTCTTTCGCGGTCATCGAAATAAATATCCTCCTTACCGGCAAGTTTGGGCACCGTATTGACCGGACCCAGTTCCATCCAGTTGAAGTTGGCAGCCAGCGTTGAACTCAGCCTGCCAGCACCAAGCGGCATATTGTGCGCCACAATCACATCCAGACCTTTGGTCGTTGTATAAGCCAGTGCATTGGTAAAAAACTGCGCTTTTCCCACCCGCAATGCACGCAGCAGACTACCTATTTCTTTATCATCATCACTGAACTGACCGGTCAATACTACGCGGTCTTTTACCTTTACATAATAACCATCCACCGTCACCGACAATCGCGCCGAGGGTGTATAAGTAAGTCCCAGGCTGGCATTTTGTGAAGTTTCCTGTTTGAGCTGCGGGATACCCAATGCCTGGGTCACAGCGCTGTTATTGTTTGCCAGCAGTACTTCCACCGGCTGACCATTCACAAAGTTGGTAAAGGTTGAATTGAAATACTTCTGAGCCAGCGACGGTGCCCGGAAGCCCGTACTCACCGATCCTCTTGCCGCAAGGGCATCAGTGATCTTGTACCTCAATCCCAACTTTCCATTCACAGTACTTCCGAAATCACTGTAATTTTCAAAGCGTCCTGCTATGTCTATCAGCAGGTTTTTGGTGACGTCTGCTTCCAGGTCAAGATATGCGCCTACATTCGAGCGGCTTTTATTGGTCACATCCGACGGGCTGTACCCTGGAAATCCCTGTGACCCGCCTGCCTTCGCAGGATCATAATTGTAATACGATGCCCGCTCTCCTGCAAAAATCTTGTAGCGCTCCGTCCGGTATTCTGCCCCGAATGCAACATTCAGCCCCTGCAGAATATTCTTGTAGTAGCGCGACACATTGAGGTTTGAAACATTTTGCCCGAGCTGAAAACCACCTGCATCAAACTCCGTCTGCGATAGCGGCCCGAATGATGCATTGAGTGAGTTCTCAACCCCGAAATGAAACTTGTTAAAGCCATACGTATTGCTCACATCAATGTCCCACGAGCGCCACACGCCGCGGAAGCCTCCGGTAACTGCGCGGTCGTCAATCTTACTGGTAATAATCGGGTCAAATCCATTGGGATAAAT
Organism: Dyadobacter sandarakinus; assembly: GCF_016894445.1. Classification (NCBI taxonomy): domain Bacteria; kingdom Pseudomonadati; phylum Bacteroidota; class Cytophagia; order Cytophagales; family Spirosomataceae; genus Dyadobacter; species Dyadobacter sandarakinus. The sequence goes on from NZ_CP056775.1 coordinate 3,143,516, forward strand.
GGATGGGATATTCCGGTCATCGTCGGCAAAGCGTGTCCAGGCATAAGCATCTCCATTGCGGCGGTTGAGTCCGCCAAACGTGTAAAACTGCACGTTTTTGCCCAATGGTATTTTCGCGTTATAGTACAATGCTGCATTGCCCATCTTAGGGTCGCCGTACTGCCGCCTTGCCAGATCCGCCTCGCTGCTGACCGTATTGGCCCGGTTGGTATGGTCGCGAAAGTTGTAGTCGGCCGTCACATTTACAAAGCCCTTTTTTGCGATGGCCACCCCATAGTTCAGGTTTACATTATAATTTAAACCATCAAACTTTTTATTGTCAAACCGGTATTTGGCCTGGTAAATACCTGCATTTACATTGGCAGAAAGCTGATTTACGGTTTCTTTCAGTACGATGTTGATCACCCCGGCAATGGCGTCGGAGCCGTATTGTGCCGATGCTCCGTCGCGAAGGATTTCAATGCGCTCGATGGCTGCGGCAGGAATTGCATTCAGGTCGGTACCGGTATTGCCCCGCCCGCGCGAGCCGAACAGGTTAACGAGGGACGACTGGTGCCGGCGTTTTCCATTGATCAGGACCAGCGTCTGGTCGGGGCCCAGCCCGCGGAGTGAAGCCGGATCTACGTGATCCGCACCGTCTGAGCCGGTCTGGCGGTTAGAATTGAAAGAAGGAGCCGCAAACTGAAGAAGCTGGTTTACATCCAGCTGACCCTGCCGGGTGGTTACCTCCCGTATGTCGATCACGTCCACAGGCGCAGGTGTGTCTGTGGAAGAGCGGTTAAGATTACGCGATCCTACCACAGTCACCTGGTTGAGTACCGTCGCATTTTCCATCTGAAAATCCTGCGTACCACCGGCTCCTACGGCACGCTCGATGGTGCTGTATCCCACATAAGTCACCACAAGTACGGCTGCGGGTCCCAACACATTCAGCGAGTAGGTACCGCCGGCATCGGTGATGGTACCATTGCCAGAACCCCTCTGTACAACCGACGCTCCCACCAGCACATCGCCGCGCTCGTCCGTAACTTTTCCGGTTACCGTGATGCTTTGAGCTACTGACCAATAAGTGAGAAGTACAAAAAGTAATGTTGTTAAAGTTTTATTCATTGATATTGAAGTTTAAACAGCCTGGCGGCAAATTAGAAAATAATTGATGATTATCTTTTTGAACAACGAAACAACATTCTTGAAAAAGCACTACTTACCAAATCGCGAATACGTATCTTTACAACCGGATTTCCAAGTTTGTTTACAATTACCCCCATGGTTTCTTCCCTGTTAAAATCACCCCTCGGCCGCCTGCGCATTGTTGCTTTCCTGGAAGGTATCTCCTACCTCGTACTGCTGGGAATTGCAATGCCGCTGAAATACCTGGCCGGAATGCCGCAGGCTGTACGTGTAGTAGGCATGGCCCACGGCGTACTGTTTGTCTTATTTGTGCTCCTCCTGGTACAGGTTGCCATTGAGCACAGCTGGTCATTCAAAAAATCGATCCTGTCCTTCATTTCTTCACTGGTACCCTTCGGCACTTTTTACGCTGATGCCCGCTGGTTCAGAAATTCTATTTAAATACCCCTGATTCCTAAAACTACCTGAACCCCGTGCGATCCGTTTTTACCTTAACAATCCTGTGCTTTTTTCTTGTACTGCAAAGCTTAGCCCAGAAACCCAATGAAAACTACCAGTACCACATTCACGGCGCCACTTCCGAGGTGACCGTCGACGGAGTACCCGACGACCTTGCATGGAGCAATGCCGAAACTGCGAAGGATTTTTTCATGATCACGCCCATGGATACCAGCTTCGCACGGGCGCTCACCGACGTGAAAATGTGCTATGACAGGCAAAACCTGTACATCCTGGTCGTCAACTACAAGCCGGTGAAGGGATCCATTATCGTGGAGTCTTTGAAAAGGGATTTTTCATTTGGGAAAAATGATAACTTCCTGCTCTTCATGGACACCTTCGACGACAAAACCAATGGTTTTTCGTTCGGGGCCAATGCAGCGGGTGCTCCCTGGGATGGGCAGCAGGGCGACGGTGGTACCGTGGACCTGAGCTGGGACAACAAGTGGGTGAGCTCCGTCAGGAATGATGACGACAAATGGGTATGGGAAGCTGCAATTCCGTTTAAAAGCATCCGGTACAAGCCCGGTATTACACGCTGGGGCATCAATTTTAGCCGCCAGGACCTTACTATTTCTGAAAAATCGGCCTGGGCACCTGTGCCGCGGCAGTTTCCCTCTGCGTCGCTGGCCTACACCGGCGTGCTGGTGTGGGACGTGCCGCCTCCTAATCCGGGCCCCAACATTTCCGTTATTCCCTATGCGGCTACCCGCTTAACCAAGGATTACGCCAACGATCGTCCCAATAAATACAAGCCTGCCATTGGCGGGGATGTCAAAATAGGACTTACTCCTTCCCTTAATCTGGACTTGACGGTTAACCCCGACTTTTCACAGGTTGATGTGGATGTGCAGCAAACCAACCTGGACCGCTTTGAACTCTTTTTCCCGGAGCGGCGGCAGTTCTTCCTGGAAAACGCCGACCTTTTCGCCAATTTCGGGTACGCTACCATTCGTCCTTTTTTCTCCCGGAGGATAGGTTTGGGAGTTCCCATCGAGTTCGGTGCGCGCATGAGCGGCAAGATCAACAAGAACTGGCGCATCGGGGTACTCGACGTGCAAACTTCGTCACAGGACAGTATTTCGCCCCGCAACAATTATGCGGTATTTGCGCTGCAAAGGCAGGTACTTGCCCGCTCCAACATTCGCTTTCTTTTTGTTAACCGGGATGCGATCAACTACTCTCCCGAGAAATATGCGCAGACCAACAAGTACAACCGTAACATAGGTGCGGAGTTCAACCTCGCGAGTGCTAAAAACCTCTGGACAGGAAAGGTACTTTTGCTCAAATCGTTTACGCCCGGCAAATCGTCAGACGACTTCACCCACGCAGCGGACCTGAAATTCAATCGTGCCAACTTCTTCTGGCAGTGGCAGCATGAGTATGTAGGCAAAAACTACAATGCAGAAGTGGGCTATGTGCCCAATGCGGTGCGGATGGGTTATTACAAAATCAGTCCCAACATCGGCTACCTGTTTTTTGTAAAATCAAAAAGGATTATCAGTCACGGGCCCAAGCTGGTCAGTAATGTATACTGGGATAAGAAGTTCGACCTGAGTGACCGTGAATTTATTCTTTCCTACAACCTCAACTTTATCAACCGCGCCACTATAGCCGTGTGGGGATCGAGCAATTATGTACGGCTCCTGCGTCCGTTTGACCCTACCAACCTGGGCAGCTTCACGCTCGCAACCGGTACCGAGCACAACTGGAAGGCAACCGGATTTGACATTGTGTCAGGTCCTCAAAACAGACTTACCTACGCAGCATCGGGCATTTTGGGCGGCTATTACCAGCATGGGCGGCGCAATAACCTGCGGGCTGAGCTTGGCTACCGCGTGCAGCCTTATGTAGCCATTACGATGGCCGGTAACTATAACGACATCAGGCTGCCGGAACCCTGGAACAGGACGCAGCTGTGGCTGGTAGGTCCCCGGGTAGATGTTACATTTACGAATACCCTGTTTTTCACCACCTTCATGCAGTACAACAACCAGGCTGATAACATTAACCTGAATGCCCGTCTGCAATGGCGCTACAAGCCTGCGTCCGACCTTTTTATTGTTTACACAGACAATTACCTGCCTGAGAATTTCAGGGTTAAAAACCGGGCGGTAGTGCTCAAATTCACCTACTGGTGGAATCTCTGAAACTTAGTAAAAGACTTCAATGTGGCGGCTTTTAAGCTGGCCGAGCTGGCGGCTGTACTTGTCCTCGGAATCTTTTTGCAAAAATGGGTTGCCGCGAAGGTACAGCTTGCCGAGGTTCTGAATTTTTAAGAGTTGCTCAGGAAATTCAGGAAAATTGTTGGAAGACAAGTCCAGCTCGCTAAGACGCACAAAGGACGTCAGCTCGGAGGGAAAAGTAGTGAACCAGTTAAACCCAAGATCCAGGATTTTCAGATTTTGCATGTTCACAATGCTGGGTGGCAGCTTACTCAGGCGATTGTGGTGCGCATAGAGCGTGTGCACGCTGGCAAGCTTGTCAATGCGCTCCGGCAGCTCCTTCAGCTGGTTGTGTGAAATGGCCAGATGCGTCAGCTTTTTCAAATTTACAATACTTGCCGGCAGCGATTCCAGCTTGTTGTAATACAAATCCAGCACTTCCAGATTCCGCAGCTTTTTAATCCCTTTGGGCAGAACGGTGATGTCTGCCCGGTACAGGTTGAGGTCCCGCAGCTTTTTCAACTTTCTGAAACTCTTGTTGGAAAGATGGTCTGCCGGGTTATATCCAAGCCAAAGCGTTTGCAATGACTTGCAACGCTGTACCGCGGCCGGAATGTCGTGCATTCCGTTCTTTTGCAGGTTCAGCCATTTCAGGGATGTGTTTTTTGAAATGCGAATCTCTTTGGAATCCAGCACATTCCGGCTCAGATCAATGTGCCGCAACTTCGGCAGGCGCTTCATATTGATACTAGCCGATTTCAGGTCATTGTCATCCAGCATCAGCATTTGAAGGTTGGGGAAGCGGTAAATTACATCCGGAACCTCGGTCAGCAAGCTTCTCGATAAATGCAGCTTACTAACCTTTAATGTATCCTGGGCAGCCAGCGCACTGGCAAGTCCAAACACAGTGCTGTCTTTTTTTACACCGGAGGGAAATGCCTGTACATCTGAAAATGTGCGGTATATGGATTTGGAACCGGCATTCCGGGAGGAGATCACCTCATTAAGAAAAGCCGGCAGCTTCGCTTCCAATACCCGGCCGAGTGAATCTGCGCCGGGTGCCGGCTTCATGCTACCCTCACCGGCAACCGGCATAAATTCGTACAAAACATAGTCAACTCTGCCTTCGGCATTCAGGTAAATGCTGCACCAGAGATTCAGATCAGTCATGCGATCGAGGGACAAAGCAGACTGTACGGCACTTTTCATGCGCGCCTGCACACTGAATGGCGTTTCGAGCATGACGCCTGTACGCGTGGCATAATCAGAAAGTTGTTTTTTGGGAAGACCGAGGGAATCTGCTTTTATGCGGCTCATCACAACCGGCTGCGCAAAGAGGACGGCGCTGGAAAATGCCAGGATCAGGGTAAGAAAGCATTTCATGACGGTCAGGAATGAGTAAAGATTACCTATACAACCCGGTGCCGGTTCAAATTATTTCAAATGCCTGCTGATTTTCTCAGGATATTCTAAATCAGATGAGTACCCGATTGCTGTGCTTATTTGCTACGTTCGATCGTATATTGAACAAGTTGTTCCAGCGACTGCCGGTAGGGCGAATCTGCAAATTCGTACAGGATGGTACGGGCTTCTTCGACATAGCGCTGCATTACTTCCTGAGCATAGCGCAGCCCACCCGATTCTTTTACGTATGCAATCACTTCATTCACTTTCTTGGGCTTGTGGCTTTCGTTGCGGATAATGTTAATGATCCTGCGTTTTTCCAGCCAGGCTGAATGATTAAGTGCATAAATGAGGGGTAGGGTCATCTTTTTTTCCTTAATGTCAATGCCCAGCGGCTTGCCGATTTCGTCTTCACCGTAGTCAAAAAGGTCGTCTTTGATCTGGAAGGCCATTCCCACCTTTTCACCGAATGCATGCATACGCTTTACATCGTCGGTGCTGGCTTTCACGGAAGATGCTCCCACCGCACAGCAGGAAGCGATCAGGGAGGCGGTTTTCTGACGGATGATCTGATAATAAACTTCTTCGTTGATATCGAGGCGACGGGCTTTTTCTATTTGCAGAAGCTCTCCCTCACTCAGTTCCCGCACGGCTGTAGACACAATTTTAAGCAACTCAAAATCCTCATTGTCAACACTAAGCAAAAGTCCGCGGGAAAGCAGGTAGTCACCTACCAGTACGGCTATCTTGTTTTTCCATAATGCATTGACCGAAAAAAAACCGCGGCGGTAATTGGAGTCGTCCACCACGTCATCATGAACGAGTGTGGCGGTATGCAGGAGCTCGATCAATGCACCTCCCCGATAGGTTGATTCCTGGATTTGCCCGCATACACCCGCCGAAAGAAACACGAACATGGGCCGTAGCTGCTTGCCTTTTCGTCGCACGATATAGTTCATGATCTGATCCAGGAGCATTACATCGCTTTTCATGAACTGACGAAACTTGTGCTCGAAAGCCTTCATTTCATCTGCAATAGGAATTTGGATTTCCTTGATCGAAAGGGCCATATTAGAAATAAAAGGCGATCAGCGCCTACCGGACTACAATCTTCAAATTTGGAACAAAATCTCCTGTTTATACCTATTTTGCTTTGAAAATGTTTAAGATTGGTGGAGGAGAGGAAGGAAGGAGGAGGAAGGAGGAAGGGAGGAAAGGAGGATGGAGAAAGAAAAAGAGAACTCCTGTAAATATTCACTCAGTCATTCAATCATTCATCATTCCCCAACTCACTCACTCACTCACTCATTCACTCACTACCCATTCAACAATTCAGTCATTCAATCATTCAATCATTCAAACATTCCCCAACTCACTCACTCACTCCCCCCACCCCCATGACCAAAAACCTAAAAACCACCCTCCTCGCCATGATGCTGCCGGCTTTGTGCTTCGCGCAGGATTGTGATTTTACAAAGCCGGGCGCGCTGCAGGCCTTCCTCAAACCCGGTCAGCGCAACGCACCCCTGATTATGGCACATCAGGGTGGTACCGAAGACGGCTTTCCCGGAAACAGCATGGCAACGTTTGAGCGTACCTATGCCAAGGTACCCTGTGTATTGCTGGAATTTGATGTAAGAATGACCGCAGACAGCCTCCTTATCATATCGCACGACGACGAGCTGTCGGGCAAAACGAACGGGAAGGGCCTGCTGAGCAAAACGAAATGGAAAACAGCAAGCAGGCTCAAACTCAAAGATGCTTTCGGGGCTATTACCGAGTTTCCCATCCCTACCCTGCAGCATGTGCTGGCTTGGAGCAGGGATAAAAATCTGGTTCTGATTGTGGACAAAAAGCCTGAGACCGACATCCGGCGCACGATTGAAATGTTGAGAGCGACGGAAAACCTGGCCAAGTCTGTGCTGATCTGCTACTCCCTGGACGAGGCAAAAACAGCTCACCGGCTTGCCCCTGACCTGATGCTTGCAGTAGGCTTCAACTCCCGAGACCATATTGATGCGGTAGCCAAGTCGGGCCTGCCGGCTGAGCGCCTTGTCGCACTCACGCCGAGAGACCTGCAGGACAGCCCGTTTTATGACAAAATTCATGAAATGAACATTGTGGCCTCGCTGGGAACAAACGGGAACATAGATACCCTGAGGACCGATGTTTCAAAGCCTATGTATCAGAAGCTATGGGAAAGTCGCGGGCCGGACATCATTTGTACCGACAATCCGGTTTTTGTAAACAGCTTGTTTGTCAAAAAAGAATAAAAAAAAGAGGGTCCTGCCAAGCGGGACCCTCTTTGCTAAAAGGCAAAAAACTAGTTAAAAATGTACCGGATACCGATCTGTGCCTGCCAGACGTCGTTGATCGTTTGTGATTTTACAAATGCGTCACGAACCAGTACCGGCTCTCCATTGATCACCTGCGTACCCATCCGGTAGGTTGGAACGCCGTCCGCGGTTACTGCTGCAAAATTAAGCGGGTTGGACTGGGTACTGTTTGATGAAACAGTCACCTGGTTGCCAACTCCCCATTTGTTGCTGATCATGTTACCGACGTTGAAAATATCGGCACGGAGACGGATGATGTTCTTTTTCTGCTTTGCACCCACTAGTACGTAGAAATCCTGCTCTACGGTAAAGTCAAAACGTGTCAGCCACGGATAAGCACCGCCATTGCGCTCGGCGTATTTGCCTTTTCTTTTTGACAAATACGGATGATTGTCAATGTATTTCTGGAATGCTTCGGTTTGCTGCTCCGGCGAGAATGTGTAGCTTTTGCCATTTACAGGGGTCGTCAATGTAGTAAATGCAATATCCGACGCCTGTTTTGGAACGAAGATCAGGTCATTGTTCTGTCCGTCACCATTCATATCCGTGGCGCTGATGTAAGATATTTTGGTACCGCTTGATGATACACCACCCAAAGTGAACATGGTAGCACCACCGAACTTCCCGCCATATTCTTTACGGTAAGTGACGTAACCCACAAAGCGGTGACGAACATCATTACCTGAATAAGCCAGGTCAAGGTAGTTCAGACCATTTACCGTAGGAACGTTACCTTCCACAGTACTCGACACCGAAGCAAGGTCTTTCGCTTTGCCGTAAGTATAACCGATCATTCCTCCGAAACCGCGGGTAGCCGGCTTTTCAAGTTTGGCAGTCAGCGAGTACGAGTAGCCTTTGTTGGTGTTGGTGAGTACGTAAACATTCGAAACCGTATTGTTGACCAGACGCGCGTTGGTAGCAGGTACTCCTGAAAGACCGGATGCAGGGAAACGATCACGGGAATCTGCTCCGGCAAACTGTGCCTCAGGTGCTTTCAGGTTGACGTCCAGGTAGCGCAGAGAATTGTAGTTTTTATTCAGAATACCCTCGACAGTTCCAATGATGCCCCAGCCAAGCTGCTGGTCGATACCAATGTTGGTTTTCCAGATTTGCGGGAATTTCAGGCCTTCGTCAGATGCATTGACCTGGTAGCCACGAAGGGGACCTGTAGTTGTCGGATTGTAAACCGAAGGATTCAGTGTGAACGGATACGCTACGGTGTTGTTCGCTCCGATCGTTGCAGAGTTCACACCATTGTTACCCAGCTGGTTGGAAATCAGTACATAAGGAACCCGCGAAAGGAACAAGCCCGTTCCACCGCGAACCTGCGTGGTACGGTCACCCTTTACGTCCCAGTTGAAACCGATACGCGGCGACAGGTAAATACGTGACTTTGGAACATTACCGGTATTTACATTATACGGTTTATTGTCCGGATCACGGAACTCGATACCGGCCACTTCCGCATTGTAATACTGTTTGGAAGTATTCGGCATATTGATGTAGTCTGCACGGAGGCCGACGGTCAGCTTGAAATTGGGTGTAGCCTGGTAATCATCCTGTGCGTACAAGCTCATGGTTTGTGTTTTGAAAACCTGCCATGGAGCCGCACCACCCGGAAGCAGGGAGTAGCGATAGTTGAAGCGCACCAGGGTATCAGGAGCTACCGTCAGATCAGGATTCGCCAGATAGGCATTGGCTGCATTTTTGAAGTCCTGGATTGAGCGGAATACAAAAACTCCATTAGAAGTCGGGAAGAACAGGTTGTTTGATTTGAAATACTCGTAAGAAGCACCGACCGTAATGGTGTTTTTACCTGCAAAGTAGGTCAGGTTGTCGGTAATGTTCAGCGTAGAGTAATCCAGGCGGTTGTTCGGTGTGAACGGATCGGAACCAATCGTGGTGTAGGTTGATCCGTCTTTTTGTATTTCAATGGTCGGGAAGATCGGCGCTTTGTACTTGCGGTCCTCGATCTGCTTGTTGAAAGTTCCAATGAAGGTATTGGCAAATTTACCGCCGAAATTGGAGTTCAGCTCTGCTACAAAAGAGCGGGTATTATCCTGGATGATGTAGCCGGTATTTTCGGGAGAAATGGCCGAAAGCGAGTTGGTACGGTTACCAAATCCCGCCGTGTTACTGCTGTTGCTCTGGCTGATAAGCACGTCAGAGTTCGAGTCGTGGTGCGAGTAACGAAGGGTCAGCTTGTGCTTGTCGCTGATGTTATAGTCAATGCGGCCAAGAAACTTGTTGCTCTTGTTTTCATTATTGAAACCGTCCAGCGCGCCTACGTTGTAGTTGAACTTTTCCTGCATAAAGGCAGCCAGATCCTGCATGTCGGCCAATGTAGTACGCGAAACATTATTGCCTGTCTGTCCCCTGTTCAGCGCAAAGTCCAGTGCCGGGCTCGAACGCTTCACAAATTCACCATTGACAAAGAAGAAAAGCTTGTTCTTCACGATCGGGCCACCCAGGCGGAAACCCGTAGTTGTTTCATTGAATTTGGCCACATTTACAGGATTACCATCCGCCTTGTCGCCCGCCAGGTTCTTGTTTTTGAAAAAGTGAAAAACCGAGCCTGAAAATTCATTCGTACCCGAGCGGGTTACTGCATTGATACCCGCACCCGCAAAACCCGACTGACGTACGTCATAAGGTGCAATGTTGATCTGCACTTCTTCAATCGCATCAAGCGAGATTGCCGTGGACCCGGTACGACCGCCGGCCTGCGCTTCATTACCCAGACCAAAACCGTTGTTGAAAACGGAACCGTCAATTGTAAAGTTGTTGTAACGGCTATCCTGCCCGCCAAACGAGCGACCGTTGCTGTACGCATTGTATTTGGTGATATCATTCAGGGTACGGCCTAGCGTGGGAAGGCTGGTAATCAAACCTTTGTTGAATGTAGTCGCTGCTCCGGTGCGGTCCGAGCTGAAAATGTCGCTGCCCGCGCCAGTTACCACTACTTCGCTCAACTGGTTGCTTCCGTCCTGCAGATCAAAGTTTACATTGGCCGCAGTTCCGAGATTGGCGAAGATGTTTTCCTGGGATTTATCCGAAAAACCCACAAAGGATACCGTCACCGTGTAAGGTCCGCCTACGCGAACTGCCGGAATGGTGTACAAGCCCTGCTCGTTGGTGATGGAGCCGTACTTGGAACCCGAAGGAACGTGCACTGCCACGACGGTCGCGCCCGGGAGAACATCTCCTTTGCTGTCTGCAACACGTCCGGTGATAGCTGATGAAGTGACCTGTGCCATGGCACCAGGCGCTAAAAACGATAATAGAAAAATGACCAGCGCACAACACGCTGCCTTGAAAAGTAAACTTTTCCCGTTCATAAACTTTGGTGATTTGTTTGTAATAGTTGGTAGGACCATCGGGGGTTATGCATAATACTTACTGCAAAATAATACGATTCTTCTTTTAGAAACAAAAACCAGATTCCTACTAAAATGCAATACTAAAAGACGTAACTATCTGATTTATTGAAATAATGCACGAAACTGTACCAATAATTCAATATTCCTGTTTTAAGGATTTGTTAACTTTACCAGGCCTGCCGGATGTATGCCAGGTACCTTTTCCGGCCGCTGGCTCAGCTTTCGGACAGGATGTGAGGAAGGGGATTGTGCTGCCGCAAAATGATGTTACCCGTATGTTAACTTTGGCTGAAAGTATTTCTTTCATTTTGAAAATAACAGGCACCTTGTGAACCTGGCAGCAGTTTTGCCGCTTATTTCAAATAACGTGCCTGCACATGGCAGGCGCAATCAATCCGTTTAAGGTACTATGCAGCTTAATTTCAAAAAGACCGGAGATACCGGCAAACCACTGATCATTCTTCACGGCGTATTCGGGTTTCTGGATAACTGGCTGACCATCAGCAAAACCATTGCGGATCATGGTTACCAGGTATTTCTGGTAGACCAGCGGCACCACGGCCGCTCGCCCCACGAAGGGCCGCTCGACTTTCCTACATTTGCCTCCGATCTGAAAGCATTTATCGAAGACCAGGCACTCGAAAATCCGATCCTCGTCGGACATTCTATGGGTGGAAAAACGGTGATGCAATACGCAGTTACCTATCCCGGGACTTTCGAAAAGCTCGTGGTGGTGGATATAGCGCCCAGGTCCTACCCTATTCACCATACCGATATTCTCCGTGGTTTGAATGCGATAGAGCTGGCTACACTTGCCAGCCGGCACGAGGCGGATGAGGTACTGAGCCGCTATGAGCCTTCGCTGACAGTGCGGCAGTTCCTGCTAAAAAACTTGTACAGAAAAGACGACGGCGGATTTGGCTGGCGCTTTAACCTGCCGCTGCTCACGACCGATATGGGCAATGTAGGCGCCCCGGTTGAAAGCGATGTGCAAATAAAAACCCCGGCATTGTTTATGCGGGGCGCAAAGTCTGATTACATCCTGGATGAGGACTGGGAAGCAATCCTGGCTATTTTTCCAAATGCGGTGCTGGAAACGATACCCGACGCCGGACACTGGATTCAGGCCGAGCAGCCAAAACTATTTGTAGAAAAACTGATCAGCTTCCTGGAAAAACCTATCTGACGTACCGCAGCCGGGGCATGTTACAGGGTGTAACAACTATTTCGCTGCCGCTCAGTTCTATGTCCCATGTGGAGCACGATACGCAGTTGACACGGGCACACATCGGATTGGGCGGTACCGGGGACGTAGGTTTGATTTCAACAAGGTTACCATTCAGAATCAGGGAATTGGGTGAACAACACCGGGGAAGCCCTGTGGCACTCATGATCACCCCGTCATTCCTGAACACCAGCGTATCTACCTCCGCAGCCTGTACGTTTTCCCAGGTTTTCTGAGCAGTAACACCCTTTTCCACTGCTTTAAGGTACCACCGGCCCGACAGGCCGTTTGCCTGGGTAAAGGACTGTATCGTATCCATATTCTTTTCTCGGCATGCAATTGCGCACCACAATACAAGGCTGGCGTATAACAGAGTTCTCATTGTTTTTACCTTTGTCATGCTTTGATGATCCAATTCAACCGGTGAAGGTTGGAATAATGCCAAAATAATCTGACCTATGACCAGTGAGCGCATATCCCTGTTTTTGATCCCCACCATCCTGGCAGAAGGCACCCACCAGAACGTGCTGTCTCCCCAAATAGCTGAGACAATTTTACACCTGGACACTTTTTTCGTAGAAAATATTCGCACCGCACGCAGGTTCATCAGCAGCCTTAAATTGGGGAAAGTAATTGACGGGCTTGAATTTATAGAACTGACAAAAGATACTCCCGAGCTGACTACTTTCGAAAATCTGAGAAGCCTGACCCACAATGCAGGTATCTTGTCCGAAGCAGGCTGCCCCGGCGTGGCCGATCCGGGCGCAGTGGCGGTGGGCTTTGCCCATGATCTTGGCATGCGGGTGATACCCCTGGTAGGTCCGTCATCCATTTTGCTGGCGCTGATGGGCTCAGGCATGAGCGGGCAATCCTTTGCTTTCCATGGATACCTCCCGATCGACAAGGCTATGCGAAAGAAAGCCCTGCAAACCTTGGAAAGAGAGGCAAGACAACGCGGGCAAAGCCAGATTTTCATGGAAACCCCATTCCGTAACAATCAGCTGCTGGAAGCTGTGCTGGAAACCTGCCAGCCCGACACCCGCCTCTGCATTGCCGCAGACATTACAGGACAGGAAGAACTGATCAGGACCTTACCCGTCACCAAATGGAAGCAGTCGCGACCCGATCTTCATAAGAAACCAACCATTTTCATCATTGGTTAAAACCCATTCAATCAGCTTCTTTCGCATTTTGGACACAGAAAGTACATTTTTCTTTCCAACCCGGCGCGTGTAATTATGCTCCTATCAGCAGACTCACGTTTATGTTTTACCTAAATGATTTTGCCATGAGAAAGTGGTTGCTTTATGCAGGAATGGTCATTACACTATTTGTCTCGGGGTGCAATGACAACGGAAATATCAACACAACGACCATCATCGACGCTAATTTTCAGACCGGCGTAGATGGCTGGACGCCGGGCTTTTCCGAGTTTTCAACGGACACAGACAGTGCCACCCTTCAAACAGCCGCCGGGGTTGCCCGACTTCCGAAAGGATTGGATACAACCCAGTATGCGATGCGGATGCAAGCGCAAAACGGGAGTGACGACATGTTTATGTTTCTGAAAAAGAAAGTGAGCGGGTTTGTACCCAATCAAACCTACAACATCAACATTGAACTCACACTTGGCACACAGTACCCTGCTGCCAGCATGGGCACCGGCGGTTCTCCGGGCAGTTCCGTGTACCTCAAAGCCGGCGCTTCACCCATTGAACCCGTAGTAAAGCTCGACAAAGGGTTTTACCATTTTTCTCTGGATAAAGGTCAGCAGTCCCAGGCCGGGAAAGATGCCGTATTGCTGGGAGATGTGGCCAATGGAGAAGAAGATTTCGTGTACCGGCTGGTACAACGCTCTAATGCCGGTAAGCCGATCTCTGTAAAAGCCAATGCAGCAGGCGAAATCTGGTTTTTTGTCGGTACCGACTCGGGCTTTGAAGGCCTGAGTATTTTCTACTACGACCGCATTCGCATTACTGCCACTGAGCAGTTGCAGGATTAAGCGTTAAAAAACGCTGTAAAAAGGCCGGAGCTAAGGTTTGCAAACTGTTTGCTAACTTAGCCCCGGTCTTTTTACATTACTGATCCTGCACAATGGTCCGCATACAATCGTTTGTCTTCAATCCCTTTTCTGAAAATACCTATATACTGTCTGACGAAACGGGCGAAGCGATTATCGTGGATCCGGGTTGTTACGAGCGGGCGGAGTTTGATGAGCTCGACCGCTATCTGAAAGCGGAGAATCTGAAACCTGCAGGCATCTTCAACACGCATGCCCACATTGACCATGTGCTGGGCGTAGCCGAAATCAAGCGAAAGTATCAGATCCCGTTTTACCTGCACCGCCTGGACGAACCGCTGCTGAAAGCCGTAAAGGCCTATGCTTCCAATTACGGCTTTGCGCGCTTCGACGAACCTGAAATTGATGGCTACCTGGACGAGTCAACACCGGTTACCTTTGGAAATACGAAGCTGAAAGTACTTTTTGTGCCCGGGCATGCGCCGGGGCATGTTGCATTTGTGAGCGATAATGACCGGTTTGTAATCGGCGGTGATGTTTTGTTCCGCATGAGTATCGGGCGTACGGACCTGCCCGGAGGCAACCTTCCTACCCTGCTCAGCAGCATCCGCACGCAGCTTTTCACACTGCCTGATGATTATAAGGTATACGCCGGCCACATGGAGCCTACGACCATAGGTTTTGAAAAGAAAAACAACCCTTTTTTCCGATAGCACATGATCCGCCGTAACATTCCCAATGCACTCACCTGCGGAAACCTGCTTTGCGGGTGCATCGGTGTCGTGGAAGCATTCCATAATAACCTGCTGCTTTCCTGTGTACTGACAGGTATTGCGCTCATTTTTGATTTTCTTGACGGTTTCCTCGCACGCCTGCTCAAAGCGTCTTCCCCTATCGGTAAAGACCTGGACTCACTGGCAGACATGGTTACATTCGGCCTGCTGCCTTCCATTATCATGTACCAGCTGCTGATGCAGAGCATACCCGACCTGTTTGGAATATGGAAAGCCTATCTCGCATTTATCATTGCCATTTTCTCGGCCATACGCCTCGCGAAGTTTAACAACGATCCCCGCCAAAGTGATACGTTTATCG
Organism: Dyadobacter sandarakinus; assembly: GCF_016894445.1. NCBI lineage: Bacteria > Pseudomonadati > Bacteroidota > Cytophagia > Cytophagales > Spirosomataceae > Dyadobacter > Dyadobacter sandarakinus. The sequence continues at coordinate 3,158,770 of NZ_CP056775.1, forward strand.
GTGTCCCTACCCCGGCGAATGCAATGCTGATTTCATCTCTTCCTTTTATCGTCCACACCCGGGACGCATACTGGAAAACGCTGATCATCGATACCAACCATTTGCTGATCCTCACCGTGGTCATGTCTGTCCTCCTGGTTACCGAGGTGCCCCTGATTGCGCTGAAATTTAAGAACTTCGGCTGGAAAGGCAATGAAGCCCGGTACGTGCTGATAGCGCTCACCGTGGTATTGCTTGTATTTCTGCAATTTCTGGCTATTCCGGCTATTATGCTGCTCTATGTCGGCCTGTCTGTCCTTGATAATCTGAGAAAAAAGTAAAAGCACTGCTGGCCCGGCGTTTTTATTGCAAATTTGTATAGCTGCACACTATATATTCCTGACATCATGCATTGATTTTACAAAAAATGACATTCTCCCGAATAACCGGCCTCGGCTACTATGTGCCTGCCAACGTAGTCACCAATGATGATCTGAAGCAATGGATGGATACGTCCGATGAATGGATCAGGGAGCGCACGGGCATCCGCGAAAGGCGCTACTTCGAATACGGAAAAGATACCAATTACAGCATGGCGGCCGAAGCGTCGCGCCAGGCACTGGACCGTGCAGGCCTGCAACCCGGCGACATTGACGTGATCGTGTATGCGACGATTACCCCCGATTACTTTTTCCCGGGATCAGCTTTTCTCATGCAGCGCGAGCTGGGTATGGAAGGCAAGCCCGTGATCGACATCCGCGAGCAGTGTTCCGGTTTTGTATATGCATTATCCATTGCCGATCAGTTTATCAAATCGGGTATGTACCGGTCGGCTCTGGTGATCGGGTCAGAAATACAATCAAGCTGGATCGATAAGAGTACAGCCGGCAGAAGTACGGCGGTGATTTTCGGCGACGGTGCAGGAGCAGCCGTTTTGGTGGCCAGCGAGGATGCCGGCCATCGCATCCTGTCTACCCACCTCCATGCCGACGGTCGTTTTGCAGAAGAATTGTATGTAAAAGAACCTGGCAGCAGTCGTGCCGGCAGGCCTGTCAGTCATGAAATGCTGGAAGAAGGAGGCTATAATGTATATATGAACGGCAATGCTGTTTTCAAGCACGCTATTGCACGGTTCGGGGAGGTTATCATAGAGGCGCTGCATGCAAACGGGCTCAAACCAGAGGACATAGACCTGCTGGTACCCCACCAGGCCAACATCAGGATCAGCGAGTATGTACGGCAGCAACTGCAGTTGCCGGAAACAAAGGTTGTCAACAACATCGAGCGTTTCGGTAATACCACCGCCGCATCTATTCCGATAGCGCTGGCCGAAGCCTGGGAAGCCGGTCGTGTGAAGGAAGGCGGGCTGGTGTGCCTGGCTGCATTCGGGAGCGGCTTCACCTGGGCGTCTGCGCTGATCCGCTGGTAAGGTACCCGGCCGCCGCAACGTCCTGGCACAAACCATTGTATATACGTTTGAAATTAATATTGTCCGACCGAAAGCATGACCAAAGTACAGCCTTCTATTGGTATGATATTTTTATCAGCCAACATGTTTTCAAATTCAGGATTTTCGGTACCAGGGTTGAAAATTACGCGTTTAGGGTTCAAAGAAATGATGTAGTCGTAATATTCGGGCTGGTGGCTGGAATTAATGTAGAGTGTTACCGTATCTACATCTTTCCAGTCAATCTTCTCCAGGTGAATTTCCTCCTGCACGGCAAATCCTTTTCTGCGGCCCAGTAATAATACCGGGTGCCCGTAATTTTTGAGTTTTTGTGCTGCCAGGTATGCGTACCTGGACGGGTTTGAGGTTGCTCCAATGATCAGCGTGCGCTTCATATTCGTAAAGGTTGTTTTGTTAAACAGAAGAAATACTATCCCTATAAGGACCAAACAACAACAAAAGAATGCCAGATCGTCCCGGCACCGGCAGGCCGGCAGGCATGGTTATATCAATTTGGAAAAACCTTTTACACCTAATTATTATCCTTATCACAATGAATGAGTCAAATGCAAGTCGGAGTTTCTGGAATGAAAAGTGGGCAAAAATCAACTTCGACGAAATCGAGAACGCTCCTCATTACGAAGTTTCCAATTACGGGAGATTGAAAAGCTTTCAGAACAACCCGAAAGAAGGTGTAGTGATAAAGGGCTCAGTCATACAGGGTTACCGATCATTAAACATACGTGTGGCTGGCGGAAAAACCATTAACCGCTATGTGCATAAGCTGGTTGCAGAGCATTTTGTAGACAAGCCCGGCGATACGCATAACTATGTGATTCATGTAGATTTTGACAAACAAAACAACTACTATGAAAACCTGCGCTGGGTTACGAAGACAGAAATGATCGAGCATAACCGTGAAAACCCTGCTTTTATCAACCGGGTCATTCCACGCCGGACAAAGAACTACAAGCTGACAGAAAGCAAGGTGAGAATCATCAAGAAGCTGCTTAAAAATGACAATAACCGCCTGAAAATGATTGCAAAGCAGTTTGGTATTACCCATACGCAGCTCAACCGTATCCGCTCGGGAGAGAACTGGAAGCACGTTACTATCGAAGAATAGGCCGGCTCAGGAGCGGCCAGCAGTGGACACCGTATATCCGCTCCCGTTCACGCCTTCTTCATAATCTACCGATACACCTATGACATACATCAGGTGGCGCTTATCGATCAATACTTTAATTCCTTCTATGATATAAGTCTGGTCAAATTCTGTGGGGGTGTCAAAGCCTAAAAGAAATGTGCCGCTGCATGCACCACCCCGCATCCCCACCCTGAGCCCATAGGTTTCGGGGATTTTATTGGCTTGCAGGGTAGACCTGATTTCAAGCCGGGCATTCTCAGTCAGCTGGATCGGATTTTCCATTTATTTGTAATTCCTGCGCAATTATCTCCCATCAACAACAATCGGATGTAATCCATTCGCGCTTTTCTTGTAAATCTGCCCTAAATACATGTAATCGTTTTAATTTTGTTTCTGTTTTTGAGACAAAATCAACAATGTGATTGCTTTATGGATTATTTATGGTTACTAATTGTTCTGCTTATTGCTGTGGCTGTGATCTATGGCACTTACCTGACAATTACAACGGTAGCAGAAAAAATATTTGAAAAACAAAGATGGGAGATCAGGAGCAAAAATGTAGAAATAACACTTCCACTCCGGCTTCAGGCTTATGAACGCATGTGTATTTTTTTGGAAAGAATTTCACCTAATAACCTGTTGCTCAGGACGACTGTGACGGCCACGTCTGCGGTAGAGCTGCAAGAAATTGTGCTGATGGAAATCCGGAACGAATACAACCATAATGTCGCCCAGCAGCTTTATATGAGTCAGGGAGCCTGGGAGCAGGTTACAGCAGCCATGAACGAGACCGTGGCCGCGATCAACCAGGCAGCGGCCCAGGTACCCGCAGAAGCTCCTGCTGCCGAGCTGGCTAAACAAATTTTTGCACAAATCATGGGGCAGGAAGCACAGCCCGTAACGCGCGCACTCGGCGTGCTAAGAGAAGAGATCAGAATGCTCTTCTAAAATCAGAAAAAAACGAAATGTTATATCCCAATACAATAGAACAAAAACTGGGTTTCGACAAACTCAGGGACTGGCTTCGCGGAGCCTGCATCAGCCCGCTTGGGCAGTATTATGTCGAGAAAATAAGATTTTCGGACAACTTTGGCATGGTTGAGAAGCTGGTCAGTCAAACTGCCGAGATGCAGAAAATACTTTCCACAGGGGAGAATTTTCCATCCCAGAACTACATTGACGCCACACCTTACCTGAAAAGGGCACAGATTGAAGGAATGCTGCTCACGCAGACTGAATTTTTTGATCTGAAAGTTTCGCTGCTGACCATCCGCATGTGCCTCCGCTTTTTTGAGTCGCAGGAGCCGGAAGCTTTTCCTTTGCTCGGTGAATATGCGAAGACCATCCGTGTGGAAAAAGCAGTAACCGATTCCATCGACCGCATGATCGACGAGCGCGGACAAATCCGTGACTCGGCCTCCCCTGAACTTTCCCGCATCCGCAAGAAGCTGATCTCCGAACAGGCGGGCATCCGCAAAAAGCTGGACACGATTTTACGTTCAGCCAAAAGCAGCGGCTGGGTAGGCGATGACGTGTCGCTCACTGTTCGTAACGGAAGGATGGTTATCCCCGTCGCGGCTGAGCATAAGCGCAAGTTGCGCGGGTTTATTCACGATGAGTCTGCTACGGGACAAACCGTTTTTATTGAACCTACGGATGTATTTGAGTCGAACAATGAGATCCGCGAGCTCGAATACGAGGAGCGGAGGGAGATCAACCGCATTCTTATGGAGCTTACCAGCTACCTGCGGCCTTTCGTACCCGACCTTCAAAAGGCGTATATGTTCCTTGGCCTCATGGATTTTCTCAGGGCAAAGGCCCGGCTGGCAGCAGAAATGAATGCGATCAGCCCGGCATTTTACAACCGGCAGTTTATCGACTGGCGCCAGGCACGTCATCCCCTTTTGCATTTGTCTTTCCAGAAACAGGGAAAAAAGGTAGTGCCGCTCAACATTGCGCTGGATGAAAAACAACGGATCCTGATCGTTTCAGGACCGAATGCCGGTGGAAAGTCCGTTTCGCTGAAAACCGTAGGGCTGATCCAGTACATGTTTCAGTGCGGACTACTGGTACCGGTTGCCGAGGATACGTCCATGGGCTTTTTCCAGAATATCTTTATTGATATTGGTGACGAGCAATCGCTTGACAATGATCTGAGTACATACAGCTCGCACCTTACCAACATGCGCCACTTCCTGACGCTGGCTAACAAACGCACACTTTTTCTGATTGACGAATTCGGTACCGGAACAGAACCCGGCCTGGGCGGAGCGATTGCCGAGGCAATTCTCGAAAACCTCACCCGCTCCGGCGCTTATGGTGTGATCAACACGCATTACACCAACCTGAAAGTACTTGCAGACAAAACGGAGGGACTGGTAAACGGAGCCATGCGCTTTGACGGCGAGCACCTGGAACCCCTCTACCAGCTTGAAATAGGCCGGCCGGGCAGCTCCTTTGCATTTGAAATAGCCTCAAAGATCGGCCTGCCCAATGCCGTGATCGACCGGGCCAAGGAAAAGCTGGGTACGCAGCAGGTAAGTTTTGAAAAACTGTTAAAAGAGCTGGATATCGAGCGACGCGTATTTGCTGAAAAAAATATCGAAGCAGGTATCAAGGAGCGAAAGCTGGCGCAGCAGCTGGCCAGCTATACCCTCCTCAAAGAGAAACTTGAAACCAATGAAAAGCGGATCGTGAATGAAGCCAAACTGAAAGCTAAAAATCTTATTTCAGATGCAAACCAGCTCATTGAAAACACAATCAGGGAGATTAAGGAGAACAAGGCAGAGAAAGAAAAGACCCGCACTGCCCGCACAGGACTTGAAAACTTCGGCAAACAAAATCTCAAACTGGAAGAAGTAGCTGCGCCGGTGGCGGAAGAAGAAGTATTTGAACCCGAGGTTGGCGATATTACTCCTGGAAGCTACGTCCGTATTACAGGCCAGACTGCCGTAGGTGAAGTACTTTCAATCAAAGGCAAAGACGCTGAAATACGGATTGGGGAGCTTAAATCGAATGTAAAGCTGAACCGCCTCGAAAAGGTATCCAATAAGACCTACCGCGTAGCCACAGGCGAAAAGAAAGTTAAAACCGCCGCACGCGGCATTGACCTGAATGAGCGCATGCTCAATTTCAGCTTCAATCTTGATATGCGGGGCAAACGCGGGGAAGAAGCTTTGGGCCTGGTGGATCAGTTTATGGATAACGCCATTATGCTCGGGTATGATGAGCTCAGGATCGTACATGGCAAAGGTGACGGTATTTTGCGCACGCTTGTCAGAAATCACCTGCGCACGTATCCGCAGGTGGCCGGCATGACCGACGAGCATCCCGACCGGGGTGGCGCGGGAGTCACGATTGTGAAGTTGAAATAGTAAGCATAAAACAAAAAAGGTAGACAGCTCGCACTGTCTACCTTTTTTTATGTCGTGGCTGATTACAGCTGCGGTTGTTCTGCTACCAGAGTTTCTTCAACATGTCCGCCCTTCGGATTTCCTGCCCAGAACCAAAGCACTGAGAACAATACGATCAGGATAATGGGGAAAGTAAGCATCGTTGACAAGGTTTCCTGACCAGCTGCCAATTCCAGTGCAGAACCGCTGAGTCCCTGCGCAGCGTACTCCGCATGCGCCTTGTCGATCCAGCTACCAATGAAAGGCTGGAAGATCGAAGTGGAAAGCATACCTACTCCACCAATGATGGACATCCCCAAAGCGCCGCTCAATGGAACGCGCTGTGCTACGAAGCCAATTACAGTCGGCCAGTTGAAACATACGCCCAAACCGAAGATGACGGCAGCCAGGTAGGCGGCAGGGCCTGTCACGGTGCTGAAAAGGTAGATGCCAATGGCAGCCAGGAACGCTCCGCCTAGCAGAACACCTGTTTGACCTACTACATCCACAACCGGACCTGTAAAGAGGCGTCCTAATGTCATTACACCAAAGGTGAGCGCCAGTACAAGCATTGGATCTGCGCCACTGCTGTTCAATACCACGTTCACCCACTGGTTAGGACCAAATTCCGTAATCGCAGTCAGTGCCATGCAGCAGAAAATGAAGATATAAAGCGGAGTAAGCATCGCCTGGAAGTTTTTCGCCAGCGAAGTAACACCTTCTACTTTTGGTCTTGGGAAAGCCTGACCGAAGAACAGGAATGCATAAATCACCGTAGGGATCATCAGCACCCAGATTTGTGTCTGCCACGAAGCTCCTGCATCGGTCATAAACTTGGATATAAGGCTTCCGATGACAATACCGCCCGGGAACCACATGTGGAACCGGCCAAGCATTTTGTTCAGCTTGCTGCTGGTGTACATATCGGCGATCATCGGGTTACAGGCCGCTTCTGTACAACCGTTACCGAAACCGATGAAGAATGTCGAGATAAGAAGTCCCATGTACCCGCCGGCATAGATGGTCAGCAAAATACCGACGGTATGCGCTACAACAGCAACCTGCATGATGATTTTTGGCCCGATCGAGTGGTAAACAATGCCACCGATCACCATCGAAATGGGGAAGCCAAAGAAGAACATGGAGTTGATAAAGCCCAGCTGCTCTGCGGTCAGACCGAATTCCGTTGCAAGCTGGGGAAGGATACCCGCCCTGATGCTGAAAGAAAAGGCTGTGGTGATAATCGCGAGACAGCTGGCATTAAAAAGTCTGCTGCTGTTAATGGTTTGAGCCATTGGAGTAAAGGGTTAAAAGAAGTTAAATGATAAACTGCTGACGGGAAGTCGTTTTTATTTTATTAATTCCCTGAAAAAACAAATAAAGGGCATTTCTACTGATGAGGATGCCCCTGACCCAATGTTTTTTGAGCGTGAAATTTATATTTGTAAGAAGTAAGAGTCATCTATACTACTCTTTAATATTGTAAAATCTTTTTCAAAACTTTAAACCAGTACGAATGTCACGTAAGATCAGGATGGGCATGGTTGGAGGCTCCCTCGACGCATTTATCGGCGGGGTACACCGGCGTGCAGCGATCATGGACGGAGAAATAGAGCTTGTTTGCGGGGTATTCAGCTCCGATCCGGTCAAGTCGAAAGATACAGGTAAAGCGCTTTATCTTCCGGATCACCGGGTATACGGCGACTATGAGGAAATGATCGCAAAGGAGAAGGAACTGCCGGAGGGTGAGAGAATGGATTTTGTGGCCATTGTGACGCCCAATCACATGCACTTTGGACCTACTAAGCTTGCGCTGGAAAATGGATTTCATGTGGTTTGCGATAAACCGATCACGCTGAATACTGAAGAAGCCGAAGAGATCGTCGCGCTGGTTGAAAAAACAGGGCTGGTCTTTTGTCTTACCCATAATTACACCGGCTACCCGATGGTAAAGGAAGCCAAAAACCTGATTGCGTCAGGGGCGATCGGCGAGATACGGAAAGTCATTGTGGAATATCCGCAGGGCTGGCTCGCTACCCTGGTAGAGGTGACCGGCAACAAGCAGGCAGCCTGGCGTACCGATCCCAAGCGCTCCGGTGCTGCCGGCGGGCTGGGCGACATCGGTACACATGCCGAAAACCTGGCTGAATACATTACAGGATTGAAAATCACCCAGGTATGTGCCGATCTCACAATCTTCGTGGAAGGCCGCCTGCTGGACGATGATGCCAATGTGCTGCTGCGCTTCAATAATGGTGCAAAAGGTATCCTGCAAAACAGCCAGATTGCCAATGGGGAAGAAAACGACCTGAATATCCGCGTTTACGGCGAAACGGGCGGGCTGCAATGGAAACAGCTGGAACCTAATACTTTAATCCATAAGACTAACCAGGGCGCGCGCATTATCCGCACAGGTGTGGGCAATCTTTCCAAAGCCGCACAGGTGCATACCCGCATTCCTGCCGGTCACCCGGAGGGATATTTTGAAGCCTTTGCGAACCTTTACCGCAACTTCGCCATCCAGCTGCGTGCCTACTGGGATGGTACCAAAGCGGATCCCGTGTATGACTTCCCTACGGCCCAGGACGGCCTGAGAGGAATGAAGTTTATCGACACGGTGATCGCTTCCAGCAATTCGGACACGAAGTGGACGGATTTTTCAGCATAGAACTCAATTAACTCTTTACAGTTTTTCTTCCGGCTCACCGGATTGTTTTTCCACCTATTTTTCCATACCCGTTTATGAACAAAATCAAAGTCGGCGTCGTTGGTACTGGCTTTATTGGCCCTGCTCACATTGAAGCTCTCAGACGACTCCCGAATGTGGAAGTTGCTGCCCTTTGCGAAGTAACCGCTGAGCTGGCACAACAAAAAGCAGACAGCCTGGGCATTCCCCGCGCCTATACTTTTGAAGAACTCCTCAAACAGGACGATATTCAGGCGATCCACATCTGTACTCCCAACTTCCTGCACTACTCCCAATCCAAAGCAGCATTGCTGGCCGGTAAGCACGTAATCTGCGAAAAGCCGCTTGCCAAAGATCTGGCCGAAGCAGAGGAACTGGTGGCCCTGGCTGCCGAAACGGGGCTGGTGAATGCGGTGCATTTCAACCTGCGTTATTATCCGCTGGCCCGTCAGATGAAATCCATGCGGGAAAACGGCGAGCTGGGAGAAATTTACTCCTTCATCGGCTCCTACCTGCAGGACTGGCTGTTTTACGAAACAGATTACAACTGGCGCCTGGAACCGGACAAGTCGGGAGATTCACGGGCGATTGCCGATATCGGCTCTCACCTCATGGATATCCTGGAATACATTACAGGATTGAAAACCACCGAAGTACTTGCTGACTTCAATACCGTACATAAAACGCGCAAGAAGCCGCTCAAACCGGTGGAAACGTACTCGGGAAAAATGCTGCAGCCTGAGGATTATGCGGACGTCCCCATCACTACAGAGGATCACGCCAATGTGCTCCTGCGCTTTGACAATGGAAGCAAGGGTGTCATCACCGTTTCCCAGGTATCGGCCGGACGCAAAAACCGGATGTCGCTTGAAATTGCGGGTTCAAAGAAAACGTTCAGCTGGTGCTCGGAATCACCCAATGAAATGTGGATTGGTAACCGTGATAAAAGCAATGAAATCCTGATGCGCGATCCTTCGCTGGTTAATCCGGACGTGCGTTCCACGATCACTTTCCCGGGCGGCCACAACGAAGGTTTCCCTGATACTTCAAAACAAATGTTCAAAGAGGTTTACGCCGCCATTGCAGAAGGCAAACAACCCGAAAATCCAACATTCCCAACCTTCGCAGACGGGTATCGCGAGCTGCTCATCTGCGAGCGAATCCTGGAAAGCAACAAGAAGCAGGCTTGGGTGGAAGTTTAATTTTGAATGAGTGAATGACTGAATGATTGAATAGGTTCTTGTTCTAACTTTCTTACAACACACTAACTGATGGCTGATGATAACAAGAGGGATTTTGTCTCTCAGTTGCAGGACCGTACGAAACTGTTTGTACTGAGGAGCATTAAAGTTTTCAAGGCATTGCCGGCTACTGATGAAGCCCGGATTGTGGGAAAACAGTTTCTTCGATCAGCATCATCCGTTGGCGCCAATTACAGGGCGGTGTGCAGGGCAAGAAGCCAGAATGAATTTTTCGCAAAAATCAGCATTACCATAGAAGAAGCTGACGAATCGCTTTTCTGGATGGAAATCATGTCGGAAGCGAACATTTTACCTGTCGAAAAGCTGCGTGCACTCATGAACGAAGCGCAGGAGCTGGTAAAAATTCTGTCCAGAGCCCGAAAGAACACAAGATGAAACCTTCAATTATTCACTCATTCAACATTCAGTCATTCAATCATTGATTCATTCAATCATTACAATATGAAAACCATAAAAGGACCCGGAATATTTCTGGCGCAGTTTCTTGGCGACGAGGCGCCGTTTAATTCATTGGATACTATTGCCGATTACATGGCCGGATTAGGCTACAAGGGTGTTCAGCTTCCGATCTGGGACCCGCGGGTAATTGATGTGAAACTGGCTGCCGAGTCGCAGACGTATGCCGATGAGCTCAAAGGAAAGCTGAAAGACAAAGGACTGGAAATCACGGAGCTTGCTTCGCATATCATTGGTCAGCTCGTTGCATCACACCCCGTGTATGATGAAATGTACGACGGCTTTGCCATTCCCGAAGTTCGTAACAATCCGAAAGCCCGTGCGGAGTGGGCGACTCAGCAGCTGAAATACACTGCGGTAGCCAGCAAAAACCTGGGTCTGAAAGCAAGTGCGTCCTTCTCGGGCGCATTGGCCTGGCCTTTCCTGTATCCGTGGCCACAGCGTCCGGCTGGTCTGGTAGAAACTGCTTTTAAGGAACTGGCAGCACGCTGGAAGCCCATTTTGGATGTATATGATGAAAATGGAGTGGATGTGGCTTACGAGCTGCACCCGGGCGAAGACTTGTTTGATGGCGCTACTTTTGAGATGTTCGTAGATTACCTCGACGGACATCCCAGGGCTAATATTAACTACGACCCGAGCCACTTCGTGCTGCAGCAGCTCGACTATCTGCAGTTTATCGACCTTTACCATGATCGCATCAAGGCATTTCACGTGAAAGATGCGGAATTCAACCCAACCGGTAAGCAGGGTGTTTACAGCGGTTTTGCCGGCTGGGCCGATCGTGCCGGACGTTTCAGGTCACTGGGCGACGGGCAGGTGGATTTCGGAAGTATTTTCTCCAAACTGTCGCAGTACGATTATGACAGCTGGGCGGTACTGGAATGGGAATGCTGCATCAAATCACCTTCCCAGGGAGCTGCGGAAGGGGCTCCGTTTATCGCCAGCCACATCATTGAAGTCACTACAAAAGCATTCGACGATTTTGCAGGAACAGGTGCTGACGAAGCATTCAACCGCAAAGTCCTCGGCCTTTAATTAAAGGTACTGAGTACAAGTAAATAGAAAACCTATCTCCCTTAATAGAGATAGGTTTTTTGCAGTTTATAATCATTCATTCAGCACATTGTAATGTTTCATTCTTTAAATCAAAAGTTTCGCAGAGGTGCAGCCCGGGCCGGGATGGCCGTCCTGCTTGCCTGCTCCGGTGCAGCCACTTTTGCGCAAATTGTTACGCCTCAGAAGCGGGTACTGGTGTTTTCCAAAACTGCGGGCTTCCGGCACTCGTCCATTCCGACGGGTAAAACAGCCATCATGAAGCTGGGCAAAGAGCAGGGTTTTGCTGTGGACACTACGGAAAATGCTGCCGCATTTACTGACAAAAACCTGGGAAAATACGGAGCCGTCATTTTCCTGAACACCACCGGTGATATACTGGATGGTATGCAGCAGGATGCATTCGAGCGCTACATTCAGGCGGGTGGCGGATATGTGGGGGTACACGCCGCAACCGACACCGAATATGACTGGCAGTGGTACAACAAGCTGGCGGGTGCGCAGTTTATGAGCCACCCGGGTAATCCCAATGTACAGGAAGGTGAAGCGTACGTAGTAAATTCAGACCATCCTTCCATGAAGGATTTTCCTCAGAAATGGAAGATCAAGGATGAATTTTATGATTTCAAAAACTTCAACAACAAGGTAACCGTACTGGTCAAAATAGACGAGAAATCGTACAAGGATGGTAAAATGGGCGATGACCACCCGATGTCCTGGTACCACGAGTTTGATGGCGGTAAAGCTTTTTACACCAACTTCGGGCATGAAGACGCTACTTATTCCAATCCTGTTTTTGTAAAGCATTTCATAGGCGGCCTCAACTACGTGATGGCTGCCAGGCTGGATTATACGAAGTCACGGCCCGAAGAAAACCGGTTTACAAAGAAAGTACTTGCCTCCAAGCTCGACGAACCTACCGAACTGGTAGTACTGGACGATCAGCGCGTTCTTTTTGCTGAAAGAAAAGGCAAGCTGAAACTGTACAATCCAAAAACAGGCAAAACCAAGGTTGTAGCCGACGTACCTGTTTACACCAAGCAGGAATATGGCCTCATGGGGCTTAATGTTGATCCTAACTTTAAGACCAACAAGCTGCTGTACATGTACTACTCGCCCCCATCCTCCGAGGCGGATACTGCACAGCATTTGTCACGTTTCAAATACGATGATGTGAAGGACACGCTGCTTCTGTCCACAGAAGAAGTACTGCTTACCGTGCCTGTGAAAAGAACAGATTGCTGCCATACGGGCGGCTCCATTGCGTGGGATGCGAAAGGAAATCTGTACCTGTCGACCGGTGATGATGTGAACCCTTTCCAATCCGATGGTTACGGCCCTATGGACGAGCGCCCTGGCAGAGAAGGTTGGGACGGACAGCACTCTTCTTCCAACACGAATTCACTCCGAGGAAAAGTATTGCGCATCAAGCCCCGATATGGAGACAGACGGGCAAACATGCCGGGCGGTACCAACCTGTACGACATTCCGGAAGGAAACCTTTTCCCGGCCGGAAACCCCAAAGCACGTCCTGAAATCTACGTAATGGGAACCCGTAATCCCTACCGGATTTCGGTAGATCAGCATACGGGATACCTCTACTGGGGCGATGTGGGTCCGGATGCATCGAATGATGATCCTAAACGCGGACCGCGCGGGTACGATGAGGTAAACCAGGCCCGCAAGGCAGGCTACTTCGGATATCCTCTTTTCATTGCGGACAACAAGCCATATGTGGACTTTAACTTTGCAGACAGCACCTCGGGCAAGCCGTTTGATCCTGCTGCGCCCATCAACGATTCACCGCATAATACGGGATTGAGGGAGCTCCCTCCCGCTCAGCCGGCTTACATCTGGTACCCGTATGCCGACTCTCCGGAATTTGGGGCGATCGTTGGAAAAGGCGGACGTAATGCCATGGCAGGACCTGTGTACTACGCAGCTGATTATCAGGGAACCAAGGACAAGTTTCCGACTTACTACGATGGTAAGTTCTTTACCTATGACTGGATCCGGGATTACATCAATGTTGTAACGATGAATCAGCAGGGTGACCTCCTCACGATTGAGCGCTTTTTGCCAAACATGAAGTTCAGCCATCCGATTGATATGCAGTTTGCAAAAGACGGCTCACTGTACACGCTGGAATATGGCCCCAACTGGTTTGCGCAGAATGACGAAGCGAGCTTGTCGCACATCACCTTCAATTCAGGAAACCGCACACCGCTGGCTGTTGCAAATGCCAGCACTACTACGGGATCAGTGCCGCTGAAAGTAACATTTTCTTCCAAAGGTTCAGTGGATTATGATGGGGATATGATCAAGTACGAGTGGAACTTCGGTAAAGGTCTTCCTAAAAGCACGGTTGCCAATCCTGTTTTTACCTACACTAAACCGGGAGAATACACAGCTGTTCTGAAAGTAACTGACGCTGCCGGAAACAGCAATACTTCCGAGGTGGTTGTGAGAGCAGGTAATGCTGTACCCAAAGTGGATGTAGTGATCAAAGGAAATAAATCATTTTACTGGAACAACAAGCCTGTCGACTACGAGGTAATGGTATCTGACAAAGAGGATGGCAGCCTTGCAGACAAGAAAATTCCGGAAGATGAAGTAGTCCTGACCATCAATTACCTGGAAGGTTTTGATAAAACACAGCTCGCGCAGGGCCACCAGGCTAATACAGGCTTTGAAACAGGAAAGCGCCTGATTGAACTCAGTGACTGCAAAGCGTGCCACTCGATCGACAAAAAATCCATTGGACCGGCCTACCGCGAAGTAGCCAAAAAATACGAAAAAGAGCGCAACTCACTGGCCCGTCTGACAGACAAGGTACTGAAAGGCGGAAGCGGAGTGTGGGGCGAGCAAGCCATGCCGGGCCACCCGCAGCACAAGCCCGAGGAAGTAGAGGAAATGGTGAAATACGTACTGTCACTTTCCAAAGAGCAGGTAGTTGACAAAAAACCACTGAAAAGCTCGTATGTGACAGAAGCTAAACAAAAAGAGGGCTCATACATTTTCACGGCCAGCTATACGGACAAGGGCAATGGTACGATTGGTCCTATGACAGGCGCAAAAACGGTTGCCTTACGGCCTTCGAAAATCACTGCCAGCTCTTACGACGATGGCAGGGACGTTGCGAAGTTCAAAATTCCCGGAGGAGCAGAAGTAGTGCTGGGTACAAAGAGCGGTTCTTATATCACGTTCAATGACATTGACCTGAGTGGTGTAAGTGCCATTGATGTGGCGGCGGGATACCGGGAAGGCCCGACTGCAGGAGGAACACTTGAAGTGTACCTGGATTCTCCCGGCGGCACGAAAATCGGAGAAGCCAAAGTAGGCACTTCCGGTACCGTCAGCATTCCGGTGAAGACGGCCGCTGATAACAAGCTTCATCCGCTGGTATTCGTTTTCAGAAACACGGCAGCCGGCAACAAACCTTTGTTTACGCTGGACTGGATTCAGTTTAACAGTGCCATACAGTAAGCAGGATAGTCATCTATAAATGCTAAAAAGCGCCGCCAGTAGCTACTGAGCGGCGCTTTTCTTATGTAAGAAATCAAAATACCCTAGCTTGCATATCCCTCGATGCCCAATCCGAACAATGCGAAGTCGTATTTGACAGGATCATGAGGATCAATAAGCCTGAGGGAGGCGGTAAGTTCCGTGGCGGTTTGCCAGTCGGTAACCGGCCGTTTGATGAGTCCCAGCAAACGGGCTACGCGATCAACGTGAACATCGCATGGGCAGACGAGCTGCGCGGGTTTGATCTTATTCCAAAGCCCGAAATCCACACCGCAGTCATCCTTTCTGACCATCCATCTGAGAAACATGTTCAACCTTTTGCAGGAAGATTTCCGCGCAGGGGTTGCAATGTGCTTGCGGGTACGCGCAGGGTAATCTTCCAGGCTGAAAAACTGATCATGAAATCCCAGCAGCGCATTTTCTATGGTAACATCACCAGGCTGCATATGGCTGGCAAATGCATCTTCCAGCGAGTTATAGCTTTGGTAATAATATTTGAAAAAGTAAAGAAAATACAGCGTATCCGTAGCATTGAAGGTACGATGCTTGAAGTTCAGGAAGGGTTTTAGATCGGAATCTTCATGGTTCCGTACGAAATCGTAAGGAGCATGGTCCATCAATGCCGATAATTCAAGGCATTTGCTGATAATGGTTTTACGCTGCCCCCAGGCAAGTACTGCCGCCCAGAAGCCCATGATTTCAATATCCTGCTTACGGGAAAAACGGTGGGGAATGCTGATGGGATCAGCAGCGATGAAGTCGGGACGGTTGTACCTGTCGGCTCTGTCTTCCAGCAGGTCGATAATGTAGGAAGATACCGGTGCTGCTTTCGGGCCGCCAGGTTCCTTCTCAGGCATGCCGCCCTCCAAACAGGTACGCCAGCACCCGGGAGATCCCGGAAAAAAACATAACGATTCCTGAGAACAAGAAAGTAAATACCGCAATGAAGGGATAAAGGATCGTGAACATGACACTCCAGATCTTGTATCCTGTTGTATTCTTCAACGCAGCTCTTTCCTCTTCTCTTTTGGACCTGAATTTCGGTGAATGTTTCATGGGTGTGTATTGCTGATTACTCCAGGTAACTTACTACGGCCCGAAAACGTTTGCTGTTGGGCGAAACTTTCTCAAATGCGCGGGAAGAAAGCTTGATGACGATATCATCATTGACGCTGGTATCCGGAATACGGCCGATAATGCGCACAATGATCTTCTCCTGATTGTATTCATTAAGGACTTCAACCAGCGAACCTACCGGCGCAGTCCTGTGCAGACCGAGGAATTTACTTGTACTTTCATCCGTTTCGATTACTTCCGCAAGTCCGGACTCAGACTTCTTTTTTGTTTTGACTACTTTGGGCGGAGCCACTACCTCTTCCACCGGTTTCATCACCTTTTCAGGTACAGCGGACTTGGCTTTTACCGAGTCTTTCACAACAGTAGTTGTAGTGACCTTGGCGGGTGCAGCCGGAGCGACCGGGGCAGTTGCCTTTTCAGCACCTTTTTCGCTGACAATAAGCTCCTGGCCTTCTTTGATATTGTCATCGGCAAGATTATTCCACTTGCGCAGATCTGCCATTAAAACACCATATTTTACAGCAACCCTGTAAAGTGTCTGGCCGGGTTCCACGCGGTGCAAGCCATTGGCAGGCGCCGGTGTGGATGAGGCTGCCGCGGGTGCGCTTGTTACCGCAGCCGGACTATTGGTTGTACTGGCTACGGTATTGGTTTCCTTTACCTCCGTTTTAGCAGCTTTTGCTTCTTCCTTTTTAGCGTCTCTTTTTCCACCTTTTGGCGTGTAAGGTACCCGGATGGTCTGCCCGGACTGGATCTGATCACTGATACCGGGATTAGCGTCACGGAGCGACTGAATAGTGATCCCGTACTGACGCACAACCGCAAACATGGTTTGTCCCGGATTTACTTTATGCAGGATAAAAACCCTGTCTCCGACTTTCTCAACGCCTACTGAGTCGGCAACATTTCCAATGGCCCGGGCACTTGCCGCACCTATACAAAGACCTGCCGCAATTGTCAGGCAAAAAAAGTATTTCATTTATTCGGGAAGAGTTAAACTCGAAAACTCATTATTATTTTTAAGATAAACCAGCGTTGAGCCGCGCAGCATCATGGTAGAACGTCCTATACCCTGGCGTTCCTCGGAAAGCCTTTCGTGAAGTACCAGTTCCTGCTTTTTATTTACAATCAGCAAGTACTGAACTGATTTTTCCTGCTCGTAAATATAGTAAGAAAAGACAATATAGGGTCGCTTCTCCAGATAATCGACGGCATCGGCCTTGTGCCCTGTGACCTTCTCGATAAAGGCAGCCAGCCTGTCGAAATAGGCATTTCTCACCTTGTAACGAACCGGTTCCTTTAAAATTACCTCTGCATCTTCAAGCTGGGCGCCTGCTTCCCATGGAGTAGTTGCACCGGTATCCGGGTCACATGCCAGCTTACGGAAAGTTTCGCCTGATTTCACAGCAACTTCCAGCAGACCCGCGCCATGCACACTTACAAGTATATGTCTGGGCAACACCCACAATTCGGAAGCATCAATGCCCGAAATACACAGGAGGTCGGAAGGCTCCGGCACTTCGGGTACGCGGTACTGGTGAATGTAAATCCGGTTGTAGGCGAATGCGGTGAGTGAGCTCCACCAGTCGGCTCCTTCCAGGTGCTTTTCCCAAAGCAGCCTTTGCTGATCCAGATCGAGGATCGCAAATGAAACCGACTTTGCCCCGATATGCCTGAGCTCTATGGCCCACCGGTTGCCGGCAGGGTCCGGGTCAGGGATCATGCGCCAGATGTTACCGGAAAACTGATGTGTGAAAGGATTTTGCAATTTTTTTAGCCTTAATTTGAAACAAAATCTACCAGGCAAACAAAAAACCGACCAGTGCAAATCCTAGGAATTATTCCCGCGCGCTATGCATCCACCCGCTTCCCTGCCAAGGCGCTTGTTGATATCGGGGGCAAAAGTATGATCCAGCGGGTATACGAGCAATCCACAAAAGCCACAATGCTTCACCAGGTGATTGTTGCGACGGATGATCAGCGCATTCTCGACCATGTTACCGGCTTCGGCGGCCACGCTGTGATGACTTCAACATCCCACCACAGCGGTACCGACCGGTGTTTTGAAGCATTTACAAAGGTTGCCGGAAAGTACGACTATGTGATCAATATTCAGGGTGACGAACCTTTTATCAGTCCAGAGCCCATAGACAGTCTTGCAAAGGTACTGGACGGAAAAACCGAGCTCGCGACACTGGTCAAGATCATTGATCAGCAGGATATCCTTTTCAATGTTAATGTTCCTAAAGCTGTGCTGAACAGCCGCAATGAAGTTATGTATTTCAGCCGGCAAACCATCCCTTACCTCCGCAATGCAGCAGAGAGTGAATGGCTGAAAACCCATACTTTTTACAAGCATATCGGCATTTATGCCTACCGTGCAGACGTACTGGAAAGCATTACCAGGCTGCCTGTTTCACCACTTGAAAAAGCGGAGGCACTCGAACAGCTCCGCTGGCTTGAAAACGGGTACGCGATCAAAGCGGTCATTACTTCGGATGACTCACATGGGGTGGATACGCCCGACGATCTTGAACGTGTAGCCCGCAGGTTTTTGTAGGAGGTTCCTTATTTTGGAACACTATTTGCAAACACTGCGTAACGTATAGAGGAAGGGAACAGTGTTATTAAAATATGTTAAAACCCATATTTTTATACGAGCACCCTCTCCGCCTCGTTAAACTTATAACTATTACGAAAACCCAGTTTTATGCAATACAACATTCTTTGGGCAGATGATGAGATAGATCTTCTTAAACCGCATATCATGTTCCTGACAAACAAGGGATATGGTGTCACGCCTGTCAACAGCGGTGCCGATGCATTGGACCGCATTGAAAATGACCGGTTTGACATTGTTTTCCTGGACGAAATGATGCCGGGGATGACGGGGCTCGAAACCCTTGCGCAGATCAAGCAGCAGCAGCCCAACCTGCCTGTAGTGATGATCACCAAAAGTGAAGAAGAGCACATCATGGAGGATGCAATCGGTTCCAAAATCGACGATTACCTGATCAAGCCACTGAACCCCAATCAGATCTTGCTATCGGTTAAGAAAATTCTGGACAACAAGCGCCTGGTGACCGAGAAAACCACGCTCAGCTACCAGCAGGAATTCAGGAACCTGGCTATGCAGTACCAGGACAGGATCGGGCATGAAGAATGGGCGGATATTTATAAAAAGCTGATCTACTGGGAGCTCGAACTGGAAAGCTCTGACGATCCGGGAATGGCAGAAGTTTTCAGCATGCAGAAAAGTGAAGCGAATGCCAATTTCTGCAAATTTATAGAGGATGAGTATGAAGACTGGCTGAATGATCCGCGCTCGGATAAACCGATTTTGTCGCATCAACTGATGAAGCAGAAGGTTTTCCCACATCTTAAAAATGCGAATGAACCCGTCTTTTTTCTGCTGATCGACAACTTCCGGTATGATCAGTGGAAGATGATCCAGCCGATTTTGCAGGAGTATTTTAACATTGAAGAAGAGTCATCTTATTACTCGATCCTTCCTACTACCACAGGCTATGCACGTAATGCTATTTTCTCGGGCCTGATGCCCAGTGAAATGGAGCGGAAACATCCGCAATGGTGGGTAAGTGATGAAAATACCCCGGAAGGCGAGGAAGGGCTTAACAACCACGAGGCGGATTTTCTGCAGAAGCAGCTGGAAATGAACCACTTCAACATCAAGTTCTCCTACCATAAAATTCTGAATACAAACCAGGGAAAAGCACTGATTGATAATTTCAGCAATCTGCTGACCAATCAGCTGAATGTGGTGGTGTACAACTTTGTAGATATGCTGTCACATGCCCGTACCGATGTTCAGATGATTAAAGAACTGGCGCCGGATGAAGCTGCTTACCGCTCCATCACCAGGTCATGGTTCCAGCATTCGCCTTTGCTTGACTTTATCCGTAAAGTAGCCGAAAAGAAAGGCCGTCTGATTCTGACAACTGATCACGGGATGATACGTGTTCAAAAACCTGTGAAGATCATCGGGTACCGCGAAACAAATACGAATTTGCGTTATAAACACGGAAAAAACCTGGGATTTGACGACAATCACCTGATGGTATGCCGTAAGCCTGAGCGGATTTTTCTGCCCAAGCCGCATGTATCCACGTCTTATGTGTTTACCAAAGAGGATTACTTTTTCGCATACCCGAACAACTATAACCAATATGTGAATCTTTATCGTGACACCTTCCAGCATGGCGGGGTTTCATTGGAAGAGATGATCATCCCGGTGATCGATATGACAGCTAAGTAATTATTGAAGGTTATAAAACAGAAAACCACCTGTGTTTGACACAGGTGGTTTTCTGTTTTATAGTGCTCATTTATCCCTCGATAACATTCCCGTTTTCACATTTGATAACCCGTGAAGGAAATCTTTTCAGAAAATCGTGGTTGTGGGTTGCCATCAGAATGGCCGTACCCGCATTGTTGATCGTGCGGAAAACCTGCATGATCTGCTCTCCTACCTCGGGATCCAGGTTACCTGTCGGCTCATCAGCAATCAGAATGGAGGGCTCATTGAGCATGGCGCGTGCGATTACAACACGCTGCTGCTCGCCTCCCGAAAGCTGATGCGGCATGCGTTTCTGGGCTGTACCCAGTCCCACCTGCATCAGTACTTCAGCGATCCGCTTGGAAATTTTGTTTTGCTGCTCCCAGCCGGTGGCCCGGAGTACAAAAGACAAGTTATCTTCTACGGAACGGTCAGACAGCAATTGAAAATCCTGAAATACAATCCCGATTTTACGTCGCAAAAAAGGAATCTGGCTCCGCTTGATATTGTGCAGTTCGAAACCTGCCACCTTGGCGGATCCGGTATGCAGCCAGAGATCAGCATAGAGCGTTTTCAGCAGAGAGCTTTTTCCACTGCCCGTCCTGCCGATCAGGTACACGAACTCGCCTCTTTTCACTTCAAAATGGACGTCGTTCAAAACAGGCCGGTCGCCCTGGTAAATATCTGCGCGATCCACGACTATAATTGGCTCTGCCGACTCAGTCATATTATTCAGAATGGGTTATGAATTACCTTTTTTGTAGTCGGACAGGAACTTCTCGAGCCCGATATCGGTAAGCGGGTGTTTTAGCAATGCCTCCATCGCGCTCAGCGGGCCGGTCATTACGTCAGCACCTACTTCGGCACACTGGATGATGTGCATCGGGTGCCGTACGGAAGCCGCAAGTACTTGTGTTTCAAAATTGTAGTTTCGGTAAATGGTCAGAATCTGCTCGATGAGCCCGATACCATCCGTGGAAATATCGTCCAGGCGTCCAACAAACGGAGATACGTAAGTGGCACCGGCCTTGGCAGCCAGCAAAGCTTGTCCGGCCGAGAAAATCAATGTGCAGTTGGTACGGATACCTTTTCCTGAAAAATATTTGAGTGCTTTAACCCCTTCTTTTGTCATCGGGATTTTCACTACAATTTTATCATCAATCTCCACCAGCTCCTCACCCTCGCGGATCATTCCTTCAAGATCAATCGATATTACCTCGGCACTTACGTCTCCATCCA
The DNA here is from genome assembly GCF_016894445.1 of Dyadobacter sandarakinus. Lineage (NCBI taxonomy): Bacteria > Pseudomonadati > Bacteroidota > Cytophagia > Cytophagales > Spirosomataceae > Dyadobacter > Dyadobacter sandarakinus. The sequence goes on from NZ_CP056775.1 coordinate 3,180,333, forward strand.
CGATATCGCAGATCGCTTTATAATGACGCATGATGTTTTCCCTTCCGGTAATGCCTTCTTTGGCCATCAAAGACGGATTGGTGGTTACGCCATCCAGTACGCCGAGTGCCTGTGCCTCCCGAATTTCTTGAAGGTTGGCAGTATCAATAAAAAATTTCATATCAGGACTAATTGGTTAAGATATTCCACAAAAGTAGAAAACCCCCGACAAAACCAAAAAGAAAGAAGAAACGGGGTATGCAGAAAACAAAAAAAGGCAAACCGAGAATCTCACCGCATCGACCACCTACCCTTGCTTCCGTCAGGACCTGGGGGATTCGGCAGGAGCTGGTAGTTCCGATTTGCCGGTGCAAAGATAAAGACATTTTGTTGAGAAAAAGAAACCCTGTTCACTGATTCCGGCTTATTTTTGCAAGAACCATTTCCAGTACTGCCTGTTATGCTGCGCTATTTTTACATCATTTTTCTGCTCCTGCCCTGGGCTTGTTCCCAATCATCGGACGCGTTTTTACAGAAGGGAAAATCATTAATGCAGGAGGGTAAAACCCTTGAGGCTATTGAGTTTATCAATAAAGCAATCGAAAAAAACACGGAGAGTGCAGAGGCTTTTAACCTGCGTGGCGTGGCCTACTTTGAACTGAAAGAAAATCAGAATGCAGCCCTGGATTTTGCCCGTGCAATTCAGTTAAATCCTTCGACTTACCGGCCCTATTTTAACAGGGCATTGCTTTATACCAATGAAAATAAACTCGATTCGGCCTTTGCGGACTATAATAAATCAGCTCAGCTTGCGCCTGACACGGCGGATATTTATCTTAACCGTGGCCAACTGCTGGTGTTGATGGAAAAAATGCCGGAAGCAGTTGCCGATTTTGAAAAAGCAACACGCCTGGACCCTGAAAATAAGCAGGCATGGTATAATCTCGGCAACACGTATTTCCGTATGGAGGATTTTCAAAAGGCAACCCTGGCTTTCCGGCAGACGATCAAGCTTGACGGTCAGAATGGTAAAGCTTTTTACGGACTGGGGCTGGCTCAATGGAATAGCGGCGAGAAGGATCTGGGATGTACCAGCCTCAAACAGGCGCAGAACCTGGGATATGGTGATGCAGCAAATGCCCTGGCGCAATATTGTTCACAACAATCTTTATAATTAATCCTAACCTTATGAGACTATTCAAGATATTTTTCGGGATCGTTTTTGTGATTTTTTCGTATTTCCAGCTCAATGATCCGGATTCAGGAGTCTGGATTGCGATTTACAGCTTTGCCGCCCTGGCCTGCTTTATGAGCATCCGCAATTTATGGCCGTCGTGGGTATTTTATGTATTGGCGGGCGGGTACCTGATTGCTGCCGTCTTGCAGTGGCCACCACAGTTTGAAGGTATTTTCTTTGGTGAAACAGCCATGAGAAGTTTGAATATTGAACTTGCAAGAGAGTCCCTCGGCTTGACAATCTGCGCAGCGGTGATGGCAGTGATCGGTAAATGGGGTTGAAATCAGTCCCAGACCCATTCAATCTCTTTCAGTCCGAATGCCCGGTCTTGTAATTCGTCAGTAAATCTGACAAGCATTTTCCCTTGGGAAGTTACGCCTGTAACTTCCCCTTCCCTCATCTCTCCTTCAAGTAAAAACCGCCTTTTTGCACCAAAGCCAAAAAGGCTGGCTATGTATTGTTCCCGGATCGTGCCCACTGTTTGAGGGTTTTTGAGCGCCAGGTAACACTGGTCCAGGTGCCGGCAGACTTTAACAAATTCTTCCTGAAGATTCAGTACGCTTCCAGTTTCAAGAAAAAGGGAAGTTGCCTTGCCTGCAGAAAATGCTGCCTGATTAATATTTAACCCTATACCTGCTATGGCATGATGAATCCGGCTTCCCTGAATGGAATTTTCAATCAAGATACCTGCGACCTTGCCCTGACCGATCAGAATGTCATTCGGCCATTTGACCGAGGCATCAGCGCAGTAGTTTTTGCAGTAACTACATACCGCAACTGCAATCGCCTGGCTCAAAAGGAACTGCTCTGAAACCGGCAAAAAGTCAGGCGAAAATATCACCGAAAATGTCAGGTTTTCACCCGGATTGGTGTTCCAGGACGTTCCGCGCTGCCCTCTTCCAACCAGTTGCTGATCGGTTATGATGACGGTTCCCTCTGCAAATAGGCCCGCCTGCACTATTTCAGCCGCTATGTCGTTTGTAGAGTGACAAGATGGCAGATATATAACTTTTTTGCCGATTATTACAGTATCCTGTATAGAGTTGTACAATTTTTTTGCTTTACTTTAGGGTTTAGAAATGGAAAAGATAACGAATGAAAGAACGCAAAAATAAAGAACTATCCTCAAAAGACCTCTCAGAGCTTGTAGCCAAAGGGATGATAGAAAAGAAGGGCCTGGACATAGCAATACTTGACCTCAGAAACGTAAAGAATTCAATCACTGATTTTTTTGTAATTTGCTCGGGTAACTCCGACACCCAGATAGATGCTTTGGCCAACTCGGTCGAAGAAGAAGTTTACAAATCCTCCAATACGGAACCCTGGCAGAAAGAAGGGAAAGCAAACGGGGAATGGGTTTTGATAGACTATGTCGATGTAGTCGCTCACATTTTCAACAAGGAACGCCGCAAATACTACGATCTTGAAGAACTTTGGGGAGATGCAGAGGTAACATACCTGGAAGATTCCATGGTATCATAACCGGACAAGTTGAACAAAGTACTTTTCCGGCGCGTTGTTGTTTATATATTTCCTCTTAATTAATACACAGAATGTCTGAAAACGATAACAAAAGGGGGCCTTTAAGTCCTAAAAGTCCTCAAAAGGGATATCAGGGCTGGATTATCGCGGCTTTGATCGCCACTATACTCGGAATAACGTACCTCAACAGGACATCAACCATAAGGGAGACTACTCAGAAGCGTTTTGAAAAGATGATGGCCGACAAAGAGGTGGAAAGAGTGACCATCGTCAATGATAAGTCGGTAGAAGTAACACTTAAACCCGAAGCGCTTAAACTTGATAAATACAAGGTTGTTGGCAAAGAGAACAGCTACTTCAGCGGGGAATCACCTTCTCATTTCCAGTTTCAGGTAACCTCCGCGGAAACCTTCAAAAAGGATTTTGATAAAATGCAGGAAGGGGTACCTGACGATGACAAGGTACCTTTTGTAGTAGATACCCGTAATGACTGGACCAGCTTTCTCGGCACTTGGGGATTCTTTATTGTCATGATCCTGGTGATGTACTTCATTCTCGGCAGAATGTCAGGTGGTGTGGGCCCGGGTGGTCAGATTTTCAACATCGGCCGGTCGCGCGCTACACTTTTTGATGCTGAGAACAAGGTTAAAATCACGTTCAATGACGTAGCGGGTCTTGATGAGGCAAAAGAAGAGATCAAGGAAATTGTAGAATACCTGCAAAGTCCTGAAAAGTTTAAAAAACTGGGTGCAAAGATTCCAAAAGGCGCGTTGCTGGTAGGACCTCCGGGAACTGGTAAAACCTTGCTTGCAAAAGCTGTGGCTGGCGAGGCAGGTGTACCTTTCTTTTCGCTTTCAGGTTCAGACTTTGTGGAAATGTTTGTGGGTGTGGGTGCTGCGAGGGTACGTGACCTTTTTAAGCAAGCCAAAGAAAAAGCGCCTTGTATCATTTTTATTGATGAAATAGATGCGGTAGGACGTTCACGGGGACGTGGCGCAATGCCTGGTTCCAATGATGAGCGGGAAAATACATTGAATTCTCTGTTGGTTGAAATGGATGGATTTGCTACTGACTCCGGTATTATTATCGTTGCAGCAACCAACCGTCCTGATGTCCTTGACCCGGCTTTGCTGCGTCCCGGACGTTTTGACCGTCAGATTTCTGTTGACAAGCCGGATGTAATCGGCCGGGAAGCCATTTTCAAAGTGCATTTAAAGCCTTTGAAATTGTCAACTGATGTTAACATTCAAAAGCTTTCTTCTCAGACTCCGGGCTTTGCCGGTGCAGAAATTGCCAACGTTTGTAATGAAGCTGCATTGATCGCTGCACGCCGTAACCGAGATGAAGTTACCATGCAGGACTTTCAGGATGCAATGGATCGTGTCATCGGCGGTCTTGAGAAAAAGAACAAGCTGATTTCACCCGAGGAAAAAGAAATTGTAGCGTATCACGAAGCAGGTCATGCAGTAGCTGGCTGGTTCCTGGAACATGCCGATCCTTTGGTTAAGGTATCGATTGTTCCCCGTGGTGTAGCGGCCTTGGGTTACGCTCAGTACCTTCCGCGTGAGCAGTATTTGTACCGTACGGAGCAGCTTTTTGATGAAATGTGCATGACGCTGGGCGGACGTGCTGCCGAGGATGTAGTGTTCGGAAAAATTTCCACCGGCGCATTGAGTGACCTTGAACGTGTAACGAAGGTTGCTTACAGCATGGTTACCATGTATGGAATGAACGAGCGCATTGGTAACATTTCTTTCTACGATTCGAAACAAGCTGATTACGCTTTTACCAAGCCTTATTCTGAAAATACCTCTCAGGCTATTGATGAAGAAGTAAGAAAGCTGGTGGATCAGGCATACCAGTTTGTGAAAGGTTTGCTTGCTGATAAGCGCGATGCATTGGAAGTACTTGCTAAAGAACTTCTTGAAAAAGAGATCTTATTCCAGAGTGATCTTGAAAAGCTGATCGGAAAACGGCCTTATGAGAAGGAAACAAGTTACCAGGCTTATATCAACCGTCGCTCCAATGAGGAGGCTGCTATTCATGAAGAAGTTCTGAAGCATACGCATGAAGGCGAGAAGAACAAATCTCAGGAAAGCAAGGAAGAAGAAATGGCAGAAGCTGCCAAAGAAGAATCCAACGACTAGTATTGAAATAACAGTTATAGTAGCCGGACAATGAACTTGTCCGGCTATTTTTTTATACATAATTTTCAATCAAATTAAATGTTGCAGAAATGGCCTTCGAAATATTTGAACAGCACTTTGGAGAATTGACTGAATATGTCGTACAGGATGCTGCTACCGGCAACCGGTTCGTGGTGGTACCTGAACATGGCGCGATTATCCGGCAGCTCTCATTGCGTAAAAACCTGACACTTTTTTCAATCCTAAAAACGCCGCCTACTCCTCAGGCAATACTGGCAGACACGAAGAGTCACAGCGAGCTCCTGTTCCCTTTTGCAAGCCGCATACCTGACGGGAAGTACAAGTTTCTGGGCAAGGAGTACCAGCTGGAAAAAAATGAAGATGGTAACCTGAATGCTATCCACGGTCTTGTTCGCAAAAAGCATTTTGAGTTGGGTGATCAGGTGATTGAAGCTGATCACGCATCGATCCAGCTGCATTATCATGTACAGGAAACAGCCGGATACCCGTTTGATATCACATTTTCCGTAAAGTACACGCTGCATGCTGACGGGCGGTTTGAGTTAACCTATGATGCCGTCAATAATGGTAAAGATCCGGCACCAGTTATGTTTGGATGGCATCCCTACTTTTTTCTGGGCAATGAGGATGTGGATGCCTGGAAAATCAACATTCCTTCGGATACGGTTGTACGTTTTAACGAAAACCTGATACCTGTCGGAAAAGATCAATTTACCACAGAAATGCCGGTTCTGCTGCACCGCCGCGACTTCGATAACTGCTTTGTCGTAAAAACATCTGGTTCAGGAGTATCCACCGAGCTAATTTCCGCAAACCAGAATGTAACATTAAAAATAGATCAGGAAACAGGAGAAGGAAAGTTCAATTACCTCGTCGTGTACACGCCGCCTGCCCGGGACTGTGTTGCCATTGAGCCGCTTACTGCCAATGTGGATTCCTTTAATACAGGAGAAGGATTGAACATACTGGCGCATGGTCATCATATTTCCGGAACCATCAGCCTTCGACTTATTTAGAAGCAATTTTTTCGATACCACTTCCATTTGGCGACAAGTAGGCGCCAATGCAGGAAATAGGAAATGTGGGCTTTGACCAGACTTAGCCTGCATTCCCATCCATCACGGTATTTGAAGTTAAAAGAAAAAATTTGCCAGGTTTTCGTTTGCGGGGCAGGTCGGGCATTTTCCCAATGTCCAACCGTTGAAGTGATGAATGCTGCGCTCCTGAGCTGGTCAGCGGACGGACCAAGGTATGAGACATAATTTTCACCGGATACGACTTTAACCAGCTCCAGTGACTGTACCAGTAGTCCGTAAAAGGATCCTGACCTGGCGGCAGCCTCGATGAAAGCCCAGTCAAGCTGGGGAGCAAACTTTCTCAACAGCCTCACGAAGTCGCCCAGGTACTTTAATTTATCCCACTGCTCTACCCCACCATGGTGAACAACCATCATGAGCAGCTGATTTTCCATGTTTGGAACATTCACCGTGCGCTGCATCATTTTAAAACTAATCATATTTCCAGCCAGATCGGCCCAAAAAAGGTTGTAGCAATACCGAGGGTAGCTGATACTCCATTGTACTTCCAGGGATTGAAGGGTATGCTCGTCGGCCGGTACCAGCGGAAGCTGATAGTCGGTGTTCAGATAATCTTTTTCATGCTGGTCTAACAGGTATGCCCTGTACTTATCGGGATAGAAATCGTACTGCGCGAGAATATCCAAACTTTTGCGTACGCTGCTGCGCTCAATGAAGAAATCGATGTCGCCAAATTCCCGGTTCGTTGGTTTTTTGTACAGCATCCACGACCATAAGGCACCTTTCATCGGGAATACAGGTACGCCATTTTCCTGTAATGCATCGTACAACTTCACCGAAAGTCCGAGAAAAGCCATATTGGCCACCGCTTGTCCCAGCGCGAACTCTTTTAGTGATTGATAAAAAGGAACTGCTGATTCAGGCACGCGCTCAGCTGGGATAAAATCGAAAAGTGATGGACGTACCTGGTGCCATTTTGCCAGCTTGGCAATGCGCTTCCAGTTAATATGCTGCAAATCAGAATACCTTTCGCCGGGCTCATTTTCCAGCGTAGCATCAATAAGCATTTGCAGCTCAGCAGAGACTTTCGGACTATGCATGGTGAGCTAGGGTGGGCTCATTGGTCAAATTCTCGGCAACCCAAAGTTCCAGCTCTGCGAAGCCGGCAGGCCGGCGCTTCTTCATAATTTGAGCATGGCTCGCGCATTGCAGACTTTCTATAAAATGCTTTTTCAAAGCCGGCGCGGCAAGAAGCTCTGCGGGTAATGGAAAATTCCTCAGCATCTCGGCAGGAATGGCAGGAGCACTCAGTACCTCTTCCTTTTTACGATTGCGGATTTTATGCAAAAAATAAATACGCCCTAACCTGACGGGCTCCTCCGGAAAACCAGCTTGGGGATGATAGGCAAACTTGTTCACTCCCTCGCTCACCGGACTAAGATGAGCAGTATTGTAGCCCAGCCCTTCTACTGTTTTTTCCCAGATTTTAAGCTGCGGATAGGCGGGTACGATATAGGGGACTCCGTGCTTAAAGCTTATTGCTGTGAGGTCATCGCTCAATAATGCACACCCGGCCTTGACAAACGCTGCTGCTGTGGTGGATTTGCCGGCACCAGGCGTACCCATGAAGCACCAGCTTTCCTTACCAATCTGTACTGCACTGGCATGCAATAAAAACATGCCCCGCTGAAAGAGGATCAGGCCCAATGCTTCACTTACCGTAAAGAGGCTGAGCAAAGAAGGATCGCTAGTAAACGGTTGTACATAAAGCATATTACCATCTGCCGCTTTGTAGCTTGCCAGGCCTTTCCAATGCAGGAAAAGGCTGTTCTCACTTTGTGCAAAATCCGCACAAATCCCACGTCTGTAAATATGCGTTGGCCTGACTGCCGGAACTGGAAATGCAGCTTGCACAATGTGCAGGTCGTAAGGATCCTCGGAACTGACAGGTACCAGCTCCGGCAGCTCGATTTCTGAAAATATATGCAGTCCGAAAGCGCGGTAAGAATACATGAATAGAGGTTCAAAGCTTAGCTCCACACCCAGATGCGCTGATAACACACCGAATCGGACCAGTCGCCGATCAGGATTGTACCGTTGCGCTCTACCCAGGCATGGGCTTCAAATGATTTATTAGGATTAATTTCAACGCCAATTTCCAGTGTCAATGCTTGGGCATGGCGAAGTATATATTTCAGCGCCAGTGCTCTTGGCAGGCAAAGCAGCTTCAATGGCAGCAGGTTGGCAGCCGTATCCACCGCCCAAACCGCAGCATTGATATCTGCTGATGGAAGATCAGGCAACTTAGGGCCTTGACTCAGGTAGTGGAAGATGTTTCTGAATGTTGAAAAAGGCAGTACCGTTAATCCGCATTTTACCAGTACCAGCACCACAGCAGCCCGCAGGAAGAACTTTCTTTCCAGCTGAGACAATGCAGCCCATTTGGCAAAATATGTCCGGCTCTTCCTGAACATTACTCCTTGATTACCCTGACAAGCTTTTCCGACACCAGATCTTTCAGTAATGCATCCACATCCCTGCGGCACGTAAGCTCGTCAACCTCGTACTCGCTGATCACCGCGTCACAAAGCTCATCCACGGTCTGCGGCCCCTGTTCCAGCGTATCCCAGACAACGAGACCCACCTGGTTAAGTCCGTAATAGGCTCCTTTATTATGGTTTAAAATGACAGTGTCCTCTCCTACTTTGGAAGAAATCTGGTCTTCGGTAAGCTCGTATTTCATACAAATGCACTTTGGTGTGGCTATATACAAAGTTAATTTTTAATCTACCGTCTCCAAACTTTATCATCCGGCTGGAAAATACTACGCAATGTACCAGCGGCAGTACTTATTTTTCTTTCGGAAAGCAAAAAGCCAATTTGCGGATGCTGCGGAATTTCATTCGCTGAAACCTTATGCTGCGGCATAATCCATTGCAGCTGCATTCGCTTTTTGGTTCAGTACTTTTTTACACCAGCCATACGAATTGATAAATCATATACCGTTGCCTAGCTATTTATCAATCTTAGCGTCAATTTTGTACAACAAAAACATCTTGTCATGCAGATAGCAGTAATTGGGGGAGGCGCTTCGGGATTTATGGCTGCTATTACGGCAGCCGAGGCTTTCCCGGAAGCACGGGTTATGATCATTGAAAAAAGCAGGACAGTACTGAATAAGGTAAGAATCTCAGGTGGAGGAAGATGCAATGTAACGCACCAGCCTTCCGACATTCGTTTTTTTGTAAAAAACTATCCCAGGGGTGAAAAGCTGCTGCGCCGGATGCTGAACACATTCAGCGCCGAAGATACGGTCAGGTGGTTTGAAGGGAAAGGTGTAAAGCTTAAAACTGAGCCCGACGGCCGCATGTTTCCTGTTACCGACTCCTCTCATACCATCATCGAATGCATGTTGCGTACTGCCAAAAACCTGAACATCGATATTGTGACAAGCACGGGCATACGCAGCTTTTTGCGTAGGGAAGATGGCAGGGGGTTTTTGTTAAATACAGACCGTGAAGACGTGATTTCTGCTGACCGGCTTCTGATTGCTACCGGTGGCTATCCCAAAGCTGAAAGTTTTGAATGGGTGGCCCGCCATGATCATGAAATTATCAGTCCGCTGCCTTCGCTTTTTACTTTTAATACTCCTGACAACTACCTGCTTCCGCTTGCGGGCGTGTCGGTGCCGGATGCATCCGTAAGAATTTCGGCCAGCAAGCATGAGTGGCGCGGGCCGCTGCTGGTTACGCACTGGGGATTCAGCGGACCGGCTGTTTTAAAGCTTTCAGCATTTGCTGCGCGCGAACTGGCAAATATGGATTACAACTTTACATGCAGGATCAACTGGCTTCCTGCACTGACCGAGCAGCAGATCCGTTATTTCCTGCTGGGAGAGAAAACCAACACACCCAAACAGCAGATAAGCTCTCACGCCCGCTTCGGACTGCCTGCCAGGCTGTGGAAAGCTTTTACCGAAAAATGTGAAATACCTGACAATTTACGGTGGGGTGATGCCGGCAATAAGGTGCTGAACAGACTAGTAGAACTGCTTATCAACAGTCAGTTTGAAGTGCGTGGTAAAACGACTTTTAAGGAAGAATTTGTGACCTGCGGCGGCATTGCATTGCAAAATATTGACCCCGAAACGCTTCAAAGCAAGACTGTTCCAGGCGTGTTCTTCGCAGGTGAAGTCCTGGATGTAGATGGCATTACGGGAGGCTTTAACTTTCAGAATGCCTGGACCACCGGATACATTGCCGGACAAAATATTGGAAAATAGCTCTTACTCAGCCATTGCATCAAAGTACGCCCGCACCTTTCTGGCCCGGTCGAGACCGATCAGGCCGGCAAGTTCTTCCAGGGAACTTTCACGTATGCCGCGTACCGTACCGAAGTGTCTGAGCAACTTGGCGGCAGTTACCTTCCCTACCCCATTCATACCTTCCAATTCACTCACCAGGCTGCTCTTGCTGCGTTTATCCCGGTGAAAAGTAATCGCAAACCGGTGAGCTTCGTCCCTGATCTGCTGGATCAGTTTCAGTGATTCCGATTTCTTATCAATATATAAAGGCAGTGAATCTTCCGGGAAATAGATCTCTTCCAGCCTTTTAGCAATACCAATCACTGGTACCTGACCGTAAATACCCAAACTTTTCAATGCATCACACGCGGCTCCAAGCTGTCCCTTACCGCCATCTATTACAATCAGGTCGGGCAAAGGTTGCTCCTCCGCAATCAGCCTCAGGTACCTGCGGCCAACTACCTCGTTCATAGACGCAAAGTCATTGGGTCCCTGTACTGTTTTGATGTTAAAATGCCTGTAATCCTTTTTGGAAGGCTTGCCCTCCTTGAAGCACACCATCGCTGCAACCGGGTTCGTACCCTGAATGTTGGAGTTGTCAAAACATTCAATGTGGCGCGGAAGGGTTTTGATCTGCAAATCGGCTTTTAGGCGAATGAGTACTCTGTCTTTTTTGGATGCCGACGCAGATGCTTCGACTTCGCGGCGCTCGGCCTTTTCACGGCGGAAGTACATCACATTTTTCATGGACATATCCAGCAGCTTCTTCTTATCGCCGATCTGCGGAACAATCACGTCAAGGCGCATTTCCAGCTCGGGCTTGATGTTGCAGATCAGTTCACGCGACTCAGTTCCATATACAGACCGCATTTCCACGATCATCATGGCCAGGATTTCGGCATCGCTTTCTTCCAGTTTTTTCTTGACTTCAAGGGTCTGGGTAGCGACCATGTACCCTTGTTTTATTTTCATAAAATTAAGGTACGCTGCCTCCTCGTCGGACACAATCGTGAGCACATCTACATTCCCGATTCTGGGATTGATTACCGTGGCTTTACTCTGAAAGCTGGAAAGGTGCTCAATTTTCGTTTTCCAGGCGTGCGCATGCTCAAATGCCATTTGTTCCGCGGCAGCAAGCATTTTTTCCTTAAAATATTGCTGCGGCGCAGACAGATTTCCTTTCAGGATATGCTGTACCTGATCAATTTCTGCATTATAATCAGCTTCGTCCTGAAAGCCTTCACAAGGTCCTTTGCAGTTACCGATATGAAATTCGAGACAAACCTTCCACTTGCCGGCCCCGATGTTCTGCTTGTTCAGCGGCAGCTGGCAGGAACGTATCTGATACAAAGATTTGAACATATCCAGCAGCGTATGCATAGACCGCAGATTGGCGAAAGGACCATAGTAAGTTCCTTTGGTACGGTCCATGTTCCGTGTAGGATATACTCTTGGAAAAGGCTCGTCGGTTACGCAGATAAACGGGTAAGTCTTATCATCTTTCAGCAGGATGTTAAACTTAGGCTGCAATTGCTTGATCAGCTGGTTTTCTAGCAGCAATGCATCCCACTCACTGTGAACAATGGTATATTCAATCCGGCGGATCTGGCTTACGAGCCGCTTGGTCTTCCGGTCGTGCTGGTTAGATTTTAGAAAGTAGCTGGAAACCCGGCTTTTCAGGCTTTTTGCTTTACCGACATAAATCACCTCGCCGGTCTCATCGAAGTACCGGTAAACCCCTGGCTCGGTAGGTATTTTTGAAAGTTCTTCTTTATAATTAAACTCGGACATCTGCGGCCTCTGATCGTTTGAGCATTGTAAAATTTGCCCTATCTATTGTAAAAAAACAACCTCGCCAGGTGAAAAGTTGCGTCACTGACCAGCCTGGGGGCATTTTGCTGCGCCTGTTCAAGCGTCACAGGGCGGTCGAGCACGGATGTTACAAAGGTCATGCCCGCAGCAGCGGCAGCTTCGGGTTTTATATGCAATGTTCCGCAAATAACAGCCAGCGGCACACCCGCGCTGGTACATGCATCGGCGAGGCCCTTTACTACTTTTCCGCTCAGAGTCTGATTATCCACTTTTCCTTCGCCGGTAATGACCAGATCGGACTGCCGGATCAGCTCGAAAATCCGGGAGTACTCCATGACAATGCTTACGCCGTCGCGCAGGGTGGCATTCAGAAACCAGATTGCGCCCGCACCCAGCCCGCCAGCTGCGCCTGCACCAGGCAAGCTGCTCGCTTTTTTACCGAAATGAGATTCAGCTATGCCTGCAAAGTGCTTTAAACCCGCATCTAGGCGTTGCACCATCGCTGGATCAGCGCCTTTTTGCGGACCATAAATGACGGCTGCACCTGTACTTCCAAAAAGAGGATTGGTTACGTCGCAGGCAACAGTGACGGAAGTTTCTGCAAGACGGGGATCTGCCTGTGAGCTGTCGATAAATGCAATGCTGGAAAGAGCATGGCCAGCCGGACTGACCGGCCGGCCATTTTGATCTTTAAATAAAAATCCGAGTGCAGCTGCCATTCCGATGCCTGCGTCAGTAGTGGCGCTCCCTCCTATGCCGAGCACCAACTTTCTGGCACCGCGGTCCAATGCATCACGGATCAGCTGCCCGCTGCCAAAGGTGCTGGTACGTTCGGGATTCCGCTCCATTTTGGATAACAAAGCAAGGCCCGAGGCAGCAGCCATTTCAATAAAGGCAGTGGTACCATCGGCAGAAAGGCCGTAAGAGGCTTCAATCGGTCTGCCCAGCGGATCATTTACCTGCGTAGAAACAGATACTCCTCCCGCATAGTGCGTTAAAATAGCGGCAGTACCTTCGCCTCCATCCGCGAGCGGAATGCATGTAACTTCGGCTTGCGGAAAGGCGCGCAGAATACCCTTTTCTGCTGCCTGACAAACTTCGTCAGCTTCAAGGGAACCACGAAATTTGTCAGGAGCAATCAGAATTTTCACAATTTTCAGAAAAGAACGCCTTCGTCGTCAGAGCGGGACGGAGGAATGTAAGTGTCGGTACTGTCAGAAACCACGCCTCCACAACCCTGCACATAGTTTTCAGGCTTGATAAACGGACCTTTGCGATATTGGACAAGGCTGGGATCAGCATATACTTTTTGCATAAATAATCCCCAGGCCGGCATTGCAATGCGTCCACCCTGACCATAAGTAATTGTCCGGAAGTGGATACTCCTGTCTTCTCCCCCAACCCAGATCCCCGAGACCAGGTGCTGGGTCATGCCCATAAACCAGCCGTCAGAGTAATTGGAGGTAGTACCAGTTTTGGCAGCAATTTCATTACCCTCAGTCACGCCAAACTGCCGCAGCCTCCCGGCAGTACCACCCGGATCTTCCACCGCTCCGCGCATCAGGTATAGCATGTTGTAAGCCATATTCTCGCTGATTTCCTGATTTTGCTTCTGAAAAAACTCCTGCAGGACATTACCATAGCGATCTTCAATGCGGAGCACGGTCATGGGTTCAGTGCGATGACCACCATTTGCAAATGCGCAATAGGCCCCTACCATCTCAAATACCGACACATCACTGATCCCAAGACACAAAGACGGAACTTCCTGAAGACGGCTGTCAATTCCCAGCTTGTGTGCATACTCAATCACAGTTTTAGGCCGTACCATCTTCATCAGGTAAGCGCTTACCGTATTGACCGATTTACCCAAAGCCTGCCGGAGAGACAGTGACTGATACGAATACTTGTTTGTAGAGTTATGCGGCGACCAGCCATTGGGTCCTCCTCCTTCCTCCCGGGAGAAGTAAACAGGTTCGTCCACAACATGGTCACAAGGGGTAAGAAAGTTTTTGTCCAGCGCAGATACATACACAAATGGCTTGAACGTGGAGCCTGGCTGGCGTCTTCCCTGTTTTACGTGGTCGTATTTGAAATATTTAAAATTAATACCTCCTACCCACGCTTTCACATGCCCATTGCGCGGATCCATGGACATGATACCAGCCCGCAGAAAGCGCTTGTAGTAGGCAATGGAATCAATCGGACTCATGGTCACCTCTTTCTCCCCATTCCATGAAAAAACCTTCATTTTGTAGGGCTTCTTCATAATTTTCCAGGCTTCCTCCTCGCCCAGGTCACGTTTCAACGCCAGGTAATGAGGGGATTTCCGGGCGGCTGCATTGATGAAGCCGGGAATTTCCTTACCTGTATCGTAGGTCCACGGGTTACGGCCCTTCCAGTGGTCATCAAACAACTTCTGCTGCTGTTTCATGTGCTGCGTCAATGCATCTTCCTGGTAACGCTGCATGCGTGAATCAATGGTCGTGTAAATACGCAGACCACTGGTATACAGATCATAGCTGGTTCCGTGCTCTTCATTGTAGATTTTGACCCAGCTTTTCAGATATCCCCGCATTGATTCACGGAAGTAAGGGGCCAGTCCCGTATTGTGACTATCTACCGTAAATTCAAGTCCCAGCGGTTTTTCTTTCAGCTTATCAAAATCTTCACGTGGCAGGTATTCGTATTTGGCCATCTGGGCAAGTACTGTATTCCTGCGGTTCAATGCATTGGTCGGAAAGCGAAGCGGATTGAAGAGCGTGGGATTCTGCAGCATTCCTACAAGCAACGCCGCCTCGGTCACATTCAGGTCCCAGGCTTCCTTGTCGAAGTACGTCTTGGCAGCGACCTTGATACCATAGGTATTGTTACCAAATGACACCGTGTTCAGGTACATCTGCATAATTTCCTGCTTGGTATATTTCCTTTCCAGGATTACCGCCAATATCCATTCTTTGGTCTTGGCAATGACAATCCGGACAACCGGAATTTTCCCGAATATACCTTCAAACTCCTCGGATCGCGTATTGAACAGGTTTTTGGCGACCTGCTGGGTAAGCGTGCTACCTCCGCCGGAACTTGAATTTCCACTTACAACCCCCTTGAAAACCCGCAGCAGACTTCGCGGGTCAATGCCCGAGTGATTTACAAACCGGGCATCCTCGGTAGCTACAAGCGCATCAATCAGGTTGGGCGAAATCTGCGCAATATCAATCTGGGTGCGGTTTTCAAAAAAGTACTTTCCGAGCGACTTGCCATCTTCACTGATCAGCTCGGATGCCAGTTCACTTTTGGGATTTTCCAGCGTTTTTAGGTCGGGCATGCCACCAAAAAGCCACAAAAAATTAAATCTGACGGCAACGATGTAAAGAATCAAAAGACCCAGACCGAACGTAACAATTTGCCATAGGCGGATAATGTTGCGACGATACCTTCCAGGCTGCAATTCAATCATAAATGGTAGGGTTATTTGAGGTACAAAGGACAAAGATACTATTTCGGGAAGTTATCTTTTCCCCATCGAAAGTGAATTAAGCTCCTGCATTTCTTTGAGACGGGGCAGGTAAATACTATCCGGATAAAGGCTGATGAACTCGGCAATAGCTTGTGAATAAGCATCTTTACCTCTCACTTTTCCTATCAGAAAAACGCGCAGCAGGGCAAACTTGTCTTCCAGCGGACCACCTTTATAGGCAGGCAGATTGGCTTCAATATCTTCAAGCGCCTTGGTATAATTACCCTGCGAATACAGACTGTATGCGGCTTCGTACTCTTTCAACTGACTGCTGGCTCCCTCGGGACCGGCGCTCCCGGGCTTCGTCACAAGCCGCGCGTAAGTAGAATTTGGATACTCTTTCAATAGTCTATCCTTGTACGTGTTTTTGGCGGCATCATTGTCCGGGTAGGTCAGGTACAGCAGGTAATAAAGCTCCTCCTTATACGTAGTACCCGGATAATCGGCTAACAAACGCTCGAAGCTTGCGATGGACCTTTGTGGTTCCTGCAAGTCAAACCGGTAAATTTTTCCTAGCTGGTACAATGCATTTTCTTTCCGGCCCTGTGACTCGGCCATGGTTTCAGCCGTAAGCGGAATATCCTGTTTGAGACGGTCATGCATTTCCTGCCAGGCAGGCGTACCTTTTACAAGACTTTTGTTCTCCGGTTCTTCCTGCTCCATGGTCAGAGAGTCTGCCGCAGCAGCCGGATTACCGCTGGCCAGCGCGCGCATCTGGCGCTTGCTTCGCCGCCAGTCATCTTCGAGTGCCCGGTTTCCCCAGATTCTCTTGAAGTCAATTTTACCCTGATTTACGAGTGCAGGATCATACAGCTCCCACCTTCGTTCATTTGGGCCTAAAAGCGGGCTGGGATTACTCTGCGGATTCAGGGCCTGAGCCGCCTCGGCTTCCTTCCTGGCTTTTTCTTCCTCTTCCTGCCGCGCTTTTTCCTGCGCTTCCATGTAGGTATCAATGTAGTTGTCCAATGCGGCGGGATTCATTCCTGCAAGCTTTTGAAGGCTATCTTCCCTTGCCACAACTTCGTATTTTGAAACAAATTCATCCAGGGCCATCTTGCGGTCGGCTACCAGCCGGTACTCCGGTGCGGTTTCGGGCATTAAGGCAAGTGCGCTGTCATAATAGGATTTGGCTGCATTGAATTTCTCAAGACGCTCGTAGTTGATCCTGGCAAGTTGCAGGTAGGTGTATGCTTTTTGTTGCGGATTGGTTCCCTTGGAGGCTGCCGCAGACTTCTGAAGATAGCCGAGTGCTTCCGGGATTTGCTTCCGGTGCTCAGCAAGCAAACCCATCGTGAAGTAAATTTTGTCTTTCAGATCATCATTTTTACGATCATTCAGCATTTTACTGAAACCCACCTCATTCAGGTCTTTTTCAGGACTGAGTACCACCTGGTTCTGCAGGGAATTCATGGAGGCGTAAAAATTCAGGTCGTAGCCTGCGCGATTTTTACTTACTGCTTTATAATGCCTGTTCGCCAATGCATACTGACCGAGCTGATCATACATTTGTGCCGCTGCAAAATGGATACGTGCAGTCTCAGGCGATTTTCCAAGTAACGGGAACGTCTCTTCCAGGATCGCAACCGAAGTCAGGTATTCCCCGCTTTGCTGGTGGAGGTAAGCTTTTGTCAGGTAAAAGTCCCTGGTGGATGATTTGTCAAGCGGCTGCTGGCTCAGGTATTCCGCCACGCCCAATGCATTCGAATAGTCCTTTCTGGTTATGTAAGCACGCATCAGCAGGATCAATGCATCATTCTTATCTCCTTCGTCTTTGCCATTGGCATATAT
This sequence comes from Dyadobacter sandarakinus, assembly GCF_016894445.1. Classification (NCBI taxonomy): domain Bacteria; kingdom Pseudomonadati; phylum Bacteroidota; class Cytophagia; order Cytophagales; family Spirosomataceae; genus Dyadobacter; species Dyadobacter sandarakinus. Next base: position 3,197,656 of record NZ_CP056775.1, read on the forward strand.
ATAACGAAGCGCTTCCAGACCATCGGCCCACTGTCCCATATAAAGGCGCGCTTTCCCGAGTATCAGGTAACTGTTGTCGAGCCATTTACTGTTCTGGTGCTTTTCCGCCACGATGGATGCTTTGCGCACGGCATCTTCCAGCTTCGCCTTCACCGGCCTGAAAAGCACGGAATCCATCGGAAGTAATAGGGGCAAAAGCTGGTTGTAGTTTTCCTTATAGGCCTTCTGAACATCATACTCGGCATTCAGCAGGTCCTGCTGCGCCATAAAATAGGCATTATAACGTGCAGAAAGGTTGTGAAAGCTGATCGCTCCGGGCCTCGTACTATATTGGGAGCAGGCCGAAAGCAAAACGCCGGCAATCATCAGAGAGGCTGTGCAGCGCGAAAAGATGTAGAATATACGGTTCACGAATAATGTGTTAGGGCCCTGTCTGAGATCAAAACAAGCAAAAATAAAACGGCTAATTTTACATTAACGTATCGAATATAGCGCATTTGTAAAATTTGGCTCAATTTTACAAGAATAAAACAGCGCAGGATATGGAACCAGATGATAGAAAAATGCCGCACAAGCCAGGGCTCCCTGCCAGAGAGTCAGCGAAATGGATGCGTTACTCCGGTGCTGCCATGCAAATGCTGGGAACAATTCTCGCATTTACCTATGCAGGCTACTGGCTCGATGGCCGCTCGGGAAACAAGATTCCCGTTTGGACGCTCGTACTTTCCCTGCTTTCCATTGCAGCTTCGCTCTACATGCTGATCAGAAGCTTTACCAAAAAGTAAGTACATACAACCAGACATGCTCCGGACCTTCATTGCTACCCTCCTACTCGGAATTGTATTTTTCCTTGCCAGGTATTTTCATGCCGATTCCATTCTCCATCCCTATATCTGGTACATACTCGCATTTTTTGCAGGACTCTCTTTTTTCCAGCACCAGCTGATGGAAGTTGGCCTGCGCAACAGGCGTGAAAAATTCGTGACTTTTTACATGGCTACCATTGCGGGCCGGATTGTTCTCAGCCTGATTTTCATCGGCGTTTTTTTATACCGCGGGCTAACCGATTCATTCTTATTTGTTACCAACTTTTTTGCACTCTATTTATTTTATACCTGCTTTGAAATATATGGTTTGTATCGTAACTTGCGCCGCGATTGACAAAGCCAATGTATTTCAAGCCTTTATGTATACTCGTTTCCGCCTGTTTTTTACTGCATTTATCGCGATAGCCTGCCTTTTCAGCCCGCTCGCGAAGGCCGCTGAACCAACCCAGCACGAAGCTGAGAAAGTGGAAAGCAGCGTCCATGAGAAGGAGCAAGAAATTGAACATAATCTTGAAGAGAACGAGCAGAAGTTCAACATCGGTGATATGATCATGCACCACATTGCGGATTCCCATGAGTGGGAGTTTTCACATGGTGCTGTCCTCCCGCTTCCTGTGATCCTGTACTCACAAGATCGCGGCCTGGAAGTTTTCTCCTCTTCCAATTTCCACAACGAACACCACGAATACAATGGTTATCACTTGGTACACGGTGATTCTGAAGTGATTCAGCCGGTAGATGAAAGCCGTAAAGTTTACGACTTTTCCATTACCAAGAATGTGGCGTCCATGCTGCTGAGTGCATTGATCCTGATCCTGGTATTTACAAGCATCGCAAGCTGGTATAAAAACAACAAGGGTAAGGCGCCGAAAGGATTCCAGTCTGCCATGGAGGTGATCATCCTGTTCATTCGTGATGAGGTGGTTAAACCGAATGTAGGTCCCAAATACGAGAAATACCTTCCCTACCTGCTGACATTGTTTTTCTTTATTCTGATCAACAATATCCTGGGTCTCCTTCCGGGGTCAGCCAACCTCACCGGTAATATCGCCGTGACGATGACACTGGCAATACTTACATTTATCATCGTTCACCTGAATGCGAATGGTAACTACTACAAGCACTTGCTGAGCCCTCCGGGCGTACCGGCACCGCTGTTGCTGATCATGATTCCGGTTGAGATTGTGGGTGTATTCATGAAGCCGTTTTCACTGATGGTCCGGTTGTTCGCCAACATTACCGCAGGCCACATTATCCTCCTGAGCTTGTTCGGTCTGATCTTTATCTTTCAAAGCATTTTCATTGCGCCTGTTATTTCCCTTTTCGCGCTGTTCCTGAACTTTATCGAGATCATGGTAGCGTTTATCCAGGCATTTATCTTTACCCTGTTGTCGTCCATGTACATCGGCAGCGCCATCGAAGAGCATGGCCACGCTGATCACGGACATTGATCTGAATCTCTTTTTTATTAATTATATTTTAAACTAACACAATTATGTTGCTTCAAATTTTGCTTCAGGCTGCTGAACAAAGTGGTGCAGGTCTGGCTGTTTTCGGTGCTGCTATCGGCGCTGGTCTGGCTGCTATCGGCGCTGGTCTGGGTATTGGTAAAATCGGTGGTAGCGCAGTAGAAGGTATCGCTCGTCAGCCAGAAGCTGCCGGTGCTATCCAGACTGCCATGCTTATCATCGCGGCACTTATCGAAGCGGTAGCGCTTTTTGCAGCGGTTATCTGTCTGCTTATTTCGTTTAAGCTTTAACAAAAAATCTGCGGGAAGACGATCCCTGCCTGTTTTCACATTAGGTAAAAACTGGTAAAGAAATTGAGCGTGGAAGCATTAGGCTTCCACACTTTTTAGTAAAAAAAGAGACAGTTACTACGAACAGTTTAACTCAAAACATTTACAAAACATGTCATTGCTAACCCCCAACCCCGGACTTATTTTCTGGATGATTGTGGTCTTTTTACTGGTTGTTTTCATCCTGGCCAAATTTGCATGGAAGCCGATTATCAAAGGATTGAAAGACCGTGAGAATGAAATTCAGGGTGCGCTGGACCTTGCTGAAAGGACACGTGCCGAGATGATTCAGCTTAAATCCGACAATGAAAAACTGATCGCAGAAGCGAATGCTGTACGTGACCGCATTTTGCGCGATGCCAAAGAGGCAGCCGACCGCAACATTGAAGAGTCAAAAGAAAAGGCTGCTGTCGAGGGACAAAGAATCATTGATGCAGCCCGTGAAACAATCCGTAACGAGCAGCAGACTGCAGTTGCCAAAATCCGTAAGGAAGTAGCTACCCTGTCGCTGGAAATCGCTGAAAAAGTATTGCAGCGTGAACTGAAAGACAAGGAAGCACAGGAGCAACTTATCGGCGAACTGGCTTCCACTGCCCGCCTTAACTAAGCCGGCTGTACTTTTTACTCACTTTCAATTTAAGATTCCATGTCAGTAAGTATAGTTGCTTCCAGGTACGCAAAGTCGTTGATCGAGCTGGCCAAAGAACAAAACTCTTTAGAGGCAGTGTACCAGGATATGCTTTTGTTCAAAGATACAGCCGACAAGAACCGCGGCCTGATGCTTGCGCTGAAAAGCCCAATCGTTCGTCATGAGAAAAAACTGGGTATACTCAAATCCCTTTTTGAAGCACGCGTCAATCCCATCACTTACGCGATCTTTACCATTATTACGCGTAAAAACAGGGAGTCGATCCTGGATGAAATTGCATTGGAGTTCATTAAGAGCTACAACCTTTACAAAGGCATTCAAAATGCCACAGTCGTAAGCTCTACTCCATTGACAGATGAGCTGCGCCAGCGGATTTCCAACCTTGTATTATCATCTACCGGAAAACAGGTACAACTTTCCGAAAAAGTAGATCCAAGCCTGATCGGCGGCTTTTTGCTGCGCATAGATGACCGTCAGATTGACGCATCGCTCCGCAGCAGATTGAACGAACTTAAATTACAGTTAACAAACTGATATTTTTATCTGCATAATTTGGAAAGACCCGGCTGCTATGCGCCGGGTCTTTTTTTATGCTATACCTTCATCTTGGCGATATTCTTATAGCTGATTTCAATCGCTTCCAGCGGCGGACGTTTCGCGACGTCCTGCTCTACGAAAAAGTGCGTCAATCCTGCTGTTTTCCGGGCAGCAAATATTTTTCCAAAGTTAATGGAGCCCGTACCTACTTCAGCAAAGGATTGATCTCCCTTATCCATATCCTTCACATGCCATAAAGGGAACCGTCCGGGATATTTTTTGAACAATTCAACCGGATCAAGGCCGGCACGGACAGCCCAGTACAGGTCAAGCTCCAACTTTACCAGGTTAGGGTCTGTTTGCCCTGCGATGATGTCATAAGGAATTTGACCGTCCAGTTTTTTAAATTCAAAGTCATGGTTGTGGTAGCCAAATTGTAGTCCTGCTTTCTTAGCTACTTCTCCCGATTTGTTAAAAAGATCTACGTATTTCTTGTAGTCATCGATGGACTTACGTTCGGTATCTGTGAGATAGGCACAGTTGACATATTTCTGACCAATTTCTGCCGCGTCGTCCACTGCGCGCTGCCAGTCATTGCTGAGTGTACCTTTTACATCTTTACGCTCCACACCAGCTCCATAATGCCCGCTTACAGGATCAAGGCCCAAGCCTTTCAGCAAAGCTTTAAACTCCTTCGGTGTTTTTCCGAAAAACTTGCCGTCTGTATAGCCAAAAAGCTCCACTTCTTTATAGCCGATCTCAGCCACTTTTTTGAGGGTACCTTCCAGATCTTTCGAAAGTTGATCACGAAGGGTATATAACTGCAAACCTACCTTTGAGGAAGCTTTTACATCCCAATCCAACCGGGACACTGCTGGCGCCATGAGGGCAAAGGCGCTGGCTTTGATGAATGATTTCCGGGAAATCTTTACGCTGCTTTTCATCTTTATAATTCAGTAATTAGATGGTAAATGCTACTTGTTAAAATTAACGGCACCTGATAGCTTCTGCTGAGCCTCGGGAGTTACTTTCCATTGTTCCGTAAAATAGCCGTCGGCTACTACATTGGAGGCATTGTCCTTGAAAAGAATATAATCTTTATACCCCGCTAGTTTGCGATGGTTGACCGGCATAAACGGATAATCATGGCTTTGATCCCCACTCCACCAGGGTAGGCCCGAATTAATCGCCACATAATGCGTACCCACCGGAAACACATAGAAAAGCCCGTAATCACCGGCACCGGCATTCAGATGCATAGGCAGCTGAGCGGCATATTTGTTGATCAGCAGGTTATCTTCTTTGGTACCAAACAATATGAGATTACAGCTTTCCAGATCGCTGGGCCGTACATCTTTGTCTGCGACTACCCTTGGAAAAAACATGACCCTGCCCGGAAACGTACCCCTGTAATAAGCCCAGTCAGCAGCCTGGCTGGCCGTTGTCATGCGCTTCTTTAATTCTTCGGGCGAGGGATTGCCTGCCGTCCCATATACATAAATGTGCCTGGATGAGAATGCATCGAATATAGGTCCCTCGGCTCCCTTTTTCTTCACCAATTCTTCCGTAGCAGATACTTTACCAACTCGCCAGGCGCTGCCGGCCTTATTGAATGAAACCGTACTGTCCGTTTTGGCAGTCAGTGTCGCTCCGTCTACTTTCAATGTAAGTGTTGATCCTGCCTTAAATTTCGGATGTCCTTTCAGGTTTAATGTGAATGCATTCAGGTTTTCAGAAGTAATCGTAATTATGTTGCCGGATGTGATCCTTGCCTCGATTTTGGCTACTGCACCCTGTACGATTTTATCAAACGTTACCCAGTATGCCTTATTATACTTGTACTGCTTAGCGGAAAAAAATACGCGATCAGGATGCGGATCACGCACGGCATGGCTGAACCACTCAAAGATAAATTCATTATCGTAGGCACTTACCCAGCTATCGTGCTTCACATCCACAAACTCCTTATAACTTACCTCAGCACCGATCTGCTGCAAATGCTCCACCCACTTGCGCGTACCTGCAACAGGTACAACCGGGTCGGCATCGCCATGAAAAAAGTGGATTGGAAAATTCAATGCATTGGAAGCAAGATCAAAGGTACCTTCTGGTGGTGCCGGACATACCGGCGCGATGGCTGCCCAGATATCCGGGCGGGTAAGTCCAATCCACAGGGTACCTCCTCCTCCCATCGACAATCCTGTGAGATAAATCCTGTTTTCATCAATCTGAAAGCGTTTTTGTACATCGTCGAGTACATCATACACGTCCTGTTCCGGAATGCCCTGGTACCCGATCGTACCGCGCGCAAGCGGTGCGGCTACGATAAAGTCCACATCATCCCAGGCCGGAAAGTACCTGGTAGCTTCTACGTCCGTCTCTTCATTCTGGTTACTTTTACCAAACACACGTCGCAGATCAAGCCGGTGATTGGAGCCTGCTCCATGCAACATGATAACCAGAGGGTACTTTTTATTTTCATCGTAATTTTTGGGGAGATACAGTCCATAAGGCTGATCAGTATCATCAGCATCCGAAAAGAAGGTCAGTACCTGCGGTCCGGATTTTAGTTTTTGGGCCTGTGAATGCTGCGGCAGAAGTACCAATGCAAACAATAACGTGAACAAGAATCCTTGTACGAAGTGCTTCATATTATGAGAATTTTCGAGGGCTAAATATAAAGGAATTCATAAGGAATTACCGGTAAGTTGGAAAACAAAAAGGCAGGTCATGATGACCTGCCTTTAATATGTATTCAGAGAAACTGCTCACCTAGTCGGCCAGCTGCTCTTCTTTTTTCCGAACAGTAATTACAAGCTGCTCGCTGTTTTCTTCATGATCAGCAACCAGTACATCGCCTTCGCGAAGGTCACCTTTCAAAATTTCCTCAGCGACGGGATCTTCCAGGTATTTCTGGATCGCCCTGTTTAAAGGACGGGCTCCATACTGGGGATCATATCCTTTGCCTGACAGGAAATCTTTAGCAGCAACGGTCAGCTCGATTTCATATCCCAATCCTTTCACGCGGCTGAACAGTTTGCCAAGTGAAATATCAATGATGCGGTGCAGATCTTCACGTTGGAGCGAATTGAATACAATCACATCATCAAGACGGTTGAGGAACTCAGGAGAGAAAGCCTTCCGCAGTGCACTCTGAATTGTCCCTTTCATGATCTCGTCCTGGTTTTCAGATCTGGCGCGGGTTGAAAAACCAATACCTGATCCAAAATCTTTCAAGTCACGGGCACCAATGTTGGAGGTCATGATAATGATCGTATTCCGGAAGTCTACGCGACGTCCGAGACCGTCAGTCAAAATACCATCATCCAATACCTGCAACAGGATATTGAATACATCCGGGTGCGCTTTCTCGATCTCGTCGAGCAGTACTACACTGTATGGTTTTCTTCTGATTTTCTCTGTCAGCTGACCACCTTCTTCGTAACCCACATATCCCGGAGGCGCTCCTACCAGACGTGATACACTGAATTTCTCCATGTATTCACTCATGTCAATACGAACCAGCGAATCGTCTTTATCAAATAGATAAGTTGCCAGTACCTTTGCAAGCTCTGTCTTACCTACCCCGGTTGGTCCAAGGAAAATAAATGAACCAATTGGCTTTTTAGGATCTTTCAGACCGACACGCGTGCGCTGAATGGCTTTCACCAGCTTCTCGATAGCAGGATCCTGGCCAATTACCTTGTTTTTCAACTCTTCGCCCATGTTCAGCAGCTTTTTGCCTTCGTCCATGGAAACGTTGGTAACAGGAATGCCTGTCATCATCGCTACTACTTCCGCAACATTCTGCTCTGTTACCGTGTAGCGTTTTTGCTTGGTTTCTTCTTCCCAGGCTTGTTTTGCACGTTCCAGCTGGTCGATCAGCTTTTTCTCACGATCTCTCAGCTGTGCAGCTTCCTCGTATTTCTGGCTTTTTACAACCCGGTTTTTCTCCTGCTTGATATTCTCGATCTGCTCTTCAAGCACAAGAATGTCTTCAGGAACCGTAATGTTGCTGATATGCACCCGTGCACCTACTTCATCCAGTACGTCAATTGCTTTATCTGGTAAAAACCTGTCGGTAATATACCGTTCCGAAAGTTTCACAGCCGTGCTGATGGATTCCGGTGTATAGTTTACATGGTGGTGATCTTCATACTTGTCTTTGATGTTCTGAAGAATCTGAACAGTTTCCTCAATGGAAGTTGCATCTACCATGACCATCTGGAACCGGCGGGCCAGGGCACCGTCTTTCTCGATGTACTGACGGTACTCATCCAGCGTAGTAGCACCAATACATTGAATCTCTCCGCGTGACAATGCAGGCTTGAACATGTTAGAAGCATCCAGGGAGCCGGAAGCGCCACCAGCACCTACAATCGTATGCAGCTCATCAATGAAAAGGATCACATCGGGCGACTTTTCAAGCTCGTTCATTACAGCTTTCATACGCTCTTCAAACTGGCCGCGGTACTTGGTACCTGCTACCAGCGATGCCAGATCCAATGTGACCACACGTTTTCCAAAAAGTACGCGTGATACCTTTTTCTGAACAATGCGCAGAGCAAGACCTTCTGCAATCGCTGTCTTACCAACACCAGGCTCACCGATCAGGATCGGATTATTTTTCTTACGACGGCTCAGGATCTGCGCTACACGCTCAATTTCCTTTTCACGTCCTACGATCGGGTCAAGCTTGCCCATCTCGGCCATTTTGGTAAGATCACGGCCAAAATTATCTAAAACCGGTGTACGCGATTTCTCTGCTCCTTTTGATTCCTTTCCGGATGAAGAGCCACTGCCGCCACCTCCAAACATTCCGCCTCTTGCTTCGTCATCTCCGTCTTCGGTCTCAGGACCCATATGAGGTCTTGATCCGGATGATTGATATTCTAACATCTCTTTAATGACTTCGTAGTTAACATTAAACTTGTGCAATATCTGCGTTCCTACATTGTCAACATCCCTAAGAATGGACAGCAGCAAATGCTCTGTACCAATGAGGCTGCTTTTAAATATCTTGGCTTCCAGGTAGGTAATTTTCAGCACTTTTTCAGACTGCCTGGTAAGAGGAATATTCTGCAGATTTTTTACATTGTTGGTAGCTGCACCCTTGGTTGCCTGCTCAATTGTTTGCCGCACATCGTCCAGCGAAACCCCGAGCTTTTTCAACAACCCAATTGCAACACCATCGCCCTCACGAATCATTCCCAATAACAAGTGCTCTGCTCCAATGTAATCATGGCCGAGGCGAAGGGCTTCCTCACGGCTCATTGAAATTACTTCCTTCACTCTATTCGAAAATTTTGCTTCCATTATGCAGCAATAAAAGTGTTATAGTATTGTAAACGCTGAGTGAATCTACTTTGTTCAATTTCAGCTCGAAAGCGATTTGCAGGATCTAGACAAAATCAGGCGGGACTCAGGACCCATATTAAACAACAAATCAACGATGCTTAAATTACCCACAAAATCATTCCCGAAAGTCTGATAATATGGCTCCGGCTGATAAAAATCAGAAGATTTTGACGCTTTGCGGTTGTTAATTAGAGATATAGCATTAAAAGTGCCTTTTTCCTCTTCGGAGTAACCTGACAAATTGTACTGAATATCTTTCTTTATTCCTACCAATCTAAGACAAAATGTCAATAATTCATAATTCAGATCGACCAGAAATGACAACTTTCTTTGAAAAACATCCAGCAATTCAGGCGCATAATATTCGTAAAAAGGCGACTTCCCATATGCTGATTTGAAGCACCCCAAATGCCGGCGCATCCAATCCTGGCTGTAATCAATTTGTATGTCTCGGGTAAGGCTGGCCGCTTCGTAGCTTTTGACCGGAACTGTTAAAGTATCAACTTTATTTGCAGTGAGTACACTGCACCGGTTCCGGTAAGTTTGCTTCTGATACTTTTCGTTAACATCAATGTAAATCCGGTCGGAGGAAAGAATACAGGCAAAATATTCTAGACAAGGAAGATACTGTAACTCTATTTTAACCTCCACGGATAATCGCGACCACTGATGAACTCTGCTTTAACCAAATATGGCGAAGCACAGGCACAATGTCAAAAAAATTCTGATAATTATTTTCACTGTTAAAGAATATGCGGCACATGCCTGTACGGGCACAATTTAGCGCTTACATGAAAATGCTGGCATCGCCCAATCCTTCCCGTATGACCTCAAAAGTATCCTGATCAGCCTGTACAATGGTAGATGGAATGTTACCTCCGTAACCGCCGTCCACAACCATGTCTACCTGGTGCTGAAACTTCTCGTAAATGAGCTCAGGATCTGTAGAGTACTCGATAATTTCATCATCGTCTTTGATGGAGGTAGTCACAATGGGATTACCCAGCTCTTTGACGATCAGGCGGGGAATCATGTTGCCGGGGACCCTGATACCAACTGTTTTTTTATTGGTATTCAGCAGTTTGGGAACATTGCTGTTGGCTTCCAGAATAAAGGTGTAAGGACCCGGAAGCACTTTTTTCATCGTCTTAAATGCGATGTTTCCCACCTTTGCAAAATCTGCAATGTGGCTGAGATCGTAGCAGATAAAGGAGAAATCATTTTTTTGAGGCTTGATCCCCTTGATGCGCGCAATCCGTTCCACCGACCGGGTGTTGTAAATATCACACCCAAGCCCGTAAACAGTATCGGTAGGATAAATGACAAGTCCTCCGTCACGAAGGCAGTCCACTACCTGACGAATACGCCTTTCGTCAGGATTTTTCGGGTATATCTTTACAAATTCGGCAGCCATAATCAGAATTTATCTTTTCAGGAGAACAATCCTAAAAGCTAAATCCTTCCTGTCTGAATGCTTTTTTTAGATTTTTAAGATAAAAACGGTAGGCAAAATTAACCGGCAAATGGAGCCTGCAAAGCAGCACAACGAGGTCCGTCGCCAGTCCCGGATTCTCAATAAAGTTGAGCAATTTCCTGAAACGGAGTGCCAGCTCAAACTCCTGTGCATACAAACATTTACGGATGAAAGTACGGATGCGGGCTGCAAGCAAATCAAACTCCTCCTGGTCGCGGTTAAGGTCGTAGGCTTTGTTACAGACCGCATAATAAGAGTCGAGCATGCCGCTGCCTTTCTGATAAACGCGGGAAGCCAGTGACTTCGGCAGAATTCTTTTCCTGGTCAGGATTTCATCCTGGTAAAAATATTTGAAACGTACGGCCGAGCGTATCCAGAAATCAAAATCTTCAAAGCAAAGTGACTCATCATACCCGCCCAGCTGCCGCAAAACGGACGTGCGGATCATCATGGTAGGCGTGCAGATAAAATATCTTTGCAGGATATTTTTGTAAACGTCCCCTGACGGTACCCTGCGCAATGCACACCCGTTTTTACCCACCGGAAAATGCTTGCGCAGCTCCCTTCCCTCCGCATCCATGTAAGCTGCATTGGAAAAAACCACAGCATAGTCGTCGGGCAGGGATTCAAACAATGCGACCTGGTGCGCAATGCGCTCCGGCATCAGTGTGTCGTCGCCGGAAAGATCAATAATATACTTGCCTCCTGCCAGTGCCAGCCCCTGGTTGAATGCTTTGCAGAGTCCGTAATTACTGTTATTCCTGATCAGTTTGAAGTAGGGCAGAATTTCCTGCTGGCATTCCAGCACACCCAGCGTATGATCGGTACTTCCATTATCAATAACGATCACCTCGATTTGGCGGTACGTTTGCTGGAAAACCGATATGAGTGCTTCCTGTATGTATAGTTCATGATTGTAAGCCGTCACAATGACGCTTACCAGCGGCTGCTTATCCTGTTTCATTTTGCTTAGCAAAGTCCTGACTCCGTCCGTTAATGGTGCGGTTTGAAAGCACCATTAAGGCAAAACTACCAACAATAAACAGAAGTGATCCAAACAGTTATTATCCGGCCGGCAAGAGTTTTCAGGCTGTTTTTCTCATTGAGGCAGCGCGAATACTGGCATTGATTTCAAACCCCAGGATGATCACTAGGGCCAGCAGGTACAGCCAGATCATGAGTGCGATCATCGTACCTATAGACCCATAAAGCTTGTTGTAGGAGCTGAAACGGGAGAGATAATACGAAAAGCCGTATGTCGAAAGAAGTATCAACACAGACGCGATCACTGAGCCTGCATTGACAAACCCGTACTGCCTTCCATGAGAAGGAGCAAAGCGATACACGAGTGAAATTGCCAGCATCAGCGAACCGAAACTGATCAGGTAGCGCGTCATGTTCAGCAGGAAAATTACCCAGTTTTCCTGGATGATATTCCACTCTCCGATCAGGTGCATCACAGCATCACCCACGATCAGCAAAATGACTGAGAGGAAAAGCACGGCAATCAGCAGCAGTGTCAGTACAATTGCAATACCCCGGGTTTTCAGGAAACCCCTCGTCTCTTTATCCTCATAAACCATATCAAACGAGCGCATCAGCGACAGCATGCCATTGGTCGATGCGAGCAGTGCAAAGAAGAAACCCAATGAAAGTACGCCGCTTCTCGGCCTGCCGATGATATCCAGGATAGTCTGGTCGGCATCCTGGTAAATACCCTTGGGAATGTTTTCGCGCAGTACTTCCATGATCTGCATGTCCAGATGCTCGATCGGAATGTAGGGGATCAGTGTAAAAAGAAAGATGATACCCGGAAAAAGGGCGAGGGTCAGGCTGTAAGCCACAGCAGAGGCACGCTGGTCGATATCGTAATCGCGGTTGCTCTGGATCAGGTTCTGAAGAATGTCGTACAGGGAAGCCGTTCCTCTCCCGAGCCTGGTTTGCTGTAACCACACAATAATGCGACCGACAAACCGGATTCTGAGCAATCTTTCACGCATGGCGTTTTTCTATTTGCCTTCAAAATAAGGCCTTAGCTTTTCCAGCAATGGACCGGGCGCCGCACACAGCCTGCCATTATCCCGCCTCTGAAATACAAGCTTTGTTTCACCCGTATTCAGCAGCACATCATCCTGATTGCGGATCTCATAATGAAAGGTAACCCGCACACCGGGCAGTTCCTGAAGGCTGACGCGGATACTCAGCAGGTCATCATAGCGCGCAGGCCTGATGTAGCGCGAGTGGTTTTCATAAACCGGCATCATCACGCCTTCATCCTCCATGGCTTTATAATGAAAGTCGAGGCTCCGCAATGCCTCTACCCTGCCGATTTCATAGTAGCGTGCGTAATTTCCATAATATACATAACCCATCTGGTCAGTATCCGCATACCGGACGCGCACTCCTTTTACTTCATAGGTAAACATGCAGTACCTTGGTTTACAGGTTCGTGGAGACCCTAGTTCATGATCTGAAGACGGTTCAACTCGGCCTGGTACATCCGTGCATTTTTCAAGTGATCGGTGTAATTGGTAGCAAATGCATGGTAGCCCGACAAGTCTGCCTTCGCGCACATGTACACATAGTCATGCTTTTCATAATTAAGAACCGCATTCAATGAATTAAAGTCAGCCACACGGATCGGGCCGGGAGGAAGGCCTGTATTGACATACGTATTGTAAGGAGAAATAATCCGCAGCTGATCATTTAAGATCCTTTTTATACCAAAGTTCTGCAATGCAAACTTGATGGTCGGGTCAGCCTGTAAAGGCATCTGAGCACGCAGCCTGTTGATGTACAATCCTGCTACCCGGGCACGCTCGTCCACTTTCCGGGCCTGCTCCTCTTCCACAATCGATGCCAGTATCGACACCTGTACCGGCGTGAGACCAATCTCTTTGGCTTTGGCCAGGCGCTCGTCGGTCCAATACTTTTTGTACTCACTATGCATTCTGTCCAGAAACTTCTCGGTGCCGGTAGTCCAGTACACATCATAGGTATTTGGTAAAAACATGGACACGATCGTCAGTGTATCCAGGCCGTACTTTTCACAGACCTTGGGGCTGTCGAGTGCTTTTCTGAAACCATCTTCCCCGAACGCAAACCTGTTACCGATCCTTTTGATCAGGTCCTCTTTCAGCCTGATGTTGTTGAATGTAAGCCGTACCGCATCCTGGCTGCCCGCACTCAGTTTTCTTACAATCGTATAGTTATTGGAGTTGGGCTTGATCAGGTAGCGGCCTGCCTTCACCTTTTCAGGATACTTCAGCAACTTGGCCAGAAAGCGGAAAGAAATGTGGTCATTAATAACCTCATGCTTATTAAGGGTATCTATCACAGATTCGTACGATGCTCCTTCCGGGATCAGCAGTGCAAAGCTGGACTGCTTGTCGACCATGAGGTTAGGCGTTTTGAAAATCTGCCAGAAATAGAAAGAGAATGTGGTAAAAAGGATTGCAATGGTAACAAACAACCCGATCTTGAAATTACGAGACATATTGTGCTGGCTGTCAGCTTCCGGCTATGGGCCGTCGGCTGGTTAATGTTTTTTATAAATTAATCTCAAAAGGTATGCTGAACCGCTTGGCAAGCTCATCGAGTGACAAAACTACCGGTTCCAGCAATGCAATCCCATTTACACGGCGCTCGGCTTCAATTTCCCGCTCGGGATCGCCGGGCACCAGTACTTTCCGGCCATCGACCGGACGTGCATTCTGGAATGCCCTGATCCACTTGTCCATATCTTTTTTGAACTCATCTGCCGGCCTGAACCCATCCACACGCATAGCACCGACAAAATGTCCGGTTCCCAGACCCACACCTTCACCCGCACTCATGAATCCAGCCGTTGCAAAAGGAGGCACCCAAGGCCCGAAGTTCGCACCAGACAACACACCTGAAAATATATCGACAATCGCGCCCAATCCATAACCTTTGTGACTGCCATGCTCTCGATCCGAGCCCAGCGGCAACAAACCGCCCCCGCTTTTAACTGCATTGGAGTCTGTGGTGGGATTGCCATCCGCATCCTGCGCCCATCCCAGCGGCGCGGGCAATCCTTTCCGCTGCAGAATTTCAAATTTCCCGTAAGCTACCGCAGTAGAAGCAAAGTCGGCCACGAAAGGAGTCTCTTCTCCAGCAGGTACCGCAACCGCAATCGGGTTTGTACCCAGCATTTTATCCAACGAAAAAGTAGGTGTCACGAGCGGAGCCGCATTGGTCATCGTCCAGCCGATCATATCATGCTCCAATGCCATCATGGCATGATAGCCCGCAATGCCAAAGTGATTGGAGTTCCGTACTGAAATCCATCCGGAGCCCGCCACTTTCGCCTTTTCGATCGCGATCTGCATGGCTTTGGGAGCAACTACCAGGCCCAACCCGCGGTCCCCGTCCACCACCGCTGTACTTGGCGTTTCATACACCACCCTGATATCAGGATTGGGATTGAGCCTGCCATGATCATAAAGCCTGACATACCCCGCAAGCCGCGCAATTCCGTGGGAGTCCACCCCGCGCAGGTCGGCACTGATCAGTACCCGGGCAGCCAGCTGCGCATCAGCCTCGGAACAGCCCAATGCCAGAAAAACCTGCTCCGTAAAATGTTTTAAATAACCCGCCTGGTACATATACGTTAATGAGATAACTTCTTTCTAATTTTACCAGACACAGGTCCGTGCGGCGCTGCGTGGCGCTGCAAATATCCAAATTCGATTGGCACTGTCCAATATTCTACGCCGATCGGCTGATTTATTCGGGTCCGTTTATTCTTTGCAGACACCATCATCCCCATGGAAATCAAAAATTCTTTTGCCAAGCGGATTGTCAGCTACTTCATTCGCGGACTGGTGCTGGTTGCTCCTATTTACGCCACAATCATCATCATCTGGAGCGGTGTCGGATACCTTGACAACATTCTTAACACCGAGATTCCGATTTCGGGAAACCGCACGCTGTACATGCCGGGACTGGGTGTGCTCGTGATCTTTGTCGGTATTATCCTGCTGGGCTTTTTCTTTTCCACGATCGTTCCCCAATCGTTTTTTTCCTTCGCCGAGCGACTGCTCCGGAAAGTACCGCTGGTCAGTATCATTTATTACTCCATCAAAGACCTCATACTTGCTTTCGTAGGAGACAATAAAAAATTCAACCAGCCCGTGCTGGTAACCATGTACCGTGATACGGGCATTAAAAAAATTGGTTTTATCACACAAACAGATCTCAGTCACCTGAAAATCAGCGATCATGTAGCCGTGTACATGCCGCTTTCGTATTCGCTTTCCGGTGAGCTCTTCATTGTGCCGGGTGATCAGGTTACCGTACTGGATGCATCCGCCACCGACGTGATGAAAATGCTTGTTTCGGGTGGAATATCCATGAAAGTACCCAAAGAAGAAGCCCCTGAAAGCCTTTAAGTTGATTGTATCCGGCAGCAACAAAGCGGGCATTTTAGCCGTTTAAAAGAATGGATTCCCTATCTTTGACCATTCTTACCGGCTTATGAGACAACTTTCTGTTATTGTCGCCCTTTTTCTGCTTGGGAATCTCCCCGCCTGGTCGCAGGACCGCTACGACTCCACCAAAGTGATGTCCAGCGAAGCACTTTTCCTCAAACAGGGCAACAGCAGCAGGGCCATTTCGTCGCCTGGCCAGAAGTACCTTGTCCTCGACGCCTCCCCTTTCCTGGGCGGCTTTCACCGGTACCGCTTTTTTCCGGGAGACAATATCAAGTTCAGGATGCGCAATGAAACCATCCGGTTCAATGAAACCATAGCCGCTGTTTCGGACTCCTCGTTTACCATCGGGATTGTCAATGAAGCGGTCGGCAGGGTGGATTACCAGGAAATCCTGCTGAAAGATGTAAGGCTGATGAAAGTCTCCCGCAACATCCCCTTTATCTCCCAGGCTGCGCCGCTCCTGCCCCTGGCCGGACTGATTTACATGGGTGCCGACTTTTTTAATAAAGGTGTTGATAATAAGCGGTTCACCACAGACGGCTCATCGCTGATCGTGGGCGGAGCACTGATTGCAGCGGGCATTATCTGCTATAAACTGACATTTTCTTCCCTGAAAATCAACGGGAAAAACAAACTTAAGGTACTCGAAACCTACTGACATAAAACGCCGGCAGTGTTCACTGCTGTATAATCCGATTTTATAGTGAACTCCATTCTCGTACATTCCCCCCAGCAACCCATACGTGCCGAAATCAGGCTTGCAGCTTCCAAAAGTGAATGCAACCGTGCACTGATCATCAATGCACTTACCGGATTTGCCTGTGAGCTTTCCAATATTTCGGAAGCACGTGACTCCCAAACCATGCTCCGCCTGCTCAATGATGACGGTCCGGTAGCGGATGTAATTGATGCGGGCACTACCATGCGTTTTCTCACAGCCTACTTCGCTGTGACCAATCAGCAAAAACGCATGACAGGCACGCCGCGAATGTGCGAGCGGCCGATCGGGATACTGGTGGACGCATTACGGACATTGGGTGCAGACATTACTTACGAAAAAGTACCCGGCTATCCTCCTTTGCAGATCAATGGGTTTACCTACTCGGGCGTTAACGAACTGACCATGCGCGGCGATGTGAGCAGCCAGTATATCTCGGCGCTTCTGCTGATCGCTCCGCAGCTCCCCGATGGTCTGAAGATCACGCTGGAAGGAGAAGTCGGCTCGCGGCCCTATATAGAAATGACATTGAACCAGATGGCGCATTTCGGAATCGAATACCATGCTGACTGGACGCACAATATTTTACACATACCCCCATTTAAATACCATCCCAAACCCTACGCCATCGAGTCGGACTGGTCGGGTGCGAGCTACTGGTACAGCATCGTAGCGCTGGCCAAAAGTGCCGAAGTAGAGCTGCTGGGGTTGAAAGAAAATTCTCTCCAAGGCGACAGTGCGATTGTCCAGATTATGGAGCTTTTGGGTGTAAAAAGTGTATTTACCGAAAAAGGAGTCAAACTATCCAAGATTCCTCATGCAGCGGCAGTAGCCTGGGATTTCAGTGCCTGCCCCGACCTGGCACAAACAGTGGCCGTATGTGCGGCTGTGAAAAAGATCAAACTGACATTGACCGGCATCGAAAGTCTGAAAATCAAAGAAACGGACCGGGTTCTTGCATTGCAGCAGGAGCTGCACAAACTTGGAGCGGAACTGATTGAAGTTGAGACAAACCATTTGTATGAAGTAAGCCCGGTAGCCGGCGAAGCCTGGCCTGCTACCACTTCCATCCATACCTATGATGACCACCGCATGGCAATGGCATTTGCGCCTGCGGCAATGGTGAGCCCGCTTATCATTGAAGAGCCAGGCGTCGTTGTGAAATCGTATCCGGGCTACTGGGATGATCTTGCAAAAGTTACCCAGTGGGAGGAAGTATAACCCTAAACAAGCTGCTATGAACCGGATTTTGCTCCTGACCCTCTTTGTGTTCAGTGTTTATACAAACTGCCGCGCGCAGAGCAATCCACGGTACCTGATTTTATTTAAAGACAAAAAGAATTCTCCCTACTCCATTGAAAAACCGGCTGAGTACCTTTCGCAACGCGCAATTTCGCGGCGGAACCGCCAGGGTATTGCGCTGACAACAGCCGATCTGCCGGTGAATCCCGCCTATGTGGATGCCGTACGAAAAACAGGGGCAATGGTCATTTATACCTCCCGCTGGTTCAACGGTACGCTTGTGGAAGCTTCGGATAGTCAGTTAAAGGCAATTAAAGAGCTGTCCTTTTACAAAGGAACCGAGCTGAACCTCCCCGTTGCCAATCTGACCATGCCTTCGGAAGGAGTGTTGCGGTCCGCAGCGGTCACCCACAAGTTCGGTACTACGGAAGATATTGATTACGGAAATGCCCGGGCGCAGCTTGCCTTAATGCAGGTGCCTGTGCTGCATCAAAGGGGGTTTGAGGGACAGGGTATGATCATCGCTGTGCTGGATAATGGCTTTGTGAATGGAAATACAGTAGGGTACCTGAAAGCATTAAGGGATGAAAACCGCATTGCTGATACGCATGACTTTGTAGCCAGGGACGGCGATGTATATAACGATGGTTCGCATGGACTCAATGTGCTTTCCACCATGGCTGCCTATGATCCGGGCCGCATGGTAGGCGGTGCTTTCAAAGCAAGCTACGCCCTCTACCGCACCGAAAACGACGACATTGAAGCCCCCTATGAGGAAATTACCTGGCTGCTTGCCGCAGAGCGAGCCGATAGCCTGGGAGCCGATGTGATCAACTCTTCACTGGGCTATAATACTTTTGAAGGACCGTTTAACAATGCCGCGTACAATCATACTTATGCGGATATGGATGGCAAAACCACGATCATCAGCCGGGCAGCACGGTATGCTTCGCGCACGGGTATGGTGGTGGTAACAGCAGCCGGAAATGAAGGCGGGAACTCCTGGCGGTACATTACCGCTCCTGCCGATGTGGACTCGGTACTTACGGTAGGTGCCAGTACCTACGACAGAAGCTATGCTTCGCTGAGCTCCGTAGGTCCTAATGCAGCCGGCCAGCAAAAACCGGACGTCGCGGCAGTAGGGGTAGGTGCCATTATAGGAGGTATCTCCGGCAATGTGTCCAGCGGGAACGGGACCTCTTTTGCTTCTCCCCTGGTGGCCGGCCTGGCTGCAATCTTATGGCAGGCGCACCCTGAACTCACAGCCCAGCAGCTGATTTATGCATTGAAACATTCCGGCCACCAGGCCGACAGGCCCGATAATTTCCTTGGATACGGCGTTCCCGACGTTGTCAGGGCAGAGACCATTATTGAAGAGCAGTTTACACCGCTGGGTACCGAACCCGAAATCATCGGGCAAATGGCACTGTCGCCCAATCCTACCCAAAAAGAGATCAGCATTGCAGTACCCGCTGCATTAGCAGGAAAGCAGGCTTCATTCAGCCTTTTTTCCGTGAGCGGGGCAAAGTACTGGTCGGCGGCCCGGCGCCTGCAGACAAAAGAGATGATTGCAATAGCAGATCTTCCCTCCGGCATTTACCTGCTGCATGTGATGGTTGAAAACCAGGAAAAAACTTTTCGCTTTTTCAAACAGTAACCTTCCTTACCATTCTGAGGATAGACTCTGAATGGTTGTACTGCGGTACCTCTTCCAGTGGTATCCAGCGCACATCCCGCGACTCATTATTGATAACCACCTGCTGGCTTTCGGAAGCAAGGAATGCAAACCGGACATCGAAATGCTCATGTTCCCCGGTGTCCTTGCCTGCCGGTATGGTATGAATATCAACATCAAAAACACCTTCCTGTAAAAATTGCAGACTGGTAAGTCCTGTTTCCTCTTCCACTTCCTTCCGCGCAACACGCACTACATCGGGGTCGCCGTCACAATGCCCGCCGGGCTGGAACCATTTGTCGAGTTTACGGTGGTGCAGCAATAGTACCGAGTTTTTATCAGGTGAAAGTACCCACCCCGACGCTGTTACGTGACCTTTCAGCAATGTGCGTTCAAAACAGTCGGGTTCAGCTTTCACAAATGCGAGTGTACGCAGGTACATACCGGCCTCTTGCCCGGGTTCGGGCTGGTATGCTTCCAGCAACCTGATCAAACTGTCTCTTTCCATAGTAGCGAATTGACTTTTTCATTCTATTTTCACCGCAAGTTTAACATTTCAGCTGCATAACAGCCATCACATGAAGAAGTATATCCTCGCCATAATCCTGTCCGTATACCTGCTTACCACCGTCTCTGCCCAGCGCATCCCGGCAGCAAGTCCCTCTGCCACTGTGTCCCAGACCATCGGAATTACGGATTTCACAGTGCATTATTCCAGGCCGTTTTTAAAAGGAAGAAAAGTGTTTGCAGACAGTGCTGCGCTGGCGCCCTACAACCAGCTGTGGCGTACCGGAGCCAACATGCCGACTACCTTCGAGGCTTCCACCCCATTCATGTTCGGCGACCGTAAAGTGCCCGCAGGCAAGTACGCCCTGTACAGCATTCCTTCCGGCGCAGCCTGGACTGTTATTTTAAACAAAAACTACCAGACCGGCGCAGATACGTACTCAGCTGATAATGACGTGGCGCGCATCATGGCGGTACCTTCCTCATCCGATTTTCACGAGGCCTTCACCATTTCCATTGATCCCATAACCGATAGCACCGCTGCATTGAACCTGGCATGGTCGTCGGTGAATGTGACCGTACCGCTCGCTGTGGAAACCGGCTTGCTGACGATGACTGCCCTGAATAAAGCAGTTGCAGAAAACCCTGAGGATGTTGCGGTATTGCAAAGTGCAGCCGGATTTCTGCTGAGTAAAGGCAAAGATCTGCAGATAGCGCTCGGTATGGCCGACAAAGCCATCGGTTTGAAGGAAACTTATATGAACCTGTGGCTCAAAGCGCAAATCCTGAACAAGCTGGGAAAGACAGCGGAAGCATTGCCCGTGGCACAAAAGGCACTTACGCTTGGGCCGGCAGCCAATGATCAGGCTTTTGGTTTTTACAAAGGACAGATCGAGAAGGGCATTGCAGACATGCAGGCAAAAATCCCTGCGGGAAAAGCGGTTGCAGCAAAAACTAAAAAGAAGAAAAACAACCGGTAACTATACAGCTACCGGTGCCTTGATACCCGGCCACGGATGGTAGTCCCGCAGCTCAAAATCTTCATACCGGAAGTCAAGTACATTTTTCACGTCCGGATTCAGGTGCATGGTGGGCAATGGGCGCGGCTCGCGGCTGAGTTGCAGCTCCACCTGTTCCAAATGGTTGAGGTAAATGTGCGTATCTCCGCCTGTCCACACAAAATCTCCCGCCTCAAGCCCGCATTCCTGCGCGATCATGAGGGTTAGCAATGCATAGCTCGCAATATTGAAAGGCACACCCAGGAACACATCCGCACTACGCTGGTAAAGCTGGCATGAAAGCCTGCCTTTTGTCTCACCTTTCTCCGTATCAGGAGGTGCTACGTAAAATTGGAACAGCGCATGGCAGGGTTGCAGCTTCATATCCGGAAGCTCAGCCGGATTCCAGGCCGAAACGAGTATCCGCCGGGAATCGGGTGTATTTTTCAGCAGCTTCAATACTTCCTGAAGCTGGTCCACCGACTTCCCGTTTGCTCCCTCCCACGATCTCCATTGCTTGCCGTAAACCGGCCCAAGGTTACCCTGCTCATCCGCCCATTCATCCCAGATCGACACGCCGTGATCTTTCAGGTACTTGATATTGGTATCCCCCTGCAGAAACCACAGCAGCTCATAAATGATCGATTTGGTGTGTACTTTCTTGGTGGTAACCAGTGGAAAGCCCTTGCTCAGGTCAAAACGCATCTGGTACCCGAACACGCTGAGCGTGCCCGTACCTGTGCGGTCTGTTTTACGGACGCCATTGTCGAGAATGTGACGTAGCAAATCGTGGTACTGCTGCATATCGGAAGTAATTGGAAAATATGTAGCTGCCTCAGGCAGCAGCTATTTCAACATCATAAGTTATGGCTGCAAGCGCTTCCAGCTGGGCTGTCGCAGAGCAATATTTTTCCATCGAAAGTGCGATTGCCCGATTGACCTTGTTTTCGTCGAGCTGGTTTCCGGTAAGCTTGAAAGTCAGGTGGATCTTACGGAAAGGCTTGCGCTGCGTATCGGCTTCCTGCTCACGATCCCCGTCGGCAACGATCCGGAAATCCGTAATTTCCTGGCGTTGTTTTTTCAAAATTAAAACAACATCGATCGCACTGCAGCTTGCCAGGCCCATCAGCAATAATTCCATGGGTCTTACCCCCTGGTTGCTACCCCCGATTTCAGGAGACCCATCGGTATGTACTTTGATTTCAGATGACCCGCTGCCTTCAAAGTGGAAGGCGTCATCAACGCGGACAAGTTCAACTTTCATATTCTAATATCCTGAACCGCAGGAAGGTTAGTTAAAATGACCAGATACTGGCAGGAAAAACGCGCAAAAGTTTTGCATTTGCAGGCATTTACCCGTCATGCTTTTTATAATGCATGCGGGCCGATCAAAGTTCAAATATAGTCTTTACGACCTACTTCGCACCAAACAGAATAATTTAAAAAACCAGCGTAACCTTTGTATATTCGTTTTGTCAAATAGAACAAGCCAAATTAT
This sequence comes from Dyadobacter sandarakinus, assembly GCF_016894445.1. Classification (NCBI taxonomy): domain Bacteria; kingdom Pseudomonadati; phylum Bacteroidota; class Cytophagia; order Cytophagales; family Spirosomataceae; genus Dyadobacter; species Dyadobacter sandarakinus. The sequence continues at coordinate 3,220,393 of NZ_CP056775.1, forward strand.
ATGTTGAAGATATATCTTCCGTTCCTGTTTTGTTTTTTTCTGTTTTCCCAATGCCAGTCCGCGGGCGACGAAGAGCCTGCTTCCGGGGAAATTGATTCAGAAAAGGGCCTCACGGGTGAGTACGAAGGCTTTAAGGTTTTTGATAAATCCAGCACCGACTCTCTGCAGGTATCCCTGAAACTCGACTGGATTTCTGAACATGAAATGAAGCTTGAAGAGCTCAAACCCTTTAACCACATCAAGCAGATCCGTATGAATGGCATGGAGTTTACCTACGACCGCGGCATTGGCGAAGATGATTGCGGCGTAATCTCGATGAAGGGTACGGGGGTATTTAAAGGTAAAAATCTGTATGTGATTGAAACGATCCATTGCGTCAAAAACAATGGTCCGGACAGAATTATCGAGTACCGGGTCACCAAGAAGTAATCCGCAAATCATTCATCAGCCATGTGGAAGGAAGAAGATAACAAGCTGAAAAATACATTCGAGTTCAGGGATTTCAAGGAAGCGTTTGCCTTTATGACCGACGTGGCTTTTGCAGTGGATGAGCTCGACCATCATCCTACCTGGACCAACACCTACAACAAGGTCAGTTTTGAACTCCATACCCACGACGCGGGCAATATCGTCACCGACAAAGACCGGGAACTCGCCCGGATCGTTAACGAAATCTTTGAAAAAAGAAAGTAGTTTGCCCGTCCATATACCTGAATGAAACTTTACCTCGTACCAACTCCCATCGGGAACCTCGAAGATATTACCCTGCGCGCCATCAATGTGCTGAAAAGCGTGGACGTGGTGCTGGCCGAAGACACGCGCACCTCGGGATCGCTCATGAAGCACCTGGGCATTTCCCGGCCCATGCAGAGCTATCATATTCACAACGAACACCAGACCGTCGTGCGGCTGGTTGACCGGATCCTGAAAGGAGAAAAAATGGCCCTCGTCTCCGATGCCGGTACTCCCTCGGTTTCGGACCCGGGCTTTCTGCTGGTGCGTGAATGCATCAGGCAGGGTGTGGAAGTAGAATGCCTGCCCGGCCCCACAGCTTTTGTTCCGGCGCTGGTCAATTCAGGCCTTCCCTCCGACCGCTTTGTTTTCGAAGGTTTTTTACCGCATAAAAAAGGCAGGCAGACCCGGCTGCAGAACCTGGCCGATGAAGAAAGGACCATGATTTTCTACGAATCGCCGCATCGGCTGCTGAAAACTTTGCTGCAATTCGAGGAGTTTTTCGGGGCTGAGCGGCAGGTGAGTGTTTCCCGGGAGCTGACCAAGATTTATGAAGAAACCGTCAGAGGTACCGTGCAGGAAGTTGGCCGGTATTTTTCTGAAAAGACGATAAAAGGAGAAATTGTCATTGTCCTCGCCGGCAAGGAGGAGGAAAAAAAGAAGGTGGAAAAATATGAGGATTAGCAAAGTCCTGGCGCTTTTCGTGATGCTGCTTGTGGCTCAGGCTGCCCATGCACAATCTTTTGCCACGCTCAGCCGCGAGGCCAAAGTGAGCCTGGTGACCTTCGGGCCCGGTAACGAGCTTTACTCGGGTTTCGGTCATAGTGTACTCTGGATTTACGATCCGGTACTGCGGCTTGACAATGCATACAGCTACGGGACTTTCAGCTTTGACCAGGGTAACTTTTACATCAACTTCATGCGGGGCTACCTGCCATACAGCATTTCAGTGTCGCCGCTCGGTCCGCAGCTGGAATACTACAAGGCCGAGAACCGGTCTATCAGCGAGCAGGTACTCAACCTCAGTCAGGCCCAGAAACAGAAGCTTTATACCTACCTTGAAACCAACTACCTGCCGCAGAACCGCATTTATCCCTACAAGTTCTTCTATGACAACTGCGCCAGCCGCCTCGGTGTTGCCCTGAAAGAAGCTTGCGGCGACAGCCTCTCCTATCAGGGATATACCCATGAAAAGCTGAGTTTCCGGCAGTGGATAGACCGGTATGCCTATAAACAGAATCCCTGGGCGGATTTTGGAATGGACCTGGCACTGGGTACGCCGGCCGACCAGATTGCCACGCCTGTTCAGGCTACTTTCCTGCCCGACAATCTGGCAATCGCATTTGCGGATGCAAAGCTGAAAACGCCTTCCGGGACGATCCCGCTCGTAGCCGCTACCAACCATTATTTTGAAGCAGAACCGATTGTATATAAGGGTATTTTCACACCTATGGTCGTATTCTGGCTCCTGGCGGCAGTGACGCTGGCATTTACCTACTGGCAGATTTCCGCAAAGAGGATCAGCTTTATCTACGACAAAGTCCTGTACGGCGCGGCAGGCATAGCTGGCTGGATCCTGGCATTGCTCTGGTTTGCTACCGAGCATGGCGATACCAAATGGAACTACGACCTGCTCTGGGCATTCCCGTTCTGGATGCCGCTCATATTCTTTATTTCGCCTCGAAAAAAGCCCGCCTGGTTTCAGTTCTTATTGATATTCTATGGATTTCTTTTACTTTGTGCGACAGCTAATGTTGATAAACACAATGGTGTGGTGATCCCGATCCTGCTGTCATTGATCATCCGGCTGTATTATATCAATAATTCACTTTCCAAAATCCCGCAAACGGAGCCCGCATAATGGATTTAGAACTCCTGACCCAGCAAACGATTGAAATTGTAAGGAAGGCTTCCACTTTTATCCAGCAGGAAGCAGCCGGATTTTCCCGGGATAAAATCGAGTACAAGGACCTGAATAACCTGGTTTCGTACGTGGACAAGGAAGCCGAGAAGATGCTGGTGGCCATGCTGAGCGAGTTACTGCCCGAAGCCAGCTTCATCACCGAGGAGGGCACCACCGGCATGACGCCCGACCCCACTGCCCTCAACTGGATCATCGACCCGCTTGACGGTACTACAAACTTTATCCATGGCATCCCGGTATACTGCGTAAGCGTGGGATTAGCCAGGGGTAAGGAGCTGCTGGCGGGTGTCATTCACGAGCCCAGCCTCGATGAGATGTTCTATGCCTGGCAGGGCGGCGGAGCCTGGTGCAATGGAAAGCGCATGCAGGTGTCCAAAGTGCCCCAGCTGAGCGACAGCCTCATCGCTACCGGTTTTCCCTACTACAAATTCGAAAAGCAGAAACGTTACATGTATATCCTCGAACTGCTCATGCAGCGAACCCACGGTATCCGGCGGATGGGCGCAGCAGCCGTGGACCTGGCGTACGTAGCGGCGGGAAGGTTTGATGGTTTTTACGAATACAATCTCAACTCCTGGGATATGGCTGCCGGCACACTGATGATCCGTGAGGCCGGCGGCAAGGTAACCGACTTCAAAGGAGGCGACAACTACCTGTTCGGAGGTGACATCGTGGCCGGTGCCGGCGCGCACCAGGAACTGATGGAGGTACTGCGGGAAAATTTCTGAAAGCCCGGAAAATTTAAAAATCACCATGGACATAGAACAACTGAAGTATCCTATCGGCAGGTTTGTCAGACAGGACAGCTACTCGATTGCAGAAGTAAAAAGCAACATTCAGATCATCAGCGCACTGCCATCGCGCTTTATCAATCTGCTCGGAGGCTGGAACGATGAGCAGTACAATACGCCGTACCGGCCGGATGGCTGGACAATCAGGCAACTGATCCATCACGTGGCCGATAGCCATATCAATGCATATACCCGCTTCAGGCTTGCACTGACAGAGGACAATCCGGTGATTAAACCTTATGAAGAGCAACTGTGGGCCGAGCTGCCCGATGCCAAAGCCGCGCAGGTAGAGCTATCGCTGCAGCTGATGCGGTACGTGCATCTTCGCTGGGTTTTGCTGCTTAATTCATTCGGACCGGAGGAGCTTGCCCGTACTTACGTTCACCCGCAGTCGGGCCGTACTTTCAGGCTTGATGAGGTGATTGCCAATTATGCCTGGCATAGTGAACACCACTACCAGCATGCATTTCAATTAGCCGGAAGGAACAATTGGATAGGATAATATGTTAACCTTATATGGACTTTCAAGCAATTATCGTGCTGATTTTATTTCTGGCTGCTGCTGGTTATATCTCCTGGCGAACCTGGAAAGCATTTGACCGGCGTAATTCCGGAGGTTGTGCAAAAGGTTGTGGTTGTGCTTCGGACAAGGCGCCGGTTATGAAAGTCTGATGTTTTGATGTATAGAGATAAATGAAAAAAGGAGGCCGTTTGGCCTCCTTTTTCTTTTTGCTACAATGCCCCTTTCCTGATTTCTTCAATCACATTCGGGTCGAGCAATGTGGAGGTATCACCAAGATTGCCGGTGTCTCCCTCTGAAATTTTTCGTAAAATCCGCCGCATGATTTTGCCTGAGCGTGTTTTCGGCAACCCGGTAACAAACTGTACCTTGTCCGGCTTGGCAATGGGGCCAATAATCCGGGAAACCGTGGCAGCAATGTCTTTCCTGAACATTTCAGCATCATCGGGCTCATGCTCGGCGATCACGTAGGCGTAAATTCCCTGCCCCTTAATATCGTGTGCATAACCCACCACCGCAGATTCCACCACGCCAAGGTGCATGTTGATGGCATTCTCAACTTCCGCCGTACCGATGCGGTGACCGGACACGTTCAGTACGTCGTCCACACGGCCGGTAATGCGGTAGTAACCGCTCTCGTCCCGCAAGCAGCCGTCGCCTGTAAAGTATTTACCCGGGTAGGCAGAAAAATAGGTTTGCTTGCAGCGCTCGTGGTCGCCGTAAGTAGTGCGGACAATGCCCGGCCATGGGAACTTCACGCAAAGGTTGCCACTTACGCCATTTCCTTCCAGTTCCTGCCCGTTTTCATCCATCAATGCCAGTTGTACGCCGGGTAGCGGGAGTGTTGCAAAAGTGGCTTTCTCCGGCGTGATACCCGCCAGCGGCGCGATCATGATTCCTCCTGTTTCAGTCTGCCACCAGGTATCGGCGAGCGGACAATGGTCTGCTCCGATATGATGTTTAAACCACTGCCAGGCTTCTTCATTAATCGGCTCTCCTACTGATCCCAGCTTGGTAAGTGAGGAAAGATCATGGTTTTTAACATAATCCAGCCCGAAACTCATCAGTGAACGGATAGCGGTAGGCGCTGTATAAAGAATATTTACCTTGTGTTTTTCTACAATCTGCCAGAAGCGGCTCGCATCCGGGTAAGTAGGCACGCCCTCGAAAATCACACAGGTAGCCCCACTGCACAAGGGTCCGTATACAATGTAGCTGTGACCCGTGATCCAGCCGATATCCGCAGTACAGAAATACACCTCGCCCGGCTCATACTGAAATACATTGGTAAAGGTATAGGTGGCATACACCATGTACCCGCCGCAGGTATGCACCACACCTTTGGGCTTACCCGTGGATCCGGATGTGTACAGGATGAAAAGCTCGTCCTCCGCATCCATCGGCTCGGCCGGACAAATGGAATCCACGTGTTTTACCTCCTCTTCCCACCAGAGATCCCTGCCTTTGAGCATGGAAACCGGCGTACGGGTGCGTGTCATCACAATCACTTTCTGCACGGTATCGCAGGTTACCAGGGCTGCATCCACAGTATCCTTCATCGGAATTACCTTTGAGCCGCGGTAAGCCCCGTCGGACGTGATCACCAGCGTGCAGGCTGCATCATTAATGCGGTCGGCAATGGACTTGGCTGAAAAACCGCCGAATACCACGGAGTGAATGGCACCGATCCGCGCACAGGCCAGCACAGCTACGGTAAGCTCAGGCACCATCGGCAGGTAAATGCAGACCCGGTCGCCTTTTTTTACCCCATATTTTTTAAGAACATTGGCAAAACGACAAACACGTTCGTGTAAGACGCGGTATGTGATCGTAACTGAGCTGTCTTCGGGATCATTGGGTTCCCAGATGATGGCTGCCTGATCACCCCTTACTTCCAGATGACGGTCAAGGGCATTTTCAGTGACATTCAGTACACCGCCTTCAAACCATTTGGTACGGCCTTCATTGAAGTCCCAGCTCAGGACCCTCTTCCACGGTTTTTTCCATTGAAATTGTTGGGCTACTTCCGCCCAGTAACCTTCGGGATCGTCTACACTTTGCTTGTAGGCAGTCTGATACTCTTCAAAGGTTCTGATTCTCATGATTGATTAAAGGTTAACTTAGGAAAACAGGATATTGGAAGACAATTTATAATTTTCATTTGGTTAGTCCTACTCCCCCTAAAATGGATTTGCAGGCACCAGAACGTGACCAAACTGATAATCAGGACAAACTGGCGGGCCTTCCGGGCAGATTACCGCATTAAAGTTTCTGTTCCTTTTTTAATGCTCCGGCATTTGCCTCTCCCTGCCAAAAAGAAGTACTTTCGGGTGTAGAAACAGTTTGCAGAAAGTTGGAAAAGGATCAGCAAGGTCACGAAATACATCAGCAGGGCCCCGACCTGACGCAAGAAGAGGTCGCTTTTATCCAGGCTCACCTGCGCGACGATCCCGGCCAGCTTGTTCTCCGGGCAGCACAGTTCAAGGGGCTCGATGTCCGGAAGCTTGCCGCCCAAATCCTGTCCAGGCAAAAAGCAGTACGCAAGCTTCCGGAGTGGACTGCCCGGCCCGAACTGGTGTTTCCGCCCCCGTTGTCTGTGGAGCAATGCTCCTCGGAAGCCACAGCCCGGTACAAGGCATCCCTGGTTTCGGGGAACGTACTGACGGACCTCACAGGCGGCATGGGGATCGACTGCTTTTATATGGGACAAAAATTGCGGACTGTCCACTACTTTGAGCAGCAGGAGCAGGTTGCCCGTACAGCTGCCTTTAACTTCGGAGTACTTGGTGCTACTCACATTCAGGTGCATGCAACCGACGCAATGCAGGCCATGGGCCACGGCAGCCTTCCTTCTTCGGACTGGATCTTCGCGGACCCGGCCCGGCGCGATGCCAACAAAAACAAGGTCGTACTCCTGCGCGACTGTGAGCCGGACATGACTGTGGCAGTACCCTCACTGTTCCGTTTTGCACCCAAAATTTTAGTTAAAACTTCCCCCTTACTCGATATTGATCAGGCAGTGGCCGACCTCCGGTTTGTCACAGAAGTACATGTGATTGGCTATGAGCAGGAATGCAAGGAACTGCTTTTTGTTCTGGAAGAAGATGCTCCTGCGAGCGAATTAACGATCCGGGCCAGGGTGATTAATGCTGAGGGAGCGGTCATGCACGAAGTTTGTTTTGACCGCCAGGCAGAGCGGGAAACAGCGGTTTCTTTCTCCGGTCCTCAGCAGTATTTGTACGAGCCGCACGCCGCTGTACTCAAATCGGGAGCATTCAGGACGGTAGCGGCAACTTTCGATGTAAAAAAGCTGGCCTTAAACAGTCACTTGTATACTTCGGAGCAGCTGCAATCCGGTTTCCCGGGGAGAATCTTCGAAGTAGTGGCTGTATGCAAGCCCGATATGAAGGAAATTGCACGGATAATGGGCGGGGATAAAGCCAACCTGACTACCCGCAACTTCCCCGCAAAGACAGAAGACCTGCGCAAGAAGTGGAAACTGAAAGAGGGCGGAGCGTTTTACCTGTTTGCCACTACCCTTTCCGACCAGTCCAAAGTGGTAATTGTAACCAGAAAAGCAGGTTTTTAGAGAAACTTGTCTTGGTACTCTTTTTCTGAAAAGCCCAGCGTCACGGCCTTACCCGAGGCATCCTCCACAACCGGACGCTTGATGACGGACGTATTTGCGATCATGAGCTTTGCTGCCGATTTTTCATCCGTGATGGATTGCTTTTGCTCATCTGTAAGTGCTTTCCAGGTAGTACCCGCCTTATTCACGAGCTTGTCCCAGGGAAATACCCGGAACCATTCATTCAGTTTTTCCTCCGTAATCCCTTTCTTTTTATAATCGTGAAACTCGTAGCTGATCTTATGGAGATCAAGCCAGGCCCGTACTTTTTGTACTGTATTACAATTAGGTATCCCGTAAACTGTCAACATAGGGTGGTTTGAAAAACAACTATACTTCTGTAATTACCGGCTCGTCTTCGGCCACATCTTCCGCATGCATTTTGGTATCATCGAGCTCGCCTTCCCAGCGTGCGATCACAGCCGTAGCCAGGCAGTTACCCGTCACATTGACCGAAGTACGGGCCATATCCATCAGCTCATCAATACCCATAATCAGCAATACCGGCCACTCGGGCATACCGAAGTTGGCGATGGCGCCGAGCAGGATCACCAGTGTGGCCCGCGGAATACCCGCTACCCCCTTGCTGGTAAGCATTAGTAGAAAAACCATGGACAGCTGCTGCCCCCACGACATTTCAGTGCCGGTAGCCTGGGCCACGAACACCGTTGCTAAGGCAAGGTAAAGGGTCGAACCGTCAAGATTGAAGCTATAACCCGTCGGCATGACAAAGGATACGATTTGGCGGGGTACACCAAACTTCTCCATTTTTTCCATGGCTTTGGGTAATGCAGCCTCGGAGCTGGTGGTAGAAAACGCGATGGAGACGGGTTCCAGAATGGTTTTTGCAAACTTGAATACCGGAATACGCGCGATCAAAGCAACCGGCACAAAGACCACCAGAATAAATACAAACAATGCACAGTACAGCGTAGCCAGCAGCAAAGCCAGGTTTCTCAGAACGTCAATGCCCATATGACCCACCGTTTCCGCGATGGCAGCTCCCACGCCGATGGGCGCAAAAAGCATGATGATCTTGGTAAATTTGAACATTACCTCGGCCAGCAGCTCCACACCATGTACAAAACGCTCCTTTTTGCCGGCAGGCAGCAATGCAAGGCTGATTCCGAACAATACGCTGAATACCACAATCTGCAATACTTCACCGTGGTAGATGGATTTGGCGATGTTTTCGGGAAAAGAGTGAGTGATAATTTCCTGCCATCCTTTCTGCTCCACTTTGGGCAGGGCCGCATTGAGCGTTTCCGGGGGAATAATGCCCGCACCCGGCTGAAACCAGTTGGCAAAAAGCAAGCCGATAATCAGTGCAAAAGTAGTAACCACTTCAAAGTAAAGAAGTGATTTCCAGCCCATACGGCCTACTTGTTTCAGGTCCGAGTGGCCCGCTATACCTGTTACGAGCGTTGCAAAAAGCAGGGGCGCAATCACCGTTTTGATCATCTGCAGGAAGATCTGCCGCAGGAAATGCAGCTCGGTACCGAGCTTTGGAAAATCGTACCCGATCTCGGTTCCTACCAGCATGGAAACCAGAATGGAGGTAGTAAGATTTTTTTTGATCACCGCGTAAATGATCAGCCCGGCCAATGCCAGCCAGCGCAGCCCGAGCAGCACATTTCCGTCTATGGGCACGATGTCGTAAGCGCTGAGTACGGTAGTAATGGCTGCAATCGTGACGAGGGCGAAATTGATGACGGTAATCTTGCTCTTCATATAAATCTTTAAGGTGAGTCTGTTCTATGACAGATGTAAACTTATGAAAAATCAATTTAAGCACAGTAACCCGGCAATAGGCATTTACACTTACTTTCAAAATTAAAAAGTACTTTATGCAGATACTATTTTACTATTATATGGCAAATGCGTAATCAGAAGAAATTTATTTCTGTTTAAATAAAAATAAATGCAAAGCTGGTGTAACCACTATCTCAGCTACGGGCATAGAATTTTCGCCTTTGTACGGGCAGGCTGGCTGACCAGGCTTGTGATGTTTTTGTTAAAACCAGGACGCGCCTTGGTTTCAGCAGCTAAATTTGATATGTTGGGAATCCACAGGGTCCATTCTAATCCGCTTCTGCTATGAACAGAATTCTTATACCGATAGATTTTTCGGAAAACGCCGTGCATGCGCTTGCCGCAGCCAAAATTTTGGCTGAACCGGGACAAACCGAACTGCTCGTACTCCATGCCTACGAGCCTTACATAGCCGACGTGAATGTTAGGCCGGGCAACATGATGCCGGGCATTGCCACGCCCGATTTCCTTTCCCTCACCAATGACCTGGAAGACGAGTTCAAGAAAAAACTTGAACAATATACGGCCGAGCTCAGGGCTGAGGGTTACCAGGCCGAGGCGCTGTGGGTACTCGGGTCACTGCAATCCGCTGTGGAAGACGCCGCTGCCGAGTACAAGCCGAACATGATCATCATTGGCCGCACCGGCACAGGCGGCTTTCTGGACAAGCTGATCGGCACCTCGGCAACCCAGCTTGCGATGCATTCGGCTTGTCCGGTTATGGTTATCCCGCCCCAGGCAACGCCGCGCAAATTTCTGAACGTCGTGTATGCCACACAGTTCGAGTACGACGAAACCGATATCCTGAAAGAGGTGTATGTGCTCATGAACTACCTGGGTGCCAGGCTTACGCTGCTGAAAGTACAGGCCGAGCACCAGCCCAACATTCAGCCCGACAACCAGTACATCAATGAGATCAAGTCTGAATTTGCGATTACGGATGCAGATATTGTGGTTCGTACCGCAAAACACGCGCTCGATGGCATCGAAGATTATTGTGACGAAACCCGGGCCGACCTGCTGATTATGTCCGCCCGCGAAAGATCGTTCATAGAAGAGTTTCTGATTAATCCTTCGGTGACAAAAAAGCTGATCGTGGATACCCATATTCCATTGCTCGTTTTTCATCTGAAATAGGCAATGTGCCTGACACCAATGCATTATGGAGCAAAATGAACTGAAAACACACGTCGGCAAACGCAAACGTTACAAGCGCAAAAACCTGCTGACCTCACCCGGTACGCTGACATACATCGGGCCCGAGGTAGAGATGAAAACCAAGGTGCGGCGCATCCGGTATAATGAAAATGGTGTTTCCAATGAGCTTGTAAAATCATTGAAAGAATGTCTGCCCGCGCAGAATGGCGAAAAAGTTACTACCTGGCTGGACGTTGACGGGATCCACGAGACCGGCCTGATCGAGAAGCTGGGACAACTTTATCATCTGCATCCGCTGCTGCTGGAAGATGTGGTCAATACCGAGCACAAGCCCAAGCTGGAATTTTATGATGCAGGCTACCTTTTTATCACACTCAAAATGCTGCATGTGGAGTCGTCTTCGCCCATTTGCATCAGCCCTGAGCATGTCAGCTTTGTGCTTGGCACCGACTACCTGCTTTCTTTCCAGGAAGAGCTCACCAATGATATTTTCAGCCCGGTACTGACCCGGCTCGAAGCTTCTGCCGGCAAAACGCGCCGCCACGGCCCCGACTACCTGCTTTTTGCGTTGCTCGACATTGTGATCGACAATTACTTCATCGTGCTCGAACAACTCGGCGACGCGCTGGACAAAACTGAAGATGAGGTAATCAGCAGGGCGGATGATTTTTCGCTCAAAGACCTGTACGCATTGAAACGCGAGCTGACAGTGGCGCGCAGGCTGATCTGGCCGGTACGGGACATGATCAACCAGCTGATCCGGGAAGACAATACCATGCTCAGCAAAGACATCATACCGTACTACCGCGATCTTTATGACCATGTAATGCAGGTGATCGACACCATTGATTCGTACCGCGAGCTCGTAGCAAGCCTGGTGGACGTGCATTTGTCGACCATCAGCAACCGGATGAATTCGGTAATGAAAACGCTGACGATTTTTTCAGCCGTATTTATGCCGCTGACCTTTATCGTGGGTGTGTACGGGATGAATTTCGACAACATGCCCGAGCTGCATTCCCGGTACGGGTACTTCTATGTGTGGGGAGTGATGGCGGTGGTCACGGTTGCGCTGATCCTTTATTTTAAATCAAAAAAGTGGATGTAGCGGCCGGCAATAATTCCACTTTTCGTCCTGATCATCTGTGTGGATTGATACCTTTGTGCTCTCAAAATGCATTTTGAAATGAGCATTACAGGATACTACCCGCAAACCATTGCTACCAAGGCCACTTACCTGCTTACCGACAGCCGCCAGCTTTCTTTTCCTGAACAAAGCATTTTTTTCGCGATCAAAGGCGCCCGTCATGACGGACACCAATATGTGCAGGAACTGTATGACAAAGGTGTGCGGGAGTTTGTGCTGGAAGAAGCCTCATGGACAGCCGAATTGCAGGAGCAGGCAGCAGCCTGGACCGATGCGGAGCTATATGTAGTGCCGTCTGCAATCCGGGCTATGCAGCAGCTGGTAGCGCAGCGGCGCCGGAGCTTCCATATCCCGGTGGTCGGAATTGCGGGAAGTAATGGTAAAACGATTGTCAAAGAATGGCTTGTGCAGCTTCTATCCCCCGATCAGCGGATCGTGGCCAGTCCGAAAAGCTATAATTCGCAGATCGGCGTACCGCTGTCTGTCTGGAACATGGGGCCGGAGCATACGCTGGGGATATTCGAGGCCGGGATCTCTCAGGCCCATGAAATGGAATACCTGCAACCTGTCATGCAGCCTACGACAGGTATTTTTACCAATATCGGCAGCGCCCACAATGATGGCTTCCGCAGTAACAAGCAGAAAATCACCGAAAAACTGCGCCTGTTTACCAAAGTACGCAAGCTCATTTACCGGAAAGACTATACCCAGGTAGACCAGGAAATTGTGTTGATTTTACAGCCTGTCAATGCATTTCTGCAGGCTTTAAGCTGGGCTACCGCTACCGCAGCCGACGTAACCGTGCGCTTTGAACCGGATCAAACCGGCGCGACCATTGCACTTTCAGGAAAGCTTGGCGTGCACCGGTTCCATACCGGTTTCAAAGACGAGGCTTCGCTGGAAAACCTTACCCACTGCATCGTCTTTATGCTCGATTTCGGAGTGAAGGCCGAGGTAATTTCCCAGCGCATTGCATTGCTGAAGCCCGTCTCCATGCGTCTTGAACTGAAAGAGGGCATTCACCACAGCCACATCATTGACGATACTTATAACAATGACCTGCAGGGGCTGACCATGGCGCTGAACTTTCTTGTGCAGCAGGAGCAGCATGCGCGGAAAACCGTCATCCTGTCGGACGTACTGCAAACCGGGCAGACGCCGGCAGAGCTGTACCGGACCATTGGGAAGCTACTGGCCGAAAAAGGAATCCACCGGATTGTCGGGATCGGGCCGGAGATCAGCAGCCAGCAGGAGCTTTTTGACATTCCTTTCAAGGAATTTTATCCGGGTACGGACGCATTTCTGCAAAGCTTCAACTTTTCGTCTATATCCGACAATCTGGTACTTGTAAAGGGAGCACGTCCTTTTTCATTTGAAAAAATCATTCACCGGCTCCAACAGAAAGCGCATGGTACCGTGCTGGAAATCAACCTCGATGCACTGGTACATAATCTTAACTTCTACCGCTCCCAAAAGGCTTCCGGCACCAGGGTGATGGTAATGGTCAAAGCATTTGCATATGGCAGCGGCAGTACGGAAGTGGCTGCATTGCTGCAGTACCATCGGGTAGATTACCTGGGTGTGGCGTATGCAGACGAGGGTGTGGCACTTCGCCAGAACGGGATTAACCTGCCAGTTATGGTTATGAATGCATCCCCTTCCACCTTCGACCTCCTGATCAGCTACCAGCTCGAACCTGAAATTTACAGCCGGCAGGTGCTGGAAGAGTGGATTGAGTACATTGGGGAGAACAAAGCAGGATTGAATCTCCCTCCGATACACCTCAAACTGGACACCGGGATGCACCGGCTCGGGTTCGTGGAAAATGACCTCGACTGGCTGGAAGCCAAGCTAGAAAGCTGCCCTGCATTGAAGGTGGCATCTGTTTTCTCGCATCTGGTAGGGGCAGACGAAGGTGTGCACAATGAATTTTCGCGGGAGCAGTTTGCCCATTTCAGCCGGTGGACTGCGCGGCTTGAAAAAACATTGGGCTACATGCCCCTGCGCCATATTCTTAATTCGGCAGGCATTGTGCGCTTTCCCGAATACCGGATGGATATGGTACGGCTCGGCATCGGGTTATATGGTGTAGAGGCTACCGGCCGCGAGCAGGATGCATTGCAACCGGTGGGTACGCTCAAAACCATTATCTCGCAAATCAAACACCTTAAAGCTGGCGAAACGGTAGGTTATAGCCGTAAAGGTGTGCTCGATCATAATGCCGCCATTGCTACCATCGCCATCGGGTATGCCGACGGCTACGATCGCCGGCTTGGCAATGGAATCGGGAAGGTGTGGGTGAATGGTACGCCCTGCCCTACCGTAGGGAACATCTGCATGGATATGACCATGATTGATGTTACAGGCGTTTCTGCTGCGGAAGGCGACGAAGTAATTGTATTCGGAAAAGAAATGCCGATCACCGAGCTGGCCCGGGAGATCCATACCATTCCGTATGAAATCCTGACGGGGATCGGTGACCGGGTAAAAAGGGTATTTTACAAAGAGTGATCGTGCCCAGACTCCGGGGTTGCTTCTGATTTTTCCTGAACTTCCGTATTTTCTTCCAGTGATTCCAGCACAGGAACATCGCATTTGGACGCGGGCTGCTCTTCTTCTACAAAAAGATGGGTAGCCATTACTTCGCTCAGGGTAACATTGAAAAATGCCTTGTGCACATTCAGTACCTCGCCATCTTCGGACATTTCGCATTTGAGATAGGTACCGTCTTCCTGCAGTTCGTAGGCATTCACATTGTCTTTGAGGCTGTAATACAGGATGTGGATCGCCTGCTGGCGTACCCGCGGATCCACCAGCTTAAAGAGTGACTCAATCCGTTTGTCAAAACTTCTTACCATGGCATCTGCACTGCCGCCATATACCAGTGGTTGTCCATTTTGGTGAAAATAAAAGATGCGGGAGTGTTCCAGGAAGTCGCCCACGAGCGATCTTACGGTGATATTCTCGCTCAGTCCTGCCCGTTTCGGGCGCAGGCAGCACATGCCTCTGATGATTAGCCGGATCGGCACACCGGCTTCCGAAGCTGCGTACAGTTCCTGGATTGTCTCCCGGTCTTCCAGTGAGTTCACTTTGATACAAATGCCGCTTTTTAAACCGGCACGTGCATTTTCGGCCTCTTTCCGGATCAGCTCGATCAGCTTGTCGCGCATATAGCGGGGCGCGGTGATCAGGTTCTGGTATTCGGTCGGTATGGAATGGCCGGTGATAACATTGAAAAACTCCGAAATGTCTTCGGTATATTCTTCATTGGATGTCAGCAAACCGGTGTCGGTATACAATTTTGAGGTGTCCTCGTTATAATTTCCGCTGGACAAATGCGCATACCTGGCCACCCTGCTTCCTTCATTACGGACAATCAGGAGCAGCTTGGTATGGGTTTTCAGCAGACCGATGCCGTAAATGACAAAGCAGCCCGCTTTTTGCAGACGCTGGGCTTCACGAATGTTGTTTTCCTCATCAAACCTGGCCTTAATCTCAAATAACACTGCTACGTGCTTGCCATTTTCAGCAGCATTCAGCAGCGCCTGGGTCACGCGCGAATTTTTTGCAAGCCGGTAAATTGTCAGCTTAATCGAAAGTACTTTTGGATCTTCCGCCGCCTGTTCGAGCATTTGCAAAACCGGCTCAAAATTGTTGTAGGGATGGTGCAGCAGGATATCCCGCTCCCGCATCACTTCAAAAATATCGGGTATCCTGTCCCGGTCTAGCCCGAGCGGTGGTACCGGCGGATGGATGGAAGGCAGCTGGTCTTTAAACTCGGGGTGCTTGATAATGCTCCAAAGCGCGGTATAGTCGATCAGCCCGTCAATTTCAAAAACATTATACTCGTCGATCTCCCAGCGCTTTTTGATCAGATGCAGCAAATCCGGGTTGATGCCGGGTTCGACTGATACCTGTACGATCCGACCAAGCCGCCGACTTTTGATTTTTTGCCTGATCTCATCTACGAAGTCGGCTTCGATATCGTCGCTTTCTTCCAGGGTAAAGTCACCATTACGGATCAGCCTGAAAATGTTGGTGGAAATAATATCTACATTCCTGTAAAGCTTGTCAATGTGCTCTTTGACAATGGTTTCAATAGGCAGGAAAAGCAGCTCGTGCTCCCGCTCAATCACGAAAAAGCGCGGCAGGTTGGCGGGCAGCTGTACAAATGACAGCTTGCGCCCCTCTTCGTGCGTAGTACCTTTTACCTGCGTGGTGACCGCCAGGATCAGTACCTTGGCCAGCAGCACCGGGAATGCGTGTGTATAGTCAAAGAGCATCGGTGTCAGCATCGGGTACACCGTACGTTCAAAATATTCCTCCACTGCCTGTTCCTCTTCATCACCCAGCTCACCCATGTCGATGATCCGGAAGCCATGGGCTGCAAAAAGCGGCATCAGCTGTCGCTGGTAACACTCATTTTGGCGACGGACAAACTCCTGTACTTCGCGCATCAGTACCTTGCGGAAAGGAATCTCGCGCAGGCCGGAGTAATCAAGTCGCTCCTTGCCGAAATCAAGGTAATTGTAAAGGCTGCCTACCCGGATTGTAAAAAATTCGTCCAGGTTGGAAGAAGTGATCGCCAGGAACTTCAGGCGGTCAAACAGGTTACGTTCCTCATTGGTAGCCTGGTCCAGCACACGGTCATTGAACTTCATCCAGCTCAGGTCCCGGCTGATCAGGTCGCTTTGCTGAACCTGGTTGTGGGCCTTTTCGGTAGCGGTAACTGCTTTGGGTTCTTCGGAAGGAGCAGGTTCACGGGTACTTTTGAACAGGGAAAAGAAGTTGGTCAATCTGCCCTTTCTTTCGGCACCGTCTATAGAATCATGGCTTGGCATACTCAGGTCAATTTAGTCTTGGCAATGGTTTATAAATTTCAACGAATCTAGACATTCTAATGTTTTCAGCCGGATGATGTTTGTGTTAAATTTTGACCGGAAAAAAGAAACGGATGACCGTTTTCCAGCCATCCGTTTCTCCTTATTTCCGAACAGTCAGATGTCTATACATCAACACGTGCATATTTTGCATTTTTCTCAATAAAATCACGCCTTGGGGCTACTTCATCCCCCATCAGCATGGAGAACAGGTGATCGGCCTCGGCAGCGGACTCCACAGAAACCTGTTTAAGGCTGCGGCGCTCAGGATTCATTGTAGTTTCCCAAAGTTGCTCGGCATTCATTTCACCCAAACCTTTGTAACGCTGTACATTCACGGAATCCTCACGTCCGGCGCCAATCTCGCGCACGGCTTCTTCACGCTGCTGCTCGGTCCAGCAATAGCGCTCTTCGCGGCCTTTGCGAACAAGGTAAAGCGGTGGCTGGGCAATATAGATGTAGCCGTGATCAATCAGGATTTTCATGTACCGGAAGAAGAAAGTCAGGATCAGGGTACGGATGTGACTTCCATCCACGTCGGCATCGGTCATGATCACGATCTTGTGGTACCGCAGCTTGTCAATGTTCAATGCACGCTCGTCACCATCCTTACCGATCTGGACTCCCATAGCGGTAAACATGTTCTTGATCTCTTCATTTTCATAAATCCGGTACTCCTGGGCTTTTTCAACATTCAGGATTTTACCCCTGAGTGGCAATATCGCCTGAAATGCGCGGTTACGTCCCTGCTTGGCAGTACCACCCGCAGAGTCCCCTTCAACCAGGTAAAGCTCGCAGATATTGGGATCAGTTTCAGAACAGTCGGACAGCTTGCCGGGCAGGCCGGTACCTGTGAGCACGTTCTTGCGCTGAACCATTTCACGCGCTTTTTTCGCTGCAATACGGGCTTTGGCTGCCAGAATCACTTTATCGATGATCACTTTGGCTTCCTTGGGGTGCTCGTCCAGGTAAGTATCCAGCATTTCAGCTACTACCTGGCTTACCGCGCCAGTCACCTCGGAGTTACCGAGCTTGGTTTTGGTCTGACCTTCGAACTGCGGCTCGGCCACCTTAATGCTGATCACAGCGGTAAGTCCCTCCCGGAAATCGTCCCCGCTGATCTCGACTTTTTCTTTGGCCAGGATTCCTGATTTTTCGGCGTAGTTTTTCAGCGTTCTGGTCAGGGCCGCACGGAAACCCGACACGTGGGTACCGCCCTCAATGGTATTGATATTATTGACATACGAAAATACGTTCTCGCTGTAAGACGTATTGTACATCATCGCAACCTCCACCGGAATGGAGCCACGGTCATTTTCCATGTAAATAGACTCGGGAATAAGCGGCTGACGGGTAGCATCCAGGTAGGTCACAAACTCTTTCAGACCAATTTGCGAGTAAAACTCCTCGCCCCGGAATTTACCGTCTTCGTCTTCCTCCCGTTTATCTTGCAGTGTAATGCGGATGCCTTTGTTGAGGTATGACAACTCACGCAGGCGTCCCGCTACGGTCTCATATTTGAATTCAGTAACCGTGAAAATGGTTGAGTCGGGCAGAAAGTGAATCAGAGTACCCGTCTTTTCAGACTCTCCGATCACGCGGGTCGGATACAAAGGCTTGCCTTCGCTGAACTCCTGCTCAAACACTTTTCCTTCCCGGTGTACCTCTGCCCGCAGGTGGATAGACAGGGCATTAACGCAGGATACCCCCACACCGTGCAAACCTCCCGAAACCTTGTAAGTATCCTTGTCAAATTTACCCCCGGCGTGCAAAACGGTAAGTACAACTTCCAGTGCCGACTTTTTTTCCTTGGGGTGCATACCGGTAGGAATACCCCGGCCATTATCCTGAACAGTAATTGAATTATTTTTTTCTATAGTAACATGGATGGTATCACAGTAGCCAGCCATCGCCTCATCAATGGAGTTGTCAACAACTTCCCAGATCAGGTGGTGAACTCCCTTGAAGCCCGTATCGCCAATGTACATGGCCGGACGCTTGCGTACGGCCTCCAACCCTTCAAGAACCTGGATATTTTCAGCTGAATAGCTATTTACTTCAATTACTGTTTCGTTTGACATACAATTTGTTTTACCCCGGTAAAAAGAACCTTTTTACGCATTTTAAGCATGTAAAGATACAAATTTTTCACCAGCATTCCTCCCCCGAAAGTGATTAAATGTGCCATTTTCCACGCCTGCAAAATATTACTAATCCGATACGCGGCAGCCTGCTGAACAGGATCATTATTGTTTATAAATGCCTTCAATTTCAAAGGAGTGTGAGTTTTCCTGCCTTTACATCAAGTGCCTTGTCAAGGCGGTAAAAGTTTCTTTTTCCGTTGCTGCCCACATCAAGCAATCCCAGGTCGTAGCATCCGGTATCCAGGTCGTCTGTGCGCAGCATCGTATTGAAGCCGCCCTTGTAATACCGGCCCGTCGCAGCGATCACTTTACGCGCCTCGACCTTGGGGATGGCAGGCAGTAAAAAAATGTTTCCCCGGCCGCAACTGCGCAGTACGAGGAACCTTTCGGTGAGTAGTCCTGGGAATGCAGGAAGCAGGTCGCTTGCTACAAAGTGATACACCATACTGTCCGGAAGAGCGGGTTTCAGGCGCCGGATATTCCAGTGAGAAAGGTAAATGCGGTACGCTGTACGGGAGGTAGCATGTGTCTCAAACAGTTTTTCCAGCTCACTTTTACTGACCAGCGGCACAGGTAGCTGCACGATCCCGGAGCGACAGGCCGGCAGCAGGTAAAATCCTGCATTCCGGATGAAGGAACGGTCTACCGAAAACATCCGGTGATTGTTTTTCCAATTATAAATATCAGCTTCATACGCCGCTTTTTTGGTGGCGACAGTACCTGTGTACAGGTAGTAGGCATACACGCAGTAGCATACGGATGCTGCCGTAACACCATACACGAAGCGCGGCCTGCGAAGCCAGCGCAAACGGTCGAGGGCAAGCAGGTACACAAGGATGATCACCATGACGCCATAAAGCTGAAACCGGCTGGCCACTATGGTACCTGCCCAGGATCGTACGGTGGCAATCACCAGTCCGGTAATCAAAATAAATAGGAAGATGCTCAGCAGCGACGCAGTCACTGGCTTTACCAGCCGATATTCTCTCTTTAAAACAGACCGGAAGGTCACCAGCATAAATGTGAGCGCCACACCACCGCCAATGCCCGCCCACCACGAAGGATCGTTCCAGAGAGCCAGGCCGGAACCAATGAAGCAAATGAATGAAAGCAAAACGGGCAGCACGCCCGAAGGTGCCTGCGCAGCCTGTCCCGGCTCATAGCCCAGCAGGTACAAGCCCAGCGCCAGCATCATAAAACCCATTGTTGCACCGGCCTTCCCCAGATCTCTCATACAAACGTAGTAGCAAACCACCGCGGCGAATGAGAAAATGCCGTTTCCATGGGTATAGGTCGCTAGCAAGCAGCAACACATTGCTCCGTAAAAAGCCTGCATGGAGTCACGCTGTGCCAGGCTGATAGCAGTTACGAGGAACGCGGTGAGGAATGAATGCTGAAGACCGGTGAGCGCCCACCCGGAAACTTCATGGTACAATGGCTGAAAAAAGATAAAAGGGACCGGCAGAAAGTAATAAACGGGCAAGCCAAGTTTACCAAACAACCTGTAAAAAAAGCCGAAGATATACAGCAGGTTAAGGGAGGTGACTAGGATATAAAAGCGGAAATGCAAGTGCCCCGTCAAAGCGAAGTCCAGCCAGGAAAGCAGCCGCGGGATCACCGGCTTATGATCATTGCAAGTTTTGAAAAGCTCCCCGAGAACATCTGCAAACGAAGCATCGGCGCGCGTGATCGCTTCAATAAACTGAATCAGCAGAAAATCGTCGAGATAAGGAAAGTTTACAGAGAAATGCAGGATATAGGCAAAGTGCAGCGCAATAACGATGACGATCACTGCATAGCAGATTGTCCTGGTCATAAAGAAGAGTGCGTATAGTATGGACGGACAATTTAGTCAGAAATCACATTCCTGAAAATTACCCGTTTTTGCAAAAACTGACAACAAATACACACAGGCAGTAGAAATAAATTGAAAATCATGTAAAACAAAAAAAGCCGGAACGTACGTCCCGGCTTTCAGCTGTGTTAAATATCAAACATTACAGCGCCTCGAGAGGATGTTCTTTGAGCAACTGTTCAGGTGAATAAAAATCCTTTTTCGCCTCCGTAGCTGCCCGCACCTGCTTTACTTTGTCGGGTGAAATCGCGGGACCTTTGTTGCCGAACGAGTTTCGTACATAGGTAATCACAGCAGCTACTTCGTCATCGTTCAGCAGGCCGCCAAAAGGCGTCATCGGCACCTGGCCCGGGAACTTCTTACCATTCACTTCAATGGGTCCGAGCAAACCTTTCAGTACCAGCTTGATCAGGCGCTCATCGCTGCCCAGCACCCAGTTGGTGGACGCCAGCGGCGGAAAGCCGGAAGCGGCCAGCCCCTTGCCGTCGGGCTGGTGACACGTAGCGCAGTAACCCTCTTTGGCATATATCTGCCGCCCCTGATTGAAGAGAACCAGATCGTTGCCTTTCAGGTTGGTAGCCGCGACGGTCTCCTTTTCTTTTTTCACATTTTTACCCTCCAAATGTGCCACAGCAGCTTCATGAGCATGTATGGTCCAGTCATCCAGCGGTTTTTTGGCAGCTTCGGCCAGGATCGGTAATCCTTTGTCTTTCCCGATCCACGACGCTGCCACGATGGCTACCAGCCTCACCCGGCTGTTTTCGTCCCGCGCAGCCTGCATGAGAAGGTCAGCCTGGTCGGGTACCTGGTGACCGGTATAGCGCACTACTTCCACTGCCGCAGCACGGGCATGAAAATCCTTGGCTTTCAGCACTTGTTTGAGAAGCTTCTGATCCACCTGATCCAGTCCCCAGCTTACCCACAAACCTTCCAGCAGATGGTGCTCGTACCGCGGATCATTCTTGTCCAGACCGGCAACCCAGGTATTCAGTTTGGTCAGCACTTCTTTCTTGTCGCGCCCCCTCAGCTCCCGGCGGGTGCGGTAGCGGGTACGGTATTCGGGCAGTTTGAGGTTGTTGAGCAGCTCGTCAATGCTGGCGCCAGCGACTTTGGCCGGCTTCACCAGCGGACGCGACGGGTAGGTAATCCGGTATACCCGGCCGTGAGAATGGTCCCTCAGCGGGTCACGGGCATTATGCTGCATGTGGCCGATCAGGATATTGTGCCAGTCGATAAGATACAATGAACCATCGGGTGCAAATTCCATATCCACCGGTCTGAAGTTCCGGTCTTCACTTACGACAAGATCCTTCCGGTGACGGCTTTTGTAGCCAGTACCATCATCTACCAGCGTATGCTCTTTGGTCCCCAGAAAACCGATGGTATTGTTGATCAGAAAATCGCCCTGGATATCATCCGGGAAATGCCGGCTTGATACAAATTCAAGTCCTGAGGTCGGACGTACACGGTGCGCCTCTTCAATCAGCTGCACCGACTTGTGCGTAGCTTCTCCATAGCGCGGCAGTACGGTACCAGGCAACATCCACCGCACATCCGGACTGGATGTTTCGGCAAAGAAAGGCTGGCCCCAATCATCAAATGCAATACCCCATGGATTCGGGATGGAGAGCTGCGCGGTACGTTCCAGCTTTTTCAGCTGAGGCGCATAGCGGTAAAAACCACCATTTGTAGCACGTACCGGACCATACGAAGTTTCGACATTGGTATGCAAAAACACTCCTTCGCCCGAATAAATCGCACCTGACGGGTCCACGGTAAATGCATGACTGTTGTGATGCGTATCATGATCATCAAAGCCGCTCAGCAGAATCTCAACCTTATCCGCCTTGTCGTCCCCGTTGGTATCCGTAAATAGTTTGAGGTTCGTTCCCTGAGACACGTAAACACCTTCGGGCGCTATCTCAAAGCCCAGCGGAAGGTGCAATCCTTCTGCAAACACCGTCTGCTTGTCCGCTTTATTGTCCCCGTTTGTATCTTCAAGAATGATAATCTTGTCATTGGGCTTGGAGTCGCCCGGCTTGTAATGTGGGTAGCTGGGCATGGTGGAAATCCACAGGCGCCCCTTGTTGTCAAACGACATCTGCATGGGTTTTGCCAGGTCGGGGAACTCCTGCTCGGAGGCAAAAAGCTCAATTTTATACCCTTCCGGCACTTTCAGCTTACTCAATGCATCCTGGCCGTAGAGGTAGGTAAGGCTGCCATTTTTTTCGGGATTAAAATTGGTTTTTACCTGTGGCAGTGACCGGGTCTGGGCGTCCGCAGCGGTAAGGTCCATTTTTTCTCCCTTGGATGCCGCCAGCCACACAGCCTGGTCACGCAGGTCGGTCATTTGCCGGATCTTTTCGATTTCGGCGGGATAGTTGTCGGGGCCAAACGGATTATACCGGCGGCCATATACGTGTACTCCGTTCGGGATCTTGTAATCGTTGTGCCACATCCAGTTCTTTTCATCCACCGCGGCATGAACGAGCGCACGGTTTTTCTCAGCCTTGGGCGAAGCCTTGCCGAAAACCTGGTCTGCAAGCAACAGGCCCAGCTTTTTGTAACCTTCGGCATTCAGCTGGGACCCGTCGATGGTCAGGGCCTCTTTCGTGTCGGCATACCATTTCTGAGAGGGCGTAAATGCATCTACAAAAAGCACATTGTTCTGATCGGCCACCTCCTTCATCGCTTTGGTGTACAGCGCAAGGTTTTCATTTTCTTTCTTTCCATTCGGCAGATCGTACCGGTCCGAAAGGTCTTCGAAAGCAATGGGAGAAACCAGGGCCAGCTTGGGAGCTGAGGTACCATTATACTTCTGGTTTAAAGTATACTTTACAAAAGCATCCAGCTCAGCCTTATAGTTGGCCAGTCCTTCTTTACCCTGAAAAGATTCATTATACCCGAAGAATCCGAGGATAATATCTGTTTTCAAGCGGGTAAGCCACTGGTCCGGTGTCTCAAAATGTCCCTCGCTCTGAGATGGGTTTGCCAGCTCGGTCTGGAACTTCTCAGCACCCGGAAATGCCCAGGGCGTGTTCCTGCTCGCATGCGGCCGGAAACCAGGTGTATCCCCCCCATCGCACATGTTGCGGATAAAAAGTTTCTTTTCAGGATAACGCACCTGCAGTTCCGTCTCGAAGTTATCGTAGTTCATCATCCTCGAACCGAGGTTGTTGCCAATCAGCGAAATGTGCGCACCATCGGGCACTTCGATCACCGCCGGCTGGCTGATCTTGAAAGCACTGAATGTGACGATCGCAAGCGCGACCAGTGCCACCAGCAGTTTCAGGCTGTTCTTTTTGGGTTTAGACATTATTTTTATGAAAAAGGATTAGGAAAATACTTGAAGACGAACTACTTGGCTTCACGGTAAGGCACCTGTATGTCCAGTTTGCCTTTCCAGCTTTTAGGCACCGGACGGCCCAGCTCCCAGTGAATAGCATTCACCACCAGGCGCTGAAAAGGTTCGAGACGAAAATCTTCGGGGTGGCCCAGCGTCGTCATGAACACTTTGCCGCCAAACGAATTTTTGCCTGTCCATGCCACGGGATTTTCGATCGCTTCCTTGTCGGGATCAACGGATTTGCCCATCAGCAGCCAGGTGGAACCCTTGGTAGGATAATCCGGAAGTACCCGGTAAAGCCAGGAGCGGGCATGAAAAGGAGCAGTAACCCCGGTCAGGATCGGGTTTTTGGCCTGCTCGGGAACAATGGTCACGTCCGTACTGCTTTTGTGGCCATAATGGGTGTGCTTGGCAGCTCCGCCCCATCCGGGAGGTGCATTGAGGGCAAACTCGCCGAATGCATTCCATTTTTCATTCTCATCCCCTTTCGGATAGTTGAACGCATGCGTGGTCGTACGAAAACCCATCACCGGCTTGCCCTTTTTCAGGTACTCTTCAATGTAGGCAAGCTGCTCTTTGGGAAGCTGCCGCCAGCGCAGGTAAAATACCGCCAGATCGGCATCACGCAAGGCTTCCAGGCCCGGAATATCCTTTTCCCCATTGTGATCTGGATACGCTTTCAGGACCTTGGTACGCATACCATAATTTTTTTCAAGCTCTGCAGCAATGATTGGCAGGGTCTCTTCCCCACTGTATTCGTGGTCGCCGGTGACAAATACAACCAGCGGCTTGGTTTGGGCACGCGTTGCAGGATTACCCAGCAGGAGGGCAAGCAAAGCGAAAAGCAAGCGGGTGGTTAACTGCTTAATTTTCATCAGGACAGGATTTAGGATGTTTAGGAATATTAAACAACAAAGTAAGACTTTAAAATGGGGGTTCAAAATCTGAGCACAAAGCCCAGCCTGCTAGCAACAATCATTGTCACGCTTTACAGGAAGACTATTTTGTCCTATTTTTCCCTTACTTTATCATAACAACACAGGACTTTATCCCAAATAAAAGCCCGGTAGATCACTTTCCTAACCGGTAGTATACAAAAAAGGGCCGGTATTGCTCCGGCCCTGCAGGTCTTCCATCATCCGCTAACTTTTCTTCGAACGCATTGCCCTGGTATGTTTCAGCTGTTCATCGGCGGCCAGCCTTTTGTATTCTTCAGACTCCACCGGGTACAATGCCACTTTGCCTTCTTCGTTGCTGTGAACGCCCCAGCCGTATTTTTTGGCCAGCGGCGAAGCACGCATGCAGGCTTGCCCCCTGGAAAAAAACTTTTCACGCTCTGCATCCAGATCCACTTTCTTCAACCCGTTCCGGCGGGCGTATACCCCGAAGATCAGATCGTCGGAAGTGTATTGGTAGGGATGGTCGTAAACCAGCTCAAACTGAAGACCGGCGACCGTTTTCTCAGCTCCCTTCATGGGAGGCACTTCCGCTTTTTCAGCAGTACTGTCTTCGGCGACTTCGATAAATGTGTTGATGTAGTTGGTCGTATGCATGGTGTTATCAATGTTTTCGATCCGGTACGCTGACGAATTTACAAAAACCGGAGCCCCAGTGTAAGCGAAGCTCTCGACAGGTCTACACTGTTGTCCTTGCCCAGGTGCAGGGTTTCCTTGTTAATACCCGTGGCCCGCTCAATGCGGTAGGCGGCGCCCAGCAGGGCGGTGCCCGTGAGGTGTATAGCCAGATGATCAGATAATTTCTGTTCTACGCCCACACTTACGCCCCATCCCACCGTTTTGCCGCTGATCGTAAAGCTGGCATTGGATACCGTCTTGTTCTGATAAGGCTGATACCCCATCAGGAGCGCTGTACGTATGAAGGAGCGGTTATTTTTAAGATTAGCGCGATGAATGAGGGAGCCGCCGTAAAACTGTATCGTAACATCCTCACTGAGCCCGTCGGCAGCCGTGGCCTTGCTCGTATAATAGTCGTAAACAGCGCCTATACCTATTTTTCTCCATGGAAAATAGGCCAGATCGCCGCCGAAAGAAATGCCTGATTTAAGATCTTTGATGTATTTTTCCTGATCCGGATTCTTGCGCACCCCCGACCGGAAGAGCCGGTAGGCATAGCCGCCATTTACCCCGAAGTTCCACCGTGAAGTAGAGATGCCCGCCTGCTCCCTGGCCAGCTTTGCATCGGTTTCCGCATCCCTTTCCTTTCTCCACTCGCTTTGAATGGGGGCATCTTGTGCATGGGCATACATGACCGTACCCATGGCAAACAGAACAAGCAGGGATGTGAATGCAGTTTTCATTGATCGGGCGAAAAAGCGGCAGCTGCGAGGCCAAAGCTACAATTTTCGTCCCATTATAGGGTTCAGGTGAATGCTTTTTCTCAAATCACGGGTTTGATCCCGTTTTTTTTAAGCAGCTCAATGATGTACATACCCACCTGCCTGCCCTGCTCCTGCCCTTTTTCAATGGCATCCCGGTAGTGTATTCCACCGTAAAGGCGTGAAATGGCGGCTTCCTCGGCTGCCAGCCTGAATGATCTGAAATCGCGGGCAGGCAGATCGAAGATCACCTCTGTATCGTCCCGGAAAGCAAAATGGTCACCCAGCAGGTACGTGAGCAGCTCGGACACAGCCGTGGAAATGACGCTATGCCCACTGGTATACTCCGGAAAAGGCGGTGTTTGCAAAAGGGGCTGCCACTTGGGATCAATATAACGGTTGATTACCGTCTCGGGACGGATGCGGCTGCTCCGGTACTTTTCGTCCCAGCAGCTGATAAAAGCGTCCATCAAAGTAGCAGCTGCCAATGCGTGGACGAGGATTCCCTTGTCCAGGCCCATGCTGGACTTGGCCACAGCAATCCCGGTTATGTTCATCCAGTGCCCGCCCGGGCTGATTTTCTTGAACCCGATGGACATATGGCCGGACGTGTTGATTGCGAAAGGATTACAGTCCCAGTAGGAAGCAATAAAGCGCTGCTGCTCAGTAAGGTCCCTGCCTGTTTTGTAAACTTCATAAGTCAGCTTGAAAAAAGCACTGGTACTATCCCTGCTGAATGCGACCGGAGGCGGAGGCGCAAACTGGCTGCTGGAATCAATCAGCATCGGGCGGATCGTTTTCCAATGCGGCTCGATACCCTCAATGTAACCGGGAGGCGTGGGATACCAGTAAGCATCACCCTTTTTGGGCCTGTACCGCACGCGGGTGCTCAGCGACAGGTAGCCGTCGGTGGCAGCGTAGGATGCGATTTTCTGGGCTACTTCACGCGCAGCAGCAATGGACTTGTCGATTTCGGATTGGGAAAACTTTTCGCGCAGCAATGCAATCACCAGCTTTTTCTGATCCTCTTCCAGCATATAACCCGACGGCAGGATGAGCCTTCCGGTTTCGAGGATGCAGTACAATGCCGCAATCTGGTAATTATAATCCTTTGCTTCAATGGAAAAAGGCGCAATGCTTTTGATAAAACGCGTAGGTGCGACAATGTCCCTGTTGTGCCAGGACGAAATTTCATAGGCACCCATCAGGCAGTACGTGTAAAACCTGCTGGCTGCCGGAGGGTTTACCACGTCGTGTATCATCACCATGGTCACCGAAAAAACGGCCGGTTGCAAATGGGCCTTCAGGTCCTGGGCCGCCTGTACCGCCTGGCCGGCAAGCAGGAGCACCAGCAAAACGTACTTACGCATTACTTATGGGTGTTTTTGTAAAACTGTAGAGATTGGTTGAATGCTCCGATTACGAGCAGCTTTTCCTGATTGACCTTTGCTTCGACACAGGATTTCACGTCGCCTTTCACGCATAAACCCGAGGCTGGCTGGGCTACATACGTGAAACCACCTTTGCCGTCACCGGCAAGCAGGCAGCCATAATTAGCGTCCATGCTGCCTAGTTTGAGCCGGTTGTCCATGCGGTTGCCGAGCAGCAGCAGGTCCTTTTTTCCGTCGTGGTCAAAGTCGCCCGGCACGATGGCGGTCACAGGTGCAAATTGCGCCTGCACAGGCAAAACCTGTTTTTCAAACTTTCCTTTTTTGTTAAAAAATACGACTGTACGAGCCTCGGTAGCCCTGAGCTTGCCCGCTTTGCCCAGGTCATCCGCAGAAAACACGTCGGTCATGGATGCATTGGCATAGTCGCGGTAAAATGGAAATTTTTTTCGCATCGGGTAGATCTGGTCATTCAGCTCGTCACGGCTTACAAACGGGTAGGATTTACCCTGGATATAAAAGTTAAAGAACGGGTCAATGGAGCCGTTTTTATCAAAGTCCGCATAGTAGAGCTCAGCAGGCTCTTTTTCGGAAATTTTGATCTGCGTATTAAGCCCGAGGTTACCCGCTGCAATGTCCAATGTACCGTCACCATCGAGGTCTTCCACCTTCAGGGCAGACCAGAAACCTGCCTCAGGACTGACAAAATACCGGCTGGTAGTTTCTTCAAAATCTTTTCCCTGGAATGTAAAAACCGAGATCGGCATCATCTCCCCCGCCAGGATCAGCTCCGTTTTACCATCGCCGTCGAGGTCTGCCCACTGCGCCGCAGTCACCATACCGACCTTGAAAAAAGGTGATTCCCTGATACTGAAATTGCCTTTGCCATCATTGATCAGCAGGTACGACGCCGGACTTTCGGGATAGCGGCCGGGAATGACCCGCCCGCCCACAAACAGATCCAGATCACCGTCCCGGTCAAAATCAAACGGACAAATGCAGGATTTGCTGCTGCTTTTGAGGTTGGGCAGTGAGAGTACCGAAAGGTTCAGGTTACCTTTTCCGTCATTAAGGTAAATTTCGTCCTGCAGTGAAATGGTATTGGGCTCGAACATGGAATAGCCGCCTTTGGCTACATACAGGTCGTCAAAACCATCCCCATTTGCATCAAAAAACATAGCTGCCGATGCTGCGGAGATGTTTTCGTCCCCTACTGAAAACCCAGGCATTTCGGAAAACGTACCGCCCGGCTGCTGCAGCCATATCCTGGCTTGCTTGTTCTGGTCGCCGCTCACGAATATATCATCGAGCCCATCGTGGTTCACATCTCCCCTGGCCACTACCGGACCGGTTTGAGAGTACATGGAGAGCATGAGCGGCTGGCGTTTGAAATCATTCTCATTGAAACCCTCATGCTGGTAGGTCACAGGCGGCTTTTCGAGCGTAAAAATCGGGTTGGTCGCCTTGGCAAGCTCCGGCATTTTAGGTGCTTTTTTATCTTTTTGTACAGTCAGCAGTGCATTGGCCGCTGTATTTTTCAAAACCTGGAAAGTACCGTCAGGCCAGATGATCCTGACCGAGTCGGCAGCTTTTTCATTACCCATGCCGAAATGCAGCCGCAGCGGTGTCGCCGACAGGTAACCCCGGTTGGGATTCACTTCCTGGTACTGGACGTCCCCGCCGGCGTACACATATACGCACGCCCCCACGCTGTTTTTGTTTTTGTCGCTTTGCTGCAGTCTGACCTGAAGCCAGTTGCTGCCGGTTTCCGACGCAGTGTTCCGGTAAAGGAATGCAGGATCATTGATATTGTTGACCACCAGGTCAAGGTCGCCGTCATTATCAAGATCGGCATAC
Source organism: Dyadobacter sandarakinus (assembly GCF_016894445.1). Taxonomy (NCBI): domain Bacteria; kingdom Pseudomonadati; phylum Bacteroidota; class Cytophagia; order Cytophagales; family Spirosomataceae; genus Dyadobacter; species Dyadobacter sandarakinus. The sequence continues at coordinate 3,249,910 of NZ_CP056775.1, forward strand.
ACCGCCCCGCTTGAAATAGTAGGCATACTGATGCCCCATTCTTCCTGTTTTTTGGTAAATGTCAGATCGTGGTTATTACGGAAAATGTAGCTCAGGAGCTTGGTCGAAGGCATTGCTTTGACAAGGTCCATCAGCTGTACCGGCTCTTTATCCACGGCCCGGCGAATTTTATAGTCACCCCAGTATTTCAAAAAATCCTTATTGGTATAATCGCGGAAATAGCCGTTTGAAACAAAAAGATCCTTAAAACCATCATTGTCAAAATCGGCCAGGAGCGGACTCCAGCTCCAATCGGTATTGGATACGCCAGCCACCTGCGCGATCTCGCTGAAAGTACCGTCCCCATTGTTGAGCTGCAGCATGTTACGCATGTACTGCTTGTGCAGGTTTTGTTGCTGCATGAGCTCAAAAGACTCGTAGTTTTCCTGAAGCTGCAGCAGTTTCTGGCGCTGGTTATCCTCCGGCAGCATATCCAGCGACATAATATCCGGCAGGCCGTCATTGTTGAAATCCGCAATTTCAACCCCCATGGAGAACTGCGCCAGGTGGCGGAAATAGTCCTGGGTCACATCCGTGAACGTGCCGTTTTTATTATTAATGTAAAGGTAGTCGGGCTCATTATAGTCGTTGGTGACGTAAATATCCTCCCATCCATCCTGGTTTACATCCGCAATCGCCATACCCAGCCCAAAGGTCAGCGGGTACTGGTGGATGCCGGCTTTCAGGGTTACCTCTTCGAAATGGTTGTTTTTGTTTTCAAAAAGCTTGTTGCCTGCCAGCTGGTCGGTTTCCTGCCTGAACTTGGCCAGCTCCATATTATCAATTTTCTTGACACTATGGTTGAGGAGCATCATATCCAGGTCCCCGTCGCGGTCATAGTCAAAAAAAGCCGCCTGCGTACTGTAACTGATATCATCCAGTCCGTACGCCGCAGCCTGTTCCAGAAATTTGAGATTACCCTGATTGATGAAAAGCTGATTGCGGCGCTTTTCGTCCTCTACCTTGCCCGAGTAGCAGATATAGATGTCCAGCAGTCCGTCCCCGTTCACATCGGCCATGGTCACGCCCGTTTTCCAGCCGCCTTTCCGTCCATCCAGACCTTTGCCTGCCGCAGCGGTAATGTCCTTAAACTGCAGTTTCTGAGTTTTACCAAGGTTCAGGTATAGCTTGTTAGAGCCCATGTTGGAGGTAAAGAAAAGATCTTCGAACCCATCATTATTGATATCGCCCGCAGCCACACCTCCCCCATTGTAAAAGTATTCATACGCCATGACGTTGAAGCGCTCGTCCTCATTGATCGTATTCATGAAATCGATGCCCGTCTGCCGGGGAAGAAGCTGTTGAAAAAGCGTGCCCTGAGCCCAGCTTGGGAGCATACCCAAAGACAGGGGCAGGCACAGCAGCAGTAAACGGTAAAGGTGTCGGTTATTCATCCGCAAGTAACGGGACCTGATGAAAAGAGGATATTTTAAAAACGAAAAAAACTTCAACTTTTGGTTGAAGTTAAAACTAACTGTGTGTTTTTATTTGGAAAGCGGTAAGAAATTTTAAACTTCTTACCACTCTCCAAATCTTCTTATTTATCCCACCATACACGTCCGGTGAGCAGGTCGCCGCCGGTAATACGGCCTACTGCCTCCTGGTAACTTGCACCATTGTTGATAATCTCGGTCGACAGGTAAATCATCCTTCTGGGGATAGTACCGCCAGTCACATTACCCGGGTAATTGATAGGGGTTAGCTGCGGGTACCCCGACCGGCGCCAGTTGTGCCAGGTTTCCATGAAGTTGAATTCCGAGCCGGTCACGAGCCAGTACTGCGTGTTGATATCTTTCAACGAGGCTTCCAAGGATGTGGTCGTCAGTGGATGCGCAGTGGCATAAGCCGTTGCAGTCGTCGCAGAAATCTCAGCAGTCGGGTCAAGCTGGCCCATGGTGGTCATCCCGCCGACGATGCCATTTTTGTAATGGTCGGCCGCAGTTCCCGGCACATTCCAGCCGCGTACTTTGGCTTCCGCCAGCAGCAGCTCGATTTCAGGATAAGTCAGCACGAACAAGGTTCCGTTTCTTTTCAGGTAAACCGAAATACGGGGTCTTGAATAATTTCCAAGCGGCGCAACATCATTGCCAGTACCAGTCGGGCCAGGGTAACCCGGGGCCTTTTTGATATCCGTAGCACCTCCGATCAGGTCATAACCATTTGGCAAACCCATCTGGATTGAGGCAGCATTGTTACCGACAAGCGATTGATTGGCATTCGCAGCAGCTCCCGGAGCAGGAACCTCAGCGATTGCGGACAGGCGCGGGTCTCCTGCTGTTTTCAATGCATCGATAAAAGTCTTGGAAAAGCGCAGTTCACGATAATCATCTGCTACCTGATATACGCCGTAAATAGCCGAGTTCGCATTATTCGCATCCGCAACAATTCTAGCATTGTCGTCGATGGAAGCGAATGTGCCGCCCGCAGCCGCTTTTTCAGCCCAGGTCTTGGCAGTGGCGGGATCTACCTTTGTAAGGCGCATTGCGACGCGCAGCATCAGCGAGTACCCGAACTTTTTCCACTTGGTAATATCGCCGCCGTAAAACAAATCCCCGGTTGGTTTCAGCTTGCTGGCATCCAGTCCGTTAATTGCCGATTCCAGCTCCGGAAGCATGGCCGCGTAGATCGATTGCTGGGTATCGTACTTTGGAGTTTGGACACCTTCTCTTACCTTAAATGCTTCAGTATAAGGTATATCACCATACGTATCCGTTCCCTGCTGGAAATTCATAACCTGCATGATCCGGCCCACATTGTACAGGTTGGAATACTGTTCTTTGTCTTTCGTCAGACGCATCATTTCGGCCAGAAGCCTTCCTACACCGTACGTAGTACCAAAAATGTTACCCTGATAGCTGGTCGAGTTCTGCGTGTTCACATACTTGTCACCATTTCCATAATAGTAGAATGTTGAAGCAAGTACCTGCGTCATCAAACTTTGGTAAATGATACTCCCGTAACCCAGATTGATGTAAGACAACTGCGCATTTGGAAGAAAGTAATTAGGATCCCAGACAGTCTCGCTAGCCTGCGTCGGGTCGGTGTTGATCTCGTCGAATTTATCCGTACAACCCGCTACAACAAATAGGAGAAGGGACAAACCATATATTGAAAATCTTTTCATAGTTCTTATTTTTTGAATCTTGCGTTAACAGTAAAACCGTACGTCCTGGTTGACGGGTATTGTGAACCCTCTGTTCCTGCGTAAGAAACGTTGGAAGAGAAGCCCGCTTCGGGATCAAAGTTTTTGGTATGCATCAGCAATGTTGCGAGGTTGCGTCCCACAGCCGAAACCGAAATCCCTTCAAACGGCAGCTTGTTGTTAAACCAGTTGGCCGGCAGGTTGTAGCTTAGTACCACTTGTCTCAGCTTGATAAAATCAGAACTGAACACATTCAGTTTAGAAATGTTGGTAACCAGCTTACTGTAATAGGTCTGTGCTGAAATGTTCTGCGTGTTGGCTTCGCCGGTTTCCAGGACACCATCCGCTACAATTCCGGTTTCACGTCCTACCAGTGTCATTTTGTTCAAGCCGTCCACGATCGAATAGTGGTTGGTTGCCGACAATACTTTTCCACCAAATTTGTAATCAAACAAAAAGGACAATGTAAGTGCCTTGTAGTTCAAGGAGTTGTTGAAGCCACCGTACACTTTTGGAAGCGATGAACCCATCGGCTTCAACTCGCCACGAACAGGAATACCGTCCGACCCGATGATCATTTGCCCGTTTGCATTGTACTTGTAATCGTAAGCCATAATCTGCGCTGCCGGCAAGCCTCTTACGTGTGCAATGTTAGCATTCAAAGGACGGTAAGTACCCAGACCAAATACCTTCGTTTTAGGAGTTCCGTCTGCATTAAGTCCATCGATATCCGCGATCGTGTTTTTCACAGATGTAAGGTTGAAAGACATATCCCATTTGAATGAGGTAGTCTGAACTGGCGTACCGGTCAGCAAGATCTCAATTCCGTGGTTTTTGGTAGAACCCAGGTTCAAGACCTGCGAAGTATAGCCGGTGGTCGGAGAAAGCGGACCATTTACAATTTCGTCTTTGGTTGTCCTGTTGAAATAAGCCACGTCCAGTCCAAGACGGTTATGCAGGAATTTTGTTTCAAAGCCGATTTCAAACTCTTTCAAACGGTAAGGTTTCAGGTTGATGTTTGGCAGTTGTGAGCCAAAGCCACCCTGTGGCAGACCATTGTAAGTGTTTCCGAGAGAATAGTACTGGCTCGTCAGGTATGCGTCGAAAGCCTCACCGCTGGTTTGCGCATAGGAAGCACGCAGTTTACCAAAATCCAGGAAGCTCGAATTCATCAGCTCCGAGAAAATAAATGCACCTGAAACGGAAGGAGCAAAAATGCCGCGGTTGGATGATGGCAGCGTTGAGTAAATGTCGTAGCGACCGGTTGTAGACAAGGTCAGGAAGCCTTTGTAATCAAAATCCGCAGTGTAATATCCCGATTGAACTTGTCTTTCATTGTAACCGTAACCCTGTCCTTTTGTCAAGGTGTTGGACAAAGTATACAGGTAAGGAATGCTCAGCTGGCCACCGGAAACGCTCACACTTTCAGCTTTATTCTTACGAAGGTTGGCTCCCAATGCTACATTCACGCCAAAATCACCGAAGGTTTTGTTGACACCCAGCAAACCATCAATGTTCATTTCGGTTGTCTGCGACTTGCTGTTACCTACTCCGCCTTTGCTTGAATATGCAGTACCCCAAGGCGTAATATTGAAACCGCCGTCGTTGATCAGGTCATATCCGATACGGCCCTGCAGGTAGATCCAGTCGGCAAACTGGTATTTGCTGGTAATCGCAGTAATCAGACGTTTTCTTGAAATCTCGTTTTTGTACTGGTTAACCACAAACCATGGGTTGGTTTTGTAAGTGTCGTCACTGAATGTCATTTCAGCACCAGTAATCGGATCGTAACCCGGCATCAATGCTTTCTGGTTGAAGCTCGTTGCAAGGAACATGATACCATAGTTGGCATTCATCGGCGCGTCGCTCAGCATTGCACGGTTGCGGTCTACCTGGTCAACGTAATTACCCATCACGCTCACGTCCAATTTGTCCGTTACCTTTTGGGTCAGGCTCATATTGATCGTCTTACGGTTTACACCGCTGCTTCTCAGCACTGCATTTGCATTCATATTGGAGAGTGAGAGGCGGAAACTGTTGCGCTCTCCGCCGCCTGAAACTGCCACAGTATTGGTGTAAGTCGAGCCGGTGCGATAGAAGTTTTCGAAGTTGTCCTTCACCGGAGAGTACGGATATTGCTTTCCGTCAAACTGGGTGTAAGGCTGACCGTCCATTTTTTCTCCCCAGCTGTAAATACCTGAGTTTTTGGCGCTGTTTACGTCCGTGGGCCTTTTTCCCTGTTGGCCCTGACCGTACTCATACTGGAAATCGGTATAGTCGATCACCTTGTCGAACTGCGTGTTGGTATTGAATTCCACAGAAAGACCGCCATTTTGCTTGCCGCTTTTGGTCGTGATCAGGATTACACCGTTGGCTGCACGGGTACCGTACAGTGCAGCGGCGCTGGCTCCTTTCAAAACGGTCATACTTTCAATATCGTCCGGGTTAATATTACCGATACCGTCCCCATTATCAGCGCCGCCCCATTCACCGGAAGTACCTCTGGAAGTGTTGTCCATCGGCACACCATTGATAACGAACAGCGGGCTGCCTCCTTTGAAGTTACTTACCCCGCGCAGGTTAATCCGCGACGAAGAAGCAGGACCACCACTGGCCGGGCTGATATTCAAACCCGCAACGCGTCCCTGGAGGGAGTTTACCACGTTTGTTTCACGCGCTTGGTTAATTGCCACCGCTTCTACTGTAGTGGTCGAGTAACCCAGCTTCCTGGTATCTTTCTTAATACCCAGAGCGGTAACGGTTACTTCCTGCAAATTGGCCACGTCCGGAGCCAGCTTCACGTCCACCGTGCTGCGGTTTCCTACGGTAATTTCCTGCCGTAAAAATCCGATTGAGCTGATCACCAGAATATCAGAATCCTTTACACCACTGATCGAGAACTTTCCATTAGCATCTGCATTTGACCCTTTTGCAGAGCCTTTCACCGTTATTGAAGCACCTGGCAATCCCTGATCTTTGTCATCGGTAATTGTACCTGTCACTGTTCGGTCCTGGGCAGAGGCCGACAATGAAGCAAAAAGCAGGAACAACCCGAGGGGCGCCAAACTCTTAAAGAAGGCTTTAAGTAGCTTTTCTTTCATAGGTTTAGTTAATTTAAATACATTAATTAGGTTAAAATTAAAATATGCCGAAGATTTGAATGGTTCATACCTCGACTTGACAAATATGATAACTAATTTTAATATTTAAATAATTTTAAGAAAGGCTTGGGCGATATTTATTTTTTTAATATTAATTTAATGATAGACGGGTACGTTACCTGCCTGACAGTACAGAATTACACTGCTGAAATTGTTTTAAAATCAGGATGAATTCACCTGTCCCACATACATCAGAAAGCCCCGGCAAGGCGCATTTGCGGTGCCGGGGCTTTCATGTCTTAATTAAAAATTAATGCATTATCTCCTCAGGACATAGCTTTGCAAAGGTGCATTGTTGAGGCCGGCCAGCAGGTAGGTCTTGCCGCCGGCTGTTACCGTGGTCAAGTCGCGGACGTCCCCCTTGATGTACAATCCGCTTTTCGATTGCGGCAGGTAGGCAAAGCTGAGCGCACCCTTATTCAGGAACACCTGCACCAGGCTTGCATCGTTCCGGCCGATACGGACACGGGTTTGTTTCTGATTTCCGCCCAGAAGCAGGTCCTGGCGGCCGTCGCCGTCCACATCGCATAACGTAATGGCATATACCGGTGCAAACTGCGCCTCTACCGGCAAGGCCCGGAATACCAGCTTGCCGTTTTTATTTTCCAGAATACCACTCCTGAACTCCCGGGCCGACAAGTGTGTCGCCCGGCTGAGCTTTTCGGCTGGCAATATGTCGGGCAGGGTTGCTTTGGCGTACAGCAGGTAATTGGTGTACTTCTTTTTGAGGGAGGGCACCTGATCCAGGAGCTCGTCGCGGCTGGCGTAAGGATACTCTTTGCCATCCTCAGTCACGCTGATCAGCGGCACAATGCGGTTCAGGTTATCAAAATCGGCAGCGTACAGCGACAATCCGGCCGATGAGGTAACATTCCACTGCCAATTATTTCCCATGTTTCCAACTACAAAATCCACATCACCGTCCCCGTCGAGGTCAGCAGGCTGCACGGTATTCCAGCATCCGTTCAATGCCTCCGTACCCATGGATTCGCTGGCATCCGTGAGTTTACCTTTTTTATTGGCATACACTTTCACAGGCATCCAGTCCGTGGTGAGCAGCAGCTCCGGGTAACCGTCCCGATCCATGTCGGCAAATGCTGCATCGGTGATCATTCCTGCTTTCGCTAGCGACGGGGCCGCACTGGCGGTCACATCGGTAAAGTTTCCTTTCCCATCATTGTGCAGTAATACGCCTCCCGCACTTTCGGGAAAGCGTCCCGGCACGACCCTGCTGCCTAAAAAAACGTCCATTGCACCGTCTTTATCCAGATCGGCAACAGCCACGGCAGCAGCATTGGCACCCACAGCCGGCAAAGTACCGCGCTCCCAGCTGCCGTGATTATTAAGGTACAGCCGCGGCAGCAAAAGCGGATCGCCTGCATTGAGCTCATAACCTGCACTGGTCACCAGCAGATCCATATCCCCATCCCCATCCGCATCAAAAAATGCCATATCACCATCTTCATAAGCCAGGTCCTTTTCAAAAACCGCCTGATTGCTTTTCCTGAACTTGCCATGATCGCTGATGAATAACGCACCCGCCTGCCCGCGCGAACCGCCAATGTAAAAATCGTCGGTACCATCCCCATTCAGGTCGGCCTTCGCAAAGTGCGGACCCTGGTATGATAACATGACGGGCAGCAGGGTTTGAATACGGAAGTCATTCCGCATATCCTCGCGGTGCGTAAAATCAACAAGGCTTGCAGGTGACCACTCCGGCTTGGGCTCCGGCGCAGGTTGCTGAGGGACCGGCTTCGCGTCAGTATAATTAATCGTCAAAGCCTTGGTACCTGAAGGTGGCCTTACAGTCTGTACCTTTCCATCTGCCCAGGTAACCTTTACAGAATCAGCCTGCGCAGCATTTCCCAGCCCGAAATGCGCGGGTCCCCATAGCGAGGACTGAAATCCTCTTACCGGAATAAAGCTCTGCATCTGCGCAAGTCCGCCCGCATACAGCTGCACCTTAGTGCCCGCCAGGAAGGCGTATTTCGGCGATTGCAGCTTGATATCCAGATATTTAGCAGCACCTTTTGATTCTGCATTATTACGATATACAAATGCCTTCTGGTTTACATTGCTGGTCACGAGATCAAGGTCGCCGTCATTGTCCAGGTCGGCATAGATGGCGCCATTCGACTGGCTTTTTTCATCAAAACCCCACTCCTCCACTTTCCTTGAAAATGTCAGGTTTTTCTGATTGTGGAAAATATAATTGGGTTCGTTGATGGGCGGCATTTCACGGATGATCTCGATCTGGCCGGGTGCTTTTTTACCCTGACCTGCCTGCATCTGAATATCCGTGGAATACTTAAGAAACTCCATATTGGTGTAATCCCGGGCATATCCATTGGAAATAAAAATGTCTTTCCAGCCATCATTATCAAAGTCGGCCATCAGCGCCGCCCAGCTCCAGTCCGTGTTAGACACACCTGCGAGCTGACCAATTTCACTGAACACGGGCACACCGTCTGCATTTACCCCGTTGTTGAGCTGCAACATGTTACGCATACTCTGGTCGTGAAAGCCTGCACGGAGCAGTTGCTGATACTTGTCGAAATTATCGTCGCCAGCCGTGAGCTTGATGCGCTCATTGGAAGCCGGCAGCATGTCGAGCGTGAGCACGTCTACCAGGCCGTCATTATTGATGTCAGCGGCGTCAGTACCCATGGAATAAAGGGATACATGGCCCGTAGCTTCCCGGATCACCTCCTTGAATGTGCCATTTTGCTGGTTGAGGTAGAGGTAGTCATTCTCATTGTAATCATTGGAAATATAAAGGTCCTGCCAGCCGTCATTGTTGAAATCACTGACATTTACTCCCAGCCCGAAGCTGAGTACATTGGAAACAATGCCGGTAGAATCGGTGACATTGGTAAACCTGCCGCCGTCATTCCGCAGCATTTTATTACCATAAGCATCATTGCGCTGCTGCCGGTAACTTTCAATCAGGTTGCTGAACCCTGCATACTTCTGTACCGAGTGGTTGAGGAGAAAACAATCCGTATCGCCATCGCGGTCATAATCAAAAAACACAGCCTGGGTAGTATAGGAACGGTCGTCGAGCCCGTATTGAGCGGCCTTTTCCGTGAAATTCGGAATGCCGTCGGCCGTTTTTCCATTGTTGACATACAGCAGCTTGGTCCGCAGGCGCGGGTCTTGCGCGCCGGCCCGGCAGACAAAAATATCGATCCAGCCGTCGTCATTGATATCCACGAGCGATACGCCGGTTTTCCAACCCTCATTCAGGTTGGTCCCCGACTTCTCCGAGACGTCGTCAAATTCAAGATTTCCTTTGTTCAGGTACAGTTTATTGGCAACCATGTTCCCGGTGAAGTACAGGTCGGTCAGCCCGTCATTATTAAAGTCGGCTGCGGCCACACCTCCGCCATTATAGAAGTACCCGTAGTTCAGTACATTTTCCGACTCATCTTCTTCGATAAAGTTGTTGAATTCAACGCCTGTTTCGCCGGGGGGCAGCAGGGTAAAAAGGGTATCTTTTTTATTTTTGCAGGAAGCGGCAAAAAGGACGATGAAAAGAAAAACGCAGGTGTTCTTCATTGATTTGAAAGCTCGATGACATGGACAATATAACAAAAAGGCAGGCATGATGCCCGCCTTTTGCTTACACTTACAAACTCCACAGCCTGGCTAGTTTTTATCCCACCATAGCGGCGTGCTTGCCTTATCAGGACCACCCAATAGTTTGACAGCTTCTTGAACAGCCGCTCCGTTGGTTTCTTTTTCTGCAGTAATAAAAGGAATTCTGCGGAGAACTGCTCCTGCCGGTACATCCTCATTCTCAGAATTGACGACCGGATAAAGTTTAGGGAAACGTGTCCTCCTGTACTCTGCCCATGCCTCAATACCATCCGGAAATAATGCGAGCCATTTTTGTGTACCAATCTTTTCGCGTTTAACTGCATCCGTAGCCGCATCATCCCATTTAATGGAAATGTTAGACAATGCAGGTGAATTTTGCTGATCACCAGGGGCAACCGGCTTCGCAGAACTATTGATATATGCAGTCACTGCGGCACCTGTCAGGCCCCACTGTGCCATAGAAGCTGTAATGCCTTTTTCATACAGCTCCTTGGGAGTACCACCCATATTCCAGCCATTGAGGGCACCTTCTGCCCGCAGAAAATATGCTTCCGCAGTATGCATGATGTCCTGAGGCGTTTCGTAGTTCGTGTTCCAGTCAGCATTTGCACCGGTAACCCAACGCGTACCTACATTCGAATTATCGTTGTTCGTATTCTTAGGTAATGCAAGCTCAAGAGGGGTCAATCCATTCCGCAATCCTTCGTAAGTACCCGTTGCAGTAGCTGGCTGAAAGTAGATTCCGATGCGCGGGTCCTCGTAACCTTTCAGTACGGACTCCATGGAAGCACTCATTCGGAACTCGTTCCACACCGCAATACGGCTCAATCCATTTCCATCGTCTCCCGCAAGCTTTTTGATCATGTACGCATCATCTGCCACTTCGCTCATGACTCCGCCAGCATAGGCAGCCTCTGCCTGTTTTTTAGCTTCGGCAGGATCCACTTTGGAAATCCGCAGTGCAAGACGCAAACGCAGTGTATTGGCAAACTTGATCCATTTGGCAACATTACCTTTGTAAATCAGGTCAAAATCTCCGTAAGGCTTGGCAGTTGCATTAGCCTTCAAAGCAGTCGTTGCTGCATCCAGACGTACAAAAAAATCCTTGTAGATATCAGCCTGCGCATCATACTTTACACTGATTGCAGGAATACCTGCATCAGAATACGGAACCGGACCATAGTAATCTGTCAGCCTGTGAAAAGCAAAAACCCACATGATATTCGCCAATGCATATTCTGCAGAGGCTGGATCCGTCTTTTCAAAAAGCGTTTTTAACTGAGGCACTACCTGGGTGTAAATCGGGTTCCAGTGACCGGTAAGCCAGTCATATCGCATTACAAAGCGGTCTGAAGGAAAATAAGTGGCAGACGTCGCATAGTACTGTGCATAAAGGTCAGCAAACAGGTTTTGCGCAATCTGGTAAGTTCCGCTCTGATAAGATGCCTGCTGTTCCGCCCGTGAGAAAAGGTATGGAAGTTCTGCATCAGTAAGCTCAGTAAGCTTTGTCTTACTGGTATTCATCTCTTCAAAATCACCGGTACAAGCCTGCATCAGACCTGCCGAGCCGAGTACCATACCGGCAAATGCAAGTTTTTTATAGGTATTTAAAATGCTCATTGTGTTATCGAAAGAAGTGGTTTTTACTAAAATCCAAGTTTCAGGTTCAATCCGACAGTCCTGGTAGACGGAAGGTTTCCAAATTCAACACCCTGGAAGTTACCTGCACCCAAATTCACATCCGGATCAAACGGCAGCTTGCGTTTGGCCACGCCCGGAATATCAAGAATAGCAGAGCCTCTGTAGATGAAGAACAAGTTACGTGCGACGAATGACAGCTTGGCTGATTTGATAAAGAAATTATTGCCGGTCGGAATTTCGTATCCTACACTAAGCTCTCTCAAACGAACATTGGTAGTAGAGTACGTAAAGAATTCACCCCACGAATAACGACCACCCGATACAGTAGTCCAGAAAGATTCTGCATTAATAGGGATTGTATTAGCTTCTCCGGAGGATGTAACACCTGGTAAAATCCAGCCTCCGTCGCGGTGATCAGTAGTAAAATCACCTGTTCCGTCAAAAGCCAGGTTTGCCGCGGTACCTGAGGTCATTACACCTCCAAAACGTCCGTCGATCAGGAAGCTTGCTGACAAGCGTTTATACCTGAACGAGTTGTTCAAACCAGCAGTCAACTTGGGGTTGAAGTTCCCAACATATTCGTTTGTAGATGTAACTACCGGCCTTCCGCCTCCCTTGCCAGCAGTATCTGGTTTGGTAACGATAAAGCGCCCCTGCTCGTCTCTTGCCCACTTCTGCGCAATCATATCACCATATGAGCCGCCTTCCTGAACAATCGGCGTTGCAGTCCGTCCAAATGAACCTCCGATAGCTGCTCTTTTAATATTAGGATCAAGCCTTACGATCTTGTTTTTGTTTCTCGCAACATTTAAAGTTACATCCCAGCTGAAATCGTTACCTGTTGCCACCTTGCCGGTCAAAGAGATCTCAAAGCCTTTGTTATTGATTTTACCCGCATTGATAAACTGCTGAGAAAAACCGGAAGCAGGTGCAAGTGAAAGTAACAGCAATTGGTTTACAGTATTTGAATTATACCAGGTTGCATCAAGTCCGAGACGACCGCTGAATAAGCGAAGGTCAAGACCAAACTCAGTAGACGATGAAATTTCCGGTTTCAGATTTTCAGCAGGCTTGATAGGGTCTCTTGAGACATATCCACCGCTTCCTCCCTGTGAGAACGAATATTGCTGTTGCAGCCGGTAAGGATCTGCATCATTACCCACCTGAGCCCATGATCCACGTATTTTAGCAAAGCTGATTGCATTAGGTAGCCTAAGTGCTTCCGACAAGATCAGGTTTGCACCAAATGACGGATAAAAATAAGAGTGCGGTGCAGGAAGGGTTGATGACCAGTCATTCCGTGCAGCAGCATCAACTGTAAAGAAATCCTTATAAGAAATAGATGCAGTTCCGAAAACATAGTTCAGCTGTCTTTCAGAAAAGTCAACAACCTGCGTCAAAGCATCAGCAAATGATAAATCGAATTTGTTTGGAACCCGTAACCCGTTTGCATTGGCTCCAACCTGCGAGTAGCGGCGGTACGTTTGTCCCGCACCTGCATTGTAGGTAAGAGCAAGGTTTTTCCCGAAGTTGTTATTGCCGGATACAATCACATCAAGGTTTCTTTCAATTACTGCCGCCGTATAATCGAGATATGAGCCACCCGGGCCGGCAAACAGCAACGTACGGTTTGCCCAGCTTCTGCTAACACGATCGTCGTACCGGTCAAAGCTCACGCGGCCCTGTACATTCAGCCAGTCCGTAATGTTGTATTTGGCAGAACCCAATGCGGTGGTACGATTACGCTTTTCGTTATCGGACGTCTTATTCAGGGTCCAGTACGGGTTCATGTAAATAGACGAGTTAGTCCAGTAACGTGCAGAACCGTCAGGATTAAAAAGATCCGTCTTATAAGTATCAAGATCAATGCTTCTCGGTACTTTATATAGATTCATTACGATCCCGCTTTCTTCTCCCGACTTAGGTTTGTTCTTAATATCCTGGTTTACAAAAGTAATTTTTGCATCCGTAGAGAAACGTTTGGATAGCTGAGTACTTACACGCACATTGAATGTATGGCGGGACAGACTATTGTTAGGGATAATGCCCTGTACGTCATTGAATGCATAGGAAGTATATGCCTGGATTTTATCAGTACCGGCAGAAACACCAAATGCATTATTGGTCGATACCCCTGTACGGAAGAAATCTTTCACATTGTCAGGATAAGTCGTAGCAGCCGGGCCCCAGCTTCCGTTTGCACTGGAAGTGACGCCGCCTGATCCCTGTCCATAGGTATTCTGTAATTTGGGAAGCAGGAATGGATTTTCGATAACAACACCTGAATTGATGTTTGCAGTTACTGTACCTGCCTTACCTTTTTTGGTCGTGATCATGATCACGCCATTTGCAGCGCGACTACCGTAAAGCGCCGATGCAGCCGCACCTTTCAATACGTTCATCGACTCGATATCATCCGGGTTGATGTTGGATGCACCGTCACTTCCATTTGTCCCACCAAAATCGTTTCCAACCTGGCCAGGTGTGGAATTATCAATCGGAACACCATCTACTACAAACAATGCATTGTTGTTTCCTGAAATAGAACGGTTACCGCGGAGTACCACGCGGGTGGCCGATCCCGGGCCGCTGGAACCCTGGGTTACCACAATACCTGCCACTTTACCCGACAGCGTGTTCACGAAGTTGGCGTCGCGCACGTCTGTGAGCTGCTTTCCGGAAATCTGCTGTGTAGCGTAGGTCAGCGACTTGGCACTGCGCTCGATACCGAGGGCCGTCACGACCACTTCCCCAAGACTTTTCACATCCGGTTCCAGGCTGATGTCCAGCGAACTGGCATTTGTTACCGCTACCTCTTTGGACAGGTAACCTACTGACGAAATGATTAACGTAGCCGACGGCGATGCACTGACGGAGAAATTACCCTCCGCGTCAGAAGTTGTACCGCGCGTGCTTCCTTTGATCAGAATGTTGGCGCCTGGCAATCCCGCCCCGTTCTCATCCTTTACCTTCCCCGTAACCTGCCGGTCCTGGGCATGGGATGGTGACACAAAAGCTGCTGCCACCAGTAAGGCAAACAGCAACTGAAGTAGACTTCTTTTCATAGGTAATAATTGGGTTGATTTAATTTTTCAAGAAATTTATGATTAATTAAAATCAGTAGCAATAAATTCTCAAAAATTTAATTGCACTAATCTAATATTCAGCTCTTTACCTGAAAAGAGGTAATAAAAGTACTATACGCCACATCTAATAAAATTTTATTTGCCCGTGATCACATATTTCTATAAGCAGAATATTAATGCGTGAACGAGAACACACCAATGAAAATTTCGATAGGATGTGGTTCATTGTATGTACCGCATGGAACGCAGGACATGCTCCCGGCAGAAAACTGCCTGGATAAAGCCGGAAAAGTATCAGCGGCAGCAGGAAGGAGGAATTGGAAAATCCGGGGAAAGAAAATTCAGGAGCAAGTACTATTCGTAAGTGCGCCACACACCCAGTATACTGCCGGTCACTGCATAGTTTAAGGCACTCACCCCACCGTCAATCAGAGAAAGCAGCAGGGGACGAAGTGAGAACATGTCTTTAACAATGGTCTCAAAAAGGACGAACACCACGCCGAAAAGCAAGCCGGTAAGCATACCGGTGCTCAGGGAACGAACCGACAGCTTGGTAAACACCCAGGCCATGGTATAGGCCATAAAAGAAGTGGAGACAATGCTGGCAAGGTAGGGAATCGGGCTGGTAGCAGCTTTGATCTGGGCCTGTGTAAAGCCGTTCAGCGTCATCCATTTTTCCGAAAAAACACTGTACCATAATGCAGGGATGATCTGACCAAGTACCACACACACGACCACAGCCCAAAGATTGACAGATTGTTTTCTCATATTCCGAGTTTTTATTCAGTCACCGAAAGGAAGTTCCACGCGGCCAAATATAAGCGGTTTACCAGTTACTTGTACTTTTTTCTTTTGTCAATTGTACAAATTCAATATTCCGCTTCAAACCTTCATACTTGGTCCTCTTCAGGGGCGACTTCCGGAATACCTCTTTGAAAACCTCCTCGGTAATTTCCTCCCAATCGGAATTCGAGAAGCCGGCCAGGGCGTCGGATGGACGAAAGGCCTCTGTCCGGTGGGGCTTGGCAAAACGGTTCCACGGACATACATCCTGGCAGATATCACACCCAAAAACCCAGTTGTCAAACTTCCCGCGGGCTTCCTCCGGAATGGCCTCTTTAAGCTCAATGGTATAGTAGCTGATGCATTTGCTGCCATCTACTACAAAAGGCTCAGTGATGGCGTCGGTGGGGCAGGCATCGAGGCAGCGGGTGCAGGTACCGCAATAGTCGGGTACCGAAGTGTCGTAAGCAAGATCGAGGTCGCAGATGATCTCACCAATGAAAAAGAAGCTGCCCATATTGCGGTTGAGCAGGTTGGAATGCTTCCCTACCCATCCCAAGCCACTTTTGGCTGCCCAGACCTTATCCATCACCGGGGCCGAGTCCACAAAGATCCGGCCGCTCACCTCCCCGATTTCCTCCTGAATAGCCAGCAGCAATGCGCCCAGCTTTTCCTTCAGTACATAATGGTAATCGGTACCATATGCATATTTGGATATCTTCAGGTCACCCGGCTGCTGCGGCAGCTGTTCTTCGGGATAGTAATTCAGGAGTACCGAAATAACGCTCCTGGCATCGTCCACCAGCTTGCGGGGATCAAGCCTTTTGTCAAAATGATTGGCCATATAGGCCATCTGGCCCTGGTAGTTGCGGTTCAGCCAGTTTTCAAGGCGGGGCGCCTCTTCTTCCAGAAAGCCGGCCGCAGAGATCCCGCAGAAATCAAAGCCGTTTTCAAGCGCCTTCTTTTTCACAAACTGACTTCTCTCCTGCCTGATGATATCTGCTGCGGTCATGTTACAAAATTACAAATAGAAGGTAAAATGCCATCTTGTCAGTATCTTAGGCGTGGCAAAATAATTTAGGCTTTCAGGACTTTGACAAAAAGCAGCCTCTTTAAAAGCGGCTCAGCCTGAAAATTGGAACTTTAACATAGA
Source organism: Dyadobacter sandarakinus (assembly GCF_016894445.1). Classification (NCBI taxonomy): domain Bacteria; kingdom Pseudomonadati; phylum Bacteroidota; class Cytophagia; order Cytophagales; family Spirosomataceae; genus Dyadobacter; species Dyadobacter sandarakinus. The sequence continues at coordinate 3,266,515 of NZ_CP056775.1, forward strand.
TCAAGATAAATATTACGAGATGAACGAGGACAACGCTCCATTGGAAACTGACAATCTGGTAAACGAGGAATCCAGCAATTCCGTACCCCTTGATAACGCAGGCCAGGAAATTACAGGAGAAGCACCCTCAGCAGGTGAAAAAGATCCGCTTTTGACAGCACAGGCGGAAGTAGCAGAACTAAAAGACAAATACTTACGTCTTTATGCTGATTTTGAAAACTTTCGCAGGCGTACTGCCAAGGAAAAACTGGAAATGATTTCCGGTGCCAGTGCGGATGTAGTTAAACTGATCCTGCCTGTCGTGGACGACTTTGAGCGCGCGAAAGTGTCTTTCGATTCTTCTACCGATGTGGAGGCTTTGAAAGAAGGCGTAGATCTTATTTACAATAAACTCTTCAAAACGCTCGAATCCAAGGGTTTGAAGCCGATGACGTCCAAGGGTGAAACCTTTGATGCGGAGCTGCATGAATCCATTGCCCAGTTCCCGGCACCTTCCGATGACCTGAAAGGCAAGGTGATAGACGAAATTGAAAAAGGATATTTTCTCAATGACAAAGTATTGCGTTACGCAAAGGTGATCGTAGGCGCTTAAAAGTAAACCAATGGCAAAGAAAAGAGATTACTACGAAGTGCTGGGTGTAGACCGCAATGCCTCTGCCGACGAGATTAAAAAGGCGTACCGTAAACTGGCGATCAAGTTTCACCCGGACAAAAATCCGGATGACCCGACCGCAGAAGACAAGTTTAAGGAAGCCGCGGAAGCGTACAGCATTCTGAGCGACGAGAATAAAAGACAGCGGTACAACCAGTACGGACATGCCGGTGTAGGCGGTGCGGCCGGTGCAGGTGCAGGCGGGTTTGGCGGCGACTTCACGATGGATGATATTTTCTCCCAGTTCGGAGACATTTTCGGTGAGTCCAGTCCGTTCGGCGACATTTTTGGCAGGCAGGGCGGCGGTGGCGGCAGACGTGTGAAACGCGGCTCCGACCTGCGCATCAAGCTGAAACTCAACCTGGAAGAAGTAGCCAATGGTGTTGAGAAAAAAATTAAGGTCAAAAGGCATGTTACCTGTAATACCTGCGGCGGCAATGGTGCCAAAAACGGCACTTCGCTCACCAATTGTAATTCCTGCAATGGTACCGGTCAGGTAAGAAAGGTAGTAAGTACCATGCTCGGACAAATGGTTTCGACCAGCACCTGTCCGACCTGTAATGGCGACGGCAAGATCATCAGCGAGCGCTGCGACGTTTGTGCAGGCGAAGGCAGGCTGCTTCAGGACGATCTGATCACGCTCAACATTCCGGGTGGTGTGGCTGAGGGAATGCAGCTTTCCATGTCGGGCAAGGGCAATGTACCAACCCGCGGCGGAGTGGCAGGCGACCTGCTCATTGTTATTGAGGAAGAAGAAGATGCAAATTTGAAACGTGATGGCAATAATGTGGTGTACGATATGCACCTGAGCTTCATTGATGCCGCACTGGGTACCTCTGTGGAAATCCCTACCATTGACGGTAAGGCAAGGATCAACGTGGAATCGGGTACGCAGGCCGGCAAAATACTTCGCCTCAAAGGCAAGGGTGTGAAGGACATCAATGGTTATGGTAAAGGCGACCAGCTCGTGCATATCAATGTATGGACACCGCAGCAGCTTACCTCCGATGAGCGCGAAACTCTTGAAGCTTTACGGCACTCACCCAATTTTCAGCCGAAGCCGGGAAAAAATGAAAAAGGCTTTTTTGACAAGATGAAAGACTTCTTCCATTGAGCTGAGCGTTGATTTAACAATATAATTACAGGGCCGCTTCCATCGGGAGCGGCTTTTGTATGGATATTCGTCCCAAATGATTTAAATCTTATGCATTACAAAAACCATTACCTTACAGGAAGCCTGCTGATTGTTGCCATGTCGATCTTTACCCCACTGCTGCAGGCTTTTGGCCAAAAGCCTGCAACGCTCACCTTCGCCACCTATAATGTGAGTATGGAAGCGGAGAATTACCAACCCCGCGGAACAAAGGGCAACTCGGAGCAGGTACTGGTGCGGGAGTTTGCCAGCGGGCAAAATCAGCAGATCAAAAATATCGCGCGCATCATCAAAACCGTACAGCCGGATGTGATCCTGCTCAACGAGTTCGACTATATCAAAGACCCGGAAGCTGGCGTAAAGCGGTTTATCAGCGCCTACCTGAAAGACAGCAGTGATGGTGTGAAAGGCATTGATTACCCTTACTATTTTTATTCTACCGTCAATACAGGCCAGCCTTCGCCCTATGACCTTGATAATAACGGAAAAGCCGAGCAGTTCGGGGCCGATGCCTGGGGATTCGGGATGTACCCCGGCCAGTACGGGATGATGCTGCTTTCAAAGTACCCCATCGACCTGAACCACGTACGTACTTTCCAGCATTTCAAATGGAAGGATATGCCCGGCGCACTTAAAACCACCAAGGCAAATGGCAGCGACTGGTATGAACCGGAGGCATGGGCAGCGTTTCCGCTCTCGTCGAAATCGCACTGGGACGTACCCGTAACCGTCCATGGCAAAACCATTCACATACTCGCCAGCCATCCTACCCCGCCCTCTTTTGACGGCCCGGAGGATCGTAATGGAAAGCGAAACCATGACGAGATCCGCTTCTGGCGGGATTACATCAGTGAGCACCTGAGCTCTTACATTTATGATGACGAAGGAAAAACAGGAGGCCTGGCTGCCAACGCACCTTTTGTGATCATGGGTGATCAGAATGCCTCACCGGACGAGGGTAATGCAATCAGTGCAGGAATCAAAACATTGCTGGCACATCCCAAAGTCAACAGCGACTTCACACCCGAAAGCAAAGGAGGCGCCGAACACACGCCAGCCAATGCATTTGCAAAAAATCACACAGCATTCTGGCGCATGCGAGCAGATTATGTACTCCCCTCACGCCTGGGCTTCAAAGTAATTGACAGTGGCGTGTTCTGGCCGGAAAAAGGTCAGTATATGGCTGATCTTGTAGAAAAGCGCGAAGCCAGCTCCGACCACCGGATGGTTTGGGTAAAAGTGGAGCTGCAGTAGCCTTCGCTGAGCACCCTCCTTTGTCACCCTGAGCGGACCGGGCTGCCGGCGCAGTCGAAGGGAGATGCAGCCGCCAAAAAGCCCTTCGACTGCGCTCAGGGTGACAAGGGTTGGTAATTCCCTTCGACCGCCCGGCGGCCCGGTCCGCTCAAGGTGACAGAGGTCATTAAGCAGGAAAAGCCGCGAATGCGGCTTTTCCTGCTTAATGGTGTATTGGATGTTACTGTCCTCCGTACATATTCAAAGCCATCATGTGCTTCTGGAACATGGCCTCGTACTTTTTGGCAACAGCCTCCTGCTTGGCCTGCCGGCATTCCTGCACGATAGCCTGCATGATATAGAGATTTACGCGGCTGTCCTGCCGGCGGGTTGTACCATTATCCTGAGCCCAGGTAAGCACTTCATCAGCACGTACTGCCATTGTTTCGGCTATTTGTAAAGCCTGTTTTGTTTCTCCCAGATCAAAAAGAAGACCGATAAAGCTGGCCGAGAACTGATCGTACGGGATACTCTTATCCGGCATGGTAGCGAGTGATTTCTGAATGGCTTTTTTCGCCTCGTCACGCTTTCCGTCGGCAATCAGCTGGCCGGCGAGGCGCAGGAATGCTATGCGCGCGGTGGCCACAGGGGAGCCTAGGTAAGTATTGTCGTAATAAGTGTTCGGATTGTCAAGTTCCCGCCAGAACATCTTGTTCATCAGGTTGTTGTACATCACGTCGGTATTGACATAACCATCTGTTGCACCAGGCACTTTCACCGGCAGCAGGCGGTAAGCATAGCCTTCCAGCTGCATGTACTCTTTCAGGTTCAGGTAGCTTGATCCTCCCAGGGTAGATGAGAAGTAGATCGGCCGCTTCCAGTCGTTGGTCGCGATGATATCCAGCATGATCAGATCGGATTTGTACAGATTGCTTTTCCCGATCGTCCAGCTGATCGAGTCGCTCAGATAAGGTACGAGATCAGGTTTGATGATGTTCAGCTTCTTTACAGCATCCGCATTTACAGGCATAAAAAGCACCGAAGACGGCAATATGGAAGTCATTTCGCCACTCATTAGCGGTGCCTGAATCGCCTTGTTCTCCTGCTTCAGCAGACCCATGTACTCTTTCAGGTTGATACCGTCTTTTACGCTCGGTATCTCGTAGAACAGTACAATGTCATTTTTACCAAATGCATAATTCTTTTTATCAAGCGAAATCGGCAGTGCCTCAGATTGGTAGGTCTTACGGCGCATCTGGTCAATGTACCAGTCGGTACCAAGAAGACTCAGGTTACAAACCCGCACATCGGTGCGGAAACCTTCCACCTCCTGTACATACCAAAGGGGGAAAGTATCGTTATCGCCACCTGTAAACAGAATTGCATTCGGTGCACAGGAGTTCAGCAGGTTTTTGGCAAAATCAACAGAATGAAAGCGGTTGTCGCGGTCGTGGTTATCCCAGCCTTTGGCACCCATAATCACCGGTACAACCAATCCGAAAGCCGTAGCTACTCCGGCGCGTGTCGTACCATTTTGTACAAACCTGCCCAATGCATCCGCAATGGCAAGCACGCCGAAACCGATCCAGATACAGAAAATGTAAAATGACCCTACATAAATATAGTCCCGTTCGCGCGGCTCGGTAGGCGGCGAATTCAGGTATACCACAAGCGCTACACCTGTCAGTATAAAGAGCAGCCCCAGTACCAGCAGGTCGCGTTTCTGGCGGAAGTACATTACTACCAGGCCAAATAAACCCAGCAAGAACGGCAGCATAAAGTAGTTGTCGTGCGCTTTGTTGCGGGAAATAGGCTCAGGATATTTTTTGAAAGCATCCCATGGAAGCATGTTTCCGGCACCTTCTTCATCACTTTCGCGTCCCACGAAGTTCCATAGAAAGTACCGCCAGTACATATGTCCGATCTGGTAGGAGAACATGAATGACAGATTATGCGACATATTCGGCTTTTGCCCCTCGGCCAGGCCGGTCATTTGCTGATACAGCTGCGGGTGCCCCGGCTGGGTGCTGTACATCCGTGGCAGGAGCATGCTGGTACCCGGCTCATACTCGTACTCCGGACGATAGTCGTAGATCACATACTTGCCGTCCTGCTTCCGGTACATAGGCGCACCGCGTTTCTGACTGATCGGGCTGGACACAAAAGATGGCCCGTAAAGCAGCGGCCGGCTTCCATATTGCTCACGTTTCAGGTACGAAACAAAGCTCAGTACATCATTGGGATTGTTTTCGTTAATCGGTGGATTGTACTCGGCGCGTACCAGTACCATGAGGTAGCTCGCGTAGCCGATCAGTACAAATGCCAGCGACAGCAAGCCGGTGTTCAGCAGCACTTTTTCTTTTCTCTGTGAATAAAAAATACCCCAGATCAATGCACCGATGAAGAGGATGATAAAGAAAATCACACCCGACTTATAAGGCATTCCCAGACTGTTGACAAAGAAAATCTCAAACTTGCCCGCAATGCTCGGCAGCCCCGGAATGATCCCGGAGTTAATAATAGCCAGTACAGCAAGACCTCCTATAAAAGCCAGAATACCGCCAAATACAGATACGTGATTGTATTTCTTGAAATAATAAACCAGGGCAAGTGCCGGAATGGTCACCAGGTTGAGCAAGTGGACTCCAATGGAAAGGCCCACCAGGTAGGCGATCAGGATCAGCCAGCGGTTTTCGGTAGCAGGATCCTGCACGCGCTCCCATTTAAATACTGCCCAGATCACGATTGCCGTAAAGAACGACGACATACCATATACCTCCGCTTCCACGGCCGAAAACCAGAAGGAATCGGACCAGGTATAGGCCAGCGCACCCACTACGCCCGCACCCATCAGCAGGGCGATATCGCCCTGGGTAAGCTCATCGTCTGTTTTGGAAATAAATTTCCGCGCAAGCAGGGTGATAGTCCAGAAAAGGAAAAGGATGGTAAATGCACTGCTGAGTACAGACACCATGTTGACCCAGTAAGCCACCGAGGCAAGATCACCAAGCGCAAGAAATGAAAAAAGGCGGCCGATCAGAAGAAAGAAGGGGGCGCCGGGAGGGTGTGGAACCTGTAACTTGAAGGCGCAGGCAATGAATTCACCGCAATCCCAAAAGCTGGCAGTCCGTTCAACTGTAAGTGCGTATGTGACTAGTGCAATGGCGAAAACAATCCAACCCGTAAGGTTGTTTGAACGATTGAAACGGGTCATTTGAAAGAAAGTAAGATTAGAAAAATGTCAGGCACAAAGAGCAAAACCGGTAGCTTATTGGGCAGTTTTTGTCAACAGAACGCCAAAAATAGCAAAATTACCTCAACGGCAAGGGCTTGACTATCTTAAAAAGTGTTAATTCAGGGACGCTTCAAAGCAGCCCGAAAGCTGCCTGTGCATTGCCCGGAATCACTTGTAAAAAACCCATTTGATCAACTCCCGGTAGGTTACTTTTTTGCCGTACATCAATATCCCGACGCGGTAAATGCGGGCTGCAAGCCAGGTAGTACCCATAAATCCTAGGATCAGCAGGGTCATCGAAAGCACGATCTCCCAGGCCGGCACACCGAATGGAATACGCACCATCATGATGATCGGCGAAGTAAAAGGAATGATGGAAGTCCAGAATGCCAGGGTACCGTCCGGATCACGAAGGACAAACTGCGCAAACACGAACGAAAAGATAATAGGGAGGGTAATCGGCAGCATAAACTGCTGCGTGTCCGAGTCACTGTCCACCGCAGCCCCGATGGCCCCGAAAAGTGCGCTGTACAGCAGGTATCCGCCGAGGTAGTAAAACAGGAAACAGCCCAGGATAAGTGGAATATTCAGGCTTTCAATCGCTCCCATCACTTCACCGATCGGGTTGTCTACTTCCCCGCCGGGCATGCCTTGTCCTGGCATTCCCTTTTGCATTTTCTTCATTTCCTGCGCCAGCTCTGGCGATTCTTTAGCCATTTGCTGACTCACGATGGCCGAAGTTGCGCTGGACAGCGCTGTCGTCAGCGTGATCCACAGCAGGAATTGGGTGAGTCCTACCAGTGCCACGCCGATGATCTTGCCCATCATCAGCTGAAATGGTTTAACCGACGAAATAATCACTTCCACCACGCGGCTCGTCTTTTCCTCCGTAATCCCGCGCATGACCTGGGTACCATAGATGAAAACCGACATATAGATCAGGAATGCGCAAATACCGCCGATCACCGTGGCAGCACCTGAGCTGCTTGTTTTCTCGCCTTCGTCGCTCAGGCTGATCGTACTTGAATCCACATTTACGCGCGCGTCTTCCAGTACCTTCACAGTAATACCTGCCTCGCGCAGCTTCACGTCCTCGATCTGCTTTTCAATCACCTTTTCGATCTCCGATTTCAGGTCCATGCTCACGTTTTTGGCAGCATATATCCGGACGCTTTTCGGGCTGTCAATAATGTTTTTCGGTATGTAAACGAGTGCATTCGCGCCGCCCGATTTGAAATCCGACTTGGCGGAGTCAATGCTGGAATGCAGGTAAGTGAAGCGCATGGCCTCGGTATCCCTGAACTTCTGGTTGAAAAGCCCGCTCTCGTCCAGTACCTGCACCGTCTTGGTATCCACCGAGCCGATGGCTACCCAAATTACCGACGCGTAGAATCCGACAAAAAGCAACGGTGCAAGCAGTGTCATGATCAGGAATGACCTTTTTTTGACCCTCACCAGGTATTCCCTTCTGATAACCAGTAAAATATTTCGCATAGGATGAATGGATAAACAGGCGGTCAGGCCTCGGGCACTTCGTTGACTGCCCTCATAAAAATGTCGCTCATGGTAGGTATGTTCTCGCCAAAGGCCCTGATTTCTGCAAAAGGAAGCAGGCTGGTCAGCAGGTCATTCGGACTTTCACCGGGTTGCAGCTGAATGTCGGCCCGCTTGTACCCGTTTTCAAGGCTTTTCTCTGCCAGTACGGGAAAGCGGCTGGTAAGACCTTCCGTACTGCCTTTGTATTCCACGTAAAAAGTATGGGTTTTAAACTGCTCCTTGATCAGCTTTTTGGGTCCGTCGAGTACCTTGTGGGCCTTGTGGATCAGCGCGATATGGTCGCAAAGCTCCTCCACCGTTTCCATGCGGTGGGTCGAAAAGATGATCGTGCAGCCTTTTTGTTTTAATTCGAGGATTTCGTCGCGGATGAGATTGGCATTAATGGGATCAAAGCCCGAAAACGGTTCATCCAGGATCACCAGGTCGGGCTCATGCAGCACGGTGGATACAAACTGCACCTTCTGCTGCATTCCTTTGGAAAGGTCCGACACGCTCTTGTCCCACCAGGTTTTAATATCAAACTTGATAAACCAGGCTTTCAGCTTTTCCAGTGCCTGTTTCTGGGTTAAACCTTTGAGCTGTGCCAGATAAAGCAGCTGCTCGCCTACCTTCATTTTCTTGTACAATCCCCGCTCCTCCGGCAGGTAACCGATGCGGCTGATATGGTCGGAATGCAGGTGACGGCCATCAAACAGGATCTCGCCCCGGTCAGGGCCGGTAATCTGGTTGATGATACGGATGAGGGAAGTTTTACCCGCACCGTTAGGCCCGAGCAGCCCGAAGATGCAGCCTTTTGGGATGTCCATGCTCACATTGTCGAGCGCAACGTGATTGGCGTACTCCTTGGTAACATTCCGGACTTCAACAATATTCATAGGATTTGCAAAGGGTTGTTCAACGACTCCGGCAGGCTGCATGCAGGCCGTGTTCTTCGGGGTACAAGTATGCGAATTCTTTTCGGATTGTGCAGGTATAAACAAAAAAAGCAGCCCTCGCAGCCTGCTTTTCTTTGAATACTATGTTAAACGTATAGATCGCCATTTCTGAAATGAAATTGCGGAACCCGGGCTTCAGTCCTCGGGATAAGGCACAAAAACAAACCCTGAAAACTCTCCTACCAGCGCAAACAGGCAGCAGAATTCGTCGGGATTCTTGTAATTTTCTTTAAAAAGCAAAACGGATTCCTCCCCGATCAGCTTGCGTTCGATAAACTCCTGCATGAAAGAAGCCCTGTACTGAAAGCGGTTGTTCATTTCATTGGCATCAATCAGGAGCAGGCCTAGTTCAAGCTCATTATTGGTGATAATAAAAACAGGATTTTCTGAAAACCCGCGTTTGCGGATCTGGTAGGAAGCTTCTTTGAGCTGGTCTGCTACCTTAATGAAATCCTCAGATATATAGCCCATCAGTTTCCTGTTCAACTCGGGAGAGTTGGCATCGTCCATCAGGGCATTTTCGTTGCTGTTGTTGATCATTTTTGTTATTGGCAACCGGCGCTCGGCCGTCGCTTTAATTTTCTAAATAATTAAAAACAAGGAATGCATTACGCCAAAACCGACGGCCGGTTGCCCCGCTACATCCTTGCTGCGAGCAGCAGCGTTAGGTCCTTATACCTCATATTGAAGCTCCGGGCAATGTGGGAGTTGGTGAGCGTTCCTTTGTGACCATAAACGCCTTTCATAAACCAGCGGTTCGCATAAATCATCTCTTCAATGCCGCCGATGGTACCCGTCTGCAGTAAAAACGGCAGAAAAACGTTGCTCAAGGCCGTACTGGCCGTGTGCGCCACCCGGGATGGTATGTTGGGCACACAATAATGGATCACATCATTGTACCGGAATGTCGGGTTTTTATGGGTGGTCATGCGGGAAGTTTCAAAAGAACCACCCTGGTCGATGCTGACGTCGATGATCACCGAGCCCGGCTTCATCTTGGCGACCATTTCCTTGGTGACGATCAGCGGACTGATCCCGTTTTCAGCCCGCATTGTACCGATCACCACGTCGGCTCTTGCAATCGCTTCCGCCAGGGTATCGGTATCGATGATGGAAGTGTAAAGATTTTGCCCTATTGCGTATTTGAGCCTTTGCAGGCGATAAATGTGTTTATCAAAAACCTTGATATCCGCCCCCACACTGATGGCAGCCCGGGTCGCATACTCCGACACCGTACCTGCACCCAGGATCACGATCTTGGTGGGGGGCACGCCGGTAATCCCGCCGAGGATAATTCCCCGCCCGCCATTGGGGGTAGACAGGTACTCGGCCGCAATAAGCAGTACGGTACTACCTGCAATCTCACCCATGGCCCGGATAATCGGCTTGCCGCCCACTTTATCTTCAATCAGCTCATAGCCGATCCCGGTCATCTTGAGTTCATTCAGCTTTTCGAAATAGCTTCTTTCCAATGCAGGCAGATTAAGGGCCGAGATGAGCGTGGTACCCTGCTTTACATACCGGAACTCGTCCGCTACCAGCGGCTCTATTTTCAGGATAATGTTGGCCTGGTACACTTCCTCGGGGCTTTGCACAATGTGTGCACCGGCCTCACTGTACTCGTGGTCTGATAAGTTGGCACCTTTGCCCGCATCCTTTTCCACCCATACCTCATGACCGTTCCGCACAAGTATGCTCACGGCATCGGGTGTGAGCGCAATCCGGTTTTCTTGCAGGGACACTTCGCGGGGCAGACCGATGTGTAAAGAATTTTTGTCCTTCCGGACCGATAGCAGCGCTTCCTGAGGATACAATGCTGACTGCTTCGCTAATTCTTCAAAACCGGTAATCTGAGACTGCGCCATGAAAAAAACTTCAGAATGATGTAAAAACTAGATCTGTCAATGATTTGCCGCTTACCGGACCTGTCTGCTGATCCTCATAACCCGCGCCCCGCTTTCTTCAACCATCAGTTCAAGCAGCAGGTACTCCTCCGGCCAGAGGGACGCAATGCGGTCAGGCCACTCCACGAAGCAGAAGTCACCGGAGTCGAAGTACTCTTCCACACCCAGGTCGAGAGCCTCGCTTTCCTCTTTAATACGGTAGAAATCAAAGTGGTATACAAGCCCGTCCTCGTGCTCGTACTCATTGACAATAGAAAAAGTAGGACTTTGCACCGGCACAGTGACGCCCAGATGACGGCAAAGATCCTTGATCAGGGTGGTCTTTCCGGCGCCCATCTGGCCCCTGAACATCCACACCGGTATGTCTTTTCCGATTTGCAGGAGTTGGGATGAGATGGCAGGTAGCTCCTCAAGACCGGAGAATTGCAGGATATCGGGGTGGTTTGTCATGCTACAAAAATACACAATTTGAAAAATTACGAAGCATGAATATGTCGGCCCGCTTCCGGGCTCAGGGTAAGGCTTCCATTCACCCGTCAGATCTTTACTTCTATGCACGCCTTCCGGTAGAGAGCAGCGTAGTATTGCCTTTGAAGTTATAATCAAATGAATACCCCATCATTTTAAAGCTTTAACCCTGAAATTACCTCTTTAACCCCAAAGAATCTTGCTCCGTACTGATCAGATGATGGACGATGCCGCCTTGTGGCTTGCCTTCCGCGAGGGCGACAACCAGGCCCTAGGCTTGCTTGCAGAACGTTACTACCGCACCTTGCGGCGTTACGGCATGAAGTTCATGGTAGGGCCCGCAGTGGTGGACGATGCTGTTCAGGATATTTTTCTGGATCTGTGGCAGCGGCGGCACCGCATTAATCATACCGAATCGGTAAAGTTTTACCTGCTCAAAGCATTACGGCACCATATTATCGCCTACCTGAGGTACCACCAGAAATTTACCGGCGAGTCGGCCCTGGACTGGGATACTTCCATGCCCGAAAACTTCAATGCGGAATCGCTCCTGATTGAGCAGGAAACACTGTCGGATCTTACCGGTGAGCTCCACAGGCAACTTTCCAGGCTGCCGAAAAGAGAGCGCGAAGCATTGTACCTCCGCTACTACGAAGACCTGAGCGTACACGAGATTGCCGAGCTGATGGGCGTCAACCGGCAGTCGGTTTCCAACTTTCTGCAGAAAGCTTTACATAAGATCCGCTCCAAGTGGCTGGTCTCAATGGTACTATATTTATTCTTTCTTTAAAATTTTTTTGTTGCTCCTGGGGTATATCCGGCTATGCTATTCATAATATCATAGAATACATTCAAATAGTCAAAGAATGGATATACCTCGACCATCCGATTATCATTCTGCCGAAGACTTCCTGAACGATGCCCGCTTTCGCCGCTGGGCAAGGGGCGAAGCACCCGAAGATGCAGCTCGCTGGCAACAGTGGCTGGACGATCACCCGGACAAGGCGGGGTTGTACCAGCAGGCCGTGGCCACCTTGCTGGTAATCGGCGGCAGCGAAGAATCCGCTGCTACTAACGAAGAGCCTGGGACGGAAGGATCATTCATAATGTCCCGGCACACTGCTTCCTCCTTTTGGACCTGGACACGCTGGGCTATGGCAGCCGTGCTTTTGCTCGCCGTAAGTTTCTGGTTTTTACCAAAAAATGAAAAAGCGGCTGTCCCGCAAACCCATGCTAAACCTGGTCAGGCGCAGGAGGCAGCGTGGCATTTTGTAAAAAACATAAAAAATGCCCCGCAGCTCATCAACCTGCCCGACGGCTCCTCGGTACTGCTTTCCAAAGGCAGCAGCCTGCGTTACCCGGTCAGGATGACGGGTGCCAAGCGGGAAGTACGCCTCAATGGAGAGGGCTTTTTTGAGGTGGTTAAAAATCCGGAACAACCTTTCGTGGTATACGCAGGGACCGTAGTCACCCGGGTGCTGGGCACGAGCTTCCGGGTACGCTCCTTTGCAGGCCAGCGGTACGCAGAAGTGGCGGTAAAGACCGGGAAAGTTTCGGTAACAACCGCTGCCGGCGGAGGTGACAACAACAAATTAGCGCTTACCCTCCTGCCCGATCAGCAGATCCGCCTCAGTCTTGACGAAAATGAGCCGCTTACCACGCTGCCCGCTCCGGTACCTGTTACCGCTGCCCTGCCGATCCAGCGTGCGCTTTTTGATTTTCATTTCACGCCCATCTCCGAGGCATTTGGCGTGCTCGAAGACAGCTATGGCGTTACCGTGCATTATGACCGGCAGAAAATGCGGCATTGCACCCTCACTGCTTCGCTCAAAGACGAGCCTTTTCTTGAAAAAATTCGCCTGATATGCCTGGCTACCGAAACGACCTTCAGGATGGATGGCGGGCATGTGTACATAGATGGGCCGGGATGCCCCTGACGACAGATTTTACTTTAATTAAACCTTTAACCAGAACCTTTTTGCAAATGAAATTCTACCATTATGTTCTGACAAGAACCTGGGGGAAAAGCGCCATGCTGCATGCACTGCTCTCCCTTATGACCATGAACCTGAGCTGGGCTGCCGGCACGCAGGGCCAGGAAATGCTCGACCAGCGCCTGAGCATTGCAGTTGAAAATGAAGAGATCGAGCAGGTGGTAGCCAGACTTGAAAAGTCGGCAAAGGTGAGGTTCCTGTATAGCCGGGAGATTATCCAGTCTAAGCGCAAGGTTACCTACACAGCTCAAAATGAACAGCTCTCCCGCATTCTGGACGGGATCCTTACACCCCTGAAACTGAAATATGAAGTAGCGGGTGACCAGATTATCCTGAAACGCGACTTCAAACCGACAGGCGGCGTCACTTTCCCTGAACCGGTAACTTCTCCTGCCCTGGACATCAGCATCAGCGGGACCGTTACGGATGCCAGCGGAGCCGGGTTGCCGGGTGTCAGCATTCTGGTAAAAGGTACCCAAACCGGAACTACCACCGACACAGACGGCAAATACAAGCTCAGTGTGACGGACAACAGCGCCATACTTGTACTGAGCTTTGTAGGGTATGTCACGCAGGAGCTTCCGGTAGGGAACAAAACGGTGATCGACGTGCAGATGTCGACCGACGATAAAGCATTGGAAGAAGTAGTGGTCGTGGGGTACGGCACTCAGAAAAAAGCCAACCTCACTGGCGCAGTATCGACCATCGACTCCAAGGCCATTGAAAACCGGCCTTCCAGTAACCTTTCCACAGGCTTGCAGGGCGTCACACCCGGGCTGATCATTACCAGGCAAACAGGCCAGCCGGGCCGGGAAAACATCGGTATCCAGATCCGGGGAGCTACTTCCGCCAATGGAAACGTAAACCCGCTTGTGCTCCTGGACGGTGTGAGTGTCCCTATCAGTACCATGCAAACCATGAACCCCAATGATGTGGAAAGCATCAGCGTACTTAAAGATGCGGCAGCCGCGGCCATTTACGGCGCTCAGGCTGCGGGAGGTGTAATCCTGATCACGACGAAAAAGGGAAAATCAGGAAAAGTAACCTTCGATTACCTGGGCCAGGAAGGAGTAGACTGGTCGATCAACGTACCGGGCCGGATGTCGCTGCTCGATGAAGCATTGTTTTCAAACCAGGCACGCATCAACTCCGGCAGCAGCCCTGAGTACACGGACGAAGAAATTCAGCGTATCCGCGACAATGTACCGTATGTGGTTAATCCGGCTGATACATCTTCGTACCTGTATTATAACCAGACGCCCATTGCGAATGACATCCTGCGCAAATACTCGCACATGCGCACCCACAACATTACTGCTCGCGGAGGTACAGACAAGCTCAATTTCCTGATTTCCGGAGGATACTATAACAAACAGGGTGTTTTTAAGGTAGGTCCGGATAATTACAGCCGGTACAATGTCCGTATCAACCTGGGCGCGCAGCTTACGCGGCACTTGTCGCTGGACAGCCGGCTTTCGTACACCAACGACCGCACGCGCAGCGCCTCCACCGAGTCAAATGGCAGCGGGCTGATTTACCAAATTTATCGTTTCAGGACGCGTAACCCGTTTTTCACGCCCGAAGGAAGGTACAATACTTCCAATGCAACCTATGCAGCCCTTGAAGAGGGAGGGTACAACAACTATCGCCGCAACTTTTTCGATGGCGTGTTCACGCTTACGGCCGCCAACTTTGTCAAAGGCTTGCAGATCAGGGCAGTGGCAGGTACCCAATACCGCCGCGGCGACCGGGAACAGTTTAACCGCACAGTACCGCTCTGGAGCAAGTCAAAAGTGGCCAGCTATATCAACCAGGTCAACTCCTATACTGTCGGAGACGAGCTTACCAAAAACACGAACCTTCAGTTGCTCGTCAACTATGACTTCAAAATTGCGGAAAAGCATCAATTTGGCTTGTTTGCGGGTTATCAATGGGAAGACTTCCGGGCTGACACGCTCAGGACAGGTGCTACAAACCTTGTAAGCAATGACCTGCCTACGCTCAACCTTGGTGACGACAAAACCAAGAGCAGCCAGCAGATCATCGCTACCTATGCATTTCAGTCGGTATTCGGGCGGTTCAATTACAGTTTTAAAAACAAATACCTCTTTGAGGCTACGATCCGCCTGGACGAAAGCTCCAAGCTGGCACCGGGACTGCGTAAGAAGGTTTTCCCGGCTGCTTCTGTCGGCTGGAACATGCACCAGGAAGACTGGTTCAGCGGTGGCCTGCCTTTCTTTTCCGAGTTCAAGCTGCGTGGTTCGTGGGGCCGGCTCGGGGGTGCACTCGGCAGCAATATCGGGTACTACGATTACCTGAGCCAGCTGACGAGGGGCAATGCGCTCGTGCTTGGCGACTCACGTACGTCCTACATTTACCAGGGCTCCATTCCTTCGGCTAACTTATCATGGGAAACCATTGAAACTACAAACGGAGGGGTGGACATCGGACTTTTCCAGAACAAACTGCAGATCAGCGGCGACTACTACGTCAAGTACAACCGTAACATGCTTACTACGCAGCAGCTCCCCGCAACGATCGGGGTAGGTACACCCAGGAAAAATAATGGGGAGCTGAAATCATGGGGCTGGGAAACCGAGCTGCGGTTCCGCGACAAGCTGGGCAAAGACTTTAATTATTCCTTCGCAGTCAATTTTTCTGACAACAACAACCGGCTGATCAGCTTCTCGGGCCGTAACATCGTAGGCTCCGGAACCAACGGACTCATTGAAGGCTATGCATTGAACACCATCTGGGGCTACCAGACAGCGGGTTACTTCACTGCGCCCGACCAGGTAAAGCAATGGGCATTCCAGGATAACCGTACAGGTCCGGGAGACGTGAAGTATGTAGACAAAGACGGCGATAACCGGCTTTCGATCGGAAAAGGTACCGTGGCCAACCATGGCGACCTGGTACTGCTCGGCACAACGGCTCCCCGGTACCTGTTCGGGGTGACGCTCGGCGCAAGCTGGCACGGGTTCGATTTTTCGGCCTTTTTTCAGGGTGTAGGAAAACGCCGCTACCGGGCCAATCCGGAGTCGGTGGCACCGCTGCTGGTTACCTGGAAGCAGGCTATGGCGATCCATAGTGACTACTGGACCCCTGAAAATACGGATGCACTTTTTCCAAGACCTTACACCGGCGCTACCCACAACTATATTGCTTCGGATAAATGGACGCTCAATGCTTCCTACGTCCGCCTGAAAAACATACAGGTGGGCTATACGGTCCCGTCGCGCATTACCGAACGCATCAAGGTCTCGCGGGCAAGGGTTTTCTTTTCCGGGCAGGATATGCTGACCATTTCGGGCTTGGGCAAGTTCCAGGGCTACTTTGATCCTGAAACACGGGACGGCGTGGAAAACGACTACCCCTTCTTTGCGACTGCATCTGTGGGCATTAATGTGTCATTTTAAGCGATCCAGCCTTCTTTTTACAAGAAAATAAAGATTTTACCAATGAAAAAAGCATTTAAAAATATCCTGATTAGCATGGGCCTGCTGGCCGGAGTGGCAGCCTGTGACGTGAACCGCCTGCCCGAAACCAATATCAGCGATCTGAGTTTCTGGACGTCAGAGTCGGACATCAAGGCAGCCAATAATTACCTGTATACATTTTTGCCGGGCTTCAACAATGACGATGTTTGGTCAGATGATGCATTCGGGCTGGCATCCAATACGATCAGCGATGGTTCGCGCCTGGCGCCGGCTACTGCGGGCAACGACTATAATGCGCCATACAACCTGATCAGGGCAGCCAACAACATTCTTGAAAAGGCACCCCGGGCAACAGTAAGCCCGGCGGTACTCGACCGGTACCTGGCCGAAGCCCGTTTTTTCAGGGGCTGGGCGTATTTTTCACTGGTTCAAAAATATGGCAGTGTACCCCTGATCCTGAAAACACTGGACGAAAACAGTCCCGAGCTGACCGAAGCACCGGCGAGCCGTGAAACGCTTTTGGACCAGATATACTCGGATCTCGACTTCGCCATCGTAAACCTGCCGACGATTACTGCATTGGGCAACATCGATTACGGCAGGATCTCGAAAACCGCAGCACAGGCATTCAAGGCGCGGGTCGCATTGTTTGAGGGTACTTTTTCCAAATTTCACAATCAGGGTAATGCAGCCGCGCACCTTACCCTGGCGCGGGATGCAGCCAAGGCAGTGATCGACAGTAAAGAGCATGCATTGTTCGGCAGCTACTTTGACCTTTTCCAGATGGCGGGCGAGGGCCGGCAGAACAAGGAGAATATTATTGTCAAACAATACGGCGTATCCAGTACCGAGCGTGTACTTACCCACTCCTACTATCGCAGCTCGCTGGAAACCGGCAATGTGAACCCTACCAAAAGCCTGGCCGATTCCTACCTGATGAAAGACGGGCTGCCCATTACCAAATCGCCTTTATGGATGAAACCGGACTCTTCGCAAAAGGTATTTAAAAATCGTGATGCGAGGATGAGCGCGACTTTCATGAAACGTGGAGACCCTATGATGACGACCAAACCGATTTTTGACATTGCCAACCTGGTGTTTAATAAAACGGGCTACATGTTCCGGAAATTTGCCAACATCGAAGACTGGAATACGCAGGCTTCGGTGATCGACCGGCCTTTGCTGCGCTATGCGGAAGTATTGCTGATTTTTGCAGAAGCTACCTATGAGCTCAACAATGCCATCACGGATGCAGAGCTGGATATGTCGGTAAACCTGCTGCGCGACAGAGGGCAGGTGGCCAGGCTGAGCAATGCATTTGTAAAAGCAAACGCGCTCGACATGCGGGAAGAAATCCGCCGCGAACGCCGGGTGGAACTTGCCCAGGAAGGTTTCCGGTACTGGGACCTGATCCGCTGGAAAATTGCCGAAACGGAACTCGTGAAGCCGGTATTGGGTAATTTTTACTTTAAAACGGAATTTGCGGCAGCGACGGTCAATCTTACTCCCGACAACATCATCCTCGTGCAGGACGCCAGCTTCCGGAAGTTTAATCCGGCCAAGGATTACCTCTGGCCGATCCCGATCAATGAAATTGCATTGAACCCGAATCTGCAGCAAAACACAGGCTGGTAACATGAAGATCCGACTGCTCCGACTTGTCCTGCTGCTTACTGCCGGGTATCTGCCCGCATTGGCGCAACTTACTCCCAGGAACATACTGCTCAGCAAGTATGACCTGGAAGCGGTAGAAGCATCGCTGAAAGGCCCCGGCGAGTGGCACCCCTACCCGCAAACCCGGCAGGAATGGGAAAAACAGGGCGACCCGGCAAGCCTGGACAGCATTGTAGCCGCAGGCGAGGCTGCAATGCAGCAGCCGGTACCTGCGGTTTCAGCGGCATTGCTGCTCGACTTTGTGCGCTCAGGCGACCGTACCCGGCATGCCGGTGCTTCGTTTGGCAGGAGAAATAACCTGATGAACCTGGTGCTGGCAGAGTCGGTAGAGGGAAAAGGTCGTTTTATGGACGCGATCGTGGACTATGTGTGGGCAATATGCGAAGAAACCTACTGGGGCGTACCGGCACACCTTAGCGTACAAAAAGCGAAAAACGGATTACCCGATACGGAAGATCCCACGGTTGATCTTTTCGGGGCGGAGACTGCCGCAGTACTTGCGCTCACCGACTATTTCCTGGGCGAAAAGCTGGATCAGGTTTCTCCACTATTGCGCAGGAGGATGTATGTTGAAACCAATAATAAGATATTCAATGCACTGGAAAAGCCCGACAGATACAGCTGGCTGAGCAAGAAAAACCAGGTGAACAACTGGAACCCGTGGATCGTCTCCAACCTGGTTACTACAGCCCTGCTACTGGAAAAAGATGCAAAAAAGCGGGCCGGATATGTATACCAGTACATGGGATTCCTGGATCTATATCTGAACAGCCTGGGAGAAGACGGCGGCTGCGATGAAGGCCCGAGCTACTGGTTTGCGGCCGGCGCAAGTGCCTATGACGTACTCGAATTGCTCGAAAGCGCCACGAGCGGTAAAGTGAACGTGTACGATCATGCATTGATCCGGAACATGGCTGCCTACGTATACAAGGTTCATATTGCGGGCGATTACTTCGTCAACTTTGCCGATGCGGATCCCAAGCTCAAACCCGACGGACTGATGCTGTACCGTTTCGGAAAGGCTGTGGACGATCCTGCGTTGCAGCGCTTCGGGGGCTGGGCTTACCGGCAATTTGGTGCCATGGTGGGAGGAACCGGATTTCACCGTCCCAGAAGAATAAATAATTTGCTGAGTGTAAAAACGCTGCAAACAGCAAATTTGCCGGATTTCACTCCGGTCCGGGATGCCTGGTTACCCGATATAGAAGTGATGACTGCGCGTGCCGGGAATGGATTGTACCTGGCTTCGCACGCCGGGCACAATGCCGAAAGTCACAACCATAATGATGTAGGCGACTTCATTGTATATGCCGACGGCGAGCCGGTGATCATTGATGCGGGCCGCGGCAACTACACGGCACGAACTTTCTCCTCCCAGCGCTATAACCTGTGGTTTACGCAATCGCAATACCATAACCTGCCCATCGTGAATGGTAACGGACAGCCTGCCGGGAAAAACGCCAGAGCAAAAGATGTGAAATATAATCTTTCCGGTAACAGATCGACGCTGGCCATGGACCTCACGCCTGCATTCGTACCTGAGGCGGGCGTTGTTTCCTGGAAACGGCAAGTCACGCTGGACCGGGCGAAGGGCCACGTGGAGGTAGACGAGGATTATGCATTGAAGCAGCAACCAGATTCTTTGCAGCAGGTTTTTATGACGGTATGCGAGGCGGACATCCGGGAGCCGGGAAAAATCGTACTGACAACTTCCGGTAAAAAGCGGGTTCAGGTCACTTATGACGCCAAACGCTGGTCAGCGGCCACGGACTTTCCCTCTACCGAAGGCATGGAGTACAGCAGCTTCAAAACCAAATGGGACGGCCGGCCGGTACAGCGGATCATACTGCGAAGCAAAACACGTCCGGCAAAAGGCAAGCACCGTTTTGTAATATCAAAACTATAAAAGCTGCTGGCCGGTAAAACACGAAAAAGATGTCTGAACAAATATCAAGAAGGGATTTTCTGATCAAAACAGCTGCTGCCGGTGGCGCACTTCCTTTTTTACCTCCTATCACCTGGCCTGAAAAGGCAGGTGATATGCCGCCGATCAGTATATTTTCAAAACATTTACAGTTCCTGAACTACCAGGATATGGCAGAAATTGCCAAAGAACTTGGCTTCGACGGCATCGACCTGACCGTAAGACCCAAAGGGCACGTGCTGCCGGAAAATGTGGAAAGCGACTTACCCAAGGCGGTGGACGCCATGAAAAAAGTAGGCTTTACGCCTTCACTTTTCTGTACAGCAGTAGAAGATGCGTCCAGTCCGATCGACAGAAAAGTACTGGAAACCGCCTCGAAGCTGGGTTTTAAATATTACCGGATGAACTGGTACAAATACCCCGACCAATCCGGGATACCCCAGGCGCTGGAAGGTTTTCAGGCAAAAATGGCAGGACTGAGCCAGCTCAATGCAAGGCTGGGTTTGAATGGGTGCTATCAGAATCACGCGGGGCGTATGGTAGGTGCGTCTATGTTCGAGATATGGGATATTTTGCAAAAAACAGATCCAAAAAACATGGGAGCCCAGTACGACATCCGGCATGCAACACTGGAAGGCGGACTGTCGTGGCAAACGGGCTTTAACCTCATCCGTCCACGCATTAAAACCATTGTGCTGAAAGATTTCATGTGGGAGAAGAACAATGGAAAGTGGGCACCGAAGAGCGTTCCGCTGGGTGAAGGAATGGTTGATTTTGCAACTTATTTCAAGCTTATAAAGGAAAGCGGGTTGAATGTGCCTGTTTGCCTGCATCTTGAATATCCGCTAGGCGGCGCTGACCAGGGTGCATTTCAGATCACGGTGGATGAAAAAGTAGTGTTCGACGCCATGAGACGTGACCTGGCGAAGGTAAAGGAACTCTGGACGCAAGCTTAGTCAAAAATTAACTTAATAAGTTTTTAAGCTCCGTAACTCCTTTCAGAGTTTCTTTTTCCAATTTAAATTTTTGCAAACTTTCTAAGCCCTCGTGTAATCGGATTCGTACTTGCGTTGTTGATTCTTCACGTAATATTCTTACACTCTCCGGAGAAACTAAAAACGTTATTATATTGTCAATTCTCATGGCCCATATTGACTTTTCTAGCAACATAATCCAGAGTTGGCTTTTTTTTACATAAATAAAAAGCGCATCAACTAGAAAATGTATATCATCAATTTCCGGCTGCATATACCCATCATAAATTGCTATTAACATGCTTTTTACATTTGGATCGCCTTCTTCGGAATTAAAGTACCATTGAGCACTTTGAACACCGTGTAGCCTCAGTATTGTGGCAGTAAATACATTCTTAACTATTTGGTCAGACTCCTGATCCAGGGCCAGCTGAATTGAAGAAATACTTTCTAAATCTTTCATTGCTAAGATTGCTCGTGCAGCAGCTATACGCTGTCTCCTAGATTTACCAAGCAAAGTGGCTCTGATATTAGGCAGAAGTTCATAGCAGCAAGTTGCCGCAGCAGCATTTGCTATGTGAGTAGGAAGAATATTTGCTTTGCCTGCTGCTATCGTTAACTCCTCAGAGGTAACAATGACAGCAGCATTCTTTTCATTAAAAACCTTTACAGATTTCATTCGCTTTCCATTATGACTTAAAATCAAAATCATCGGAAACGTGAGTAATTAATTTTGTGTTCTACCTGAAATTAATATGCATACAATTAGTCAGGCTTCCATTTAAAAATTTTTCAATCCCGGCGGACAAGTCAATCACTGGCAATGAAGGAGCTTTATACTAACTGCACTTTTTATCTTCGAATGTCATGACACTTTCCATTGTTTCGGATCAAATATATGATAGTGAACCATACATTGCTCCCTGCTTAAAGCAAAATACCTCCTTAAAATCCCTTTTCCCGCGATAATTGACTAAGTTACCGGCGCAAAAAACGCTTAAACCTAATATCATGTCTTCAAGAATTCTGAATGTCGGACTGATTGGCTTCGGCCTGTCGGGACGGTATTTCCACTCCCCTTTCCTGAGTACCAACCCGGGTTTTAAGATCAAAACGGTGGTGGAACGTACTAAGAACGAGGCCCAGGAATTTGATCCCGAAATCGGTAATGCGCGTTCCGTCGACGAACTGCTGAGCGATGCTTCCATTGATCTGGTCTTCATTTGTACACCCAATGATACGCACTTCGGGTATGCACTCGATGCGCTCGAAAACGGCAAACATGTAGTTATTGAAAAACCGTTTGCCAATACCGAGGACGAGGCCCGCCAGCTGTTTGACCTGGCTGCAGAAAAGGGGCTGATCCTGACTGCCTACCAGAACCGTCGCTGGGACTCGGATTACCTGACGATCAAAAAGCTGATTGAGGATGGAAAGCTGGGCGACGTTGTGGAGTATGAATGCAGGTACGACCGTTTCAGACCGGTAGCGGTGGCCGCTAATTCCTGGAAAGAACAGGCTGGCAGCGGATATGGTAATTTTTACAACCTAGGCCCGCACCTGCTCGACCAGGCGCTGACGCTTTTTGGGGACCCGCTCACTGTGACCGCAGATATCCGCACCATCAGACCGAACAGTGAAATAGACGATTATTTTGATGTGCACCTGGCATATGCAGACAAGGTGGTAAACCTGAAATCGAGCCTGATGGCCTACGAGAATTTCCAGCGGTACATGCTGCATGGTACCAAGGGATCGTTTGTAAAAGGCGGCCTCGATCCACAGGAAGAAAACCTCAGAAAAGATATCCTCCCTACACAAAAGCCGTGGGGTGAAGAGCCTGAAAACCGCTGGGGAAGGATTTTTAGTGATGAATATACAGGCATTGTCAAGAGCGAAGCCGGTGATTATGCACCCTTCTACCAGAATGTGTACGACGCCATTGTAAACGGAGCAGCGCTGGCTGTAAAGCCTGCTGAAATTATCCGTACCACCCGCGTGATTGATCTGGCATTTCAGAGCAGCTCGGAGCGGAAGGTGCTGAATTACTAATCCCTGCAGTACCCAAAAAAGAAAATGTCAGCTCCTGGTGGAGCTGACATTTTCTTTTTCTTTTTCCTTAACGCTGAGTTATTTGTTCACTACGGCAGTTACCTGGCGCTTTGTCTCGGTAGAGATCGAGAAAGGCTTGGTAGAAACTTCACTACCGTTATTGATGATAAAGCTGTAGTTACCGTCTGCCAGGTTCGACAGGTCGAAAACTTTGGAATAATTTTCTGATTTCGGTAGGCTGGTGATGTACACGATTTCACCATTGAAATCCTTGATAGTCAGTGAAGATTTTTCCTTTACGTTGTCAAGCGTAAGCTTGAATTTCAGCTCGCTTGATGAAACAAGTTCGAGTGAAGCTGTATTTTCCTTGTTCTTGTCGGCGGCGATTGTCAGGTTTGCAACAGATACACCTACCAGAACTGCGATTGTCAAAATTGCCTTTTTCATAGTACTAAGAGTGTTTTAAATGTGCTCGAAAAAAATTTCTTTATTGTACTTTTCAGATATACATCTGTTTTTCTCATCATACGCTGTAAAACTGCTCGGCTAAGTCTTTCTGCCATCGTTTTACATATCAAAAGTACATCTAAAAGCAGATACGTGTCAATACGCACGAAATCAGCGATGTAAAGTTCTTTTGGATGTGATGTAACTATATTGAAATAGTTATATGTTTATCAACAAAGTACAACAAGTCGTTTGAAATTTGCCACTTGGATTAGAAAAGTACAATTAGTACTTCATTGTACTTTACCCATAATAATGAGACTTTTAGGAGCCTGAATGCAAAATGACAAAACCGGGATCAGGCAGGATATGCACACAGGCAATCAGATGCGGGTTCAGGCGGCAATAAAACTATGGCTATTTTAAAGTATTTTCATCGTCAGGGCGTCTGCCTGAATGATCACTACCCGAAAACCTTTGTCACAAAGCAAGCCAAATATCATTCAAACCGTGCGATCGTACAGCAAACAGCTGCTGGGCTTCATACGCCAGCGCGTGAACACGGATGAGGATGCCGAAGATATTTTGCAGGACGTATGGTATCAGCTCAGCAATGTACCCGAGCTGGACGCCATCGAGCAAATTGGCAGCTGGCTGTACCGGGTGGCCCGCAACCGCATTGTTGACAAGTACAGGAAACAAAAGCCCGAATCGCTGGAAGATTTCGGCTACGAGGATGAGGACGGGATGTTCAGCTTCAAGGAAATTCTGCTCGCGGACGATACCACGCCGGAGTCTGCCTACCTCAAAGAACTTTTCTGGGAGCAGCTAACGCTGGCACTGGGCGAGCTGCCTGAGGAGCAGCGGCAGGTATTTGTATGGAATGAGCTGGAAGACGAAACTTTTCAGCAGATCTCGGACCGTACCGGGGTGAACATCAAAACATTGATTTCAAGGAAAAGATATGCAGTAATGCACCTTCGGGAGCGACTGCTAAGCTTATATCAGGAATTTGTAAATAATTAAATTTGTCCGTCATGGAGCAGCGAAATTCAAACAGGAGGCGATTCAGGATGATCCCGGTGTTCATAGCAGGGGCTGTACTGGTGATGGGAGCAGTGGTACGCTTCCTGTGGAACGCCGTTTTGCCCGACGCCGTAAATGCCCATCCCATTACGTACTGGCAGGCAGTCGGCTTGCTGGCTTTGTGCCGCATTCTTTTCGGCGGCTTCGGGGGCAGGCCCGCCGGCCCGCCGCGCTGGGGTAAATGGGGGAACAGGAATGGGATGGAAGGCGGCTTCGGCGGACCATTCCGTAATAAATGGATGCACATGACAGACGAGGAGCGCCAGCGTTTCAAGCAGGAAATGCGCCGACGGTGCGGCGGCAAACCACCGGAAAACCGGTAAACAAGGAATGTCGGGTTAACTACAATTAATTTTCAAAAAATTTAAAGTAAAACACACATCCGGACGTCAGTTAAGTTAAAGGTTCCAGTCAATGTCAACCAAAAAAACAGACGCCATGTCATTTCAGATCTTCAAAGTAATCATCGCCGGAATCGTTGCGGGGGTAGTCCTTTTTGCCATTCCATTTCTTTTGTTCAAGCTCTTCTTTCTTGTGCTCTTTCTCGGATTTTTGTTCCGGATTATCGCGGGACGCGGGTTCCGCCGCCACCGCTTTCAGCCCTGGCAGGATGATGCTGACGATGCCTATGGCGCTACCAGGCTCAGTCCTTATGAAGGAAAGGACAGGCTGAGGGATCCGTTTAACAACAACCCTAAATACATCTGATCATGAGACGAAGCACCAAATTTCTGCTGGGTGTCGCGGTGGCACTGGTTACTGCATCGGGCCTGCAAATCGCATGGGGAGACCGGTATCATCACCAAAGGTTCGGAGAGCGGCACCGGGGTTGCGGGTACCATGGCGGCTGGGAGCGATTTCATGAAAGGCCGGCACAACCTGCCCCGGACTCTGGCAGGTAAATAGTTTATATTTTACGAAAAAACAGCAAACACAATGTGTAACAGATATGGAAAACGTGGCTTTGGAATGCGCCATAGGGGATTTGGGCAATCTTATGAAGGAGGTGGCCGCTTTTACAAAGTTCCGGTGAATATTATCAAGAATGCAGACAGTTACGAACTGTATGTATTCGCGCCTGACCGTGCGAAAGAGGATTTCAAGATCACGATCAGGGATATGGAGCTGACTATTACCTATGATGCAAGAAGTGCCGCGACAGAAAACCGTAACTGGATCAGGCACGAGTTCAGTAAAACTTCTTTTGAAAGAACATTCCTGATTGACCATACCGTGGATGCTGCCGGAATAAGCGCAGCGTACACCAATGGAATCCTTCAGATTACACTTCCCATCCTACCGGGTTCCGACGCGCCGCCTCAGGAAATTACTGTCATTTAATTAAAGATCCTCTGCCCCAAAGCAGAGGATCTTTGTTATTCGGACTTAACGATCCGTTGTTTTCCGCGAAAGTCGACGATTGTTGCTTCTGAAACATAGCTGGGCAGGAACAGCTGCCGGGTGCATTGTGATAAAAAGGATGACCCGTAATGCAGCTCTTCCCTCCTGCTTTTTCCATTTTTGAATTTCAGCAGGGCGGCCGATTCTCCCGGCAGCAATGCAATGGACCGGGCCGGCGCATTCACCTCGTGAAATCGGAGGGAATCACGGTTTTGAGAAGTGACTACCAGCCGGTTACCCGCAGCGGAAGCCAGTGTTACCATTGCCTTTGCATTTCCGGGTACCGTGTAGCCGCTGTTGCCTGGCATGATGGGTGCAAAAGAGCCTTTTCCGCTTCCTTTCAGCATTAATCCATAAAAGGCATCGTACCTTCCTACGGATACTTCGGAACCATAATCGTTGCCGCAGAGCAGCACATCAAGGTTGCCGTCATTATCAAAATCATCCGTCAGCATACCGAAAATCGGGGCAAACTGCGCCTGTACCGGCAGCTCATGCAGCCTGAACTTGCCATTCCCCAGGTTTTCTACATAGCTGCTTTTCATCCAGTTAGCGGATACATGCAATGCATCTTTGAGCTCTTCCGGCTTGAAAATCTGCGGCAATGTAGCTTCTGCAAATTTGCCATACTCCTGAAAACGCTGCCGCACCTGAATTACCTGCTTGCCAAGATCATCCCGGGTATTGTAGGGAAACTCCTTGTAGGTATCATCGCTTGCCTTGTAAAAGACAGTAGGGATGGCATCAAAATAACCATCGTTGTTAAAATCCTTGGCATACATGCTCACTGGCCGGCTGGCCGAGGCGCGGCTGAGCGAATTCAACCCGAGATTACCGGCCATATAATCCATATCGCCATCGTTATCGAAATCACCCGAACTCAGGCTTGTCCACCAGCCTTTGTTGTTTTCCAGCCCGGTTTCCGCCTTTTGCAGCTTTCCATTTACATTTTTAAAAAAAGTGAGCGGCATCCATTCTCCCGCCAGCAGCAGGTCTGTCCAGCCATCATGATCATAGTCAGTCCACAGTGCATCGCACACCAGCCCCAAGCCCGATAATGCAGGAGCCACAGCCGGGGTTACATTTGAAAAACGCACCTGACCATCTTTGCTTTCATTGCGAAGCACATAGCTGGATACCGGCATCGGGTACCGCCCCGATTCCACCCTGCCGCCAATAAAAAGATCAAGGTCGCCATCCCGGTCGAAGTCGGCAGCGCGCGCGCAGGAGCCATTGACCAGCAGGGCAGGCAATGCAGCACTGTCTTCTGCAAAGGCACCATGGCCGTCATTCAGGTACAACCGGCTTTTCAGTCCCGGCGATCCGGCCTGAATTTCATAACTTCCGCTGACAATATACAGGTCAAGGTCACGGTCATTATCTGCATCAAAAAGCAGCACACCCATATCCTCAGTCATTTTCGCCGGACCGTCTTCGCCTGGCAGCAAGTCCTGGGTTTTGAACTTTCCATTGGGCTGCTGGATCAGGAATCGGCCTTTCTGCTCTACGGCACCGCCTATAAAAACATCGTCCAGGCCATCGCCATTTACATCTCCTGCCGCGAGGGCCGGCCCGAACTGAGACATTTTGTGAGGCAAAAGTTTTTGAAGGTTAAAGTCAATGATATCTTTTTCCTCGTGACGGTATCCGGTTTGAAGACGGTTGGTAACATCTGTAAAAAGCGGAACCTGCGGATTGCTGCGGGCAGGCGGAGATGCTGCCGCATTTTTCTCAAAAACCGTAAGTACCTGATTAGCGGGAACATTGGTCAGGGTTTGGGAATTTCCTCCCGGCCAGGTTACCGTAACCTGCCTCACTGTTTTGACTTGTCCCAAACCAAAATGCAATACAGGCTCAATGGTAGACAGGTAGCCGCGATAGGGGGAGTTTTCGGCAACCTGCTTCCGGCCTTTTTCATCAACAATCTCCACCACCGCGCCAATTCCATTCCTGTTTTTGCGCTCTCCCTGAAATGTAATGCGCAAAAAGTTACTTTGATCAGGATGCTGCTGCACGCTGTTGTTGCGATACACCATGGACGAATCATTGATGTTGTTCACGACATAATCCAGGTCTCCATCATTATCCAGGTCAGCATAGGCAGCTCCGTTTGAAAAGCCCGGAAGCTCTATCCCCCACTGCTCAGTCACATCTTCAAACGACAGGTTACCCTTGTTGCGAAACGCAAAATTCCTGATCTTGATGGAAGGGATATAGTCCAGCATCATCATAGGCTCCATCACACTCACTACCTCATTCCGGTATGCAATGAAATCGAGATCCGTGATATCGCGCGGAAAACCATTGGTGATGATCATATCCCGGAATCCGTCATTATCAAAGTCAGTGACCATGGGAGTCCAGCTCCAATCGGTCTCGGCAATGCCACTCAGCAGGCCGATCTCACTGAAAACGGGCTCATGATGTTTTCCATCCGGGCTGCCCATATTAAGCTGCAAGGTATTGCGGGCCACCTGATACTGGTAGCCGAACAGGTCATTGTTCTGGTAGGTAACATAGCTGTTTGCCGGCGTCATCATTTTTTTGCGGCGGTTGGTAGCGGGCATCATATCCACTGCAATCACGTCCATGAGACCGTCATTATTGATGTCGGCCACATCATTTCCCATGGCCGAGTGCGATGTGTGCTTGAACGATACCGCTGCCTTGTCGGTAAAGGTGCCGTCGTGGTTGTTGATGTAGAGCAGGTCGTTGGTCAGGTAATCGTTGGTCACGTAAACATCTTTCCAGCCATCCTGGTTGATATCCGTCACATTTACCCCAAGCCCGTAGCCTTCAATGAGGATACCTGCCTCCCTTGAAACGTTGGTAAAAACAGGGTGTCCTGATTGTGCATTCCAGTCGTTCCGGTACAGCCTGTCAGTTCGCTTGGAAGACCCGTCTACGATCTTTTTGTGATACTTATTGGGAAAATTATTATCATCCATTTCATTGACAACCAAAAACAAGTCGAGGTCGCCATCATTGTCGTAGTCAAAAAACGCAGCATTGGTTGTGTGTGTAGTGTCTGCAATCCCATATGCCTTACCCATTTCCGTAAAGTGTGGGATGCCGTTTTTGTCCACTCCCTGGTTTACGTACAACAGATTCTCACGTTCGGCTGCCACCTTTCTTACTGAGGCACAAACATAAATATCCAGCAGGTTGTCGTTGTTGATATCCACCAGCGCAACCCCGGTGCTCCATTTATCCTTCGCTTCCACACCGGCCGCGTGGCTTACATCCTCAAACCGGAAGTCACCTTTGTTAAGGTACAGCTTGTTATCGACCGAGTTACCAGTAAAGTAAATATCAGGCAGACTGTCATTGTTGAAATCGCCCAGCGCCACTCCTCCCCCATTGTACACATACTCAAAGGCAAGAACGTTCATTGTGTCATTTTCCGCAATGCGGTTGGAAAAGGAAATCCCGGTTTCGTCCGGACTGAGCAGCGTAAAGGTTTTCAGCTCTTTGCGGCATGAGATCAGCATGCATACCGCCAGCAGGATGGGTAAAGCTTTGTTAATCGGCATTGTGTAACGGATGGTAAACAGAGACGGAATGAAACCAAACGAAGGAGGCAGCTACTGGCCACCTCCTTCGACGGATAATTCTTCAAACTGGCTTAGTAGCCAGGGTTTTGGATCAGCACATCCTTACCCAACAAATCGATCTGATCCTGTGGTATCGGAAGGTACTCGTTTTTGTTAGGGGTAAACTTGGCACCGCCCAATGCGCCGCTCAGCTTTTTACTTTCGTAAGAAAGGTAAGCATTGATGTCTTTCTCGGCAGTACCCCAGCGTACAAGGTCGAAAAAGCGGTGACCTTCGCCTGAGAGTTCGAGTTTCCGCTCAAAACGTACCGCTGCGCGGGCTTCATCTTTGTTGGTCCAGGGCGTTTTATATAGGCCAATTACATAGTTGGCAGCATTCTCGCCCGAAGACCTTTTAACAAAACTGGCCGGATTGGATGCGCGCTCACGTACTTTGTTTACGTATTCACGTGCTTTTTCCAGCGAACCAGCCTCTATTTCTGCCTCAGCGGCCATTAATAGTACATCGGCAAATCGAATGATGTTCACATTGATTGCGGTGTACCCCGGTGTCCAGGAGCTGTTGTCCTGCAATGAGCCTACGTCTGCTTTGTAATAGGCATATTTCTTGGGAGAATAGGGCCCTGCATTGGCCTGGTTACGAATCCAGTCATTTCCAGGATGGTCAATCCAGTCGAGGAAAGGAATACCCCGGCGGCCTACCGAGTGATCCAGGCGCGGGTCAACACGGCCTGCATCGGGCGTAAATGCATCTTTGGATTTAAGGCCCATATCCGTTTTCAGCTCATTACCGGAAGCATTGTACGAGCCGTCCAGCAGGGGCAGACCGTCGGCAGTAGTACGGAAAGAGTTGGCCAGCTCAAAACTTGGCGCAAAAAACCCGCAGCAGTTACCCGGACCGTTCGGGCCTGTATTGTAAGGCCAGTTAAGGTCAAAATCAGGGTTGGCATTATTAACGCTCCCTGTATTGGCAGCAGCTTGGATCGCAAATACCGACTCTTCATTGTTGTCATTTGCCGCTTTGAACGCATCCTGGAATTTGGCTACGAGCCCGTACTTTTTACCGTTCGTTGTCTTACCATTGGCGATCAGTGCGTCATAAATGGTTTTGGCATCGGCAAATTTTTTCTGGTACATATACACCTTCGCGAGGTATGCGCCGGCAGCCCACTTGTTTGTACGTCCTGCTACGGATTGTGTTTCAGGAAGGTTGGCGTAGGCAAACTGCAGGTCTGCTTCAATCTTCGGATACAGCTCTACATTGTTGACTACCTTTTCTATTCCCGTACCGTAATCCACAGACTCATCAACATAAGGTGTGTTGTTGAATCCTCTTTTCAGCTCGAAGTAGTAGTGCGCCCGCAGGAACCGTGTTTCTCCCTCAATCCGCTTCCGGTCGTCGGCAGTGACATCTTCTTTCGCATTGCCAAGCAGCCTCATCACCAGGTTGGCACGGGCCACTCCTTCGTACAAGCCACTCCATTTGTCGGCAATCACACCCTGGGTCGTCAGGTACTCAAAGCGCTGGATAGGATTGATGTCGCTGAAATCGCCCGGGTCGGTACCTTTGTTGGCATCTCCGCCGCGGATACTTCCCCAAACCCAGTTACTGGCACTCGCCATCCGGTTGGAACGGCCGTTCAGCTGACCATACACCGATACGAGCACACCTTCAATCCCCTTTTTGGTTGCCAGCTGCTCCTCGTCCAGCTGGCCGGTCACAGGTACTTCCAAAAAACTTTCCTTACAGGAGTAGCCGATCAGCATGATGCCTGCCAATAACAAAGCCCCTCCTCTTGATATCATATTTCTCATAGGTTGTTGCAATTCAATGTTTTTAACCGATTTCAGAATGGGTTCAGAAGCCCAGATTAATACCTACAGTGTAGCTCCGGGTGATGGGGTAGTTACCTACGTCTATCCCGAAGTTGGTATCCGCATTTCCGCCCACACCCGGATCAAGCCCCTGGTATTTGGTAGCCGTAAACAGGTTGTTAGTAGAGGCAAATACACGGAGCTTGGTCATTTTGATCCGGCTCAGGATTCCCGCAGGAAGTGTATATCCCAGGGTAATGTTCTGCATACGGAAGAAAGTACCGTTTTCTACATAGAAAGAATTGGACTGCGTATTGGTACTGAAATTGGAAGTACTTTCAAAAATAGGCGTGCTGGTATTGGTATGATCCGGCAGCCAAGAATCCTTCACGCGCGAACTCACGGCAGCACCTGTGAATGATGGATAAAAGTCTGTAAACCATTTGGAAACGTTGAAAATCTTGTTGCCGACAGAAGTATACATGTATGTTTCCAGATCAAAACCTTTGTAGGTCAGCTTGATGTTCATACCGCCTGTGAAACGGGGAACAGGACTGCCGAGGTAAGTACGGTCGTCGGCGGTGATTTTACCGTCGTTGTTGATATCCGCATAACGGAAACGGCCCGGAGCGGCACCATCCTGATCAGGAGCTGCATCCACTTCACCACGATCGTTAAACAAACCAATCACCTTGTATCCGTAGAAAGAGGAAATCGAGTGTCCTACCTGGTTCCTGATCGGGTTGATACCGCGGAAACCCGGGTTAACCGAAGTCAGGTAATTGAGTCCGGGAGCCAGGTACTCGATGTTGTTTTTCAGAACACCGGCCGTAAAATTCAGCTCGTAGCCCAGACTATTGGTGATATGACCGCGATTGATGATTTGCAAGTCAATCCCTTTGTTCAACATTTTACCTACGTTAACAGAAGGTGCTGCAGCACGGTAGCCCGCAGTAGCCGTGATAGGCACCGAAAACAACAGGTCTTTGGTGTCTTTCTCCCAGAAGTCGAGGATTATATCCAGCTTGCCCCTGAACAGCGTCGCGTCAATTCCGATGTTTTTGGTGATACTCGTTTCCCATTTGGCATTCGGATTTCCAATGCGGGTCCGGTAGTAACCCTCCATTGCGCTCGTGTTGGTTCCTGCCAGGTCATACGACGACTCTCCCAGGTTTGCCCCGTAAGTACTATACTGGTTATTTGGATCCACGTTGTTGGAGTTACCCATCAAGCCGTAACCACCACGGATTTTCAGGTCGGTGATAAATGGTATCGACTTCATGAAATTTTCAGAGGACACGCGCCATGCTGCTGAAAATGCAGGGAAGACACCGTACCGCTTGTTGGAACCGAATCGTGACGACCCATCGCGACGCATTACTGCAGTGACGATATACTTGTCATTGAAATTATAGTTAACCCGGCCAAACAGGGAGTAGAAATTGACACCTTTATAGAAGTCGCTGAACACCTGTTTCGAGCTGACATTGTTCATGTTGATATAATTGATATCATTCGAGAACGGATTCAACCCCGAAGCACTCAGGTTTTTACCACGGCCTGTATTCAATGCCTCCTGTCCTGCAAGCAGATCAATGCCATGCAGACCAAACTGCTTTTTAAAGTTTAAAGTATTGGTAAAAGTATACGCAAACCGATGTCCTGATCCCTCGTTATATCCGAACGCGGAGTTGTTTTCAGAGTTCTCATACTGCCACCTGTTAAAACCCCTGCTGGCGTAGTTCTGGTACTGGGCACCAATGCTCGACCGGAATGTCAGGCCCTGGATAACATCCACTTCTGCATAGAAGTTACCAAAACCATTTCCCGCAAAGCCCGTATTATTTGCAAGTCCGTCGCGGGCGGCCACCGGGTTGCGCGGGTTGTTGAAACCTTTGGCTGCCGTACCCGCATACCCGCCGAATTCATCATAAATCGGGATGATTGACGCCATGCGGAAGGCAGAAAGAATATCATTTTCGTCCGCAGCTACGCCCTGACCGCCGCCTCCGCCACCCTGGCCGAGTACCTGCAGAAAGGTAAACTGCGCATTCTGTCCGATTCTGAGGTTTTTCAATACATCAAATTCAGAATTGATGCGGAAAGCATAGCGTTTGAAGCTGTTGTTAAGCAAAATACCCTTCTGATCCTGCGCACTGAACCCAGCATAGAAGCGGCTCGCCTCGCCGCCGCCCGAAAACCCGAGCGTATGCCGCTGCAAAGGTGCTACACGCGTGATTGCATCGTACCAGTCTGTACCTTCCTTATTAGCCCGCACAACCTGATAGATTTTACCTACGGCCGGATTGATATTGTACTTATCGCGCTCTGCATTCAGATCAACGGTCCCGCGAACCCCGGCTGCTCCACCCACATTGATGTAATCCGGCAGCTCCGGCTTATCGCCTGACCCGTATTGGCCGCTTGCTACGTTGGTAAACTTGGGCAATGAGTCACCCTGAAATGCATCGTTGCGGATCGCCTGCCAGGTCCAGTCGGCTTGTTCCCGGGGATTGAGCATGTGCTGGCCCTTGCCCGGATTGGTCGCTCCGAAGAGCCCGTCGTAGGTAACGCTCAGCTTTTTGGCTTTCTTGCTCCCTTTTTTGGTTGTGTAAACGATTACACCGTTGGCAGCCCGCGCACCGTAAATGGAAGCTGCTGCGGCATCTTTCAGTACAGTGGTGGTTTCGATATCATCCGGGTTAAGAAAATCGGTTGAACCCGTAGGTACCCCGTCGACCACATACAGCGGCTCATTTCCTCCGAATGCACCAAAACCGCGAACACGGATCTGACTGGCGGTACCAGGCTGACCGTTGGTCACTACAGTAACTCCGGCCACGCGGCCTTGCAGCTGCTGCTCAACGTTACCGGACGGAGTTGCGGTCAGGTCCTTGGACTTGACAGTTGCTACGGCCCCGGTTGTTTCGCGGCGAGTATCAACCGTGTAACCCGTGACGACAACTTCTTCAAGACTGGAAATGTCGTCATCCATCCTGATGTTTAGCACGGTTTGATTGCCCACTGAGACCTCCATGGTTTTGTAACCCACGAAGCTGACAACCAGCGTTTCATTGTTGGAACGTACATCAATGGAAAAATCACCTTCACTGTTGGTGTTGGTGCCCGATTGTGTGCCTTTGATCACGACGGTTGCTCCGGGAATTCCGGTGCCTGCGATGTCGGTGATTTTTCCGGTTACCTTGCGATCCTGGCCGAAGGTGGCGAGAGCGACGAGACTGAAAAAGAACGAGAGGTACAAACTCCTCCCGGAGTCAGCGTAGATTCTTTTCATACATTTTAGTTAGGTTAATATTCGTTAAGCAACCAAATCTATCATTATTGAAACAATTTATTTACCTATCCAAACAAATATTTTTTTACGATGAAAAAATAGAACTATAACATGCTAAAAAAGTATCATTTGTAACCTTTTTTGATCATCTGTGTATTAATAGTATATTTCCGGACACATTTCTGCTGGTTACATGCTCAATTTTTACCGTTTTGTGCCTCCATTTACATGAAAACAAGCTTTTGGGTAGTCATTTTCCTGGTGGTAAGCCTCTACTCCTGTACCCCCGGAAGTGACCGGCAGGTAGCGGATACCAGTGCAAAAAAGTATTGTACAACCTGCCACAGTTTTCCCGAACCTGACATGCTCGACAAGCAGACCTGGGAAAATCATGTACTGCCTGCGATGGCGGAAAAGCTGGGGATTGAAGTCCTGCAGGGCAATATTTACCTGCATCATAAAACATCCGTTGTGGGTGTGAAGGAATGGAATGCGATTGTGCAGTACTACAAAACGCTCGCGCCTGACTCCCTCCCTTTGTCCCGGCCTGACACCCATCTGAGGGATATAAGTGCATTGTTCACCATCAGGAAGCCTCATTTACAATCCGAAACAGCCAGTAACACGACCCTGGTGGCCTTTGATCCGGCTCATCACCGGATTCTTTCCGGTAATGCATTTAATCCTTCCCTCAGTTTCTGGGATCGTAGTATGAGGAAAGTCCGGCAGGTGGATGTTCCCTCGCCTGCCGTGGCGTACCTGCCCGGAAAGCAACTGGTCACATGCCTGGGAGGCATGCAGGCATCCGATAAAACCATTGGCCAGATTGTAAAAGTACAGATGCGAAGTGAACCCGCTCTGTTCCTGGATAGCCTGATCCGGCCGGTACAGACGATCAGTGCCGACTTCAACAGGGATGGTTTGCCGGATTACCTGGTCTCAGCTTTCGGGCATAACCGTGGAGGACTATACGTTTTCACACAAAATGTTGATTTAACGTTTGAGCAGCGTTCTGTGCAGGAAATCCCCGGCGCCACGCAGTCCGTTGTCCGCGACTTCAATAGAGATGGCTGGCCTGATTTCATGACCTTATTTGCGCACGGAGACGAAGGTATCTGGCTTTTCATGAATGACCGGAAAGGCGGGTTCAGGTCCACCCGGATTTTGCGTTTTCCGCCTGTTTATGGGTCAAGCAGTTTTCAGCTGGCCGACCTGAATGGTGACGGGCTTGAAGACATACTTTATACAGCCGGTGACAATAGTGATTACTCCCGCATTCTGAAACCCTACCACGGCATTTACATTTATACCAATACCGGAGATCTGACTTTCAGACAAACGCATTTCTTCCCCATGCACGGATGCACCCGGGCCTTAGCTGGGGATTTTGATCAGGATGGTGACCTGGATGTGGCTGCTATTGCATTCTTTGCGGATTTCAGGCACGGCAGGCAGCAAACGTTCCTTTATCTTGAACAACAAAAAGCAGCGCAAGGCAATCATACTGACTTCATTCCGGCCACACTGCCGATCGGGCACGAGGGCAGGTGGATATGCATGGATGCCGGAGATTGGGATGGAGACGGAGATGAGGACCTGGTACTCGGCAGTTTTTCAAGAGGCTTCCTGAATCAGGACGACACCAGGCCCGACTGGAATGTGTATACTCCATTCATCGTACTGGAAAACACCTCGGCCGGAAAATCAACTAGTCGTCCCGCTTCCAGTCTGCCGGCAGCAAGGTAGAAAAACGGTCATTACCCAGGTCTCCGGCGATTTCCATTCCCATCGGCATGGATACCCAACCCTGGGGCGTGATCACCATGTAACCCTGCGGAAAGCTGATCTGGGAGTATGCAAAAGGCATATCATCGTAAGGAGAGCCGGTGCGTTTTTTGGTATTAAATACTTCGAGCTGTGTACGCGAAACAACCAGTCGCTCGGTGATAAGCTCACCAGGCACAATCAGGCGCGCGCCACGCACGGCTTCAATCCGGTTATGTAAATGATTGCTCAGCAGGTTCACCCCATTGGTAGTACGAACGCTTTTGAAAAGGCGCAGAGAATCGGGAATGACCTGGTACACCTTGAAACCCTGCTCGATAAGGCTATCCGCCACCATACTCGCAAGCAAATGTTTAAGTGAGCCCTGATAAGCGATCTTCTGGTTGGCGCGCCATAGTTTTTTCTGTAAACTATCCTTCGGAACAAGCAGCTCAAACCGGGTACTTCCGCCATAGTAGACCTTTCCCTGATAGAAATCAAAATCATCCAGATCCTGGTGAATGCGGTAGCCCAATGCATGGTTTTCAATAATCAGCGGCTTGGTTGTCTGGGCGCTGAGATGCCCGTTATCATCTTCCGAAATGCGCAGTGCCTCGGGATTTACAATGTTGCATTGCTTGGTAAAACGTGAGTTTCCAAGCAATTCGCGGGTAATGATTTTCAGGTTACGCTCGCGCTTCTTGTTCTTTTTTGCATAAACGGTCACCCCTTTCAGCTCCATACCTTCCACCAGCTTGAACATAACGGTTTTCAAACCCGGCTGCTCAAATCGCAGGGTCTGCCGCACGGTCTCGTACCCCAGGAACGAAACGGCAATTTCAATACTCCCGATCGACAATCCTGGCAGGCGGTAATTGCCATTTTCATCCGCATTGGTACCAATGGACGAATTGTTTACGAAAACATTGGCGAAAGGGAGCGGCTTGCCGGTTTTTCCGTCGGTAACCTTGCCTGCCAGGATTACGCCTGTCTCCTGCGCGAAGGTGCTAGTAGCCAACAACAGCAGGATCAGCCACAGAGCTGCACTTTTATAAAACCGGATATCAACCAATAATGGAAAGCGAAACATCAAAATCAAGCAACTACATTTTACCTTAAAGATAGTCAGGAGTTTGCCAAGCACAAATCAGCATGCTGCGATCCATGTTTGGCGTAATTCATTTTTGCAAAACAAAAAAGGCCGGCGTCCCTGGAACGCCGGCCTTCTGAAACCCTGACAAAAACTAGCTTAATGCCAGCTCTTGCCCTATTGCCTTCACTTTGTCTTTCAGCGAAGCATATACCGAATCAAAATCTTCATTCTTTTCCAAAGCTGCACGCACACCTACGTAGAACTTGATTTTCGGCTCAGTACCGGAAGGACGGCAAGTAAACTTGGTACCATCCTCAGTGAAAAACTGAAGTACGTTCGATGCCTCAATTCCCATTTCACCGGATGGGATAGCAGTTGTTGTCCCCGACCAGAAATCCGTTGTGGTAAGCGCCTTGTAATCGTCCATGCGGATGACCGGCGAGCCTGCGAGGGTCTTAGGCGGGTTGGCACGGAAATCTGCCATCATCTGCTGGATTTCGTCCGCCCCTGACTTACCTTTTTTCGTCAGCGAGATCAATCCTTCGTAGTAGAATCCAAATTGCTTGTAAATTTCCATCAGCATGTCAAAAAGGCTAAGCCCTTTGTCTTTGGCATATGCTGTGAGCTCTGCGATCATGGCGCACGAAGCAATTGCATCCTTGTCACGTACGGCATCCCCGATCAGGTAGCCGTAGCTTTCCTCACCGCCACCGATAAATTGCTCCACGCCTTCTTTCTCGCGGATTACCTGTGCAATGTACTTGAATCCTGTGAGCGTATTGTAGCATTTCACACCATACGCCTCCGCCATTTTGTCGATCAGGTCGGTGGTGACGATTGTTTTACAAACAAACTGAGTGCCTGTAAGCTTACCTGCATCTTTCCATGCATTGAGCAGGTAATAAATGAGTACACTGGCAGTCTGGTTACCGTTCAGCAGCTGAATTTCACCGTGGTGATTTTTCACGGCAATTCCTACTCGGTCGGAGTCCGGATCGGTACCCATTACGAGGTCTGCATCGATTTCACGGGCTTTATCAACCGCTTTGGACATCGCCTCACTTTCTTCCGGGTTAGGATAAACGACGGTCGGGAACTGACCGTTTCCTTTCGGCTCAGCCTGCTCTTCAATGACGGTTACAGACTCAAAACCCATCTTTTTCAGGAGAGCGGGTACCAGCGTAATGCCTGTACCGTGCAGTGGGGTATAAACGATTTTAAGGTCTTTCTGACGCTCCAATGCACCTTTTGAAATAGAAAGGGAAAGGATATGATCCATGTACTTTTCATCTACTTCCGATCCGATCCGGGTAATCCGGGAAGGATCACCGTCAAACTTTACTTCTTCAATGGAATGGATTGCATTGACTTCCGTGATGATGTTTACATCGTGGGGAGCAACTACCTGAGAGCCGTCATTCCAGTAAGCCTTGTACCCGTTGTACTCCTTTGGATTGTGCGACGCAGTTACTACCACCCCGCTGGTACATCCCAGCAGGCGGATTGCAAATGAAAGCTCTGGTGTAGGACGCAAACTTTCGAATAAGTAGACATTTATACCATTGGCTGAAAATATATCTGCAATGATTTTTGAGAATTCATCCGATTTAATGCGGCTGTCGTAAGCGATCGCTACACTTTTTTCCTGATCAGGAAATGTTTTGTTGAGATAATTGGCAAGACCTTGTGTGGCAGTACCTACTGTATACTGGTTCATCCGGTTGGACCCGATCCCGATCAGCCCGCGCAGCCCGCCGGTTCCGAATTCAAGGTCTTTGTAAAATGCATCCGTCAGTTCGGTATCGTTACCTTCATCGATCAGTTGCTGTATGGATTGTTTCGTATCTATATCATAATCACCATTAAGCCAGGTGTTTATTTTAGACATTACACTAGGTTCCAGTTGTGCGGCCATAATTAAGCAGAGTAGAATTGTTTATGTTAAATAATGTTGAGCCTGGGTTACGATTTGCTTGTTTCCAATGCTTCTTTTTCGGGCAGGGAAATGGTTTCTTTGGCTGTTTTATGGATCAGCTCGGCTACCAGGCCGGTCCAGCCGGTTTGATGGCTTGCACCGCAGCCCCGTCCGTTATCGCCATGAAAGTACTCGTAAAAGAGCACGTGCTCATTGAAGTACGGATCTTTCTGCATTTTCTGATCGTGGCCGTATACCGCCCGGTTGCCATCTGCATCCATTTTAAAAATGTTGATCAGGCGGCAGGCGATGGCCACCGCGGCATCTTTAATGGTACTGAGATTGCCGGAATTGGTCGGGTATTCGATCATAAAATCCTCTCCATAGTAGGAGTGGAATTTCATGAGTGAGTCAAAAATCAGGTAATTAAGCGGAAACCAGATGGGGCCGCGCCAGTTGGAATTACCTCCCATAATGTCGGTCAATGCTTCGGCAGGTGTGTAATCCACCTGTAAAACCTCCCCGTTGATATAGAATTTGTAGGGATTCTGCTCGTGGTATTTGGACAATGCGCGCACGCCGTAGTCCGATAGGAACTCGCTTTCGTCGAGCATCCGCTTCATGATCATCTTCATCCGGTGGCCGCGAAGAATCGAAAGAAGCCTGTTTTCACCTTTTCCGGATTCGTACCAGCGCGATATCAGACGTGCAAGGTCGGGACGATTGGCCAGTACCCATTCCACCCGGCGCTTGAAGATCGGCAGCTTGTCCAGATTCTGAGGATCAAGGATTTCGACCGCAAACAACGGAATCAGACCCACGATGGAGCGCACTTTCAGCAAGATACTCTGACCATTCGGAATGTGGATAACGTCGTAGTAAAACTGGTCTTCCTCATCCCAGAGACTGATCGACGAACTTTTCCCGCCGATGGACTCCATGGCGCCTGCAATGTGCAGGAAGTGCTCGAAAAACTTGGATGCCATATCCTGGTACACCGGGTGTACCAGCGAAACTTCCACTGCAATACGCAGCATGTTCAGCGTATACATGGCCATCCAGCCTGTCGCATCCGCCTGCTGCAGCTTACCGCCAAAAGGCATCGGCGTTGAACGGTCAAATACACCGATATTATCCAGTCCCAGAAAGCCGCCGCTGAAAATGTTGTTCCCCGTATCATCTTTCTGATTGACCCACCAGGTAAAGTTCAGCAGTAGTTTATGGAATATTTTTTCAAGAAACTCAATATCTCCTACTCCGTTATTCTGCTCACGGTCAATCTCATACACTTTCCAGGTAGCCCAGCCATGCACGGGCGGATTTACATCCGAGAAATTCCATTCATAAGCCGGAATTTGTCCGTTGGGATGCATATAGTATTCTCTCAGGAGTATTTCCAGCTGTCTTTTGGCAAAATCAGCATCCACCCTGGCAAGCGGCACACAGTGAAAAGCCAAATCCCAGGCCGCAAACCACGGGTACTCCCATTTATCGGGCATGGAAATGATGTTGGCCGCATACAAATGCTTCCAGCCCGAATTCCTGCCCCATTTCCGTCCCTGATTGGGTCCGGGCTGAGCAGGGTCGCCTTTCAGCCACTCGTATACATTGTAGTAGTAAAACTGCTTGCTCCACAGCATCCCTGCATACGATTGTCGCTGAATAGATTTCAGATCCGTATCGGCTACATCTTTCTGAAGATCGTCATAGAACTCGTCAGCCTCCCGGATGCGCTTTGCAAACGTATCTTCAAATCCGCCAAAAGGCTCTGAGGTAGAATGATTTACAAACCGTAAGCGGATCACCTCGCTTTCGCCCGCTTTGATTGTGCGGGTAAACCGGGCCGACGCCTTGGTTCCTATGTTGTTAGGGTTGACCGTCTGCGACTTTTTCCCGCTGACGATGTAGTCATTGATACCGTCTTTGGGATAGGACGTATTATTGGCCGTACCATACAGTTTCTTGAAATTGGTCTCATTTTCACAGAAAAGGAGCTCATCTGCATTGTCGAGGTACAGGTTGTACTTGCCATGCTTGCGATGCGTTACCTCGATGAGCCGGTTGGCAATTCCATTCATGATCGGCTTATAATTGAAAGCCTCATATCCCCACGACCAGGTATTGCGGAAAAGAATTGTCGGCAGCACCGTGATCGGCGCATCCTTGGTGCCGCGGTTGAAGATCGTCAGCTTCACCAGCAAATCTTCCTGATCAGCTTTGGCATGCTCAATGAAGATGTCAAAATATTCATTGTTGTCGAACACGCCGGTATCCATGATCTCATATTCCGGATCCTGCTTTCCGCGCCGCCCGTTTTCCAGCCGGAGCTTTTCATATGGAAATGCCTGCTGCGGATATTTGTACAGCATTTTGGTGTAAGAATGTGTGGGTGTACTATCCAGGTAGTAGTACATTTCTTTCACATCCTCACCATGGTTAGACTCCCGGTTGGTCAGTCCGAAAATCCTTTCCTTGATAATCTTATCATTATGGTTCCAAAAACCAAAAGAGAGGCATATATGCTGCTTGTTGTCGGAAAATCCGCCGATACCGTCTTCTCCCCAGCGGTAAGTTTTGGAGACGGCCATTTCATGGGTAATGTAATTCCATGCGTCGCCATTTCCGCTGTAATCTTCACGTACTGTACCCCACTGGCGCTCCGAAAGGTACGGCCCCCACTTTTTCCAACCCTTGTTATCTTTTTGCAGGCTTAATCTTACTTTCTCAGCTCCGTTTGCCATCAATCTTTTTTTTCGCAGGGAATGAATTTCGATATAAATCTACATTTTAAAAAGCACGGCAGTAAGCGCTTTTTTGCATTTTAAGTAGGCACAGGATATAAACCGTGCCAGCGGGCCTGACAGGCATTAAATGTTCAGGACAGTGATGCCGTAAGCTGGCTGATATCTTCAAAAGCCTCAACCTCATAGCGTACTTCCCCTGCGTAAAACGCCGTAAGCTCAGCCGCTTGCTCGGAGGTCTCAGTCAGCAGCGGATGCCGGGTTGTATGTAGAAGATCCTCAACATCCGACACGTATTCCTTGAACATCAATGGATTGGTCAGCCTGTAATACTTGCCGTCGCTCGCATGCAGGACAGGTACCGGACTCACCTCGCCCAGCGCATTCAGCTTGCCGTATTTCTGCCGGGCGGCTGCATATTCCAAATCGTCAGCTTTGAAAATTACCAGCTCGCAAGGCTTGGAAAGCGCATTGTTGTAGCGGATCTTCTCGTCGAGCGCGTCCAGAAGCGCCCGCAGGTTCCAGGTATGCTTACCCGTCCTGATGCGTTCCCGCACCGACTGCCGGATCAGGTAGGTCAGTGCCTGGGTTACGTTCAGGCCAATTTCGGCCATTTGCTTGAATATGAAAGAAGTAGGCGACATTCCCGGGATGGTATTGGGGTCGTGCAGTACAATGCGCCCATCGGGGGTCAGAAAGCCGTCGATGCGTGCACACACATTGATCCCCAGTTCCTGAAATACCTGCGCGATTACTTCCCGGATCTTCTGATTATTATCCAGTGAGGTTTCCACGGGGATGCGTTTACGGCTTGCTCCGGGTTTGTATTTGGTATTAAAATCAAAAACCTGAACGGTCTTGATGACTTCGCTTGGCGGCAGGGCCAGAGGCTTTCCATTACTGAACTGAATGCACCCGCACGAAAACTCCTGCCCTTCAATATACTCTTCAACCAAAACCTGGTCCTCGGCATTGGCGCTGCTGATGACGGCCACATCGTCGCCGAGCGTAAAATAGGCGTCCAGCTCTGCAATCAGGTCGGTAGGATGGTAAATGGTTTTTCCGCCGAAGACAACCGGAAAACCAATCCCTTCGTCCAGATTTGCCATTTTCTGCGCCCAGCCTTGTTTTTGCGAAAATTCGAGACTCTTCCAGGTGGTACTTTCGAGTTCCACCTGAAAAAAGCATTGGTTTACGGCATTGATGAATTCACTCAGGGAATCATCCTTCACGATTGCCACTCCAATAGAGGAACCCTGGTGAGGCGCCTTGATCACGAGCGGCAGCCCGAGGTGTTTTTTCAAAACATGAAACACGATATCGTACTCGCCAAGCAGCCACTGCTCATAGGTAAGTGTCCAGCTTTTCTTTTGCTGGTGATTGACGAGCGCAATCATTTCATTTTGCAGCACTTTATCGATTCCTATGGCTGAGCCCATGATGCCCGGGCCGCTGTACGGAATCTTGTACCATTCCAGCAAACCCTGGATAGCGCCATCCTCACAGTCGGGACCATGCATGGCCAGAAAAACAAAATCAAAATGCTTGCTGAACTCCGCAGGCTGAAGCAATGTACCGATTTCCGGAAGAGGCGACTGAAAAGCCATCTCGGGAAAAGACTCTATATAGGTCTTGAAATTACCTTTCTGAAAAGCTTTGGGAGGGAAAAAGTCCCTGATTTCACTGCTGTACATCAGCTCTTTTTCCAGCAGCATAAACCTGCCGAAGCTATCGACAAACACAGGAACAGGCACGAACAGGGATTGATCCAGATACTCGAAGGCCGTTTTTCCTCCGGCAAAAGAAATTTCCCTTTCACGGGAAGGCCCTCCAAAAAAAATACCGATACGCATAGTTGAAAACCCGGCTGATAACGTCGCAATATAAGTTCCTAATCGGGATGAATCAACGTAAAGGAAAAATGAGCCGGCCGATTTCAAAAAAAGAAAGCAGCTCTCCTTGCGGAAAACTGCTTTATCATTGAAATGTTATAACTGCTGAGCTTGCTGCGATCAGGCGAGCTCGGCTACGTTTACGGCAACTACCTTACTTACCTGCGGAACTGCCTTGCGGATCGACTCTTCAAGGCCTGCGCGGAACGTCATAGCGCTCATCGGACAGCTCTGGCACGAACCCTGCAATTCCAGCTTGACGATCAGGTCGTCGGTCAGCTCCACCAATCTTACATCCCCACCGTCAGCATG
Organism: Dyadobacter sandarakinus; assembly: GCF_016894445.1. Classification (NCBI taxonomy): domain Bacteria; kingdom Pseudomonadati; phylum Bacteroidota; class Cytophagia; order Cytophagales; family Spirosomataceae; genus Dyadobacter; species Dyadobacter sandarakinus. The sequence goes on from NZ_CP056775.1 coordinate 3,311,024, forward strand.
CAGATACGGACGCACGGATTGGAGCGCCTGCTCTATAAATTCTATTGTTTTTTCTTTTGAATCCATTATAAAAATAGTCTGTCTGCTAAGATGCACCTTAAAATTCAAAAAAGCAACTCATCTGTTGTGCTACACCTGTATCTCAACGGGCTGTGTTTTCTCCCTGGTAGCATTGCGGATCGCCACCTGCTGGGCAAGCGACTCTGCCGCATCGCGAAAAGCATCATTGACGATCGGATTAGCATCCATAAATGCCGGCCGGCCTTCGTCTCCGGCTTCACGAATACCTTGTACAAGGGGAATCTGACCAAGCAGCGGCACTTCAAACTTGTCGGCCAGCGCTTGTCCGCCTCCTTTACCAAACAGAAAATACTGGTGATCCGGGAGCTCTTCGGGTGTAAACCAAGCCATATTCTCCACTACGCCCAGGATCGGAACATTGATCTGGGGCTGCCTGAACATGGACAAGCCTTTGATGGCATCGGCCAGGGCTACCTTCTGCGGCGTCGTAACGATCACGGCACCCGTCACAGGGACCGTTTGCACGAGGGTTAAATGGATGTCGCTGGTGCCGGGAGGCAGGTCAATCAGCAGGTAATCGAGCTCGCCCCAGTCCGTATCGCCAAAAAACTGCCTTAATGCCTGGCTGGCCATCGGTCCGCGCCACACAATTGCACTGTCCGGCGGTGTGAGGAAGCCAATCGAAATCATTTTGATCCCATACTGACGGATCGGGTTAATCATGTTTTTACCCTCATGCGGGGTAATGGTAGGCTGCATGTTTTCGGCCCCGAACATTACGGGAATGGAAGGCCCCGAAATATCTGCATCAATAATACCGACTTTGGCGCCAGAGCGATGCAGTGCCATGGCCAGGTTGGCTGTTACGGTAGACTTCCCTACCCCACCCTTCCCGGAGGAAATTGCAATGACATTCTTAACGCCCGGAATCAGCGGCCCGCTAACCCTGGTGGACGTAACATTCGCAGTCATCTTAATAATTACCTCCACTTCCGGACTGAGATGCTCATGAATGGCTGCTTCGCAGTTTCTCCTGATGAGCTCCTTGAGCGGGCATGCAGGGGTTGTCAGTACTACTGTAAACCGCACCTGATTCACCCCGATCTCAATGTCCTGGATCATATTGAGGGAAACCAGGTCCTTTTTCAGGTCAGGCTCTTCTACGGTACTGAGTGCCTGTAAAACTTTCTCTTTATTAATTGTAAACTCTCCCATTATTCGTTCCGGCACCTCCACGCAAAACCCGGCCGTGCCTTTTTCGCCATGTACTTACTTAATATCTATCCTCCATGCAACACCAAAAGCTGACAATGAGTTTGTCAGTTGGCATGAAAATCCCGTATCCTTTTCTCGGTTTGCGCGATTTCGGTTCCCACGTCGAAAGTACCGGCCAGTCTCCTGAGCTTCTGCAGAATGGCATTCAGCAATTTCAGCTGGCCGGCAGTTTGTCCGTGCTGGTTGCGGTGATTCATCATATGCAGGACGGCATCCCATTCTTTCATGGATTCTTTTGAACCTGTATCTATATAGGCATTGGAAAAAACATTGAAAATAACGTCCTCTGCTACCTTGCTGGGGTGGATGAGGTCATCACTGTAAAACCGGTAATCGCGCAGCTCGTCCATCATGATCTCATAAGATGGGAAGTATTCTACGTGCTTGTACTTTTCGGTCAGCCGGTGGCAGGCAAGCCGCAACATGGCCTTACTTACCTGGTTGAGCGGCAACGTATCACGCGTATGACGCACGGGACTCACGGTGACGATAATCCTGAGCCTGCGGTTCCACGTTTGCAGCTTCTGAATAACCTGTTCCAGTGCGCTCCCGATCTGGTCCGAATGCAGGAGTTCTTTCAGGAAAAGGTCAGACGGCATTTTGTGGCAATTCCCGATAATGGAATTGGTTTGCTTGTGACGGTAGGCATAGGCGGTGCCGAGGGTGATGACAAGCAGACGAGCATTTTTGAGGAAGGTACGCGCGTGGTCGATGCGGTCCGAAATGTCGTTCAGCAACTCGTCCCGGTCTGTACTCCACAGCGACGAATGGAAATCGTGGTGCAGCCAGATATCATCCGGATTTTGCACAAATAATGCTGGATTCGGCTGCCTGTCTTCCAGGATTGCATTCAGGACTTTGGTTATTGTAAGCGGATTAAATATGGTACCAAATGGATTATTCAAAACTGAAAACTTGTATTGTTCAAGCTGACTTCCAAGTACTTCTGCAAAGCAGGAGCCGATGGTCATGATACCTGTGGTATGATCAATCTTCCATTCCGGTGCGGGAACGGCTACCTCGGTGGTTAACTTCACTTGCTTCATTCACTTCAAAGATGGGGAGTTGCGAAATTAGCAGGATTTCCCGGGACGAGCACGCAAGTACCTTTTTGCAAAAATAAAAATTACTATGTTTGACAGCCTTTGTCCACACACACTTTCCGAATCCGATGAATGAAAATTCCTACCCTTTTGCGCTCTCGCACCACGAGTTTCGGTACGAATTTGTAAGTACCAGTCAGGAAAAGGAGGTGAGAAAAGTAGTGCTGATAACCCAGACTGAAAACCCCGGTATTTTCAACCTCGCATTGCTGGACCTGCTTGAAAACGGAATGCTGAGTGACCTTTCCCAGCCCGACAATAAGGATTTCAGAAAGGCACTTGCAACTGTTTACCGCATCATGCTTGACTTTACTAATAAAAACCGGGGCGCAATCCTTGCGTTTCAGGGCAGCGACCTACGCAGGCATCGGCTATACCAGATTGTATTAAATAGAGAATTGTTTAACTTGTCTCAAAGCTGGCGTGTTTATGGAGGTATTAATAAGAAAGTTTACCTGTTTGAGCCAGATATTGACTACACAATCTTTTTTATGCAAAGGCAATGAAGACTAAAACACCATCCCCGCCTCCCAAGCCTCATACGGGCCAACAGATTGTACAGAAAAAACTGGACAATGTGAATAGCTTTCTGCGAACTGCTGATCTGTCGGAAATGAAGTCTTTTTGCGAGAAAGCACATGAAGAGAAACAACATTAATGCTCCTTTAACGGTCCTGTTAATGCTGTATACAACCTTTTCGGGTTGTTCGCAGCCAGCCACGGTGCCCGCTTCCAGGCCTAAATACACCTTCGGTGTCAATCCTGTCTGGCACGATGAGTTTGAACATGCCGGTAAGCCTGATTCCAGTAAATGGAGCTTTGTGATGGGTGACCACGGCTGGGGCAACAACGAGCTTCAGAATTACACGGACCATCTTGAAAATGCCCGGGTAGAAAATGGCAGTCTGAATATCACTGCCATCAAAGAAAAATCAGGGAAGCTGGAATACAGCTCTGCCAGACTGATTTCCAAAGGAAAAGGAGACTTCACTTACGGCAAATTTGAGATCCGGGCCAAGTTGCCAGCAGGCAGGGGTACCTGGCCTGCCATATGGCTGCTCGCCAGCAGCAATGATTACGGAAACAAAGGCTGGCCCGATAATGGCGAGATCGACATTATGGAGCATGTAGGTTTTGACCAGAACCGCATTCACGGCAACATTCATACAAAAGCATTCAACCACAGCATTAAAACCAACAAAGGCAACAACATTGCAGCTGCCGGTGTTTCCGATGACTTTCATATTTATTCCTGTGAATGGACACCCGAGTCCGTGACCATGCTCATGGATGGAAAAGCCTATTTTACGTTCCGGAAGGAGGCAGGATACAGCTGGCCGGAGTGGCCTTTTAACAAACCTTTTCACCTGATCCTCAATGTAGCCGTAGGTGGTAACTGGGGCGGGCAAAAGGGTGTTGATGACAGCATTTTCCCACAAAAAATGGAGGTGGACTACGTTCGCGTGTATCCTTTGGAGCAACATTAGTGACTTTGAAAATCCAGTGCACGGGAGTATCTTGCATCATGGATCATTTTGTTGTTTCGGCCAGGAAGTACCGCCCTGTTACCTTTGACTCGGTGGTAGGGCAATCACACATTACTACCACCCTAAAAAACGCAATACGTACCAACCACCTGGCCCAGGCTTTTCTTTTTTGCGGGCCCAGGGGTGTCGGCAAAACGACCTGTGCAAGGATTCTCGCCAAAACGATCAACTGCCAGAATCTCGGCGACGACGTGGAGGCCTGCGGCGAATGCGAATCATGCGTGAGTTTCCAAAACAACGCTTCTTTCAATATCCATGAACTGGATGCGGCTTCCAATAACTCCGTGGAAGATATCCGCAATCTGATTGATCAGGTGCGGTACCCGCCTCAAACCGGCAAATACAAGATCTACATCATTGACGAGGTACACATGCTCTCGCAGGCTGCCTTCAATGCTTTTCTTAAAACGCTGGAAGAACCGCCGGGTTATGCGATTTTCATCCTTGCTACTACTGAAAAGCACAAGATCCTGCCGACTATTCTTTCACGCTGCCAGATCTTTGATTTTAACCGCATACAGGCCAAAGATATTTCGCATCACCTAGCTGATATCGCCCAAAAGGAAGACATTGATGCAGAAAAAGAAGCATTGGACCTGATCGGCCAGAAGGCTGACGGGGGGCTTCGCGATGCATTGTCGATGTTTGATCTCAATGTAACTTTTTCTACAGACAACCGCCTTACCTACCAGGCGGTGCTCGACAACCTGCATATCCTGGATTATGATTATTATTTCAAAATCACGGATGCGCTTACGGCCGGCAGTATTTCACGGGCACTCATTATTTTCGACGAGATATTAAGAAAAGGCTTTGACGGACACTTGTTTGTAGTAGGCCTGCTCGAACATTTCAGGAACCTGCTTGTCTGCAAGGATCCTGCTACGGTCTCGCTTTTACAGGTTTCGGAATCTGCCGAGCGGAAGTATCTCGACCAGTCGGCCGCAGCCAACATGAGCTTTCTGCTCTCGGCACTGAGCATTACGGGACAATGCGATATTCAATACAAAGCCGCCAAGAACCAGCGGCTGCATGTGGAGCTTTGCCTGATGAAGCTTGCCAGTCTGCCCGATTTACTTCAACTTGATTCACTTACAGCCGTTGATGAAACGGCAAAAAAAAAAGTTGAGCCCGATCAGCCTCTGAATACCGCACCTGCAGCAGAGTCCCGGGTTAATGAGAAAGCGGAGCAGGTACAACCGCAGCAAGCGGCTCCTTCCCGCCTGAAAAATACGGTTTCGCTATCCTTATCACCACCGCCAGCTGCTCCCCAAAGTCAGCCTGCTGCCGTAAAAAACGGGAATAGCAGTGAGTTTGAAAAAGGAGTAAGAAAGGAAGAACTGACATTTGAAAACTTGCAGCGCGCCTGGTTTGACTTTGCCGAGCAGCGACGGGCAGCCGGAAACTCAACAACTGAAGAAATTGCATTGCGCCGTGAGTTTAAGCTCGAAGGTACTCAGATCGAAATTGCGCTGGACAATGATCCCCAGCTCGATGCGATCCAGCATGTGCGGTATGACCTGCTGAGCTACCTCAAAAGCCGCATCAATGTGCCCCGGCTTGATATTACTGCCCGGGTTGCACCGCAGGAAGTCAACCGCCTGCCCTACACGCCGGCTGAAAAGTTCAACTATATGGCTGAAAAAAACCCGTTTCTGCTGGAATTAAAACAGGCGCTTGGCCTGGATGTCGACTTTTAGGTTTTTGACCGGAAGTACCGGTGCAGGTGCATTACCTGCGGAATAAGCGCAGTGACGTCATCGTTTTTTATGATAAAATCGGCCATATTTCTTCTTTGATCGTCAGAAACCTGTCGCCGGATAATGGCCCGGATCTCCTCTTCCGATCTGCGGTCGCGCATGAGAATACGACTGATGCGTAAATTTTCGGGCGCTTCCACTACAATTACATAATCCAGCGTATTGCCGTCACCGGCCTTATTCATGATCGCGGCTTCTTTGATCAGGTAAGGATAGGCTGCATTGGCACGTACCCACTGCGCCGTATCTTCCATGACGACGGGATGAATGATGCTGTTCAGCTTTTGAAGCAAAACTTCATCCTTAAAAACCTTTGAAGCAACATATGCTGTATCGTACCTGCCCGACATATCGTAAGCGGCTGTCCCGAGCAGCGCGGTCACCTGCTCACGGATACCCGGATGATGGTTGGTCAGCCACTTGGCGCGGGCATCGGCACCATAAACAGGAATATCCAGGCAGGAAAACAGCCGGCAAATGATACTCTTGCCCGAACCTATCCCTCCGGTAACTCCTATCTGCAACGGTTTTGACATAAGCCTGAAAAGCTACTGTGGTGGCTCGGTGAGGTATTGGGCTACTTCAAAGCTGATGTACACATCGCGGTGGCTCACTTCCACCAGCGGGGAAACTGGCAGTGGAATGGGCACACTTTCGTCGTAGTTGTTCTGGATCTTCGGAGTAGGTACGGCAATCCGGATCGTGTCCGGGTAATTGCGGATGAGGGACGCAGGGCCGTCCACCGAAATCAGCGAGGGGCTGACGTTGATAATGCTCGAAATTACATATCCATCCCGCACGTTGATGTTCGTACTGTCCACCCGGATCGGAATAATTTTCCGGATCTTCCGCTCAAAATTGAGTTCAAAGGTATCAGCCACCACATAGTTGACATGCAGGTTGGGAAAAAGCTCCGTAATCTGGTCGGTGAGTGTGGTGGAATTTATAAAGCTCGCCTCATTGGGATTAAGTACCTTGTATTTCACAGGGTTGGCATTGAAGCTGAGCCACGACTTTTGCAGCAGGTTCCAGCCATCGCCGGACACATTGACCGAGATGCGCTTTGGAAGCGGCTGCATCGGCACAAACGCGCTCTGGTCGTATTCGATTTCCAGCGGGTAGTTCAGCTTGATTGAATAATTGTCCTTATTCAGCACATTCATCAACCAAAAGAATGAGGCTGCGAGAAAGCACCCGATGAAAGTTTTGATTCTGCTTGGGTTTGGTGAAACGTTACTCACAATGCAATGAAAAATTAGGCTTGCCCGGGGCAAATTCAAACAAGTATTTTATGCAGCCAGAAAAGTAATATTTTTCTTTTACATCAAAACCTTTTGCAGTCACATATCACCCCGGCATACCGCCTAAGCTTGTGCCGCTGCCACAGTCCGGGAAATGGCCGATTTTTCGACGGTCAGCTTCACGCCTTTGTCCAGTTCGAGCGTTACCGTGCTTTCTTCAACCGTGTAAATGCGCGCATGAATGCCTCCGATGGTAACGACCTGATCGCCCTTTTTCAGATTCGTCAGCAGTTCTTTCTGCTCTTTCTGCTTTTTCTGCTGCGGGCGGATCATAAAAAAGTAAAATACACCGATGATCCCTACCCACATAACTACCTGGTAAATCATGGCTTGTGAACCGCCTGCTGCTGCTTGTGCTAGTATAAAGGATTTCATTGTTGCGTACGTTAATAATACTTGTTAAGGTAGGTTATTTTTTTGACTCTGTTTTGGCTGCCGCATTGACGATCCCTCGTAGCCGGAGTTCGGAATAAGCCGGTTCGGTATTGGCATACACCGTAATTGTTTTTACCTGAGGCCCTGATTTGTTCTTGCTGTCAAACCGGACTTTGATCGTTGAGGTCTGGTTTGGACCGATGGGTTCCTTCGGCCATTCCGGCGTGGTGCAGCCGCACGAAGATGTGATATTGCTCAGGATCAGCGGATACTCGCCATCATTCCGGAACCGGAAGTCGTGCTCCACTACCTTTCCCTCAGTAATGGTCCCAAAATCATAAGATGCACTATCAATCAAAGCAAAAACAGGCATTTTTGAATTTGCCTGTTTTCCTTCGTTCTTATTATCAACTTTTGAACAGCCCGCAAATGCCAGCGCTGCTGCGAGCATTACGAAAGCAGATCTTTTTTTCATTTTGTCCATCAATGGGCCTGACCTTTAATCTGGGCCATCAGGCGATCCACGTCTTCCAGCAGCTTTTCAGCCTTTTCGCGGGCATCGTTTACCACACGCTCTCCTTCTGTTTTTGTAAAATTATTAGGCTGGTCACGCTTGTCGATAAGATCCTGAACCACCTCGTCCAGCTTTTCGCGATACTTGGAAAGCCGGTATGTTAATTGCGTGCGCAGCACTTCTCCCTTATTCGGCGCATACAGTATTCCCAAAGCAGCACCTGTGGCACAGCCGGTTATAAATGCGATCAGATTTCTTCCTGACTTACTCATATTCTTTTTAAAAATTTTAGCTGTTGTACCTCCGTCTTATACCGCCAAGTTCTCAAAAACTATTCCATTGTAACGAACTAAGACCCGCTATTTATTATCAATCAGGCCCCGTCCGCTCTTCCGGATAATGCCTTCTGCTGCCAGTTTTACGGAGAGTACGTCCAGCACACCATTAATGAACTTACCACTTTTGGGGGTACTGTACCTTTTTGCAATTTCGATGAACTCGTTGATTGTCACCTTCACCGGAATACCCGGATAATGGATCAGCTCGGCAAGTGCGGTTCTCAGGATAATGGTGTCTACCAGTGCGACACGTTCCAGTTCCCAGTTTTTTAGCTGATCTTCCAGGTATTTGTCGTAACGGTCACTTTCTTCAACAACAATGCGGCAAAGGTCTTCCACAAACTCCCTGTCTTCTTCCCAATCCTTGGTAAATGGTGCAAGCTGGAAAGTATGGGGAAAATCGGCGGAACGGAGTGTTTTGATCGCCAGACTGCGGATCAACTCGTTATGGTCATCCCAGTAGAGGTCGCGCTGAGCAAAATAATCCAGCGGCACTTCATGTTTCAGTAAAACCTGCCTCAGGATATGCTGAATGATCGCCTGGTCTTCCTCGGTTGTATGTGACTTTGTTTTACAATACTTCTCATACTCTTCATCCTTCCGCAATGCCTCCCGGTAAATTTTACGTACGAGGTTCATTTCATTGTGCCAGGTTATTCCATTGCGGATGATCTCGTCCTGCAATGCACTGTCCGCTACAAGTACCTTGATCACACCGTTATCATTCAGTCCCGACTCCTTGGGAAAAGGTGCCTCGGGATCGTCGTACCGGCGTTCACGGTCAATGCGGGCCTGGTGGGCGAGCTCAATCAGCAGGGAAAGCACCCGGATAAACTCGGTGTAAATGGATTCGGTTTCGTTCAGTACCCTGCGGACCAGCTTTTCACCATCGATCTTGGTCTGACGGCTGTAAGCCTCGTACGCACTGCGTGCCACCTTCAAAACTTTGTCGGGAAGCTCTTGATCGTCAGCGGTTTTACCATCCCGGATGAGCTCGTCGAGTGCAATGTCGGCAAGGCGTTTCATGCCGGCAAGCTCCGGACGGTTTTGCGGTTCCATGGAGTTGAGGTCGGGCGCAAAGGCTTCTTCAATGTGGTCCAATGCAAGCAGACGATTGGCATCTGCTGTGAGTTGCCGGGCATACAGAGCCTGCACTGCCTTGGTCCTAAGTAATCTTCTATTCAGCATATGCCGGATACTTGTTTGTCAAAAAAGGTACAGTAAATCAAAGAACGACTTTGCATTTCAGGCAAGGCTACCGGTCCGTTGTACCCCGCATTTTTGTGTAAAAATAATTTCAAAATTAGGCTATTTTGTTCAGAAACTAAAAATTGAAAACACCGCCTTTCTATTTTGCAACGTTTTGAAGGCACGTGTTGTTGGTTAAAAATACGTCAGATTACAGCTTAACAAGTAAAGTCCTGTACCGGGTTGAAAGCATTAAAGTATTTAAATCAATACCTCTGGAAATATAAATGGTACCTTATTCTGGGTACTGTTTTTACCATCATTTCAAATCTTTTCGGGATCATACCGGCCCAGCTCGTACGGTATGCACTCGACCTGGTACTTGAAACCCTGGACGTATATTACCTCTTCAATGGTACAGGTCTTCAGACCGGCGTCTATGATATTTTTGCATTCAGCATCCTGCTCTATGGATTACTGATCCTGGTGATGGCTCTGCTGAAAGGAATTTTTCTGTTCCTGGTGCGGCAGACGATCATTGTGATGTCACGGCACATCGAGTTTGATCTGAAAAATGATATTTACAGCCACTACCAGACACTTCCCGCAAGCTTTTTCCGCCGCCATAATACGGGTGACCTCATGGCGCGCATTTCTGAGGATGTGAGTAATGTGCGCATCTATCTGGGTCCGGCGCTGATGTATGGCATGAACCTCATTGTGCTGTTTTTTCTGGTTATCTCTTATATGGTTTCCGTTAGTGCGAAGCTGACGTTTTATGTACTGCTGCCGCTGCCGGTGCTGTCGCTGAGCGTATACATTGTTAACAGCATGATCATGAAACGGTCGCAGGCCATTCAGAAGCAACTTTCCGGGCTGTCGACGTTTGTACAGGAAGCCTTTTCGGGCATCCGGGTGATCAAGTCATTTGTACAGGAAGACCATTCATTTTCCAATTTCAGGAAAGAAGCAGAAGACTTCAAGACCAAATCGCTGAACCTGACGATGGTGGATGCTTTTTTCTATCCCATTATCCTGCTTCTGATCGGGTTGAGCAACATTCTGATCATATATGTAGGAGGTCAGGAGATTATTGGCGGCAACCTTACAGCAGGAAACATTACCGAATTTATCCTGTACGTGAATATGCTTACCTGGCCGGTGATGGCGCTTGGCTGGACAACCAGCCAGATCCAGCGGGCAGCTTCCTCGCAGGGACGTATCAATGAGTTTTTAGATGAAAAAACTACGCTTGTTTCGGATAAAAACCTCATCCACAGCATTGCAGGCGGTATTACTTTCCAAAATGTAAACTTTGTGTACCCGGATTCGGGTATCCATGCTTTGCAGGACTTTAATCTGGATGTAAAATCAGGAGAATCCGTGGCCATTCTTGGCACAACCGGCTCCGGAAAAAGTACGCTGGCACACCTGCTTTGCCGCCTCTACGATCCTACCAGCGGCGAAATCCGCATTGACGGTATTCCGATGAAGGACTACGATGTGCATGCATTCCGGCGCCAAATCGGGTATGTACCCCAGGATGTTTTCCTTTTTTCTGATTCTATCCAAAACAACGTACGGTTCGGAACATTGAATATGCCTTTCGAGCGCGTGGAGCAGGCGGTCAAAGATGCTGATTTGTACAAAAACATCATGGACTTTCCGAGTGGTTTCGAGACCATGCTGGGCGAGCGTGGTATAACACTTTCAGGGGGACAAAAACAGCGTTTATCCATTGCACGCGCCATTGCACGTGATCCAAGGATACTCGTACTTGATGATTGCCTTTCGGCTGTGGATACCAATACCGAGAACATTATCCTGAACAACCTGAAACGCATTATGGAAAACCGGACTTCGGTGATCATATCGCACCGGGTATCATCTGCCAAGCTCGCCGACAGGATTGTGGTTCTGGACGAAGGCCGCATTGTAGAGCAGGGAACGCACGCCGAGCTCATGGCCCTCAATGCTACCTACAAAGAACTGTATGAAAAACAGCTGATTGCGGAGGAGGTTTAGGTGATTTTTACAAAAATTACCTAAATTGAATCGAACTTTAATTCACACACCATGTCCCAAACCGTCACCGTTGATGTACTCAATGAGCATGCTATGAGCCTGCTTATGGATTTGGAGCGTCAACAGCTAATCAGGGTTCACGAGTCAGAAAAACTTTCACTTTCCGGCACTCCCCATAGTTTCAGGGAAAAGTATAAAGGTGCTATGTCCAGGCAACCTCTTGTTCTGATCGAGAGTCAGTTAAATGAACTCCGAAACGAATGGGAGTAAAATACCTCTGGGACACCAATACAGCTATATATTATCTGCAACAACAATTTCCTCCCGCTACTGAGGCATTAATTGATGATATTGTCGATCGATTCGAAATTGTTATATCTGTGATTACAGAAATTGAACTGTATTGTTGGAAAACCGCTTCACAACAAGATATTAATTTGATCCATCAATTTGTGAGTGACTGTACGGTTGTGGAACTTGAAAAAAATATCAAGCTAAAAACTGCCGATTTGCGTAAGTCCTGCCGGATCAAATTACCTGATGCTGTTATTGCTGCAACGGCATGTGTATATGGACTTACACTCCTTACTGCCAATGTTCGCGATTTCAGGTCCATAGAAAACTTACAGGTACTTAATCCATTTTTGATTTAGCGGCCTCAATTCCGCTCCATCGCGCGTTTTACCTCCTGGCGCAGGACCTTCATTTCCTGGTAAATGCCCTGTAAGCTTACATTTTGTGCATTGTCAGTAAGATCAAATGTAAACTTACTGCTGACTGCCCAGAGCTCCTGCACATCGTCACGGCTCACCCTTATCGGGTCATAGCCAAAGTTGAGCGAGATCAGATCTGCCGACAGTCCATCTTCCGTTTTATTGACCTTTTTAACCAGAATACTGTCCGCAGTTACCACCACGTATATCTGCTTGTTGTTGATATCCGACCAATCTTCCACGGCTTTTCCCACGATCCACTCGCCGGATTGCAGCACCGGCAACATGCTGTCACCATCCACCTGAAATCCGCGGAAGGAAGCATTCCGGTACTCAGGCAGAGGAATTGAAAACGCAGGCAGCTTCTCAAACCACTGAGCGTCGCCAATGTTGTGCGGGTAGCCCGCAGCTGCTTTCGCATTTACCAGTACAATGTTGTCCTTGCCAAGCTGATCCACGGTCACAACCCGGGGTTGTACAGGCACTTTGTCCATATTCAGGTACTTCTGACTACTGTCGCCGTAAAGCCAGAGCGGATTGATGTAATATCGCCTGAGCAGCTCTTTCACTACCTGCCCCGGTATCCTCGTCTTACCCCGCTCAATGTCCGCAGTCGTCGTGGAAATCCCGAGCTCCTCGGCAAAGGCCGCCTGCGTAAGGTTGAGTTCTTCCCTGATCTGCTTAAAACGTTTAAACTCCTGATCAACTGCCATAATTAAAAAAGAGGATTCATGCACTATTAATCAAAGGTAAAAACTTTTTTGGAGAAAATCCTTTTTTGATATGGAAATGATCCATAATTTTGGAATAAATCCAGTAATAGGCAAAAATTCCAAGCATGATGGACCGCACGATACTTCATATGGATCTTGATACATTCTTTGTATCGGTAGAACGCAAGCACAATGCAAGTCTCAAAGACAAACCTGTGCTTGTGGGCGGGACGGGCGACCGGGGTGTAGTGGCAGCATGCAGCTATGAAACGCGCAGATTTGGCGTACACTCGGGCATGTCCATGAAAATGGCGCGTGTGCTCTGTCCCGAGGCTACGGTCATCCGGGGAGATGCAGGTACTTATTCCCAGGAGTCAAAGGTGATTTCAGAGATCATACAGGAGGCGGTGCCGGTATTCGAAAAAGCCAGTATCGACGAGTTTTATGCCGACCTGACGGGAATGGACAAGTTTTACAGCAGCTACAAAATGGCGACGGAGCTGCGGGCGAAGATCAAAAACGAAAGCGGCCTGCCCATTTCGTTCGGGCTTTCGACCAGCAAAGTTGTTTCAAAAGTCGCGACAGGCGAAGCCAAACCGGACAATCACCGGCAAGTGGGTGTGGGAGAAGAAAAATCATTTCTGGCGCCCATGCTCATCCGGAAGATACCGATGGTAGGTGATAAAACCGACAAGATCCTGTACAATATGGGCGTAAAATACGTACGGACAATTCAGGATATGCCGGTGGAAATGCTGACGGAAGTGCTCGGAAAAAACGGGACTTTGCTCTGGAACCGGGCCAATGGTTTCGACAACTCCCCTATCATTCCGTTTCATGAACGCAAGTCAATATCCAATGAGCGCACTTTTGGCAAGGATACCGGCGATGTGAAAAGAATGCGCGAAATGATCCGTGCGATGGCTGAAAATCTGGCTTATCAGCTGCGGAATGGCAATAAGCTTACTTCCTGTGTATCCGTCAAGATCCGGTACTCGGATTTTAACACCTTTTCCCGCCAGTTGAAAATACCGTACACATCAGCGGATCACATGCTTATTCCCCAAACCGAGCGCCTGTTTGAACAACTTTACAACCGCAGGATGATGGTACGGCTCGTGGGTGTCAGTTTCAGCGATCTGGTGACCGGCAATTACCAAATCAACCTGTTTGATGATACTGCCGAGCTGATGAACCTTTACCAGGCCATGGATCATATCCGCAACAAATACGGCACCGACAAGCGTGGCAACTCCATTCTGAGCTGGGGTACCACGATTGATATCCCCAATATTGCCAGCATTGGAAACCCTTTCAATGGAGAGCCGCCTGTTGTTCCCGCGCACCGCAATACTTAGGAATCCGGCGGTCCAGTATCAATACTACCAGGCCGCATCCATTTTGTCAGCTTTGCACACGCCCCAAAGCGCTGTCGGCTGATGTAAGTACAAAGTTTGTTTTTACAAGAAATGCTACTCAACTGTCATTCGTTTTTCAGCCTTAGATTCGGGATTATACCTGAGGAAGAACTCCTCAGGATGAGCAGTGAGCAGGGATATGGCTGCATTGCCCTGACCGACATCAACAATACTTCCGGCTGCCTGAACTTCATCAGAACTGCGCCAAGGTATGGCGTGAGGCCTGTGGTCGGCATTGATTTCAGAAATGGGGTTCGGCAACAATTCGTCGGCATTGCCAAAAACAATGCAGGCTTCCAGGAGCTCAACATGTACCTGACTGAACACCTGCACCATAAAAAAGACTTTCCCGATAAAGCCCCTGCGCTTGAAAACGCATTCTTTATTTATCCTTTTGAAAAAATAAAACAACTTAAAAACAAACGTCTGGGCCTCAATGAATTTGTAGGAATATCGGTGGGCGACCTGGGTAAGCTGCAATTTTCAGGATTTTCCGCCAAAGAAGACAAGCTCGTGATTTTGCAACCAGTTACTTTCCGGCATAAAAGGGATTTTAACACGCATCGGCTGCTCCGGGCGATTAATGGAAATACAATCCTGAGCAAACTTCCGGTATCCGAAACTGCCGACGAGGCCGAGCAGATGATGCCTGCCCAGGTACTGGAATATCACTTTCGCAATACCGATTTCCTTATTCATAATACAAGGAAGCTCATGGAGCAATGCGAGGTGCGCTTTGGCTTCGGAGATGACCGCGAACACCAGAACCTGCGTGTATTTGGTAGAAGTCAGCAGGAGGATTTTGAAAAACTGAGGTCACTGAGCTACCAGGCGCTGGGCAATCGCTATGATCTGGTGACCGACGAAATCTTTGACAGGATCAGCAAGGAGCTGGACATGATCCGGCAACAGCAGTTTGTGCCTTTTTTCCTGGTCAACCACGATATCGTATCCTATGCCCTGCACAAAGGATTTTACTATGTAGGCCGAGGCAGCGGCGCTAACAGTATTATTGCATACCTGTTGCAGATTACCAATGTGGATCCCATTGAGCTGGATTTGTACTTTGAACGTTTTATCAATCTTCACCGCAAGAATCCGCCCGATTTCGACATTGATTTTTCATGGCGTGACCGGGAAGAGGTAACCCGATACATTTTCGACAGGTATGGTAAGAACGGCCAGGCAGCTTTGCTGGCTACCTACAATACTTTTCAGCATAGCGGTGCCGTGCGGGAGCTGGGGAAGGTCTTCGGATTGCCGCCGCATGAAATAGATGCATTGAGCGAAGGCAGGTATGATCCGCAAAAAGCTGATCAGCTTACCACGCTGGTACTGAAATATGCCAAGGAGTTAAAAGAAGTACCCAACCATCTGAGTGTGCACGCCGGGGGAATTTTGATCTCGGAAAAACCCATCACCTATTTTACAGCAACTGACCTGCCGCCCAAAGGTTTTCCGACCACACAGTTCGACATGGTCATTGCTGAGGATGTGGGGCTGAATAAATATGATATCCTGGCACAACGTGGCCTGGCAAAGATCAAGGAGACACTCGACATCATCCGGTACAACCGGCCGGAAGCCCCGTCCATTGATATTGATGATGTTAAAAAGTTTAAAACAGATCCGGCGATCAACAACCTGATCAGAAATGCGCAATGCATTGGGTGTTTTTATGTAGAGTCACCAGCCATGCGTATGCTGCTCAAAAAACTGGAAGTTGACAATTACCTGGGTCTTGTTGCAGCGAGCTCTATCATACGGCCTGGTGTAGCCAAGAGTGGCATGATGCGGGAGTACATTCTCCGGCATCGTCACCCCGAGCGGCGCAATGAAGCCCATCCGGTTCTCCTGAACCTGATGCAGGATACTTATGGCATTATGGTGTACCAGGAAGATGTAATCAAGGTGGCGCATTACTTTGCCGGGCTGGACCTGGGAGAGGCAGATGTGATCCGCCGGGGCATGAGCGGGAAGTTCAGAGGGCGGGAGGAGTTCGAGCGGGTTAAACGAAAGTATTTTGAAAACTGCCGCGCCAAAGGCTATGAAACCAAGACTGCTGAGGCTATATGGACGCAGATTGCCAGCTTTGCGGGCTATGCTTTTGCAAAAGGGCACTCGGCCTCCTACGCAGTGGAAAGCTACCAAACGCTTTTCCTGAAAGCCTATTTTCCATTGGAATTCATGGTGGCGGTACTGAATAATGGTGGAGGTTTTTACGGAACTGAACTTTACATCCACGAGGCACAAATGCACGGTGGAAACGTACTGGCTCCCTGCGTAAACCATAGCCGTGCGGAGGCTACCATTGAAGGTGCGGACATTTACATCGGCATGCAGTTCCTGAGCGGATTAGAAGAAAAAATAATAACAAACATTATTCAGGAGCGGGAAGCTAATGGTATGTTCAAGTCCCTGAACGACTTTCTCGACCGGGTTACCATTACCGTTGAGCAGCTCACGATACTGATCCGGATCAATGCATTCCGGTTTACGGGAATTGATAAAAAGGCATTACTCTGGAAGGCGCATTTCAGGCTGAGCAAATCGCCTGCGAAGTTGCCTCAAAAACAACTTTTTAAATCCGAAGTAAAGGAGTACAAGCTGCCGACCTTACATACGTCGGCAATTGATGAGGCGTATGATCAGATCGAACTACTTGGGTTTCCTTTGTGTAGTCCTTTCGAGCTGCTCAAATATCCACTACCCCGCAGCATTATGTCCAGAGACCTGCACAAGTATGTGGGCCGGGAAGTGGTGATGTACGGGTATCTGGTAGCGATCAAAAATACCCGCACATCTCAGGGCAGTCATATGCAATTCGGCACTTTCCTTGACCAGGAAGGTCAGTTCATCGACACCGTCCACTTCCCCCAAGTCGCCGGCAAATTTAAGTTCGCCGGTAAAGGTGTCTTTCGCATTCATGGCGTGGTAGTGGAAGAGTTTGACTTTTTGACGGTGGAGGTGAGGGATGTGGTGAGGATGGATTCGGCTAGTCGGTAAAATTACCTTCTCATCACTAACCTTCCTGTAAAACCAGATAATTCAGCATTGGTTTGTAACAATTGATATGAAGGAGTTTGGGGATTACCTGAATATGTGAATTTAAGATACACTTGATCTCCAGCACTTAGAGACACATCTGTCGCAATATTTAATGTACAGCCAAGAGTAATTGGAGCATTAGTAGAATAGCTAGATGCAAGATTCTTTTCAACTCCGCCACTGTTTTTGACAAGGATAAGCCCGGAACTTGCATTTCCTTGATCAGAATTTTGATCAAAGTAGCTATACACGTGAGCGCTAAAATGATAGATTCCTGATACTGGAACTATGAAAGTACTGTGTGGATTACCATCAGCTTCATTATAATTATTGCCTACGTCGTAAAATTCGATAGCAAAAGGTATTTTGGTATTCGAGTTAATTGTCATCTTTTCGCTGCCTCCATTTACTATTCCACCGGCCCTGAATGCAATTTCACCCTCCCACTTCGCATTTCCCTGCGCATCGCTCGTCAGCACTTTCCCTAATCCCGGAGATTGGCCGGGGCCGGCAATTTTGAGTCCGCCTGCTACCTCCAATGCATTGCCTAAGATGCTGTATGCCCGGATGGTAGTTGAATTTTGCTTGTAGTTTTCAAGATTGAAAAGCACATCTTCGGAACCACCGTGGTAGTAGGGGTAAGTCAGTTCACCAACACGCTTCCAGACGGGTCCGTTAGACAAACCTGAATTATAGAAAAAACCTTTACCTCCCAAATTGTTGCCCATGTGATACACCAGCAAGCCATGTGCTGGCGCCGGGATCGTGAACTGATCGATCAGACTTTGCAACTGAACTTGGGGAATCAATATCCCTTTGTCACTGGCTTTGATCTCAAGGGCTGCGCTGGGATCGGGCGTGGTGGTGTTGATTCCAACGCCCTGGGCAAAAACTTGTGAAGCAGATGCAGTAATTGCCAGGGCTACGGCACAAAAACAAGTGCGGACGACATTGGATAAGCTGCATTTTGTAAAGCTCATTTCACGAAATTTCATAGTATAAAGTAAATAGTGTGAAACAGAAAACTTGTAGCGCCTCACTGGCGTATCATCAGCTTACCCGTAAAAAATGTTGGATTTTGCAACGTGATAAACTTTTGGGCAGCCGTGTGTCGTATTGTTATAAAAACCTGATCGTTGGCTTCCAGTAAGGCGTCTGTTGCCATTGTAAGTGATCCGTCATTATTATCGTGTACGATCTCGCCAAGTTTTGTGACAACACCGGCCCGGAGCCGTCTTACCTCCATGACAACCAGAGCAGAAACATCAACGCTGGAAGTCCAGCTTACACCTACATTGAAATTATAGATTCCTTTTACCGGTGCTACAAATGCACTTTGAGGTGTACCTGTGGAATTGCTGTAATTACCAGTCAAGTCGTACTCCTCCGTGGAAAAAGGAATTTTCTCTTCCAGTGGCAAACCGCCAAAAAGCTTTTCACTTCCGCTCACAATTCCGCTGGCGCGAAACGCCACTGCTCCTTCCCAGGTTGCATTTCCCTGTACGTCACTGGTAAGCTCCTTGCCAAGGGCAGGCGCGCTGCTACCGCCGGTTAGTCTGACTTTCCCATACGAATCAAGTGCATACCCCTGCACGCTGTAAGTATGTAATGCATTCGATGCCGCACCCTTTGCATTTTCTAGTGACACCATGATGTCTTCAGCCCCTGTTTTAACAAATGGCAGACGTAATTCGGATACACTTCGCCAAGCGGGACTTGCCGGTGTCCCGCTGTTGAAGTAGAAGCCAGTTTTTGCATACATTGCCGAATTTGTATTGTACAATAACAAGCCGGTAGCCGGAGCGATTACAGTTGTTTTGTCACTACGATCGAGCAAAGCAATTCGAGGGATCAGGACACCAGCTGATGAACCTTGTACATCCAGCGCTGCGCTTGGATTTGGAGTGGTTGTATTTATGCCTGTGCCCTGGGCCATTGTATATGTACACGATAGCTTTATGATGACAAGGCAAATACCGAGCAATATTGTTTTTCTGGTTATCATAATTGAAAACCTAATATTTTAATGGTGTGTTTTGATTTTGGTTAAACGACTTCAGACGTCAGCTTTTAAAGACTATTGTTTCACCATAAGTCGTCCGGAAAAAAAGACGGGGTCCTGCAAATAGATGTATTTCTGACTTGCAGTATGCAGAATTACAACATACACCTGATCATTCGCATTGAGCATAGCATCTGCAGACAAAGTCACTCCGTAATTGCCGATACTACCAACGGTAGTTGCCAAAACAGTTGTAACTCCAGCCCTCGATCTTATCAGGGAAACCCTTGCTTTCTGATCAGCAATATCTATATCATAGCTCCATGAAGCACCCACATCAAAATGATATACTCCCTTCACAGGTGCATTGAAAGTACTGTGCGGCTGCTGTCCGACGATGTTGTAGTTATTACCCAAATCATACTCCTGAGTAGCAAAAGGAATTTTTGCTTCTGCACTTCCCATCTTTTCACTTCCCCCAAGAACCGGCCCGCTGGCCCGGAAGGCAACTCCTCCCTCCCACGTGGCATTGCCGGCTGCATCACTTGTTAGTACCTTTCCGAGGCCGGGCGACTGACCGTTTCCTGCCAGCTTCAGTTTACCTTCGGTAGTTAACGCATACCCTTGTACGTTGGAAAGATGCAGCGTGGATGAATTTGTGTTGTTTGAATAATTCTGAAGATCAATCATCACATCTTCTGCACCAGTAGCTACGTAGGGCAGTTTCAAATCGGCCAGACTACGCCAGGATGGTGCTTGCGGTGTACCTTCGTTGTAGTAGAATCCTGGGCCTGCGGACATCGTGGGAGCCGCGGTAAAACTGTAAACCAGCAAACTTGTCGCTGGATTAATGATGGTAGTGTTATCGTTTTTTGACTTCAGCACCACCCGTGGCAGCAATACACCCCGCTGCGGGTCTTTGATGTCCAAAGCTGCGCTTGGATCGGGTGTGGTGGTGTTAATGCCAATGCTCTGAGCCAGTAAACCTTCTGAAAACAGGCTGAAAGCAAAGAATAGTGCGGGTAATGTTGTTTTTTTCATCGTACGGGAAGAATGATTTTTTTCGGATTGTACGAATATGGAAATCCTGCTTTATATCTCAGCGCTGGAATGATCTCCCGGCTAAAGAGAACGAGCCTGCGGTAATTGCTTGCGGCGACCCGGGTGATTTTGTTACCTTGCTTTTACAATCAGAGCAACTTTTCTCAAATTTTCATCCACTTATTTTCAAGCCTGCCACTTTATGAAGACACAACTTGCCTGGCTGCTCATGACCGCCTTCTCTGTTTATGCATGCCAGAAAAAGCCGGCTTCCACTGACAAGCCAGAAACAGGCAATGCGCCTGCAGATACAACGGATCAATGTTTTGCCTACAAAAACAATAAGGACTCGGCGGCACTGCACCTGCAAGTCGCGGGCCATATTGCCACCGGAGAACTAAGCTATTTCCTTTTTGAAAAAGACAGCAACAAAGGCGAAATCCGGGGCGAAGTGCATGGCGATACCCTGTTTGCCAGGTACACTTTTGCATCCGAAGGAACCCAGTCTGTGCGGGAAGTGGTATTTCTGAAAACGGGCGGAGAATGGACCGAGGGTTTCGGGGACATGCAGGAAAAAGCAGGCACGCTCGTATTTACGGATCGTTCCAAGATCCGGTTTCAGGATGGATTGCGTTTCAAGGAAACCAGCTGCCCCTGAAATAACCTTTTGTAAAGGCAAGTTTTACCTCTAAATTTCGTTTTTCCCGAACTTTACCAAACCGAAAACCTGAAATGAAAAAGACGCTTGTGTCTTTATGCCTGGCACTCCTGGCTTTTACTTACAATACTTTTGCTCAGCCACTTGCGTCTCAGAAAGTCCCGCTTGATCCGGCTGTGAAAACCGGGAAACTCAAAAACGGGATTACCTACTATATCCGCAAAAACAATGAGCCCAAGAACCGTGCGGAACTCAGGCTCGCAGTGAAGGCGGGATCAGTGCTCGAAAACAATGCACAGCAGGGACTGGCGCACTTTATGGAGCATATGAACTTCAATGGCACGACCAATTTCCCGAAGAACGAGCTCGTCAATTTTCTGCAGAAAACGGGGGTACGCTTTGGTGCCGACCTGAATGCATATACGGGTTTTGATGAAACGGTGTACATGCTTCCTATCCCGACCGATTCGGCCGGACTGCTGGAAAAAGGTATTCAGGTACTGGAAGACTGGGCTCACGGTGCCCTGCTCGACTCAGCCGAAGTGGAAAAAGAGCGGGGCGTGGTACTGGAAGAATCCCGCATGGGACGGGGTGCACAGCAACGCATGCGTGACCGGTACCTGAAAGTGATCCTCAACAATTCGAGGTATGCAGAGCGATTGCCGATTGGAAAGGACAGCATTCTTAAGGCATTTAAACCTGCTACCCTGAAATCCTTTTACCACGACTGGTACCGGCCCGACCTGATGGCGGTGATAGCTGTGGGTGACTTTGATGTGACCAAAGTAGAGCAGATCATCAAAGATAAATTCAGCTCGATCACTCCTCCGGTTAATCCAAAGAAACGGGTGAAGTACGACATCCCGCTGGACGGAAGCACGCGCATAGCAATTGTAACAGATCCGGAATATCCGCAGAATGTGATTCAGCTTATTTACAAGCAGCCGGGCAAAAAAGAGAAAACCCTGCAGGACGTCCGCAGCAATTTTGCGCTGGAATTTTACAATGCCATGATGGGCCAGCGTATGCAGGAGCTGACACAAAAAGCTGATCCGCCGTTTTTGTATGGCGGCAGCCAGTACGGCGAGTTCCTGGGTGACCTGGATTCCTATACTTCCATCGCATTGGCCAAAGATACACCCGGCATGAAAACAGCCCTGACGGCGCTGCTCGAAGAAAATGCACGCGTACAGAAATTCGGATTCACCCAGCCCGAGCTGGACCGGGCCAAGAAGGACTTTTTGAATTCCATTGAGCAATTTTATAAGGAAAAAGACAAAATGCGGTCAGCAAACCACGTACAGGAGTACCTCAACCACTTCCTGCATGATAAGCCTTACATGGGTGCCGAAGCCTATTATTTGTTTGTAAAAAAACACCTTGACGAGGTTAAACTGGCGGAAGTGAACGGACTGGCTAAGCAATATATTACCGACAAAAACCGGGCTGTGATTGTGATGGGTCCTGAAAAAAATAAGCAGGAGCTCCCTACTGAGGCCGAAATCAAATCCCTGCTGAAAACTGCGGGCAAGGACGTGACCGCCTACGTTGACGACGCGCTCGACACGCCCCTGCTCGCCACCGAACCAAAGGCGGGTAAGATCGTCAGTGAAAAACCGCTGGCCAAACTGGGTGTCACCGAGCTGGTGCTGTCCAATGGCGTACGTGTGCTGCTGAAACCTACTGAGTATAAAAACGATGAAATCCTGATCAAGGCTACCGCAAAAGGAGGCTACTCCCTGTACCCCGACGAGCGTGAGACAGGTATTTTCAGTAGCTACCTTGTGCAAATGGGCGGCGTAGGTCCTTATTCCCAGACACAATTGCAGAAATTCCTGGCCGGCAAAACCGTCGGTGGCGGACCGTTTATCAGCGAGCTTTCGGAAGGTGTGGCAGGTAATACAAGCCCCAAAGACCTGGAAACCACCATGCAGCTAATCTACGCGATTTTTACAGAACCGCGCAAAGACGAGCAGGTTGCCAAAGGAATCCTTACCAATCAGAAGTCCTACCTGGAAAATCTGCAAAAAACATTGACCCCGGAGAAAGTATTTTCAGATTCGCTGAATGCGATCCTGACGAGCTACAATCCAAGCCGCGCGCCGCTGACTCCCGAGAGCATTGACAAGGTAAGTCTGGACCGTGCGATGCAGATGTACCAGGACCGCTTTGCCGATGCATCCGATTTTGTATTTACGATTGTCGGCGCCTTCAAACCGGAGCAGATCAAACCATTGATCGAAAAGTACATAGCCAGCCTGCCTTCAACAGACCGGGACGATACTTTCAAACATCCCAATATTTTTCCGCCCAAGGGACGCATTGAAAAAACGATTTATAAAGGCCTTGAACCCAAAAGCCGGGTAAGTCTGATTTCGAGCGGAGAGTATGAGTACAGCCCGGAAAATAACATTCAGATTGAGGCTTTGCAGGAAGTTGTTCAGATCAAGCTCATTGAGGCGCTGCGCGAGGAAGAGAGCGGGGTGTATGGAGTAAGTGTTTCGGAGGGTACTGAAAAATATCCAAGCGGGCATTACCGGCTAAACATCGGATTCGGATGTGCGCCTGAGAATGTAGACAAGCTCGTCAAACGTACCGAAGAAGAGATCAGGAAGATCAAGCAGAATGGCGCCGACCCGAAGGACATTGAGAAATTTGTAGCCGAAACGCGCCGCAAGCTCGAAACTGCTGAAAAAACCAACAGTTTCTGGCTTGACTATCTGGACGATAATACTTTCCTCGGCGATGACCTGGACGAAATCTTCCGTGAGGAAGAGCTGCTCAAATCCATTACCGTGGAAAGCACAAAGGCGGCAGCAAAGAAGTATTTCAATGATGACAACTTTATCAAAGTTGTACTGATGCCGGAAAAAAAATAGATGTTCAGGGTTCCGGAGTAACTTCCGGACCCTGATTTCTGAATTTCATGATCAGTTCGGTTTTCAGGTCAAAAAGGCTTTTTTCGAGTCCTACCGGGTAAGTATGCGGGTTAACGAACCGTTTGATACCCTTATGAAAATGTGCAAGCTGGTCCTGCACCCTTTTCCGGGTATCATGGATGGAAGGAAGTGAATAAATCAGCTCTCCGTCAGCAAAAACAGGCACCAGCAAATCCTCATAATGCTGCGTTTCCGGAAAAGACCGGTTGCGGGTAAAATCATACGGATCAACCATCGTCGACTTGCCCACCAGCGGCGTTCCGATGTCGAAGATCATATCGGAAACAAAATCCTTTCCATCGCGAAAGCGCCTTACCTGCTGGATTCCGGGTGTCGACACTTTGATCGCCTGTTCCGAAAGTTTGAGTTTATATGACCACCCGGCATTTTCATTGCGAATGGCGGCGAGCTTGTACACGCCTCCCAGCGCCGGCTGGTCGTAGGCGGTGACCAACTTGGTACCCACACCCCAGACATCGATTCTGGCTCCCTGGTTTTTCAAACTTGCCATAATATGCTCATCCAGATCATTGCTGGCGACAATGCTGGTATTTTGAAAACCAGCTGCATCCAGCATCTTACGCGCCTCAATGCTGAGGTAGGCCAAGTCTCCCGAGTCGAGCCGTATACCGCCCAGCTCGTACCCGCGCTCCCGCAGCTTTTTACCCGTCTCAATCGCATGCTGAACTCCTGCAAGCGAGTCGTAGGTATCCACCAGTAAAGTTACATTATTGGGCAAATGCGCCGCGTACGTATCAAATGCTTCCTGCTCGGTGTCAAAAGACATGACCCAGCTGTGTGCGTGGGTACCTTTTACGGGAATGCCATACACTTTTCCTGCCAGGATGTTCGAGGTTGCATCAAACCCACCAATGTACGCAGCACGGCTGGCGGTTACGCCTCCGTCCGGTCCCTGGGCACGCCTGAGCCCGAACTCGAGCAGCGTATCATCACCGGCAACTTGCCGCATGCGCGCAGCTTTGGTGGCAATGAGAGATTGAAAGTTGACCAGATTGAGCAATGGTGTTTCCAGGAGCTGACATTGCAAAATAGGTCCCTGCACACGCAGCAGCGGCTGATTAGGAAATACCACGGTACCTTCGGGCGTGGCATCAATGCTGCATTTCAGTTCCAGCTTTCTCAGGTACTCAAGAAATGCAGGGTCGAAAAGACGCTTTCCGTCGCTGCCCGTCATAGTGCCGACATAGGCAAGGTCCTCTTCATTGAACCGGTACTCGCGGATATAGTCGATAACACTATTAAGCCCGCAGGCTATCGTAAATCCACCCTGAAAAGGATGCTTGCGGAAGTACAGGTTAAAAACAGCTTCCTGCTCGGCTTTGCCCGATTTCCAGTATCCATATGCCATGGTAAGTTGGTAAAGGTCTGTCAGCAGGCTCAGTGAAGTATCGTACAGTTGATTGATCATGGGGCTATTTTACTTTCAAAATTCTAATTAACCAAAATCCCGCGCCTGAGCAGAAGCAGGCCGGGAAAACGCCTTGAATGAAAGGAATTACCATAACAATCATTCCCGCCAAAGTGCATTACACCCGAACGACCGGGTACCAGCATCGGTAAATAAAAAAGGCTGACCTTCGCAGATCAGCCTTTCCAATACCATTTTTATTATTTTCAAATTGCCTCCAAAATCCGCTCTATCGCAACCTGGTAGCCAATTTTCTCTTTAAGCTCACTGATAGCAACACGCTCCTGCTCCATGGAATCGCGGTGACGGATTGTGACAGTATCGTCTTCCATGGTCTGGTAATCCACTGCAATGCAGAAGGGCGTCCCAATCAGATCCTGACGCGTATACCGTTTCCCGATTGCCGCTCCATCGTCATAAACGGTACGGAAAGAAGATTTCAGCGCATTCGCAATGCCTTCTGCTTTTTCGGCCAGACCATCTTTTTTAACCAATGGAAGTACCGCTGCCTTAAATGGCGCCAGTGCAGGGTGCAGTTTCAGGTAAGTACGCTCCTTTTGCGCTTCACCTTCACCCACCGTCTCTACCGTATAGGCATTGCAGAAAGCCGCGAGGAAAAGCCGGTCGGCTCCGACGGATGTTTCCAACACGTAAGGAATATAATTTCCGTAAGGCTTGCCATTTTCATCCAGATCTGAATCAAAATACTGCTGCTTTTTCTTTGATAGCTCCTGGTGATTGCGCAAGTCGAAATCGGTGCGGGAGTGGATCCCTTCCATTTCGCGGAAGCCGAATGGAAACTGGAATTCGATATCTACGGCTGCATTTGCATAATGCGCTAACTTTTCGTGATCGTGAAATTTCAGCTTTTCGGCGGGCAGTCCGATGGCCTTGTGGAACTTCATACGCGCCTCTTTCCACTTTTCGTACCACTCCATTTCAGTACCGGGGCGAATGAAAAACTGCATTTCCATTTGTTCAAATTCCCGCATGCGGAAGGTAAACTGGCGCGCGACAATCTCGTTTCTGAATGCTTTCCCGATCTGGGCTATGCCAAAAGGAACCTTCATCCTTCCGCTTTTCTGTACGTTCAGGAAATTGACGAATATCCCCTGGGCAGTTTCGGGACGCAGGTAAATGAGGTTGGACTCTTCGGCCACGGAACCTACCTGTGTACTGAACATCAGGTTGAACTGGCGTACTTCCGTCCAGTTGGTTGTGCCGGACACCGGACATTTGATATTTTCTGCAATAATCAGCTCGCGCACGCCATTCAGATCCTCCGCGCTGAGCAGGCGGCCCATTTCAGCCAGCAATGCCTGTGCTTTTTCAGGCTGACCTTCGGCTTCATACTGCTCGGCTTTACCTTCCAGCAGCTGGTCGGCGCGGTAGCGCTTTTTGGAATCCTTATTGTCGATCATCGGGTCATTGAACCCGTCGACGTGGCCCGAGGCTTTCCAGGTAAGCGGGTGCATAAAGATGGCAGCATCAATCCCCACGATGTTGTCGTGCAGCTGCGTCATCGCTTTCCACCAGGCCGCTTTCAGGTTATTTTTCAGTTCGACGCCATTCTGACCGTAGTCGTACACGGCTTGCAGACCGTCGTAAATTTCAGAGGAAGGAAATACAAAACCGTATTCTTTGGCATGTCCTACAATGTCTTGCAAGGAAGCAGCAGGTGTTTGGCTCATTATATTTTTAATCAAAAAAGAAAAAACGAACTTCTGTTATCAATGGGGGCAAAATTAGGGATTTTGACGGCAATGCGTCCGCTGGATGCCAAAATTTGCAGACATCCCCGAACTGGCTGCCCGGGTGCCTGCCGGCAGGCTGTACATGATGTCCGGTTATGGACAGCAAAGCGCTACATCCAGCATCGTAACACATTGATATACAAGTAAAAATAAGCCTGGCACGTATGTTTTTACCAGTTACAGCGACATAACATTCCCAAACCTGACTTTTTTAGACATCCTGTATATGCTGCTGAATTACCTGAAAATTGCTTTTCGCAACTTCCGCAAACAAAAGTTGTTCAGCGGTCTTAATGTACTCGGCCTGGGCATAGGGATGGCTGCGGTATGGCTGATGGTCCTCTACGTGGTCGATGAGCTGAGTTATGATAGGTTCCATGAAAAATCCGAACGTATTTACCGGATTGCGCATTCGGCCGGGTGGGATGGCGGCAGTTTCAGGGTTGCAGTGACCTCGGCTCCATTTGCGCCGGCAATCCGGAATGACTACCCCGAAGTGGAAAAAACCGTCCGGATCAATGCCGAAGGCGGCGGGCTGGTGACGGCAGGCGAAAAGAAGATTGAGGCAAATGACATTTACTTCACCGATCCTTCTGTTTTTGACGTCTTTACATTTCCTTTTTTATACGGAGACAAAAAGACCGCCCTCAATCAGCCGCAGCAGATAGTACTCACCCGCACACTGGCCGAAAAGTTGTTTGGTGATGCCTCCCGCGCGCTGGGCCAGACTGTCTTTTTCAGCAACCACTTTCCCAACAAGGTATCGGGCGTGATCGCGGATGTACCCGCTAACTCGCATCTGAATTTCAGCGCACTCCGGTCACTGCCCACAAACTACACCGCAGGCTGGCAGCAGTTTGAATTATATACCTACCTGCTGTTAAAAGAGGGTACCGATGCCGGGAAGTTTGAAAAGAAACTACAGGGCTTTTTTCCAAAGTACCTGAAAGACAAGCTGGGCGATATCAAATACAGCATGGAACTGCAGCCGCTGACCTCCATTCACCTGCATTCCCATTACGACTACGAAATCGGCCCGAACGGAAACATCAATACCATTTACGTCTTTTCAGTCATCGCAGCCCTGATCCTGATCATTGCGTGTATCAACTATGTGAACCTGTACACTGCGCACTCCCTCAAACGTATCCGCGAAGTGGGTGTACGTAAAGCGGTGGGTTCGAGGCGCTCGCAGCTGGTCGGCCAGTTCCTGACTGAGTCCCTGGTGATGACTGTACTGGCCGGGCTGGCCGGCTTTGTACTGGTAGTGGTTGCCCTGCCGTTTTTTAACCAGCTTGCCGAAAAATCGCTGACGATCGAGTACCGCAACACTGCGGTATCTGCATGCATTGCTGCCTCATTTGTAATGCTGATTGGTCTGATAAGCGGCTTCTACCCGGCTGCCCTATTCTCGGGCTACCGGCCTGTGATTGCATTAAAAGGACAAACCGGCAACCAGGCCGGCAACATGGGCTTCCGCAAGTCGCTTGTCGTTTTTCAGTTTGCAGCCACCGTGGTGATGATTGCCTGTGCAGGCATCGTGTACCGGCAGATGCATTATGTGAACCATAAAGATCTGGGCTTCAACAAAGAACAGGTACTCATTTT
The DNA here is from genome assembly GCF_016894445.1 of Dyadobacter sandarakinus. Classification (NCBI taxonomy): domain Bacteria; kingdom Pseudomonadati; phylum Bacteroidota; class Cytophagia; order Cytophagales; family Spirosomataceae; genus Dyadobacter; species Dyadobacter sandarakinus. The sequence continues at coordinate 3,339,794 of NZ_CP056775.1, forward strand.
TCACATCGATAAGGACGAAGTGCGGACGCGCGTGAAGGCACTGAAAGAGCAGCTTATGCAAAACCCGCATATTGCCGGGGCAGCAGCGTCGAGCAATCCTTTGGGAACCAACAGTATAGGCTCGGGCGGCATGTTTATCGAAAAGGAAAACGGCGAAATGCCCACATTTACGCAGGTAATCCAGAAATATGCGGTGGACCATGATTACCTGAAAACCATGCAGATCGGACTCGTACAGGGAAGGAATTTTTATGCAAACTCCCGCGCAGATATGACGGGCTCCGTGCTGGTGAATGAATCGTTCGTCAAAAAACAGGGCTGGAAAACGGCATTGGGCAAAAAGGTGCGCTTTTTTTCAGGCAACGAAGGTCAGACGCGGGAAGCCAGGGTAATTGGGGTGGTGCACGACTTTCATACGTATTCACTGCAGCATAAGATTGAGCCGCTGGCATTGATCATGCCTGAGCCGGCCGATCAGGACAACATATACGTTCGTGTCAATCCGGGAAATACCAGGGAAGCACTCGCAGCTATTGAAGGTATTTACAAAACGTTTGATCCTGAGGCCAGGCTTGACTTTCATTTTCTGGACGAAAGTTTTGCCCGGCAGTACCGGGCCGAGGAGCGGCAGGGAAATGTACTGCTGACCTTCGCGGTGCTGGCTGTGGTCATTGCTTGTCTGGGTTTGTTTGGTCTGGCTGCTTTTACGGCAGAATCGCGTACCAAGGAGATTGGTGTCAGGAAAGTATTGGGTGCCAGCGTGCAGAGCGTGGTATTGCTGCTATCCAAAGACTTTATCGTGCTTGTACTTGCAGCCATTGTAATTGGCACGCCGGTGGCTGTTTACGCCATGCAGGAGTGGCTTAAAAACTTCGAATATCGTGAGACACTGGCCTGGTGGGTGTTTGCCTCAGCGGGCTTGCTGGCCATCATCATTGCCCTGGCTACCGTGAGCTTCCATGCATTGAAAACTGCATTGCAAAATCCGGTGGATAGTTTGCGGTCAGAATGACGATTAAGGCCTTAAAATCTCGAACAGGAAGAGATTCTCATCATCGGCAAATGCTTGTATGGCTTCAAATCTATGCAGCAGTATTTCCGCAATCCGGATTGTAGAAGCATTTCCAATGCGCAGCCAAATCAATTTTGGCGGCGGGCCCCATTACATTTAACAACCTGACAAAATCATCGTCACAAGTAATAACTGCATTAAAAGCATTTTCACGTCCAAACATGAAAATGGCCTGATCATCAGCATTGATCAGGCCAAAATCACAGATATGGTAAATTTCAGGATATGCTGGAAGTAAAAGAGGAATAATGCGGTAGGATATATTTTGATCAACGAGAAGCTTCATGCTGCAACATCATACAGCGTTCTTTTCTGCTGATTTGCTGAAAATTCCAGTGCAACCAAAACATCCTCTTTGGTCAGTTCTGGAAAGTCAAGTACGATATCGTCAACAGACATACCAGAAGCCAGCCACCTCAGCACATCTTCAACCGTAATACGCATCCCACGAATGCAGGGCTTACCGCTCCGCTTTCCGTCTTCAATGGTAATCACACTTTTATAGATATACATAGTAGCTGCTGGTTTTTACAAAAATAACTATTTACAACAAAACTTTCCGCAGATCACATTCAGTTCACATCGCCATTTGTATTGACGTTATAAATGGGTCTTCTTAATCAAGTCCAATCTTGTAAAGTTTGTAACCATAGCTACTGATACCTTAGTTAAAGGACAGTATCAAAGGCAGGTTATGGATTTCCGTTTGTAATGATGTTAATGAATGATTTGCTTTTTACAAGCAGGCTGTCTTTGCTTTGTAGATCTTCACTTGAATAAAGGTCATTGAATGTAATCTTCTCGGATACTAACCTGGCCAGTACTCCTTCGTCAACGTTCATAAACTGGTTCCCCCATCCACTACCCGGATCTCCGCAAACGGTCAGCAATTTCAGGGAAGGCGAAAAACTCAGGATAAATCTGCTATGCTTTGAGATGACCTCGTAATACCCCCTATCCTTTTTACTGGTAAGATAATGCTCATAAAGCCTCGATACCGCTTCCCGACGATGACCTTCAATGTCTTTACCATTCAAGTATAAGGTAGCGACTTCCGGATTCTGCGGTTCTTTGCAGGTGATCAGGAAAGTGATAAATAGAGCAACCAGCAGCAGGCTGAGCTTCTTCATAACAATGTATTTACCAAAGAGACTTTTAACCATCGGCATTATAAATCTACATGAGCCAGGGATTGTAACTGACCATACAGGATTATCATCCTTCTGACTTCAATCCGGAGGTGGATTTGCTCAAATGTATTTTCGAATTCGGATATATTGGAAGGGTGCAGTACTCCAATTAGTGGCCGACGGTACAGCAATATTCTGCGGATAAAATTGATGAGTTTCGATGAAAGAAGGTAAAAAACTTACTACCTCGTGCCACAAAAGAGGACAGTCCACACCAGAGATAAGGTGTGAATTAACCAATGCAGGTTTGAAAATATGCAGGAGCGAAATAAGGTGATTTCTGGCCGGGCGACCTTCTCAGCTTAGCTGCTTATTTGGCTGAGTAAAGCTATAAACTCTTCCAGCTTTAATACTTTCAGTTTTGGAAAGTCCAGTAACCCAAATATGTCAAAATCTTTGTCATTACTAATCAAATAGTCGCATCCACAACTGATAGCCAGGTCCGCAAATTTGTTGTCATCCGGATCTCCGGTTATCAGGTTCCAGCGAAAAGCAGGCTCTGCAAAAACAACGTTGCCGGCTATCGCAAGTTGATGCAATACTAAATGTGCAGTTTTGGAAGAATATGTGGCCGAGAGAATCTCTTCATACTCAAAAAGGATCTCATTACTGACATACCATTGAAACTTCCCACCGATAAAGCCGAGGTATAACTGGTAAAATGGACTTTTGGGTGGAATTGAGGCGCGTAAACAATTAGTATCAACAACTACGCGAATCATTTGACAGCAAACTGATCGTCTGAAAGCATTTTACGATAGTCCTCTGTTGAATACTGTTTGTGTTTTTCAACTTCGCTGAGTTCCGATTTTAACGCTTTGTCAAAATAGTCCAGAAGCATGCTGCGTACTTCAAGCGTTTCATGCTCAGTAATTCCCTGATTAAATAACCTGAGAATACTGATCTGGATATCAGTTAACGTTTCCGGCTGAGGGGTTTTGCCTTGGATCGGTAGCATGTGCATGATTTGATGTTGGTTGTACCTGATCAAAAATAAACATTTTTCTCAGCTCAGCCGCACCGAAAACAGATCTTTGGAGCGCAGGTAGATCAGCGAAACCACAAGGATCGTCACCACGCCGCCGATCATCACCGAAGGCACGGTACCGAATGCTTTGGCCATCACCCCGGACTCGAAAGCACCCAGTTCGTTGGACGAGCTGACGAAAATGCCATTCACGGCCGCTACTCTGCCCCGCATTTCGTCCGGCGGATAAATCAGCAAAATTGTTTGGCGCACAATAACACTGATGCTGTCAAATACACCGGTCAGAAACAATGCCGCGCAGGAAAGCAGGAAGCTGGTCGAAAGGGCGAAGACGATGGTAAATACACCAAATCCGGCTACTGCTACAAGCATATTACGCCAGGCATTGTGCGTGGGAGGATAGTACGCCATCGCAAACATCGTCAGCAGCGAACCGATTGAAGGTGCTGCGCGGAGCAAACCCAGTCCCTCCGGCCCTACTTTCAGGATATCCTCGGCAAATACAGGCAGCAGCGCCACGACGCCCCCAAACAGAACCGAAAACAAGTCGAGCGAAATAGCATAAAGTACAATACGCGTCTTGAACACAAACCGGAACCCTTCTTTGAGGCTCTCTATCAGCGGTGTTGAGATTTTGGTAATCTCCGGGCGGGTTTTGATCATACCCAGCAAAATCCAGCAGATCACAAAACTCGCAATCACCACCAGCAAAGTATGGGTAAGACCAATAAATGCATATAAAAAGCCCGCAATGGCCGGGCCGGTAATCGAGCCCGCCTGCCAGAATGAGCTGCTCCATGTAGACGAATTGTGGTAGATCGCCCGCGGTACCAGGTAAGGTTTCAGAGAGCTCGACGCCGGGGAGTAAAAGCCTTTGGCAAAACCGATCAATGCAAAAACCGAATAAATGATGATCAGATGCTGCAATTGCGTCAGCTGGTTGTAAATGCCGGGCTGGAAGGCAAAATACAAGATCACAGAGCCCAGCAGGATGACCACCAGACTGATGTGCATGACAGTAATCTTGTTCTTTTGGTCGGCAATGTAACCTCCAAAAAGTGAGGTAATTACAAAAGGTACTACTTCCGCCAGGCCAATAAGCCCCAGTGCGAGCGGATCGTGTGTCATTTTGTATAACTCATAGCCCACAATTACCTCCTGAATCAGGATGGTGGCGGAAAAAAGAAAAGTATTGGATATAAAAAAACGGAAGTCGGAATAGCGTAACGCTGCGTAGGGATCTTTTTCGCTGACTGTTTTCAATGCATTGTACGTGGTGTTCACACGGGTAACACGCTTTCAAAGGTTTTATGTTCTGCTTTTATCAAAATTTTCATGTTTTCAGGTCAGCATTTCCGCGCATTCCGCAGCATGGCCGGCTACGTCCGCCAGCGTACACGTTTGTACGATATTGAACGTAAAACATAAGCCCATTTAAAATAAACTACTATAAATCAAGCCATTAAATATGTGGCAGGGAATTTTAAATCTTACCTGGCAGAAGAGATCGGGACCAGCACCTTGTTTTTGCAGCCGGTTGTCATTAATTATAAACCCGAAATCTTAAATCCCAATTTATGATCAGATTAGAAAAAATATCCAAGTATTACCCTGCCGGATTCGGCAAGACTTACGTGCTCCGGCATATCGACCTGGAAATCAAGGAAGGCGAGTTTGTTTCAATTATGGGACCTTCGGGTTCGGGCAAGTCTACCTTACTGCATATTCTCGGGCTGCTTGAAGAGCCGTCGGAAGGTGAGTATTTTTTTCTGGACGAGCCTGTGCAAAAGCTTTCTGAAAAGAAGCGCACCGAGCTGCACCGTCACCACATCGGCTTTGTGTTTCAGGCTTATCACCTGATCGACGAGCTGACGGTGTATGAAAACATCGAGACTCCCCTGCTTTATAAAGGTACCGGCTCCTCGGAGCGTAAAAGCCGTGTAGCCGAGCTGCTCGACCGCTTCAACATGGTTGCCAAAAAAGACCTTTTCCCGCACCAGCTGTCGGGCGGTCAGCAGCAGCTGGTAGGCGTAGCCAGGGCGATTGTACACAATCCGAAGGTGATTTTTGCCGATGAACCTACCGGTAACCTGCATTCAGAGCAGGCGATAGAAATCATGGAACTGTTTCAAAAACTCAACCGGGAAGACAAGGTGACCATTGTACAGGTAACCCACTCGGAGCTCAATGCGGGATACGGCAACCGCGTTGTTCGCCTCAAAGATGGCTGGCTCGCCTAAGTCCTCTCCCACCCGAAAGCATTTAATCTGTTAGTCATGAAAAATTTACTACTCCTTTTCTGCCTCCTGCCACTCTGTACTTCCGCCCAGAAGGTGCTTGGCCTGGCGGAATGCTTTGAACTGCTGACCAAAAACAACCTGACCTACCAGCAGGGCAATTTGCAGGCAGAAGCCGCTCAGGCGCAGCTCCGCCAGACCAGGTCACAGATTTTCCCGCAAATCTATATCAGTGCCAATCAGAGCGTGAACCTGGGACGCAGCATCGACCAGTATACCAATGCGTATATAGACCAGGTTTACAATTACAGCTCGTTGAGTACCGGTTTGCAGGTACCGGTTTTCCAGGGTTTTAAACTGCAAAACCAAATCCGCCAGTACGTGCTGCTGAAAGAATCAGCCATGGAAAACCGTACGGCCGTACTGAATGCGCAAACTGTGTTGTTGATGCAGGGATACGTGAATGTACTGGCCACCAACGCATTGCTGCTGGCAGCCGGAGAACAGGTAGCCTCTTCCAAACAGCAGGTTGAAAGGGTTGAAAAACAGCTCAATGCAGGTGTAGTCGGCACCAATGTGCTGTACGAGATCAAGGCGCAGCTGGCCAATGACAAGTACAATGAGGTAACTGCGCTCAACAACTACCGGACAGCCAGGCTGGCATTGTTTCAGCGGATCAACATCGCACCCGACGACAGCATTGTTTTTGAAGGCTTGTCCGATAAGAACCTGGCCATGCCTTCCTATGATGCCCGTCAGATTTACGACGAAGCCCAAAAGTCTTTCCCGGAGCTGAAAAGCGCGGAACTGTACCGTCAAAGTTTTTCTTACCAGGTTAAATCCATCAAGGCCAACAATTATCCGTCCCTGGTACTGGGCGGTAATCTCGGGGCATTTTATGCCTCTACCAACAACAACCTCGACTATTTCAAGCAGCTGAATGCGACCCGGAACGGCTCGCTGAGCCTGGGTCTCAACATCCCGATCATGGGACGCTGGGTAACCCGGCCGCGTGTTGAGCTTGCCAAGGTGCAGGAACGACTGGCGCAAAATACGCTGGATGTAACCAGCCAATTGCTCCGCCAGGCGATTGAAGTGGCCGTACTCAACCTCAGCGCCATGTCTGATAAATACATGGCCGCCCAGGGACAGGTTGAATCGCTTGATGCTGCGTTTAAGGTGGTGGAAAGCAAGCTCAATGCAGGCATCGCCAATACTTTTGAGTATACCGTGGCCAAAGCCAACCTGGCCCAGGCACAGGCCAATGCCATTGAAGCGAAGTACGGATTTCTGATGCAGCAAAAGTTACTACAATACTACCGCCAGGGCAATTTCAATGGCGTGCTATAAAATATAAGCAGGGTTTCCTGCGAAACTGTTAGGTTAAATTTGGTATCGGTAATGTTTAGAGGCAAGGCTTTCGCTTTGCCTCTTTGTTTATATTCATGTTAAAAAAATATAAATCGTACGATGGTTACATAAAGGATTGTAATTTACCTCATCAACTAATTATACATCCATGAAAAAACTTCTTCTAATGGGACTGCTGGCGACCGTTGCAGCCGGGCGCGTACAGGCCCAGCTGCAGCAGGGTACAAAATATGCCGCTGCAACAATCAGCTTCAATGGTAGTGTCAACAAAACCAAAGGCGGACCTACCCTGACCGAAAAAGGAAGCTCGCACTACTTTGACCCATCCATACAGTTCGGAAAGTTCATTGCGGCAAACCGGCTTGTCGGACTTGGTATTGGCAGTAATCTGGCATTTATCACGCAAAAAAGCCGATACAACAATGAGGATTACAAATACGTCACCAACCAGGCTGCATTTAATCTTTCCCCATTTATCCGTCAGTACAAGTCGATCAGTCCCAAATGGGCGATGTTCCTGCATGCAGCAGCAACTTTTTCCTACCTGAGGTATACGACTAAAAACAATGTGGAACATGAAAAACAAAATGGCTTCGGCGCGGGCATTCAGGTGGCTCCGGGGATCAGCTACTGGATAACTCCCCGCTTTGCACTGGAATCGGACATTAACCTTCTTTCACTCGGAGTTGATTACCGCGACATCAACAAAACGAATACGCTTCAGGTCAAGTCGGCTGTTTCGGGCAGCCTCACCAGCTACTTTTCCGTGCGCGCATCCTGGTACCTTCAATCACAGAACTAAGCCATGAAAAACATCCTACTTACCAGCAGCTTTCTGCTTTGCATATGCACCTCGCTTTTGGCACAGCATGAAGGAAAGAAATTCATCTCGGGAATAGCCGGAGTCAATTTCCAGAACCAGCACTCCGCCCAGCAGTCTTCGCAGAACACCTACAACATCAGCATAAGTCCGGAACTTGGAAAGTTTAAAACCAATAACAGGGCGGAAGGTTTCAGGCTGAATGCAGCTCTGAGCGGTGGAAAGCGGATTTTTGCCATAGTTGATGGCGAAGAAGTCAGGCAAAACGGGATCACGGGAGCGGGCGGCGGTATTGGCTACTTCTGGCAGTATTACAGACATTTCAATGGAAAGGCAGGCATATTTGCCGGTCCCAATGTCCGTGCTCAGTACGATTATGCCAAAACACTCGAATTTCGCGGGCAGGTAGACATCGGGGAGAAGATCTCCCGGCAAATCAGCCTGAGTGCCGGGCTTGAAGCAGGTGCCTACTACATGCTGACGGAAAGATGGTGGCTGCTTGCCACTCTGGGCTTTTCAACACCATTGTCCCTCAGCTACAATCATGACAAAACCGAACTGGCGTCGGGCAATGCCGGTACTGCCAACCAGGCATTTACGTATGATTTCAAGCCCGCACTTCAATTTCCCAGTGTAGGCCTGGGCCTGCGGTATGTACTGAAATAAGGCTCAGCCAAAGATCATTTTTAGAGGGCGAACATTAAAAAGACAGTGGATATGCCTTTACGAGGTATATCCACTGTTTGTATTCAATGAAAAAGTACATCCTCCTCATTGCAGCCGTCTGGCTCAATGCATGTCATAAACCTGCATATACTACCCTGGATGCACCCTGGCAGCCCGATTATGCAGTAGACAGGTCGGAAGCAGCGATCAAAGCCTTCGAACAAAGCGATTCCCGGGAAATGCCTGCACCTGGCGGCATCGTCCTGACAGGCAGCTCGTCCTTTACGAAATGGAAGTCAGCCGCCCAGGACCTTGCACCTTTACCGATCATTAACCGCGGCTTCGGCGGGTCCACCCTGCCGGAAGTAATCCACTACGCCGACCGTACCATTTCGAAATATCAGCCTAAAACCGTTGTCATTTACTGCGAGAACGATATGTTCGGTGCAAAGAAAAAAACGCCCGAGCAGGTACGTGACGCCTATGTGGAGCTTACGCGCAAGATCCGCGAAAAGCAGCCTGACGTGCGGATCTACGGCGTTTCCCTGAAACCCTCGCCTTCTCGCTGGGCCAGGCGACAGGATGTTATAAAGGCCAACCAGCTGATCCAGGATTTTATTAAAAAAGATAAAAAGCACGGCTACATAGACGTATGGCCGGTCATGCTCAAAGACGGCAGGCCCGATCCGGCGATTTTTGTGAGTGACAGCCTCCATATGAACGAGGAAGGTTACAGGCGCTGGACCAAGGTGCTCAAACCTATTCTTGAAAAAACCGCCTGATACACGCGGCAGACACACTTTCAGCTAAGATTTTACAAAGAGTAAGGGTATAGGTTTAACGTAAAGTCACTATCTTGACCGGAAATACATTCCTCGGTTTTCAAGTGGCATCGCAATCAAAAATGAAAGTAACGGCGATTTTTGACATTGGCAGGACCAATAAAAAGTATGTACTTTTTGACGAAAAGTACCAGATCGTAGATGAGTTTTCCGAGGCACTTCCGGAAACCACCGATGAGGATGGATTTCCTACCGAGGATATTGATTTGCTAACCAATTGGGTACAAACCAAATGGATGGAATTGCTGGAAAGTCCGAAATATGACATCAAGGCCGTCAATGTGGCGGGCTATGGTGCCAGCCTCGTGCACCTGGATGCTTCCAACAAGCCGCTCACGCCGCTTTACTCCTACCTGAAACCTTTTCCGGAATCCCTGTCGAGGCAGTTTTACAGTACATACGGCGATCCCACGCGTATTTCATTACAAACCGGATCACCGTCCATGGGTATGCTGAACTCCGGCATGCAGCTGTACTGGCTGAAATATACCCGGCCCGACATTTACGCACAAATTGCCACTACCCTGCATTTGCCACAGTACATTTTGTACCTGCTGACCGGCAGAAAAGTGAGCGATTACACTTCACTGGGCTGTCATACCGCACTCTGGAGTTTCGAGATGTGGGATTATCATGATTGGGTAAAACAGGAAGGTATCCACAAAAAGCTGGCACCTGTACTTGCTTCTTCTTCTTTCATTTACCGGCATAATGATAAGGGAATCCAGTCGGGTTTCGGGCTGCACGACAGTTCTTCGGCGCTGATACCTTACCGGATGGCGGTAAAAAAACCGTTTGTACTGCTCTCAACCGGTACCTGGTGCATCAACTTCAATTCATTCACGTCCAAGCCGCTGACCTCGTATCAGCTGGAAAGAGACTGCATGAACTACCTGACACCGGAAGGCAGCGGCGTTACTGCTTCAAGGCTGTTTCTGGGCAGGGAACATGATTACCAGGTCAATCGCATTGCGGAATATTTCCGTGTCGCTCCTGATTTTTACAAGCAGGTAAAACTGGACGAGGAGATTCTGAAAGCGGATACGCCTCCATTTTATTCCGCCTGCATGACGGGTAACGGCCCCTTCCCTGAGGCCAATACCCAGGAGTGGCAGGTGAGTGCGTTTTCATCTGCTGAGGCTGCATACCATCATTTGCTGAAAGGACTTACAGACATGCTGGCCGTGTCGCTGGAACTGGTGGGTGTCAATGATGTACAGGCGATCTATATTGACGGTGGTTTTGCAAGAAATGAGATCTTCACCAAGCTGGTAGCAAGGAACTTTCCAAAGCATACCGTACATGTGACCGACCTGCCCTATGCAACATCGCTGGGATCGGCATTGCATGTAACCCGGCCACAAAATTTTGAGTTTTTAAGCGAAATCCGCGAAATACAACCCTGATCCTAGCTGATCCTGTTCCAGTTGGTTTCTTCCTTCCTGAGGTTTGCCAGGTGCTGCCTGATGGGCAGGTTTACCGGCTGGATCAGGTCAGGGTCATTTTCGAGAATCTCTTCCGCAGCGATGCGGGCAGCTTTCAATATTTCACCATCCTGCGCCAGATTGGCCACCAGCAGGTCTACAAGCCCGCTCTGCTGGGTACCTGCCATGTCTCCTGGTCCCCGGAGCTGCAAGTCTACTTCGGCAATTTCAAATCCATTGTTGGTGCGGCACATCGTCTCAATACGCAGCTTGGTATCCTTGCTGATCTTGTAATCCGTCATCAGGATACAATACGATTGCTCTGCACCCCGCCCTACCCTGCCGCGTAACTGGTGGAGCTGTGAAAGCCCGAACCGCTCGGCATTTTCGATCACCATCACAGATGCATTGGGGACATTCACGCCCACCTCGATGACCGTAGTAGCGACCATCATCCGCGTTTCCCCGGTGACAAACCTGCGCATTTCATAGTCCTTGTCCTGCGACTTCATTTTACCATGCAAAATGCTTAGGGGAACTTCCGGAAACGACCTTGATATACTCTCGTAGCCATCCATAAGATCTTTGAGGTCTATTTTCTCGGATTCTTCAATCAGTGGATACACAATGTAGATCTGTCGTCCTTTGGCAAGTTCGTCTTTCATAAACCCGAAAACAGAAGCCCGGTGTGCGTCGTAGCGGTGCACAGTTTTGATTGGCTTCCGACCGGCCGGCAGCTCGTCGATCGCCGAAATATCCAGGTCACCGTACAGCGTCATAGCCAGGGTACGCGGAATGGGCGTGGCCGTCATAACCAGCATATGCGGGTTGATGCGCGGGTTTTTAGCCCAAAGACGCGCCCGCTGCGCCACACCAAACCGGTGTTGCTCATCAATAATGCATAAGCCCAGATTTTGAAATTGTACAATGTCCTCGATCAATGCATGAGTCCCGACGATAATCTGCATAGAGCCGTCTAGCAGCTGGCGGTGTATCACCTCGCGGTCTTTCTTTTTGGTAGAGCCTGTGAGCTTGCCAATGTTGATGCCCAGCAGGTCGGCAAAGTGTTTCAGTCCCTGGTAATGCTGATCGGCAAGAATCTCGGTGGGTGCCATCAGGCAGGCCTGGGCATGATTATCCAATGCAAAAAGCATGGTAATGAAACCTACGATCGTCTTTCCTGAACCTACATCGCCCTGCAAAAGGCGGTTCATCTGCTTCCCGGTTTTGAGGTCGGCATGTATTTCCTGCAATACCCTTACCTGTGCGCCGGTGAGGCTAAAAGGCAGGTACTTTTCATAAAATTCTTTTACCAAATGTACCTCATTGAACACAAGTCCCGGGTACTCCGTTTTGTGCAGCAGCTTGTTTTTAATCAGCCTGAACTGATTGTAAAACAGCTCCTCAAATTTCAGCCGGCGTTGCGCCTGATGCAGCCATTGTGCATTTTGGGGTAAATGAAAGTTCCGCAGGGCATCTCCCTTGGATATGAGCCTGAACTTCTTTATGAGCGTATCAGGGAGTGTTTCCCGGATGTGCGGCAATGCAATGTCAAGCAAAGTGCGTATGTACCGGCTCAATGCACGGCTGTCAACAAACTTCCTGCGCAGCTTCTCGGTAAGGGGGTAAATGGGCTGCCAGTACCCGGCCTGCTCATTTTCCGGGGTAAGCAGGTCAATTTCGGGATGCGTAATGCTCCATCTTCCTCCAAAATAGACGGGCTTTCCATAGACAATGTACTCAGCATTCGGCCTCAGGTTTTTCTCAAACCAGGGAATACCCTGAAACCAGACCAGCTCCATCAGCCCGGTACCATCTGTAAAATAGGCGATCAGGCGCTTTTTGCCGCCTTCGCCGGTAAGTACCTTTTCGCGCAGCCTGCCTTTGATGTGGGCTGCCGGCATTTGCTCGTTGAGGGACGCGATCTGGTGAAAAACAGTGCGGTCCTCATGCCGGAATGGATAATGCTGGATCAGGTCAGCAAAAGTAAAGATGCCCAGTTCCTCATTGAGCAGCGCTGCCTTCTGTGGCCCTACCCCTTTCAGAAACTCGATTTTTGTGTCAAAAAATGTGGACCTTCCCGCTGTTATATTCTCGCTCGTCATCCTCCAAATATACGATAGCACGCCCTGTTAACCAGTATTAACACTTAACTGCTTGCGCGACAACGTTTGAAATTGTTAATTCGCCTGAGCATACATGCTGTTAATCACCCAAACTATTTTACTTAATTTTTTAACCTTTATGAAAACTACAATTTTATCGCTTTTCCTGTCACTGATTGCATTCACATGGGCGTCGGCACAAAGCAGCCCGCATGTGACGGCAACTGGTAAAAACGTGAACATCCGGTATGGTCAACCTTCGAAAAAAGGCCGTGTACTGTTTGGAAAAGCAGGAAGCGGAAGTCTTGAACCCTATGGTAAAGTATGGCGGATCGGCGCTGACAGCGCGACTGTGATCACGTTTAAAAAAGACGGAACATTCGGTGGAAAGCCTGTAAAAGCGGGTACTTATACGTTTTTTGCTACACCAAACGAAAAGGAATGGACCATCATTCTCAATAGTCAGCTGGGACAGTGGGGTGCATACAGCTATGACAAGTTCAAAGACAAAGACGTGCTGACAGTAACGGTACCCAACAAAACTTACCCGAGCTCAGAAGAAAAACTGACGTTCAATGTAAAAGATACAGCTCTGGATTTTCAATGGGATAAATCAGGCTTCTCGGTACCGATGAAGTTTTAAATCAGAGATTTTCAGTAAATGAGAAGAGGGACACTGCCAAAAGCATCTGTCCCTCTTCTCATTTACTCCACTCCTCCTTTTTTCCATCCTCCCCCTCTACAAATTCTGCCTGATCATATTTTCAAGTACCTGCAAATGCTCTGTGAATGCTTTGTGGCCTTCCTGAGTGGCTTTGTAAGTTGTAAGCGGCTTGCGGCCCAGAAATTGCTTCTGAAATTCAATGTACCTGATCTCTTCGAGGGCTTTGAGATGCGAGGCGAGGTTACCGTCGGTGAGTTGAAGCAGCTCTTTTAATTCGTTGAAACTCAGAGCATCATTTACCACCAGCACGGACATCAGCCCAAGCCTTATTTTACTTTCAAAAACTTTATTAAATTTTTCTAACCACTCCATGGATGCGCCATTTGTCAGCTGCCGGCTTTATTTGTTCAGTTCCAGAAAAAGAGTTGCATCCCTGTTTCTGAGCCATACAGCCTGGTCGCGAAGGTTGTTCGCCTTCATGGTCAATGCCGAAGACACAATTCCGGTTCCCAGTGATACCCAAAAAAATGTGCGCAGCCTATCCCTGTTCCCCGAAACAAGCGAATAAATGGAGCCCGCCGAGCCTGCCAGTGAGATAACCAGTGCCACATTACGCGTCCGCCTCGATTGCAGGTACAACTGCATACCGCCTTCCGAGAGTACAAACTCATTTTTCAGTGCTTTTTGTCCAGTGTAAATGCGGTTGTTTTTGACAAAACTATTAGCTCCCCTGAGATAGATGGTCTCCTGATCATACCACTGCCGGACCTTGTTTGCCGAGCTGTCATTTACAACCTGCGCCCATGCCTGACTGCCGGAAAGCATTAAAAGCACAACCAATCCTTTCGCCAATGCTCCCCCGGGCAACTTCCGGTCGTATCGGTTGTACATGGTAAGCCCATAAACAATATGCAGTAATCCGAAACCTACCGCCCAGAATAGGAGTGAGTATCCCGTCAAGAACAATGCAATGCACCCGATCAGGATTTCCGAAATCCCCATGTAAAACACTTCCTTGTAAGTGAAGCGGCTCGCATTGACCAGGGCAATCCCGTAAAAAATAAGTGTGGCCGGGAAAACCAGCCAGATTATGCCGTAATACAACATGGCAAGGCAAAAAATGCCGCCCGCAGCCAGCGGTATCATCATGCTGATTACCAGTCTGCGCGAGGTTCCGTTCCATACGGTAAGCCCGCGCTGCCGGCCTTTGCGTACGGTAAGTATAATGCAAACTGTAAGCGATAAGGCAAGTACACAAAGCCCGTCGGCTATCAGAAACCAAATGACATGCCGGCCCCCATCATTGTTGTATACGCCATAGGGCTGCAACATGCTGTGGAACCAGTCGGTTTTGAACCGGACATATGCAACCAATGCACCGATAAGTGCGAAAATACCTGCAAAAACACCACTCAGGCCACTCAGCGACAAGAATTTGGATGACCGCTCCATGAGCTCGCGGATTTCGCTCAGGGTATGTAAGGATTCCTGTTCGGGATTCATAAATGAAAATTTGACAGACACATGAAAATACTAACCCTGCTCACCAGCCCGTTAAAGCGGCCAGCTTTGGCAAAAAGACGATCCCGCCTACCAGCACAGCCGATATGGCCAGCATCAGCACACCCGCTGCGGCAGTATCCTTCACCACTTTGATAACCGGGTGGTAATCGGGGGAAACAAGATCGGCCAGCTTCTCGATGGCAGTATTAAATGCCTCAGCCGACCATACAAGTGCGACCTGGATAATGATAATCGCCCATTCGGAGGAAGTTATTTTGAAAAAAACGCCCGCAATGATCACCAGCAAGCAAGCCAGAAGGTGAATGCGCGCATTGTTTTCAAACCTGAACAAATTATAAATACCCACGCCGGCGTACCGGAAGCTGCGCGCCGCTTTAAGAATATCGATGGGAGGCTTCATGCTGTTTGAGTTCTGCAAAGATGTGGAACGCAAAGTACGACAACACGAGCACGAACGAAAACGTGAGGGTGTGTTTTATCGCCAGTGGATTTTGCATGCTGCTGATAATTCCCCGGACCAGCGCGCCAGGCTGCGTAAGCACATCCCAGCTGTTCCAGCGGCCATATCGCCCGAGGAATACGCCGAAACCGCTCAGTACGAGAGAGCAGATAATGGTTGCCCAGGCCAGTGACCCGTTCCACCTGCCGGCAACAATCCGGTGTACGATCCGCACACTATACAAACCCGTCATCAGGCCAGAAAGTGAAAATGTAAAGATCATCAGCGCGTCATACCAGATCATCGCTTCGGGTACGCTCCGGAGATGTTTGAGGTCGGTGATGATGTAAGGTGCATTGGGAAAAAACATCAGCCAGACAAACAGGTACAAAGCCAGAAGGCCGAAAGGCAGCGGCCGATTGCGCTCCTGCTCCCAGACCCACTTGATAAAAACCAGCGGGATCCATGCCAGAAACAGGTTCCATGCCAGAAACACGAAATTCCAGTCATGAAATACGATCCGGAAAGCCAGCAATATCATAGCGGCTGAGGATACGAAGGCAAGCAGGGCCACTTTCAGGTTGCTTTGCAGGTAATGTACCATTTTGTCCAATCCCATTATTAGAGTTTATTAAAGTACTTTGCAATACAAAGTAAGTACAAAGTATTTAATTTCCCAAGGTGGATCAGTTGGCCTGAAGACTAATTGTTGTTGTTGGCTGCAAATGCTTTCATCATGGCCCATTCCCGCCCGGCGGTTTTGGCAGAAAAAGATTCGAGGCAGCCACGGTCCTGAAGGGTAATGTAGCACGTCTTACCGTTTTTACCTCCAAAGCAAATATTGGAAACCTTCTTGCCGATTGTGTGAATGGTCTGAATTACTTTTCCTTCGGGAGAAAGAACGGCCACCTCGCCTTTGCCATGGCGGGCAATGTAGAGGTTTCCCTGGATATCGCAGCGCATACCATCCATGCCGCCATCCGCAAACTCGTGGAGTAATGTTTTATTGGATAAGGTACCATCCGCAGCCAGGTCAAAAGACCAGACTTTGCGCTGTACACTTTCATTGACATACAGTTTCTTCTCATCGGGACTTACTTCAATTCCGTTGGCAGTGCCCATTTCACCTGCGGCAAGTATTACTTTTCCCTGTGGCGAAACATGCCAGATCTGTCCGGTACCTTCTTTCCAGTTAGGATCTGAGCAAAAAACATGACCTCCGGACGTCACGGCCAGGTCATTGGGCTGGCTCATCTTCGGCTCATGGGCAAACACGGAGACGTCACGGGTGATGAGGTCAACTTTCAGCACGTTATGTCCTGTAAAGTCGGCTACGTAAAAGGTATTTTTATCCACAAACCGGATTCCGTTGCCAGTACTGCCTTTGGGCAGGGTTACAAAAAAGCCGGCGCTGCCTTTGCGGCTGATCTGCGCAATGGTTCCGTCCCGCGCAAAGTTGACCGCATAAACATTCCCGTCACTATCCACCGCCGGTCCCTCGCAATTGCTTGTAAACTCGCCCTCATTTGAGAAATTCTTGCTTTTCGTCTGCGCGAATGCGAATGTTCCTGCAAGTAGGAAGAGCACGGGAAAGAGGATTGATTTCATGCAGTATACCTTTTCAAAGACTAATTTTTTAATTTGATGGCGCAGCCTACCGGCTTGGTAACGGTTGTCACTACTGGTTTGCCGCCGAGGAGGTTTGTAACGGCTTCGTCCACATAAAACTTGGTAACACCGGCCGGATCCTGAGGATTGTCGTCGATCATCCCGATATAGCGTACCGAAAACCGGGAGCCACTTTTTTGCAATACATAAACCTGCGGCATGCGTCCTGCCCCGAATGCTTTGGCAACTTCCTGATTATCATCGGAAAGATATGGATAAGCATAACCTTTGGAGGAGGCACGCTCCTTCATTTTCTCGAACGTATCGTCCTGGTGCGTAGCCGGATCGCTGGGATTGATGGCAATCACCGGAAAACCCTGGGATGCAAACTTGCCATTCAATGCGATGATCCTGTCTTCATAAGCCTTTGCAAACGGACAGTGATTGCTGGTAAACACCACGATTATCCCTTTTGAGCTGGTATAATCCGCCAGGGAAACGGTATTTCCATTCGTATTTCTCAACCTGAAATTAGCTACGGCATCTCCGATCTGATAGCCGGCGCTAGATTGTAAGCCATCGTTATTCTTTTCTTTCAGTTCAGCGTGTGCAGCATTAACCCATCCCATAAGGAGAGCAGCTATCCAAAGACTTATTTTCATTTTGTGTTTTTTAACATTCATTGCAATACTAAGACAGCAATTCAGCATAAAAGTAACATACCACACTGTTAAGTTTTGTTAACGCCGGCTGCGCGGTTAACATGCACGATCTTCCATTTATATAGACACCCTTAACACGGCTTGCCCTGCGCCCAAGATAGGATAAATTATTGAAGATCATGCGTTGGGTTTCTTTATTTATATGGCTATATTTGCACCTCATTTTGAAATCCAGTTTATCAATTATTTAGCATGTACGCAATCGTAGAAATCGCGGGTCAGCAATTTAAAGTTGAAAAGGGTCTCGAAATCTTCACGCATAGGCTTGAAGGTGACGTGAACGCTGCCCTTGTGTTTGACAAAGTCCTTCTGGTTGACAATGAAGGCGCAGTACAGGTAGGTCTTCCGACAGTAGCTGGTGCTACCGTGAAAGCAACCGTACTCGAGCACCTCAAAGGTGAAAAAGTAATCGTCTTCAAAAAGAAGAGACGTAAAGGTTACAGGGTTAAAAATGGCCACCGCCAGTATCTGACCCGTATCAGCATTGACGAGATCGTTGCTTAATTATTAATCAGGAGAATTCTAAAAGATAAGATATCATGGCACATAAGAAAGGTGTAGGTAGCTCGAAAAACGGACGTGATTCGGAAAGTAAGCGTCTTGGTGTGAAATTGTTCGGTGGCGAGCTGGCAAAAGCAGGAAACATCCTGGTTCGTCAGAGAGGTACAAAACACAATCCTGGCAAAAACGTAGGTATCGGTCGTGACCATACTTTGTTTGCGCTGGCCGACGGACATGTAGTGTTCCGTAAAGGTCGTCAGGACAGATCTTACGTTCACATTGAGCCGGTTGCTGCTGAAGTAGCGGAAGCTTAATCTGTAATCCCCATTATCAGAAACCCGTTTAACCCAGTTGAACGGGTTTTTGTTTTTTGCAGGATTTCAAAAACCAAAACAGGCTGCGTCTTGTTACTGACATATCTAATTTACCCAAATCAAGAACAACACTGACTTATGCTTAGCCGACCCGTTTTTGTATATACAGAGCTTAGTCCCAATCCTAATTCCATGAAGTTCGTGCTCAATTTCGAGCTCGTACCTGACGGACTTTCATTTGATTACGCTTCCCGGGAAGCTGCCCTTCAGGAAGGCAGTGCTTCGCCCCTGGCCTATGACCTGTTCCAGTTTCCACATGTGAAGCGCGTGTTCATTGCCAGCAATTTCATTACGCTTACCAAAGATGAGCAAATTGCCTGGGAAGAGGTTTTAAGGGATACCAAGCAATTTATTAAAATCTATTTTGAAGAAAATCATCCTGTTTTTGAACAAAAAACCATTGACAAGAATACGCTGATCGTTGACTCACGCGATTCAGATACGGTGCAGAAGATCAAAGCTACGCTCGACCAGTATGTACGCCCGGCCGTGGAGTCAGACGGGGGTGCGATCAATTTTCATTCTTTTGACGAACAATCGGGTATTGTAAAGGTGCTTTTACAAGGTTCGTGCAGCGGCTGCCCGTCCTCCACACTAACGCTCAAAGCAGGCATTGAAAACCTGCTGACGCGCATGGTTCCTGACGTGAAGGAAGTTGTTGCAGAGGGTGTCTGACCTGAAATATATTATTGCTGAACCCTGCCCAACCGGCAGGGTTTCTTTTTTTACAGCCTTTTGCTAGTTTCGGACAATGAATCAACTGCTGCCTGCCTTTATTGACCAGATCGAAAAACTGCAATCCAAGGGAGACCGGTATTTCCCGGAAGGTATCTTTCCAGCCTACCGCATCAATACAGGCATTGGTTACCGACGGCCCGATACGACCGTCTTTTACTCGGCGGTGATCTGCTTCACATTGCAGCGCATCCGTCCACAAGCCGATGCAGAGACTGCCTCCCGCATTGATGACATTTGCAAAAAAGTAATTCAGAACTATCCGGACTTCCGGAATAAGGATGGGTTAAAAACCTATAATTTCTGGAAAACGCGGCCATCTGCGCACTTTCCAAACGGACATATTTTCAGGCATTTTGATCATTTCCGCATTCCTGACGATATAGACGATACTGCGTTTGTGTACCTGACGACGAACCCCCACCCGGATGAGCTTACCTGGCTTAAACAAAAACTGGCACTTCATGCAAACGGACCGAACAGGCCAATCAGGAACACTTTTCCCGGATACCAGCAGCTCCGCGCCTACTCGACCTGGTTTGGAAAGAACATGTACACCGAATTTGATGCAAGTGTACTTTGCAATATGCTGTACTGCATACTGCATTACCGGCTGCCACTCAATCAGCATGATCATGATAGTCTGGCCTACATACGGTCAGTGATAGAAACCGGGCGTTACCGGAGTGTACCCTTCCGCTGCGCGCACCAGTATCCGCGAACTCCGCTGATTATTTACCACGTTGCCCGCCTGATCGCGGCATTTGATCCGCCCGAGCTGACAGGGATCAAGCCGCAGCTGGTGGACGGTGCCAGACAAATACTTCATACCAGTACAAGCCCGATGGACAGGGTAATTCTTTCCATTTCACTGATGCGCCTTGGCGAGGCAACGGTCAGAATACCCGTGGAAAGCTTTACGCCAGCCGATTTCAGGGGATTTTACTTTTTTATAGCAGGCCTGCTCACTGCTTATGAACATCCACTGCTCTACCGCCTCTCAGTCATGCCGCTGTTTCACATGCATTGGATTTGTGAGGCGCATTGCTGGACCCTGCTGGCCGAGTACGAAGCACTTTGGAACACGTTTAGTACACCTCAGGACAGCCACAATCCTGATATTACCAAAGTTGACACACCATGTCTGAATCCACCATTGAAGTCCGTGTAAAGGAAATTATTGTTGAAAATGCAGAAACCAAAACCTTCATTTTCGAGCGAACAGACGGACAAACCCTGCTTTATAAAGCCGGGCAGTTTCTGACTTTTCTGATCAGCCTGCATGGGCATGAGGTGAGACGGTCGTACTCGATGAGCTCAGCACCTGCTGCCGACCGGAACCCAAGTATCACCATCAAAAGAGTACCCAATGGTGAAATCTCGCGGCTATGGATTGATACTGTCAAAACAGGCGACCTGTTTACCGTGCTGCCGCCTGCCGGCCGGTTTGTCCTGGAACAACATGTACAGGAAGCGCGGGAAATTTTCCTGATTGGAGGTGGCAGTGGAATTACTCCTCTTTTTTCACTTTTAAAACAGACGCTTGTTACAGAACCTGCCAGCCGGGTCACACTGATCTATGCCAGCAGGAATGTCCGCAACACGCTTTTCTGGGAGGCAATCCAGGATTGGGAACAACGCTATTCCGACCGCCTGAGTGTTGTTCACGTGCATAGCCAGCCTTCCGACGAGTGGACAGGCATCAGGGGCCGTATCAACAACAGCCGACTTGAAACGCTTGTGAACCGGCATTTGCATCTTCCTCACCATGCAGCGCGGTTTTTTCTCTGTGGTCCCTACGAGCTGATGCGCTCGGTAGAAATTACGCTGCATTTTATGGGCTTCTCAAAAGAACAGATCAGAAAAGAAAACTTCATCATTCCCGCTATTCCCCTGCCGCCGCCTATCTCCTACCCTCACACCATTGAGCTGCAATTTGCGGGACGGAGCTACAACCTGCCGGTTCCTGCACATGCCACGATACTGGATGCGGCACTCGCTGCTGACATCAAACTTCCGTATAGCTGCAAAGGTGGGCGCTGCTCAACCTGTGCAGCCATCTGCACGCGCGGTGCCGTACATATGAGCGTCAACGAAGTACTTACAGATAAAGAGCTGGCCGAAGGCTGGATACTAACCTGCTGCACCTATGTCGATAGTGACGACGTACGGGTGGTATTTCAATAGGCGCATTAAAACAAAAAGCGTACGATTATAAGATCGTACGCCCGGTTGGATTTAGGAATCTGATTTCGTGAGAAAAAGAAGTTCCGGTTAATGCTGGTCCTATTTAAGGTTAGGATAGGTAATAATGGAAGAATGTAAGGTTAAGAGTCAGGAACCAGAATTAAATTTTATTTCCAACTATAAAGACAAAATTAGCTTAATTATCGGCTTATCCTAATTAAATTCGGAAAAGTGCACGAGCACGCAGGTATTTTTATGTACCGTGTTCGTGCACAATTGCAATGTGCAGAAGCTGGCGCGAGCCGTAAATCTAGCCACGCACAAGTAATTTCTCAAATTAATGATAAAGTTAATTTGAATATTATCGTAAATACAGCGAGTATTTGAACGGAAAATACACGCTTTTCCATAGCAACTGACTTGTTGAACTCCTATACTGATTGTGAAAAAGAAGATCGTCCGGATTAAGGATATAGCTGAAAAGGCCCAAACGTCCAAGGGTACCGTAGACCGTGTACTGCACAACCGCGGGCGGGTGGCGGAAGACGTACGGGCCAGGATCCTGGGCATTATCAAGGAAATGGACTACGAGCCCAACTTCATTGCCCAGTCATTGAAATCGCAAAAGGAATTTCATTTTGCAGCCCTCATTCCAGATTACCACATGGACCCCTACTGGCAGGCTCCCCGGAGCGGGCTCGAAAAAGCGGAAGCTGAACTTCGAAAATACGGCGTGTCCGTAGGGCAGTACATTTTCAATCCGCACGACGAGCATTCATTTATAGCCAAAGCCGACGAAGCCACGCGAGAAAATCCCGATGGCGTGCTGATTGCACCCATATTCTATAAAGAGACACTTCCTTTTTTTGAGCGGTGGACGGCGGCCAATATCCCTTTTGTCCTTTTTAACACGCAGATTGAACATGTGAACCCGCTCAGCTACATTGGACAGGATTCGTACCGGAGCGGGTGTGTTGCTGCCAAAATCCTCGACTTCGGCCTGCAAGGCCCGACCGATATCCTGGTGGCACATATCAATGAGAACATATCTAATTCTGCACACCTCATGACCAAAGAGGAAGGATTCCGGGATTACTTTCAGGGGGGAAAAACAAAGGGGATCCGGGTACATAGCCGGGAGATCAACTATCCCGACGGAGGGCTCATTGATCCGCATCTGAATGAGATTTTCGATCAGATTCCTAACCTGGAGGCCATTTATATCACCAACTCAAAAGCCTACGAAGTAGCCGCATACCTTGAAAAAAAAGGATTGGACGACATGAAGGTAGTTGGGTATGACTTGATTAAACCGAATCTTGATTACCTGACCAAGGAAAGGATTAATTTTTTGATCAACCAAAATCCGCTCGGACAAGGTTACTGGGGTATTCACCAGCTTGCGCGGCACCTGGTGTTCCGGAAAGAAGTGGAACCCATCAAATTTCTGCCGCTTGACATTATTACAAAGGAAAACCTGGATTATTACCTCGAACCTGAGCTGAGCGGCTACCTGGTGCAGGCTTCCTAAGGCTGCCTACAAGTCGCCAAACTGGCTGTACATCTCTTTCAGCTTGGGCTCGGTTTCCTTTGCCCGGATATCCTTACGCAGAGCAGTTACTCCCTGGATGTCCGTCAGCAGCCCCAACGCCTGGAATGCACCAAAACGCACGAAGTAAGAAGGGTTTTCCCGGGCCAGATTTTCGAGCACAGGAATGCTTTTGCGTTGTATATCCTGCTTGGACTTGATGAGGTATTTTCCGAAAACCTGAAGAAAGTTGTACTTCTCGGTCGGTTTCATCTGTTTCATTTTCTGTAAAAACCAGTCGAACCGCTCAGGCTGCGCCAGGCCTGCATAGTAGTTGGCTACCGAGGTTACAATGGCATCATTGGGCGAGTCTTCAAACTCTGCAGCAATTTCATTGGCATCGGAAGGCTGGTTCATAAGGTATTTTTCAATTGCCACTGACACAACCTGGTAGGAACTGTCGCTCAATGCTTCCCTGAACACCGGGTCACTGTTATTGTCTCCGAATGTTGCCAGCGTGATAATCGCCTCGGAACGAACCTGCGGATGCGGGTCCTTGCGCACCCTTTCCTGGATTACCTTCTCGATCTCCGCAAAATTGGCCCCCTCGTACTCGGCAAAGTTACTGACCGCCATTTGTCTGAACTTCCAGAACGGGTCCGTCATCGCTTTTACAAGAATGTTGCGGACTGTGGTATCTGCCATGCCGCCTTCGAGCGAAGCAAGTGCTTCATATTTATGTAAAAAACGATCTGCGTGCAGGTACTGGAACTGCATTTCATTTCGTGGCTTTTCATGTTCCACCACGCCCAGCAGCTGTGCCTCCGCATCAAAAATGACCACATCCGGCTTTTTGGCAGCAGGAAATTCAAGTGTCTGGCTTACTTTGTCAACCAACACTTCATATTGATTTTTCTTACCTCCTACCCAAACATCCACCTTCACCGGCAGCCTGTATACGGTAGTGGCCAAGGTATCCTGCGCCTGCCTGATCTTCAGCAAAACTTTTCCCTGAGCAGCGGCATATTCCTGGCGGATATTGATTACAGGGTGTCCGGGGCGGTGAAACCACTGGTCAAAAAACCAGTTAAGATCCTGACCGCTCACTTTCTCAAATGCCATCCTCAGATCATCGATCTCTGCGGTACCAAATGCATGACTCTTCAGGTAATCTTTGAGGGAAGCAAAGTAAGCCTCGTCACCCACGTAGTTGCGCAGCATATGCAGGATCCTGCCGCCTTTGGCATACGAGTGACTGTCAAACATATTTTCCCGGTCTTTATAAAAATACCGGATCATGGGCACCTGCTTCGTTTCAGCCTCGGCAAGGTATGTTTTCATTTCCTGAAGATTCCCCCAGTCTGCTTCGTAACGTCCGTTGTTATATTCACTCCACAGGTACTCCGCGTAGTTTGCAAAAGACTCATTGAGCGGCAGCTGGCCCCATTCCTCACAGGTTACATAATCTCCAAACCAGTGGTGCGCCAGCTCGTGGGCGATCACGGCGTCAGAGTTACCATCTACCAGCGAGCGGGTGTCGTTTTGCACACCCTCCTCATGGACCGTCGCCGTGGTATTTTCCATTGCTCCTGCCACAAAGTCGCGCACGGCAATTTGTGCGTACTTTTCCCACGGATACGCTACACCAAAAATATTGGAGAAAAACCCGATCATTTCAGGCGTACGGCCAAAAATGGCCTGTGCATCCTTCCCGTACTTTGGCTCTACATAGTAGCTTACCTCTAAGCCATTAGGCATTAAATCCTTTTCTACGGCAAATTCTCCCACGGCCATCATCGTCAGGTAAGGAGCATGCGGCAGGGATTGTTTCCAGTGATCGGTACGCTGACCTTTCTTTACATTTTCCTGCGATACCAGTATTCCGTTTGACAAAGTAGTGAGGCTGCTGTCAACAGTGATGTAAATATCCTGCGTGAATTTCTGATTGGTAGCGTCTATGGTCGGGAACCAGCACGAGCTGCCTTCCGTCTCCCCCTGCGTCCATATCTGCCGTGGCTTTCCTTCCTCCATTCCGTCGGCATTGATGAAGTACAAACCTTTGTCCGTAGCGCTGTCATCGGTCTTTCCGCGGGGCACGTCATTGGGCCGGGCCGTGTAGTCGATTTTTATAAAAAGTGTATCCTTGCGCGTGTACGTCTTCCCAAGCCTGATCACCAGCTTCCGCTTGTCGTAACTATATTCCAGTTTGCCTTTCACCTTTGCACTGAGCTCTCCCGGTGCCAGGTCACCATAAGTACTATCTGCCTCCATCAGGCTTACTGCCTTGATGTCGAAGCCTTTTGCGTCCAGTTCAAGGGTGTTCTGAGGATAAAAATGGGGTTTGAACATTAACAAAGCCGAGGCGGGTACCTGCTGCTTGACCCAGTCAAACTGTACGTCGAGGCGTGTGTACAGGATCTCACTCTTTTTTGTCTTTTCAGGACGGTATGGTCCCTGAGGTGTTACAGTACCCGGATTACGGCGGTAAAGCGTATCAGCCAGAATCGGGCGGGCAGCAACGGAATAAGTTTGAAACGCGAGCAGTATGGATGCAAGTAGGTACAAAAACCGGCTTATAGATCGTCCGGGGATCATATTTGCTTCGGGGTTGATTGCGGGAAAGTAAGTCAATTTGATGCTTTTTGAAATCTTTATTTCTGTTGAAAAAAGCTTACACGCTCAGCACCTGTCCGGCTTTTGCAGCCCGTCGTGCCGGGATGTAGGACACAATAATGGTTATGATAACGACAATAATACCCGTGCCGAGTATGTCCCGCCATTCTAATTTAACCGGGTAAGCATCCACGAGCGACGTTGCCATGCCCATAGAAACCATTCCGTACCTGGCCTGCAGCCAACATAGCAGCACCCCGCCAGCCAGTCCGGTGACCGCTCCCGAGAACGCCACGATGGCGCCTTCGGAAAGAAAAATCATACGGATGAGCCCCGGCGTTGCACCCAGTGCATAAAGCATGGCAACATCTCCTTTCTTCTCTATGGCAAGCATACTGAGGGAAAAAAAGATGTTGATCGCAGCTACTAAAATAATGAACGAGAGAGTGACCGCCACAAAAAGTTTTTCCATCCTGATCGCCCTCAACAGATCTGCATTCAGCGAATCACGGTCTTTTACGACAAATTCTGCACCAAGGGCACTGCTCAGACCGGCACTCACGTCTTCGCCTGTAACGTCAGGCGCCACACGTATCTCCAGTGCCGACCGCTGTGTACCATACTGCATCAGGGAAGCCACCAGCTCCACCGGCGCAATGACATAATCATCGTAGCGTGTTTCGATATAGAAAAACCCGCCTGGCCGCAGCAGCAACTGGTTAAATGCCTCCGCCGAAGTAATATTGAGCGTTTTGGAGCCGGTACGCGGATAAAGTAATTCCAGGGGAGTAATAATATCTTCGATTGAAATGGAAAGTGCATTGCGGATGCCGTCGGCAATGATGGCGTAAGGTGTACCATTGGGCCCGTGAAGCCGGAGTGAGCCTTCAATGATCGCCGTATCCAGCTGGCCCTGGTGTTCAAAAGTACTGTCAACCCCTTTCAGGCGAACGATAATCTGCTGGTTTCCATACCTGGCCAGTGCATTGTCCTCGACCACCTCCGTAACGAGCTTCACGCCGTGTACCGCCTTCACTTTGCTGATCAGCGCACTATTTACCTCAAACCTTTTTCCCTCCCGCGGCAGCACCTTCACATCGGCATCAAAGGTTTTGAAGATCTTGCGGTTGAGATCCTCCATTCCATTGAAAACCGAAAGTACCACGACCATCGCCATGGTCCCCACAGCCACACCCGCCATGGCGATGCGCGCAATGAGGCTGATGAAGCTTCTTTTGTTACGTGAAAAAAAATAACGGATCGCGATCCTGGACGAAAGATTCATGATAGGGCGGCCGGCAATCAGTTCGACTCCTCCTCTTCGTCGGGCTGGGCCGGCGGAATGACAAGATCAGAGAAAAGCAGATCCATTTTGGCAGCGTACTCGGCTGTATCATCAATGTAAAATTGCAGGTGCGGAACAATGCGCAGCTGGTGACGCACGCGCTCCCCGAGCTTCTGGCGTATGGAACGGGTATTATCCTGGATTGTTTCCAGCAAAAACTGCTTGTTCTTGTCGGGCAGGAAACTGAGGTATGTCCTGGCAATGCTGAGATCAGGAGATACGCGGACTGCCGTAATCGTTACAAAAGTACCGTTGGTCAAATGCTGAAGATCTTTCTGGAAAATCTCACCCAGATCTTTTTGGATCTGCCTTCCTACTTTCTGTTGTCTTTTCGATTCCATATTTTGATCGTTTGCCGGAGGTTATTCACCAGACCTGGTTCCGGGGGTTTATACTGAAAGTTAGGTGCATGTAAAACAACATTTACTAAAACTTCTCCCTCCTTCGGATAAGTACAAATATCCATACTTATTTTGTTTTTGTAGAATTTGGAGTTGTAATTTCGTGAAAGTTATTCCGTCCAAATTTCAAATCTGCCTGCTTCTTGCTAAGTTTTTTTCGTGTCAATGCACGGTATCAGACCATCAGTCTTGCAGTACTTTTTCTCCTGCTCCGCCTGCCTTTTTTCATGGGCGACGTGCCGATGCTGATACCTGAACTGAGCTGGATGCTGGTAGGTGAACAAATGGGACGCGGCTTCACCCTTTACCGGGATATATGGGATAACGTGAGTCCGTTCTCAGGGCTTACCTACTGGCTGATCGACTCGCTCTTCGGGCGCTCCCCCTGGGTTTACCAGCTTGCTGCACTGTTGGTTTCACTGATCCAGATCCTGTACTTCAACTATGTGATCCATTCCAGGGAGGTTTTTCCCGAGCGCACCTTTGTACCGGGTGCATTGTACGCATTGTTTCTGAATATCTCCTTTGACCTGGGTACCTTATCGCCCATGCTGCTGGCCAATACTTTCCTGTTGTTTGCCTTCGGATCCATTGTCAAAATACTCGTGCGCCGCGAAGTAACCTCGCATGTGTTTGAAATGGGACTGTACATCGGGATTGCTACCCTGTTTTACCTGCCGGCTTCGGTGTTTATGGTATGGGCATTTCTGGCGCTGATCTTTTATACAGGCTCTACCGTCAGGGACCATTTGCTGGGCCTGTTCGGCTCGGTTTTCCCGCTTTTGATGGTTGTTCTGTTTTTTTACATGAACAATGGGATCGAAAGTCTCAACCGGAACCTGCTCACGTCTGTCTTTCAGGTGAAGCAGTACAATCTGAATGATTTTTCTTCCCTGCTCGCATCCCTGCTGCTGCCTCTCGGCTTCGGGATCATGGGCTTCATGCGGATTTTTACAACCTTACGTTTCGTCAACTATCAGACAAGAATCCAGCAGGTGATGGCGCTCTGGTCAATCGCGGCCATTTTTACGATCCCGCTGATGCAGTTTCTGGCGCCCATGCAGTTCGTGATCTTCATACCGCCTGCTGCATTTTTTGCTACGCATTACTTCCAGAGCTTTAAAAGGAACAGCATTGCGGACGAGCTGCAATTTACATTGATGGGAGCACTGATCATCCTCATCCAGTACCAGGGACTGCGGGGATTGCTGCCGGGCGTATCCATGGGGAAACTGGAAAATCTAAGGGCAAAGCCAGCCAGCCTGCCCGATGAAATCCGCGGTAAGCGCATCCTGGTGCTGGGGCAGCATTCGGGAGAATATATGAACAACTTTACCGCAACACCGTACCTGAACTGGGAGCTTGCCAGCTATGACCTGCAAAACCTCGATAATTTCGACAGCGTCATTCACGTGTATGACAATTTTAGGAAAGACCCGCCTGAGTATGTGATCGACAAGGTTAATATTATGCCGAAACTGCTGAGTCGCGTTCCGGCATTGAAGCAAAGGTATGAGCAGAGCTACTGGAAGGGCATTTACCAGCGCAAAGACTAGCAGGCAATTTTGTTGACGCGCGTCTGGTGCCGGCCGCCTTCAAATTCGGTAGCCAGAAAAGCCTGCAGGCTAGCCAATGCAGTCTCCAGCTCCACAAACCGGACCGGAATACAGATCACATTCGCATCGTTATGCTGGCGCGCAAGCGAAGCCAGCGGCAGGTCCCATACCAGCGCAGCCCGGATTCCCTGATGCTTGTTGGCCGTAATGCACACTCCCTGCCCGCTTCCGCAAAGCAACACTCCTTTTTCAAATTCACCACTCTCTACTGCAGCAGCCACCGGATGGGCGAAATCGGCATAATCTGCCGAGTCGGCGCTGTAAGTACCAAAGTCTTTTACTTCAAAACCATTTGTGCTGAGCCAGTGGATAATAGGCTCCTTGTAGGGAAATCCCGCGTGGTCTGCACCGATTGCAATTTTTCTCATCACTTTAATGTTAATAGTGCCCGCCTCTTTCCCTGGGTTACCGGGAAAACCGGCTGGATTGTGTTTAAATTATCAGTAGCGGCAAAGTTACTATTATCTGATTCAACAACTAATTGCATACCCGAATATGAGTGAAGAAGTAAAACCAACCAATGGACAACTGGTGGACGTGTCCCTCCTCAACCCTGCGGTCCCGGAAGATGAAAAAAGAATCAAGGAAGCATTTGAAGACCGTAACTGGAATGAGATCAAAAGTGCCGATTCGTGGGTCATATTTAAAGTAATGGCTGAATTTGTCGAAGGTTTTGACAAGCTGGCTAAAATTGGCCCCTGTGTTTCTCTGTTTGGCTCGGCACGTACCCTGCCCGATAATCCGCATTATAAAACTGCCGAAGAAATCGCCGCCAAGCTGGTGAGGCATGGGTACGGTGTTATTACAGGCGGAGGACCGGGTATTATGGAAGCCGGTAACAAAGGAGCTTTTGAGCAGGGCGGCAAATCCGTCGGTCTAAACATCAAGCTTCCTTTTGAGCAGCATAGCAATATTTATATCGATCATGATAAGAGCATCAACTTCGACTTCTTCTTTGTTCGCAAGGTGATGTTTGTCAAATATTCCCAGGGCTTTGTGGTCATGCCGGGTGGCTTTGGCACCCTCGATGAGCTCTTTGAAGCCATGACGCTTATTCAGACCAAAAAGATCGGTCGCTTCCCGATTGTACTCGTCGGCAGTGCCTACTGGTCGGGGCTGCTCGACTGGATCAAAGGTACCATGCTGACAGAGCACAACATCAATGCCGAAGACCTCAAACTCATCAGCGTGGTGGACACTCCCGATGAGGCTGTGAAAGTAATCGATAACTTTTATTCAAAATACCTGCTCAAACCCAACTTCTGATCCTCAGAAGGTGAGGTACGGCTCCATTTTCCGCAGCGTTTCCTGGTCAAGTACTTTTACCTTGGCCAGGTCAGCCGCATGCTGGAACGGTCCGTGCTGTGTTCGGTAGCTGACGATGATACCCGCGAGTCTACGGTTCCGCAGGTAG
The DNA here is from genome assembly GCF_016894445.1 of Dyadobacter sandarakinus. Lineage (NCBI taxonomy): Bacteria > Pseudomonadati > Bacteroidota > Cytophagia > Cytophagales > Spirosomataceae > Dyadobacter > Dyadobacter sandarakinus. Next base: position 3,370,180 of record NZ_CP056775.1, read on the forward strand.
GGATGTGCCGCAAGTTGCTCTACTGTCGCAGTATTGATGTTGAGCAGCTTCACCGGGGTTTCAATTTTACCAAAACGTACCAGCTCCTGCACCACAGCTGAATCGAGCCCGTATATTTCCCTGAACTGGGCTACGGAATGAAAGCCGCCCAGCGCATCGCGGAACTTGACAATACGCGCAGAGAGCTTGCTGCCGATTCCTTTCAAACGTGTCAGCCGGGTGGTGTCAGCCGTGTTGATGTCAAATGCAGCAGGTACCTTCCGTTCCTGCCATGTTGCACGTCTTCCCGTTTCTGAGGTTTTGTGAAATGGTGATGCCGGCGCATCCGTTTTCTGAACCGGGCTGAGCGTAATGTAGCTTTCCAGTCTTTTATACAAGTCTGGCGGAAAGTCATAAATTTTCAAAAGCTGTTCTTTCCTGTAAAAATGCCCGCCTTTTTGCCTGAAACGATCCATTCGTTTTACCAGAAAGGGCGGTATGCCCAATGCGGTAAGTTGTTCAGGACTTGCCTTATTGGGGTCAAAAGCAAAAAGCTTCCGGGGAGGCGCCAGATCTCCGGCAACATACGCGCCCGACTTTGAACCGGGGACGGTACTTCTGGTTGCAAGAGCCCGGGCTATACTATCGAGCATCCTGAACTCTGCTGCTGAGGGTTGCACCGGAAAAGCCGGCAGTACCCACCTTCGGAATACAAACGGAGACCACAGGATCAGAAAGCATAGGATCATCAAAACCATGGCACCTCTGGCTTCTTTTCGAGAAAGCCCGAAGAAATCCTGTAAAACATGAAGCGTATTTTTCCACATACGATATGATATCGGTACCTGCTTTTGACGCTTCATGGAGGATCAGGTCACAAAAAAATTCCGGAACAGGAATATCCCGCTCCGGAACCAATTTATACTCAACATTTTACTGATTCACATATACACTTCCGCTGCTGGCAGTCAGTGTCACCGGGATACCGCCTCCATTGATTTTTCCGCGTACGCGGTCCTTTTCGGCCTCACCGTCAAAATTCTTCAGCGGGATTGAAACCCGGTTGCCCCGCAGGTCGAGGTCAGCCCCTTTGTCCAGGGGCATGGTTACCCGTACACTGCCGGCAGAGGAAGCCAGGTTAACATAGCTGCCCAATGCAGTAAGTTCGGCTTCAATGCTGCCCGCGCTGGTGGATGCTTTCAGGCTGCCCGAAACGCCTGCCAGCCTGATGGATCCCCCGGAAGTTCCGGTGTTCAGGCTGCCGGCAATCTGGTCGCCTTTGATGCTGCCACCGCTCGTATGCGCCTCGATTTCTCCATTGAGATCATGCAGGGTAATGCTGCCGCCGGAGGTTTCAAGCTCAATTTTACCCTTCATCGTTTCAGCCTTGATGCTGCCACCGCTGGTATGCAGTACAATCTCGTCGGAACAATGCGAGGCATCAATGCTTCCTCCCGATGTCTTGCCCTGTACCTTGCCTTTCAGATCGTTGATTTTCAAGCTTCCTCCACTGGTAGCAAAGTTCTGCTCGCCGGTCAGGGAGGCAATTTGTATACTGCCGCCACTGGTTTTCAGGAAAGTAGCCGTATTCCTGGGGGCTGTTACCACAAAGCCGATGGAGACATTTCTTTTATTATCCCACTTCACTTCCTGCTTACGTCTGGCAGTTGCCACAACCCGGCCGCCTTCGGCTACTATTTTGATTTCAAAATCTTTGAGCCGGTCCTCAATTTCCTCACTGCTGAGTTCCTGCTTGCCATTCCAGTTATTATTGGGCTTCACATACATGGCAACTTCAAAGCTGCTGCCGCCGCCTGTCACCGTAATGGATCCTCCGGATGTTTCCACAGCCAGCTCGGTAATGCCCTCAGCCGGGAATTTTCTGGTAAGATAGGGCTTGTCATTATTTTGCTGTGCCTGGCCGGACAAAGCAAACAAGGTCAGCATAATCAGTAGTAGCCGGTTCATTTTCATATTGGTTAACAGATTAGTTTACAATAAGGATGAGAAAAGCAGCATGCAGGTTGCACCGCAGCAGGTACGATTTTTTACTTTACTTGTTATAAACATGATGAACTTACTGCAATGAAAAGCTTCCACGTAAAGGCTGTCAAAGAATCAGATGAAGAAATGGTCACTGCAATTTTGCGGGGCTTGCAAAAAAAAGGCTGGATCGTGCTCGCGGATGACGAAGCGCATACTCCGTCGGAAGAACTGACGCCTGCCACAGAGGAGCAGGTGCAGGAAATCATTGACGAGGCCGAGCTCGGACCCTTTTACTCCGAAAAAGAAGCGAAGAATATCCTGAACCTGTAATCGTTCAGGAAAAACAGAAATTTAGCGGGTCAGAAAGGAGCGGAACCATTTTCCCGAATCTTTCACAGTGCGCTGCTGCGTGTCAAAGTCTACGTACACCAGCCCGAACCTGGCACTGTATCCCTCTGCCCATTCAAAATTGTCGAGCAGCGTCCATGCAAAGTAGCCTCCTACCCTGGCTCCCTCGTTTTTGGCACGCAGTACCGCATTGAGGTATTGCACAAAATATTCTTTTCGTTCGGTGTCGGGTATACGGCCGTTTTCGGGAATGTCATGAAAGGCGGCTCCGCTTTCCGAAATAATCAGCTCCGGAATTGCTTTGTATTGGCTAAACTGATTGATGATCCGGTACATTCCCTCGGGACTGATCTCCCAGCCCATGGCAGTCACCGGCACATTTCTGAGCCTTGCAGGTACTTCTTTCAGCCACGTCACCGGTGCCAGGTAGGAATGCCTGATTTCGACACTAAAATAGTTTTGCAGACCAATAAAATCGAAATCAAACCGCAGCTTTTCGGTATCGCCTGGCTGCATGTACCTTTTTATGTTGGCCAAAAATGAAAATCCGTCAATAGGATAGCCGAGGCCGAGCGCGGGTTCTATAAACAGCCTGTTCATCAGCGCATTGGCCCGCCGGGCGGCACGAACGTCGCGGGGAGATGCAGTATGCGGGTAAACGTAGGAGCATGACAGGGCGGTGCCGATACGGGCATCCGGCACATGCTGCCGTAATATCCTGCCACCCTCCGCCTGGCACATGGCCAGGTGATGTACTACGGGCAGGAAGTTGCGGATACTTTTGCGCCCGGGTGCGTGCAGCCCGGTCGTATAGCCCAGTCCGGCTACTGCCATAGGCTCATTCAGTACGATCCAGTGCTTCACACGATCGCCGAACGCATTTGCGCAAACTTTTACATATTCAGAAAACCAGCTGATGATTTCGCAGTTTTTCCAGCCGCCCAGCATTTCAAGCGCCTGCGGCAGGTCCCAGTGGTACAAGGTAATCCAGGGTTCCAGGCCAGCCGCCAGGCATTGATCAATGACTTTATTGTAAAAAGAAACACCTGCTGCATTGATCGCTCCCCTACCCTCCGGCAGAATGCGTGGCCAGGATATAGAAAATCGGAACTGGCGAAAGCCGAGGCTGGCTGCCAGTGCAATATCCTGTTCATAAAGGTGGTAAAAGTCACAGGCAACACGGGCATGGTCACCGTTCTTGATTTTGCCTTTTTGTGCAGTAAAATGGTCCCAGATACTGGCTCCGCGACCGTCTTTGTCCACAGCTCCCTCAATCTGAAACGCAGCAGTGGCTACTCCCCAAAGGAAGTTTTCACCAAAGTCTTCACGGGTAATGGTTTTCAGGCGACGCTCAGTTCAGGATTCTTAATTTCGAAAATATAGCGAAGTTCCTGCAAACCTTTGCGGATCCTTGACTTCACGGTACCGAGCGGCATGCTGAGGCGCTCGGAAACTTCTTCATGGGTATAACCCTGAAAATAGACCAGCTCTATCATTTCTTTGCGCTCGGGAATCAATGTAGCAACGATGGAGCGGATGTCGAGTGTGGCAGGTATGGGAAAATACGCGGCTGATGACAGCTCATGCTCGGTAGCCGATTCCAGCTTGATCACCTTCTCAGACTTCACATCAGCCCGCAGCTTATCGATAGCGGCATTACGGGCAACATTGAGCAGCCACGTAAACAAGGTACCTTTCTGGGATTCAAAGCGGGAGATGTTCTTCCAGATTTTCAGGAACGAATCCTGCAATACATCTGCGGCCTTTTCCTCATCTTTTACGATCCGGAGAATGATACCATACAAAGCCGGTGAATAATGATCGTACAGATACTCAAAAGCATATCGGTCATTGCTTTGGAGCAGCATGACCAGCTGATATTCAGTATAAACAGGTTTACGAGTCATTATTGCTCGGAATTATATTCGGACGTTCTAAACAAGGCCTGATGACCGACAATGTTAGTATTAATATTGTTCCAGTTCAAGATCCCTCCGGCCAGCTTGCAGGCGGGCTTTTTAAAAAAGGCTCTTTTTCATTTACAGGGCCTGAGTTAGGAGGTATATTTCGGGCTATATTTTCACTTGTGCCGCCAATCTTGAAAAACTTAAACTTACTCTCTGAAAAAACCTGCTTCTGCAGCATTGCCGCACTTAGCCTGCATTTTGCCGCTTTCATCCTGCCTGTGCTGACAATTCCTGCTTACGGGCAGGCCGCTGACCCTCCCAAAAGCTACAACTGCTACCAGACTTCCAAAAAAATTATCATCGACGGAAAGCTCTCTGAAAGTGACTGGAAAAAGGTGGAGTGGACTCCCCGGTTTGTAGATATCGAAGGTGACAAAAAGCCACTTCCCTTGCAGAATACCCAGGTAAAGATGCTTTGGGATAACGATTACCTGTATATAGCCGCCGTCATGGAAGAGGAACATATATGGGCTTACCAGGACAAAAAGGATCAGGTTGTTTTCCTGGAAAATGACTTTGAAGTTTTTATAGATCCCGACGGGGATACCGACAATTATTATGAGCTGGAAATCAATGCAATCAACAACTCATTTGACCTTTTTCTGCCAAAGCCTTACCGCAAAGGCGGCAAGCCTGATATTAAATGGAACATTGAAGGGCTGAAATCTGCAGTGTCCATTGAAGGGACGCTCAACAATGCCGCAGATACCGACAAGCAGTGGACGCTGGAAATTGCAATTCCATTCAAATCACTCAGTACCGGTCAGGTAGCTGCCGTAATGCCGCAGGACGGAACTTCGTGGCGCATCAATTTCTCACGGGTAAACTGGCGGCACGAAACAGACAAGGATGGCAGATACATGCGCAGCCGTAATGCCGAAACCAACAAAGTACTACCGGAGTACAACTGGGTCTGGTCGCCCCAGGGAATTATCAATATGCATTATCCCGAATACTGGGGATACCTGCATTTCAAAGCAGAAAAAGCACGAAGGAAGAAGTTACGCTAGGGGGAGCGCAGCTTTCCGGGGCCTGGCGTCCGGGAAAGCTGCTTTTGCTTTATGCCAGCACTTCACGAAGGACGGTGCGGCTCTCCTTTTTTACAAATGTGATCGGGACAAACTCATCATTGGGCGCACCAATGTAGTAGACTGTCCAATCAGGATCATGGTGGGCGAGCATTTCGCTGATACAATCGGCCCGGTGGGCAACCGGATTGGAACAATCTTCCCAATAAAACAGCTCGACCCTGTAAAACAGGTTTTGCTTGATACCATTGATCGTCACTTCTACCTTAATCTCCTGCTTGCCATGCAGGGGCGGGATGGGGATAGCTATATGGCTCATAGGCTTGCTGGGGTTTGGTTATGCATGCAAAAAAGGTTTATCAATCATTTATTCTGCGCGCAGTGATTTGACAGGGTTCGTCAGTGCTGCCCGGATGCTTTGAAAGCTGATCGTGAGAAAAGCCACCAGCACCGCTGCAATCCCTGCCAATGCAAAAATCCACCATCCTATGGAAATGCGGTACGCAAAGTCGCGCAACCAGGTACTGACCGCCCACCAGGCTACGGGCGAAGCAATAAGAATAGAGGCAACAACCAGCTTCATGAAATCTGCGGAAAGCAATGCAACGATCCCGCCGACCGAGGCACCCAGCACTTTTCGCACACCGATCTCCTTAATCCGTCTTTCGGCAGAGTAGGATGCCAGTCCGAATAACCCCAGACAGGATACAAAAATGGCGAGTCCTGCCAGTACGCCTACAATCTCTCCTACCTGGCTGTCGGCCCGGTAAAGCTGGCCAAAGTGCTCGTCAAGAAACGAATACGTAAAATCCTGTCCCGGGGCCATTTCCTGCCACACCGACCTGATGCCCGCGATAGCTTCGGTAGTTTTGCTGCCCCTGATCCGGATCGACAGCTCTCCGTAACCCCAGTCTTTCTGATTGATCAGGCAGAGCGTTTCTATTTTATGATGTAAAGAATTGAAGTTAAAATCCTTGGCTACGCCCAGAATATACCCGGTCGAATCCATGCCTCTGAACCCGAAGTGCCGGCCAATAAGCGACTGATAGGTTTTGACAGGCTGCTCCCGGAGCAACTCCCGGGCCAGCGATTCATTGACGATATAAGCTTTTGCATTTTCAGAAGGATCATGGCTGAAATTACGTCCGGAAACGATTTTGATCTTGTACAAATTCAGGTAATCGGGATCCACAACCACCTGGGACGAAGCAATGCTTTTGACCGGCCCGTCGCCGTGAAATGATACGCCTGTCTGATGAAAGTTGTTGCCCAGCCGCTGCTGTGAACCCGATACCGCCTCGATCAATGGATTGTTCAGCAGTTCGGATTTAATGGCATCATACTTTTTGCCCGACTGGCTGTCCAGCGGTACGAGTACCACCTGGTCGCGCACGAAGCCGGGATCTTTCTGCTGCATATACCGGAGCTGCTTTACTGCAAACCCGGTAGCGATCATCAGAAACACCGCACTGGAAAACTGAACAATCACCAATGCACTCCTGAAATTGCTTTTCTGACTCCGCAGGGTACCTTTCAGCACCTTCACAGGCTGAAAAGCCGACAGGAACAAAGCCGGGTAAATACCCGATAAAAGTCCGATCAGCAGGGTGCCTGCGATCACGGCCAGCAAGGTCAGCGGATTGGTAAATACGCTGAATTCCAGCTCCCGCTGACTGAAATCATTGACCACGGGCAAAAGGATTTTGACAATACCTACTGCCAGTACCAGCGACAGCAAAGCCAGCAACACCGACTCTCCCATAAACTGGCCTGCCAGCTGAAACCTTTGTGCTCCAATGGATTTACGGACACCCACTTCGCGGGCCCGCCCGCCTGACCGGGCTGTGGACAGATTCATGAAGTTCACGCAGGCGATGACCAGCACGATGACGGCGATAACCGAAAAAATGTAAGTGTGATTCCGATCGAACTTACGGAAATTGAGGTAATCGTGCGTGATATCGGCGGAGCGGGCATGCACGTCGGCCAGGGGCTGCAGGAACAGTTCATAAGACTTCCAGTTGTCATTGCTCATGTGGCGTTTCAGGTATGCCGGAAACTTCCGCTCCAAGACAGCTACATCAGTTTCCCGACGCAGTTCGAGGTAAGTAATCAGCCAGTTGCCTCCCCAGTTATTCATTGCGTCTTCCCCGATAACACCTTTTGCGGAGAACAGCACGTCAAACTGCAGATGCGAGTTGGCAGGAATGTCGTTCATGACACCCGTCACTTTAAAAGTCACGGTATCATTGCTGTACCGGGTCACTGGCTTACCCACCGGATCCTCATTCCCAAACAAACTTTTAGCAGCATGCTCGCTCAAAATCACTGCATTGGGTATGGAAAACGCCGACGCCCGGTCGCCTTTGATCAGCGGGTAGTCGAAAATGGAAAAGAAATGCTCGTCGGCCATCAATGCATCCGGCAGCACGACCTTTCGCCCATTGGTCCTGAGGTCAGCCTTGCCGGAGCCGATCACGCGGGTAAAGTTGGTAATTTCGGGAAACTCGTCCGTGAGGGTCGGGCCCATGGGATACATGGACAAGGCAACTTTCTGCGGGGCGACCATGCCTTCAAACTTCTGCACCTCGTCCAGCCGGTAGATATTCCGAGTATGCATGCCGTCGAAGCTTTTTTCGTAAAAAACGAAAAGCATGATGAGAATGCACGAGGCCATCCCGATGGCCAGCCCTACGATGTTAATAGCCGAAAAAATCTTGTTTTTACGAATATTACGAAGTGCAATTTTGAAGTAGTTTTTCAGCATGGAAACCTGTGATTGAGAAGCCCGGAAAAAACGATTGCCAGAAAGTCTTTTCACTTCTGACAATGCACTACAAAGCTGCCCAACAAATTTATGCCAACTACATAAATCACTAATAATCAAATATTTGTATCAACTATAACCTGTTTTTTCGTTCGTAAATGAACAGATTTGTCCGGCTTCGGACGGGCCTGCTACCAGCTCTTCCGGATGCCCAGATATCCCCCTGAACTTTTCAGGAAAAGAGTACCCTGATCGGTCGAGAACCGGGCGATGATGGCTGTCTGCCGGGGAAGGCTATACTGGCCGGCTAGCATGCCCGAAAACTGGTTGCGGACGGGATTAAGCTGCCCGCCCGGCACGCCGAAATTACGACTGTACGAAGTGCGTAATGTTAATAGAAGCCTGCCTGACTGGCCCTGAGCGCCCAGGTACCACATGTTGACCCTGTTGCTCGGGAAAAACCGGCCGGGAACCCGGTCCATATCCTTGCCCGGTGCAATAAAGGGGGTGCCCACGGTATTGCCCCGGTACGACCAGCCCTCATAGTATTGTGAATGGTTGAAATAATTGTCAGCTCCCTGAAACTTGCTGCCCGGAATGTAGAAAGTGGATCCCGACTGATCCTTGGTCGTCAGGAACTCGGCAGTAATGTGGGTGATTGCAAAGCCGCGGCCTGATGTAGAACTCTGTAATTTCAGATTGGCTCCATAAAGTCCATCAGGAAGGTTTTTGAAAACCATACTGGACACGTCCTCGAAAGGGTGCTGATGATAAACCCATAATTTGCGGCCCGCGATTCTTGTATCAAAACCAATATCGTAGCTGCCGAGGTGGTTGCCCAGCCGGTAGCTGTCAAATGCGCCATAGCCGTTTTTGGTAAACCAGTTTTTCGATGTAAAGGCAAGTACCACATTGGGATAAAACTTCCAGGACGACGGCAGGACACCGTTCAAAGCCAGCTCGGGATGCTGTTTGAGATACTCGGCATGGCCTCCCCACATGACATTGTGATTCAGGCCAAAGTAGAATTTACTGGCAGCTGCGGGCTTGCCAAGCCGCACATACAGGTACTTCTGATGCAGGCGAATATCCTGGATATAGTCTGTCCAGAACCAGCCGTGCGCAAAGCCTGCATTAACCGCCACAAAGTCCCGGGTGAAATGCAAAGGTGCAAAGCCTACAGTCCCGATTTGTATTTTGGGGATCGGCAGTGCATTGCCGGAGCCTGCGTAAAAGCCGGAAGACAAGGTAGTATCTCCCAGCCCCATTACTTCCTTGCGCCTCCCGATATACAGCTCCACATGTCTGAAACGCACTTTGACATGTGCTTCCGCCAATATGGCTTTGAGTTTACTCTGATCATCGTAGGTAACTACCGGATTTAGGGCAACACCCCAGTCAAGCCTGCGCACTTTATTTTTCAGGGTATCAAAAAACACATAGTCCTTGCGCAGGTTGCCCTGAATGATCCCTGCCGGAAAACGTTCGGGTACTATGCCAAACTGGTTGGTGCGGAGCCAGAAAGGCACCGACCGGCTGTCGGAAGCATACGCCCCGGCTTCGAGGTTACCCTTGAACTGCGACGAAAACGAACTTTGTTGGGCTGCAACCCGGCTGAAAATCAGCAGAAAAAAGAGCAGGAGAGCGTGCGTAGTAAATCGGGAAAGGAACATCAGCAGGTTGAGCAGGATTTATCCGCAAGATAAATACGCGTGCGGATAAATCACCCGGCAGGCTCATTTTTAGTGCCGGTGCTCCTTTCTTTCATTCTGACTACTCGGTTTTCAGACTCTTGGTAGGGTTGGTCAATGCAGCTTTAATCGCTTGGGTGCTCACAGTGACGATCGCGATGATGATGGCCAGCAAACCTGCCAGTACAAACATCCACCATGCCATGTGAATGCGGTAGGCAAAGTCCTGCAGCCACAGGTCCATGATGTACCAGGTAAGGGGCGTAGCAATCACAATAGATACGATAATTAGTTTAATGAAATCACCCGAAAGCAAGCCCACAATGCTCGGTACGGACGCCCCCAGTACCTTGCGGACACCTATTTCCTTAATGCGCTGCTGCGCTGCAAAAGCCGCCAGGCCAAACAACCCGAGACAGGATATCAGAATGGAAATAATTGTAAATGCATTCACAATCCGCGACGTGCGGGCATCCGATGCATAGTTTTTCTGAAAATCCTCATTCAGAAAACTGTAAGAAAATGGCTCACCGGGCACCATTGCTTTCCATTTTTCCTCCAAAAACGGCAGTACCTTCCCGACATCAGCCGTGTTGACATGCACGATCATATAATTAAAATCCTCCTTACTGTTGTTGAGGAACAATGCATATGGCTCTATCACATTGTGAAGATCCGAGAAGTGAAAATCCCTGACCACACCCACAATTTCCAGACTGGTTACCTCCTCGTTACCCTCCTTGAAATTAAGCCGGCTGCCCACCGCTTTTTCCAGCGGTACACCAAACTTGCGCAGCGTAGCCTCGTTAACGACCATTCTGTTGTTGGTATCACCGGGAAACTCCGCAGAAAGCATCCGTCCGGCTACCATCCGGAATCCCATGGTTTGCATAAAATCAGGCGCAACCCAGTTGGTCTTCACCAACTTCGAATCGTTGATGCTGAGATCGGGCCGGTATACCGACATATCACTGGGGTTCAGGATGCCGGGGTAGTACGATGTACCCGAGGCAGCATCAATCTGGCTGTTCTGTAAAACATTGGCCCGCAATGCAGGATAGGCTTTCCGTGCCTCCTCGCTGCGCAGGGAAATCACAATCTGCTGGTCTTTGGTGAAGCCCAGCGGCTGATCCCTCATGTACTTCATCTGCGTCTGTATCACCGTAGCGGCCACGATCAGGCCGATGGAAATCACAAATTGCACCACAACCAGCCCGCGCCTCAGGCTGGTTGCTGACACGGAATTTACAAACCGCCCCTTAATCACGTCCAGCGGATTGAAGACGGACAGGTAGAATGCGGGATAGCTGCCAGCAAGAAGTCCGGTAAGCAAAGCCAGCAGGAAAAATGCGCCCAGAATGTGCGGTTGAAGAAGCTCTTCCATGGCCAGGCTTTTACTGGCAAGCTGGTTGAAAAACGGCAGGCTCAGCGCCACCAGCACGAATGCCAGCGTAAGTGCAATGAACGTGAGCACAAGCGACTCGCCGAGAAACTGCCCGATCAGCCCGCTTTTGCCAGCACCCATTACCTTGCGCATTCCTACTTCTGCCGCGCGCCTGGCTGAGCGGGCGGTGGCAAGATTCATGAAATTAATGCACGCGATGAGCAGGGTAAACAGCGCAATAGATGCCAGCACGTACAGGTAAGTACTGCTGGTTGTGGGCGTGATAATGGTTTCAATCTTATCAAAAAGATGGATATCCGGTACCGGCAGCAGGGAGAGCTCACGGTTAACACCCGCTGCTTTCAGATCTTTACGGGCGTACTTCTCTATAAATGCGGGCAGTTTGCTTTCAAACCGTGCCTGGCTCGTACCGGGTCTCAGGCGCACATAGGTGGCAAACATATTATTGTTTGAAAAGTCAGCCTGCTGTTTGAGAAATCCGCCTACCCAGCCAGCCTGCATGGGCAGAAAAAAGCGGGCGTCGATATGTGAGCGGTGGCTCTCGTCCTTGAAAACGCCTGTCACGCGGTAATTTTCTCCATTTCCTGCTGTCCCTCCAATGCGCACAATCTTGTTGATGGGCGAACCAATGCCGAACAAGTTCCTGGCAACCTCCTCCGACAAGATTACCGAATGAGGATCCCGGAGCGCAGTATGCTGGCTACCTTCGACGAACTGATAGGTAAAAACCTGGAAAAAGGTAGAGTCGACGTGGTACCCTCTGGTTTCGTAAACAGCCCGCTGCTGGCCGGCAGGGTCTGTTACCGTAAGCAATGTTTTGTTCTGGAGAAAATTCTGCCATACCCTGGTCGTGGCAACCACCTCCGGGAACTCCGCTTTGACCGCATCCGCATACGGCGCCGGACTGCGCGGATTGTCGGTACGGTCGCCACCCGAGCGGACCTGCACGCTGCGCAGCAGATAAATGTCATCGGCAAATGCATGATGCCGGTCAAATGAGATTTCGCTGAGAATATAAAGCAGCAGAAGCATGCAGCAGGTCATTCCCACAGAAAGTCCAAATACATTGATAGCAGAGAAAAGCTTGCTTTTTGCAACATTTCTCAGGGCAATTTTCAGATAGTTTTTAATCATGGCAAGATGGGTTGGCGGTCGGCGGTCGGCTGTCGGCGGTCGGCAGTCAGCAATCGGCTTTCCGCTATTGAATCGTTTTTATTAAATTTATAAATTATGTCAGATCAAGTACAGATAGTAAATCAAATCCCCTCCCAAAAACCAACAGCCGAAAGCCGACTGCCGACTGCCGAAAGCCAAAATCCCCTCCTCCATCCTCCCTTCCTCCGTTCCTCCCCGCCCCCCCTACTCCGCCTTCAAACTTTTCACCGGATTCATCAATGCAACCCTGATACTCTGATAGCTGATCGTCAGCATGGCGATGACCACTGCCGCAATTCCTGCTCCTGCAAAAATCAGCCAGCTCAGCGCAATGCGGTATTCAAAACCCTGCAGCCATTTTTGCATCAGATAGTAGCCTATGGGCGATGCCAGCACAATGGCTATGATTACCAGCTTTACAAAGCCGGCGGAGAGGAGTGCCACAATGGATCCTGCCGACGCCCCTGAAACTTTCCTGATCCCAATCTCCCTGGTCCGCCTTTCTGCTGTAAAGGTTGCGAGGCCGAAAAGGCCCATGCAGGAAATGATCACCGCTACCGTCGCGAAGGTGTTGAAGAGCGTCGCAGTACGTTGTTCGTCTTTGTAAAGCCTGTCGTAGGTATCGTCGAGGAAGTTGTAGGAAAATACCTGATCGGGTACCATTTTCGCCCATAGTTTCTCCGCGGCTTTCACCGCTTTTTCCTCCTGGCCGGGTACTGACTTTACATACATGGCCCCTTTCCATCGCTGATCCTGAAAGAGAACCAGAGGCTGTATTTTCTCACGTAAACTTTTATAGTGAAAATCGCGCACCACACCCATCACCACACCTTTTATGCCCCTGAACTGAAACCATTGCCCTACCACCGGTTTGCGCAGGTTTAGCTTTTTGACAGCGGTTTCATTCAGGACCACATTATCCTGATCGGCCCTGTTATTCGCGCGAAACCACTGGCCGTCAGCCATTTTCAGCTTGAACATCACGTTGAAATTACTTTCGACAGAAATCTGGGAGACAGTCGGGTTAAAATCTTTCGGGCGGCCTTCCCAGTCGTAGGAGCCTGAGGAGCTGCTGCCGATCTGCACGATATTCTGCCCTGCATTACTTGCATCGGCTATGCTCGATTCTCTGAGGAGTTCGGTTTTAAACGCAGTATTGTCTGCGCCTTCCGGTAATCTGAAAGTAAAAACATGCGCCCGGTCATAGCCGAGTTCCTTTTCACGGATAAACCTCATCTGTTGGTAAACCACCAATGTTGCAATCAGGAAAACAATGGTGACCGAAAACTGTACGACGACGAGGCTCTTGCGAAAACCCGAGCTTGTGGTACCCAGCATCAAACTGCCACGCAGGACTTCAAATGGCCGGAAGGAAGCAAGGAGCACTGACGGATAGATGCCCGTCAATGCAATGCCCAGCATGGTAGTTCCGGCCAGCACATAGCACCACGACGGATCTGTGAAGGTCAGGGCAAATGCCCGGCCTGTAAGTGCATTGAATGCAGGCATTAACAGGAACACCAGCCCTGTTGATATTCCCAGCGCGAGCAGACAGGTAATGACCGATTCGATCATAAACTGTCCGAACAAATGGGAAGAGCCCGCACCGAGCAGCTTTTTGACACCTACTTCCCGCGAACGTACACTGGCGCGGGCTGTGGTCAGGTTGACATAGTTAATGCAGGCTACCAGCAGGATTACCACTGCCAGTCCGAAGAAAGTATACACCGTCCGGTAATCGCCCTTACTCTGTGCGGCGTTCTGAATGTCCTTGTTGAAATGCATGGCGGCGAGCGGCTCCACTTCCAGGCTGGTATCCTTTGAAGGTTTTCCATGGTCATCGAGGCGCAGGTTGGACATCAGGCTGGTGAGTTGCCTGCTCAATTTGACACGGTTGGCGCCGGACCTGGTTACGAGGTAGGTCTCATAGCTGAACTGGCCCCAGTTGTTGTCATTTCTGAAATTTGCGGGATTGGACCAATATGCTTTTAAGGGCAGAATAAAGTCAAACTGAAAGCTGGAATTGGCTGGATTGTTGCGATAAACACCGGCAATCACATAATCAAGCGTATCGATCCGGATGGTTTTGCCCGCAACATCCGTATGCCCAAACAATACTTCGGCCCGCGCCGCCGTCATGGCTACCTGGCGCACGCCTGACTTGAACTGGGCGGCAGAACCGGAAATAAACTTGTAATCAAAAACATCAAACCAGTTGGCATCGACATAAGCGCCGTGCTCGCCCTTCACCTTTTTACCGTCCAGCCAGATCGTCATATCGTTCAGATCACTACCCTTCCGTGTGACGGCCTCAATTTCCGGGAAGCCTTTCAGATGTTCCGCCAGCATCATCGGCGTGGTTGACCAATGCCAGGTTTCTTCCTTACTCACTGACAAATGCGTGACGACATGTCCGATGCGCGCAGCCCGGGCATGGTAGGTATCGAAGCTCAGCTCGTTTTGAACCCACAAAAGAATAAAAACAGCCGTCACCATTCCGCCGGTCAGCCCTAAAATGTTGAGGGTTGTAAACAGGCGCGCGGCCAGCAGGTTCCTCAATGCAACTCTGATTTGTCTGAAAAACATGGACATGGGTTTTAGAAAAAGCCGGCCGGTCCGGCATCCGGATTGTTAATCATTTTTCAGGGAATGTACCGGGCTGAGCATTGCCGCGCGGATACTCTGGTAACTTACCGTGAGTAGCGCAATCGACAGTGCCAGTACGGCAGCCAGGACAAAGTACCATCCGGACACCGATATCCGGTAAGGAAAACCCTGCAACCAGGTGTTAGCCCCGTACCACGACAAAGGCAGGGCGATAAAGATGGACAGCATGACAAGTTTGACAAAATCGAGGGAAAGCAGGGCGGCAATACTTGCGACCGAAGCGCCAAGCACCTTACGGATGCCTATTTCCTTGACGCGAGACGCTGCATTGAATGTAGCCAGACCGAACAAGCCGATGCAGGATACAAAAATGGACAGGAATGCAGCCAGGGTGATCATTTGCTTCCATTTAGCCTCCGCTTCGTAGCGTTTCAGGTTGGCAGTGTCTTCAAACTGGTACTCGAACGGCAGGTATTTTACATGTTGCCTGAAAATCTTTTCAATGGCCTTCATCGTAGCCGGAATATCCCTGGTTTCCAGTTTTGCGAATACTGTCCCCAAACGATAGTTCGGGTCCTGCGTCAGTACCAGCAGCCTGATTGTATCTTTCAGCGAGGCATAATGGTAGTTGCGGATAACACCTATGATCTTCATTTTCTTGTTTTTCCAGGTAAAATCCACCTCCTGACCGATAGGATTGCGCAGGCCCGCTTCCTTTACAAATGCTTCATTCACCACAACTGACTCTTCGCGGTCGGTTGTGAATGCCTGCGAAAAAATGCGGCCTTTCAGCACGGGAATATGCAGGGTACTCAGGAAATGATCGTCTACACCGATATATCCAAAGTTAATTTCCTGACCGTCGACCCTGGCAGCAGTTCCATTATAGTTACCATTGAAGGCAGCCACCATCTTGACGCCGGGAAGGTTCCGCAGTTCATTTTGAACTACTTCCATCACACCCTTGTCCGGCCCTCCGCGGCCCAGACTGAAACTGACCAGATTCTGATCATCGTATCCCAGATCTTTGCCCGTCAGGTAGCGAAATTGCGAGTAGATGACGATGGTACCGATCACCAGGCACACCGACAATGTAAACTGAAACACCACCAATCCTTTGCTGAGATAGTTTTTCTGCGTGAGCTTCGCGCGGTTGTAGAGTGTTTGCACCGGATTGAAACCCGACAGGACCAATGCCGGGTAAATGCCCGCAACCAGGCCGGTTGCGAAAAACAGGGCAGTATAGCCGGATACCAGCCCTGTATCAAGCAGATATGACAATGCCAGCTGCTTGTTGGAAAGTGCATTGAAGGCAGGCAGTACAGCCTGCGTCAGCCCTACTGCCAGCGCAAATGCAATGAAGGATAGCAGGAAAGATTCGCCCATAAACTGGTAGATGAGCTGCTTGCGTAAACTGCCAGCTACCTTTCTTACCCCGATTTCCCTGGCCCTGCTGAGGGAGCGTGCGATAGTAAGGTTGACAAAATTAATGCAGGCAATGAGCAGGATGAAGATGGCGATCCCTGTCAGAATATAGGAGTAAACCGGACTGCTTGCATGATCCAGTCCATTGCGCATATCGTCACCTGTACTTTGAAGATGCATATTCCGGAAAGGCATCAGATCAAAGCGGATTTGTTGCCTGAAATCCTTGATCTTACCAATTTCAATAGCCGACTTCCTCCTGAAAACCTCATTCATCTTGGGCACCACAGCATGGTAATCGGTCTTCTCATGGAGCAATACAAATGTATTCATGTAAAAGCCCAGCCACTCGGCATTGGTCCAGCCGCGGGCCTCCTGGTACTTGAAAGGCAACACGGCATCGAACTGAATGGACGAATTTTGCGGGCACCGCCTGGCCACGCCCGACACTACAAAAGGTTCAAAGTCGTCGCCCGTCCTGATCTGCATGGTTTGTCCGACGGCGTTTTTGGTACCGAAATACTTCCTGGCCAGGTCCTCGCTGAGCACAATGGAATGGATGTTGGCCAGGACACGCCCGGGATCACCGGAGAGCAGCGGCAGTGAAAAAACCGAGAAGAAATTTTCGTCGGCAAAAAGAAGGTCTTCTTTCAGGATTTCATTCCCTTTTTTTACTACAAATGAACTGCTCTGCGTACGGATAACTGCTTCTATCCCGGGTATTTCCTCCTGAAAACCAGGCCCGTGAATTGCATTCGTACTACCAGTGAGGCGAGACTCCCGGTCGTCCTTCATGTGCACCATCATACGAAAAAGCCGGTCCCCGTTTTCCTGAAAACGGTCAAAGCTCAGCTCATCCTTGGTGTAGAGCACGATGAGCATGCAGCAAGTCAGCCCAAGGGAAAGGCCGGCAATGTTTATCACCGAAAAAACCTTGTTCCTGATCAGGTGCCGCAGGGCGATTTTGAAATAGTTTGAAATCATGGGGTTGGGGAAGTTTGGGGCGGCTTTCGGCGGTCGGCTTTTGGCTTTTGGCTCTTGGCTTTTGGTAGTGCAAGTCCAGCTGACCTGTTTTTCTAGGCTTTCATTTACATAAACATCAATGCTGTAAGAAGTAACAAGCAATCCAAATCCGCACTAAAAGCCGACCGCCGAAAGCCGACCGCCGAAAGCCGCTCCCTCATTCCGTTTTCAGGCTTTTTACCGGGTTCATCAATGCGGCTTTAATGGCCTGGAAGCTGACGGTGAAGAGGGCGATGAGCATGGCGGCGACGCCTGCCACCACAAAGTACCACCACTCCATATCAATGCGGTAAGCGTATTTTTCGAGCCAGCCGCTGAGAAAGTACCAGGCCAGCGGAAAGGCAATCAGCGCGGATACGAGAACCAGTTTGACAAAGTCCTTCGAAAGCATACCTACCAGTCCGAGGGTAGTAGCTCCCAATACTTTGCGTACGCCGATCTCCTTGGTACGCTGCTCGGCCGTGAAGGCAGCAAGGCCAAAAAGACCCAGGCATGAAATAAAAATAGCGAGAAAGGCAAAGTAGTTGGAAAGCCGGCTTACCACCTTCTCCGATTTATATTGTCTCCCGAAATCCTCATCCGCAAAGTGATACTTAAATGGCAGACTCGGATTGAAGGTCTTGTACACCTTTTCAAGATGATCAATTGCCTCCTGTGTGCGGCCGGCTTCTGTTCGTACCAGCGCTGCCCCCCACATGCTTTGGGGCGACTGCAGATTGATGATCAGGGGCTCGATCGCCGTATGCAGCGAGCCGGTATGGAAATCTTTCATCAAACCGATGATCCTGCCTTTCTTGCCCCACATCGTCAGCTCTTTACCCACGGGCTCCTTGTAGCCGATCTTCCGGGCAGCGGCTTCATTGATCAGGTAGTTGGACGTATCCGTGCCAAAAGCAGGGCTGAAATCCCGCCCGTCGAGCAGGCGGATCCCCATTGTTTTTACAAAATCGTAACCCACAGGATTGACGCTGAAAAGGAGTTGTTTGGTTGTATCCTTCCCGGGCCAGCTCACGCCCATGGTGGAGCTGCCAAAATTGAAAGGGTTGGCTTGCGAGCATGAAACCGTCTTGATACCCGGACCATTCAGCAAGGCCTGCCGGAACGACTCAAAGTTGTTGGCCATACCTTTCTCAACATCTGCAACATAGAGCAGGTTTTCACGTGAGAAACCAAGGTTTTTCTTTTGAATATAATCGATCTGGCGGTACACGACGATCATGGCAAGGATCAGCAGGATCGACAATCCAAACTGGAATACCACCAGTCCCTGCCTGAAATAAGCCGCACTGGGCTTGAATTTCAATGCACCTTTGAGGATCACGACCGGATTAAGCGACGACATGAAAAGGGCGGGATAACTGCCCGCAATGATGCCGGTGATCAGCGTTAAACCAAGCAGTACAAGCAGCAGCACAGGATCGAGCAGATTGAAGCTGAGCTGTTTTTCTGTGAGTGTATTGAAAGATGGCAGCAGCAGAAGCACAGTGACGATCGCAAACAGGAGTGCCAGGCCTGCGATCAGGACCGATTCGCCGAGAAACTGCCCTACCAGACTTGCCTTGTAAGCACCTACGACCTTGCGTAAGCCTACTTCTTTCGCCCGTTTGACGGACCGTGCCGTGGCCAGGTTCATGAAGTTGATACAGGCAATGATCAGGATGAAAATCGCAACGATGGTGAATAAACGTACATACTCAATGCGGCCGCCATTCTGCTTGCCCTGATCCCACTTGGAATACAGGTATGACTTGCCGAAGTTGGTGATAAACAGCTCAACATTGCTGTCCTTATTCTTTGTCTTGATGTAGTTTCTGATCTTGGCATTCACCTTTTCAGGAGTGGTATTTTCTGCAAGCAGTACCACGCACATAGGTCCATTGTTGCCCCACTCCTTCGACCATTTGTTGTTTTTAGCCCAGCGCTCAAAGCTCATCAGGAAATCGAACTTCAGCGAGGAGCTTTTCGGAAGGGGTTTGAGGATGCCTCGTACAATCACGTCATCCTTGTTATCAATGCGGATGGTCCGGCCCATTGGGTCTTTTCCCTTGAAATACTTGTCAGCGAGCTGTTGGGAAATCACGATCCCGTCGGGACCTTGTAGCGCAGAAGCTGCATTGCCCTGGCTGAGCTCAAATGAGAATATGCTCAGGAAGTTGCCCTGCACATACCTGCCTTTTTCATTATCAAGCACATTTCCCACCATAAAAACAGGCTCTTCTTCCCAGAGGAGCTGACTGGCCATTTTAATTTCAGGAATGTCCTTGACAATGTTTTCTGCAAGGATGCCGGGTGTGGACTGGTAGGTATTAATGGAGCCGGAGTAAAACTGGTTTTCAAGAACCGAGAAAATGCGCGCATCATTTTTGTGAAAACGATCCATACGCATTTCATCCTGCACCCATAGGAGGATCAGCAGGCTGCATGCCATTCCGAGGGCGAGCCCCAGAATATTGATCAGGCTGAAAGTTTTATTTTTCAGCAGGTTTCGCCAGGCAATTTTCAGGTAATTTTTCAGCATGTGCATTCATGGCTATACCTGCCGGGTACCAGGACGGCGACCCGCAGAAGATGTGTTGATTAAAACAAACTAAAAATGTGACCGGCAGGTATCAGATACCCCTTCCCGGCAGCTCTATTTCGGTTTCGAAATCATGAATGATCCGCGCCCGCTCGCTGTCGGACTTATCGGGTACATCCGCCGTCTTTTCGTAGATAAACTCTTCGCCGTTTTTAACAAACTGATACCGCAGGAACATTTGACCGGTCTCGGGGTTGTACTTGACAAGCTTGGCAAACTCACCCTGATCCTGGGATTTGCCGGCATGGTCCTGCATTTCGTCGATTTCGTCAATTTCGTCGTCTTCTATATCTGTTTCCACTTCATCCGCATCAATCTCCGGCTCATCCGCAGACGCTGCTGCAAATACGGGTGGAGCAGGAGGCTCAGGTGTGGCCGGCGCTTGCGGGACGACCTCTTCTTCCAGACCAAAAGACTCAAGTACCTGGTCGCGTAAGGCAGCGCGTTCATCGTCATTCAGCCGGGCCACATCAAAGGTACGGTCACAATCCACCTGCCGACCATCCACTTCGCCGGTTACCCGTACATGCATCGTTTTGCCGTCGTCATCGACACTCCGGCTGATATTACTTTTTTTCTGCGCAAAAGCCAGCACATGGATGCCGGCAAGCAGGATAGTCAGGAACTTTTTCATGATGGCTAAATTTGGTCGTTGGGGTACTCTTGCAATCCGGCAAACACTTTCGTGTGCCGGCACCATTCTGCATAACAGACTGTGCCGGACTCCTCAGCTATACATGGACCTTTTCGGTCACGATTTTACCGTCAAACAAATTCACAATCCGGTGCGCAAAGCCCGCATCATAAGGTGAGTGCGTTACCATCAGAATGGTCGTGCCGGCCGCATTGAGCTGGCTGAGCAGGTTCATTACTTCTTCCCCGTTTTTGGAGTCGAGGTTACCGGTAGGCTCATCCGCCAGGATCGTTTTGGGGGTTGCAACCACGGCCCTTGCAATGGCAGTACGCTGCTGCTGACCACCGGACAGCTGCTGCGGAAAGTGGTTACGGCGGTGCATCATGTTCATGCGGGTAAGTGCGGCTTCCACTTTTTCCTTGCGCTCTGCCGGAGGTGTTTTCAGATAAAGCAGCGGAAGTTCAACGTTTTCGTAAACCGTCAGCTCGTCGATCAGGTTAAAGCTCTGAAATACAAACCCGATGTTGCCTTTGCGGATCTGCGCACGCTGGCGCTCCGACATCCTGGCGACCTCCGTGCCATAAAACTCGTAGGAACCTTCGCTGGGATTGTCGAGCAGGCCAAGAATGTTAAGGAGTGTGGACTTTCCACATCCGGAAGGTCCCATGATAGCGACAAACTCGCCGTCTCTGACATCCATGTCAATTCCATTCAGGGCGGTCGTCTCCACCTCCTCGGTAGAGAAGATTTTGTGAAGGTTGGTGATTTTGATCATTGTTTTTCTGGCTTACGGCTTCGGCACTCGGCTGTCGGCATTGGTTATTGTTATAAACTAATTTTCTTTTAAAGACAGTGTTTAAAAGCCGACTGCTGACAGCCGGCGTTTGATCTAAAATTCCAACACCTCATTATCCCCGAAATTCTCATAAGAGCTCGTGATGACCTTTTCACCTGGTTTCAGGCCGTCGAGGACTTCGAAGTACTCGGGATTTTTGCGTCCCAGCGTGATATTGCGTTTTACAGCTCTTGATCCGTCATCACTCAGCACATATACCCAGTTACCCCCCGTCTCCGAGAAAAACCCGCCCACTGGCAGCAGTGTCGCCTGCGACGGCTGGCCAAGCTGCAATCTGATCGGCGCAGACTGACCTCTTTTGATCAGTTCAGGCGCACTTTTGTCAAACTGCATATCCACCTCAAACCTGCCGCTTTGTACTTCGGGGTATATTTTGATGATCTTCAGACCGTAATCCTTGCCACTGAACTCCATGTTACCCTGTAACCCTACAAAGATCCGCGAGATATAATGCTCATCCACGCTCACCCGCATTTTAAAGCCATTCAAATCATCAATCTGGCCGATGTTCTGACCCTGGTTGATGTTGGAACCTACTTCCACATTCATGGATGAAAGCAGTCCTGATACCGGTGCTTTCACTACCAGGTTATCAAGCGTCTGGCGCCACAGGCTTACGTTTTTCTGCGTGTTGGCCAGGGTACCTTCCAGTTGGGCGATCTGCATACGGGCGTTTTCTTCCTGGTATTTCTGCGATTCGACCTCGATTTCGCGCTGGCGCACCAGCTTGTCATAATCCCGCTTTGATTTGAGGTAGTCCGCATCAGGGATCACCTTATCGCGGTAAAGCTTTGTATTACGTTCAAATGCATCCTTGGCCTGGTCAAGCTGGAAGTCCAGCTCGCTTAAAGTTTTCTGCAATGTAAACCGGGCCACTTTCAGGTTCTGACGCGTGTTCTGCAGGTCATTGACGAGGCGGCTGGCCTCCGTTTCCGATTGCAGGAAGTTCAGCTTCAGGTTTTGATTTTCAAGACGAAGCAGAATATCGCCCTGTTTTACCATGTTGCCGCCTTCCACCAGCTTTTCTGTTACATATCCTCCTACAATCGCATCCAGCTGAATTGTTTTGAGGGGTTGCACTACCCCGGTGACCACGATAAACTCATCGTACTTGCCTTTCGAAACGGTAGAAATGGTCAGCTTATCCTGCTCCACATTGAGCTTGCTGCGCTTGTCGGCGAAGAAAAACTGGTAGATCAGGAAAGCCGCCAGCAGCGTCACGCCGCCTATAATGCTGATGCGTTTACTGTTCCAGAACTTCTTCGGCTTTATCTTGTCCATTGACGATCCTCCTGAAAAACCGTTATTGGTGTTGGTCGAGTTAGGTGTCCTTACTTCCATTATATGAATTGTGATTGGATTCTGACTTGGTTCAATCCTGGTATCCAATCCCTGTGCCAAGACCCGGCAGGGCCTCTAATAAACTGACAATCAGCTCACATGATTCCTGCTACTACCCTTGCGTTGTTCGTTATCGGACAAACTTGTTCGTGGACGGACAAGCACTATTTTGGGGTCGAATGCAGTTCAATATAGCCTTTTCAGGCCCTGTTTGAGACAAAAATTAAAATTTGCCCCTGCTTAATTTATCACAATTAAAAGTTAAAGGTTATTATCGCAGAATTATCCCTTCGTACCCCAGATTATCAGCCATGCAACTTTCAGAAGCGAGAATCCTGATCATTGACGATGACGTGGACGTGCTCAGCGCAGCCAAGCTGCTCCTCAAACGTCACGCAAAAGCAGTAGACATCGAGAAAAACCCTCAGAAACTGCCTTTCCTGGTCACCAATGGAGACTATCATCTGATCCTGCTGGACATGAACTTCACCCGGGATGTGAACAGCGGACGGGAAGGATTTCACTGGCTGGATCGTATCCTGGACATCAATGCAGCGGCCAAGGTTATCATGATTACGGCTTACGGGGACATTGAAATGGCGATCAGGGCGATGAAGGCAGGCGCGACCGACTTCGTACTGAAACCCTGGGAA
The DNA here is from genome assembly GCF_016894445.1 of Dyadobacter sandarakinus. NCBI lineage: Bacteria > Pseudomonadati > Bacteroidota > Cytophagia > Cytophagales > Spirosomataceae > Dyadobacter > Dyadobacter sandarakinus. The sequence continues at coordinate 3,393,623 of NZ_CP056775.1, forward strand.
AATGATAAGCTGCTGGCAACCATTGCGGGTGCCCTCGAAGGCGGCGCAACCAAAATAGCCGCCCCTGCCGAGGAAAAAGCAAAGGACGAAAGCAAGAAAGCCAAAGCCGGTGCCGAGACCATCGTAGCATCGAGCGAGAGCATTCGGCAGGTCCTGCACACAGCCGAGCGCGTGGCCTCTACCGATGCCAATGTGCTCATTCTGGGTGAAAACGGGACAGGCAAGTCGCAGCTTGCGAGGCATATTCACCAGCATTCCAAGCGGGCCGACAAGCCTTTTGTAGCTGTAGACCTGGGTGCATTGAGTGAATCGCTGTTTGAAAGTGAGCTCTTCGGGCATGTCAAGGGTGCATTTACCGATGCCAAGGAAGACCGCGCCGGGCGCTTCGAGGAAGCCAAAGGCGGAACCATTTTCCTGGACGAAATCGGTAACCTTACACTTCCGCTGCAGGCCAAGCTGCTCACCGTGATCCAGGAACGCCGCGTCACGCGGGTAGGCTCCAATAAGTCTATCAATGTAGACATCAGGCTGATATGCGCTACCAACAGTAACATTGAAAAGATGGTGGCTGATAAAACATTCAGGCAGGACCTGCTCTACCGGATCAATACCATTGAGCTCGACCTCCCGCCGCTGCGTGACCGCCCGGAAGACATCAGCGCGCTGGCTGACTACTACCTCAAACAATACTCCAAAAAATACAACAGGCCCGTCAATGACATCAGTACTGCCCTCATCAAGAAAATGCAGCAGTACAACTGGCCGGGCAACATCCGGGAGCTGCAGCACGCCATTGAGCGGGCGGTGATCCTTTCGCAGGAAAAAACCCTGCAACCCGACGATCTATTCCTGAAAAGCTCGGCAGGCCAGCCTGCCACGGCCACGGGGTTTGATCTGGAAGACATGGAAAAGAACCTGATCGTGAAGGCATTGAAACGATTCAATGGAAATATCACAGACGCAGCAAGGGAGCTTGGATTGAGCCGGGCTGCCTTGTACAGACGTATGGAGAAATACGGACTTTGATTTTCGACTTGTAGTAAAAAGTGCTTTCTGGCACGTTTTTGGAGACCTGGCCCACTTACAGACCAACCAGAACAATCCCATGACGAAGCCGATTGCCGTCTTTTTGCTGCTATTCCCGTTCCTCTCGTCAGCGCAGGAGATTACACCAGTACCCCTCAAAAATGTACATACTACCCGGGGATTCTGGCACGACCGGGTCACGCTCGCTGCTGAAACGACCGTCCCCCATGCATTGCATCAATGCGAAATTTCCCACCGCATCGACAATTTTGCTGTTGCCGGCGGATTGAAAAAGGGCAAGTTTGACGGGGTGAGGTTTAATGATTCGGACGTTTTCAAAGTCGTGGAAGGTGCCGCCTACGTACTTCAGAATAAGTATGATCCGAAGCTGGACCATTACCTTGACAGTCTGATCACGCTTTTTGCGGCGGCACAGGAGCCAAATGGATATCTTTATACCGTACGTACCATCAACAAGGATACTACCGGCTCGTACGACTGGATTGCCGGACCTTCGCCCTATTCATTTGAAAATGGCAGCCACGAGCTCTACAATGCCGGGCACCTGTATGAAGCTGCGGTAGCGCACTATGAAGCTACCGGGAAGCGTAACCTGCTTGATATAGCCATAAAAAATGCAGATCACCTTGTCAAAACCATTGGCCCGAAACCCGGGCAGATGCTGGTCGTGCCGGGTCATGAAGAAATTGAACTGGCCCTGGTGCGACTCTACCGCGTAACCGGCAAAAAGGAATATCTGGACCTCACAGACTTTTTCATTTCCATGCGCGGCCGATCCGATAAACGTACACTCTTCCTGGACGAGCATAAGCTGGGCCCCGCCTACTTTCAGGACCAGGTACCCTTCGTCCGGCAAAAAGAAGCTGAGGGACATGCCGTACGTGCCCAGTACCTGTATACCGGCGTGGCCGACCTGCTCCCGCTGCGCGACAATCCCGGGAACCGGCGCGCTCTGGACCATATCTGGGAAGATGCCACATATAAAAAACAGTACGTTACCGGCGGCATGGGCGCCCGGGAAGACGGCGAGGCTTTTGACAAAGCATACATTTTGCCCAACGACAATGCCTATGCCGAAACCTGCGCGGCAATTGCCAACCTGAACTGGAATCACAGCATGTTCCTGCTCACGGGCGATGCCAAGTACATGGATGTTTTTGAGCGGACGCTTTACAATGGATTTCTTGGCGGGATGTCTGTGAAAGGAAATGAGTTCTTTTACGTAAACCCGATGTCTTCCAATGGAAAAAACGACTTCGGCAAAGGTACCGGCGCTGCCCGGAGTGAATGGTTTGGTACGGCTTGCTGCCCTACCAACGTTTCACGGCTGCTGCCGTCCGTACCTGCCTACATGTACGCCACCCGGGGAAATGAAATTTTCGTCAACCTTTTTGCAGGCAGTGAAGCAACTGTGAGCAGCGGCGGTACCAAGGTAACGCTGGCGCAGCAAACCAGCTATCCGTGGGAAGGTACCGTACGTATGACCGTGTCGCCTGAAAAGGCACTGAAATTTCCATTGTCAATACGCATTCCGGGCTGGGCACGCGGCGAGGCGATTCCGGGAGACCTTTATGTTTATACCAATAAAAATGCGAAACCTGTAACCCTTACCATTAATGGAAAATCGGCACCGGCTGTGATCACAGATGGCTACGTGAAACTGGACAGACAATGGAAAAAGGGTGATGTAATTGAACTGAGCATGGATATGCTCGTCCGTACCATTGTGTCGCGGGCAGAAGTGAAGGCCAATGAAGGAAAACTCGCGGTCGAGCGCGGGCCGGTACTTTACTGCGCCGAGGGCCACGACAATCAGGGTAAAGCTTTGAACGTCAGCATCAGGCAGGAACAGGATTTTGTTGTTCAGTATAAAAAAGAAATGCTGGGAGGCATTAATGTACTGACCTCAGGCCCATTGACCCTTATCCCCTACTACGCCTGGGCCAATCGCGGCCCGAACGAAATGTCGGTCTGGCTGAACAGGGAAAAGTAGCCGGAACAGCACAAAAAATGCCGGATGAGCAGTCATCCGGCATTTTTTGTAAGTATTGATATTGCTGCTAGCTGAGGTTCAGCGTTCCACGCTCGCCACCGTCAGGCGTAGTGCCGGTTACCACGGCTTTGATCATCGAGAAGAACACGACCATCTGCGATGAAGAGCTATCCCAGTATGCTGCTTCCTCGGTTGTTACTTTCAATACCACGAGGTTGGGATCATCCTTGCCACCCGGAAACCAGGCTTTTGACATTACATTCCACAATTCCTCTTTCTTCTGCTCATCGTCTACAATTTCTGCAAAACCTGAAACGCTCACGTACGTATTTTCCTTAGGCTCGGAGTAAATCAGTGTTACTGCTTCCTTACCCGATGTTTCTTCTCCCAGGTCGGTGTTCCTGCTGGTAAAAAACCATACATTACCCTCAGCATCAATGTCCTGCGTAGTCATTGGGCGCGACTCAATCCTACCGTCTTTGTAGGTTGTGTACATGCAAAATCTGATATCACCTGCCAGAGATTTCAACTTTTTTGCGGCATCTCCGGCCTGAAATTCCTTTTCCATAGTTGCCTTTTTTGTTTTTGTTTTTTTTCAAAAACCTAAAACAACCGTTCCAAGCAACCATTACGCCTGCTGGCGCAGCAGCTTTTCGTATTCTTTTTGTGCTAACGTATTTTCGTCCATCCGGCCATAAGCAGAAAGGCCGTGCGTAGCCAGCCCGATCCCCCAGCCAAGCATTGGGAATATAGGCCACGGAACAATGTGATCACTTGTAAAAGGGTACGTTGTCAGCAGGAAAATCAGCCATAAGCCACCATTAACTACCGCATAGGTCACCAGGTGCATTTTGAAAGATGCGCGTTTGCGGGCCTTTCTCCAGAGAAATTCATTGCGTGGCGTTTCCATAAGTTCGTGTTTTTTGGTTAAATAATGCTCCTGTGCCAGCGGGTACTGTTATGACTGCCGACCTTCCAAAAGTAGCAGGTTACCATTGCCCCGCCCACGCAAAAGCGACGGAGTTAAGAATTTTACGGATGAAAAAACAAAACGGGCGGACGAACCTGATCAGAATTCGAGGCGGTAGTTGAGAATCGGCAGCAGGCCCGTCTGCGTGATCAGCCGCACCTCATCTTTTTTGCTGTCATAATACCTGTCAAATGCATTCAGGCGGTTAGTGACATTCTGAATATCAAGCGAAATGGTGGAGGTGATGCGTTTCCTGTTTTTTGTATAGCTCACCCGCAGATCGGTGCGGAAATAGCCGGGCAGCTGTTCTGCATAACTCTGCGTCCAGTCGCGCTCGGTGCGTCCTTTTGCCCTCGACTTTGCAAGGTCTACGGGGGTAGTACGGTTTCCACCGGACGCCAGTACCTTGATGTTGGCTGCAAAAATATTGGTTTTATGCTGACCCGCCCGCCACTCTTTACCGGCCAGGACATTCTGCACATACCTTCCATTAAACCGGCTGTCGCGCTCGATGCCATCCCTGCCCGTATATTTGGATTGATAGAGCGACGTTGTGCTCATCAGATAAAACCCGCCGGTAAGCGACTTTTCCAGGGTAAGCTCCACCCCATAACTTCTTCCCTTTCCGGCACTGGTGAGTGAGTCGCTGATAAACCCGCTGGTTTCGTTCAGCATGGAATTATGCAGTAAAAACGGACTGGAAGTATTGGGCGGCCCGATCGGCACATGGTAGTGATGCTGGTAGTAAGCCTCGGCGAGTATCCGCCAGCCGGCCGACGGCCTGAGTTCGTAGCCCGTAACAAAGTGCGCAGACTTCATCAGTTTCAGGTTTTTATTGAGAGGAGCAGTGGTCCCGTCACCTGCATTCACCTGGGCAAAGTAGGTCGAGATGGTCTCGGTTTTACTATGCAGCCCCATTCCTAAGCTGATTGTCGAGCGGGGCGCGACCGCCCAGCGCAACCCCGCACGCGGCTCAATGGAAAACTGGTTGTTAAGTCCGAGAAGCATGCCATGCACACCCAGGTTGACCGTCACGCCGGGAGATAACCGTGACTTTACCTGGCCGTAGGCCTGAAAAAGCTGCGTGTTTCCTTTGCTGTTCACATGGATTACATAGGGCCCATCTTCGTTGTTTTTGTCAAAAAGGTTGAAATCCAGGTGATTGATGATCAGACCCATCCTCAGCGTATTGCGGGCACCCAGTTTGTAGTTGTACAAAGTCGACAGCCGGAGTGTCTGGTTGATAAATTGCTGCTGGTAGTTCGTATGCTGCTCCTTGTCGGTATAATCATCCGTCTGACGCGTGACCGAGTAGGACACGATGTTTTCAAGGTACGACCTGGAATTCAGGTAACGCATGTAGTTGAGCCCTACCATACCACGGTCCGAGCCGAACTTCTCCTCTTCATCGTCGGAATGTACCTTTGAAGTACTGATCCCTCCCATTCCCCAGACAGACAAAATTGCTTTTTCATCATAAGGAATGTAAACTTTAAAAGCCGCGTCCTGAAAATCATTGAGTGCATCACCCTGAATGTTCATCCCGATCTTGCTCAGTACTGCCAGGGTTGAGTACCTGTAATTGGCCAGGTAAGAGGCACCGCCTTTGGGCCCGATTGGCCCCTCCGCCGCAAAATCAAGTCCCAGCACCCCGGCCTGCGCGGCATACTCCCGTTTTTCATTGTTACCCTTCCGGAGTTTAAGATCAAACACGCCCGACGTCGCATTGCCGTACTCTGCAGGGAATGCGCCCGTCAGAAAATCGGAGTTGCTGAGCACATTGACGCTCAATGCACTTACCCCTCCGCCACTGGTTCCCTCCTGTGCAAAATGATTGGGATTGGGAATTTCGACGCCTTCCATCCGCCAAAGCAGACCTTTCGGACTGTTGCCCCGGATGATGATCTGATTGCTTCCGTCATCATTCGTAGCCACCCCTGCGAAGGACAGTGCCATGCGCGCGGGATCGTTTACCGCCGCCGCAAAACGTTTGGTCTGCTCGACCGTAAAAGACCGGCCGCTCACACTCACCATGTCGTTCAGGGGAGTGCCGGTTTCCTGCTGCGCCTTTACCACCACTTCGTCCAGCTTACGGAACGACTCGGTAAGCTTCACAGTGAGGTCTACCTCCTTGCCCGATCCTACAGTCACTTCCTGCACAAAAGCATCGTCATACCCCAGGCTCGTGACCCTGAATGCATGCCGGCCTACCGGTACATCAGGAATACGAAAATTGCCCTCACTGTCGGTTGCACTGCCTGTAACGGGGCTGACGGAGGTGATCATTACGCCTGCACCGATCACAGGCTGTTGCGACTCTGCGTCGATCACGCGGCCTTTCACCACCTGTACGGGCTTTTGTGCAAATGAGAGGGTGCAGGCTGCCCCCAGGAGTAAGGTAAAAATGAATTTTTTCATAGCTAACAGTTTTCGTCTCTGACAACTCAGCCATGACTTACCCTCAGCTTTGGAAAAAATATTGATTGTACGTGCAACTCAAAAGCTCGGAAATGCTTCTATTTGAAGCGGACATTAAAGGCGGCAGATGTTCGAAAGCGAACATCTGGGCTACGACACAACAGCAGTTAATGAGCTGATAATTAAAAACTTACTTTCTTTGCGCAGGACTGGTATAAAAATTCACGCACGTAACGGTTACTTACTATTAGCCATGATTATCAGCCTATAAACAGCCGGGCATGTTTAAAAACTATCTCAAAATCGCCTTGCGTAACCTCTGGAAAAACCGAGGCTATGCTTTCATTAACATTACGGGATTGTCCGTGGCATTCTGCGCCAGTGTTTTCCTCTTCCTTACGGCCTACTTCGCATTGTCATTCGATGATTTTCACAAAGACAAAGACCGCATTTACCAGATCTATTTTGTTTCCAACAGCCCTGATAAAGCCAATTACAGCGGCACAATGCCCTTTCCGATCACACCGGCACTGAAAGACGAATTTCCGGAGATCGAACAGGCAGCCCGGATTGTAAACGGGTCGGATGTAGTTACCTACAAGGGTAAACATTATGATAAAAAGGTGATGTTTACGGATCCCGATTTTCTCAAACTGTTTACTTTCCCGCTGGTCAAAGGCAGCTCCGAAATTGCCCTGCGGGATTTCAGCAGCATTATTATCAGTGAGCAAATGGCCAGGACCGTTTTCGGGACCGAGGACCCGATGGGCAAGCCACTGGAACTCGGCCGGCCCGGAAGCAGCAGGCAATATGTGGTCACAGGTGTCTTGAAAGACTTTCCCGACAATTCCACCATTAAGTTTGATGCATTTATCAGAAGTGAAAACGTGCCCGGCTACCAGGAGCAGAAAGATGCCTGGGATGCACATTCTCATATTGTTTATGTAAAACTGAATCCTGCGACCAGCCAGGCCACCTTCGAGAAACGCCTCAAACCGTTTGCTCAGAAATACTTCAAAGATAATCTTGCGAGGCTTAAAAAGCAGGGAGCCCGGCCTGACGAGCGCGGCGACGTATTTGCCATCCGCCTGCAAAAAATGGAAAACATCCATTTTGATACCCGCATCAGCAGAAATGCCGCACCCGCAGCACTGGTCTATGCGCTCATGGGGATCGGGTTGTTTATACTTCTCATTGCCTGCTTCAATTTCATCAACCTGAACGTAGCAAGGTCGTTTATCCGGGCCAGGGAAGTGGGCGTCCGCAAGTCGCTTGGTGCGATGAAAGGTCAGCTTTTTGCGCAGATATGGGGCGAAGCCGGTGTGGTATGCCTGCTGGGATTTTTGTGCGGCATTGTCCTTGCCCTCCTTTTGCTCCCTTATTTCAATGCGACTTTCCAGTCAAAGCTCAGTTTATCCTACATCACGGAACCTGATAAAATTGCCTTGCTGATAAGCCTGTTCTTTCTGGTGACACTGCTTGCCGGCGGTTACCCGGCCTGGCAGATGTCCCGTTTCAACGCGGTGGAAGTGCTGAAAGGAAAAGTGTCGCTGAAAAAGCCGGGGCTGCTGCGCAATTCGCTGATCGTTGCCCAGTTTACCATTTCATGCCTGCTGATATGCTGCACGACCATTGCGGTTCAGCAGGTGGATCACCTTCGCCGGCAACCGCTGGGCTTTGAAAAAGAGCAGGTAATCAGCATTCCGGTAGGTACCCAGGTAAATGGTCAGCAAGCTTTGCAACGCATGCGCAACCTGCTGGAAGGCGACCCCTCCATCATGGGAATTACAGGTGCCGGCGTTAACCTCGGCCTGGGACTCGATCGGACCACATCGCGCAGTGAGGTAGGTTTTACGTATAAAGACAGGGAGGTAAGTACGGACTGGCTATCCATCGACTATGATTATGTAAAAACACTTAAAATCAAGCTTCTGGCCGGCAGGGAATTTAATCCTGCTTATCCTGCCGACTCGGTAGACCGGGTTATTATATCCGAGAACATGGCTAAGATGATGGGAGAAAAAGATCCGGTCGGCAAGTTTTTCCAGACCGACTCCGCGGGTGTGAAGTACCAGATCATCGGTCTGGTGCAGGACTTTAATCTTTATTCTGCCAAAAACCAGCAAAAAGGCGTCACCATGCACTTATCAGCCTCCGATGCGCCTGCCTACATTTTTGTACGGGTAGCACCGCAGTCACTTGCCGCCTCCATGGAAAAACTGAAAGGCGTGTGGCAGCAGGTTGCGCCGGGATCGGAGTTCATGGGCTCGTTTGTCGATGAAAATACCGACAACTGGTACAAGGAGGAAGAAAGAATGTCGCAGGTATTCAGCCTGGCCTCGGGAATCGCCATCATCCTCTCCTGCCTGGGGCTTTTTGCAGTAGCACTGATCGTTATCGAACAACGCACCAAGGAGATAGGCGTGAGAAAAGTACTGGGCGCAAGCATAACAAACCTCGTGATCGTGCTGTCGCGGGACTTTGTGAAACTGGTGCTGGTGGCCATCGGCATTGCCACGCCACTCTCCTGGTTTGCGATGCAGCAATGGCTGGCAGACTACCCTTACCGCATTGAAATCAGCCCGCTGCTATTTATCCTGGTAGGCGCCGTCGCGGTCATTATCACCATTGCAACCGTGAGCTTTCAGAGCATCAAAGCGGCTATGATGAACCCGGTGAAAAGCTTGAAGTCGGAATGAGGGGGGCGATCGGCTTTCGGCCGTCGGCTGTCGGCGGTCGGCGGTCGGCTGTTGAGAAGCTGAAACAGGGTATTTGCTTCAAGGACCATTGATATTTTTAAGATAATAAACAAATCAGCAATACGGAAAGTCGATAGCCGACTGCCGACTGCCGACTGCCGAAAGCCCGTTCCCTGAATGATGATCAAAAACTATCTCACCACCTCTCTGCGCAACTTGCGGCGGAACTGGAATTTTACGGTAATCAATGTCACCGGGCTTACCCTGGGGCTGGCCTGCTGCCTGCTGATTTTTTTTACCGTGCGCTATGAGCTCAGCTTTGACACCCATCACAGCCATGCTCCCCGGACGTACCGGCTCCTGCGGCATGTTAAAGCACAGGGCGAAAAAGCAAACAACCCGGGAATGCCGCTGCCGGTACTGGAAGCACTCCGCAATGATTATCCCGGGCTCAAAGGCCTGATTACATGCACTTACGCAATCCGGGAAAGTCTGGTTACCATCGGGCAGGGGCCGCAGCGCAAGAAATTCACGGACCCTTCCTATGTACTTTCTTTTATCGGACCCGAATATTTTGAGATTTTCAGCTACACCTGGCTCAAAGGTTCTCCCCGGTCGTCGCTGACCAATCCCGGATCAGCAGTACTGACCACTAGCCAGGCCAGGCGGTATTTTGGTAGTGCAGATCCCATGGGTAAGACGCTGCGCGTAGGCAATCACATGGATTTCATTGTGACCGGCCTCATTCAGGACCCGCCGCCTACCACCAGTTTTCCGTTCAAAACTTTGCTTTCTTTTTCATCGCTGAAAGAGTTCGGTGCATTTACCAACTGGGACGATTGGGTGAGCTCGTATGGAGGCGGACAAATGTACCTGATGCTGCCTGAAAACATGAGTGAGGCGCAGATGGAGCAGAAGCTGGTTGCATTCAACAAAAAATACCGGGAAGCACGGGAGGTGCAGAATGAAGCATTCATATTGCAGCCGCTACTGGACATCCATTTTGACAACAATACATCCAACTACGCCAACCGCACAATCAGCCGCGGGATGATCTGGTCGATGGTGCTGGTGGGCATTTTTATCCTGGTGACGGCCTGTGTCAACTTCATCAACCTGGCCACAGCCCAGGCACTCAGGCGCGCCAAGGAAGTAGGTGTGCGCAAAGTGCTGGGCAGCACGCGTACACAGCTGCTTAGGCAATATTTTTCCGAAACTGCCATGCTCACGATCTTTTCCGTGATACTGGCGCTGTTCCTGGCCCAGGCTACCCTGCCCTACGTGTCGGGTGTTTTGAACATTCATTCCGAAGGGGTACTTTTTGTTTCGGACAGCACAATCCTGATGTTCCTGCTCCTGCTTGCCGTAATTACCACGGTATTGTCCGGACTTTATCCGGCGCTGATCGTGTCCGGGTACCAGCCTATCCTTGCATTAAAGGGCAAAATGCAGGTAAAAGGAAGCAGCCAGGCAAGGCTTCGCAAAGGTTTGATCGTACTGCAGTTCACGATCTCCCAGGTGGTATTGCTGGGTACGCTGATCGCTTACAGCCAGATGAAATTTTTCAGGACCATGGACGTGGGTTTCCGGAAAGACCAGATTATCACCATACCTGTTCCCGACAATAATAACGGGCAAAATGCTGCCATATCCGCTCAACTGGCGTCAGAACCTGGCATTGAGCAGATGAGCTTCAGCTATTTCACGCCCATGTCCAGGAGCAACTGGCAAACGGGTTTCAGCTATGAGAACAATGAAGATCCGCTGGATTTTGAAGTAGTCATGCGCCCAGCCGACACGGCTTATTTCAATACCTACGGCCTCTCGCTGGTGGCCGGTAGAATGTATCTTCCTGCCGACACCATGCGCGAATATGTGATCAATGAGGCATTTGTAAGAAAGCTGGGTTTCAAAAATCCGGAAGATGCATTGGGCAAAAGACTTTCCATCGGCGGGTTCGATGTCAAACTGCCGATTGTGGGGGTGGTCAAAGATTTCAATACATATAGCCTGCACCGGGAGATCATCCCCTGCGTACTCGCTACCGACCGCAACAATTACAGTACGCTCAGCATCAAGCTTTCCGGAAAGGCAGATGCGCGGCTCATCAGCCGGATCGAGAAGGTATGGTCATCCGTTTTTCCGGATTATGTTTTCAAATATTCCTTCTTCGACGAAACGGTCAACAGTTTTTACGAAAAAGAAGAAAAGCTTTTTGCACTCTTCCGCATTCTGACGGGCATCGCCATTTTCATCGGCTGCCTGGGCCTATACGGCGTAGTGGCTTTCATGGCGGAGTCGCGCACCAAAGAAATGGGCATCAGGAAGGTAATTGGCGCCTCCGCGCTGAGCATATTCGGATTGTTCTCCATTGACTTTATCAGACTGGTTGTGATTGCGCTGGTTATTGCATCGCCTATCGCCTGGTATTTTATGAACAAATGGATGCAGGATTTTACCTACAAAGCGCACATCAGCTGGTGGCTCTACCTGCTGGCCGGACTTCTTGCCATCGGCATTGCCCTGGTTACAATCAGCTTCCAGAGCATTAAAGCGGCATTGGTGAATCCGGTGAGAAGTTTGAGGGCGGAGTGAGGGGGATTGGGGAGGAAGGAGGAAGGGAGGAATGGAGGAAAGGAGGAAGGAGGAGAGATTTTGGCTTTCGGCTGTCGGCTTTCGGCTGTCGGCTTTTTTAGACTTGTGGCTTGTGGCTTTTGGCTTTTGGCTTTTGGCTTTTGGCTTTTGGGGAGGAGGAAGTGTGATTTACTATTTTTTATTAGTGTGACATAAATTATAATCTAACAAAAACAATCCGACGGCCGAAAGCTGATGGCCGACAGCCAACCGCTATCCCAAAATCCCCTGCCATGATCAGAAACTATCTTAAAATCGCCCTCAGAAATTTGCTGAAAAGCAAGGTTTATTCATTCATCAACATTGTTGGTTTGGCAGTAGGTATTGCAGTAGCGATGCTGATCGGACTGTGGGTGTGGGATGAGGTTTCCTACAACCGTTACCACAAAAACTACAACCACCTGGTACAGGCATGGATCAGCCAGACATTCAACGGGCAAACCGGCACCGGTACTGCAGTGTCGATCCCGGCGGTTACCGAAATGGCAACCAAATATGGGGCAGACTTCAAGCATACCTCGCTGGCGAGCTGGAATTACGGACACCTGCTTACCAATGGTGAAAAAAAGATCAATAAGAGCGGAATGTACGCCCAGCAGGGGTTTCCGGAAATGCTTTCGCTGAAAATGATCCGGGGCGACTATGCAACTGCTTTGACAAACCCGGGTTCCATCGTGATCGCGGAGTCGGTGGCCAGGGCCTTGTTCGGCAATGAAGACCCGCTGAACAAACCATTGAAGCTGGACATCAAGCGTGACGTGAAGGTGACCGGTGTGTATGAGGATATTCCATTTAACTCCAACTTCAACGAGCTCATGCTGATCCTTCCCTGGGCCGACTACCTGTCGGCCGAAAACTGGGTCAAGGAAGCACAGACGCAATGGGGAAACCACTCTTTCCAGTTTTTTGCGCAGGTGGCTGATCATGCCGATGTTGAAAAAGTGTCATTGAAAATCCGCGACGTAGAAATGCCGCATGCCTTTTCAAAAACCGACAAGCCGCAATACATGCTGCACCCCATGAGTCGCTGGCATTTATATTCCGATTTCAAAAATGGCAAGAATGTAGGCGGCGCAATCCAGTTTGTATGGCTGTTCACGATCATTGGCATATTCGTCCTGCTCCTGGCATGCATCAACTTCATGAACCTGAGCACCGCCCGGTCTGAAAAGCGCGCCAAGGAGGTCGGTATCCGCAAATCGATTGGTTCTTTGCGCAGCCAGCTCGTTTTCCAGTTTTTGAGTGAGTCTTTTCTGGTGGTGTGCTTTGCATTGCTGCTGGCTCTGATCATTGTGCTGCTCACGCTTCCTGCCTTCAATGAACTGGCAGGTAAAAAGGTCCACTTCCCCTATAACTATCCCCAGTTCTGGCTTGCGCTGGTCGTATTTGCCTTGTTTACAGGGCTTATTTCGGGCAGCTATCCGGCATTTTACCTGTCTTCATTCAATCCTCTTGCAGTGCTGAAAGGTACTTTTAAGGTGGGTAAATGGTCGGCTGTACCGCGCAAGGTGATGGTGGTCATGCAGTTTACCGTATCCATCACGCTCATCATCGGTACAATCATCGTTTTTCAGCAGATTCAGCATGCCAAAAACAGGCCCGTGGGCTACGACCGGCAGGGATTGCTGCAGATCAACATTTCGCCCAACATGTTTGGAAAATACTACCCGCTGCGCGACGACCTGCTGAAAACGGGCGTAGTATACGAAATGAGCGAATCGTCCAGTCCGACCACTGGTATCTACTCCAATCAGATCGGTTTTGAATGGGAAGGAATGGAACCGGGCTCTTTGCCCCTTTTCGGAACGATCGCCTGTACGCATGATTTTGGCAAGACGATCGGCTGGAAAATCGTGCAGGGCCGGGACTTTTCGCGAGAGTTTTCAACGGATACCGCCGGATTTATCCTGAACGAATCCGCGGTGAAGCTTACCGGAATTAAAAATATTATCGGTAAAACCATCCGCTACAATGGCAGCCCGCGGCAGGTCGTGGGCGTGATCAAGGACATGGTCATGCAGTCGCCCTACGAACCTGCAGTACCTACGATTTTCCTGATGAACTACGAGTGGGCCAACCTGATCAATGTAAAGCTGATGCCCGGCAAGCCGGTGGACCAGGCTCTCAAAAAAGTGGAAGCCATTTTCCGGAAACATGATCCCGACTCGCCTTTCGAATTCAAGTTTGCCGATGAGGAATATGAAGCCAAGTTCCGGGCCGAAGAGCGGATTGGTAAGCTGGCGAGGGTATTTGCGGTGCTGGCGGTATTTATCTCGTGTCTGGGTTTGTTCGGGCTGGCGGCTTATACAGCCGAGCAGCGTACCAAGGAGATCGGGATCCGCAAGGCACTCGGAGCCAGTGTGGCGCAAATGTGGGCAATGCTTTCCAAAGAATTTGTGTACCTGGTTGTGCTGTCGTGTGTCATCGCCTCGCCCATTGCCTTGTTTTTCCTGAACGACTGGCTCAATAAATACGAGTACCACATCCAGCTGAGCTGGGTAGTATTCGCAGTTTCTGCCATCCTGGCCGTACTCATCACCTTGCTGACGGTCAGTTTCCAGGCAGTCAAAGCAGCGTTAATGAACCCCGTCAAGTCCTTGCGCAGCGAGTAGGGATATCTTTCTGAACAGGCAGTTCGTCGGTAAAAATCAGCAGCCTGTCTGTCCGTAGCAGCGGCTGGCAGATTGCGGGGATGTGCTGTTTAAACTAAAATAGAAAATGGGCTTCTAACCAACATAAACAAACAATTTAATGTTGGAAACCATGAAAAAGACCATCTTAGCCATCGCAGCAATTGTAACATTGACCCTTGGAAATGCATCTGCCCAGTACCGCGTGGGACATGAAGTTTCGGCTGCCCGCGTAGAGGCTGGACCACAAAATTACAGCGTCGGAAAGCTTGATGCCATTGTGCATCTGAGCCGCAAGCAGGAGAAGGAAATGCAAAAAATCGAAATCCGGTACGACCGGCTGATATCGGGCAACAAGCGTTACCAAACTTACCAGCATGTACGCCGGCTGGAAGCCGACAAGCAAAACGCATTGCTTGATGTGCTTACTCCTGCCCAGCGTCAGCGTTTATATGCCTATGAAAGATCCCAGCGCCCTGAAAAAGGCCGCAGCTATCGAAGAGGCTAGTGCATGATAATGCCGGACAAGCGGTTGTCAATGTCCGTTTCTGAACGCAGCATTTACATGTAACTGCTTAAAATAGAAAGCCTTATAATGTTGGCACAAAAATGTTACCCTGCTGGCAAGTGCTCGCGGGGTAATTTTGTTTTCGGCCGCAGCCGCATTGTTCACTGCCATCTATTTATGCCATGCTTAAAAACTACTTCAAAATAGCGCTCCGGAACCTGGTTAAACACAAGGCATTCAGCGTAATCAACGTGACAGGCGTCGCCATGGGACTGGCCTGCTTTCTGCTGCTGGCTTTGTACGTAAGGGATGAACTGAGCTATGACAAGTTTCACACCCATGCAGACCGCATTTACCGTGTTTCACGAACATTTTTGTCCAATGACGGCACAGAATCCCTGAAACTCGGCCACCTCGCTCCTCCTTTCGGACCACTCCTCCGCCAGGATTTTCCGGAGGTGGAGCAGGTGCTGCGTATGCTCGAAACCGGGGGAACTGTGCGCTACAAAGAAAAAGTATTTGTGGAAGAGCAGATGTTTGCTGCCGAGCCCAACATTTTCAAGGTTTTCAGTTTCAATGTAATCGGGGGTAATCCGGCCCAGGCCCTTGAAAACCCATTTTCGATCATGTTTTCACGTCCGATGGCGGAAAAGTATTTCGGGAATGAAAATCCGGTCGGTAAGGTCGTCCGGCTCGACAATCAGCTGGATTATACCGTGACAGGGGTGTTCGAACCGCTGCCGGCACAGTCACATTTCCATCCGCAGTTTCTGGTTTCGTTTTCAACCATGAACGACGACCGGGTTTATGGTGCAGAGCAGCTGCGGACCAACTGGGGTAACAATGCTTTTTCCACCTACCTGCTCCTGCCGGAAAACTATGATCCACAAAAGCTTGTCAAAGCATTCCCCGCATTCCAGAACCGGCATATCGAACCCAAGGCATCCAGGTATTCAGTACTCGGGCTCATGAAGATGACCGACATTCACCTGCATTCGCATCTTGATTCAGAGATTGAGGCCAACAGTGACATACAGTACGTATACCTTTTCTCGGCAATCGGATTGTTTATCCTTGCCATTGCATGCATTAACTACATGAACCTCGCCACGGCCCGCTCGGCAACACGGGCCAAAGAGGTAGGCATGCGGAAAGTAATCGGTGCATTGCGGCAGCAGCTGATCGCCCAGTTCCTGAGCGAGTCGGTACTCTTGGTAGCAGTATCGCTGGTCCTGGCGCTTGTGATCGTTGCCTTATGCCTGCCATTCATGAATAATTTTACGCATAAACAACTCACCACGGAGGCGCTCCTTGATCCCGGCTTTCTGCTAATACTGGCTGTGGTGACCCTGCTCACGGCGCTTGCAGCAGGCAGTTACCCCGCATTTTTCCTGACAGGCTTTCAGCCCATCAGCGTATTCAGGGGAAAGGTGTCGTCGGCATTGAAAAATGGTAAGCTCCGGCAGTTCCTGGTGGTTACGCAGTTTGCCATTGCAGTTGTGCTGATCATCAGTACAACAGTCGTATACAACCAGATGCGCTATGTGCAGAATTACAAGCTGGGCTACTCCAAAGACCAGATCGTGCTGCTTCGTACCGGCTCCAATGATACCCTCGGCCGGCTGGAAAGTTTCAGGCAGGAGCTGAAAGCCAACAGCAACATACGGGAAGCCGGGCGCTCGTCGCGCATTCCCTCGGGGCGCCTGCTTGATTCCTGGGAGGCTTATGTTACCAAGGGCGACACCTTTGCAATGTCGGATGTCAATGTAAAATCCCTTTCGGTAGACGAGGACTTTATTCCTGCCTACCAGATCAGCATGGCCGCCGGGAGAAATTTTTCACGCAACTATCCTTCCGATCGCACCAATGCATTTATCCTGAATGAGACCGCCGCAAGAATGCTTGGCTGGAAGAATCCCGCCGAAGCTGTGGGTGGGCGTTTTGGCTATGGACAGGTACGGGGCGAAATCATTGGGGTGACCAAAGATTATCATTTCGAATCGCTGCACCAGAAGGTGGCGCCGCTGGTTTTGTTCCGGCAGGATGATCGCCTAGGCTGGATGTCGGTGCATATTTCGGGTAAAAACATTGGAAATGCACTTGCCCATATCGAGTCGGTGTGGCGTACCAGGTTCCCGGATGTTCCTTTTTCCTATGAGTTCCTGGATCAGCGGTTCGGCAATTTGTATGCAAGTGAGCAGAGCCAGCAAACCCTTTTCACCATTTTCTCCGGTATCGCCATCTTTATCTCATGCCTCGGCCTGCTTGGACTGTCTATTTTCATGGCTGAAATACGTACGAAGGAAATCGGGGTGCGCAAAGTATTGGGAGCTTCACTCGGCAGCCTGATCATGATGCTTTCGGGTGATTTTCTTAAACCGGTTATCATCGCGATCCTCATTGCCTCCCCCATCGCGTTTTACGCCATGAGCAAGTGGTTGCAGGATTTTGCCTACCATACCGAAATCAAGTGGTGGTTTTTCGTTTCCGCAGCTGCCATCTCCATCCTGATCGCATTGCTGACCATTAGCTTCCAGAGTATTAAGGCAGCATTGAGGAACCCCGTCAGGGCATTGCGGAGCGAGTGAGGGGGAACTTCGGCGGTCAGCTATCGGCTTTCGGCCGTCGAAAGCCTCCTCAGCATGGCCAGGTCCGAAGGTGATAAGCATCGTCCCAGAAGATGTATTCCAGCCGGGAAGCGGTCAGGTATGCTTCGCGCATTTTTGTGCAGGTACCTGCACTTGCCTGCTCAGCCAGGCGGTCGCAGATATCAAGTGCTTTCCGGACCGAATGTCCGAATTCCTCACCGCCATAGGCATCAATCCAGCTTTGGTAAGGATTACCGGAAGATTGACTGGCATACATGTCATCACCTACTTTCTTGTAAATCCAGAAACAAGGCAGCAACGCAGCCACAGCAACTTCGAAAGATTCGAATGCACTGACACTGAGCAGGTAGCTGGTATAGGCAAAGCATCCGGGACCTTTGGTGCCGGCATTGTCAATCTCATAGTTTTTAAAATAGCTCAGATGCAGAGCACGCTCTACCAGGATTGCATTTTGTGCAAACTGAAAAAAATCCAGCGCATCATGGCTGTTTCCGGCCCTGGACCCTGCTGCGGCCAGCGCCCGCGCGAAGTCGGCCAGGTAAAGGGAATCCTGCGCAATGTAGAATTTAAACTTTTCTACGGGCAAAGTTCCGGTTTTCAGCTCCTGATTAAACGGATGCTGGCTGATCTGCCTGTAAATGGGAAGTGCTTCTTCCCAGAGATATGTTGTGAAGCTCATGAAATAACCTGCATTGGCAAAGGTGAAAAAGAATGATTTAAAGGACCGGGACCGTGGCCGGTAATAACATCCCTGCCGTGGCCGATCGCTCCCGCAACATACTGATGTGCTAGTACCACGGCGTCAGTAAGGGAATGCCCGAGGGCCACATACGTGGCGATGGCAGAAGATAGTGTGCAGCCTGTTCCGTGTACATTCGGGCTGCGGATATAGTCGCTTTCCAGTACCAGGCTGCCGGTATTTTGGAGGGCCAGTACATCCCGGATCACCGGTCCTGCAAGGTGCCCGCCTTTGAGTAGCACTGCCTTGCAGCCTTTTTCAAGCAGGATACCGGCCGCATGCTGCATGCTTTTCAAATCGGTTATTTTTTCAGAAACCAGGATTTCTGCCTCGTCAATATTGGGCGTAATGAGGTCGGCGCGGGTAAGCAGCTCCTGCCACAATGCATCCACTGCATCCTCCCGGATCAGCCTGCTGCCGCTTGTAGACACCATGACGGGATCGAAAACAACAAAGCGAGGCTGGTAATCTGCCAGTGCACCCGCGATTACCTGCGCTGTTTCGGCCGTATTGACCATCCCGATTTTGACTGCGTCAATGGTAAAATCTTCAAATACAGCTTCCAGCTGCTGACGTAAAAATTCGGGTGGCACCGCATGAATGGCGCGGACGCCGGTAGTGTTCTGGGCAGTGAGCGCCGTGATGGCTGACGTACCATAAGCTCCCAGTGCAGCCACGGTTTTGAGGTCAGCCTGAATGCCCGCTCCCCCGCCGCTGTCAGAGCCGGCTATGGTAAGTACAGTAGGATATCGTTTAATCATGGTGGAAATGGGAATAAGGTCCTTTTATCAGAGCCTGTTTTTTTTACCTGAAATAACAGCCTTCCGAAGCTGCTCCGCGGCATACCCGGGGAAAGCCGCGCTGCAAATGGCCGATACCACCGCTATGCCGCTTGCACCATGTTGTATAGCCTGCGTCACGTTTTCGGTGTTAATGCCTCCGATGACCACCAGCGGGTGACGGCTCACTTTCGCTGCCTGCTGCAACCCGGCCATGCCCCAGGCGGTCCCGGTATCCGGTTTAGTAGGTGTATCAAAAAGAGGGCTGATGGCCAGGTAGCTGATTTCCCAATCATTTGCCTCCTCAACATTTGCCATATTCTCCGCAGAAATACCCACGATGCTTTGGCCCGGAAGTACCTGGCGGAGCTGGTGATAATGCATGTCGCTTTGCCCGACGTGAACACCATCGGCGCCGGCTGCCAGCGCAACGTCCACACGGTCGTTAATGATGAGCGGAACATTGTATGGAGCCAGCAGCTCTTTCATTTTGGAGGCTTTATCAATAAAATCCCGGGTGTCCAGGTTTTTTTCTCGAAGCTGTACCAGGGATACGCCTCCTTTTACAGCCTCTTCCACAATCCAAAACAGATCACGACCAAGGCAGGCGGCCTCGTCGGTGACAAGGTACAGATCCAGAGGAAGTGTGCTAGCGGACATCAGCAGAACGATCCGGTGAAACGCTGATACGGGTAAGTTCAGCAAGGTGGTCCGGCGATACGGCCAGTGCATCCAGGAATGCAACCTGGAAAGACCCCGGGAGCTGGGCATGACGATAGGCGAGCTCGCCGCATACGCCCATGGTCGCTGCCGCAGATACGGCTGCCGCCAGCGGGTCGCTACATACCGCAGCATAGGCGCCGGCAATTGCCGAAGCTGAGCACCCCATTCCGGTAATACGTGTCATCAGCGGCACACCATTTGAGATGTAATACACCTTTCCATTCCCAACAATCAGGTCGGTAACCCCGCTCACACTGACAACCGATCCGAAGCGGCGGTTCAATGCCAGCGCGGCATCCAGGCTCTGGTCGGAGGAGGCGGTACTGTCCACTCCTTTGGTAGTGATGTTTGCACCGGCCAGTGCCATGATCTCAGAGGCATTGCCCCGGATAATGGCGGGCGGGGCGGTTTCCAGGAGCTGTGTCAGTACCTGATTGCGGTACGAAGTGGCACCCGCTCCTACCGGATCCAGGACAATGGGCTTGCCGAGGGCAGCCGCACGGCTCATGGCCAGCTTCATGCCTTCTGCCCAGGATGCAGACAGTGTACCAATGTTGACCACGAGCGCGCCGGCAATGCTCACCATTTCCTCCACTTCTTCCACCGCATGCGCCATCACCGGCGATGCACCCAGCGCCAGCAATGCATTTGCAGTGAAGTTCATAACCACATAATTTGTGATATTATGCACGAGAGGCACATTTTCACGGAGCAGCACGAGATTTTCCCTGATATTGATTTCCATTTTTCTGATGTTTTGCAAAAAGAAAAAGAACGGAACCCGAGACAGGCAGGTTGTGCGGTGATTTCCGCATAAAGAAATTACAGGCACCCAAGTACCTCTGATTGCTTTTTCCTACGACAGTGCCAGCTGTTTCAGGTTCGAAGGGTATGAATCTCAGTCCTTTTGGACACCCCTAAAGCCATTCTTAGCTGCGAATGTAGTAGTTTTGGTTGTTTATGAAAAACACTTGCATCAACCGGTACTTATTTTCTTTTTTAAATTTTTGAAATGATCAAAGCTGCAATATTTGATATGGATGGGTTGCTGATTGATTCAGAACATTTCTGGACAGAGGCTGCCCGCGAAGTGATGCGCAAGGTAAACTTTGAGCTTACCGATGCATTGAAACTCCAAACCACAGGACTCTCGGTTAAACTATTTCTTGACTTCTGCCACCAGCTGCAACCCTGGAATACACCCACTTTCGAGGAACTGGAAGCAGAAATCCTGACCATTGCGCACCGCAAAATTCTTGAAAATGCCGAACCCATGCCGGGTGCCATTGCGCTGATCAAAGACCTGAAAGCCACGGGACTTAAACTGGGCGTAGCGTCGGCATCGCATATGGAACTGATCGAGGACGTGCTGGAAAGACTAGACATTCTTCAGTACTTCGATGTATGGCACTCGGGCGAGCTGGAAGAGTTTACCAAGCCGCATCCGGCCGTATACCTCACCACTGCTGCCAAGCTGGGCGTACTACCCGCTGAATGCATTGCGTTTGAAGATTCGCATGCCGGGCTGCGGTCGGCACATGCGGCAGGCATGATCACGATCTCGGTTCCGGCCAGGGAAGTTTTTGAAGATGCCAAGTTCAATATGGCGCATTATAAAATAAGGTCACTGGAAAAATTCGTATTAAGCGAAATGTCCGGAGTACCGCAAAATGTCCTGGAATCCTAACCTGCCTTCGTCCACCTACACTATCCCATGATCGGATTACGGCATTTCAGTATCATGATTATGATCAGGATCACCCTGATCGTACTTAGTGTGATCGGACTTGCGTGGCTGGCTTCGGTCCATACCAATAGTACGCTGGTGTATGTCATCGGGACGATTTTCATTTTTGCCCAGGCTTCGCTTCTGTACCAGTATGTGACCAATGTAAACCGGAAACTGACGTACTTCCTGGAATCTGTCCGCTACTCGGATTTTACGATCAATTTCCGGGCAGACAACAAGATGGGGCGGACGTTCAAGGAACTGAACCAGCAGTTTAACGAAGTACTGCATGCTTTCAGACAGGCGCGGGCCGAAAAAGAGGCCAATCTGCAATACCTGAATACCATTGTGCAACATATCGGTACGGGCCTGATCACATTTGACAGTACCGGGCAGGTTAACCTGATCAACAATGCGGCATTGCGGATGCTGGGCATTTACCGGCTGCACCACCTCAACGAGCTCCGCGACCGCCACCCGCGGCTGTACGAGCTGCTCTCAACCCTCGACAGCGGCGTGCGGGAGCTTTACCGTACCCCATCCGACCAGCCACTGGCCCTGCAGGGAGCAGCCATCCAGCTGAGGGGAACCTGGGTACGTATTGTTGTTTTACAAAACATACAGACCGAACTTCAGCAGCAGGAAATCGAGTCGTGGCAAAACCTGACCCGGGTGCTGCGGCATGAGATCATGAATTCCATGACACCCATTGTATCGCTGGTAGGCACCATGCGCCTGATTGTGAACGAAGACATTGAACGCTCGACCAATGATCAGGAAGCCGTAAATGACCTAAAGGAAGCACTTTCGACGCTCGAAAAGCGTAGTAAGGGCATGATGCAGTTTGTGAATGCCTACCGGGATTTTACCACCCTGCCTAAACCGGTATTTGCCAGTATCAGTGTGGAAGAGTTACTGCAGGAAGTGATCCAGTTGCTTCAGACAGACCTGACCCGGTCGGGTGTGCTCTGGAAGCTGTCGGTAAAGCCCGAGGACCTGACCGTAAAGGCCGACGCGAGCCAGATTCAGCAGGTATTGATTAATCTTATCAAGAATGCGTCGGAGGCATTTTCCACCCAAACCAACCGTACCATCAGTCTGTCGGCCTACCAGGTAGATAATGTTGTTATGATTGAGGTGGCCGACAATGGCGATGGCATTGAGCCGGAAGCTATGGAAAATATTTTCATCCCCTTTTACACTACCAAAAAAACAGGCTCAGGCATCGGGCTCAGTCTTTCGAGGCAGATTCTGCAGCAGCATAATGGTCAGCTGAATGTTGCATCCGACGTAGGAAAAGGTACAGTTTTTACGTTAATTATCTAGCAGTCAGCGCAAGGCAACCGTACCGGAATGAAATGCCGCAGTACGTTCCAACCTTCGTAAAAGCAGGACTGTCATGATAAAAAAGCCAAAAACTTGACCGGTATGAAAAACTACGTCTTAGCTGCATTGATGCTTGTTTGTACATCATGCAAAAACACGACGGTGGACAGGAAGGATGAGGAGATTATGTACAAACAGTCGGTTCTCCTCAATGATGTCCCCAAAGCTACACTTACATTTTTTGACGTTCAGGACAGTCGGTGCCCGCAGGGTGTACAATGCTTCTGGGCGGGCAATGCAACCGTGGACCTCCTGCTTTCGGGTGTAACTGCGGAAGGTGGCGTGAACGAACATGTAAAAATGTGCCTAGGCGATTGCAGGACACTTTACAAAATGAGCTCCTTCAAAATGGCGGATACCCTGACGAAGCGTTTTGCCGATGAAAATTACCGACTGATCCTGACCGCAGTTAACCCTGCCGCAAAGGTCGATAGTACCGGGAACAAGGAAAAACGTTCCATTCTGCTTAAAATTGAAAAGCAATAGCTGGCTCAGGCCAGCTTGCTTCTGCGGTACCCGTAGCTGAAATAAATCACAAGCCCGATGGCCAGCCAGATCACAAAAATAAGCCAGTTGGATGCCCCGAGCTCTGTCATGAGGTACAAATTGGTAAGGATGCCGGCTACGGGCAGCGATGAAAAGTTGTGTCGGTAGCTCAATACCGTGAGCACGGCCCAGGTAATCCAGAAAACAATGGTGAGCAGCTTGTGCTCCATGATCTCAGCCAGCGAAAGCGCGCGCCACTCAGCAATCGTGTCCTGGCCATACAAAATGATACCGGCTATGGAAAGTACAAACAGCAGTCCTACAAGGTATTTTCCATTGATATAAGGCACCTTGAACTTGGAGTTGGCAGAAATACCCTTGTGATCCAGATAGAGCACTCCGCCGCAAACGAGTATGAATGCAAAAAATGTCCCCACGCTGGTGAGGTCCACAAAAAAATCCATTTTGAAAAACAAGGCCGGTATGCCGACCACAAAGCCGGTGACGATTGTTGCGAAAGAGGGTGTATGGTATTTGGGGTGGATTTTTGCAAAACGTTTCCATAACAATCCGTCGCGGCTCATGGTCATCCAGATCCTCGGCTGGCCCAGCTGATACACAAGCAGGGCGCTGGTAATGGCAATCACCGAGCTGACGGAAATAACGCCTGCCATAAAGTCAAGCCCGTTTTTTTGAAAAACAAAGGCCAGCGGATCGCTTACATTGAGTTCCTTGTAATTGACCATTCCGGTTAGTACGAGGGTAATCAGCACGTACAGGATGGTGCAGATTACCAGGCAGTAAATCATTGCTTTGGGCATGTCACGCTGGGGATCGCGGCACTCTTCGGCGGTGGTGGAGATGGAGTCAAAACCGATAAATGCAAAGAATACGGCGGCTACCCCACTCAGTACGCCCGGTACACCATTGGGTGCAAAGGGTGACCAGTTTTCCGGTTTTACATAAAATGCCCCTGCAAAGATCACCAGTAACACTACGGTGATTTTCAGGACAACCATGATGTTGCTGGCCGTACGCGACTCACGAATACCAATATACACCAGCGCAGTGATCAGAAGGGTGATCAGTCCCGCCGGCAGGTTGAGGATGACGGCCAGGTCGCCGATGCGCGGGGCCGACTGATAGGTTTGCGCGGCAAAGAGTTCATAGGAAGAAAGTGCGCCGGCTCCCGACTGCTGCAGTTTTTCAAATGCTTCATGCGCAGACTCCTGGTTCATGGTGAGCCAGCCAGGCAGCGTAATGCCAAATCCTTTGAGCATACTCACAAAGTACTCCGACCACGAAATAGCAACCACCATATTGGAAACTGCATATTCCAGGATGAGCGCCCAGCCGATGATCCAGGCAAACAGCTCGCCAAATGCCACATATGCATACGTATATGCACTACCCGACACCGGAACTGTACTCGCAAACTGTGCGTAGGACAAGGCCGTAAAAACGCAGGCAATCGCGGTAAATACAAACAGGAGCGAAACCGCCGGTCCGCCATTATAGCTGGCCAGACCAATTGTACTGAATATCCCCGCGCCCACAATGGCAGCAATTCCCAGCGACACTAGGTCCCTCACGCCGAGTATCTTGGCCAGGCCTCCGTCCGAAGCATTTGCATCCCTTAATATCTGATCTACCGTTTTTTTCCTGAAAAGAGAAGAATTTTTTCCCATGCAATACTTGGCTGGCTTGGTGCCGGTTCGTGATTATGTCTGGCTAAAATAAAGATAATCCGTGCTTGTCCGCTCTGCCAGCTTACAATTTGTTCGCAAGCTCGCGGATTCACAGGATGAAAATTGCCTTATATTTACTCCCTGACGGCACCTTCACCCCTGTAAAAACCGATGAAAACTGCTACTATTCTGATGATGCTGCTTCCGCTGCAGCAGCTTGTGGCACAGCAGATCAAACCCTATACCACTGCCCAGGCGCATTCGCACAATGATTACGAGCGCCGGCGACCGCTGGAAGATGCCTATGAGCAACAGTTCGGCTCGGTAGAGGCAGATATTTTCCTGGTGCGCGACACCCTTTTCGTGGCCCATACTGCGGGAGCAATCCGTCCGGAGCGGACTTTCCGGAAACTTTATCTGCAACCACTTCTTGATAAGATTGAAAAAAATGGTGGCAATGTTTATCCTCAGCAGGATATACCATTGCAGCTGCTGATCGACCTGAAAACCAGCGGAGAGGAAACCCTGGCGGCATTGGTCAGAGAGCTGGCACCGCATGAAAAGATCCTGGCGCCCCGGGGACTGATCAGGATTGTGGTGAGTGGCAATACGCCTGACCCAGCACAGTTTGACAAGTATCCTTTGTTCATCTACTTCGACGGCCGTCCCGAAATGACCTACACGCCCGAACAACTCGCGCGCATCGGACTGATCAGCCAGGCTTTTCAAAAATACTCCAACTGGAATGGAGAAGGCACTCTGCCCGAACGTGACAAAAAACGCCTGTCCAAAACCATCAGCGACATTCACCAGCTCGACAAAAAAGCGCGGATCTGGGCAACACCCGACAACATCAACGCCTGGAAAACAATGATGACACTGGGTGTAGACTATCTTAATACCGATAAGGTGAGGGAAATGGGCGATTACCTGCGAACTGCGCCAAGGTAAATTAACGGAATTAAATACGGCGTAAATATAAAGTTATGCAGGAAGAAATGGTTTGAGAGCAGTTATAACCTATATTGTACTGTTCTAACTCCTAAACCATTCTTTATGTCGGCTGAGCAGACTGCTACCCTCAAGAAAGTTCTTAAGCCAATCCACCTGTGGGCCATCGCCGTGGGCCTTGTTATTTCCGGAGAATATTTCGGCTGGAATTATGGCTGGGGAGTGTCGGGCACAATTGGATTTCTGATTGCCACGCTGCTGGTCACAGTCCTGTATGTCACCTTCATTTTCAGCTTCACCGAGCTTACCACATCCATCCCGCAGGCTGGCGGACCTTTTTCTTATGCCTACAAAGCATTCGGCTGGTGGGGCGGGCTCATTGCGGGTTA